>NZ_JABBFO010000010.1 GCF_018494035.1 Rosenbergiella australiborealis
TTTTCATAGAGATCTCCCCTGTTCAGATTACGAGAAAATTCTACTTATGAACACACCGGTTTTTCGGGGGGATTACCAGATTATGGAACAACAATTTTTTAATCTATACATGGTTTTTTTAAAGCATTGTGCCCAACTCTAACCTATTGTTCATTACAATAGGGCTTATATTGATTTGTTAATACTCGATCATGGCCATCAGATTGATATTTCAGAAATGAGTGATAACAGACTTGATACTTATAGATGCGCGATACCTATTATTTGGTTACCTATATGATATCAGGATAAAAACCCTAGAAAACACTAAAAAACTTTCAATATCATACTAGCACGTAACACTATTTATTATTAGATAGTTAAATAATATTCAATTTATAGAAAAATTATCTATCTTAATCATAGATTTCTATCTAGGAATACTACAGATTAACTCTCAATTTTTGCCTTTTTCTGGTTAAGACCACTTATCAATAGGCATAAAAAAACCCGCCGAAGCGGGTTTAGGTCAGCAGTGACTGCGTTGTTATTTACTGCCCGGACGTAGCGCTGGGAAGAGAATGACATCACGGATGGTATGGCTATTCGTGAATAGCATCACCATACGGTCGATACCAATGCCAAGACCCGCGGTTGGCGGTAGACCATGCTCGAGGGCGGTGACGTAATCTTCATCATAGAACATCGCTTCATCATCACCGGCGTCTTTAGCGTTAACTTGTTGTAAGAAACGTTCGGCTTGGTCTTGTGCATCGTTCAACTCGGAGAAGCCATTACCAATTTCGCGCCCACCAATAAAGAACTCGAAGCGGTCAGTAATTTCTGGGTTATCATCATTACGACGTGCTAGCGGAGAAACCTCGGCTGGGTATTCGGTGATAAAGGTTGGCTGAATTAGTTGTGCTTCAGCAGTCTCCTCAAAGATTTCCGTGACAACACGGCCCAATCCCCAACTTTTTTCCACTTTTATACCGATGCTTTGCGCGATGGCGACGGCTTTATCAAAGTCTTCAAGGTCGGCGAGATCGGTCTCTGGACGGTATTTTTTGATCGCTTCACGCATCGTCAACTTATCGAACGGCTTCCCGAAATCGAAGGTATACTCGCCGTAAGGGACTTCGGTGGTGCCGAGTACGTCTTGTGCCAAGGTACGGAACAGGCTCTCGGTCAGTTCGATCAGGTCGCGGTAATCGGCATACGCCATATAGAGTTCCATCATGGTGAACTCTGGGTTATGGCGAGGTGAGATCCCTTCATTACGGAAGTTACGGTTAATCTCAAACACGCGGTCAAACCCACCGACCACTAAACGTTTTAGATAGAGTTCTGGCGCGATACGCAGGTACATATCGATATCTAACGCATTGTGATGGGTAATAAAAGGTCGTGCAGAAGCACCGCCTGGGATCACCTGCATCATCGGGGTTTCGACTTCCATAAACTGGCGGTCGACCATAAATTGACGCACACCGGCCATTATTTTTGAGCGAATTTGGAAGGTATGACGTGATTCGTCGTTAGCAATCAGGTCTAAATAACGCTGACGGTAACGGGTTTCTTGATCAGCTAGGCCGTGGAATTTATCTGGCAGCGGGCGCAGTGCTTTAGTCAACAGGCGTAATTCACTACAGTGAATAGAGAGCTCACCGGTTTTGGTTTTAAACAGCTTACCGCGTGCTCCTAGGATATCGCCCAGATCCCATTTTTTAAATTGTTCGTTATAGTAGCCTTCCGCCAGATCATCACGGGAAACATAAAGCTGAATTCGGCCGCCAACATCTTGTAAGGTCGCGAAAGAGGCTTTACCCATGATACGACGCGTCATCATACGACCAGCAACCGTTACCTCGATACCTAAATCTTCTAAGGCTTCTTGGCTTTGCTCATCGTATTGCTGATGCAGGACATCAGAACGGTGCTCAGGACGGAAGTCATTCGGGAATGGGTTGCCTTTTTCACGTAAAGCTACCAGTTTTTCGCGACGTGAACTCAGTTCGTTATTGAGTTCTTGGGCTAGATCCGCCGGCGCGGGAGTTTGTTCTGACATGAGGGTTCCTTATAGGCCAGCTTTCAGGCTAGCTTCAATAAATCGATCTAAATCGCCATCGAGGACGGCCTGCGTATTTCGGGTTTCAACACTGGTGCGGAGATCTTTGATCCGCGAGTCATCTAGGACATATGAGCGAATTTGACTGCCCCAACCAATGTCGGATTTATTCTCTTCCATCACCTGCTTCTCAGCATTTTTCTTTTGCATTTCCAGCTCATATAATTTCGCTTTCATCTGCTTCATGGCTTGGTCTTTGTTCTTATGCTGAGAACGGTCATTCTGGCACTGAGTTACGGTACCGGTTGGAATATGGGTAATACGGACCGCTGATTCTGTTTTATTGACGTGCTGACCGCCCGCCCCAGAGGCGCGGTAAACATCGATCCGTAGGTCTGCCGGGTTGATATCGATATCGATATTCTCATCCACTTCTGGATAAATAAAGGCAGAGCTAAAGGAGGTGTGGCGACGGCCTCCTGAATCAAAGGGACTTTTACGCACAAGACGATGAACACCGGTTTCGGTTCTTAACCATCCAAAGGCATAATCACCGATAATTTTTACGGTTGCGGACTTAATACCGGCAACGTCGCCGTCGGAAACTTCAATGATTTCGGTTTTAAAGCCTTTTGCTTCCGCCCAACGTAGATACATCCGTAACAACATGTTTGCCCAATCCTGAGCTTCCGTTCCGCCAGAACCTGCTTGCAGATCAATGTAGCAATCAGCGCTGTCATACTCGCCGGAGAACATCCGCCGAAACTCTAATTCTGCGAGTTTTTTGTCGAGCGTCTCTAGCTCGGCAATCGCTTCGTTAAAGGTTTCTTCGTCGTCGGCTTCGACGGCTAATTCGAGTAATCCACTGACATCCTCTAAGCCTTGCGCCAATTGGTCGAAGGTTTCGACAATGGCTTCAAGCGTGGAGCGCTCCTTCCCTAAGGCTTGCGCGCGCTCAGGATCGTTCCAGACATCAGATTGTTCAAGTTCTGCGTTAACTTCTTCTAAACGCTCATTTTTTGCATCATAGTCAAAGGTACCCCCGAAGAACATCGCTGCGCTCGGTAAGGTCTTGAATACGATTTTTTATCGGATTGATTTCAAACATAGTTTGTTGTCTTAAGTTGAAGATAAAAAAGTGAAACAGAGGGTGCAGATTCTACCCGAAACCACCCTCGGCGTGTAACCTCTTTTTAGGCTTTTGGCCAGAGGTATTCGACTAATAGTTGCGCGCTGCGCTGTCCGCGGTACTCATTAACATCCAGTTTATAAGCCAAAGTCGCCCGTTGAATACTCGGGTCAGGCCATTGTTGTAGGTCAACATTAAAGGCGATGCCATCAATAAGCGGGCCACCGCAGACCGGTTCGAGTAGCAGTTTTAGGTGCTTTTGTCCGACTAACCGTTGTTGCAATAGTTTAAATTCACCGTCGAAAAGCGGTTCTGGAAACATCTGTCCCCACGGCCCGGCATTGCGTAACATCTCCGCCGTCTCTACCGTCATTTGCCCAGCCGCCAGTTCGCCATCCGACCAGAGAACCCCTTTTAGCGCATCCTGATCGAGCCATTCGTTGACTAATTGCGCGAAGCTATCGCGAAAAAGTGGGAAGTTTTGTTCGGATAAACTTAATCCCGCGGCCATAGCATGCCCCCCGAATTTGAGGAGTAACCCCGGTTGTTGGCTATCTAACCGCTCTAGTACATCTCGTAGATGCAAGCCGGCAATGGAGCGCCCCGAACCTTTTAAGATCCCCTCCCCCGCTGGCGCAAATGCAATTACCGGGCGGTGGAATCGCTCTTTGAGACGCGAGGCAACAATCCCGACCACCCCTTGATGCCATTCTGGGTGATAAAAGGCTAACCCGCTGGGAAGATGTTGCTGTTGCGCCAACTGTTCACAAATCACCAGTGCCTCTTGCTGCATGCCCTGCTCAATCTCTTTGCGAGTCTGGTTGAGCGCATCAAGTTCGACAGCCAACATGCGCGCTTGCGCGTCATTTTCGGTGAGTAACAGCTCTACCCCTTGCGACATATCGTCCAAACGTCCCGCGGCATTGAGTCGCGGGCCAAGGGCAAAACCTAAATCACTGGCCGCAAGCCGTGAGGCTTGGCGTTGGCTGACCTCGACCAAGGCGCGGATCCCCGGTCGACATTTGCCTGCGCGAATACGTTGTAAGCCTTGCCAGACCAAAATTCGGTTGTTGGCATCGAGAGGCACGACATCGGCAACGGTGCCCAGTGCCACCAGATCCAACAAATCGGCAAGATTCGGGACAGCGCCGGTAAACCACCCTTGTTCACGTAAGTAAGCACGTAGTGCTAGCATCACGTAAAAGGCCACGCCTACTCCGGCAAGATGTTTTGAAGGAAAGGTGGCGTCATGCAGATTGGGGTTAACCATGGCTGCCGCTGCCGGTAATTGCTCGCCGGGAAGATGGTGATCGGTGATGATAACCGGGATCCCAAGCGTTGTGGCATAGTCGACACCGGCAATTGAGGAGATACCGTTATCAACCGTAAAGATCAGTTGTGCTTTGCGTGCATGCGCTAAGTCAACCACTTCGGGGCTCAATCCATAGCCCTGCTCAAACCGATTCGGCACTAGGTAGCTGACTTGTTCTGCACCAAATTGTTTTAGGGCTAGCACGGACAGTGCGGTGCTAGTCGCCCCATCGGCATCAAAGTCCCCCACAACCATGATATGCAGGTTATCACGCATGGCTTGATGCAATAGCGCTACCGCTTGCTCAATACCTGTTAGGCCAGTGGGCGGTAGGAGGTAATTGGCCCCACGCTCAAGCTGCGCGGCATTATCAATGCCGCGTTGTCGGTATAACTGTTGCAGTAAGGGGGGAAGCGTTGCTGCGAGCTGGACGTCAGCCAAGGGCTGACGTCGTTTAAGTTCAGGTATTGCGCGTGAAGACAAGGGATTATCCTGCGTTGATGCGATCCAGATATTGTTTGAGTTCGTTCGGGCCTTGATAACCGGGGATCATGACTCCGTTTTTCGTCAGAATCGCTGGAGTACCCTGAATACCGTAAAGTAAGCCGAGTTGGTATTGTTTTGCAATATCGATATTACAGCTTGCAGCGGCTGGGGTTTTGCCGGCCATCGCGGCATCAAACGCGGCTTTAGGATCTTTTGCACACCAGATATTTTTCATGGCTTTCGCTACGTCGCCTTGTACACCTTCACGCGGGAAGGCTAAATAGCGTACGGTGATCCCCAGCGCGTTATAGTCGGATATTTGTTGGTGTAATTTGTGGCAATAGCCACAGGTGATATCGGTAAATACCGTCACCACATGTTGCTCTTTAGGCGCTTTATAAACGATCATTTCTGGCGCTAAGGCTTCGACTTTTTTGTCTAATGTTTGAAAAGTGACGTTAACCGGTGATTGACCGCTGATATTGTAGAGCGGCCCTTGGATCATCTGTTTGCCATCATCCGTGACATAGAGCACACCGTTATCGGTTAATACGGTGCTCACTCCCGGTAAAGGTGATGACTGAATGTCACTGATGCTTACGCCCAATTTAGTGAGAGATTGGATAATGGCCGCATTGTTGGCATAGCTAGCAGTAGAGACGCTGGCGAGTAGCGCCACCATCGGGATTAAGGTTTTTTTCAGCATTTCCGTATCCTTTTTGCTTCCCCCGCTAAGCGCGTGGGTGATGCTGTTGGTGCAGTTGACGAAGTCGTTCGTTGGCAACGTGCGTGTAAATTTGCGTGGTTGAGAGGTCACTGTGACCTAATAGCATTTGGACGACGCGCAAATCGGCACCGTGATTAAGTAAATGTGTGGCAAAGGCATGGCGTAGCACGTGAGGAGAGAGCTTGGCGCTATCAATACCGGCGATTACTGCGTAATGCTTAATTCGGTGCCAGAAAGTCTGGCGGGTCATTTGCTGTCCACGATTGCTGGGAAAGACTATATCAATTTTTGCGCCATTAATCAGCCAAGGACGACCATGTTCCAGATAATTTTCTAGCCAGTAGATGGCCTCTTCCCCTAACGGGACTAGTCGCTCTTTGTTTCCCTTACCGAGAATACGGACAACGCCTTGACGTAAACTCAGGTCGCTTAAGCTAAGCCCGGTCAGCTCAGAGACCCGAAGTCCCGTGGCGTAGAGTAGCTCGATCATCGCCTTATCACGCAGTTCTAACGGAATTTCCGTGGAGGGCGCTTCAAGTAATCGAGCGACTTGCGCTTCGCTGAGATCTTTGGGCAGACGCTGCGGAAGTTTAGGGGATGAGAGTAAGGCACTGGGGTCGTCGCTGCGCAGTTGCTCGCGGTAGAGATATTGAAAGAGCTGGCGCATCGCACTGAGCTGACGCGCAGAGCTGGTGGCACGGTAGCCACCTTCGAGCTTTTCTGCAAGAAATGCTTGTAAGTCCGGGGCGCTCACCGTTAATAATGCGAAATGATGGGCCGCTAACCACTCGGTCAGTTGTGTTAGATCACGGCGATAAGCTTCAAGGGTGTTGGCGGCTAAATTACGTTCTATCCAGAGTTGATCGATAAATCCTTCAATTAAGGGGTCGATCGTGGGCAATGATGTCGGGCTTTGCATAGGTTCCTCATCAAATGGCCTGAGCTAAACAGCGCCTATTATGCATCAACTACGTCTGGCTGTATGCTTTCTGCTACACTCAGCAAAAAATATGCGCCTAAGAGTCAATCGAAAATGAAAATAGGGTTATTTTACGGTTCGAGCACTTGCTATACCGAAATGGCGGCGGAGAAAATTCAGGATTTTATCGGCCATGATTTAGTTAGCCTGCATAATGTTAAAGAGGCCGATCTCTCGGCAATGACTGAGTATGACTTGCTTATTCTGGGTATGCCGACTTGGGATTTTGGCGAACTCCAAGAAGATTGGGAAGCTCAGTGGCAGGCCCTAGCCGACCTTGATCTTTCAGGAAAGATTGTCGCGCTGTACGGCCTGGGTGACCAAGCTGGTTATAGCGAGTGGTTTTTGGATGCGCTCGGGATGCTACACGACCTGTTGCAAGCAAAGGGTGTCTCTTTTGTCGGATACTGGCCGATTACCGGTTATGAGTTTATCAGTAAAAAGCCGCTGACAGCGGAAGGTCAGCACTTTGTGGGCCTAGCCTTAGATGATGTGAATCAATTCGATGAGACGGATACGCGTATCGAGAACTGGTGCGAACAGATTTTAACCGAAGTTTCCGCGCTGCTGTAGCGACCTATTTCCACTGTCGATTACGGCCTTTTAACCAGTAGAAGCGTAGGTTTCGCCACGCTTGCTGCGACATGCTATCGGCCATCAACCAAAAGTGTTGATGGCGCTGCCCGCAACGCCAGCTGATCATCACGCCCCAAGGTAACCAACAGAGTGGCGAGACTACGCGCCATGATTGTTGCTGCCAGTACCAGGCTTCTTGATCGTCAATATGCAGGGTTCCTACTCTTGATAAAAGGCGCCGTAAGGTGCGTTGTCTTTCGTAAAGGAGCCCGATAATCGCCAAAGGCTTAAGTAGATAAAAGATTCCAAACCAAGGCGATATCAGCATAACCACCAAGAGTAAAAGCATCCAACCCTTTGCGGCATAGAGAGCATAGCGCGAGACATGGATTTCAGTTTGCCACAGGACCGCGCGCACTGTTACGTGTCCGAATTAAGTCGACCATTTCTTTAAGCTCACGATTCGCGGGTTGTCCATGCCCCATTAACCAATTAAAGAGATCAGGGTCATCGGCTTTGAGTAAGGCGATAAAGGCGCGCTTTTGCTGGTCGGTTAACGTATGGTATTCGTGCTCAAAAAAAGGCCGTACAGCAATATCGAGTTCCAACATGCCGCGTCGGCACGCCCAGTGAATACGTGATGTGTCTTGAATACCTATTTCTGCTATTTCCACACTCAGTTCCTCTATAATGACCCTAATCAAGTGTATAGAGTGTAACGCAGAGCTTGGGCGAACGGCAGTGTCAATCGCCGTCTATTCGGGTTAACTCGCACTTTTGTGTTTGCTTACCGCTTTTCAGGCTTTACGCTTTATTGAATAATGATGCCAATATTGGAATGCGATATTACGCGTTTCTGTTCACTGTTGTACGACAGGAGATAACATGCTTTCTCAACCAGATAATACCGTTACCCATGCCGATTTGGTGTTTTGTGCACTCACCGATTGGGCATTGGTTACGGCTCAAGGCGCCGATGCGACGGCTTATTTGCAGGGACAACTCACCGCAGACTTGAGTCTACTGCCCGAACATAGTCATCAGCTTGCTGCCCATTGTGATGCAAAGGGCAAGATGTGGAGTAATCTGCGCATCTTTCATGAGGGCGAAGGCTATTGTTATTTATTGCGCCGCAGCGTGCGCGAGCAACAACTGACCGAACTGAAGAAATATGCCGTGTTCTCCAAAGTGACCTTGGCTGCCGATGATAGTCGCGCGATTATTGGCGTGATGGGCCGACACGCCACGGCGGTTTTACAGCAACACTTTGCTCAGCTGCCAGATGCCACTCACCCTTTGGTGAGAGTAGGCACTTCTATTCTCTTGTGGTTAGCGACCCCGGAAAATCGCTATATCGTGATTGCTGAACCTGCAACGGCTCAAGCGTTACTTAATCACGCCCCTGCTGCGGTTTATGACCAGCAATTGTGGTTAGCCGCTGAGATTGCCGCCGGCATTCCCGTTATCGATTCAGCTAACAGTGCTCAATTTATTCCACAAGCCGCCAACTTGCAGGCTTTAGGGGCGATTAGCTTTAAAAAAGGCTGCTATAGCGGGCAGGAGATGGTGGCCCGTGCCAAGTACCGAGGGGCAAATAAGCGTGCTCTCTATTGGTTGTCTGGATCTGCAATGGCGGCTATTGCGCCGGGAGAGGCCGTTGAACTACAAATGGGCGATAACTGGCGTAAGACCGGGACAGTTCTCTGTTCGGTGATGCACGATGAGTGCCAGTTATGGGTACAGGTTATCTTAAATAACGATCTCGATAGCGAGCATCTGTTTCGGCGAGAAGGTGAGGCTGAAAGTGAACTACGCATTCAGCCATTGCCCTATTCTCTGGACGATGCGTAACCGACCAACTCCCGTCCCTGTCTTCATTAAAATTACATGACAATGACTTCCCCCTAAAAGCAAAAACGATGCGGATAGGGGGAGATACTTGATGTTATTTTCCAGCCACAACACGCTACTTTATATAAAAGTAGATAGCACAAAAATGGCAAATAGCGCCCCCTAAAACAAAGGCGTGCCATATTGCATGGTTGTAGGGAATTCGACGATTGACGTAGAAAATCACCCCTAATGAATAGACGATTCCACCAATAGCAAGCAACCATACACTTGCAGCAGAGAGTTTAGTCGCCATCTGATAAATGACGACTAAGGATAACCAGCCCATAAGTAGGTAGGTGACGACCGATAACACTTTGAATCGATGGGCAAAGACTAATTTAAAAATAATTCCCAGTAGTGCCAATGCCCAGATTACGACCATCAGCCCTTCCGCTAAGGGTGATCGTAATCCAACCAGTAAGAATGGCGTATAAGTTCCGGCAATCAATAAATAAATAGCACAGTGATCAATTTTCTTTAACCACGGCTTAGCATCGGGATTGGGAATAGCATGGTAGAGGGTCGATGCAAGAAAGAGAATAATCATACTCCCCCCATACAAGCTATAACTGATAACGGTGATCAGGTCAGCATCACGTTCAATAGCTTGATTAAGCAGCAGTATTAAACCGACAATTCCAAACAGACAGCCCAAGCCATGACTGACACTATTCGCGATTTCTTCCGAAAATGAATATCCAGTAGAGAAAGTCTGTATCTTAGCCATAATTGCTAGGTTAACTCCTCGTTAATCTAATAAGCGAATGAATAGACTAACTGAGATCAAATTCAGAGTACAAGTGTAAGCTCAAATAAAACTGTGAATAGGTGTAACCCCCCTTTTCAGGGGGGATTTTATCAAGGTGAATAATCGCCAACCGGTACACAGGAACAGAATAGATTGCGGTCGCCGTAAACGTCATCTAAGCGTTTGACCGTAGGCCAATATTTGTTCTCTGTTCCCGCTGGGAAAACAGCGGTTTCTCGTGAGTAAGGATGCGACCAGTTATCGAGTAGCTCCTGTTGAATATGTGGAGCATTCACTAGTGGGTTATCCTCCAGTGGCCAGATTCCTTGGGCGACCTGCTCGATCTCTTCTCGAATGGCGAGCATCGCGTCAATAAATCGATCCAGTTCTTGCAAACTTTCTGATTCTGTCGGCTCAACCATCAGCGTACCGGCAACGGGAAAGGACATCGTTGGGGCATGAAACCCGTAATCGATAAGACGTTTAGCGATATCCATTTCGCTAATCCCTACCCGTTCTTTAAGCGGACGAATATCGAGAATACATTCATGTGCAACCCGCCCTGTTGGCCCTGTATATAAAATTTCGTAGGCCGATTTTAGCCGTGTCGCAATGTAGTTCGCATTGAGAATTGCCACTGAACTGGCTTGTTTTAATCCCTCCCCACCCATCATTCGGATATACATCCAGCTAATTGGAAGGATTGATGCACTGCCAAAAGGTGCCGCACTTACCGCCCCTTGCTCGGTTAGCAATGACGATTGGATGATACTGTGTCCTGGCACAAAGGGCGCTAGATGTGCTTTTACGCCAATCGGCCCCATTCCCGGACCTCCGCCACCATGCGGAATACAGAATGTTTTATGAAGGTTGAGGTGTGAAACATCCGCTCCAATATGGCCAGGAGTTGTGATCCCCACTTGCGCGTTCATATTGGCCCCATCAAGATAGACTTGTCCGCCATAGTGATGAACAACGTCACAGACTTCACGGATTGTCTCTTCATATACCCCGTGCGTGGAGGGATAGGTCACCATAATGCAGGAGAGGTGCTCACCCGCTTGGCTGGCTTTCGTGCGTAAATCGAGTAAGTCGATATTGCCCTGCTTATCACAGGCTACGACGATAACCTCCATACCGGCCATTTGGGCAGAGGCAGGGTTAGTCCCATGCGCTGATGCAGGAATAAGGCAAATATTACGTTGCCCTTGGTGACGGCTTTCATGGTAGCGACGAATCGCCAGTAGCCCGGCATATTCCCCCTGTGCACCAGAATTGGGTTGCATGCATAGCGCATCATAGCCGGTTAGGACGACCAACCAATGAGAGAGTTGCTCTATCATTTCTAAGTAACCCGCCGCCTGCTCCGTCGGACAGAATGGGTGGAGTTCGGCAAATTCTGGCCAAGTGATCGGTAGCATTTCAGCCACTGCGTTAAGTTTCATGGTACATGAACCTAACGGGATCATCGCTTGATTCAGTGCGAGATCCTTGCGCTCCAGTTTGTGAAGGTAGCGCAGCATTTCCGTTTCACTGTGGTACTGATTAAATACGGGATGCGTCAAGATAGCTTGTTGGCGCAAGAGATCGTCAGGGATTATCGGATGCTGAGTAACGGTATGATCGTATTGGTCGATATCGAGATCAATCGCTCGACCAAGAAGGATCTGAGCTAGCACGATGATATCTTCACGTTGGGTGGTTTCATCAAGGGTGATGCCCACTGCGTGATGGAGATCACTGCGTAAATTACATTGATGCTGTTCTGCTCGCTTAAGAACTTCGGCTTTATCTGCAACATCTACCGTTAGCGTGTCGAACCAGAGCTGATGGCGAAGTTTAAGGCCGTTATCTTGGATTATTTTTGCAAGGATCTGCGTGTAGCGATGAATGCGCTGTGCGATACGCTTTAGCCCTTTAGGCCCATGCCAAACGGCATACATACCCGCCATATTGGCCAGCAGTACTTGCGATGTACAGATATTGGAATTGGCTTTTTCACGACGGATATGTTGTTCGCGGGTTTGCATTGCCATACGGAGCGCAGTGTTACCTTGAACGTCCCGAGAAACGCCGATAATACGACCCGGCATCGCCCGTTTAAAAACCTCTTTAGTGGCAAAGAAGGCCGCATGCGGTCCACCGTAGCCCATAGGAACGCCAAAGCGTTGAGAAGAACCAAACACGATATCAGCGCCCATTTCACCGGGTGATTGGAGCAGCACTAGCGCCATAAACTCGGCGGCCATTGAGATGATCACCCCTTGCTGAGTTAAGGTTGCAATCAGTGAACGGTAGTCATGCAACTGCCCTTGCGTGCCACAATATTGTAGGCAAACACCGAATAAATTTTGGTGCTCAATGGCCCGTTCAGCCTTGTCGACCACGATCTCAAAACCAAAACGTTCCGCACGCGTTTTCAGTACGTCCAACGTTTGAGGGTGCAGATCGTCTGCCACAAAGAATGTATTGGCGTTTTGGCGCTTGCTGACCCGCTTTGCCATTGCCATGGCTTCAGCCGCAGCGGTGGCTTCATCGAGTAACGAGGCGGAGGCAACCTCCATTCCGGTTAACTCTAGGGTGACTTGCTGGAAATTCAAGAGTGCTTCAAGACGCCCTTGTGAAACTTCAGGTTGATAAGGGGTATACGCGGTATACCAACCCGGGTTTTCCAATAAGTTACGTAGGATGACGGGGGGCGTGTGTACTGCGCTATACCCCATTCCAATCCAAGATTTGTAACGGCGATTTTTAGCCGCAATTGTTTTTAGTTCCGCTAAGGCTTGATGTTCAGTACAAGAAGGTAATGTGAGAGGAGAGGACGAAAGTTGTATATCTTCAGGCACGATAGACGCAATCAACTTCGACAATTCAGATGCACCAATCTGATGTAACATCTGCTGCTGTTGTTCAGTATCAGGACCTATATGGCGACGAACGAAGGCATCTGGATTTTCTAATTGGCTAAGTGGTTGCGTCATCGTATTACTCACTCATTAATTAAAGATTGATAGGCATTTGCGTCAAGCAGTTGTCCAAGTTCATCGTCGTGACTCAGCTTGATTTTAAATAACCAACCGTCGTCATAAGGTGAGCTATTGACCTGCTCAGGGCTGTCGTTTAATGCTTCGTTAATGGCGATGATTTCACCGCTTACCGGTGCATAGATGTCTGAAGCAGCCTTGACCGATTCTGCGACTGCACAGTCGTCACCGGCGGTGACTTGACGTCCAAGGGCGGGTAGATCAATAAATACCATGTCTCCTAAAAGGCTTTGTGCATGTTCAGTAATGCCTACCGTTACCGTGCCATCACCTTCTTGACGCACCCACTCATGACTGTCGCGGTATTTTAATTGTTGCGGTACATTGCTCATTTTATTCTTCTCCATGATTAAATTAACGATTTACCTGCACGCACAAAGCAGGGGGATGTGACTAAAAGCGGTAGCTCACGTTCACGAATCCGTACCTGTGCATTGTCGCCAATGGTCGCGGGAACACGTGCAAGACCAATGCTGCAACCGAGTGTCGGCGAGTAAGACCCACTGGTGATGGTACCTGTTTGCTGTTGACCATTGCTGTCAGTAAAAAAGAGGGATAAACCATTTCGTAACATCCCTTTTTCGTGCAACACCACGCCAACTAATTTTTGCGTACTCTGCTCTCTTTGACGCTCCAGTATTTGTCGCCCGATAAATTCGCGGTCATCCGGCTGCCATGCGACAGTCCATGCCATATTGGCCGCCAGTGGCGAGATAGATTCGTCCATTTCTTGTCCATAAAGGTTTAAACCCGCTTCCAAGCGTAATGTGTCACGAGCCCCTAACCCCGCGGGTTTAACGCCAGCTTCAAGCAGCTTTTCCCATAACAAGGGTGCCTGTTCGGCAGGAAGAGCGATTTCATAGCCTTGCTCCCCAGTGTAGCCGGTGGTGGCAATAAACCAGCCTTCACTTTCTACAGCAAAAAACGGTTTCATATCGGCCACGGCTTGACGCTGTGTCGTCGACATCACTGACTGTGCTTTTTCTATCGCCTGTGGACCTTGTACTGCAATTAAGGCTAAGTCTCTGCGCTCTTTGATCGCGATGCCATAGTGCTGAGATTGTTCTGCGATCCAGGTTAAGTCGTTTTCCCGCGTTGCTGAGTTGACCACTAATCGAAAGTGCTGTTCATTGAGAAAATAGACAATTAGGTCGTCAATGACGCCGCCTGAACCATTAAGCATTGCGCTGTATAACGCTTTACCCGGTACAGTCAGCTTCGCAACATCGTTAGCCAATAGATAACGTAAAAACTCCCGGGTCCGAGGACCGGTCAGATCGACAATGGTCATGTGGGAAACATCGAACATTCCTGCTGAGCGGCGGACTGCGTGATGCTCATCAAGTTGTGAACCATAGTGCAGGGGCATTAACCATCCGTGGAAATCGACGAGGCGAGCACCACAGGCTTCATGTTGTATAAAAAGAGGGGTTCGTTGACTCATAACACTCCTTCTTCCGCGGCAAATTTGCGGTGAATGAATTTGCTGGACCTAACGGGGAATACTCGCTACGCAAACGATATCCTTTAGGTAAGTTATCACTCATTGCCAGGCTTAGCCATAAGCCTAAATAGGGATAAAAGTGATATGCATCATAATGGTGCGTAACAATAACGCGAGGGTATTGAGTCACAAAATAGAAAAGATGTGCCAATAAGCAGGAGAAATGCTGCAAAAATCAGGATTTAATGAAAAGAGAAAAGAAAGTTGTGCAGTGAATGGGAAGTCCTCGCCTTTGTTCGGATTAGTTTATCTAAGGCTAAAAACTTCCAATAATTAGAATAAATCAACTCTCACTATGATGGTGCAAGTGAGCGGCGGTGATAAATTTTACACCCGCTTCCTGCATGGCCTGTTTAGCGCGACTGAGTGAACCGTTAAGATCAATCGCTCTACAGGCATCTTCAACTACCCAGGTTGATAGCCCCGCCTTGGCCGCATCGATGGCGGTCCAGCCAACACAAAAATCGGTGGCAAGCCCAACAACAACGACTTGGTGAATGTCGTGAGCCTGTAACCAAGCAAGCAGACCGGTCGCGGTGCGCCTATCCGCTTCTAAAAACGCTGAATAGCTATCAATTTCTCGATGGATGCCTTTACGAAGAATTAATCTTGCATGAGGGATGGCGAGACCCTCGGCTAGTTCCGCCCCTTTACTGCCTTGTATACAGTGTTCCGGCCATAAACATTGAGGGCCATAAGGCATAGTGATGGTTTGGTAATCTTGGCAGTCAGGGTGTGCGCTACTAAAAGAAAGATGCCCGGCAGGGTGCCAATCTTGGGTAATCACAACCTGATGAAAATGCGCTGCAATACGGTTAATGACTGGGATCACCTCATTCCCTTGTGGCACCGCGAGCGGGCCGTTTGGCATAAAGTCGTTTTGAACATCGACAACGAGTAGTGCTGTTTTGTTGTCGATATTGAGTGTTGCAGCCGCCATCACTTTTTCTCCGCTATTTACGTAACCATTCAGGAAGGTCGTGTTCGCCAAGGGCTTGTTTAATCAGTTGTGGTTTAATGCCCGGTAGTTTATCGGCAAGCGTCAGCCCAATATCCCGAATAACTTTTTTCAACGGATTCTGTCCGGCAAAGAGGTCTTGGAAACTTTGCATGGTTGCCAACATTTTTGCCGCACTGAGCTTGCGAAGGCGCTCATAACGCCGCAAATAGAGGTGTTGACCAATATCTTTACCCTCTTGCTGTAAGCGAATGAGTTGGCCGATAAGCTCTGCTGCATCCATAAAACCAAGATTAACGCCCTGCCCGGCAAGTGGATGAATGGTATGCGCCGCATCCCCGACTAAGGCTAAACGGTGACTGACGAACTGGCGAGCATAACGTGCCGTCAGGGGAAAGGTTTGTCGCTCACTGTTCAGCGTGCAAGGACCGAGTTGCATGTCAAAGGTGACTGCGAGTTGTTGGCAAAATAGCGACGCGTCCATTGTGTTGAGTTTTTTCGCCGTTTGCGGTTCGGTTGACCAGACGATAGAACAGCTGTGGGGATCAGCAAAAGGCAGGAATGCTAAAATCCCGTCGCCATGAAATACCTGACGTGCAATGCCTTGATGAGGCTGTTCGGTACGAATGTTAGCGACCAGTGCATGATGCTTATAATCCCAAAAGGTTAGCGGGATGTCGGCTTTGCCACGCAGCCAAGAGTGCGCACCATCCGCAGCAATCATTAAGCGTGCTGTGAGCATGGAACCATCTTGGAGGCTCACGAAGGTTTCGTTATCACCAAATGCCGCTTGCTGTAAATTCGCCTCTGGGATCAGGGTGATATGCGAGAGAGTTTGTGCTTGATGCCACAGGGCCGTGTGTAGGACATGATTCTCAATGATATGGCCTAAGCCCTGACCGCCAATTTCGTTATCATCAAAAGCTATTCGGCCAAAGCTGTCTTTTTCCCATACTTTCATGCCGTGATAGCAACTTGCGCGCATCTGTAGAATATTTTGCCAAACACCTATTTTATCTAGCAAACGCTGGCTAGCGCGGTTGATGGCTGATACGCGCACCGAGAGTGGGGCTTGCTGAGAAAAATGGGGGGCCGGCCCTTGCTCCAGTACCGCCACACTCAGCCCTGATTCTTTCAGACCACACGCAACAGCGAGCCCGACCATTCCACCACCAGCAATAATAATATCGTAGCTTTGCATGAATATTCTCTTTAATTAACGTTTAACCCAGCCGAGGGTGCGACTGGCAAGGTGGTGTTTAAAACCGGTAAATCGTTGCATTGTGAATAACCCGAGATTTCGCCCGACGGTCAGCGGAATATTGTCATTCGCAAAAAGGCGAACGAGGCCATCCGTAATACCAATGGTGGTCGCACGGTCGTCTACTCGGCGCTGTTGATAACGATTAAGTACCGGGAAACTGCCCAGATCTTGCTGCTGCAAGAAAGCCTGTGTCAAAGTTTCGGCTAGGCTCATCACATCGCGCATGCCTAGGTTGAACCCTTGTCCGGCAATGGGGTGTAGCGATTGTGCGGCGTTACCAATGACCACGCAGCGATGCGTGGTGACGGAGTGTGCCTGTTGTAAGCTCAGCGGGTAGGCTTCTCTTTGTCCGACGTCGGTAAATTTCCCTAAACGCCAGCCGAAAGTCTGTTGGAGTTGTTGTAAAAACTCGCTTTTTTCTGCCGACAATAACGATGCGCTTCTATGGGCCGATACACACCATACTAGCGATAGGCGATTGCCCGACATGGGTAATAATGCGATAGGCCCTTGTGTCGTAAAGCGTTCAAAAGCCCGGCCGTTATGCGGTTGAGTCGTGCTGACGTTGGCAATAATCGCGACTTGTTCATAGTTCTCCCTTTGCCATTCAAACCCGGCTTGCCGCGCGATGGGGGATCGATTGCCATTGGCAATGATTAATGTCTGGGCATTTAGCGACGATCCATTTTCTAACGTGACTGCTATGTTATCTGCATAACGGGTCATACTGGCAACTTTCGCCGGGCAATGTAAGGTAACACCTGGGGCGTGTTGTAATCGCTGAAATAATACTTTCCCAGCAGCATGTAGCTCAATTACGTTACCCAAAGCCGTCAGATTATAGTCATCACGGTTAAGGGTAACCTGCCCCAAATGGCCTCGGTCAGAAACATGAATATCGGTAATCGGGGTTGCCAAGGATTTGAGGGCCGACCAGACGCCAATACGCTCAAGTTGCTGGCAAGTGCCTGCCGCTAATGCAATCGCCCGGCTATCAAAACCTGGGTGTGCTGCAGTATCGGGAGAGCTTCCCTCAATTAAGGTAACGGGTAATTTTCCTTGAGAAAGGGTCGATAAAGCCAGTGCTAGGGTTGCACCTGCCATACCTCCCCCAACAATTATTACGCTCATAGTGGGTTATTTTCACCTAGACGTTTTGTTTGCGCGATATGCATCAATTGTTCGATTGCATCAGGATCTTTCACTACCTGTTCGGTTAAATTTTCATGGCCGGTTTCAGTGATAACAATATCATCTTCGATACGGATCCCTATGCCACGGTAGCGTTCTGGAACGTTGGCATCAGGAGCGATATATAATCCTGGTTCTACGGTCAATACCATCCCAGGCTCTAGGAGTCGTGAACGGTCAGCGCCCCCATATCCTCCTACATCATGCACATCTAAACCGAGCCAATGACTTAGTCCGTGCATAAAGAATGGCCGATAGGCTTTTTCTTCAATTAATTGTGAAACATCACCCGTTAAAATACCGAGTTCAACTAACCCTTCAACCTTGATTCGGATAACAGCTTCAGTGACCTCAGCAATACTGACTCCCGGCCGGAAGAGAGCCAGCGCAGTGGTTAAGGCACGCAGTACTATGTCATACAGTTCACGTTGCGCTGGGGTGAATTTACCGTCCACGGGGAATGTCCGAGTGATGTCGCCAGCGTAGCCAAATAGTTCACAGCCTGCATCAATCAGTACCAGTTGGCCTTTTTTCAGTAGCGACTCATTCTCGGTGTAATGGAGAATACAGGCATTTTCACCGCCCCCTACAATAGTGTTGTAGGATGGAAAACGGGCACCATGACGTGAGAACTCATGATGGATCTCTCCTTCCAACTGGTATTCGTACATCCCCGGCTGACATTGCTGCATTGCACGTTGATGTGCAAGAGCACTGATCCGTCCCGCATCACGCAGAATAGCCAGCTCTTCTTTATCTTTAAAGAGACGCATTTCGTGGACGATCGGCCGCCAGTCGATGAGCGTTGTCGGGGCCTTGAGATTTTGACGCGATCCCGCCCGTAGGGTTTCAAGTGCATGATTCACTTTTTCATCGGCAAAAGCATATTCACCACTGGCATGATAAACCGTGGTTAATCCATTAAGAATTTGCGCGAGCTGTTGGTCAAGCTCTCCCCAAGGGAGTGCGCGATCAACCCCAAGTTTTTCGATTGCGGCATCTTGCCCAAGGCGTCGTCCAAACCAGACTTCCGCATGTGGGTCACGGTAACGATTGAAGAGGATGCTGTGGTTATGCTGATCGTCACTTTTAATTAAGATCAACAATGCTTCAGGCTCGTTAAACCCAGTGAAGTACCAGAAGTCGCTATGCTGACGGAAAAGATACTCAGTGTCCCGGCTACGGGTGACCTCCGGTGCAGCAAAAATTAAGGCTGCGCTTCCCGGTTGCATCTGTTTAAGAAGCGCCTGGCGCCGTTTACTGTAGTTTTTCTGTGAAATCATACCTTAAGCTCCCTGTCATCCCCATTTACCGTTCGAGGATCAATGTAATGTCGGCACCTGCGTTACGGCTGAAGTATCCGCTTGCGGGGCATTGAAGGTTTCATGGCAGAGTAATGCAGCAACTCTGACATATTCAATGACCTCCTCCAAAGATTGTGCAAGTTCTTCCGAATCTTCATCTTCGTCGTAACCTAGTTGAGCGATAGTACGCAAATCGTCAATCGCTTCACCCGCCTCATCTTTCACTTTATCTAATTTAGGCTGTGTTACCCCTAATCCTAGTAGAAAATGATTGACCCATCCGGCTAAAGCATCTGCGCGGTCAAAAACATTGTCGTGGTTATCGACCGGAAGGAAGAGTTGAAAGTTGAAACCGTCTTCCTCGAAGGCGTGCAGTGTATTATCGTAGACAGCTTGTAAGGATTGGTTGAGTTGAGCCGAAAACGCAATGCCATCGTTCGTTAGGTCATGTACCAGTGCTTTCCAGCTATGATCTTTAGTGCCACCGCAGAGGATGCCACTGAGTAAGCCATGCATCTCAGCGGCTGTCATACCGACACCTTGTGTCGTCAGGTCGCTATTAAGCGTGTTATAGTTCGGTGAAGTCATCGTTATTCATAGCCTTGGGAAAGTGAAGTAGGATCTATGCTACCATTAGCTCCCTTGTAGATTCCAGAAAAGGGGTTGTAACTTCTGCCTCAGGTATATATAGTGGCGCCCTTCCTCAGCAAGTGACTTTGGAAGCGGACAACGTAATTATCAGGAAGGTAACATGTCTGCGCAACCGGTAGATATTCATATTTTTGGTCGTTCACTTCGAGTGAACTGTCCTCCAGAACAAAAAGAAGCTCTACTTTCTGCGGCCGAAGATCTTGACCAGCGTCTGCAGGATTTAAAACATCGAACTCGCGTCACGAATACTGAACAATTAGTGTTCATTGCAGCATTAAATATTTGTCACGAACTTGCCCAAGAAAAAAGCAAAACCCGTGATTATGCCAGCAATATGGAACAACGTATTCGTGTATTGCAACAGACTATTGAACAGGCATTAGTCGAACAAGGGCGCATCAGCGATCGCCCAGAAAGTAAATTTGAATAAAGTATTCAGGGATCCTGTGCTATAATTTTCCCTGAACAACGAATTCTCTGAGATGTTTGCAAGCGGGCCAGTCCCCTGAGCCGATATTTAGTACTACTAGAATGTGGCGCTTCATATCTTGTGTGCATGCTCGGTTCGTCCGAGAAGCCTAATAGGTATGACGACATGTTCACCTTGAACCAAGGGTTCAAGGGTTACAGCTCGCAGCGGCATCTCGGAGATCCCCTCCTTCTTTTCTCTTTACTGTCAGTTTCTCACCGCCTATTATCCTTCAGTGTTTTCACAAGGATTACCGACTATGGAACCTTCTCTCGTTCAACAACGCCAGTCGTTGCGCCAGCATATACGCCGTTTACGATGCTCCCTAAGCGAACCCCAACAATTTGCCGCCGGTCAGCAGCTTGCCGAACATGCCATTTTATTTTCACCCATTCAGCAAGCACAGCATATCGCCTTATTTATGTCGATGGATGGCGAAATCAATACTCGTCCCTTAATTGCTCGATTATGGCATTTGGGTAAAAGTGTGTACTTACCCCGGATTAATCCGCATCAGCCTACGACGCTACTGTTTCAACGTTTTACGCCACAGACGACGCTAGTTAAGCATCGATTCGGTATGATGGAGCCAGAGGAAAATTGCGATGAGTGTCGCCCGTTCACTGACTTAGATGTAGTGATCGTGCCGTTAGTGGCGTTTGATAGCGACGGTCAGCGATTAGGAATGGGAGGCGGCTTTTACGACCGCTTACTGGTTAACTGGCAAGAGGCAGGTGTGTTACCTATTGGTGTAGCGCATAATTGCCAACATCAAGATACGTTGCCCATTCAACCTTGGGATATTCCGCTACCAGCAGTCATTACCCCTAATAAATTATGGCAGTGGGGAAATAAAGAGGCCTAACGGCCCCTTTATATGCGACTTAGTAGAGAAGTCGAGCGCGAATTGTGCCAGGAATTTGCTTCATCAGTTGTAGCGCGTTGTCCGCCACTTCTTGTTCCGCATCCACATCAATCACCACGTAGCCTAAATGCGGCGAGGTTTGTAGGTATTGACCGACAATATTGATATTTTGATCACCAAAGATATTGTTTATCGCCGTTAAGATACCGGGACGGTTTTCATGAATATGCAGAATACGGCTCGCAGACACGCTATGTGCCGGTAGAGAGACTTCAGGGAAGTTCACTGCAGAAAGTGTTGAGCCGTTATCCGAGTATTTCGCCAGTTTCCCAGCCACTTCAATACCGATATTTTCTTGAGCTTCCTGCGTCGAGCCGCCAATGTGTGGCGTTAGGATGACGTTATCAAATTGACATAACGGCGAGTCGAAAGGATCACTGTTCGAGGCCGGTTCGACTGGGAATACATCAATCGCCGCACCGCCTAAGTGTTTGCTTTCTAATGCCTCACACAATGCAGGAATATCGATCACTGTGCCACGCGAGGCGTTGATTAACAGTGCACCCGGCTTCATTGCTGCCAGTTGATCTTTGCTGATCATATTTTGGGTATTGGCCGTTTCAGGTACGTGTAAGCTTACTACGTCACTCATTGCCAAGAGTTTATCTAAAGAGTCGACTTGAGTGGCGTTACCCAGAGGCAGTTTACTTTCAATATCATAGAAGTAGACATACATCCCTAAACTTTCTGCCAATACGCCCAGTTGCATACCAATGTGGCCGTAGCCAATGATCCCCAGTTTTTTGCCGCGTGCTTCAAAACTGCCTTTAGCATTTTTGTTCCAGATACCGCGGTGCGCTTTAGCGTTCGCTTCTGGGATCCCACGCATAAGTAGTAACAGCTCACCGATAACGAGCTCGGCGACTGAGCGCGTGTTGGAGAATGGCGCGTTGAAGACGGGAATACCCCGCGATGCCGCAGCATTCAGATCAACTTGGTTTGTTCCAATGCAGAAACAGCCGACCGCAATTAGTTTCTCTGCTTCAGCAAAGATCTCTTCAGTCAGTTGAGTACGGGAACGAAGACCAACAAAATGCGCGTCGCGAATTGACTCTTTGAGTTGTTCAGGACTGAGTGCGGATTTATGAAACTCAATATTGGTGTAACCCGCTGCTTTTAAATTATCGAGGGCAGATTGGTGAACACCCTCCACTAATAGAAACTTAATCTTATCTTTTTCTAGTGAAACCTTAGCCATTACCCAACCCTATAAAATTGATTTTCGTTTAGTACCCTTAGCTAACCGCCAACATAAGAAAAAAATAGGCTAAGAGCAACACCCTTGAAACATGAAAAGAAGCCACGCAATCGTTTACTTCTCCGTCAATTAGCGTCAAATCACTCTTTTGCTGAGACTAGCCAGCGGATTAGTGTGAATAGAGCACGTTAAGCGCTATAAATGACTGATTATTTTTATGTGGTATTTTATTTATTGCCACGAATAATTTTCTTAACGCCGCCGTCACCACCAATTAACGCGATGTCTGCACCCCGCTTTGCGAAGAGACCGACAGTCACCACACCGGGAAGTGCGTTAATCGCGATTTCGAGCTGATTAGGATCATCGATTAACAAATCATAGACATCAAGAATGATGTTACCATTATCCGTGATAATGTCTTGACGATATTCAGGACGACCGCCCAATGCGACGAGCTCACGCGAGACATAGGCTTTAGCCATAGGGATAACTTCAACCGGTAGCGGGAAGTGGCCTAAGCGAGCGACTTGTTTTGATTGGTCGGCAATGCAAATAAAGGTTTTTGCAACGGCGGCGATGATTTTCTCACGAGTGAGTGCCGCGCCACCGCCTTTAATCATTTGCAGATCGGGGTTGATTTCGTCAGCACCATCAATGTACAGCGAAAGCGAGTCGATATCATTGAGGTCAAAAACAGGAATGCCATACGATTTTAGGCGTTCAGTCGACGCTTCTGAACTGGAGACAGTACCGATAATCTCGTCTTTACGGGTGGCCAGTGCATCAATAAAATGCGCGGCGGTTGTTCCCGTACCGACGCCGACTATCGTGTTAGGCTGAACGTAGTCTAGTGCCGCCCAGCCCACTGCTTTTTTAAGTTCGTCCTGAGTCATGGTATGTTAAAACCTATACATGTTTAGGTAGCCTTAGTATAAAACAAGCTTACCTTAAATAGTGATCTTTCGTTGATTGGATCGTGGCTTTATGGATGCAATCTCACTATAACCGAATTTATCTCTTTCAGTCAGGGACTGAGAATACATGATTAAAAGACCCGATTACCGTAACCTTCAAGCCCTTGATATCGTGATTCGTGAACGAGGATTTGAACGAGCGGCACAAAAACTCTGTATTACACAATCGGCAGTTTCACAGCGAATAAAACAGCTAGAGACACAGTTTGGTCAACCTTTACTGGTGCGTACGGTTCCCCCCCGCCCGACTGAACAGGGCCAAAAATTATTAGCGCTGTTACATCAAGTAGAGCTTCTTGAAGAGCAGTGGTTAACGGATGAAAAAGGCGGTACTACTCCCCTACTGCTTTCGATTGCGGTGAATGCCGATAGTCTGGCGACCTGGTTACTGCCTGCATTGCGTGATGTCTTAGCCGATTTGCCCGTTCGTCTTAATCTGCAAGTCGAAGATGAAAGTCGTACCTTAGAGCGCCTTAGACGTGGTGAAGTGGTTGGGGCTGTGAGTATTCAGCCTCGTGCTCTGCCCAGTTGTCATGTCGATACTTTAGGTGCACTGGACTATTTATTTGTCTCTTCCCCGCAATTCGCTAAACGTTATTTTCCGCGAGGGGTAAATCGTCAAACGCTACTTAAAGCTCCAGCAGTGTCCTTTGACCATTTAGACGATATGCATCAAGCCTTTTTGCAAGAGAATTTCGATTTACCTCCAGGTAGTTTGCCGTGTCATATCGTTAACTCTTCAGAGGCTTTTGTACAATTAGCCAAGCAAGGATCGGTGTGTTGTATGATCCCGCATTTGCAGATTGAAGCCGAACTGGCAGAAGGATCGCTGATTGATCTAACACCAGGGCTTTATCAACGCCGGATGCTTTACTGGCACAGATTCGCGCCAGAAAGTCGAGTAATGGGGCGCGTTACGGATTCGTTGGTGGAGTATGGTCGTCGGGTTCTGCGCCAAGAGAGTGAGTGTTAAGCGTAAAAACGACGTCAACTTTGTCCGAGAAATCGAGTTTTTGCTGTTGATAAGTGTGATCGGGCGTAGTCTGAGTCGCGCTCGCTTGCACGCTCATCATTCTTATCCTCGGCATCATCTGGCTAGGCGGAGTCTGATAATCGATACTCCATACCGAGCCTAAGGTTGCATTAAATCCTGCCGCGACCTCTTTAGCTTTGACTAGCGCATCGCGAATCGCCGCTTGGCGGGCTTGTTGCTGATAGTGTTCAGGGTGTTCTACGCCCATTGAGACTGAGCGAATTTCGTTTAATCCCGCCGCAAGCGCGCCATCAAGCAGCGTGTTGAGCTTGCTTAATTGATGCAGCGTGACCGTCACATGGCGAGAGGCCTGATAACCCACTTGTTTGGGCTTTCCGTGATCAGAGTCGTCATATTGCACGTCTGTCACCACATTGGCGGCATTGATCTCTTTATCGGTAATACCCTGTTGATGTAAAAAATCGAAATAATGGGCAACCCGCGCATCTACTTGCTTTTTCGCGTCTGAGGCTTGTGCTTGTGCCACCCTCACGTCAATAACGAGGGTAGCCATATCCGGTTGCGCTTGGACATTACCCTGCCCCGAGATGCTGATATAGGGGGCATTGGGGGTCGATTCAGCTAGAGCGAATCGCGGTAATCCAAGGCTTGCACTCACTATTGCTACGGCGGTTATCATGATTTTCATGCGTCTCTCCCTCAGGCAACCGATTAAGGATGAAAAATCTGATTAAACAGTATCACGCCTTCCTTTGTTAGTCGAAAAGCCATGCTCAATAAAATCACCATCACCCCACAGGCGATACCCCGTTGTACCGCCGGGCGCGTTAACCACGAAGATAACATCTGTCCAATTCCCGCCAGCAGATAAAACCAGAGTAGTGATGCAAGCAGTGCACCCAGTACAAAATGGTAGCGTTGTTGGGCTGGAATTTGGCTACCGATGCTTCCCAATAATACTAAGGTATCAAGATAAACATGGGGATTTAGCCACGTTACTAGCATCAAGGTTAGCAGCACCTTTGCCAAGGTTGCTGACGATGGCTGACTGGCCGAAAATACCGCAGGCTGTTTTATTTCTTTGAGTAGCCCATAGCTGTACCAGAGTAAAAACAACACCCCCGCCCAAGTAATAATAAGAAGCACCGTGGGTGATTTTTGTAATAATGCACTCCCCCCCATGACGCCACTTGTGATGAGTATCGCGTCACTGAGTACACAAAATGTCGCGGCAATAAAGGCGTAGTGTTTCACTATTCCTTGGCGTAGCACTAGCGTGTTTTGTGGACCTAGGGGAAGAATTAGTGCTGCGCCAACCGCCAGTCCTTGTAAGAAATAGATCATGGTTCGCCTCTCATTTTTGTCAATGACGGGGAGTGTGCAACAGATTTGGGATAGAAAGGAAATTGAAAAAAGAGAGGGGGTATTAGCCAAACTAATAGTTTGCAGCCAATCAATGATTGGCTGCGGGAGAGAGCTTAGTCGTGAGTGTCATTATTACGGATGACATGCACATCCATTTGCGGGAAAGGGATGCCGATATTGTTTTTATCAAGCGCCCGCTTAAAGTCCGCCATCAAATCCCAATACACTTGTTGCAGGTCGCCACTGCTACTCCAACAACGTACGATGAAATTTAACGAGGAAGGTGCCATTTCGTTTAAGGCAACAACGATCCCCTTTTCCTTGATGACGCGTTGGTCGGCTTCGACCACATCACGTAGCACTTTCATCGTTACGTCGATATCTGCATCGTAAGCAACGCCAATAATAAATTCATTACGACGCTCAGGTTCGCGTGAGTAGTTGATAATTTTCCCCGTAAAGATCGAGCCGTTAGGGACGACCGCAATCTTACCGTCTGAGGTTTTCAGCGTAGTTTGGAAAATTTGTACATTCAATACTGTGCCTGAACAGCCACCGACATCAACAAATTCACCGACTCGGATTGGCCTAAAGGTGACAAGCAGTACCCCTGCGGCAAAGTTAGAGAGTGAATTTTGTAAGGCTAAACCAACGGTGACACCAATGGCACCGAGGACCGCGATAAACGATGCTGTTTGTACACCTACTCGGCTAACGGCAGCAATAAGTGTGAAGGCAATGACAGCATAGCGAACGATCATCGCAATAAAATCTGCAACGGTTTGGTCAATATGCCGTGAGATTAAGATTTTGTTGATGGTTCTAGAAACGATTCTTGCGACCGTAAAACCAATAAATAGGATAACGAGCGCTGCCGCAACGTTGACGACATAGCTTAGTAAAAGCCCCTGATTGCGTTCTATCCAGTTACCGGCACTGTGTAGGCCATTGACTACATTAAGATCTTGCATTAGAGCATCCTGTCGTTAGTTTCCAATAAATAGCGCTGGAGCATCTGTACAAGACGTCCAGTGAAAAAGGGTAACTAAAAACAGACAAATTGCCAACCTCGTCACGTAACTTGGAGAAAATTACTCGAACAGATGGAATTAACGGCGGGGAAAACGCCAGCAATGCTGGCGTTTGGGGTGAGATTAAAGGCGGTCAATCGCGTTTAATTCACGGAAGGCTTGTTCTAAGCGAACGACCATTGAGCTTTGTGCTGCACGTAACCAAACACGTGGGTCATAGTATTTTTTGTTTGGTTTATCGTCACCTTCTGGGTTACCCAGTTGGCTTTGTAAGTAGCCTTCATTCTTTTTGTAGAATTGCAGGATACCGTCCCAGTTCGCCCATTGGGTATCGGTGTCGATGTTCATTTTGATCACCCCGTATTCGATAGACTCTTTGATCTCTTCCGCTGAAGAGCCTGAGCCACCGTGGAATACGAAGTTTAAGCTATTGTGCGGCAGGTTATGTTTTTCGCTTACGTAGTCTTGAGAATTTCTCAAGATTTTTGGCGTTAACTGCACGTTACCCGGCTTATAAACACCGTGTACGTTACCGAAAGATGCCGCGATGGTGAAGTTAGGACTGATCGCGCTCAGTTTTTGATACGCGTAGTCCACATCTTCAGGTTGGGTGTAAAGTGCGGAGTTATCAAGGTGTGAGTTATCCACGCCATCTTCTTCGCCACCGGTACAGCCTAATTCAATCTCAAGGGTCATGCCCATTTTTGCCATACGAGCAAGGTATTGACCGCTGATTTCAATGTTTTCTTCTAATGATTCTTCGGAAAGGTCAATCATGTGCGAAGAGAAAAGCGGTTTACCGGTGCTTTTGAAGTGTGCTTCACCCGCATCGAGAAGTCCGTCAATCCAAGGCAGTAATTTTTTCGCGCAGTGGTCGGTATGTAAAATTACCGGTACACCGTATTGTTCAGCCATGAGATGGACATGCTGTGCGCCAGTGATAGCCCCTAAAATTGCCGCAGCTTGTGGCTTATCAGAGGTGAAGCCTTTACCGGCTAGGAACGCGGCACCACCGTTAGAGAACTGTACGATGACCGGGGCTTTCGCTTTTGCCGCGGCTTCAAGGACGGCATTGATCGAGTCAGTGCCGATACAGTTTACTGCAGGTAACGCGAATTTATTCTCTTTAGCTACTTGGAAAACTTTTTGTACGTCTTCGCCCGTAACGACACCCGGTTTTACGAAATCAAAAATTTTAGACATAAGTGTTGTCCTGTTTCGTTGGTCGTAAGCTGAGATCTACTTTCAGCGGTAGAAAATTGAGGAGCGCCCAAACGCCCCTCGTCATTAATTATTGTTTCGCACGCTCTTCTAACATTGCTACAGCAGGAAGTTTTTTACCTTCCACAAATTCAAGGAATGCACCGCCACCGGTAGAGATATAAGAGATTTTATCTTCGATACCGAATAGGTCGATCGCCGCTAAGGTATCGCCACCGCCAGCCACAGAGAAGGCTTCGCTGTCAGCAATCGCATTAGCAATAATTTCAGTCCCTTTACGGAAGTTAGGGAATTCAAAAACACCCACTGGGCCGTTCCAAAGAATAGTTTTGGCACTTTTCAGAATTTCAGCCATTTTAGCGGCTGTTTCATCACCAAAGTCCATGATTTCTTCGTCATCTTGGATCTGATCGACTTTTTTCACGGTTGCCGGAGCTGTTTCTGAGAACTCAGTTCCCACACGAGAATCTACCGGTACCGGAATGCCATGTTCGTCACGTAACTTTTTAGCTGCTTCGACAAAATCTGGCTCATAGAGCGATTTACCGACGTTGTTTTCGATCGCTACAAAGGTGTTCGCAATCCCACCGCCTACGATGACAGTGTCTGCAATGCCGACTAGAGATTGCAGAACATCAAATTTGGTTGAGACCTTAGATCCGCCAACGACCGCTACCATTGGACGAGCGGGATGACTCATCGCTTTACCCAGAGCTTCAAGCTCTGCTGAAAGCAGTGGGCCCGCACAGGCGATCGGAGCAAATTTGCCTACACCATGAGTAGAAGCCTGCGCGCGGTGTGCGGTACCAAAAGCATCCATGACAAAGACATCGCAGAGTGCTGCATATTTTTTGGATAGGGTTTCATCATCTTTCTTTTCGCCTTTGTTAAAGCGAACGTTTTCTAATACCACCAGCTCCCCAGCTTCCACTGCAACACCGTCAAGGTAATCTTTCGCGAGACTGACCGATGTGTTAGCCAGTTTTTCTTTGAGGTAGTTGACGACTGGCAGCAAGGAGAACTCTTCATTGTATTCGCCTTCTGTCGGACGACCTAAGTGAGAGGTAACCATCACTTTCGCCCCTTGCTTAAGCGCCTGCTCAATGGTTGGTAGTGAGGCACGAATACGCGCATCTGACGTCACTTTCCCATCTTTTACTGGTACATTAAGATCAGCACGAATCAGAACACGTTTTCCAGCAAGATCCAGATCGGTCATTTTGATTACAGACATGGTGAATCCTCTTATTGATTCTTTAAGTTTATCCCACCGCTTATGCGATAGGTTTGAAAGTGTTGTCAGACATCGCTAAACAGGTGTCGATCATTCGGTTTGCGAAGCCCCATTCGTTGTCACACCATACTAACGTTTTTACAAGGTGGCCACCACTGACTCGCGTTTGCGAGCCATCGACAATCGCACTGTGTGGATCGTGATTAAAATCTGCCGAGACCAGTGGAAGCTCTGTGTAGTCGACTATACCATGAAAGCAACCGCTAGCAGCCTCTTGCAGCAAATGGTTGACTTGCTGAGCAGTGACTTTTTTTTCCAGCGTAACGCTCAGGTCGATGGCGGTCACGTTAATCGTCGGAACACGTACAGCTATCGCCTCAAATCGGTCCAAGAATTTTGGAAAAATACGCGTTATACCGGCGGACAAACGAGTGTCGACCGGAATAATCGATTGACTGGCAGCGCGAGTACGGCGTAAGTCAGGGTGGTAAGCGTCCAAGACCTGTTGGTCGTGCATTGCCGAATGGATCGTGGTGACGGTTCCCGATTCAATGCCAAAGGCATCATCCAACAATTTAATAACGGGAATAATACAGTTAGTGGTGCAAGAGGCATTGGAGACAAAACGGTGTTCAGGACGCAGTGTGGTATGATTGACACCGTAGACGATGGTCGCATCCAAGTCAGCTTCGCCAGGGTGAGCAAACAGCACTTTGCGAGCCCCTGCCCGGTAATGAGCCTCTCCTTCTGCACGGCTACCATAAACGCCGGTACAATCTAATACGATATCAATATCTAAATCACCCCAAGGTAATTCAGTAAGCGTATTGTAGTGCAGTAGTGTAATGGCATCTCTACCAATAAAAAGTTGTTCGCCCTCTAGCTTGACTTCCCATGCGAATTGACCGTGAGTGGTATCATATTTCAACAGATGCGCCATACCACGACTTTCGGCTATTTCGTTGATCGCCACGACTGTCACATCAAGATGACGACCGGTTTCATATAATGCACGAACCACCGCTCGACCAATCCGACCAAAACCATTAATCGCAATTCTTAGAGTCATTGCTTATCTATTACCTTGATGAACGTAGGGGAAATTCGCCATGATACAAATATTCTATACTGAGGCTACAACGATTTACGCCATTTAGATACCCTAATTCAGCCAAGCTGGAACGATTCACCTGAGAATAAATCAACTCTTTACTTAGCGGAATGATTGAGATCAACCGTCAGTTCAAACTACGATCATGATCACACAATTTAACGACTACCAACACCCTGAGTCGTCAAAGGAAGTAAAAAAAAAGCATGGCAGATGCCATGCTTTATATGGAGTCGTAATGGAATTACAGGATAGCTTTCGCTTTCGCGACAACGTTATCGACAGTGAAGCCAAACTCTTCAAAAAGTTGCTCTGCCGGTGCTGACTCACCGAAGGTGGTCATACCTACGATGGCACCTTGTAAGCCAACATATTTGTACCAGTAATCGGCAATACCTGCTTCGACCGCAACACGAGCAGTGACTGCAGCTGGCAGTACTGATTCACGGTAGGCGGCGTCTTGCTTGTCAAAATGATCCGTTGACGGCATAGAGACCACGCGAACTTTACGGCCTTCTGCGGTCAGTTTTTCTGCAGCATCAACCGCTAACTGAACTTCTGAACCTGTGGCGATAAAGATCAATTCTGGTTGACCCTCACACTCTTTAAGGATGTAACCACCTTTGTTGATGGCGGCTAATTGCTCAGCAGTACGCTCATGTTGCGCGAGGTTTTGACGCGAAAGAATTAACGCTGACGGGCCATCCTGACGTTCGATAGAGGCTTTCCAAGCGACGGCAGTTTCAACTTGGTCTGCAGGACGCCAGACGCTCATATTAGGGGTCGTGCGCAGGCTCGCCACTTGTTCAACCGGTTGGTGAGTCGGGCCATCTTCGCCTAAACCAATGGAGTCGTGGGTATAGACTAAGATCTGGCGTAGTTTCATCAACGTGGCCATACGCGCAGCATTACGCGCATACTCGACGAACATTAAGAATGTTGCAGTGTAAGGGATAAAGCCTGAGTGCAGAGAGATACCGTTAGCAATCGCGGTCATCCCAAATTCACGAACACCATAGTGGATATAGTTACCGGCAGCATCATCTTTGATAGATTTTGAGCCTGACCACATGGTTAAGTTACTCGGTGCTAAGTCCGCAGATCCGCCCAGGTATTCAGGCAGGAGTTTACCGTAGGCTTCGATAGCATTTTGAGAGGCTTTACGGCTCGCAATTTTTTGTGGATTTGCTTGTAGCGACTCAATGAATTTTTGTGATTCTGCTGCCCAGTTTTCAGGTAACTGGTTTGCAGTACGGCGTGAAAATTCTGCCGCTAATTCAGGGAATGCTTTCGCATAGGCTGCGAATTTTTCATTCCATGCTTGCTCTTTCTTCGCTCCCGCTTCTTTTGCATCCCAGGCTGCATAGACATCAGCAGGAATTTCAAACGGCGCAGCGTCCCATCCTAATTGTTTACGGGTCAGTGCAATTTCGTCATCACCAAGTGGTGCGCCATGTGAATCATGGGTGCCTGCTTTGTTCGGTGAACCAAAACCAATGACCGTTTTACACATGATAAGCGTTGGGCGATCTGAAGCGCGCGCTTCTTCCACTGCACGACGAATTGACTCGTTATTATGACCGTCAACGCCACGAATAACATGCCAGCCGTAGGATTCAAAACGCAGGCCAGTGTCATCACTAAACCAACCATCAGTATGACCATCGATGGAGATACCGTTATCATCATAGAAGGCAATCAGTTTGCCCAGTTGCAGCGTTCCCGCTAATGAACAGGCTTCGTGTGAGATCCCTTCCATCATACAACCGTCACCCATAAAGGCGTAGGTGTAGTGGTTGACGATATCGTGTCCAGGACGGTTAAATTGCGCGGCCAGTGTACGCTCTGCAATCGCAAAGCCAACCGCATTGGCGATACCTTGGCCTAATGGGCCAGTTGTCGTCTCAACCCCAACGGTATAACCGTATTCTGGGTGGCCAGGGGTTTTAGAGTGCAGCTGACGGAAATTTTTTAACTCTTCAATAGGTAAGTCATAACCGCTGAGGTGCAACAAGCTATAAATCAGCATTGAACCATGGCCGTTTGATAATACAAAGCGGTCACGATCCGCCCATGATGGGTTTTTAGGGTTATGATTTAAAAATTCACGCCACAGTACTTCAGCGATGTCCGCCATTCCCATCGGTGCACCAGGATGTCCAGATTTAGCGCGTTGGACGGCATCCATACTGAGTGCACGAATCGCATTGGCAAGTTTTTTTTCAGAAGGCATTTTTCACTCCAGATCGGATGATTTTAGTTGTGCTGATTTCTCAATACTTTCAACAAAAAGTAAAAATCTAGTTGTTTCAATGTACATGATGTACCGAACGAAAGTACATTCGATCCGCACTATTTAACGCTTGAAGATAGAATCGACTAATGAACCGAGATCATTTTGAGCATTACCGCTCGCCTCGGCGTGTACTTCGCCTTGCGGTGAGATTTTATCAACCAATTGCGGGAGGATTTGGGAAAGAGTGCTGGAGGCTCCTTGCACATCGGTTCCCAATTTGTCTGCCAACGATTGTAAATCTTGCTGACTGAACGCAGATTGAATGTCACTGTGGCTGACCGATTGATTGGTGCCATTGCTTAGCCATGAAGAGAGAATTTCTCCTAAGCCACCTTGCTGAAATTTTTGAATCAAGACTTCGATACCGCCCTGTTCTTGTACCCAAGACCAGACTGTTTGCAGTTGGCTCAGCGAGTTTTGTTGCCCTTCTCCACCCACCAATGATCCGACAATGCTATCAAGTAATCCCATCTTTCACTCCTCATCAATTGACTGTTCTGGATAAAAACTAGCGTTTCGCCTGCTTGTTAGCCGCTTGTACGTGTAGCATATCTAATGCTACGGTCGCCGCTGCTAATGCTGTGATATCAGCATGGTCATAGCCAGGAGCGACTTCCACCAGATCCATACCCACGATATTTAAGCCCTGAAGTCCGCGAAGTATTTTCGTGGCTTTATCACTGCTCAATCCCCCGATGACAGGCGTACCGGTTCCCGGTGCATGGGCAGGATCAAGGCAGTCGATATCGAAGGTCAGGTAAACCGGTAAATCCCCCACCGTTTCGTGAATTTTAGACACGATCTCCGCGACTGAGGTGTCATTAACCCATCCGGCATCTAAGACATTAAAACCGAGTGACGGATCGTACTCAGTACGAATACCGATTTGTACGGAGTGTGCCGGGTCGATAAGACCTTCTTGTGGCGCCGTGTAAAACATAGTGCCGTGGTCGAAGGTCGGGCCATTGGAGTAAGTATCGGTGTGGGCATCGAAATGTACCAACGCCATTTTTCCAAAATGCTTTGCATGTGCTCGTAACAGCGGCAGTGAAATATAATGATCACCGCCAAATGTCAGCATCCGTTTACCCTTTGCCAATAATTTTTCGGCATGTGCCTGTAATTTGGCTGACATGTCCGCAGAATCACCGAAGGCGTAGACTAAATCTCCCCCATCGACAACCTTCAATTGTTGACGTAGGTCGAAGTGCCAAGGCCAACGACACCCTTCCCATGCAAGATGTGTAGAGACTTGACGAATGGCGTTAGGCCCTAAACGGCTTCCCGGACGCCCTGATGTTGCTGCGTCAAAGGGAACGCCAGTAATGACCCACTCAGCATCGCTGGTGTAAGGTTGAAAATTCAAGGGGAAACGCAGAAAACCAAAGGCGTTAGACACCAGTGAGTTGTCATACTCGTTACCTAAGGTATTATACATATTTTATCCTTTACTCTTATGAGGGCGCTGAGATTTCAGCGCCTAGGTCGTAAAACTATTCGTCTTCTAAATAAGTGTAGCCGTATAAGCCGCTTTCAAATTCAGATAAGAATTGATCGCGCAGCTCTTCTGCAATATCGCTAGATTTCACTTGATGATAGAACAGGCTGAGTAACTCTTGCGGGTTAAGTTGAACATACTCCAACATGTCCGCAACGGTGTCCCCTTCGTCCGATAACTCTACATCAACTTCACCGTTTTCAGTGACATAGACGTTAACCGCTTCTGTATCACCAAAAAGGTTGTGCATGTTCCCCAAGATTTCTTGGTAGGCGCCGACCATAAAGAAACCAAGCATTGGCGGGTTTTCAACATCATATTCAGGCATCGGCATGGTGGTAGCAATGCCATCACCATCGATGTAATGATCAATGGTGCCATCCGAGTCACAGGTAATATCTAACAGTACCGCACGTCGTTTAGGTTGCTTATTTAGGCCTTCCAACGGCAGAACGGGGAAAAGCTGATCAATTCCCCATGCATCTGGCATCGATTGGAACAGCGAGAAATTGACGTAGATTTTATCAGCCATACGCTCTTGCAGTTCATCAATGACCGGTCGATGTGCGCGATTACTCGGATCAAGGTGCTGCTGCGTAAAATGGCAGATATTTAAGTATAGCTGCTCAGCCCACGCACGTTGTGTCAGGGTGTAATTGCCTGAGGAGTAACCGGTATGGATATCCGATAAATCAACTTGGCTGTCGTGTAACCACTCCCGTAGTGAGCGATGTCCTTGCGATTCGTGCATCTCCTGCCAGGTTTTCCACATACTTAATAATGGACGTGGCGAGTCAGCTTCCGGCGGATTGGGCGGTGTAAAGCTGTTACGTTCAACGCCAATAATGTTGGAGACTAAAACGGTATGGTGTGCCGTGACTGCGCGTCCAGACTCGGTGATCACCGTCGGATGCTCTAAACCATGCTCTTCACAGGCTTCACCAATTGCATAGATGACATTGTTAGCATATTCGTTTAAGCCGTAGTTGACCGAACAGTCAGATTGCGAGCGAGTTCCCTCATAATCGACGCCCAAACCGCCACCAACATCAAAACATTTGATTTGCACCCCTAAACGGGCCAGCTCGACGTAAAAACGGGCTGATTCGCGTACGCCAGTGTAGATATCACGAATATTGGCCATTTGTGAGCCAAGATGGAAATGGAGCAGCTGTAGGCTTTCAAGTCGTCCAGCTTGGCGCATAATATCGACCAATTCGAGCACTTGGGATGCCGACAAACCAAACTTCGACTTTTCTCCCCCACTTGACTGCCATTTACCTGACCCTTGTGAAGCTAAGCGTGCGCGGATACCTAAGCGCGGTACTACGTTTAACCGTTCAGCTTCTTCGAGGACGAGACGTATCTCGGTCATCTTTTCGATCACTAGGTAGACTTTATGTCCTAGTTTTTCACCGATCAGCGCCAATCGAATATATTCGCGATCTTTATAACCATTACACACAATGACCGAGCGAGTTTGTCCAGCATGAGCCAATACCGCCATCAATTCAGCCTTTGAGCCCGCTTCTAGCCCGAGCGGTTCACCTGAATTGATCAGAGACTCAATGACACGCTTATGTTGATTGACCTTAATGGGATAAACAAGAAAGTAATCCCCACGGTAACCAAAAGACTCTCTTGCCCGTTTAAAGGCTGCATTAATTGAACGCAGGCGGTGCTGTAGTATTTGCGGGAAGCAAAAAAGGGCCGGTAAACGTTGGCCTTGCGCTTCACGTTCTTTAACTAATTTGGCCAGATCGACACGTGCGGATGGGATGTCTGGATTGGGGCAGACACTAATGTGACCCAATTCATTGACGTCATAATAGTTATTCCCCCACCATGCGATGTTATAGGTTCGTAACATGCGGCTTGCTTCTTGATCGTTAACCGCTACCTCTTGCATTGAACGCAGTTCACCATGTTCGCCAGCGGATGAACCTCGAATGTTCTTAATGACGTCGGTCATCTCATGCCTCTATCTTAGATAAAAAACGGATAAGTATTTACCCTAACGCAACGCGCCAAGCACTGCAAATACTCGTACTGGAGTAAGCCCTTCGTCGATTTTCACGACCTTTTATACTGGGATAACTTAGGAAAATAGTATAACTGTAATGATATAGGCTAAGACTAATCGCTTACCGTATTTTCAAAGCGATTAGCACTGTACAGTAGACGTCTGTGTTTACCGCAAGACATATTGCGCCATTAGCGTTATTAGATTTGGTAAGTAATTGTAAAATAATACTTTAAAATCCTCTTCCTCCACCAAAAGCGATTTAAAAAAGAGGATAAAACGGTTCGCGATTTATACCCCTAAGGGGGTAAAAATGCAAAAAGTTTGTCTTGCGTCTAGGCTAATAGCCGGGTCTATGTGGCTATCGATGCGGTAATTCAGAAAAATCGCTGGAATTACCCGGTGATACTAACCTAGAATAGACGTCCAGACGGAAAACCATCCGTTAGTGTTTTCCTTTTTATTTTATTATTCAACGTCGCAGCGTTATCGCCATAAATGGCGTGTTTGAGCAAGCACTGAACCATGCGTGCACGCGAATTAAATCCCTTAAGCAAGGTAACTACATAAATGGCTAAACATCTTTTCACCTCAGAATCCGTTTCAGAAGGGCATCCCGATAAAATCGCCGATCAAATCTCTGACGCAGTATTAGATGCGATCCTAGAGCAAGATCCTAAAGCACGTGTTGCGTGTGAAACTTACGTTAAAACCGGTATGGTTTTAGTGGGGGGTGAGATTACAACCTCTGCCTGGGTTGATATTGAAGAAATAGCTCGTAAGACCGTGCGTGATATTGGTTACGTTCACTCAGATATGGGATTCGATGCAAATTCCTGTGCAGTCCTGAATGCCATTGGTAAACAATCTCCAGACATCAACCAAGGTGTTGACCGTCAAGACCCGTTAGATCAAGGTGCCGGTGACCAAGGTTTAATGTTTGGTTACGCGACAAATGAAACCGATGTCCTGATGCCTGCGCCAGTAACTTACGCGCACCGTTTAGTTCAACGTCAATCAGAAGTGCGTAAAGATGGCACCTTACCTTGGTTACGCCCTGATGCGAAAAGCCAAGTTACATTCCAATACGATGATGGCAAAATCGTTGGCATTGATGCGGTTGTCTTATCAACACAACACGCTGAGCAAATCGGTCAAAAAGAGCTTCAAGAAGCTGTAATGGAAACCATTATTAAGCCTGTGCTGCCGACTGAGTGGCTGACTGCCAATACCAAATATTTTATTAACCCAACAGGGCGCTTTGTCATCGGCGGTCCAATGGGCGATTGTGGATTAACAGGTCGTAAAATTATTGTCGATACTTACGGCGGCATGGCTCGTCACGGTGGTGGCGCATTTTCTGGTAAAGATCCTTCAAAAGTTGACCGTTCAGCGGCTTATGCGGCGCGTTACGTGGCAAAGAATATTGTTGCTGCTGGTCTGGCTGATCGCTGTGAAATTCAAGTTTCCTACGCAATTGGCGTAGCGGAACCTACGTCAATTATGGTGGAAACCTTTGGAACTGAAAAGCTGCCTACCGAGCAGTTAACACTGTTAGTACGTGAGTTCTTTGACTTACGCCCTTATGGTCTGATCCAAATGTTAGATCTGTTACACCCTATTTATCGTGAAACAGCCGCCTACGGCCACTTTGGTCGTGAGCACTTCCCTTGGGAAAAAACAGATAAAGCTGAAGCCCTTCGCGATGCTGCAAATTTAAAATAGTCCTTTCGTTAAGGGCGGCGAATAGCCGCCCTTTCTTATTGTTTGCTCCCACTCCCTGCCCCTCCCTTTCTCTTTTTTACCACTCAGTGGAAACGTTTACACTAAGTTCTATCTGCCTAGGTAACAACTATTTCATCAATCGACGAAAAAGATATGATTAAAAGTAGGATAACCGCTATATATAAAGGCTATTTGTATGTAGTTACGTCAATTTTCAGCTAAAGAGAGCCAAAGTCAGTTTGTGATCGATATTTAATGATTTTCAAATGTAATCGATTACATCGTTGTGATCTGGCTCACTGATCGTTGATCGGTAATTACGTAGAATCATAACGATAAGAAATTTAACATCGGAGGCATTCATGCCTGTAAATAACTCAAGACGCAGAACATCAAATAAGATGATGACGTTTTTCGTCTGCTTTCTCGCAGCACTCGCAGGGCTATTATTTGGTTTAGATATCGGGGTTATCGCAGGAGCTCTCCCCTTCATCGCTAAAGCATTCAATGTCACCCCTCATCAACAAGAGTGGATAGTCAGCTCTATGATGTTCGGGGCTGCGATTGGCGCTATCGGCAGTGGCTGGATGTCCTCCTCCCTTGGCCGTAAAAAAAGTTTAATGGCAGGCGCTGTTCTGTTTGTCATTGGCTCACTCTGGTCGGCCTTGGCGACTTCTCCAGAAATGTTGATTACTGCTCGCGTGCTTTTAGGCTTGGCCGTCGGTATCGCTTCTTATACCGCCCCACTCTATCTTTCTGAAATTGCGCCGGAGAAAATCCGTGGCAGCATGATTTCGCTCTATCAACTGATGATTACTATCGGGATTCTAGGTGCCTACCTTTCGGATACGGCATTGAGCTACAGTGGCAATTGGCGTTTGATGCTAGGTGTGATCACTATCCCTGCGGCGCTGCTGCTGGTCGGTGTTATTTTCTTACCGAATAGCCCACGTTGGTTGGCCGCGAAAGGCCAGTTTTATGATGCCAAAAAGGTACTTGATCGTCTGCGTGATACCAGTGAACAAGCTAAGCGGGAACTCGATGAGATTCGTGAGAGCCTGAAAATCAAACAAACTGGCTGGGCATTATTTAAAGAAAATAGTCACTTTCGTCGTGCGGTCTATCTCGGTGTGTTACTGCAAGTTGTTCAGCAGTTTACCGGTATGAACGTCATTATGTATTATGCCCCGAAGATTTTTGAGATTGCGGGTTTCGCAAATACCACGCAACAAATGTGGGGAACGGTCATCGTTGGCCTGGTTAATGTCCTCGCTACCTTTATTGCCATTGGATTGGTTGACCGTTGGGGACGTAAACCTACATTAATTCTAGGCTTTATCGTGATGGCTGCGGGAATGGGTGTATTAGGCACAATGATACATGTCGGCGTTCAATCTGCCGGTGCCCAATACTTTGCTATCGCTATGTTATTAATGTTTATTATCGGCTTCGCGATGAGTGCAGGTCCATTGATTTGGGTGCTTTGTTCTGAAATCCAACCGTTAAAAGGTCGCGATTTTGGGATTACCGTCTCCACGGCAACCAACTGGATTGCAAATATGATTGTTGGCGCAACCTTCTTAACCTTGTTAAACAGTTTAGGGAATGCGGGCACTTTCTGGTTATATGGCGCGTTAAACGTTATCTTCATCGTTTTAACCATTTGCTTAATTCCAGAAACCAAGAACGTTTCCCTTGAGCACATTGAAAGAAACCTGATGTTAGGTAAAAAATTGAAAGATATAGGTTCACGCGATTAATCGATAAAGGGGTGACTGGTTCACCCCTTGTTTTATGTTAAGCTTAGCCTATGAAAACACCCTCTCGCCTCCCTATTGCCTTGCAACAAGCACTCCACCGTTCGCTCCGCCACTATTTGACGCTTGCCGCTCCGCTTTTTGAAACGCCTATAGAAGTACCGACGATTAGTTGGCAACAGCGAGGCACGACAGCCGGTAGTGCTTGGCTTAATGAGTGGCAAATCCGGCTTAATCCTGTGCTGGCTTTAGAAAATCAACTCGCTTTTGCCGAACAGGTCATTCCCCATGAGCTCGCGCACCTTCTGGTGTGGAAAAAGTTCGGCCGAGTCGCTCCCCACGGCCGTGAATGGCGCTGGATGATGGAAGAGGTTTTCGGTGTCAACGCTGAACGCACCCATAGCTTTGCGACCACCTCCGTGGCAGGAAAAACTTTCGCCTATCATTGCCAGTGTCAGCAGCACTTCCTTACTTTGCGTCGCCATAATCGCGTGCTGCGAAAAGAAACTCAGTACCGCTGCCGCCGTTGCGGTCAGCCGCTCCAGATCAGTGAATGCTCTGAGCCTTGATAAGGGGCAAAGAGTCTGACTTTTCCTCCGCCTTCTTGCGTAAGAATAAGGTATGATAGCCTTTTGATGTCACTCGAATTTATTTAATTGAATATGCCCCTCAAAATTAGTGTTTTAGCCTTGATTGTCTTCTCATCTCAGACTCTCGCAAACGTCTACCAGCAAAATAACTTTCAAGCGGCTAAGCGCGCTGCGGTCGAGATTAACCAAGGTGCTCCCGAGTTTTATTGTGGTTGTCGTATTCAATGGCAAGGTAAAAAAGGGATCCCAGACTTAGCTTCCTGTGGTTATCAACCTCGAAAAAGTGTGGAGCGTGCATCACGCATTGAATGGGAACATGTTGTCCCCGCTTGGGTGTTTGGCCACCAACGCCAATGTTGGCAGCATGGGGGAAGAAAAAATTGTCAGCAGGACAGCGAGTACCGTCGTATTGAAGCCGATTTGCATAATCTTGAACCGGCTATTGGAGAGGTCAATGGTGACCGGAATAACTTTGCGTACAGCCAATGGAATGGTAAACCTTTCCAGTATGGGGCTTGTGAAATGATTAACGATTTTAAGGCCAAGTTGACGCAACCGGCAGAACGCGCCCGCGGCCCCATTGCGCGTATCACCCTGTATATGCGTGATCGTTACCATCTTTCTTTATCACGCCAACAAACCCAACTGTTTATGGCGTGGAATAAGATGTATCCCGTTACAGCGTGGGAGTGTCAACGAGATCAACGTATCGCGCAACGCCAAGGCAACGTTAACCCTTGGGTGGCGGAACAGTGCCCTTCAACCACGCACTGAGTCGCTTATAATTACTCCTATCGATGTTCAACCTATAAGGTATAGTGTTGAAGGTTATCCATTTTTTTTATTATTAAGAGATTAGGCCATGCGCATTCCTCGCATATATCATCCTGAAGCACTTCATAGCCATCAACGTCTTCAACTCTCTGAAGATGCGGCCAATCATGTTGGTCGCGTATTACGAATGGCCGTCGGGCAACAAATTTTACTGTTTGATGGTAGCAACCATACTTTTCTCGCTGACATTGTGGAAGCCAGTAAAAAACAGGTAACGGTAGAAACCTCTGTCGGTGAACTTGATGACCGCGAATCCCCCCTTGATATTCATTTAGGGCAGGTACTATCACGCGGTGAAAAAATGGAATTCACCATCCAAAAATCTATCGAATTGGGCGTGAACACGATTACGCCTTTGATCTCAGAGCGTTGTGGTGTAAAACTGGATAACGAGCGGCTTGAAAAGAAACTCTTACAATGGCAAAAAATTGCTATTGCAGCTTGTGAGCAGTGTGGGCGTAACCGTATTCCAGAAATCCGTCCGGTGATGACATTAACTGAATGGCTTGCTGAGCCCAGTGATGCACTAAAACTGAACTTACACCCGCGTGCTTCGCAAAGTATCAATCGCCTGACTCTCCCAATCACCAAAGTTCGCTTACTGATTGGTCCTGAAGGCGGCTTATCGGCAGCAGAGATCGCGCAAGCCAGTGCGGATAATTTTACGGATATTCTGCTTGGGCCACGTGTGTTGCGCACGGAAACTACCGCCTTAACGGCCATTACTGCATTACAGGTAAGATTTGGCGATTTGGGTTAACTTTACTTGCCTGGCATCTTCAGTGAAATGATCCGGTGATCCGCTGATATACTGATTTCATTGCTTGCTATCACTAAATATTTTGAAGAGGTTAGGAATGATTAAGCTGGGTATTGTGATGGATCCGATTGCGACCATCAACATCAAGAAAGACAGCAGTTTTGCTATGTTATTGGAAGCTCAGCGACGGGGTTATGAAATCCACTATATGGAGATGGGCGATCTATCTCTGCGAAAAGGGGTCGCTTCGGCACGAACACGCGGCTTAACCGTTACGCAAAATAGCGAAAACTGGTTTACCTTTACCAGTGAGCAGACGCTCCCTCTCGCTGATCTTGATGTGATCCTGATGCGTAAGGATCCCCCTTTTGACACTGAATTTGTCTATGCCACCTATCTTTTAGAGAGAGCAGAAGAGCAAGGCACTTTAATTGTGAACAAACCGCAAAGTTTACGCGATTGTAATGAGAAACTGTTCACCGCTTGGTTTGCCGACTTGACCCCAGATACCTTAGTGACGCGTAACCGTGAAACCTTGCATAAATTTTGGCAAGAACATGGCGACATCATCATGAAACCTCTTGATGGTATGGGCGGTGCCTCTATCTTTCGCGTCAAACACGACGACCCTAACTTCTCTGTGATTTGGGAAACCCTAACTCAGCAGGGAACCCAATTTTGTATGGCACAAAACTTTATTCCTGAAATAAAGCAGGGTGATAAACGCGTATTAGTCGTTGATGGTGAACCTGTTCCTTACTGTTTAGCACGGATCCCTAAGTCAGGGGAAACACGCGGCAACTTAGCCGCTGGTGGACGTGGTGAACCACGCCCATTAACAGAGAGTGACTGGGCCATTGCACGTAAGGTCGCCCCTACCCTCAAAGCAAAGGGACTAATTTTTGTTGGGCTAGATATTATTGGCGACAAATTAACGGAAATAAACGTGACCAGTCCTACCTGTATTCGGGAAATTGAAGCTGAATTTCCGGTATCAATTACTGGTATGCTGATGGATGCTATAGAAAAACGCTTGGCCACAGCATAATTTTCCACCCTTTCGGGTCGCTGTGATGTGACCCGAAACTTAACGATTCGAGACGTTATGAATTTACAGCACCATTTTCTCATCGCCATGCCCACGCTAGAAGACCCATTATTTAAGCGCTCTGTGGTTTACATTTGTGAACACAACGATGAAGGTGCCATGGGAATTATCATTAATAAGCCTCTAGAAAATATCAATGTCGAAGGCGTATTAGTAAAACTTGATATTGAGCTTTCTGGCGATGACTCACCGCGTCACCTTGGACAACCCGTATTTACCGGCGGCCCAATGGCTGAGGACCGAGGCTTTATTCTTCATTCGATGCCGCAGAAATACGCGTCAAGCATTGAAGTTTCCCCAGAAACAGTGGTGACCACCTCGAAAGATGTTCTCGAAGCCCTAACCGCTCATGACCATCCTGAACATGTGTTAGTCGCATTGGGCTATTGTGCTTGGGAACAGCAGCAGTTAGAGAATGAAATTTTAGAGAACGCTTGGCTGACGGTTCCCGCCAGTAGCGATATTCTGTTCCATTTACCGGCGTCTGAGCGTTGGGCTGCCGCGGCGGCTAAACTTGGGATTAATATTCATATGATTGCCAGTGAAGCAGGACATAGTTAATGAGTAATCATACAATTATTGCCTTCGATTTCGGGACTCGCAGTATTGGTGTTGCGGTCGGCCAAACCTTAACGGCGACGGCTTCACCGCTTTCAGCCGTCAAGGCGAATGAAGGTATCCCTGACTGGAGCCTGATTGAGAAAATTATCACTGAATGGCAGCCCGATTATTTAGTCGTTGGTTTACCGCTCAATATGGATGGCAGTGAGCAAGAGTTGACGCAACGAGCCAGAAAATTTGCCAATCGTTTACATGGCCGTCTGGGAAAAAAAGTTGAGCTTCAAGATGAACGTTTAAGCACGACAGAAGCCCGCGCTCGCCTCTTCGAGAAAGGGGGATTTAAGTCGTTAACCAAAGGGCGTGTTGACTCACAATCTGCCGTGATCATTTTAGAAAGTTGGTTTGAAAATCTCTATTCGTAACAGTTTCTACAGGGTCTGTGTGCGGCGTTAGATGCCGTGCTATGGATTGACGAAATGAGACCATACCCTCTTGGTTCGCCTGCTCTAGTTGTCCAGGGATCTGATGAAACTTTCCTTCCCGAATCAGACTCGCCATTGCCGTGGTATTGAGTAACAGTTCAAACACCACATTTACCTGTTCTGCCTCATACCATAATTGTTGTGCCAGCACGGCACTCAATATTTGTGCGAGTTGATGGCGTGTGGTGTCTCGCTCAGCAGGAGAAAAGGCCTCAACCAGTCGCTGTAATGCATGCATGGTGTCGGTACTATGAAGGGTTGCCAGAACAAGATGGCCAGTTTCTGCTGCGCTTAGCGCTAACTGGATGGTTTTTTTATCTCGTAGCTCGCCAATCACAATAATATCGGGGTCTTGACGTAATGCCGCGATAATTCCGCTGTTCAGATCACTAAGATGATCGCCAATCTCGCGCTGTTGGATTAAACAGCCATGATTGGTATGACAAAATTCGATCGGGTCTTCAAGCATAATGATATGGCGTTGACAGTGCCGATTTAGGTAATCGATAAGCGTCGTTAATGTTGTCGTTTTGCCAGAACCTGTAGCCCCCGTGACGAGAAACAATCCCTTATCAGCCATAATGCGCGTCAGTAAGGATGAGGGCAGTTTTACGCGTTCAACCGCAATAACTTGAGATTGCAGTAAGCGTAGTGATAAAGAGAGTCCCTGCCGCTGTGTAAAAAGCGATGCCCTAAGGCGAATATTCTCGCCGCAAGAGAAAGCAAAGTCGCAGTGCCCCAACCTCTTCAACTGTTGTCGTAGAGCGGGCGTTAGCCTTTGAGCGCTAAAGGCTTGAAACCAGGCCTCTGTCAGTTTCTCGGTATGAGGGATGGTGTTAATGCTGTTTTGAATACGCCAACGGGGAAATTCTCCGCAGCACAGGTGTAGATCACTCGCGTTATGTTTTACACTAAGCGCAACTAATTCTGTTAACTCCATAGTGGTTCCCAGTTATGACATCCATTTCGTTAAACTTACGCTCAGTGGAACAACGAATCGCGGGTATTGCCACGCAATGTGGGCGAGCGCCTCAAGAAATAACGTTACTTGCGGTGAGCAAAACTAAACCTGAGAGCGACATCACCGCAGCCTATGAAGCGGGACAACGCTGCTTTGGTGAAAATTATGTGCAGGAGGGGGTCAGCAAAATAGCGGCTCTCTCCCACTTGGCCGATATTGACTGGCACTTTATTGGCCCATTGCAGTCAAATAAAAGCCGTTTGGTGGCGGAAAACTTTGCTTGGTGTCATACCATTGATCGTTTAAAGCTAGCACAGCGCCTCAGCGCGCAGCGCCCTGAACATTTGCCGCCATTAAATGTGTTAATTCAAATTAATATCAGCGATGAGTCCAGTAAGTCGGGGATCCGTGAAGAAGCACTCAATGCGTTAGCGGCAGAGATAAGCCAACTCCCCCGTCTAACACTGCGTGGGATCATGGCGATCCCGGCTCCTGAACCCGATCACAGACAACAACTTATTGTCTGCCAACGTATGGCGGCGCTTTATCATTCTTTGGCCAATGATTATCCACAGGTTGATACGCTTTCGCTGGGAATGAGTGACGATCTCGATGCGGCGATAACCGCAGGCAGTACCCTTGTACGAGTGGGTAGCGCGATATTTGGTGCCCGTCAGTACCCTTCTTCATCTTCATAAGCTAAGGAAAATTATGTATACCTTGACGTTTTTGGTCAAAACTTTTATCGAGCTCTACGTGCTCGTCTTACTGTTACGCATTTGGATGCAATGGGCGCGTTGTGATTTTTATAATCCTCTCGCGCAATTTGTCGTTAAACTCACACAACCGATTATTGCACCGCTTCGTCGTGTGATTCCGGCAATCGGCCCGATCGACAGTGCATCACTTCTGCTCGCGTTCGTCTTAACCGCCCTGAAATATCCACTGCTGGTGGCTATTAACAATGGCGGATTTTCGCTTTCCTTCGGTCTACTGCTCATCGGCGTACTATCGCTGTGTAAAGCCGCCGGTAATTTAGTGTTTTGGGTGATTTTGATTCGCTCGATCATGAGCTGGGTAAGCCAAGGTCGCAGCCCTGTCGATTATGTTCTGTATCAACTTACCGAACCCCTAATGTCACCGATTAGACGCTGGTTACCCGCGATGGGAGGGATCGACTTCTCAGCCATGATCGTTATCCTTATTCTGTACGCGTTAAATTATCTTGGTATGGATCTGTTCCCTAACTTATGGATGTGGTTATAAATGATGGCAAATCACTGTTCTGCACAAAAGGTTGTGTTGGCGACCGGGAACGCCGGTAAAGTTAATGAACTGGCCGATTTACTCGCTGATAGGGGATTAACCATCATCGCCCAAACAGAATTGGGCGTTGGTTCCGTCGAGGAGACCGACCTGACCTTCATTGAAAATGCCTTAATCAAAGCCCGTCACGCGGCTCGGATCACCGGCCTTCCTGCCATTGCTGATGACTCAGGGTTGGCTGTGGATGCATTACAAGGGGCTCCGGGTATCTATTCCGCTCGTTATGCCGGAGAAGGGGCAACAGATGGTGACAATCTTGCCAAGCTGCTTGAGGCAATGAAAACGGTGCCCGATGGCCAGCGCCAAGCCGCTTTTCACTGTGTTTTAGTCTACTTAGCGCATGCTGATGACCCAACACCCATAGTCTGTTATGGACGTTGGCCCGGCGTAATTGCTCGCGAGCCACGTGGCAACGGTGGCTTTGGCTACGATCCTATCTTTTATGTGCCAGAGCATCAAAAAAGTGCAGCCGAAATGACTAAAGCTGAAAAATCTGCAGTGTCACATCGAGGCCAAGCCTTAAAGCAACTCATGGAAGCATTACGTAATGGCTAACCCTTTGCCAACGTTAAGTTTATATATTCATATCCCGTGGTGTGTACAAAAGTGCCCCTATTGTGATTTTAATTCCCATGCGTTGAAAGGTGAAGTTCCTCATCAAGAGTATGTCGAACATCTGCTTAATGATTTGGAGGATAGCCTGCATCTGGTTCAAGGACGGCAGTTAGCAACGATCTTCATTGGTGGTGGAACGCCGAGCCTTCTCAGTAGCCAAGCCATGCACCAGCTGATGGCGGGAGTTCGCCAACGTATTCCTCTCTCGGCCCAATGTGAAATTACGATGGAGGCCAATCCCGGTACCGTTGAGGCAGAACGTTTCAGTGCCTACCAACAAGCAGGGATTAACCGTATATCTATTGGGGTACAGAGTTTCGAGGCAGCAAAGTTAACGAGACTGGGTAGGATCCACGGGCCTGAAGAAGCCGTACGTGCCGCGCATTTGGCGACAGAGTTGGGATTACGGAGTTTTAACCTTGATCTGATGCATGGACTGCCCGATCAGAGTATTGAGCAAGCCTTGGACGATTTACGTCAAGCTATTGCCCTTAATCCCCCTCACCTCTCTTGGTATCAGCTCACCATCGAACCGAATACCCTGTTTGCCTCGCGTCCACCACAATTACCTGACGATGATGATTTGTGGGATATTTTCGAGCAAGGCGATCAATTACTGCGAGCAGCGGGTTACGAGCAATATGAAACGTCGGCTTATGCTAAACCGGGTTATCGTTGCGAGCATAATCTGAACTACTGGCGATTTGGCGATTATCTCGGTATTGGTTGCGGAGCTCACGGCAAAATAACCCTTGCTGATGGCAATATTCTGCGAACGGTGAAAACGCGTCATCCAAAAGGCTATATGCGCGGGGAGTATCTCGATCGTCAATTTATGGTCGCTGACGACGATAAAGCCTTCGAGTTTTTTATGAATCGTTTCCGATTATTAGAAGCCTGTCCTCGAGAGGAGTTTTCACGCCTCACCGGTTTGTCAGAACAGCAGGTACGTCCGGCTCTTGATAAGGCTATTAAGGCGGGTTATCTCGACGAAACTGCCGAGCACTGGCAGATTACATCAAAAGGAAAACTGTTCTTAAATTCATTACTCGAAGCATTCTTACCTGACAACGATTAACACCGTTTTATCGGCAATGCCCCCAACGACACATCTGGCCTTTGGGGGCATTTAATTAATAACGAAAATAACTTCGTTGCGCTTTATCCACTTTGTATAAGTAGCGGCGCGATTCAGCGGCTGGATGATTACGAACCAAAATTCGATAAACTTCACCCGGTGGCATGGCGTTTATGATCTCAATCGCCTTATCTTTATTATTAGAAAAAACTCTTAATACACTGCCAGCACCGCCGTTGTAGGCCGTGATCACCGCATAACGCCGAGATTCCGGATCAGTAATACCCGCCAAGTAGTTATTTTGCAGAATAGAGAGATAAGCCGTTCCGGCATCAATATTATTTTCAGGATCGAGCAAATAACTGCGACTGGGTTTGCCCCACTTGCCCTTCATTTTAAAGACATCCACCCCGGCAGTATGTTGGACAACCTGCATTAATCCTAACGCATCTGAGTTACTCACTGCATAGGGGTTAAAACTTGATTCGGTCTGCATAATTGCCAAGATTAACGAGACATCAACACCATAGAGATCGGAGGCTTGTCGTACCATAGGTAAATAGCGGTGCGCACGTTGATTTAGGTGGTTAGGTACCATTGGAATGGTGACAGACCAAATAACATGAATACCCGAGACCCGACGATGTAATTTATATCTGAGAAGGTAATCAGCAAAGCTACCGGCACGCCCTTTCCAGCGTATCGGTTGACCTGTATTGTCTAATACCTGACCATAAAGTAAGGGCTCTTTACTCAAATTAATGTCGTTGGCATCTGAGTAGAGATCAACATTCCCCGGATTTTCACCAATTAATAAGGTTGTGATAATCGCATCACGTAAGCTGCCTACAGGGTCGGAGGAAGAGACCGATTCAATGGTAATTTTACCGCTTTCAAAGTTGATATGGCTACGCGTGTAATAATTATCACTATATTTTACATAGTCTTTAGGCCCGGCAATCAGAACTTCATTTATCCCCCAGATGTTTTCGATATTATGGGCAAATTGTCCCATAAGAATGTCAAAACCATTCGTATCTTTAACCCAATCTTCATGATAAACGCTTTTTTTATCGCCAGAACATGAGACGAGCAATGGCGCGATGAGTATGAGAGGAAGCAATTTTTTCATAAGGTGAAGTTCTGGCTGCTTAGCATAATGTGGTCGATGTTATTCAGTTTGACTGTGCAGGAGGCGTATAACCGTCAATGTGAACCTCTTTTCCCTCAAACAGGAAATTCACCATTTCTTGCTCGATAATTTTACGATGTTCAGGATTCATCATATTTAACTTTTGCTCGTTGATAAGCATAGTTTGTTTTGCCATCCATTGTTGCCAAGCGGGCTTTGAGATTTCTTGAAAGATACGTTTTCCTATCTCGCCGGGATACAATTGAAAATCTTGGCCTTCAGCGTCTTGTTGTAGAAATGTGCAGAAAATGGTACGGCTCATAGGTCAATCCTGTTATTGATTATTCGCCATGGCTAGCTCATGGCTTAACTCATGCAATATACGTTGAACGGGTGCCGCTAATCCGACGGATTGCGGCAGGGTTAAGTTATACCAGAGAGTAACAGATTCCTCCATTAAAGCCGTGAAAGTTGGCTTATCAATCAGTACCGGAATAATCTGTAAATGAAAATGGCTAAACGTATGTTTAAAACTGGTCAAAGGCTGTAATTGGCCTTTAATCCCCTGTTGTTCTAGCCATTGCACCATCTCTGTTTGTGTAGCAAACTGGGGGAAACTATACAGCCCACCCCAAATACCGGCCCCCGGTCTCTTCTCAAGCAAAACGCGGTTTTCTTGCTTCAATAACAATAGCCAAGCTTCGCGGGTTGGAAGATCTTTTTTGGGTTTTTTTCCCGGATAATCTTGCCAACGTTGTTGTGCCGAGGCGATACAGCCCTCGTTTAAGGGACAAAGTTGACATTTCGGCCGAGAACGCGTGCAGACCATCGCCCCTAAATCCATCATCGCTTGGTTGAAGGCCGCCACTTCTTCGCTCGGTGTGACCGACTCACTTAAGGCCCATAATTTATTTTCAACCTCACGCTGCCCCGGCCAGCCCTCAACGGCATAATAGCGGGCAAGCACTCGCTTTACATTGCCGTCCAAGATAGGGTGATGTTGCCCTAATGATAGCGAGAGTATTGCCCCCGCAGTCGAGCGCCCAATACCGGGCAACGCAACGACCTGCTCGAACGTTTCAGGAAATATCCCCTGATGTTCACTCATCACTTGGCAGGCTGCTTTATGAAGATTCCTCGCCCGCGCGTAGTAACCTAGCCCAGTCCATAAATGAAGAACATGATCGATGGGGGCGGCACTTAGTGCGGCGACCGTTGGATATTGTGCCAGAAAACGTTCAAAATAAGGGATAACCGTGGCAACCTGTGTCTGTTGAAGCATAACTTCAGACAACCACACCTTATAGGGCGTTTTTTCTTGCTGCCACGGCAGCGTTTTTCGTCCAAACTGGTGATACCATGTCAGCACGAGGCTTGAAAAAGAAGTTCCGGTAGTGGTTTTTGACATCGTTTATATAGAATTTGCGAAGAGAGAAGTCCAAATTGCAGCATAGACCCAGCATTAAGTAAACCACTGCTTGGTAAACGCTTGCTTATCAGGCTTAACTTTGCATAATCCCCGTTTAAAATTGAAAAACTCGCAGGCTTATTATGATTAATGACGTCATTACACCAGAATTTGATGAGAATGGGCGTCCATTACGCCGAATAAGAAGTTTTGTTCGACGCCAAGGCCGCCTTACTAAAGGGCAACAACAAGCCTTGGACGAGCTCTGGCCGATCAATGGTATTGAATACTCCGCAGAACCGATGGATTTTGCGCTTATTTTTGGGCGGGAAGCACCATTAGTATTAGAGATCGGTTTTGGTATGGGTGCATCGTTAGTCGAAATGGCAAAAGCCAATCCACATCAGAACTTTCTGGGTATTGAAGTGCATGCACCCGGTGTCGGTGCCTGTTTAGCGAGCGCTCACGAAGCGGGTGTGACGAACTTACGGGTTATGTGTCACGATGCGGTGGAAGTGCTTGAAAAAATGATCCCCGATAATTCGTTACGTTTAACCCAACTGTTTTTCCCTGATCCTTGGCACAAAGCTCGCCATAATAAACGTCGTATCGTCCAAGTCCCTTTTGCTGAGTTAATTCTTCGCAAGCTGAAACTGGGTGGCGTCTTTCATATGGCAACTGATTGGGAAAATTATGCAGAACATATGTTGGAAGTGATGCAGTCTATTCCAGGCTATATCAATCAAGCGCCTGACGGACTCTATGTTCCACGGCCTGATTCACGTCCGCTCACTAAGTTTGAACAACGGGGTCACCGTTTAGGGCATGGTGTGTGGGATTTAATGTTTGAGAGGATTAAATAATGGCTGTTAACCGTAGTCGTCGTTTACGTAAAAAATTACATATTGATGAGTTTCAAGAATTTGGCTTTTCCGTTGCTTGGTCATTTCCGGCAGGTAGCGATACCGCAACCATTGATCAAACGGTTGATGATTTCATCCGTGAAGTGATCGAACCACAAGGCCTTGCCTATGATGGGAGTGGGTATTTGCAGTGGGAAGGATTGGTATGTTTGCAAAAAACCGGAAAATGTACCGATGAACATCGTGCCGCGGTAAAACAGTGGCTGACCCAAAAAGGGTTAGAGAATGTTCAAGTTACGGAACTGTTTGATGTTTGGTGGGACTAAGTTAGGATAGTCCCCAGACGGATAGTCATCAAAGGATTATCCGTCAATTTTTCCCTTCTGGAGAATCTCCATGTTACGCAAGATCCTATTAGCTACTTTACTAGTCTCGGCAGTACAGGCTCATGCCGCCTACCAATGTGACTCAATTCCTAAAGACGATATTACCGTTTCACCTCAAAGCGTGGCGATCACGGGAAGTGATGGCAATATGACCATTACCCCAACTGGCGATATCACCTTTAACGGTAGTGCGCGGCAACCTTCTGCCACTGTGCGTCAACAAGCCATTGCTTATCAAGCAGCTGTTCGTAAAGACATGCCGTGGATCAATCAAGGCGCTCATCAACGCCTCGATCAAGCTAAAATAGCATTAGATCGTATTATTACCGAAAAATTAGGCGCGGACAGTGGGATCCACAAACGCTTGAATAGTTTGGATGTTCAGTTAAAGGAACAATTTTCCCGTGTGCTTTCGCAAGATAATGGCGTGATGACCTATCACCATAGCGCGATCGATAGCGTGCATCAAAACAGTGAAAAATTGGTACAAAATGCGATGGGTGGCGTACTGCAAGATAGTCTCAATGAGATGGGTAATATGAAAAATCTCAGTAGTACGAGTAATCCATTGCAAGCGCTGATGGGGAATCTTGGTGGGTTACAACAAGCCGTTCAACAAGAATGGAAACAACACGAAGATGATTTCCAACAATTTGGCCAACAAGTTTGTCAACGTGTCACGCTGCTAGAAACACAGCGTCATGCGCTCTACAAGGCGGTAAAATAATCGATGAGGCTCGTTCTGAGCCTCTTTATCTTGATAATCGCGAATGGGGGTAACACGTCATGATGTTGCAAGCAATTTGGCTCACTCACTCAACGGGCTCTCCCATCTCGGCAAGCACAGAGATTGAAGCGTCTGCACTGACGCATTTTCCGGTCACGGTTCGTGTCCTTTATTCATCATTGAATTACAAGGACGCGCTGGCTATTTGCGGTAAAGCTCCCGTAATACGTCAATTTCCACTGGTTCCAGGGATCGATATGGTGGGAGAAGTGATAGCCAGCCAACTCCCGAACTGGGCTGTCGGCCAGCAAGTCGTAGTCACTGGCTGGGGAATTGGTGAGCAGTATCATGGCGGATTAGCCGAAATTTTTTATGCCAAACCCGAATGGTTGATGGAGCTTCCCCCACAATTATCTGCTATCGATGCGGCGGTCATTGGTACCGCAGGGCTCACGGCAATGCTTGCGGTACTGCAACTTGAGCAACAAGGGATCACTCCCGAACGTGGCCCAATCGCTGTCAGTGGTGCCAGCGGTGGAGTGGGCAGCTTTAGTACTTGGATTCTAGCGAAGCTCGGCTATGAGGTTGTGGCGATTACCGGTGATTGTCAGGCAACCGAGTATTTGGTGGAGACATTAGGAGCCACCTCGCTATCCCCGCGCGCTGAATTTTCTGAGCCGGGAAAAAAATTACTCGCTGAACGCTGGGCCGGGGCGATCGATTGCGTGGGAAGTCACACGCTCGCGAATCTGCTTGCCGCAACACAACGCAATGGATGTGTTATCAGTTGTGGTATGGCACAAGGACTGACATTAGATACCAGTGTTGCGCCTTTTATTCTGCGCAGTGTTCGCTTAGTAGGCGTAGACAGTGTCTACTGTGAAACTGCACAGCGCCAAGCTGCTTGGCAGCGTTTTAGTACATTACTCAGCGAAGAAGCACTGCCTATTCCCTACCAAACTATCGACCTTGATCAGGTTATAGAAAGCGCCGAAAAGCTGTTGGAAGGGAATAACCGTGGACGTACTATTGTTGCGTTGGCTAAGCCCTACTCTTTACCGTGCCAGTAGGCCACCGCCCTGACTAATTCCGGTGAACAGCCGCGTTGTTGAATAAAATAGTCACTTAAGTTTTTAACCGCTTTACCTTCCCCGGTTACCCAAACAAAGTAATCGTCTGTTGGGAAAGATAACGATTCGGTCAGCGTGATAACTTGCTCAATATTGGCTGAGTCGATCATATCCCCTTCAATACAGTGTAACTCGTGTCCGCCCAGTAATTCCCCTAAATAGGCGTCGATTACATGGCGGTCAGCAAATGCAATAAGTTTTATATGATTGGCGCTGACTGTACTCAGTCTTCGTTTCATGGCGGGTAAGCCAGTCTCGTCAAAAATATAAAGCTGTTCTGCATAGTCGCCAGGAATAACAAGCGATCCGCGAGGGCCAGCGATGGTGAGTAAGTCCCCCACCGCGACGTGTTCAGCCCATTCACTGGCAAGCCCTTTTTCATGACGATAAAAATCAATCGTCAAAGAGCCTTTTCCATCAAACGCTAAGGGGGTGTAATCTCGTGACTCAGGGCGTTGATTTTCAGGCCAAACAATCCCTTCTTCACTGATGGTGGGGAGTATCGGCGCGCGTTGTCCCGTCTCAGGAAAAAACAATTTAATGTGATCATCACTGCCTGGGGAATCAAAGCCTGCCAGCGCCTCTGACTGAAAAGTAACCCGCCAGAATTGACCCGCCACCTGTTGTTTATCACTGACCGTTAACGTCCGAAATTTCAGTTCATTACGTACACGATGGGGTATTTTTTTCCCCGAACTTAAGGTGTTAGACATAGGTTCTCCTGATTAATTATGAGGTAAGTTTACTGCTGGATCCCGAACATTAATAGTAATAATTCTTATTATCATGTTACTAAGATTTATCTCGATTTACACAACCCACTTAGCATAGGAACGCCGATGCCCCAACGCCAACGCTATAGTGTAAATAAAATGTGTCTCGGGGATCTCCGCTCAGGACAGGCTAACAACTCTTGATTGACTATACTTAATGAATTCACCAATGGGTGATCCTGCCCATATGTTAAGGAGGCGATGAGCTATGTCGCGACAATCAAAAGAACAATTCACTGAAAATAATGGCAGTGTTTACGACGATGGTCATCATGATACACCGCAAGAACTTGGTTGGTTGAGCAATGACGATAACCATGAACCAGAGCCTGAGTATATTGCGGGGATGCCTTCGGCAGATGCCCTGACACCGTCTGATCGCTACTTAGAATTATTTGAAGATGTACAAAGCCAATACATTTTCGAGGACAGTAAAACCTTTGCTGATTGCGCACCCAAATACGATCCTGTCGATATCCTTATTCTGTATCGTAAGCTCACCCGCCGGTCACAAGATTTCTCCCTCCACCAATTTGTGAAAGATCACTTTCACTTACCCGAGGAGAGTCATAATTATGCACACGATGAGAATGAAAAGAGAACTCTCCGTCAGCATATTGATGCCCTGTGGCCCATTATGATTAGAGACCCGCAGAGTTATCACCCCAATACATCGTTACTTCCCTTACCGAAGCCTTATGTTGTACCGGGAGGACGTTTTACTGAGGTCTACTATTGGGATTCTTACTTTTCTATGCTGGGGTTGGCAGAAAGTGGAAACCTCGATCTGATCAAAAATATGACAGATAACTTTGCATGGTTAATTGAGAAATATGGGCATATCCCTAACGGTAATAGAACTTACTATCTTAGTCGGTCACAACCGCCTGTGTTTGCGTTAATGGTCGAATTATGTGAATCCGTCAATATTGTCGGCTCTGAGCAGTACCTGCCCTACCTTATCTCTGAATATCACTATTGGATGGATGGATCAGGATCATTAAATGCCCATCAGGCTTTTCGGCATGTGGTAAAGATGTCTGATGGATCAATGCTTAATCGTTACTGGGATGACCGCGATACACCACGCGATGAATCGTGGCGCGAAGATATTGAAACGGCATCCTCTTCTAACAGACCGGCAAAAGAAGTTTTTCGTGATTTACGGGCTGGCGCTGCTTCCGGCTGGGATTACTCTTCCCGCTGGCTACGAGATCCTACCCGACTCGCCAGTATCCGAACTACGCAATATATACCTATCGATCTCAATGCCTTGCTCTATAAACTGGAGGTTACTATTGCAACCCTCGCCGAGAAAGCAGGGGAAACGTTAACGGCACGCGCCTGGGAGAAAAAAGCGAAAGAGAGACTGACTGCGATCAATCGATGGTTATGGGATGAAGAGAATGGCGTTTTCCGTGACTATGATTGGTGTAGACAGCAGTTTGGGTTGTTCAGTGCCGCAGCACCGGTCACCTTATTTACCGGGCTCGCTACGCCCGAGCAAGCTGCACGTATCGCGCAGCAAATTAATGAGCAGCTTCTTGCCCCCGGTGGACTTCTCACAACAACTATTGAGAGCGGTGAACAATGGGACAAACCTAATGCCTGGGCCCCTCTACAATGGATGGCTATTCAGGGATTAAAAAAATATGGGCACTTCGATCTCGCAGAAGAAATTGCGATTCGCTGGCTGACGACCGTTAATAAAGTATTTAAAGAAAATCATAAGTTAGTCGAAAAATATAATGTGATGAATGAGTCCAACGCACACGGCGGTGGCGGTGAATACCCACTACAAGATGGATTTGGTTGGACTAACGGTGTGACGCGATGCCTGATCAGTGAGTATGGTCATCTGCTCAACAAATAAAAAAAGCCTCCTGATGGAGGCTTGATCAGAAAAACGGAGAAGCGGGAGCTTAGTTAGTGCTATCAGAAACTGATTTTTTTGCACTGGCCGCGGCATCTTTTGTTTTTTGCCATGCGCTGCTCGCACCTTGCTTAGTGCTATCTACGCCCTTAGAAGTCACTTCTTTGGTTTTATTCCAGCCTTGGGTTGTGCCTTCTTTGGTTTTGTTCCAGCCTTTAGTCGCGCCTTCTTTAGTCTTGTTCCAGCGGTGCTCAGCATTTTCCTTCGCTTTAGTGGTGTTGCTGTTGTCACCCTGTAGGCGATGTTTCGCCTTGTTAACATTTTCATTGAGACGATTTTTAGACTCAGTCGTCGCTTCAGAAGCACGATCTTGCGCTTTTTGAGATGTCTCAGACGCACGATTTTGTAGCTGCTGAGTTTTCTCCTGTAGCTGCTCAGTAGGCGTTGGCGTGGTGTCAGCAAAAGCATGAGAAGCCAAAAACGTCATTGAAAGGGCAGCAGCAGTAAGTGTCTTTTTCATCTTATTCAATCCTTGTAAGTAGTAATACCTGTTAAAAACATAGCAACCAAATTAAAAACTGACAAGTAATTAGGTTTAAAACGGAATATTCTTATCCACCTTCCCTGTCCAAGGGACCGATGACTCGCTTATTGAACATAATTATTAATAGAAACATTAATAAAAAAATGCAAAGTATTTATTTAAAAAACTCATAAAAATAATGCTTAACAACTAGGAAATTAACTTATAAAAAGAATAATATATGAAACAATCCTATTTTAAGAGTTTTTTAAATTTGCATATGGAAGATAGAGAGAAAGCCTGACATAATCGACACAATCTAATTTAAAATTAAGAGGAAAAGCTCGCTACATTAATAATTCATTGCTAATAAAACAACCTACACTTAACTTTAACCGTGATGATTATGGTGTTATATGAATAACAAGGAATACGTTCGTTCTATAGCTATCATTGATACGTGCAATTTCACTAAGATTGCAATTGAATCAGTCTGCCAGCAAATTTCTAATAAAATATTAGTATTACGTTTTAATTCAGTACAAGAACTAATTCAACACCCTCAACGCTCTCAGGTCGATCTCGTGTTCTATGATACGCTAACGACTAATAGTATTATTATTGATCCCGAATTAGACATAAGAAAAATTAGAGATAATATTAATGGTGTAAAAATTTGTATCTTCTCAATACTCCATCAATTTATGTCAATAAAAAGCGCAGATTATGAAATTGATAAAAGATTATCATTAGAGGACTTCAATTTTTTTACTCGTATACTCTGCCAAGATGATGGTGAAAGATGTAAGAGAAACTACAGTGTCGTTTTTTACGATAGAATCAACTTATCTAAAGAGCAAGTCTCTTTACTACGTGGTTATCTATTGAACCTCAACACCAAAGATATTGCCGATATTTTGCAATGTAACCTACGAAAAGTCTATTTCTATCGTGAAGGTACACTAAGAAAAGGAAAAAATAGACCTAGTTTTTATAAGGATATTGGGAGACTCATCAATCCTTAATGCGCTAAAGGCTACGTTATATTAAAAGCGGAGCCTTTAGCGTTTTATACTAATATCTACTGGCCTTAACGTGGTGACTTAATAAACCAGCGTAAAGAGTTAGAATATAACTGAGGGGATTTTATCACCTTCCCCTCTTCAACCAATTGTAAAAGTAAACTCCGTGTCACATAGATGCTTGAATCGCAGCGATCTGAAATATCTCGTGTTTTTGGCCAGAAATCCAAATCGGGTAACTGTCCCTTCTGTATCATCGAATGAGTATATTTTTCACAAAGTTCAGACACAGCATTTAATACTTCATCTTTTTTAGTCATTTGATATCTCCATTATCATTAAATAACTATTTAAATATATAACTTTTCATTAGCGTGGATATTTTCTCTTCAACCTTTATGCAAAAAAGATAGCTAATACACCAAGAAAAGAGTAAAGATAAAAAAAACAGATTAAATCTAGCATTAAAAGAATCGAATACCTGCTCTCCAAATGTTAGCTTTGAAAGCTCTATTAGTGAAAAGATTACTGCCATATGCAGTAAATAAATGGAATAAGATATCCTCGCTGTGAACGAAATAAAATTAGGGACGGATATTTTATCTATATCAAATATTTTTATACAGTATATAAAAAAAATGAGTGCAGGGATAAGCATCAGTCCTATATGCATATCATCAGTGAAATTAATTAACCTCCACTCTACAATTATTGATAAAAATGAAATCAACATTAACAAAATAAAAATAATATGTTTAGTTCGTGTGAGTAAAAGTATTAAAGAATCATAATAAAAGGCAAGAAAATAGCCTATTATAAACTCCACAATAATGGGATTAGTGGAGAAGTTAAACCACGCAATTATATTCCCATTAACCTGTAACCCTAGAGTTTTAAAACAGTATTTAATAGAAATAATAGCCATTAAAATAACAATAACGACTAATTGTCTATATCTATTGAAAAACAGACTCAATGAAACTATTAGGTAAAAAAAAACTCGTAGTTCAATGTCCATCCCACATCTACAACAGGTGAACCATAGACGGGACTGCCTGAATCAGATTGAGGAAAAAAAAGTAGACTTTTAACCAACACTGAAAAATCAGGATAAGTTGAAAATAAAGTTTTTTGAGTTATTACGTAACCTATAGTGATAATAAAGTAGGCAGGATAAATGCGTATCAGTCTTGACAAAATGTATTTTAGTAAACTAGATAAAGACCCTTTTATTTTTCTTGTAGTATGGCATGCTAAAAAACCACTGATAATAAAAAAAATATCAACGCCAATATAACCTTTACGTAAAATTGTCGACTCTAAGGGATGCACAAACCAACTGTAGTGATAGAGAACGACTGCGATTACCGCAAAACCTCTCAGAAAGGCTACCGCTGATAGGGTTGTTCTATCATTCATTTTTAAATCTACCTTATATCTAATAGAGGGTTCCCCCTCTATTAGAACTTTATCAAAACGTAAAATTAAGACCTGCTACATAATAGGCATCAGAAAGACCATTTTTTAATTTAGGGAAATCTACCGTTGTATAAGCCTGAGTTCTATTATTAATATTAAATGCCGCACCTAATTTAATATTAACATTAGAACTTTCACTATTTTTTATTTCTGTACTGAATTTTGTATCCGTCGTTTTAAGACTAGCTTTTATTGCACTCTGTTTTGTATACAAGGGATGTAAATAGTTAATTTCCAAGAAAGGATTAAACCTATTTTTCTTCCAAGAGAAATGCCATCCTGTCGATAAATAACTGTCTGAGAAACGGTGACGGCTAAACATCATTGAACTGCTTGTAGACGTTTTTTCAGTAAACCCGTTAATTTTACCCTTTCTATAAAGCACAGAAGCATGAGGGCCATGAGAGATATTATTGTTTAACAAAAAGTCATAACCTGCGTTAATCGAACCACTAAAATGGTTCCCCTTGGTCGTCGAACGTTCTGCCCTTAATGCTTTACCCAAAGGAATAATACGTTTCACCTCATCAAATTTAATATCCCCCATACTAACTTGTGTCGATAACCAACTTTGACCCAATAACAATTGAGCAAAAACAGACATGGTTTTATTCATAAACCGAGTATGGAGATAGGGACTCAATCGAGAACGATTCGCTTGGCCTACGCTCAATGCCCCGCCTACACTGAGCGCGTTATTTGCTTGAATAATAATGCCAATGTTACTTTGCCCTCGTGATTGATTCCTGGTCGAAGAAGAAAAAAGAGACTGTCCTTGGTAGCCGCCAAAGAGTTGGTAAGGACGACTGTTAACCTTATTTTGGCGAAAAAGACTAAGCTGAGACATCAAAAAGCTATTTTGCCCCAACATCAGTGCGCGCACAGGTTCAGCCAGCTGACTAACCATCATTGGTGCATTAACAAGCGCAGTAATGTATTGAGCAATGATGGCATGTGCTTCAGGACTTGGATGGAACCAATCAGAAAAAAGATAGGTTTGATCATTGTGCCATGTAGGGTGCGATGGATCACAGAACGGCGCCCCCACACCAATTTGACAGGTAGGAACTAAAATATTATCAAACCCATAAGTAGTCGGATGGTCGATCATTTCTTGAAACAAGCTATAACTATCTATATAGGCAATATTTCCAGTTAATGATGAGAGGCTCGATTCCAAATCGTGATTAAACTGAACGGTAAGACGGTTCTCCATAGAGAGTAACGTTCGATAGACATTGGCAATAACTTGGTGTGGAAACTGTAGACCGTAGTTATTAAGCACTTTTGATAAAGAGTTAATAATCGCCTCTTGACGCTGTTCTTCACCATATACGTTACCTTCTTGTCGTAACGATTGATCTTGGATCTTGTACAGGCTAGGTAGGTCAAGGAGATTACCGCCGAGTAACATTTGTGAAAATCCGAATAGCGCTGTTGCCGTCCAAGGACTTAATCCTGCATTAGGTAAATTAGGAACCACAACAAGTCCAGCCCCCTTATCAAGCAACGTACCGACTTGCCTTGCCACAGCCACCGGTGCATCAGAGAGTTGGTAATTTACCCCATCGTTAAAGAGATTTTTGAAATTAAGGGTTAATAAACTCATTTCCACGTCAGCGGTGATATCGTTTGCACCGGCCCAAAATAAATAGAGATCATCTTTATTCGCTTTTCCATTATTTCTATTCAAATATTCATTGATTTGATTCTCAGTTTTATAAATTAGAAGAGGTGTTTTACTTGCTGTCGCACCTGATAAAGAGTAATTATTCCCCCCTTCAGTACTAACAGTAAGATATTTATTTGTATAATTGAGTGAGATTATTTCATTATAGAGCAGGGAGTTATCACCCGATATATATCTCGTTTTAGAGTTCAAAAAATCTAATGCACCACCATCACTTAAACTATCACCAAAACTTACCACATTTTCAAAAGCACATACTGATGTATTGAAAAATGATAGGAATATCAGTGATGTAAATGATTTTTTCATTTAATATCCTTATTAAACAACGTTATGTATTAACTAAACCTATTAATGGCATTGAAATCGTAGAAATTGTAATACTCTTTATTTTCAATTATTTTTGCTGAGACGACACCCCCATCTAAAATTGCTTCATTCACACATGCTGACAAGTAAAATATATTATTAGTTGATCTTGATTTTAATAATGCAGATTTAGCTAATTTAAAAAATAGACTGGCTTTGTTGAAATAGAAAAAACTTGCCATCGCTTCATCACTGATTGCTTTTTTTTCGACAACTTCAATTATTGAGTTACTGTCATCTCTTTTAATGTATGACCATTTTGGATGCACAGAAGAAAAACTTATCAACCCAATATCGGTATTACTTTCCCTAAATTCATTTATAACTGACTGACAATTAATATCAAGATATTGATCGGATGATGTTATAATGAGTTCATCATCATCATCCCAGTATTCAGCCGCTAGAAGACATGTACAAAGAGCACCTGCAGTATTATTGTTAACGTTAATCAATATCGCGTCCTCCCCGACTATTCTTTGAATAATGTTATCAATCATATATTGCTGATTAGAAAAATTAGGTCTAATATAGATTTTATTATAGTTATCTTCGATTGATTTCAAATAACATTGTGAATATTCAAAAATAGTTTTTCCATCAATTTCATTCAAAATCTTTGGGAATGAGTTTTCAGAGGATGTTTGATATAAATCCTCACCTACCATAGGAGTAATAATTGTTAGCATAGTCCTTTCTCCAATACAGATATTTTATTCTTTATATTGATGTAATTGACCTCTTCAATTTTACCAATCGCTAGGACATGAGCGCCACTGGCCTTGGCGGCATTAATCCCATTTTCATTATCTTCGATGATTAAACATTCTTGCGGTAAGAGATTCAGTTTATCAATTGCCTTTAGGTAAATTTCTGGTGATGGTTTGCTCTGTACGACATCTTGATTAGAGAGATAAAAGTCAAAATAATGAAGAATATTTGCCTTTGTAAGCATGACTTCAATAGTATTTTTTATCGAATTAGAAGCAACGGCTAACTTGTATCCTTCCGCCGTTAATCGAGATAACAGATATTCATGTTGAAATTGTGGGTGACAGCAAGTCTCGACAATTTCAAGTGTATATTTCTGTTTTAGTTGATCGATAAAATCAAATAACTTTAAAGGTAGATCTTTCTCCTTACGAAGAATATCTAACTTTTTTTTAGTTGGTAAACCATCAAAACGTCGAAGATGCTGCTCATAATCAATTTGTAGACCAAACAGTTCCAATGCCCTATTTAAAGCATAGTAATGCCACTGCTGAGCATCGATAAGAACACCATCCATATCAAAAATTACAGCTTTAATTTTATTTTTCATAAAAGAACTCTACCGCTTTTTCGATTTTATCTGTACAGAGCATTAATTGCTCGGAGTTATAATAGTCACTAGATAATAACTTTATATTATTCCACATCTCATTCTCATCTCTTCGATGTAACTCTGGCGAGACGATACAGACTTTTTTTCCAGCTTCGAGATAACTCATAATATTTTTTTCATCCAAATAATCCCGATGAAAACTATCTAACCAAATACCTTTCGCATATTTGAAAAGATCGTTATCGATTTCATATTCGCTACGGCGCATAAAAATATTCATATCCTCTTCTATATAATGAAGAGTATCGGGTATAGACATATCAAAACAAAAATAATTATCCACTTTATAAAACTTTAGATATTCGTTTATCCTTTTTGCCAAACCATCTGATTTTATATTTAGTGCTAAAGGCAGCCTATAATCGTAGGCTATAAATAATTTCAAAAAACACTCGAAACTAATACACTCTACGGAAGGAATATCATGACTAATCACTAGTTCTCCATTGAAATCCCTAATATCAGTCTCAGTACCGTACCCTTGTGAAAAGGATCGTTTAAAAGCACTAATTGTATTTTTTTCAGATGGATTTAACCAATATCCTCGATGTGATATTGAGATCATTCCTTTGACTCCATTTATAATTATTCTCTACTTTTCATATCCATTATAACTCTCCTGATAGCAGGCCATCTTAATGGAAAGTAAAGAATGAAATACCATAGTTTCATTAAAGATACTTTGACATTGAAACTGATAGGATAAGTAACATCTCTATTTTTATTTTTTCCATTATGGATATTATTTAAGATAACCCAGTCTTTAAACTGGTAAATAGTATCCTCCCCTTTATTTTTATATTTAGTAGTATGCTTTGGCCATATAAAGCCAAGTTGATAGCAACTTAATGGAATGAAATTATTAATATATAACCTCTCAGAAAGTAACATTAATTTTTTGGAGTTTTCTTTATTTCCAGAAAATTGTAAACCATTCATTTTCTTCTTAAGATAGTTAACCCAGATAAACTGTTCTGGCACGTACTTCATCAAACTAAACAAGGAATAATTAAATGTAACTTCAAATATAGATCTATCAACTAATGGGGTGCAGTACAGCTCATACATATCACTCTTCTTACCAAGTAGCATAATATCTCCTGGATGAAAAAGAAAAGAACGATAGGAACGACTATGTCTTGCAAATAAATTACAATTGATCATTCTTTCTTCAAAAAAAGAATACTCTCTGCTTCTAGTAAATAGATTGTCGATCATTTTTTTACGTGAAAAAATCTTTCTTAAGTTATCATTATATAAAAAACTATCGGTTCTTAGCTTTACTATATAATCGCGAGTTGAACGTTCAATCCCTTTAAAAGAAGAAACAATCATCCTATTTATATTGGTAACCCACTGATAACTCCCTTCTCGATAAACTAAAGGGCCGGGATCACTGTTAAATATAACGATAGCATTTAATGGTTTTATTTCTTTTAAAAACAAACTCCTTTCGTCAGCTTCTAATTCCCAAGTGGAGATGATAATTTCAGAGTTCGGGTATTTCTTTCTTACTATCGCTATGTTCTCTATAACTCTGGTACAGTTTTCATCAAAAAACACTTTCCCTTGAAAAACAAAAGATATCTGATGCATACTACTTACTTTCTTTTTTTAGAAAATACGTTGAACAACTACTGATTTTCAAAAACAAATTAGTGATAGTAAAACCTAGAAATCTCATAGATAGGCATTTAATAATTGCCATATTCTCACCATAGGTTTGTTTTTTTTCGTAATGAGTATTGAGATTAAAAAAGTTAGTTAACTCATTTTTATAGTCTTGGTTCTTATCTGAAACAATATATATATGAACATCATACTCTTTTTTATTAATAATCATCATTTTTATTAGTGTAATTAAATGTTCTCGATATAGATCGTAGGTCTTATTATTATGAATCTTCACAAAAATAATATGGTTAGTATGATTTAGATCCAACTCAAAACTTTTTATATCTTCTAGTTGAAAACCAATTTTGGTAAAAATTGATTCATTATTTTCTGTATATGAAATATGCTTTGATACACCATTATTACGCCATAGACCATATTCTTCTTCAGTTACGCCACTGATACGCAGTTTCATATTTCTTATTCCTTCCAAAGCGTCGTGCCATGTAGACATCGATAAACTTCTTTAATACCATGAGGGAAATAAACGCCTGGGATAATATATTTTAAGTTTATTGCTGAGATGAAATTCCCAATATTAGTCATCTTACATTTTTCGATAAACCAATCATCATTTTTCTTATAAAAAGGTGATGAGCTAAAGGAATGAAAAAGTTGGTTATTCAAAATAAAACTCATCACTAGTGTTCTTTTCTTTACTTTTGGACTGGCCGATGAAAACATAATTCTGATAATGTCTTCATATTCATTAGGTGCCATTGGTTCACAGAGAATATTGGCGGAAAAATCGGCCATAAACTCCTCGATATAGGGAAGTTTTACCGTCACATCACTAATGACTTTTTTAATAATAAGATATCTTGATAGTCCAGACATGCTGGAACAAGATATTTGAAATAACGTATTTTTATTTGCTCCATATTTTTTTGCAAAAGAATAAATTCTTTCTCTCGCTTCTTCTTTAGAGATACGAAATAGCGGTTTTCTTTTTATAAAAGGTATTTGCTCAGTCACGCTACGAGACATAGTTAGTTTGCCACTGATATTATTGGTTGCGACATATCCATAATAATGAATGACTGAGCGTGAATTCATGCTTTGCGTTATCGTATTGGGATTTATTCTACAGGGAACACCATGACTACTTATTCTGATACCAAATTCTATATCTTCATAATCATTCCAAAATAAATTCTCATTTTGTGGGTATTTAGTCCATAGACTTTTTTTAGTTAGGTATAAACTACCTGTAAGATAATCATGTCCAAAATGTGATCGCGCAGGATGCTGATAACAGTAAAAAAGTTTACTAATGAGTTTAGTATTTTCTCTCACTACATCTTTTATATTTATCTCTTTAGTAAGATCTTGCGATATTGTATTAAAATCTGAATATTTCCTTGGTAGAAAATTATGCTTATCTTGGAAATAGAAAGATTGAAAGCCGGTTATTGGAAAAAAATCACCGAATGTTGTAATAGCATCATAAAAATTAAGAGGTAATAGTACCCGATCATGGAGTATACAAACATTATTATATAGTGCAGCGTTTACCAGTAAATTTTTCTTTTTTGTGATATGGTTTTCTTCACTCTGACGCTCATCACTTATTATCTTCACCTTGTCAAAAAATTTAAATTCAGGATGTGGATCACCACATAGAATAATTTCTTTATGCGGTATATTTATTTCAATTATTCTTTCTATGCATTTATTAAGAAAAACTGGATCATCGTTACCTACAGGAATACAGAATGACCAGCATTCAAGCCCTCTATCTTTTTCAATTGGTAGGGGCATCACTTTCTTATATTTATATATACAACCGTCAATCACCTCAACTAATTCAAAGGATTGATGGTAGTAGTCTTTTTGTAGAAGATTATCAACCTGTAAAGGCTCTTCTATATAAATAAAGCCACCCAAATGAAGTTGGTGAGTAATATCCCAAAGTATTTGAGCATAGAAAGGTGATTCACACTGCACATTATGAAGAAATATATCATCATGACTTGATAAAGATATCCTTTTCACACCATTAATAATCAACTTTTCCGCTGAAACGGTAGGGTGTATTTTTGAAAAGGTAATGACAGTCGTACTTTCAGATAAAAAATCTTTATACTTATCTTTATTGAACACCCTGAATGTTTTTTTCAGGCATAATTTCTTGTCATTTTTACAATGTATAATATTCATAACTAACTTAAAAATCAGTGGCTTTTTTTGATATACTATTTTTTAAGAATTTACTAAGGTCTGTAGGAATTCCTAAGCCATACATTCCTTTGTATTCTTCCCCGATATTATAAAAATCAATAACTGATTTTCTTTCTTGAATTAGGTAATTATAGGTGGGTGCGACATAATATTCACCGTTAGATAAATTATTATCTTCAATCATTCTTTTAGCAGCATAACAATAATCACTCCCCCTCTTGAAGTTATAAATACCCACCGATGCTTCAGTGGAGATGACTTCTTTTTCTCGTACCTCACATACATATCCTTGTTGCGCGATACGTAAATAAGACCATTTGGGATCGTTAGCTGTCATTGTCATTATCATGCCATCACTCTTTTGGTGATTAAAAGCATCAAGATATTCATTGATATCGATATCTATCCATTGGTCACAGTTAGCTATCATCAATGGTGAGTCATTGTTGATATACTTTTCTGCAACTAATACCGTTTCCGCTGCCCCGGCTGTTTTCCTATCCATAGAGATAATAATTGCGTTATCACAGGTTCTTTTCAATATTTTCTCTAAATGAGTCGTAGATAAATGTTCAGCTTGGCAAATAAATATAAATCGATGTTCGCAAGTAGGTTTTATATTATTGACCACTAGCTCTATCATGTGTTTATCGTTAACTTTAATCAGTGGCTTTGGATCAGGGAAACCCTCTTTTTTAAATCGGCTACCCTCTCCAGCCATAGGAATTATTATATTTATCATATTTATTCAATATTCATATATTTATCATGTTTAACACTGGGGAGTTTAACAACCACTGTTGTCACATTTGTTATTGCGTGAAAGTCCGTTTCTTCACCTGGTAAAAGAGTTATAATATCGCCTTTTTTAAGGTGATTTTTATCCATTCTCGCTTCACCTTCAATGATAACAGTAATTTCAGTAGCGATTTTATGGGTATGCCTTGGTTCGTGGTCTCCCTGCTGATAGTACTTAACTGCAACTTCCACATCACAAGTAGGATAAAGGGATGGAATAAAATTACCAATAAACCAGCCTTTATGCATAAGCTCTAGCTTTCCTATATTCATTTTACTCACCTAGTTAATTACTCAAAGTTCAATAAAAAAGTTAATAATAGGATAAATTCTTATAGGTTTAACTTAACGAAATAATATTAAATATCGATTCTTTATAGATAAATAGCATGTTGAATTATATATTTATATATATATTTAACTGTCCAGTTTTTATGTGCGCTATAGTATATCGATTTTTTCACGCTGTAAAATAAATCTGAAAAAATTTAAGATGCTGATGTTTTTTATTAGCGATATATTCATCTAGCAGAGTAATAATTAGCGATTTAAATATAACAATATAAAATGGCTAATTATTCTAAAAGATCGTCTACTAGGAAAATACGATATTAAAAATTTATTTAAAACCAATAATTAAAATAATTTATTTTATAATGAATTTTAACAGTATCATGTATTATTTTTAAATGTTTTTATAATATATAAATATGATAATAACTACTGATTAGATGATGGATTAATATTGGGGAAGAATTTTAGATGTAAAGATAAGGGGTTAAAAAATATCGTCAGGCGTGATACCAACGATGATCTCAAGGGCACTTCGTAGAATGTGAGTCTTTTTGCTTTCCTGTGAAATTTCAAGTTGTTTAACCAGGCTAATAATAATAGCTTTGTTGCTGACCTGACCAGTTTCAATTAATAGCTGTTTTACAGTTCGCCCGAGAACTTTTTTTTCTTTCTCAAAGCTGGTGTCAATAGTTGGGATAAATTCTACCGCCGTAGTTGTATGACTTACCGAAGAAAAGTGAGTAAGTGTGTTGGAAGGCTTAGAAGTCGTCTCTCCTAAGAAAAAATTAATGTTTAGTGTCATATTGATATCTATGAGTACCGCTTTCAAAGATTAAGCTTTGGTTTTTGAGAAATTGACTACGTTTCTGATAATTTTTAGAGATACTTTGTTTTATCTCGTAGATACCCTGCAAACATGCTTCTGCTCTCTGGGGATTGCTTGTTTTTTTTGCCATATTTGATAACTGATTCAACAATTCAGTTGTCGTTATTGGACCTCCTGTTTTCAGCAGGATGATTACGGCTTCACCGATCATGTCGTCCACATGCTGTTGCGTAAAGCCATTGTCCTTAGACATTAATTCAGTTCTCGATCAAGCACCAAAAGCATCAAATCTTGGTAACGCTTAATCAGGTTATCGTTTTCAGCCAGCTCAATCCAGTTCATCAATTTAGTACAGATACTTTTACGATTAAGGGTTTTACCGGACTCAAGCAGCTCAACGATAAGCATCCCCATCAGCTGGTCATTGGATAACTGTTCATTTATTGCAGAAGAGCCATTTCTTTTGGCAAGATGTAAGTCATAGGTTTGCTGACGCATCTTTAACTCCTTGTCTATTTAATAGGACCCTAACTATTTCCTATAAAATAAACAAAAGTTCTTCAATTGTACAGATAAGATTAATTTTATTGATCTATCGGGGAGGAATTTACAAAAGTAGGATTTTGGCTCAAAAAGTCAAGAGAGCTTGCAATGTGACTGCAAGCCCTCCTAGCGGAGTTAATCTTCATCACGGGAGACCACTAGTCGTAAATCCGCCGGTGAACCTAACGATGCAGAATCTAACTTATCTAACCAGCCTGCACGTTCAGGGGTTAAGCATCCTAAACCTAGGTAGCCTAACAGCCAGCGCCTAACTTCATGCATCAGCAGTAATCGGACCTCATCAGTTTCATTTTCAGCCATCGACTTAAGTTCACTGACTAAATTATCTGTTGTGACTTCTTCCCTGTTGAAGATAAGGCGGATGGTAACTTCACCAATCAATTCATTACGCTTTACTTCATCAGAAATATACAAATAGACCTCCTTACACTGGAGTAAAAATACATATCTTACTATGCAACTAAGTATAGTCTAAAAACGCGTTATTTCTAGTCAGCACCTACTTATGTGCTTCTTCTATACAATGCCATTGCACGCTTTTGATTAAGATAATATCAGTATAGGAGGACACCGGTTTTAATGTAAAGATATTATGAATAACCTTATGATAACATTACAAATTACTAACTCTTTATTATATTATTCACCCACTTCATCGCTGGCTCTCTTGGTGGCTTTCTGAAAAAGTGTAGGGCTCATAAAAATTATGATACTTACTATCATCGACATTTAACGCATAGCATCACATAAATAACATAATCTCAACATAATAAACCATCTATTAACTTTATGTTACAGTGTGAAACCAGTAATTTTATGCCCAGTAATGTTTGGACAATAATAATGCTCCATCGAGAGCATCGCCTTTCGCTTGAGAAATGCGGTAACGTATCTCATCGGATAGCCAAGGTATCAGTGGTTTTGCTATCCCTCCTAAAAGCGTAATATTGTCTTGAGTGTAGCGCATTACAGCCGTAATCATCATTTCCGCGTCGACTGCAGACTGTTTCACTAAAGTGGTGGCATGATGATCACTACACTGAGCGAATTCATAGACTGCTTTCGCATACTTTGCCCAATCTTTAGGTTCGGCGTGCTGAGTCCATAACAGCATGATCTCCGCATCGTTTTTAAAGTCTTCCATTATGTATTGCATGCAAGGACTGCTTGTCATTATTCCTTCATGGGCCAGTAGTGCCATGCGTAATGCTTTTTGCCCCAATACCGCTCCCGAGGCAAGATCTGACAACTGAGCCCCCCATCCCCCGAGTAAATAGAATCGAGTTCCATCCCAAACTGCCGCTTGACTACCCGTCCCACAAATAAAAACTCCGCCCGGATGTCCCAGATGCGCACCAAAACAGGCTGTCTCGACGTCAGAAACTATGGCATGCTTTAATCCTAGAATATTCCACTGTGTTAAGCGTTGTTTTATCGAAGGAACATTGGCACCCGCTAACCCAGCCACCATAACGCTGTTTGCGTATTCTGTTGTCGATAAGTGGGCACGTTTAAATAGCTCTGTAACGACTTTTTCTACTTCTTTCAATCCCGACTCAAATTGGCTATAAATATTGGCGGGTCCCCCGGTAAATTCAGCCAAACACTGATCCTGCTGATTAACTAATCGCCCACGACAATGCGTACCGCCACCGTCAATCCCTATTCGATACTGAATCATATTCTTTTTATCCTCATCAATAATGCATGACCGTCTATCATGGAAAATGATTAGAACAGTATTGGCTTCAGTTCAGCCCACAGCGCCTTTTTATACGATAGCGGAAACGATCACAAACCCTAAGGCCGTCATCAGTAGTGAGCCGATAATATGGACGAAGATTGATCCTAGCGCCCAGAGATAGTTGCCCCCTTGTAACTGTGAAAATACTTCCAGAGAAAAAGTTGAAAACGTTGTCATTCCGCCACAAAGCCCTGTTGTGATAAAAACCTTCCAAAAGGGATCAAGTTGCGGTTGTCGAAGAAAATAGGCTGCCGCGCCACCGATGATAAAGCCACCGATAAGATTCACTAACAGTGTTCCTGGCGGCAAAGTAGGAAATAAACTATTTAATCTAAGCGCTAGCAACCAACGGATAATACACCCTAAAGCCCCTCCGATAATGACTGCTAGTAAGGATTTGAACATGGATGATTCCTGATTGATAACATTAAGGTTTAAAGCATTATCATATCAAGTTCTCTGCAATTGTCAGAAAAAGAGATAGGTGTTAGAAAAATTTTAAAAACCTTTACCTCCCCCTCCTGGTTAGCGATGGATATGAACAAAACCACTACGTTTAAAGCATAAAAAAGTGCAATACATTTTCATTAGAAAATACCCAGTTAATAACTATTAGGAGGCGTTATTTCCATCGTAAAAATATACTTTATTCGTGTGTAATATTTTTATAAAGCATTGTTCTGATAGGTATTTTTTTATAAAAATTTTATACATTAATAATGCCGTTTTGAACTAATACTTTACTGACATATCTAGACTGCTTCTCTATTGTTATAGCCACCACCCCCTCAAAATTTTATTTAGCCTGATGGATATAAGGATTTTCTATCAATTAATAAAAAACATACTAAAAAGATAAAATTTCACGAAAAAACAGTTAAAGCCACACCATCCATAACCATTAACACATTGTTAATAAACAAAAAAATCCATTTTTTCATAGTGAAATTTTAATTAATAAATAATGTAAAAAAAATTACACCTAGAAACATATAAGTATCCATATGCATATTTAAAAAATATTTTTATAAAAAAAGAAAACCAATAGGGAAAAGCATCTATTCTAAATAAAAAATAACAGTATAAACGTTGAATTAAACATATAGCTTTATTGGAAGTTGCAAGCAGATGTTTATCTTAAGTCGACGATTTATATAAAAATACATAATGGAGCTCATATGAACAAAGTATACAATGTTGTTTGGAATGCTAGCTTGTCTGCTTGGTGTGTGACATCTGAGTTCGCGAAATCAAAGAAAGTTTTATTTAAGAAAGCATTAGCTTCCTCTGTACTCACCCTTATTTCATGTTCAGTTTTCGCGGATAGCCTTGAATTAGGCGGGGGAAGTGTCGACTCGACAGCAACAGACAGTATCGCGATAGGTTCTAGTTCAAAGGTAGACGCGAATGCCGTTGATAGTGTGGCAATAGGAAATGGTGCAGAGGTAAAGCAGCTTAGAAGCATTGCAATCGGTATAGGTGCAGTATCAGATGGCTTGAATTCGACAGCTATAGGCGCTGGAGCTGAAACCAATGATAACGATAGTATCGCTCTTGGAACTAGGGCTATAGCCGATGAATTTTCTACTGCTTTAGGGGAAGAGTCTAAAGCATTAGGAAAATGGTCCCTCTCCTCCGGATTTGAATCAGAATCGCTCAATACTTTTGACGCGGCTTATGGATTTAAGGCAGTAGCTTCTGGCGGATCATCGTTAGCGATGGGATTTGGTGCAACGAGTTCCGGTGACTCATCTTCCGCCATTGGTAGTAGCGCTTCTGCAACCGGTTCCAGAGATATAGCTTACGGCGCTCAGTCGTCAGCATCTGGGGGTTTTGGTGCAGCAATTGGCTATGAAGCCAATAAAACGGCAAATAGGGCGTTTGCCATTGGTGATAACTCTTCAGCAACAGCGCTACAATCATTTTCTATCGGTAACTGGGCTGAGACGAGTGCAGAGAATGCGTTGGCAATTTCAACCTATGCTAAAGCAGATGCTGCCGATGCGATCAGCATAGGTGATAGTAGCGATGTGACATCAACAGCGACTAGCTCCGGTATTCTAGGTAACCAGAGTACCGTTAGCGCAGCGAATAGTTTTGCAATCGGCAACAATAATAGTATTGAAACAGCAGATACTTTTGCATTAGGCAATAATATCAGTTCAACCTTAGATAATTCGGTTTTTCTAGGGGACGCTTCTTCTTATGTCGATGCTGATTCAACGACTGGTGGGAATGGTAGTGTTGCAAGTACCACCATTACAAACAGTGAGAATAATGCGACAACTTTCTCGAATTATGCTGGAAGCCAATCATCAGGGGTCGTTTCAGTAGGAAATAGCTCTTCGCAAAGAAGAATACAGAATGTTGCCGCCGGATTAGTGAGTCAAGGTTCAACGGATGCCATCAATGGCAGCCAACTTTACTCTGTTGAGGATACCGTTGCAGAGGGCTACTCCTTTGCCGCCCCGTCCGGCGATAGCTTTAACCTGCCTTTAGGGTCGACTTTTAATCTCTATGGCGCCACCACTGCCGCCTCGGGGGTCACCTTCGACAGCAGCTCAACGCCAGTGAGTGGGAGTTACTCGGCGAAAAACGTGCAGACCGTCACCGACGGTAAAGGCGGTATTCAAGTACAGTTGGCAGAAGATCCGGACTTCGATGCAATTACTGCGAATCAAGTAACCGTTGGCCCAGTGATCATATCGAATACAGGTATTGATATGGGAGGAGAGAAAATTACCCATCTTGCAGCAGGCACGGCAGATGATGATGCGGTTAATGTAAGTCAACTCAATAGCGTCAAGAATATCGCCTCCGCAGGGTGGAATATTGAAACGGATAGCGGTGAAAACGCGAAAAGTAATGTTAGCCCCACTAGCACGGTAACCATAACTGGTGATAAAGATATTTCGGTAACGAATAGTGGTAATAACGTTTCAGTTGCACTGAGTAATGACGTCACTATCGGCAGTAATAATAACGCCATTGAAATAAACGGTAAGGACGGCACGATTACCGATGGTACCGGTGACAATCGAGTTGCTATCAATGGTAATACCGGGACTGTTCAAGCAGGGAAAATCACGATTAATGGTAGCACTGGTACAGAAGATGGTTTAACCAATACAACGTGGGATCCGAATAACTATGTTTCAGGCCAGGCCGCGACTGAAGATCAATTGCATGCACTGAGCGAACAAAATAGTTCTGCTGTTGAAGCGGCAAAAACAGAGGTTGATGCCGGAGATAATATTCAAGTCACAAGTTCTAATGACGCAAAGGATGGCCACACTATTTACACTGTCGCCACCTCTAAAGACGTTAATTTTAATTCAGTGCATTCTAATTCTGTGAATGTAGGGAATGTCACGATTAATGATCAAGGTATCAACGCAGGCAATCAAAAAATAACCAATGTTGCTGCCGGTGAAATTTCATCTTCTTCTCACGATGCGATTAATGGTGCGCAGCTCTATAAAACGAATAGTAGTGTTGCAAACTACTTTGGTGGTGGTTCAAAAGTCGATGCCAACGGGAATATTACAGCCCCCACCTATAATGTTGCAGGGGGAAGTTACAATAATGTTGGGGATGCCTTAGGCGCCGTCGATAATAAAGTCGATAACCTCGCTTATGACACGCAACAAGGGTTTGACCAAATGAATCATCATATTAATAAAGTGGAACGGAGATTATCATCAGGTATCGCTGGGGTTGCCGCAATGGAACCTGCGCCTTACGTTGCCGGTAAATTTACTTACGCAATGGGTAGCTCTTATTACAATGATCAAGGTGCGTTAGGCATAACCTTTAGGAGAACGGCGGATGATGGACGCTGGTCTCTTACTGCAGGGGCTGCTGTCGGGACTGAAGGTCAACCTATTGTCAGAGTCGGTATTAGTGGTGTCATTAACTAAGCCATTATCACTACTCACTTACATTGGATGCATAATAATGATGATTAATCGATTCAAAAATTTACTACTTATCGCGATGACGACATTGGTGGGCTGTACAAGTTACGGTCCGGATGGCTTTCCAAAAATTGAGGATAGTTATTTATCTCAGGTCATTAAATACGAACCTGAGCAAGTCGCTCATGTTACTGTTGGAACAAACAAAGATGCTGTACGTGTCGCGTTAGGTAACCCACAATTTAATGAGTTTATTTCAAATAACTGGAATTATGTTTTAGATATCCATAACCTAAATACCAATAGCTATAACCGCTGTCAGTTAAAAATTACATTTAAGAACGATATTGCACAAAAACTCTCTTGGAAAGGGAAACAATGTCCCAATGATAGGGTGAATAATATTAAGACAGCGAGCGTTCTCTTCGGCTTTGCTAAATATAGGGCCACTGATATAGATCCAAGCAGTCAGCGACAACTTACTGCATTAGTGAACCAAATGAAATCATCATCAATAAATATTGAACACATTACACTGGTGGGTAATGCTGATACCGTTGGCCAAACATTGCCTAACTATACCCTAGGATTAGAAAGAGCAAAAACTGTCCAGCAACTATTGGCAACGCAGTTAGGTCTTGCACCCGGCCAATTTACACTAAAAAGTGACTCTGACTTAGATGCCGTTCAACAGCAATGTATTACACAAAGCGATGATAGTATGCCCTGTGCTCAGAACTTTAGACGTGTCGATATTTATATCAAATCACAATAAAAATAGAAGCCTAGATTGATCTATTAAGGATCGATTTAGGTTTTCGCTTTGATAAGTGATAAAGGGTATTTAATTTTAGGAAATAGCATGAAGAAAATTATTTTTTTTATTATATTTGCCGCGATGACTAGCCAAATGGCTCTTGCTACACCAAAAACAAAACATAGCTCATTTCCTATTAAAGCGACGGCTGGGCAATGGACCCTTCAGTGTACAGGCCAATCCTTTGATAAATGTATACTCTATTCTCAAATTTTTGATGGAAATAACACTAGAAGCCTGTTAGTAAATTTTAAGCTGCAATCTAGAAATAGCGCTACGCTCTATATAGGTACACCTCTGGATGTCAGTTTAATCGATAACTTATCACTCAGTTTAGCCGATAATTCTCCTTTTAATGTCCCCTTTGTTGCCTGTTACAAAACAGGTTGTATGTCACAAGCTAACGTCGACAACTTAAGTAGTATCTCTTCCAATAAAATAATGAATATCTCTTATTTTTCATCAACGCCTCATGAAATAAAAAGATTTTCAATCAGCCTACTTGGCATTGAGCAATTATTAAGCATCCTACCAAAGAAATAGGGGATATCGTGAAAAATAAAAATACCCTGCTATTTTCATTAGCGGCCATAGTTATCGTAATCGTGGGTGCATACCTGCTGGTGAAAAAGAATATCATTCATATTAATTTCCCGGAAACGACAGTAAAACACGTTAGGGGTAGTAACGTTATCAGTGGCTCACTGGATCGGGAAAAACTCCCATTACATGTAAATCAGGTTGATGAAATTTATCAAAATTGGAAAGTTGAATGTATTATTAATAGCCAATCAGCTTGTACCTTATCATCGGTTAAAAGTGATGATGCCGTTCATTTAGCCTTTAACGTTAATGATAAACAGCAATTAATCGCTGAAGCATTCGCCCCCTTAGGGGTAGATCTCAGGAAAGGGATCCGTTTCGCGATGAGCATAAAAGGTGAACAAGCGAGCCAACACTCTACATATTTGAATTGTAATACCCAAGGTTGCCGGTTTAAATTAATTATCCCTATAAGTATCATTGACCAGTTTAAAGCGGCTGATCATATTGGGATAACCTATTATTTTCCTGAGAATCCTCAGCCAACAGAGACAGACGTGTCCCTTTCCGAATTCAATGATGCACTGTCTCGGCTGTTATCGCTCTACCAACATCAATAAATCTTCTCAGTGAGATCAGTGCTGTTTTTGTTACTGATTTGAGTTTGATGCTACATCGGGGTGACCGTGTGAGTCACGTTGCCAGAACGCTCTGCTGTGCCCGTTCTTCCGTTGGACGTTGGATTAACGGGTTCACGCTGTCAGGTGTTGAAGGGCTGAAGTCTTTACCCGCCGGGGGTGCCCGTCGCTGGCCATTTGAGCATATCTGCACACTATTACGTGAACTAATCAGACATGCTCCTGGTGATTTTGGCTACCAGCGTTCCCGCTGGAGCACAGAACTTCTGGCGATAAAAATTAATGAGATAACCGGATATAAACTTCATCCTGGAACAATCCGCCGCTGGCTACCTTTAGCGGGTCTGGTATGGCGAAGAGCCGCGCCAACTCTGCGTATCCGTGACCCGCATAAAGATGAAAAGATGGCCGCCATCCATAAAGCATTGGACGAATGTAGCGCAGAACATCCGGTATTTTATGAAGATGAGGTGGATATCCATCTCAATCCTAAAATCGGCGCGAACGGGCAACTCCGCGGACAACAAAAACGTGTGATAACACCGGGACAGAATGAAAAATATTATCTGGCAGGCGCGCTGCACAGCGGAACGGGAAAAGTCAGCTATGTAGGCGGGAGCAGTAAATGTTCGCTGTTGTTCATCAGTCTGCTAAAACACCTTAAAGCGACGTACCGGCGGGCAAAAACAATAACGCTGATCGTGGATAACTACATAATCCACAAAAGCCGAGAAACGCAGCGCTGGTTGCATGAAAATCCGAAGTTCAGGGTGATTTACCAACCGGTTTACTTACCATAGGTGAATCATGTTGAACGGTTATGGCAGGCACTTCATGACACGATAACGCGTAATCATCAGTACCGTTCAATGTGGCAACTGTTGAAGAAAGTTCGTCATTTTATGGAAACTGTCAGCCCGTTTCCCGGTGGGAAACATGGACTGGTAAAAATGTAGCGGTATTAGGCGCAGCTATTTAGGGAACACATTGAGATCCCTAATTATCTGGATCGCCAGTTTTTATTGATTACTACAGCTATGGCATAAATGCCGAAGTTACCGATAAGATGAGAGATCGCCTTTCCGAAAGTAGTGAAGCAAATACCTCGTAAGTATCCAAAAGCACATAAAAAAGCCAGTCAGTGACTTAACTGACTGACATTACTTCATTAGGCGTTATTTCTGATGGTAAATATATATCTTTCCGGCCCTATGATGATCTGAATAAGATTATCGATAATTTTCCAAGTTCGTTTCCGGCCCATCTTTCACAACAGCCTGTGCTTTACCGAAGCTTTCTATTAAGCATTTGTATTCATGGCAAACATGCTCTGAAAGAATTTCAGCAAATTGCGATCCTTCTGAGCGGTTCCATGTACGCATTAATTCTGCAACAATCGCAAAGGTATCGGTAGGCACTGCACCCGCTTGCGCGACACGTGCAATGGTAATATCTGTTGCCATTTTTGACCAGTTGCCGGACGCATCAACGACACAATAAACATTGTAGCCTTCTTTGACCGCACTGACTGCTGGAAATGCCATACAAACACTGGTTAATGTACCGGCGATAATCAGTGTTTTTCTACCCGTTTTTTTAACTTCATCAACGAATAAAGGATTATCCCAAGTATTAATCTGCCCTGTACGCGGGACATAAACCGCATGAGGCGCATATTTATGGACTTCTGGGATGAGTGGACCGTTTGGACCATCTGGAACAGAAGCTGTAGTGATTACTGGAATATTAAGTAGTGAGGCGACTTTTGATATCGCCGTCACATAATGGCGTAAGTCGTTTACCGGGACATCTCTGACGGTATTGAATAAACCGCTTTGATGGTCAATCAATAAAATAACGGCATCATCCGGATCGATCATTCCATTTGTTGAACTCATAATTACCTCATCTTAATTGATAGTTCGTTCTATTTTTCCAAAACGTCCGCTTTGAAAATCTGTTACCGCCTGCATAATTTCTTGCCGGCTGTTCATCACGAAGGGGCCTTGGCCAACAATGGGTTCATTGATTGGCTCCCCACTTAATAAAAGGAATTTTGTATCTTTTTCCGCAGTAATCACCAATTTAGTGTCAGATCTTTCCATTACTACTAATTCAGCGGAAATCACATTATGTGCTTCGCTTACCTTCAAAGATCCTTCTAAGACAAACAGTGCGCTGGTATGCCCTTCAGGAAGCTCAAAGACTATCTTCGCATTTGCCTTGGCTCGAATATCCCAGACGTTCATCGGAGTAAACGTCTTAGCCGGACCACGTAAGGCGTTATATTCTCCTGCTATTAAACGTAATGTCCCGACATCATTGGGTAAGGAAACTTCAGGAATATCGTTATTTAAGATGCCTTGATAGCCTGGGTGACTCATCTTATCCTTAGCCGGAAGGTTGACCCACAGTTGAACCATTTCAAAATCCCCCCCCGTAGCTGCAAATTCAGGGCTATGAAACTCTTCATGCAAAACGCCGGATGCGGCAGTCATCCACTGCACATCACCCGGACCAATACTGCCACCGCCACCTGAAGAATCCTGATGAGAAACGCCACCTTTATAAACAATAGTGACAGTTTCAAAACCACGATGTGGATGCTGACCAACGCCCAATTTTTTATTGGTGGCTGGGAAATTAGTCGGTCCGGCATAATCCATGAGTAAAAAAGGCGACATTTCTTCAGCTATATCGTTATAGGAAAAAATATTTCTGACTGGAAAGCCATCACCTACCCAGTGCTTACCATTACTACGTTTAATGAAAGCGACCTTTTTCATGTCATTTCTCCTCAAAAAATAATGGTGATAATCTAACCATTAATTTATTTTTAGAGTAGTATGTAAAAATTGAAATAACTTTCCATTGGATTGGATAATGGACTTTAATCAAATTGCCGTTTTCGTGAAGGTCGTGCAGGCGGGTAGCTTTAGTGCTGCGGCTCGGTTACTGAATATCCCGGTATCAACAGTGAGTAATCGCGTTGCTATGCTGGAAAAAAGGCTGGGGATGACTTTGTTGCAGAGAACTACTCGGCAGTTACATCTGACGGATGCAGGTAAGCAGTATTATACGCATGCTGCCGAAGGGTTAGCTCACATTTTCGATGCAGAATCTTCCATTTTTGAAGCGATTGGTGAACCTTGTGGTGTACTAAGAATTTCAGCACCTTTTGATATTGGTAATCCGCTGCTCTCAGCGATTATCGATGAAATGAATAAACGCTGGCCTGAGGTTAAATTAGAGTTTGTACTGATAAAAAGATATATGGACCTTATCGCAGAAGGTATTGACGTCGCAATTCGTACTGGTGATCTAGATGATTCAACGTTAATTGCAAAACGAGCAGGTTATGCGGAATGGCAAATTTTTGCGAGCCAGGAGTATGTGACTACACACCCGGAAATTACTACACCTCAAGATATTCGGCATCACTGCTGTCTGCAATTCACTCCAATGGGTAGAGATGCCTGGACATTACATAATGCCGATACAAGCCTGACTATTCTGATTGATAAATCTATCGTTGCCGATGATATCAGCCTGATTAAAACCATGACGATGGCGGGAAAAGGCATCGCTTTACTCCCCGACTATCAATGCAACATGGCCTACGATAGAGGAGGTTTAGTCCGCCTTCTTCCAGACTGGTATGCCAAAAAAGATCCCATTCATCTTATCTATCCAAGACACCGATACATGTCACCAAAACTTAGGGCTTTTATAGATATAGCCCATGAAATATTGAAAGTAACGCTTGAGCAGGGGACGACCCCAACTAATTGACGATGTTTGAAGTCTTACAAGGTCCAACGATTTTATCGTGTATCTACAGATAATAATATTAAATACATTATGGAATGCCGATACGCGATCAAAGCACTCACGAACCTTATCACGTCATAGCCCAGTCAATGACAACCATCGCACTTAAGTGGCTGCAACAGAATTATTGTCTTCCCCTGCACTGTGAAATATCCGACAAATAGCATCTTTTGAAAAATAACGCTTATGGGGATTATTAACGCGTAATAAGGCCATTCGATTTCGCAAAAATAAATAGTTGCAGCAAAAAGCCCCCAAAATGAGGCAAACGACTTGCAGAAAGCTAAGTAACCTTCTTGATGCATTAATTATGGCGATCATACCCCAGAAACGACAAAGCCCCGCATTTCTGCGAGGCCTTTTAAATAGTGGTGCCCGAACTCGGAATCGATGTGTTGTAATTACACATTGATTTTTATTGTTTATTTTTGATGTGATTAATTTTATACCCTTAATTGTACCCTCGGTCCGTATTTTCCGGGCGTAATACCTTGTATCGCTTCAAATCGTTGGAAGCCGTAGCCTGCGGCCATGGCGGAAATGAAATCCCCAGCGGTCATATTGCACCAGACCATCGACGATGATTTTCTTACCGAACATACAGGGGCTGTTGCTCTTGGAGTCCCAGCTTAGTGATTTGAAGACGTTAATGATCCCACGCTCAAAGACTTCTGCTTTGCTTTGATGCAACTGTTCAAAGGTACTGATAATATTGGCCTTACTTATGGCGGGTATGTCACCCCTCTCCAGACTGTTGTACCACTCGTCACATGCCTGAGCGTCCATCAGCGCGATCATGTCGGATTTCTTCATCAGATTACACCAGATACTACGACCGATATTGCGGGTGATGGCTTTCATGGAAGTTTCAGGCGCTTCTGTTAACCAGCTCCCATAACGGTGCCCCTTCCGCATGGCCCAGTCATTAGACGTACCGCCGCCAATGCTGATGGTTACCTGAGAGATCGTATCAAGTTGCTGGATCAGAGTATCAATGCATTCCAGTGCGTTATTACGTCCCGTGACGACACGCTCAATATTAGTGAAGCAAATTATGTCGGTGTAGCCGGTTAACACTTCGGGTTCGGTGAGGGGTCCTCAACAGGCTGCCAGAGCCGGGCCTCAGTCAGCCCCATTTTTCCGGTCTGGGCAAAAATGGCCTCCCGGGTACGATCCGGCAACGGCGCTTTTATTTTATCAATCCCTTTACTGTAGTGCGCATGCATAAACACTATTTCCCTTTCCGACCAGGGTCTATTTTTCCCTATTCCAAGGTCAAATTTGACCACTGCCGCCCTCATTGCACTGACGCTTCTGCCCAGTCTGGTGGCAATTTCTTCGGTGGCCGACCGGTGATTACGGTGTCACTATGTTTTACCCACCCCGCCAGTTCCTTTTGCATCACTCACGATGTTTTTCCTGCGCCAGCATATAGACCTGAGCCCGGAGGTGCTGCTCAGCCTGCTGAATCTGCTGCTGACGCTGCGGAGAGTTTTCAGGGAGCAGCTTCAACTGCCGAAGCTGTTCCTCCACCGGCACGGTCTGCCGGAAGCTTGTCAGCATGCCAAAGACCTGAGATTTAAGTTCACTGACGGTGATGTATTTTCCCTTCTGACCATCAAGTGCATTCAGTTTATTGGCAAGAGCCTGAAGCTGCGTCATACCTTCATGCCAGCCGTTCGTTTTATCGACAGGAAGTACTGAGATATTAATCTGCTGCTGCCACTGCTGTACTAGGGTCTTAGCCTGATCCGGCCACAATACCTGAACCTGTTCGATGAGTTTTCTGCTGTATGCAATATCCCAGTCAGGAGGCAACTTATCCAGTCGGGCAAGCTGATGCTGTGTCTGTGCGATAATGTCCTGCGGTAGCGAAGTCTGCTGACGCAACATCCCCAGTTGTTCAGACGTGAGAGGTGCAGGGAACGGAGCCAGTGAAGCAACAAGCTGAGTCTGTAGAGGGTCTGGACGGTGTAGAAAATGCCAGCTCCACGCAGAGACTATGCTTATCACCAGCATGGTACACATGCCGACAGTGAAGGATGTCCACTTTTTAACCGTAACAGGCATTGTCGACAGCACTTCCACATTCGACTGCGGTTCCGGTTGCGCAACGTAAACCCACTTCGCTGCACTCGCTGGCGTATCTTCATCCGGTCCACCAGCAAAGTCTCTCGTGGATGCTGTCGTATCATTCATCACGGTGGCAGGCAATACGATACCAGGCTGAATGCTCGACCCGGTAGTGGTTATGCCATCGCTATTTTCCAGCCGAACAGCACTGTTGTGCATCAGGGTACGCAACGTCTCAAGCTGACTCAGATGTTTAAGCTCCAGACGCTGCAGTACATCTCCCAGACCTGTAAGCAGTTGCTCCGCCCGGTACAACTGGCTGAGGTCGCTGTAATTCAGCGGGAGCGAGCGCATTCGTTGCTGCAGACGCTGACTCAGACTGCTGAGAATTTCCATGCGCGCATGGACTGGCTGAGGCCACAGTGCCCCCCACTGATGGCTTATCAGGGCCTCGAGTATCACCAGCCCTTCATTGAGCCCGAATAAACCGGCCAGCTGCGTACGCGCAAGCGTATACCAAGCTGCTGTTTGCAATTCCACACCGTTGTGCTCGAACAGTGAGAGACAGCGTTTTTCCGCATAACGCCAGTTCACATCCGGGCGAGCCGGATGCGTCAGCTTACTCAGCTCATCACGCAAGGCGGCATAATCCGGTAGCGAGCGCGGGTCACCGCCGGTTTTAATCTTACGTTGGGTAATGTCATTCATGACCAATTGTCCATTTTGACGTGTCCGGGAATAAGGATGATTAAGGCTTATGCGGCTTCGCTTTCTGCATATTCGAGGCTCTGCAGATACTGTAGCGCCACCGGGTCAGCAATATATTCAACCTGCCCATGATGACGCTCAACCTCATCGATAATTTTACTGAGTTCAACCCGGAAAAACTCCTTACGCAGGTTAATCCGGTAGCTTTCCAAAGGATCATGCAGTGTCTTTTCAAGCGCAGGTGCATCATCGCAGGAAATCATGGCGTGGACGTCAAAATCAAACGGCACGGCTGCCCCGCTCAGTTCTTTCACACGCTGCATAGGCCGCAGCCGTCGGGTCATACCGATTTTGAAGACGTTTTCACCGAAGGAACCGATATTCAAAATCACATACACGTGTCCCTGTTTCGTGAGCTGGGCCATTCGCAGTCGAAACTCTGCAATATCAGTCTGACTCTTACTGACAGATGAACCCGGAGCAGACTGTCTGATCTGCAATTTTTCGAGAAACTGTGATTTTACTGACATGGTTTTATCTGGCCTTACAGACGGGTTGCAGTGTCAAGATACTGCTGTTGCTTCAGATGTCTCAGCATCACTCGTCCCTCGGGCATAAACTCGGTGCCATAGCGTACGAGGCCAATGCCCTTCAACTCAGCATCAATGGCATAACGAAACTCGCCGGGGACGTTTTGCTCCAGCAGGACGACAGTAATTTTTTTCAGACGCGGTTCGTATTTGAGCAGAACAGCCGACAAGGTACCCATCAGCCCATGGGCGGTACCCGGCATACCCTGGAGAACTCTGGTCATATCCGGCAGTCCATAGTCCGGCAGATGCGCCAGCGTGCCGGCACGACAGTTGAGGATACGCTGCATATTGTCGAGTACGGACAAAATGACCTGGTTCTGCTCGCTGACTTGATGCAGGTCGAGGTCGCCGGTGAAGTTGCCATAAAGTGTTTCATACAGTGAAGGACGGGATGACTCACTCATCGTTAAGTGCCTTCAGGGTCAGGCGGTTGTTACCGGCCTCAATCACTCGGGCTTTATCCGGATCGAGGTCATCACGGCTCAGCACCACCCGCCAGGTGTTGTTCACCTGGTCCGGCAACATAAACATGCCAGCCACTGCGACATACTGCGCATTTTCATCCATCGGCATATCCACCATCACCGCCCCACCTGGCTGCAGGCGGATATCTTTCTCAGCTATCAAGTCTGCTTTAATGGCCTGGCTGTCCGCCTTGAACAGTGACGGGTAGTCTGTCGTGTCAAATGTTTTCCGGTCTTTGAGCTGATAAATACGCACCACCGTCGACAGTGGCACGCCGCCAGCATTGCTGTTCACGGCCTCGCGGGCCCGAATATCCAGATGCAGTTTTTTTATCTGCTTATAAAAAATCGATTTAGTCACAGCAATGGTGCCGTCTGTCACTTTTTGAGTAAGCCCGCAACCCGCCAGCATCAAGGTGATACCAGTTGCCAGCGCAGCCAGAGGAAATTTACCAGCGGTAATCGCCATCTTCATCGGTCTCCCTGCGGTGAATAGTTTCCTGTACCCGCTCATAGCGGCCCAGATTAATGGTGATTGTTTTTGGGTGTGATGCGGTCTTAGCTGTATTCAGCGGTCGCATCACGGCAGTGCGGCCCAGCTGCACTGCCCCGGCGTTGGGTTTACTGCTCATGGTAGCGTCAGGCAACAGACTTCTGTCGACACACAGCTGTAACCGCACATCGAGGCGGGAGCCAAGATAAACATGCAGCAGCGCCATCAGGTCCGTGTACAATTCGCCGCCGGGCAGCCAGCCCTGCACTTCTGCCGAGTCAGTGGTGGCCAGTCGCATCAGTATTTGGCTGCTCACGTCAGTAGCATAGTTGCCCATCACCGGGCGGTTTTTCAGGGTGACGGGCTGGCTGACGCTCATCGTCAGCGGCTTCTTCAGCGGCACACGGCGTTTATCGTGCTGCCAGATTTTCGCCTGCGTGTTGGGTGCTAGCAGACGCACCAGCGAGACCATACCTTCTGCGGTACGTCCGGGTAGCAACATGACCGGCAGCAGTGCCAAAAAGCGTGAGGTCGGGGTGGCAATGTTTTGTGCACAGCCGTCAATGCCGAGTCCCACTAGCCCCAGCAGGTACTGAGAGGTGTTGTCCTTGCCGCCGTCTTCAAATGTCGCTGGGTAGGAATATTTACGCCAGATACGGTAGTACTGGGCAATCAGCCGGTGATTGAAGATATCGAGGAAATCCGCGGTGGCCTCATACCCTTGCCGTCGCTGGGTAATGTCATCGATATAGTGCGTCGGCAGCGGGGACTCCACGCCGTAAAGCCCCATAAAGGTGATGCGTACCGTTGGCGGTAAATGCGAATGCTCGGACTGCTCAATCCCTTTGATTTCAGATGCCGGAAAGCCCATCCCCGGATGTGGCCGAAAACGTACCGGTTCATGACGTACCTGCCAAGTACTGCCCGTAACCGGTTTGTCCGGCTGGCTCTGCTCCAGCAACTGGCAGAAGCGGTAAAAGTTGATATATGGCAGCCGGTCTCCCAGTTGCGCTATCAGCCGGGCAGACGCGGACTGTGATTCTCTTTCCACCGGATGCATTTTCCTTCTGGCTGAACAATAAGGGTGAGCTGGTTAAACTGGTTCATATCAGCATACAGAGCAAAGAACCGGTTGAGCATTTCACCGAACAGGTGAATATCGCCCTCGCCAGTAAAGCCGTTGCTGTCGAGGGTCACTGCAATATCCAGCCCCCGTAGCAGGTAGCCCTGCTCAAAACGTTGCAGGCGGTGGTGCTCCACATACTGAATCGCCTCCAGACGCCGAGTATTCAGTTCATCTTCCTGCCAGTTATAGAGTGCCAGCGTCCCACGCAGTACTTCGGCAGTACTCATCATATTCAGAAACCCGGAGCCGAGGTGGCTCAGAACCCGCCAGTGGAAACGGTCTTCAGAAGGAGGATAAACTGGCAGCGTTGGTTTGCAGAGGTTGCGTACTGAAAGCGGTGTACCGACCACTTGCTCGCAGCGGTCAAGCAGTGTGCTCTGCAGTGCCCGGCGCGGCAGCTGGCCGTTGGTGCCGGTGATTTGCAGCGACACGGCTTCACGCTCAAACAGGCGGTCATCTTCCCACTGGTGCCCCCCAAGGATAAGCCAGGTGTCATACAGTCCGGTCACGCTGCGCTTCACGCGGGTGTGGTAGTAACGGGGGGGTGCATGACGGCGCATCATCCCGCCCTTGTGGCGAAAGCTGCTGAACGGCACGTATTCGGCATCACTGGTGCGGTTTGAGCCGGTGACAGAATCCACGGAATAAATCTCTGTGTGTCCGTCCTGCAATCGCTTAGGACGGAGCAGGTATTCGCTTTCAAGCCCAGTAATGGTGAGCGGGTCCGCTTCCAGGGTGAATAGGTTAATCACCGGCACACAGTGCAGACGAACCGCGTCATCAGTCACCGGCAGGTCTGATGGCCACGGCGTGCTGAACACGACTTCGATGTCGAAGTACTCTGCCCCGGCAGGCGGTGTAATACCGTCCAGGCCATTGAGGTGGACAAACATAAACTTGTCGCAGAAGGTGAAATACTCCAGAAGCAACTGGTAACCACTGAAGGCGGTATCGCCCTTCGGCCACAGCCCGTCTTCCTCCGCGAATCCCCCCGGCGAGAAGTACCCGTCAAGACGAATCCGATCGGTCTGCCCGGGCAGACGCATATACAGGACAGCTTGCCGTTTGGTCAGCATCAGGTGAAGCTGATTGCTGACGGGTGCGCTCCCCCCGAGATAGAGACTCAGGTGACAGAGGTCCGCATGGGACCAGTCCGCCTGCGTGCTGCAGGCAAACCGTAGCCGCAGCAACGAGCGCCCGTCAGGCTCAGTGGTCATGGTTACCCCAGAAATGTTCAGCGGGTTGAGCATCACATCCTGCGTGGTACGGTAGCGGCAGACCGTATTTTTCGGCCCCACCGGGCGGGAGTACACCTCCAGACCCGCGGGCATCAATTCCGCCATCTTCACAGCCTGAAGCGCGGGCATAAACGCCACCACCGAAAGTGAGGGAATGGTGCGCAAGTAGTGTGGCCAGAGCATGCTGACCAACCCTTCGGTCAGTTCCGGCAGGTCGTCGTCAATCTTTTCACGCAGCCGCCCCATTGAGAAGGCAAACCCTTCAAGCAGACGTTCAACATACGGATCGGGTGTGCCGGCCTTATCCAGGTCAAGCATTGCTGCACGATCGGGATGGATTTGCGCGAACTCTTTTGCGGCTTCACGGAGGTAGCGCATTTCCGCGTCGTAATAACGTAGAGTCAAATCTTCCATAATGCTCTCGCTTCAGAAGAATTCCCGACAATAACGGACAGGTTTGCAATTGCCATTTTCATTTTATTCACCATGATGTATTTCACGTGGGAAAGTAATTTCCAACTCACATGGTTTTTCTGTTGCAAACAGAACCGTCCTGCCTTGATTGTCGCTTATTCCCGTATAGCTATCATCTGGATGACATTTATTAGTAATTTTGTAAGTGATAAAAGGCTTTACCTTGCCATCACGAGTGGTCGTTGTAAAACCTTCAGAATAATCATAAAAATGCCACATTGGTTCGATTATATAGTCGTTTTCGGTAATACGTCCTGAAACGACAAATTCACCGGTATCACCATTACTATCCAGAACGCCTATCGCAACATCTTTTTTCTCCTTAACCAGTCTGGCACCTTGAGGTAGTTTTTTTATCTCGTGACCAGAGAAATCAATGCGATAATACTTAAGTTCACTCCATTCCTTATGGACATTTACAGAGGAAGTGCATCCCGATAAAAATAAGAGGGCAAAAACAAAATAAAAAAACCTCATAAATATACTCACCTTTTAATAATCGCTAATTGTTTTCTTCAAACTAAGGGATATAAAACGGTCTGCTCCTGATCACGAACCGCACAGCACTGAAGCTCTTGATGGATCAGCCGCAATCAGCCCAGCCAGCAACTGTTCCATCAGTGGATTCAGGCGGACCTTATCAGCCTCACTGCGACTGGCTTTCAGGCGCAGGAGTTTCAGATGGCGAGCCTGTACCTCGAACAACAGCTCAGGCTCCCAGTCACTGAGGGTCACCTCACGGGCACGCTCACCCAACTCGGCAAACAGATGCACCGCCAGGTCATTTTTACCGTACTGCTCAGCAATTCGGCCCATCAGTAGGCGCAACAGCCACTTCTGACGATCGGTAGTCATTCCCGGCCGGGTCTGTAACCAGCCCAGCGCGGCATCAGGGCCCTCACTGTCGGCCATCGCCACGGCCTCCGGCTCCAGCGACAGAATGTCGTCGTTACCAGCGGTGGCCGGGGCTGATGGCGTGTCTTTACCCCAACCACCGACGGTGTCCAGCACGCTCTGCTGGATCCAGTTCAACGTCACTTCGTCCGCAAACGGCGTGCCGTCACTGAACGCCAGCGTCTTCAGCCCGGACAGGCGCGACAGCAACCCTTTCAGATCAGCCGCGACAATGTCGGCCAGCGTCTCCTGTCCGGATTTCGTCAGCGCTTGGTGGATGTACCACTGTAAATCCAGCCACAGGTGATTGGCACCGCGGGAAAATGTGCTGTCGGCCGTTTCCAGTATTTCGGCCCAGTTCTGCTGCAGGTAGAGGCGTTTGAGTAACGCACGCTGATCTGCCCGTGGCGGTTCGATGCGAGTACGCCCCTGTGCATCAGAGGCCGGGATGGCTCGCAGGGTGTCGTGACGCAGGCTCTTCATCAGATGGTGTGCTGACAGCCAGCCGTCCGGCTGCTCGCGCAGGTATTCGGTAAGGGTGCGGGCCTGGGCCAGCAAATCCTGACCGGAGGTGATGCGCCCGATGGCAGGGGCATTGCTGTGACTGGCAGCCGAAGGGGTATCGCTGACACTGGCGTTCTGTGGTACCACCGCATCCACGCCCCCCGCTTTCTGCAGGCGACTTTCAAGCGCACCGTAAAGCGCATTGAGTTCCGGACGGGTTTCATCCGGCTCATTCTCAATAAGCTGTGATATCAGCAGCAATGCGCCGGTAGTTCGTATCGCCTCTTCTCTGACCACTTCCGGATACAGTGAAAGCGAGTCGGTCATGCGCGATCCTGCCAGCCATTCCAGCGCCGCCTTTCGGCTGCGGTCACGCTGCGGGTGCAACTGTGACCCAAAGCGCTCCAGCAGACCGGCCAGTAGTTCAAGTCCTTCGGCCAGCCCCTGCTCACCTTCCCGGTGCAGCTTCACCCAGCAGTAGTACGTCGCCACACGGATATCTTTGGCCGTCGTGGTCAGCAGCTTCTCAGCTAGCCGACAGATAAGATCTGTGTCTGCCCCGGAGAGTTTGTTGACCTCTTCACGCATCTGCTGGAAGTCATCGTCATAGCCCGGATCTTCGCCAACGGGCAAGGATCCTGATAGCGACTGCAGCCAGTTGTCCCACTGCGCCACGCGTTCACGGGTTGCTACCAGTAATGGTTCCTGTTCTGTCTGGCAGGCACTGAGTAAGGCATTGAGTGTGCTCATTAGTAGACCTCCTCGGCATCACTGTTCAAACCGGCGAGCTGGTCTGGCACTGCAACTCCGGTGGTGCTGAAGATGGTTTCCGGCAGACGGAAGTTACGCAGCTTCAGCAGCGCCAACGGGCCTTCGCCTGCTTCGGTTCGCAGGGTGTAATTAAGCGTGCGACCGTCCTGGGCTTTCCAGCTCAGGCTGTAGCTGCTGCTCACACCCGGATAGGCACTGACGGCGGCTTTATCCAGCAGGCGGACCAACCCCCAGCTACCCGGAATATCGGCGTACTGACGGGTCCCGGCCTGCGTGCTAACCCAGCTCAGGTTGGCCCCCGGGGCTTCAGTATCAGCAGGCCAGGTGAACCGCTTCCATACCGGCATCTGGTTTACATAGGTCAGTTTCTGGCTGTCGATAACCATATCGGTCTGCATCACACCCCCGGCGGTGCCCGGACGCAACTCGAAGTTCATGCCGGCATTGCCTTCGGTGAAGGCCACATCCGAGATATGACTCAGAGTATTGATAGCATTGAGGAACGCCGGGTTAAAGGTCAGCCCCTGCGAATTGATGCTGTCCGGCACCCAGTGGTTTCCCTCTTTGTGCAGCACGCCTTTAAGGCGGGTTTGCAGGAACTGGGCGATACGCCCGGAATCCGCGTTGAGGTATTTGGCGAGCAGCGGCAGGGAAACATCGCTGCTGGAGTTGTTAAAGGGATAACGGCCTCCGAAAGCACTGTTCCACTCAGCCACGACTGCCTGTTGCCACTGGGCATTGAGGCTCTCAGCCGCCGGGGTCAGTACCTGTTGCCAGGCCTGCTCCATTGGATTCACAAATACCGTGCGGCCAAATCCGCTCCACTCCTGCCCCAGACCGGCGGCAATCAGGCTGCCGTAGTCACGGGTTTCGGTGAGGTCTACCGCTTTGCCTTGGAATACAGTCTGGGCAATAGTCTGGGTCATCACCTGCGGGTCGGCAGCATTAGTCACCTGCTGAAGACGCAGGCGCACCTGTGTCACACGGGTCAGATAGGACTGCAGACTCAGCGCCTGCGCACCGGTGTTGCTTTTATCCATCAGCGCCAATATCGGACTAAAGGTTGCATCCAACGGACCGTGAATACCAGCACTCTGGTCAATGGCATCCCTATTGTCACCACCGAGCAGAATTTTCGCTGATTTCACCAGCGAGTCGGAAATCGCCTCCCCGGTCTGTCCGGTACGCCCTTGTACGTTCAGGGTATTCATCAGCGCCACCAGAGGAGACTGGCGCACATCGGCCATCAGGGTCAGTTGGTCAATGGAATCGGACAATGTCGTGGCCCGGTTCCAACGCAGGCTGTTGAGAAACGACAGCCAGGCACCACTGAAATCGGCGAAGTAACGCTCCGTCAGACGCTTTTTCAGCGCTTCTGGCGAGGTCTCATCCTGCGACTTCACCGGCTGCCTGCTGTCCGTGAGTACCCAGTCAAGCTCATCCCGGCGCGCCTTCACCACTTTATCAATGGCCGGCTGCACCGCCTGCTCCCAGGCCTGACGGATAAACATCCCCGGAACTATTTCGCTGGTACTGAACAGGCGGGCCGCATCGGTATCCCCGGTCATATCTTCCAGACGCATATCGGCATACTGGTGCGCCACCTGCGAGAGCATCTTCTGGTACAGGGTCGATTCACTGTTACGTACGCCCATCAGACGAACCAGCAGGGAGCGCGCCTGGCTGACCATGTTTTCATCAGCACGGAGCTTCCACTCAGGATGCGCAACCAGTTGAGCGCCATAAAAAGACAGCAGTGGTGGGGCTACGCCTTGCCAGACGCCATCTTTTACACCATCACGTTTTGGCCAGTCGTGCAGCAGCGCCGAACTGAACCATGCGGCGTCCATATGTTCCGGGCGGGCCAGCATCAGGTAGAGTTTGAGCTGGTCATAAGTGGTTTTTGCCATCTGCTCACGCAGCGGACTGCCCGGCGGCAGCGCGTTAAAGGTACCGACTTGTTTTTGCAGATGGTCTGCGACCGCATCCCGCAGCAGCGGCAGCGCGCTATCCTGGTAACGTGGCCAGAGGACTGCCAGAAGCGCGTTATTCTGACTCAGTCCGGCCTTCTGATACCACGGCACGCCATGCTCTGAACGGTATTGCAGACGGGCCAGCGTTTTCTGGAGTTCAGATAGTGCATGCAGATGCTGCTCTAGGGTTTGATTCTGTCGGGCGGCAAGTGCGGCCTGGGCATTCGCATCAGCAATCTGGCTCCGGTTGGTGACATACGCGATGCCCATCCACACAGTCCAGCCCACCATCGCCAGAGCAGCAACTAACACAACCACTTTACGCCATGGAATGCCCGGCTTGCACGGACGCAGTCCGGTAGGAAGCGTGCGGACAGACTCAGGCAAAATATCCCAGCGCTTATCCATGCCCCAGTGGTGCATCACGGCACGTTCGGCACCAGCAGAGGGCTGACTGAACACCACACCGGCCAGAGGCAGCGGGCGGTACGGGTTGAGCATTACCGACAACGGCGCGGTAACGCTCTCCGGTTCACGAATAAGCTGGTCGGCAAGCGTCAGCAGGAAGTTATGTTTCACTTCACAGCAGGTCTGCTGCAGGCCGTGTGAAGTCAGCTCGGGCGTCAGGGCGGAGAGCTGTTCTGCCAGAACTTCGCTACGACAACCGGCAGGCAACAGACAGCCGGTCGCCTGCGTGATGCGACTTTCTGACTTACCGGCACGTGGATGCAGGGACCAAACGTATAAAGGGAGCTTCCAGCCCAGCGCATCCATACGGGCGCTGATGGCATGAGACAGGGAATCCATGATGCTTTCAGACGGTACCGGCAACTGCTGCTCCAGCCCTAGTGCTGAGAGCTGGTCAAAGGCCGAAGTGACCCACACCAGTCCATCCACCGGACGGCGGCGCAGTTTGCGCAGCGCGGTCAGCCAGGCACTGTCTGCTGGCGTATTGAGGTCACCGCCCCACAGCAACAGCGTGCCGCGATCTTCCTGCCAGAGATGAGCCGTAAGACCTGGAGTGAGTTGTTCTACTTCAGTGGCAGTACCGGTTATCAACAGGATGCGTGTTTTACGTCCCCAGCACCGACCGTAGAGGTTACGCATGGCGTCACGGATAGTATCAACGGTGACATTGCGAGGCGGAGTCCGGGCAACTCTTGATTCATCAGCAGGCAACGCATTGTTCTTCTGTTCCCGCCAGCGATGATACCTTTCCTTCATAAACCGGAACATGAACGACGTATAGAAAACAATCAGCAGGACTATCCATACGGCAATGAATGCAAGCACTTGCATCGGTCGGGTATCAAGGCCATGCGAGGGGCCGAAATGAAGGATCATGGCCATTATAATCGCTGAGATGCAGGCTATTATGCCGGCAAGCCCCCCTCTGCTCCATGGACTACCCGGCATCATTATTTTTACTCCCTGAGGTAACAGTACTGACAAAACGATCATTACCTGAGGTAAACAATCCTAAAATAGGTTTGTTGCTGACGGACACGATATCGGCCAGTAATGAGGCTAGAAGCCACGCACTCCCGGCCCCTGGAATTCCGTTATATTTTTCCAGTACATCTATTTCCTGGGGCACCCACAGTGTCAGATGTGATTGAGACGCGGTCATTAGATCAGCAAACCCGTCATTCCAGTGCCCACAGTCACAAAATACGTTTGATGTCTGACAGGCGATTGTTTGTGTTTCGAGGAACAAACCTATATCAGCCCTGAAATTTTTCATGTCCAGCGGCATCGGTCGCAATATGCGAGCAGAGTGAGAAAGCTGGTATTTTTCAGCAACATCATCGCTGGTAAGTAGCAGCGCCGAGAGTGCATCGGAATACTGTTCAGCCCCCTGGTGCTGCAATATCAGGATTAAATCAATGTCGAAAACGGGATTTTTAAGGCGCTCTTCGACCCAGGCAAAAGAAAGGGTTTCACAACATGAGACCGAGCCTGTCAGCGCACGCCCAGGATAAATTTTCCCCCATGATTTGCGGAAATGAGTCTCGAAGTCAGACGAAATCATGTCGCTTACAATGGTGATGTTGAACGGCACTGTCGCAGGCAACATCGCAATCGCGTTTTGTACACCGGCCAGCCCCAGTTCAAGCAAGGAGGTGGAATTCACCGATTGCGTATCAAAATGGCTGGTCAGTGAAAGAAATTGCGGCGCATCTGCAGCAGTTGATTTAGCAATGGTCTCAGAGGTTACTCCGGAAGGTAGCAATATGCTGCTTCCCAGCACGGCCAGATAGCGTCCAGCCCAGGCCTCCCACTGTTGCTGTCCATACTCCGCTTCCTTCTGCAAAAACTGATATTCATTGACTGTTCTGCCCCACAGCCATCCCCGCAAACAAAACAGGAAAAACCAGCCAAGAAACGGGCTGGATGCCAGCCACCAGATATTGAATACAGCCAGTGCCCTAACCATGCCTGACGCATGCAGGATAAACAGAAAAGTACCCACAACCGCGGCACCCCCTCCTGCCAACAGCCATCCCGTAAAAGATGGCTCAGGAGGTAACTCCATCGTTATTCCTTTCGTCCTTTCCCAGCCCATTGATTATCCTACTGTGCTGTTCTGAGCACTTGAAATTACAGTACAACCGCACTGACATTTGCAGCCATCGACGACGACAGCCCGACCGTCAAAGGTACGATGCGGTGATCCTTCCACGATAGGATTAGTTCCATGCCCATCTACCGGACAACTTACCCTATCACCCACTAATGCGGCCTTTTTCCCATCAACAGTAATATTGGAAGAGGCGGAGATCACTTTTCCGCCGTGTGAGGTTTTGTCACCAAGCAAAACTGAGCCTTTTGTCATTTTTAATCCTAGAAAAATAAATAAAATTATTTAATGTCCATTTTGTCTACCTTATTAAAATAGGAAAAGCGTTCTTTCAGGAGTAACACTTCCATCTGGATAAATAACCTTTAGATATTCACCTTTTATTTTCTTTTATAAACCAACGAACCTTATTATTTTCACTTCATCTATCTTATGGGAAATTTCATCGAACTAATCTCAACAACTTGCAATGATAGAAACTCTCTCTTACCAAATAGCGATAAGCTATTCTACACTCCTCCCATTTTCTTCTTTCTTATGTAAGGGTAATATTTAGGAGATATATCTACATCTCCTGCGATAAAGGTAAATTGTCCATTACGAGAAACATTATTATCAAAGGCGAGGGCCACACCTACTGCCATACCAGGAACAAGATCTTTGCCAAGAAGTATCGCGTCTATATACTCGATACCTAAATTTTGCTTTCCAAATATCTTTGTTCTCTTGCTGCATGGGGTTCCCAATAATGTTATAGCTGGGCTCGATGATCACCGAACCATCAAAGCCGATAATTCTCTTTTTCTTGCATTCATACGAGATATATCTGACTCACAGCGGGAAGGGTTTTGTATACTGAGATGGATTTCTCACTTCAATATTGACCCATTTTGTATCCGCAGGCGGGGATGATTTTTTGTTAACAGTTCTACTTATGCTGTACCCTGATGATAATAATACCAATGGAAGCAGAATAATTTTTTATTGATTAGACATGTTCCATCACCTATTCTCTTTATCGGATAAAAATAAAAAAATAATATTACCGCACGGTGGTTAAAAAAACGCCCTTCCCAAGCTCAAGTTAAAAAAAATTTTATACAACTTTCTATTTCACGCCCATTTTATCGACTTTATCGAAATCAGGGAAAAGCGTTTTTTCCGGAGCAATACTCCCATCCGGATAAATTATTTTTGGATATTTTCCTTTTACTTTTTTTTCTAATCCGACAAATCTTGTTATTTTCCCTTCATCTATTTCAGGGGAAAACCTCACGAAACGAATATCACCAACACGTAATAACAGGAAATCTTTCTTACCAAATAGAGATAAGCTATTCTCTACCCCCCCCATTTTCTTTTCTCTTATGTAAGGATAATATTTAGGCGATAAATCTATATCTCCCGTGACAAAGGTAAATTGCCCATTCCGCGAAGCATCATTATCAAAAGCAAGCGATACCCCTACTTCCGTACCAGGCACAAGATCCTTACCAAGATGAGTGGCATCACTATATTGAATGCCAAGTGTTACGGCGCTAAGCGCCCATTTGCAGGAGCCACCGCCGGTTACAGCCACTTTCCCTTTCCAGATATCCCCGTTCTCTTGCTGCATGGGGATACTAATAGCGTTATAGCTGGGCTCGGTGATCACTGAGCCATCAAAGCCGCTAATTCTCTTTTTCTTGCATTCATACGAGATGTATCTGACTTCTAGCGGGAAAGGTTTTGTATACTGAGATGGATTTCTCACTTCAATATTGACCCACTTTGTATCCGTTGGTGGAGATAACGTCTTGTTAACGACTTGACTAATACTGCATCCTGCAGAGAAAAACAACACTAGGGAAAGCAGAATAATTTTTGATTGATTAGACATTTTCCATTACCTCCTCTCCATATTGAGCAAACCGTAAAAGCGTATCGTTGCCTGACGACATGGATAACGTTGAGGCAAGAGAAATACCAAGCAGCCCGTCTATAATCAGAAAGATGCTATTTCTTACCAATTCCTTCTCAGGAATGTCATTTTTATTTTCTTCCATCTGCTCCCTGAATGAATCAACATTATACCTGTGCTCGGTAAATGTGCGTTTTTCCACTATTCCAGCTTTATCAATCAGCTCTAATAACTTGTTATACATATAGGGCATATAGGATGTCATAAAGTGTTCAAAAATATTTATATTAACCCCCCTGTCTGGGTTGCTGCCTTCAGGGAAGAAATCTTTTAAATCCGATTGCGTCAATGATGCTTTAAATTCTTTCTGTTTCTTCCCGGCCTGTTGCATCTCTTGTTCCGCCAGAGCGGGCACCAGATAAAGCTTAGCCTTTAGTGGAAGTCGATTTCTGATGGTAATACACCCCGCCGGAGTGGGGAGATCCCTCTTACACTCATGCCATTCCCGGCTCTGGGTGACCGTTAGAAAAGCCACAGTATTGCCGTGGTGCCAGAAGCAGTCTCCCCAAGTAACCATCTGGTAAGCAAGAAGCTCACCCACTGACCAAAAAAAGCCCAGTGTTCCGCCAAACCATCCCCATAATTTATATAACTCGTTATCAAGGTTGGCTTCTGCCGGTAGGGCTGGAATAGGATCATTATCATTGACATGGCGGAAATGAGTAATCCCCGACAATTGAACCATGGCATCGCGGGTAAAGGTTCGCGGCATTCCATAGGTGTATAAAAGAGGATCATCGATTTTTAAATTTACGGACTGAATCAATGCCAAGGTGCCGCCAAGACTATGACCGCAGATAAATATATCTAATCGTTCAGCCAGGTCTTTGAGTATTTTTACTTCCTTGGAGAATAATCGCTCAACCCGGCTATATCCACTCCAAAACCCAGTATGTACTTTCCCAGCAGGTAGTAACCGAGTGCATTGCGTTTTATCTATATCGCATAATTCTGAATTTACAGGTCTGAACGCAAGATCCGTTCCTACATCAAACACACTGGCAGTTCCGCGCCAGGCAACAATCACCTTATCCGCGTTATAAACATAATAAAGCTGCGTATCACCGTCCGCCTTTGTTGCAGCAATATCGCCCTCTGCCTGTGCTGTTGCCTGTGAATTATTCTTGGCTACCTTAGGCGAAGTATCTATAAATACCGGGGGATAATATCGTTCACTAAAGGGAACATCCTGTACCAGCGTATTCCATGCAGAGCCGTCTTTACAAAGCTGGGGTAAGCGAGAAAGATCCTGACACTGATTAATAAAAAAGCGTCTAATTGACACGGTGTCCAGAGCACTGTCATCTGCATAAGCAAGTGTTGCTGCTGCCCCTAGGTTAATCCCATTCGCAATGGAATAGTCCTTTTGATGATACAGAACAAGCTCCCAGGCTCTGAACGGGCATATTTCAATCATATGGCGTTTTTCAAGCTCATTTGTTCTGACCTTAACACCCTGGAATGAACTGCTGTTCGGAAAATGGAATAAAGGTAGCTCTTCCCCTTCTCTTAATTGCAAATCAGGTTTCTGATGGCATAGTTCGCCCAATACCGCATAGTGCCAGATATAACCCTTATCTTCTGCACCGGGGCGAACAACAGAATCATTTTCCGCATCCCTGCTAACACGCAAGGCACGTTTTTCCATTTCCGTAGCCAGCTGATTGCTATCTAACGTCAACCTCAGTTCCAGCCCATGCGGCATATCGACTCTGATTAGTCCGTCAGCATCGCTCTGACCAGAATAAGTGAATCCCTCCACTAGCCCGGAGACAGGATGAGCGCTTTCCACAGTCCATGGCATATTCGCCACGGGATCGCCCTGCTCATCAACCAGTTGAAATTCAACCCAGTAGGGCATCTGCTCTTCGCATGGAGCATGGGGATTTTTACGGCAGAGTGAGGATACAGCTGTAGTCATGTTATTCGCCCTCCTGGCTATCAGTAATATTTCGCGGATATTCGATTTTTAACTGCGATGGCATAGACGTAAATATTGGAGATGTTTCTCCATTTGCACCAGAAATGCCCTCATAAACGTCCCCTTCAGCCGTCGTAATTTTATATGTGGTGAAAGGCTTGACTGCTCCGTTGGCTGAGGACGTTGTGGTAAACCCTTCGCTGTACCCTTTCGGGAAAGTCTCTGGTGGGGTATCTAAGCTGGCAGGGCCTGTCTGATTAACATTGGCCGCTTTCAGCAAAATATTTCCCGAACATCCCAGCTCAATATTCCCACCGCTAAGCTTTATATAAGCACCACCGCAACTTAAAATCAGTTGCTTACTGGCATTTACCTTCACGCTCCCCTGACCACTGACGACAGTGATGTCCTGTAATGCTGAGACATTCATGGCGTCCGCTTGTGCCTGAATATCAACTTTCCCTGCCCCGGCATACATTTTCATTCCTGCAGCCTGAGCAAACAAACTTACCGCCTCGCTTGCCGCTACAGTGAACGACTGCCCAGTGCTGATATCGGTGTTTTTACCTGACATCATGCCAATACTTGCCCCGCCTGAAGCAAGCCGGACAGCCTCAGGACTCAGAATGCCTATTCCAGCGGGAGCACTGGCCAGCAATCCTGGCATTTTTAGATATTTCAGTGAGCTATTTAGCCTCTTTTGGCTGTCGATGTCAGATACCGTTGCCTGCGCCCCCTTTACTGCTGCCTGGAGGCTTCTTGCCAGCGTGAGTGCCTGCTCCAGTTGTTCTACAGCCCTGTCCATTTCAAGCATTTTACTGCCGACGTCAGGCTGAGCATCTGCAGTGAGTAGAATCCCCTTACCACCACGAACGCTGACCCAGTCGTTAGTGCGCAGCTCCGCCCCCTCGCCACGAAGAGCCCTAGAAGCATCGACGTTGTGCCCTAAATTAAGTTGGGTCTTACTACCGTACTCTGTACTGAGCTTGACGTGCTCTTCTCCGCGCTTGTCCTCCATCCGCAGCTTGTTCAGGCCAGCTGTGCGGATAACGTTACGCGT
>NZ_JABBFO010000011.1 GCF_018494035.1 Rosenbergiella australiborealis
TGCGGGGGCCGGATTTGAACCGACGACCTTCGGGTTATGAGCCCGACGAGCTACCAGGCTGCTCCACCCCGCGTCCGTGGATGCGCACTATACGGATTACGCCGATCTTTGCAACCTTAAATTTTCAATAAACCGAAAAAAAGTCTATTTCTGGTTGATTATTACTCGTAAAGCCCTTTTTTTAGTCAATTTTTGCGGTGACGACGCTTTCCAGTTTTAATCTATTAGGTGCTCTGCTATCTTCGCCAACAGATATTGAGCGATAAGAGAGACTCATGAAATTCCCATTACTGAAATTAGCCGTAACAGGCTCATTGGTCGCGATACTACTCTCTGGATGCTCATCGAAGCCGACAGACCGGGGCCAACAATATAAAGATGGCAAAATTACGTCGGAATTTGCCTTGCGTAACCAGCCCAATGCGATTGGTGCACCGGTTAATGGCGGTGATTTTGTCTATCAGGTTCAGCAAATACAAGGGGCTTCATCACGCCTTTATCAGCGCCAGCAAAGTACCTTTAATGCCATTCAAAGTTGGTTGAATGCAGGGGGGGATACCCGTCAGCTTCGTAATTATGGGATTGAAGCGTGGCAAATGGAAGGGGCTGATGATTACGGCAATGTGCAATTTACCGGCTATTATACCCCAGTGATCCAGGCTCGCTACACGCGCCAAGGTGAGTTCCAATACCCGATTTATCGGATGCCGCCTAAACATGGTCGCTATAAACTGCCGCGTCGCGCTGACATCTATAATGGGGCGGTGGATTCTCGCTATGTTATCGCATGGAGTAATTCGTTAATCGATAACTTTATGATGGATGTACAAGGCAGCGGCTATGTTGATTATGGCGACGGAAGGCCACTCACATTCTTCGGTTATGGTGGAAAAAATGGCTGGGCCTATCACAGTATTGGCAAAGAGCTGATTGATCGAGGTGAAGTCAAGCGTGAAGACATGTCGATGCAGGCAATTCGTGACTGGGCCAACAATCATTCTTACGCTGAAGTCAGGCAACTGTTAGAAACCAATGACTCATTTGTCTTCTTCAAACCCGAACCTTTTACGCCCGTACGTGGTGCGAGTGCGGTTCCTCTGGTAGCGAAGGCCTCCGTCGCCGCTGATCGTTCATTGATACCACCAGGGTCAGTATTGCTGGCTGAGGTTCCTCAACTGAACGAAAAAGGCAAATTTAACGGTAAATATCAGTTACGCCTAATGGTTGCATTGGATGTGGGGGGAGCCATTAAAGGGCAACACTTCGACATCTATCAAGGTATTGGTGATGAAGCCGCCCATCTGGCAGGGTTCTATAACCACTACGGTAGAGTTTGGATCTTAAAGTCAGCACCGGGAACGGGGCTCTATTCGGCGAATCCAGTCTTTGGTCAGTAAGAGAATAGGGCGTTTTTTATGTTAAGAGTTGAATTACGATGACAGAAGCATGGCAGCAACGTTTTTCCGGTATTGAACGACTGTATGGTCGACAGGCCGCTTATTTTTTCTCTCAAGCCCATTTTTGTGTCATTGGTATTGGCGGGGTTGGGTCGTGGGCCGCTGAGGCCCTCGCTCGAACAGGAATTGGCCATATAACGCTTGTGGATATGGATGATGTTTGTGTTACCAACACGAATCGTCAGCTACATGCGTTGAAAGAAACGGTGGGCAGTCAGAAAATCGAGGTGATGGCTGAACGAATTCGGGCTATCAACCCAGAATGTCAGGTGACCTGCATCGACGATTTCATTACGCCGGAAAACGTTGCCGAGTATTTACATCAATCGTTCGACTATGTGATTGATGCGATTGATGCCATCCGCCCGAAAGCGGCACTGTTAGCCTATTGTCGACGTTACAAAATCCCGGTTATCACGGTAGGGGGAGCTGGTGGTCAGCTCGATCCTACGCAGATCTCTGTGGTGGATTTAGCCAAAACGATTCAAGACCCTTTAGCGGCTAAGTTACGAGAGCGATTAAAAAGCGATTTTAATATCGTTAAAAACAGTAAAGGAAAACTGGGCATCGACTGTGTTTTTTCGACGGAAGCGCTGCGTTACCCCCAAGCTGATGGCTCAGTCTGTCATGCACGGGCAACAGCGGAAGGCCCGAAACGTATGGACTGTGCTTCGGGATTCGGTGCAGTGACTATGGTCACTGCTTCCTTTGGTTTTGTTGCGGTTTCCCATGCACTGAAAAAATTTATTGCGCGTAAACAGCGACAACTGCCTCATTGATCGTGATGCAATGCGGCGCGTGCCGCATTGTTGATGGCTTCAGCGACCGCACGTAAACCACTATTGCGAGTTGTAGACAGATGTTGCGCTAACCCCAGTTGGCCAAATATCGCTAACAGATCGACATCGGCGATGTTCTGCGGCGGCTGCCCTTCACATTGACTCAATAAAATCGCCAATAACCCTTTTACAATCCGGCTTTCACTTTCCAATACAAAATGAAAATTACCTTGTGGCGTAAGGGTATAAGCCAGCCATACACGATTCTCACACCCAAAAATCTCATTGTCAGTGGTACGCCACGCTTCCGGTAACGTTGGCATTTTACGGCTTAGTCGAATCAATTCACGGTAGCGATCTTCCCAATGAGGGCTTTTATTCAGCGATTTTGCGATATCTTTAAGCGTGATCGCGGTACCAAACGGATGCTGGGGTAACTGCATGATTTCGGGCCTTACTCTTCTTCGGTTAACAATTGATAAGCAGAAGTTACGGCGCGCACTAATTGCTCTACATCATCGTAAGCATTATAGGCGGCGAATGAGGCTCTAAGCGTACCACTTACCCCTAATGCTTGCATTAAAGGTTGGGCACAATGTTGTCCGACCCGTAATGCGACGTTGTATTCGTTGATTAGACTGAAAAGATCATGACTATGGAGTTGCTCAAAAACAAAAGAGATAATCGGTGAGCCGGGTGCGTGGAAAAGTTTAATACCGGGCAGTTGGGCTAATTGTTTCACGGCATGTTCAGCAAGTTGACAGGTCCAGGCTTCAGCGGCTTGCCAATCGATGGCGCGATGAAAGTCGAGGGCGCTGCTCAGACCTATAACACCGGCGGTATTCGGTGTTCCGGGCTCAAAACACCAAGGAGCCTGTTGCAAGCGATAACCGTTAAAATCAACATGAGTAATCATCTTTCCTCCTCCTTGCACCGGACGCATTTGTGCTAAACGATCACTGCGCGCGTAGAGTATCCCGATACCGGTTGGCCCATATAATTTGTGGGCGGAAAAGAGATAAAAGTCAGCATCCAGCTGTTGCACATCCGTAGGCTGGTGCACGATGCCTTGTGCACCATCGATCACTACCGCGACCCCGGCCTTATGTGCTTGGTGAATTATTGCGGCCAAGGGGGGCCTATAACCAGTCACATTTGACATCTGCGTGACAGCCAGTAGCCGTGTACGTGGTGTGAGAAGGGGGGCTAAATCATCGACAGCCAGTTCCCCGTGTGCCGTGATTGGCCAACGCACCACTTTGGCGCCGGTTTTCTCGGCCAGCATCAACCAAGGTAAAAGATTGGCATGGTGCTCTAACTCGCTGACAATAATTTCATCGCCGGGATGCAGTAAAGGCTGAAGCCAAGATTGGGCAACTAAATTAATCGATTCAGTGCTACCCCGTGTCCAGATAATCTGCTCAGCTTGCGGGGCATTAATCAGCTCAGCCACTTGCTGACGACAGGCTTCGTAACGTTCAGTGAGCTGTTTGGCTTGCAAATAGTGGCTGCGATGAACGCTGCCTCCCGTTTGGTAAAACTGGTGAGTTGCGTCAATAACGGTTTGTGGGCACAGACTGGTTGCTGCGCTATCAAGGTAGCACTTCGATTCACGAAGTGCCGGGAACTGGTGACGGAACCCTTCAGGAGAGAATTTTCTCATAGTATGTGTGACAGCCCTTTTTTTAATCTCTACCCGTGGCAAATTTTACCGCTTGGCCTATGGTATTAATACGAACTAAAAAATAATCAGCGCTAGAGTGTCTGAAGATATACGATATGGAGATAATAAATGAAAAAACATCTTTTAGCTGTATTAGCGGTTGGTGGAGTCGTGTTTACCCTTGCGGGCTGTTCGAGTAATTACGTTATGCATACTAATGATGGCCAGACGATTGTGACTCAAGGTAAACCGGCAATTGATGAAGACACCGGACTTATTGTTTACAAAGACGGTACAGGTGTCAAACAACAGATTAACCGTTCAGATGTGAAAGATCTGACAGAAATCGGCCAATAATGACGTTTTGATACTGGCTTTTTTACAGAGCCAGTATCTCCTCTCTCTTCCTATCCCGACCTTTTTAGCATGAATTAAATCTATCCATGCTAACGCAAACGATTGGCATATTTCCCACTCCGATATCGGTAATCCTAGAAGACCGCGCATAGGTATAGGCAAAAAAAAACACCGCATAAGCGGTGTTATAAAAAATATACTATGGACAGACAGGGTGTATATCACAGGAAATTATGGACTCGAAACTTCCGAGTCAAATGCAAACACAACATCACCACCTAGAGCCGCTTTTAATAAATGTCTCACTCATTAAAAGACTACCGTCGGAAGTGGGCGCAACTATAGGTATTTAGTGGAAGTTACACAATGGACAAATTATAATGCTTCACATTATAAAAACTAATGCTGAGGTAGCAGCTTGCTATCCGCAAATCGAGCACCCTAGGTTATGTCAAAACGTCTTCCTCCTCTTAACGCACTCAAAGTCTTTGACGCTGCCGCTCGTCACTTAAGTTTTACCCGTGCTGCCGAAGAGTTATTTGTCACGCAGGCAGCAGTGAGTCATCAAATTAAAGGGTTAGAAGATTTTCTAGGCCTTAAACTTTTTCGTCGACGTAATCGCTCTTTGTTATTGACCGAAGAGGGGCAAAGTTACTATCTCGATATTAAAGAGATCTTCTCCGCCTTAAATGATGCCACCCGTAAATTACAGGCGCGCAGTGCCAAAGGTGCACTGACGGTTAGCTTACTTCCTAGTTTCGCTATTCAGTGGTTGGTACCACGATTGACCAGCTTTAACCAACAACATCCTGGGATTGATGTCCGTATCCAAGCGGTTGACCGTGAAGAAGATAAGTTGGCCGATGATGTCGATATCGCAATCTTTTATGGCAGAGGAAACTGGCCGGGATTACGGGTTGAAAAATTATATGCGGAATATTTATTACCTGTCTGTTCACCGGTATTGCTTACCGGCGAGCGTCCGTTACAATCCCCCGCAGATTTAGAGCACGTGACATTACTGCATGACGCTTCGCGTCGTGATTGGCAAAGCTGGGTAAGACAAGTCGGGTTACCCCATATCAATGTGCAGCAGGGGCCGATCTTTAGTCACAGTGCGATGGTGCTCCAAGCGGCTATTCATGGCCAAGGGATTGCTTTAGCGAATAACGTTATGGTGCAAAGCGAGCTCAGTTCTGGCCGTTTGGTCTGTCCGTTTAACGAGGTATTATCAAGTAAAAATGCTTTTTATTTGGTTTACCATGACAGTCAGGCAGAACTCGGTAAAATAGCCGCCTTTCGTCAATGGATTATTGATACCGCATCCCGCGAGCAAGACAGCATAAAGGCCTGACCGATTAGGGTGAGGGCTTAAAGAGGGCTTAAGATGAGTAGTCGAATGATCTATATTTTTGTTGCGATCAGTGGCTTTTTCCTGGTGGCATTCGGGGCTTTTGGTGCACATGTGCTAAGCCATATGTTAAGCAGTGAGCAACTGGCTTGGATTCATACAGGTCTCCAGTATCAGGCTTGGCACACCTTAGCGATATTGGGGTTGGGTACGGCAATGCAGACTCGCTGCAATATCTGGTTTTATTGGAGTACAGCGAGCATAGCGTTAGGGATTGTTCTATTTAGCGGTAGCTTATACAGCCTTGCGCTATCCCATCTTCATTTTCTTGTGTTTATTACGCCAATCGGGGGAATGTTTTTTCTGATTGGTTGGTTATTGATGTTAATTGGCGCACTGCGTCTGAGAAATAGGGCGAGTCGCCATGAATAAAGTATTACTGTATTGCCGACAAGGTTTCGAGAAAGAGTGTGCGGCAGAAATTTCGGCGAAAGCCGCAGAACACAATGTGTTTGGTTTTGCACGAGTGAAAGATAATTCTGGCTATGTCTTATACGAATGCTATCAATATGAAGATGCGGATCGACTGGTGCGTGAGTTACCTTTCGACAGTCTTATCTTCGCCCGTCAATTGTGTGTGGTGGGTGAGTTACTAAAAAATCTTCCCCCAGAGGATAGGATCACGCCGATTGTCGGTATGCTAACGGGCGTAGTTGAAAAGGCGGGAGATATTCGTGTTGAAGTGCCCGACACAAACGAAGCAAAAGAGCTTCTGAAATTCTGTCGTAAATTTACCGTACCTCTGCGTGCTGCCTTACGCCAAGAGGGATTACTCCTTAATTACGAAAGTGCCAAACGACCGGTTATCCATGTGTTCTTTATCGCACCGGGTACCTGCTATGTGGGTTACTCGTATTCCAATAACAACTCAGCGTTATTTATGGGGATCCCGCGATTAAAATTTCCCTCCGACGCACCGAGTCGCTCGACGTTAAAATTGGAAGAGGCTTTCCATGTATTCATTCCTGAAGATGAGTGGGAAGAACGATTAGCCAGTGGGATGTACGCTGTTGATTTAGGCGCTTGTCCGGGAGGATGGACTTATCAGTTGGTTAAACGATCAATGATGGTGTATGCCGTAGATAATGGCCCTATGGCACCGTCATTGATGGATACCGGGCAGGTCACACATCTGCAAGAAGATGGTTTCCGTTTCCAACCGCCGCGTAATAACATTAGTTGGTTAGTCTGTGACATGGTTGAAAAGCCGATTAAAGTGGCTCATCTCATGATGCGTTGGCTGGCTCAGGGGTGGTGTCGCGAAGCGATTTTTAACTTAAAGTTACCGATGAAAAAGCGTTATGAAGAGGTGACACAAATTTTGGCGTTGATGGAAACGACCCTTTCTGAGCAAGGGATCAACATCCAAATTCGTGCGCGTCATCTTTACCATGATCGTGAAGAAGTCACCGTCCATGTCCGCCGGATTTGGAGTGCTTGGGCAGGACGGTTAGACGAACGCTAACCTCCCGCTGGCGGGAGGTAACGTAACTGGCGTAAATTACCGCTAAGGATAAGGTCAGTTTTAAGTTGAGCGAGTTGGCGGCTTATAAATGCCAACTCGCGTCCCGCATCAAGTTTTGCTTGCCACTTAGCAGGAATCGCATCGCGGTTCTGATAGATCTGCTCTAACTGCCCATATTGGGCGATCAGTGCTTGGGCACTTTTCTGACCTATTCCTGGAACGCCCGGGATCTTACTGCTCGCTATTCCACACAATCCCCAATAATCCACAAGTTGTGAGGCAAGAACCCCATATTCTTGTTGAATAAAGGGAACATCTAACCAACGTTTTTGAAAATAATCGCGGATCTGGATCCGTGGCGAAAGTAACTGGCAGTAGCCTTTATCGGTAGAGACCAGTGTTACTTGATGGCCAGCGTGAGCCATTTTTGCAGCCAAAGTCGCAGCGAGATCATCGGCTTCTTCGTCAGGCGACGTCCAACTTTGAATTCCTAAATCGGCCAGTGCGGCTTCAATGTGAGGAAGTTGTTGTGCGAGGTCTTCCGGCATCGCGCTGCGTCCTGCTTTATAGTCAGGAAAGTATTGATGTCGCCAGCCGCTCTTTCTATCTGGATGATCAAAGACGGCGACAACATGTGTCGGTTGGCTATGATGGAGAAGCTGCTTGGCCGCAGAAAGACAACCGGATAAGCATTGACTGCCTTGTACCGCGTGTAAACGCCGAATTAAATTCAGCGCGTCAATAATCAACAGATGGTAAGTCATTAATTTTAAAATCTCTGAGGCTACGCCGGTAGCGTAGCCTTTTGAGTTAGCGGATAATTTTATAGCAGGGAACGTAAGCACTACCAGGAAGTTTCATGCGCTGTTGCGAGACAAAACCTTGTAGCATCTCATCCATTCTTGCCATGATGTCACTGTCACCATTAATCAAATATGGGCCATGTTGTGTGATTTCGCGGATACCGACTTCTTTGACATTCCCCGCGACAATACCTGAGAACATCCGCCGTAAGTCTGCCGCTAATTTTTCGACCGGCTGATCTTTAAATAATTTTAAGCTCGCCATGTTTTCATGAGAAGGGTAGAACGGGTGTTGAAGATCGCTATCGATATGTAATGACCAGTTAAAACTGTAGGCATCACCGGTATCGCGACGGTACTGTTTCACCGCGGGCATAGCCTCTTTCATGACCCGAGCAACTTCTGGAGCATCACCGATAATAATGCGATAGTGCTTCGTTGCGGCTTCACCCAGCGTATGACGAATAAATTCATCTAACATGGTGAAGTAGTCTTCACTCTCTTTGGGGCCAGTGAGTACAAGCGGCAAGACTTGCTGATCATTGTTTGGATGCATCATGATACCCAGCAAATACAGTAACTCTTCTGCTGTCCCCACGCCACCAGGGAAAATAATGATACCGTGCGCAATACGCACAAACGCTTCAAGCCGCTTTTCGATATCTGGCATGATAATCAGCTCATTCACCAGCGGATTCGGTGGCTCCGCGGCGATGATTGACGGTTCTGTCATGCCGATAAAGCGACTTTCATGGTAACGCTGCTGGGCATGTCCGACGGCGGCTCCTTTCATTGGGGCTTCCATCGCGCCCGGACCGCAACCGGTACAGACGTTAAGCTCGCGAAGCCCCAACTGTTTGCCCACTTCTCGGCAATATTGATATTCAATTGGATTAATAGAGTGACCGCCCCAACAAACGACCATATTGGGGAGTTCGCCGACATGTAACGCACGAGCGTTACGCAGTAAAGAAAACACCATGTTAGTGATGTATACGGAATCGGTCGGGGCGTGCTGTTTTATACGCTTGTCGGTATTTAGTTGTGCGGTGACGAAAACAATATCGCGAAGAACGGCAAATAGGTTGGCTTGCAGTGAGCGAATAAGGTGGCCGTCGACAAATGCGGCTTGTGGCGGGTTAATTAATTCAAGTTTTACACCACGTTCACGGCGCAACACATTAATTTCAAAGTCTTTATAAAGGGAAAGGATTGCCTCGCTACTGTCGGTCTGACTACCGGTGTTGAGTACGGCCAGAGAACAGTTGCGAAACAGATGATACAAGTCACTGCTCGCGGTATCTTTAAGCATATCGACTTCAAGTTGCGATAACAGATCCATCGCTCCTAACGGACTGACATGTGTAATCAAGTGAGCTCCTTAGTGTATTTCCAGAAAGTGTCGCGATTAGCCTCCACTTTCTGCGAGTGACGTCCAGACTACGGTGTGACAGTAACGATTAACAAACCCTTTTTAGTATAATGCTATTATTGTCGAGCTAGTCGACGATTATGTGGAGCAAAATGCTCATTCGTACGCCAAGGGTTAATATCTAAGCCTCCTCGCCGTGTATAACGCGCGTAAACCGTCAAGCTTTCCGGTTGGCAAAGTGCCATAACATCGGTAAAAATCCGTTCAACACACTGCTCGTGGAACTCATTATGCTGACGGAAAGAGAGCAGATACCGTAATAACGCTTCTCGATTAATCTTTTTACCTTTATAGCGGATCATCACCGAACCCCAATCGGGCTGCTGAGTGATTAAGCAGTTTGATTTTAGTAAGTGGCTGACTAAGGTCTCTTCCACGATATCGCCGGACGTTGCATTACGCAGATAATCTCGGTTGAATTGGTAGTTATCGATAGTGATCGCTTGCTCATCGATCACCTCTCCAGCAAAATCATCGATAGGTTGGGCGGTAAAATCCTGTAAGCGATGCAGGGTTACCCGCACATCACCCTGTGCACAGTTGCTCAAATCGCGCACCAATGTTTGCTCTACGTCTTGCCAATGGCTAAAGCGCGTTTGATTGAAGCTATTAAGGTAGAGCTTAAAACTTTTTGATTCGATCAAATTTTTGCTGGTGGCCGGTAGAGCGACATCACCAATTGCGACTTGCGGAATGCCGTGATCATTGAGCCAAGATAATTCATAAAGCGTCCAAAAGTCTTCACCGTGAAAAGGGAGCTTTTCTTCGTCTAACGCAAGGCTATCCCGGTTTAAACTTCTCGGCACAGCTTGTAATAGGTCAGGCTGATAATCGGCAATATAAGCGGTTGCTTTGCCTAACGTCAGTTCGGATAAGGAAGGATGGTTTTCGTAGTCGGCCATTGCATCTGTGCCCAAGTAAATGGATGATGGCCGTAATTGTAACTGATTCAGAGTAATAAATAGAATGTTAGATGAGACCTCTCAACAACTTAGCGAGTTTACACAGCGTTATTGTCAATTTTGGCAGCAAGCGAGTCACAGTGCACCCCGCAATACGTCGTTACTCGGCGTAGACTCTCCTTGCCTTGTCGCCACCTACGAACAAGAAATCACTTGGTTGCCCCAGCCTTTTACACTACCGAAAAATTTGGATGGGGTAGCAAAAGGGGTTGATCTTCTGTTGCAGCCTTCGGTCGTTGCTTTTTACACCACACAATTTGCTGCAGAAATGCCGGCAACGTTTGAGGGAACGCCAATTACTCTGCTTCAGGCGTGGAACGAAGAGGACTTTACGTTGTTACAACAGAATCTGTTAGGACATCTGGTGATGAAACGACGTTTAAAGCACAGCCCGACACTGTTTATCGCAACAACCGAAGACGATGAAACGATCATTACTGTAGAAAATATTTCTGGCCATGTCGTGCTGGAGACCTTAGGTCAGCAGCAATATAAGGTCTTAGCCCCATCGTTGACACATTTTCTTCAGTTACTTTCTCCTCGCCGATAACGCTGTTTTATTGGTAAAGGTGTAAATGAGAATGATCTTATTAAATTGATCTGGATCACTAAATCACACGATAAGTCAAACAAGCTATCTTATGAATTATATTTTGAATCAATTGGTTAAGTTTTTAACAATCAATAAATCAAGATTGTTAGGAAATACACTGAAATAATCTGGTTGTTTATCCCCAGAACTTTGAGAAAATAAGCGAACCAGAAGGATGTTATAAGTTCTAAGGATAGGCTCAAGGATGGAATCGCTTTACAGTGAGTGAAGCTCGGAAATAGCGGGTCAGGATGATGAGCTGTTTTCTAAACATTAGGGAATCTTCTGCAGAAGGATAAGCTACAAAGGAAATGTAGCTGAGTTCATAGGATTATGTAGTCAGGAAGACACATCCTTCTGGATTGTCGAATCCTATGAATTAGCAGGATGCATATAGCGGTAGGAAGCCGTATTAAATTAGGGAGTACCGAGCTTTCGGTACTCCCTTTTTTTCGTTTATCGTTACTAACATGCTATGATCAGCCATCGATGACCCAATGTGTATGTGTTTTAGCCGCCGGTCTAATCGTATATTAAGAATAGCTCCCGCATCCCTCATCACCTACGTGTTAAATACGGCCTTAATCGCGTTAAAAAGATGAGTTCGGAAAGGCATGGCTGAAGTAACTACCCTTTTTATCCCTAGGTAAATTTGTGCTCGAAATTATTTATCAAGATGAGTGGCTTATTGCCATCAATAAGCCGGCTAATATGTTAGTACACCGTAGCTGGTTAGCCCGCCACGAAACGCAGTTTGTTATGCAGACCTTACGCGACCAGATTGGTCAGCACGTTTTTACCGTTCATCGTTTAGACCGCCCAACTTCAGGCGTGCTGGTATTTGGTCTTTCCAGTGAGGCTGGACGTGAGCTGTCACAACTTTTTGAACAGCATAAAATGAGTAAAACCTATCATGCGATTGTTCGTGGCTGGCTAGAGGGCGAAGGGGTTATTGACTATCCTTTACGGGAAGAGCACGACAAAATTGCCGATAAGTTTGCTACGGGTGAACCGGTTACACAATCTGCGGTAACTGAGTATAAAACGCTCGCTCAAGTTGAGATGCCTTATCCAGTAGGACGTTATACCAGTTGTCGTTATAGCTGGGTTGAGCTAAAACCAAAAACAGGACGTAAGCATCAACTGCGCCGACATATGTCCCACTTACGTCATCCCATTATCGGTGATACGGCGCATGGTGATCTGAAGCAAAATCGTGGTGCTGCAGAACATTTTGGATGTCAGCGTTTAATGTTACATGCCTCAATGCTCTCTTTTACGCATCCCTTTACTCATCAGCCGCTGACTTTAGTGGCGAAAGTGGATGAGACGTGGCAACAGATGCAACAGCAGTTTGGCTGGGCTGGTTAGCATCCTGACCGGCGAAACGATCTAGGATATTATTTTTAACCAGTGAGATGTCATTGCGATGGTGCAATTTTATAAAGCAAAAAAAAATACGCCTACTCGGCAAAAGTTCGCCATCAGCGTAGAGGGTCTGGATCAATTTGGTCAGGGCGTTGGGCATTATCAAGGCAAGACCTGCTTTGTCGAAGGATTACTACCCGGTGAGTCTGGTGAGGTGGCGGTGATCGACAACAAGCGCCATTTTATTCGTGCCAAGTTAATCACGCTGACGCACACCAGTCCGGAACGCAGAAAACCACTTTGTCCTATTTATTCGCAATGTGGTGGCTGCCAACAGCAACACATCAGTGAAGCGTTGCAACATTCATCGAAAGCCGAGGCATTACTCAGGCTATTAAAGCCTGTTGGTGTCGAGAAAATGGATAGGGTGATCCACGGACAGAGTTGGCATTATCGTCGTCGTACCCGATTGAGCTTACGCGTTGATCAGGCAGGCCAGTTGGTCATGGGGTTTCGGCGTAAAAAAAGTAGCGAGATTATTGCGGTCAAAGAGTGTCCCGTTTTAGTGCATAAATTGAATACCTTACTGGTGCCGCTCCAACAGTGCCTTGCTCAACTTGATGCGGTAGCACAACTGGGTCACGTAGAACTGGTGGCGGGGGACAACGACAAGGTGACGGTAGTATTACGACACTTACGCCCACTTTCTGCGGCGGACTTAAAAATATTGGAACAGTTTTCGCATAACCATTCTGTTTCACTTTTCTTAGCCGATGGACAGCAACACACTCTGCTGAGTGGTGAAATGCCGTGGTATGGTATAAATCAATTAAATTTATACTTTAACCCCCAAGGGTTTATTCAAGTTAATGCGGAAATTAATCAACAAATGATTGATAACGCTATAAAATGGCTTGATATTAAACCGACCGACCGTATTCTTGATCTCTTTTGTGGGGTAGGAAACTTCACTCTTCCTTTAGCAAAATTCGCGAGATCAGTCACAGGCATTGAGGGTTTAGCAGAATTAGTATCAAAGGCGGCGTACAATGCTCAGCACAACGGCATCACGAATGTCGCCTTTTACCAACACGATTTGGAACAAGATGTATCGCGCCAATCATGGGCCAAAGAGGGCTTCGATAAAGTCCTGCTGGACCCAGCCCGTGCGGGGGCCGCTGAGATAATGCCTTATATCTGTGCGTTACAGCCAGAGCGTATTGTTTATATCTCGTGCAACCCTGCGACATTGGCACGGGATAGTCAACTTGCGCGCCAATTAGGATATCGAGTGATAAAAGTGACAATGTTGGATATGTTTCCACACACTGAACATCTTGAATCAATGGTGTTATTTGAACGTCATTAAGCATTAAGTCAACAGTTATGCGGGAGACATCATGGTTGCAGTAAGAAGTGCACACCTCAATCCGGCGGGGGAATTTGCCGCCGAGCAGTGGATTCAGAGCTTACATAATATCTCTGAGCCGACTGCGCAAACCCTGACTGCCTGCTGGAACTACTGTCACGAAAAAACTCTCCATCACCCATCACAGGCGATCTTACTCAGCCGTGGTATTGAGATGGTCGAGATTTTGACGACGCTGAGTATGGATTGTGACACCTTATGTGCAGCACTGATTTTCCCGCTAGCAAATGCCAAAGTGCTTGAAGCGGAGCAAATTGAGGCGTCTTACGGCACCAGTATTCTCTCCCTTGTCAATGGCGTACTGGATATGGACGCCATTCGTCAGCTCAAAGCTATTCAAAATGACTCGATGGCCTCTGAACAGGTCGATAATATTCGCCGTATGCTGCTGGCAATGGTGGAAGATTTTCGTTGCGTAGTCATTAAATTAGCAGAGCGTATTGCTTACTTACGCGAAATGAAAGATGCCCCGGAAGATGAAAGAGTCTTGGCGGCGAAAGAGAGTACCAATATTTATGCCCCTCTTGCTAACCGGCTTGGCATTGGGCAATTAAAATGGGAACTGGAAGATTATTGCTTCCGCTATCTACATCCTGAAGAGTACAAGCGCATTGCCAGTCTGTTACACGAACGGCGTATTGACCGCGAAATGTATATCGACAACTTCGTCACGCAAATCCGCGATATGATGAGCAAAGAAGGGGTACGAGCAGAAGTCTACGGCCGGCCTAAGCACATCTACAGTATTTGGCGAAAAATGCAGAAAAAATCGCTCGCCTTTGATGAGCTTTTTGATGTGCGAGCGGTACGGATCGTCGCTGAACGCCTTCAAGACTGTTACGGTGCGCTCGGTATTGTACATACTCTATTCCGCCACCTACCCAATGAGTTTGATGATTATGTGGCCAACCCTAAACCGAATGGCTACCAGTCGATTCACACTGTCGTCTTAGGCCCCAAAGGTCAAACCGTCGAAGTGCAAATTCGCACTAAGCAGATGCATGAAGATGCGGAGCTGGGTGTCGCAGCGCACTGGAAGTATAAAGAGGGCAGTGCCACACCAGCAGGTAGGGGCGCTGCGGGGCATGAGGGACGTATTGCTTGGTTACGCAAGCTCATTGCGTGGCAAGAAGAGATGGCTGACAACGGCGAAATGCTCGAAGAGGTTCGTAGCCAAGTCTTCGATGATAGGGTTTATGTTTACACCCCTAAAGGCGATGTTATCGACCTTCCCGCGGGGTCGACGCCACTTGATTTTGCTTACCATATTCACAGTGATATCGGCCATCGTTGTATCGGTGCGAAAATCAGTGGGCGGATTGTTCCTTTCACCTATCACCTCCAAATGGGCGATCAAGTTGAAGTTATTACCCAAAAACAGCCGAATCCAAGCCGTGACTGGCTCAATCCGCATTTAGGCTACATCACTACAAGCCGCGGTCGCGCAAAAGTTCATGCGTGGTTTAAGAAGCAAGACCGAGATAAAAATATTCTTGCCGGTAAGCAAATTTTAGATAACGAGCTTAACCAGCTTGATATTAGCTGGAAAGATGCGGAAAAATATCTATTGCCTCGTTATAACATGACCTCAATGGAAGAGATATTGGCGGCAATTGGTGGCGGTGATATTCGCCAAAACCAGATGGTCAATTACTTACAAGCGAAAGTCTATAAACCCAGCGCGGAAGAAGAAGATCAAAAGGCGTTAGCGCAGCTGACTCAAAAGTCGGCGAATAATCAAACCGCTCGTAAAGACAGCGGGCGGATAGTGGTTGAGGGGGTGGGTAACCTGATGCACCATATTGCGCGCTGCTGCCAGCCGATTCCGGGGGATGATATTACCGGGTTTATTACGCAAGGTCGTGGTATCTCGATTCACCGCGCCGATTGTGAGCAATTAGCTGAGTTAATTAATCATGCGCCGGAAAGAATTGTCGATGCGGTATGGGGCGAAAACTATTCCAGTGGTTACACTCTGGTTGTGCGTGTAATAGCGAATGACCGCAGCGGATTATTGCGCGATATCACCACAATTTTGGCCAATGAAAAAGTTAACGTACTGGGCGTATCTAGCCACAGTGATACGCGTAAACAACTTGCGACGATTGATATGGATATTGAAATCTATAATCAACAAGTGTTGGGCAGAATCATTTCGCGATTAAACCAAATTCCTGATGTCATCGATGCAAAGCGGCTTCACTAACATCAGCTAAGCCACTCTCAGGAGTGGCTTTTTATTATTAAGAGGTTTTTATGAGTGATTCATCATTATCGCAACTGCTTTCAGTCATGCAACGTTTGCGTGATCCTGAACAGGGCTGTGTGTGGGATAAACAGCAAACCTTCGCCTCCATTGCTCCCTACACTTTAGAGGAGTGTTATGAAGTTCTCGAAGCAATCTCCCGTCAGGACTTTACCGATCTAAAGCAAGAGCTTGGGGATTTACTCTTTCAAATTGTTTTTTATGCCCAGATGGCTTCAGAACAAGGGCATTTTAATTTTGATGATATTTGCCAAACGATTACACAAAAATTAATTCGCCGTCATCCTGAGCTGTTTCATCCACAGGGCCCTTCAGCAAGTTGGGAGCAGATTAAGCAGCAAGAGCGCCAAGAAAAACAACAATATTCACTTCTGGATAATATCCCACACGCGATGCCCGCACTGCTTAGAGCCGATAAAATCCAACAGCGCTGCCAAACCGTGGGGTTTGATTGGGAGACGCTAGGCCCGGTTGTTGATAAGGTCAAAGAAGAGCTCGAAGAGGTGATGGAGGAAGCGACTAAGCAGCCGCGTAATCCAGAGCGTTTGGAAGAAGAGCTGGGGGATTTGCTTTTTGCTACGGTTAATTTGACTCGCCATTTAGGCAGTCGTGCTGAGACGACGCTGCATAAAGCTAACGTGAAGTTTGAGCGCCGTTTTCGTCACGTCGAACAGATCATGGCTAAACAGGGGCTGACACTAGAGCAGGCAAGTTTAGCGCAGATGGAATCGGCCTGGCAGCAAGTTAAATACGAAGAAAAAGCAGAGAACGAGAGCCATGCTGAGTAATGCTGATTGAAATCAACAGAGAGCCGTGGCAGATTAGTGACCATCATTGTTAGTCAAACGGCGAAGGAGGGCGAATGAGCAATTGTGACCATTCACAGTTTCGGGTATACTGCTTTCCCGTCCTGGTGCATCCACCGTCTTTAAACCTAAACCTTCAGGTTCTGCATGACAACTAACTATATTTTTGTGACCGGCGGGGTCGTTTCCTCTCTGGGTAAAGGCATTGCCGCAGCCTCTCTGGCAGCCATTCTTGAAGCTCGTGGTCTAAAAGTGACCATTATGAAGCTCGATCCCTACATCAACGTCGATCCTGGGACAATGAGTCCTACTCAACATGGTGAAGTCTTTGTCACGGACGATGGTGCTGAAACTGATCTCGACCTTGGGCATTATGAGCGTTTTATTCGTACCCGCATGAGCCGTCGTAATAACTTTACGACTGGACGTATCTATTCTGAAGTTTTAAGAAAAGAGCGCCGTGGCGACTATTTGGGTGCAACAATCCAAGTTATTCCGCACATTACTAATGCTATCAAAGAACGTATCATCGAAGGTGGCGAAGGTCACGACGTCGTATTAGTTGAAATTGGTGGAACGGTGGGTGATATTGAATCACTGCCTTTCCTCGAAGCTATTCGCCAAATGGCAGTTGATGTTGGCCGTGAGCATACGCTTTATATGCATTTGACTCTGGTGCCATATATGGCAGCCGCTGGCGAAGTCAAAACAAAGCCTACGCAACACTCCGTTAAAGAACTGCTTTCTATCGGTATTCAGCCTGATATGTTGATCTGTCGTTCAGACCGTGCGGTTCCGGCTAATGAGCGGGCTAAGATCGCATTATTCTGTAACGTCCCCGAAAAAGCGGTTATTTCTCTAAAAGATGTTGATTCCATTTATAAAATCCCTGGAATGTTAAAATCACAAGGATTAGATGACTACATCTGTAAGCGCTTTAACCTTAACCCACCGGTTGCGGATCTCTCTGAATGGGAACAAGTCATCTATGAAGAGGCTAACCCAGGAGGCGAAGTAACGATTGGGATGGTCGGTAAGTACATCGAACTGCCAGATGCTTACAAATCTGTTATTGAAGCCTTAAAACATGCAGGCCTTAAAAACCGTGTCACCGTCAACATTAAACTGATCGATTCACAAGATGTTGAAACGCGGGGTACTGAGGTGCTGAAAGATCTGGATGCTATTCTCATTCCAGGTGGTTTCGGCTCGCGGGGTATTGAAGGTAAAATTATGACCGCTCAATACGCTCGCGAAAATAAAATTCCTTACCTGGGTATTTGCTTAGGTATGCAGATCGCTCTGATCGAGTTCGCACGTAACGTAGCCGGTATGAAAGGTGCAAACTCAACTGAATTTGATGCTAACTGCCAATCCCCGGTTGTTGCGCTAATCACAGAATGGCGTGACGAAGAAGGTAACGTTGAAGTGCGTGATGAGAAGAGTGACTTAGGCGGTACTATGCGCTTAGGAAGCCAACCTTGCCAGCTAAGCGATGACAGTATTGTGCGTAAACTTTACGGTTCAAGCACCATTGTTGAACGCCATCGTCACCGTTACGAAGTCAATAATTTCCTATTAAAACCTATTGAACAAGCAGGTCTGCGTATCGCAGGTCGTTCTGGTGATGATCAATTGGTAGAAATTATCGAAAACCCTAACCATCCGTGGTTCGTTGCGTGTCAATTCCATCCGGAATTTACGTCGACGCCTCGTGATGGCCACCCACTATTTTCAGGTTTCGTGGGCGCCGCGATAGATTTTCAAAAGCGGATGGATAAGTAAGCTTTTTGGTGCAGCCAGTGAACCTTTTGCTGGCTGTGTGTCTTAGATTTAAGAACGTTAGCTTAACTAGTACTGAGGAACAACGAATGTCCAAAATCGTAAAAATCATCGGTCGTGAAATTATTGATTCGCGTGGCAATCCGACTGTTGAAGCAGAAGTGCATTTAGAAGGCGGTTTCGTAGGTTTAGCGGCAGCGCCATCTGGCGCGTCAACAGGTTCTCGTGAAGCATTGGAATTACGTGACGGTGATAAATCACGTTTTCTGGGCAAAGGTGTGACCAAAGCGGTTGCAGCAGTTAACGGTCCTATCGCTGATGCGTTAACCGGTAAAGATGCGAAAGATCAAGCTAACATCGATAACATCATGATCGAGTTAGACGGTACTGAAAATAAATCAAAATTCGGTGCTAACGCAATTTTAGCGGTTTCCCTTGCTGCAGCAAAAGCGGCGGCGGCGTCAAAAGGTCAACCTCTTTACGAGCACATTGCTGAGCTTAACGGCACCCCAGGTAAATTCTCTATGCCATTACCAATGATGAATATCATCAACGGTGGTGAGCATGCAGACAACAACGTCGACATTCAAGAATTTATGGTGCAACCCGTCGGTGCTTCTAGCCTGAAAGAAGCCGTTCGTATGGGTTCAGAAATTTTCCATCATTTAGCTAAAGTATTAAAAGCTAAAGGCATGAATACCGCAGTGGGTGATGAGGGTGGCTATGCGCCAAACTTAGGCTCCAACGCCGATGCGTTAGCCGCTATCGCTGAAGCTGTCAAAGCAGCAGGCTATGAGCTGGGTAAAGATGTTACCTTGGCGATGGACTGTGCAGCCTCTGAGTTCTATAACAAAGAGACTGGCAACTACGAGCTGAAAGGTGAAGGCAAAACCTTTACTTCACAAGAGTTTACCCATTACTTAGAAGAACTGACTAAACAGTATCCAATCGTCTCTATTGAAGATGGTTTGGATGAATCTGACTGGGACGGTTTTGCTTACCAAACAAAAGTACTGGGCGACAAAATTCAATTAGTCGGTGATGATCTGTTCGTTACCAATACCAAAATCCTTAAAGAAGGGATTGAAAAAGGTATCGCTAACTCAATCCTGATCAAATTTAACCAAATTGGTTCACTGACTGAAACGTTAGCCGCCATCAAAATGGCGAAAGATGCAGGCTATACCGCAGTAATTTCTCACCGTTCAGGTGAAACAGAAGATGCTACGATTGCTGATTTAGCTGTCGGTACCGCAGCAGGTCAAATCAAAACCGGTTCAATGAGCCGTTCTGACCGTGTTGCTAAGTACAACCAGCTGATTCGTATTGAAGAAGCACTGGGTGGTAAAGCGGCTTTTAATGGCTTAAAAGAAGTGAAAGGCCAAGCGTAAACCTGACATGATGCGATAAGGCCCTCATTATGAGGGCTTTTTTTTTAGCTGTACCCATCGTTTAGGAGCATGACTGCTCAGCGACTTTCTCTAACTCTGCGAGACTGAGTAACGCATAAGGAAACAGAAAAGGAAGCGTTGCGTTGGACGAAGGCGAAGTGGAGAGGATTGGGAAGAAAACAGTATTGAGGAGTTCTTGAGGGATCTCTTCTTGGCCTGCAGAAAAAGAGCAGAAACCCGCCTCATCGATAAAATTTAGCGTACGAAACCGGAAATGCTCAACACAAATCTTATGCGCTAAGGCTGCCTTTTGTTGGCGTTCGTCAACGAGCATCGTCAGATACTTCATAAAATAGGAGGAGGCGAGAAACGTTTTCACAATATCGAAACTGGCAGGAGGGTAGGTACTGACCATTGTACGGTGCGTAATCTGCAACGTCTGACTGAACGATTTTGGTAATATAAGAATAGCCAGATTGTAAGTGGTCCCTACTAATTCAAAGAGATGGGTGAGATAAAAAATTGGGATATCGGTATAGGTACTAAATAGCGGCAGCGAGCTGTTTTTACCAAAACTGAGCATCGTATAGCGATCATCCTCAATGAGGATCGCTTGGTTTTTTACTGTCCAGTCGTGAAGTTGCTGCCTGCGAGACTCACTAAGCCTTGTGGCGCTCGGATAGTGTAACGTTGGCATACAGAGGAGTGTTGCGTAGCGGATATTCGGTAATGCCTCTACGTTTAATCCATGATGGTCGGTAGGCACATCGATAGTCTCAAACCCATACTGAACAAATAACTCCCTCACTTCCCAAGAGCAGGGGGCCTCTAGGATGATAACGTTCCGACCTGGTTCCCGCTGAAGAAACAGTGCAATAAGGCTTAACGCTTCTTGGATACCGGGAAAGAGGAGGAGTGAATGGTCTTCAATATCTAAGCAGCGTGACAGTTTAAGAAAACGAGTAATTGGCGAAGAGGGCTCAAGGGTCGCGCGCTGAAAATGGCTTTTTTCGTAATTGACTAACCAGCGCCTGACGAAATGCATAGGCAGTCGACAGGGTTTTCTCTCTACCAACTTAGTGAGCGGATCATGGCTGGGATAAGAACAGAATTTAATATAGGGGGGATCGGTAAGGGGTTGTTGTGAAAGGGGCAGTGATTGTGTATTTTTGAGAACGACGTACCCACTTCGCTCGAAACCCTGGATATAGCCTATTGATTCTAAATACTTATAGACCACAAGTATTGTCCCACGAGAGACATGGTAGCGCATACTCATGCTGCGGATGGAAGGTAAGAAATCGCCTTCACTTAGGTTTCCCTGAATAATCATAGAAATAATATCATTAATTATTTCTACTTTTACTATTCCTTTAGCCTTTTTCACACTGTCCTCAAAACTTTTATGAGTTTATTTCTTTAATTATATAAAGTATAAAAAAAATTTCTATAGTCGCATCATTACTATTTTTATTGACTTAATTAACTGATGGAGCTAATTGGGAATAAATTAAATATTTTATTTAATATAAATTAGGAATGGAATATTTAACAGGTTCTGACATTTTTTTAAAAAAGAATTGTATCTTGAACTAAAAAGACAATAAAGTAATATCTGCCGTGTAAGTGGCCATTTGGATACTAGCCTCTTATTTATTTTACTAATATAAGCAATATTAACCTCTGAAATTGGATAAGGAAAGCTAATGAAAGATACTATCATGTATGGAATTGTGCATGGACAGAACTATGCCTACGATAATCTCAAGAAAATTAAAGCGCGTCTTAGCAAAGAAGATGGCGTAACGGCTATTGAATATGCAGTTATTGCCGTTGCCATTAGCGCAATGTTATTGACAGTATTTGGATCGGACAAAGAGTCATTCATTTCTGCAATTACGCAGAAGTTTAATCTTCTATCGAGTAATATAAAGGGAACTGTTAATAAGTAAACTTATCAAAATTTATGCCGATAAAGGAGTTAGCGCTCCTTTATCTAATTTGTGTGCCTATGATTATTATTTTAATAGCATTACTTTTAAGAGTCTGTTATACAGATATACGCTACAGAATTATCGAGAATAAGTGCGTAGCAGTAATAATATTAGTTAATATACTATACTTATATTCGATAAACCAACCAGTGAGTTTTATAAGTGCCGTAGTTATATTCGGTATTGGAATTATTATTATATTAACTAATTTTGTTGGGGCTGGAGATATCAAACTCCTATCGGCGTTAGGACTCGCCTTCCCACTACGTGAGTTGCCTGATTTCATATTCTTGGTCACTGTATCAGGGCTGCCACTAATTTTAATTGTCTTCTGCTTACATAAGTGCTCACCGAGAAGATTTTCTAAGACCCTCCCTTACGGCGTAGCGATAAGCAGTGGGTATTTACTTAAATTATTGATATAAATTAGGGGTTAACGTGAACCAAAGGCTGATTGTCATAGTTTCTATCATACTTTTGCTCTCAGGTATCTTAGGGATCTATTTTTCTGACTCAGATAGTACCTCCGTGGAACAAGAACCACAGACACCGCATATTACCTACTATGTTACTAATAGAGTCATGGCAGCCGGCGAGATGGTCACGAAAGATGATTACGAAGAAAAAACAGAAGACCTTGAAGAGGGTGCCCCTGTGCCGGAAAAAGTGGAGGATGTTGTTGGGTATTATCTGACTGAATCCGTCGACGTCGGTACGAAATTAGTTCCCTCATTATTAACTAAAGATAAACCAGAATATAACACGAACAATCAGCACTTTCGATTTACCATAAATCTTAATAAACGATATGTAAATAATATAAATGGTCTCCTACCTGGTGCCCTGGTAGATGTGTATTTACGATTTGAGTCACCAAAGAGAGAACATGACAATAAGTCAACGATATATCGTGGCGAATCTGTGGTGAGAATAGTTAAGATATTTAAAAATAAAAAATTACTGACTCCCGCACTGAAGGGAAGGATGCCCCCCGCTGATGATGAAACTAGCAATTTCACAACAAGTAGGTTACTTGATAATAACGAAGACTATTCAGTCGATATTGAACTTAGTCGAGCGGACTTAAAGAAAATTTATCAAATAGATAATAAATATGAAATGATTATCTTTCCCGCTGATGCGAGAATTACCGATAAAAAAAATGAAAGTATCATTAAAAAAGGTAGCAAGTAATGAAGAGACTCTATGCGGGAATTTCCTTAAAATCTATATTGATGATTTTAGTCATCGCATTACCTTTTTTTGCGACAGCAGAAACGATTTATCTCTCGAAAGGCACGGCAAGAACAATAAAAAGTCATGCGCCTATCGATACTGTTTTCACTACAGATGCTAATGTCGTTAATTATAATATGATTAGCGATAACGAAGTAGTGATCTATGGCGTCGATAATGGTGAGGGAGAAATACTTATCGTACAAAACGATATGACTCGCAATATAAAAGTCATTGTCGACCCTTTAATCGGAAAATTAGCCAAGCAGATTGAAGATCAATTTGTCGGCTCCACTATCGGCTTAAAAAAAGTGGGGGATGGCTATATTCTCACGGGGACCGCCGCTGATGAAGAAAGTCGTGATGCGATCTATCAAATCGTTGGCGAGGCATTAGGCTTAGAACGAATTGAGGTAAAAACCAAATTTACCAGCGAAACGACCGGCTTTGAACAGGATAACATCCCTTATTTAAGTCAATACAGCTATCGTAAGTTACAAAATAAAATGACCCTCCCTTTTGCTAACCAGGTCAACGTCAAAGTTTCTATCGTCGAGTTAAACAGAAACTACAGCGATGCCTTAGGGATAGAGTGGGGGCAGGCGATGGATGTCGGAAGCTTCGTATTAAATAAGCTCAAGTTCAATGCCACACAGCTCACCTCTGTGATCAATGCACTAGGCAATGAATCCGTTGCAAGGGTATTGGCTGAACCTAACCTTTCTGTCTTGTCAGGGGAAACGGCTGACTTCCTCGTCGGCGGAGAGATCCCTGTGTTAACGAGTTCCTCTAATGGTAGTAGCGTCGAATATAAAGAAGTGGGTATTAAGATGTTAGTGGCGGCCAAGGTTGAGAATAGCCAGAAAGTACGGCTGACGCTCTCACAAGAGGTGAGTAATGTCGATAGTAACAACGTCACCAAAACCAACGAATTACTTTTACCCGCCATTAAGTCACGGAAATCGCGCACGACAATTGAACTCGCAGATGGTGAAAGCTTTGTGTTGGCCGGGTTACTGAGTGAGTCGGAAAAAGAAGTTTTAAAGAAAATTCCGTATATCGGGGATATACCTGTACTCGGCGCATTTTTTCGTTCGACATCCTCACAGCGCGAGCGCACTGAGCTGGTGGTCGTGGCAACAGTGAATTTGGTACGCCCTATCTCATCATCGCAAGTCTCATTACCTAACTGGCAAAGAAGCACATTGCTAGAACGCTATTTAAATATCGGCAGTTCAGGCAGCCACACCTCTAAAAAAGCGGTTGTCGATTTTCTCGAACAGGGAGGTTTTATTTACTGATGATGAACTTACTCAAAAAAATAATAGTGGGAACGACCCTGTCCCTTTCACTCAGTACACTATGCTCGGCGAGTGATTATATCTTTAATGTTCAGGGCCGCAGCGATATAGAGCAGGAAATTAGCGTCGCGAAGATACTGCCTTTTTATCAATACCTGCATGGTGCAATAGAAATTCAATGGGCAAATCCTGAACTCCTTAGCTCTGTAAATAAACTGGCCTTGTTGTTAGAGAAAGAAGGGGTGCGTAAACAAGATATTGTCCGCAATTTCTCTCAGAGTATGGCATACAAAAACCACACCCGTGATTCTATTACGCTGGTACTTAAAACCTCTAAAACAAGTACCCACTGCGCCCCCTATAACCTCCGCACGCCTTTTAAGGTGATGGGCGAAGAGAGTTGTGCAATCAATGACAATCTTGATGCGATGAAAATACGCAGATAATCTGACAACGGGTAACACAAGGATGAATTATGTTACTTTTCTCCGAAAATACTAAACAAGATGACTCACTGGGCGATTCCATACTCGTTGTCACACCCGATCTGGGGAGAATGGAAAAGGTATGTGAACAATTATCTCTCCGCGATGTGGGAACGGTTAAGCAGTTTCATGGCGATATACGACAATTAGATCAATTTGAAGACACCGCTAATACCGATTGTATTATTTTCGATGCTTCGGAGCTTGATTCGCCTGATAGCGTTATCGATATTATCGATCTACAGTTATCAAAAAATGTAACTAAAATAGCCTTTAGTACTAAGGACTCACTCCTCTTAGCCGAGGAATTTCTAAAAAAAGAGATCCATTACTGTCACTATCCAACCCAAATTAATCGTATTGGTAGTTTAGTCCAAAACGATACGCAGCAATCTGTCGCAATCGGCAACAGTGCAGTACGCATTACCCTATTAGGCTGTAAGGGGGGCGTAGGCAATTCAATGCTGAGTTACCATGCTGCGCAATTTATTGCTAATAAACGCCAATCTTCTACCTTACTGGTACAGGGTGCCTTTGGAAGTAAAAATTTAGATTTAATTTCTAAGGTCGCTATCTCTAATGAAGTCACTCTTTTAGAGAAGAACCTATCAGCCTTATATGAAGAGCGAAGTGGGGCTTGGCAATATTACAACTCAGTCTACGACAATTACGAATGTATTATTTTCGATTTTTCTGCTTATAACGCCGCTGATGAGAATATTGAAAATGTATTAACCCATACCGATTGCTTGTTATTGGTGTGTGATAGGGATCTCTCATCGGTAAGAACCGCGAAGAAAATTATCGAAGCCAATAATCACTTAATGAATAGTAATAATGGCGTACGGCGAATCTATGTCTGCCATAACCAACACCACAGTAAAGTTAATGGAGAAATCAGTAGTCAGGAGGTTAGCGGACTATTAGGAAAACCCGTTGATGTGACTATCCCTTATCTTTTAAAGCCCGGTGACCCTTCGTTAGTGCTTAATTTTCAAGGAAAAAACCATCAGCATTTAGAGTCCTTATGTAATTTACTGCTAGGAAGAAAAAATAAACACCAGGAAAAAATAAGTTTATTTGACTCAATAAAAAAAATAACAGGAAGAGGGTAATATAAGGTGGCGGATAAGTACGAAGACATAGCTAAACAATTACGTGGTCTAGTTCTGCCTGAGCTGGATATCGATTTAGTCGAAAACTTACTCAGTGATCGGGTGGGGTTAATTCGCGAGATCTCGAAAACGATCCAACGAGTCAGTATCGAGCGCAACCTCTACCTCCCCTCAGAGAATACGCAAATATTAGCGATTGCTGTCGCAGATGAAATTCTCGGCGTCGGCCCGCTACGTGAACTGATGGAGGATCCCAGCGTCAGCGATATTTTGGTCAATGGCCCTGAAAAAATCTTCGTGGAACGCAGTGGTAAGCTGGTACGCACCAATAAGCGATTTATCGACAATCAGCAGTTGACCGAGATAGCGAAACGCTTAGTAAACCGCGTCGGCCGGCGCATCGACGAATCACAACCGTTAGTCGACGCACGAATGAGCGATGGCAGCCGGTTAAATGTTGTTATCAATCCGGTCGCACTGGATGGAACCTCCATCTCAATTCGTAAGTTTAGTAATGTCTCTAGAACACTGAAGGATCTAGTGAATTGGGGGGCGATGAATGAGCAGATGGCCAATTTTCTCGCCCTCGCGGTCAGTTGTCAGGCGAATATTATTATCTCTGGAGGAACCGGCTCCGGGAAAACGACGCTGTTAAATGCCTTATCTCGTCATATTAATAGCGATGAAAGGGTGATCACGCTGGAAGATGCCGCCGAATTAAAATTACAGCAAGAGCACGTTGTCAGGCTCGAAACCAAAATGGCGGGTATTGAAAGCAGTGGGCAGGTGACTATGCGTGACCTCATGATCAATACCTTACGGATGAGGCCGGATCGCATTATCGTCGGTGAGTGTCGGGGGGGAGAGACGTTCGAGATGTTACAGGCGATGAATACCGGCCACGATGGTTCGATGACCACCCTACATGCCAACTCCCCGCGCGATGCCGTAGCGCGGCTTGAAAATATGGTGATGATGGCCGGGTTGAATCTTCCTTTAGAAGCGATTCGACGTAACATCAGTTCGGCGGTCAACTTAATCGTACAAGCTAACCGACTCCATGATGGATCGCGTAAGATTACTCATATTGCAGAGATTATGGGGCTAGAAGGGGAAACCATCATCCTGCAAGAAATATTCTCCTTTCAGATAGGTGAGTCCTCCTCGGGCAAAGTGAGTGGTAAGTTTGTTACCCCAGGACTCTCTACTCGGTCAAACATTTATAGCCGTGCCAAAATGCATTCAAAAGATCCCTATTTGAAACAGATATTTGGTCAATGATATGAAACAGATCTCGCTCATTTTAATTGTTCTCGCATTTCTTTTTTTTATGATGGTCGTCATTCGGAATAGAACGACACGCAATGCTTTTACTAAGGGAGACGACCGTAAAAATATGCTCATGACATTACTTGGGCAAAATTCGGCGGAGAAAAGTGATGAATCTCTAAATTTTATTATTTTACGAAAAATCAATGATACCCTATTTAAAATTAAGCATGTCTTTATTGCAGATAACTTTTATGACTTTGTGAAAAGGTTAGCGGTACCTCTAGTTTTTATCATTGCTGTCGAAGCCATAAATGTAAATTTTTTTCATTTTCCAAGCGTACCTATTGCGCTAGTCTTAACGCCGATAAGCTATATTTTTTGGTACAAGATGCTATTGAAAAAAAGGAAGAAAATATTTGAAGTCGATTTCACAGAATCTATTTCATCCATAAACGGTGCTATCTCGTCCGGACGTACATTTCTACAGGCAATGGATGATTATAGTCGTAATAATACTAATAAGTTGGCGAAAGAGTTTGGGATTATTACCCGTCGTTTAAACTTTGGTGATAGCCCTGAAGTGGTGTTTCTCGATTCTTGGAAGGTTTACCCCTATAAAGAATATTATTTCTTTATTGTTGCGATACTGCTTAATATTAATAGTGGTGGCCGACTGCGCGAAGTATTGGGGAAACTACAACGTTCCTTAGCGAATAATACGGCGATGGAAAAGAAAATGCTGACCCTGACGTCAGAAATGCGAATGGCATCAAAAATTACCGCAGCGATACCGTTTCTTTTCCTTATCTTACTCAAGTTTATTAGTGAAGATAATTTTAATTTTATTTTTGAGGACCCCCGCGGAAATATACTTCTCTATTATTTATTAGGCAGCGTTGGTGTGGGTACTTTAATAATTAAATTCCTAATGAGGAAAATATAGTATGGTTATCTTCCTTATTATGATTATCATTCCATCTATTGTGGTTCTGTCCTTCATTATGCGTAAGGCCAGACAATCCGCCATTGAAAAAAGTATGACCCTGGTTGATGCAAAAACCCAGGAATTAAAAATACAGGAACATAAAGATCATTACGAAACCGAAGCCGTACTCGGGCAAAACAGCCAGACGTTAAACCTCTATCGACGTATTGACGCAAGTTTTATTCTCAAAATCGGGCTAGCGATCATGTTAACTGTGTTGGGAATAGTCGTAAGCCAGTTGATGGGGTGGGAGTTAGCGGGTAGCGATTATGTGGTAGTCGGGATTATTAGTTTAGTGATAACTATCGTCTTACCCAGTACCCTTAGGGCGATGTATGTCAAAAAGCGGGTCAAAAAATTAACGGCTGAGCTGCCTTGGATGATCGATCTTTTGGCGGTGAGTATTCAATGTGGGATGACCCCTGAGCAGGCGTTCAAATTCTTAGCGACAAAAATGTCAGGAATTAATCCTGACTTCGTTCCCTTTTTACAGCGTTTAGTCAGACGTACCGAGATGAGCGGTTTAAGTAATGCGCTGTATCACTTTAGTCGAGAAATTCCCTCGACGGAGACGCGGCTATTCTGCGCCATGCTTGAACAGAGCTTACAATACGGTTCATCGCTCTATGAACAACTCATGGAGCTGTCACGAGAGATACGCGAAATTCAGTTACTGGCCACCGAAGAAAATATCGGAAAGTTGTCGGCGAAAATGAGCGTGCCATTAATACTCTTTTTTATGTTTCCCGTTGTTATTATCGTTGCCGCACCAGGCATTATGAGGGTTTTCTCTAATGGTTAAATTGCTATTAATTCCGCTATTTCTCTTTTCTTCCGTGGTGATGACCAGTGCGTGTAGCAGTGGGAATGCAACATCATTTAAAAAAAATCCCTTGGCAAATGAAAGTCTGCTCCTTAAGGTGAAAAATTACTCTGGACTGATTAAGATTAAACGCGATGAACTTAAAAAAAATAATAATCCAAAGGTTCGTTATGAACTGGCTAATTATTATTATCTCTCGCAAGATTATCGATCGTCGATGTATTACCTTACTCCTTTGTTAGCCTCTGGTGCATCCGCGGATATTTATCTTTTACAAGCAAAGAATCTGGCGGCATTAGGGGAATATAAAAAGTCACTGAGCTTTGTTGATATTGCATTGAGTAAACAGCGTAATAATGCACAAGGATTAAATTTAAAAGGGGTAATCCAAGCGCAAATGGGGGAGTTGGATGCAGCCTTGTCCTCCTTTACACAAGCGAGAGCGAGCTACGAAAAAGAAGAGGATGTCGTGAATAATATGGCAATGATTTATATTATTCAGAAAAAATATACTGAGGCAGTACAACTGCTTCTCCCTATCTATTTGCGTGGATACAGCAATCCACAGCTTGAACATAATCTTATTTTTGCTTTAGCGAAGAGCGGAGACTTACGGTATGCCAAAGATATTATGAAAAAAAGAAACTTTTCCAAACATCCTGATCTACTCGCGACCGACCTATTTAATGTGCAAACTTTTTAAAGGATGTCAATGATGCAACGGTGGTACCGGAAGTTATTCGCCCAGGATGGCGTGATTTCGATAGAGTTTTCGTTTCTTTATATAATATTTGTTGCCTTCGTATTTATTATATTTGAAATCAATAAATTTATATTCATTATTACCGCTATGGATTATTCGCTCTCTGAGGCGGCACGTAATAGTGCATATCGAGATAATAGTACTTCGGTTGTCGATTATCAGCAGGTATTTGACGAGTACTTTTTTAGTCAGAATGCCTTTTGGAGTATGTTTATTAATCCAGAAGATATTAAAGTCGAGGCGAGTTTTTGCAGTACCGTCAATGAGGTTATTAAAGGTCATTGCTCATCGCTTTATAACAGTAAAAAGAGGCTTGCGCTGTACTCAGTCAGCTATCAATACCGGCCTTTAAAAATAATCAGTCAGGTCGCGTGGTCAGAGTCGTTATTCAGTCAGTTGGATGGGCTATTGACTCGTAAGGTTACTTATATGATTGAGTCGTCGAGGTAAGGATGCTAGCGAGAATATATTCAGTCGTTAAGGATACTCGGGGAAGTATCGTGGTCGAGGCCGCCTTTATCTTCTCTTTTTTGTCGATTATCACGGTCGCCAGCTTGGAATATGGCTTCTGGCTTGCGGCAAAAAGCCAAGCGGAGCGGGTCAATTACTCGTTAGCCTCGTTGGTACGGGAAAGAACGCAATTCTATGGTAAGCGAGAGAGCTTTTCTAATGATGATATTAAACAGCTTTATGAGTTAGCGAAATCCCTTACCTATCATCGTTACGACAAAGAGTTATGCCTTCGTGTGGAATCAATTGGTTTCACTCCTGCGCTAAAAAAGACAATTAGCTATCAACAAAAATTGGATTACGGCTCGACACTTTGTAATAGCATCACTACGCCTCCGCTTAAAAACAGTATTGAATTTTCGCCCTTTAGCAGTCGTCAGCGCTGGTTACCGCTGTATCAGGTCACCCTGATCTTGCCAACGCCTAAAGGAACGCTGCACCAATTGCTTAAAAGTGTCGATCTCCTTCCTGAGTCTGTCTCGGCCTATACCATCCTGTTGGCTCGCTAACCATGAATAGGCTATGGCTCTTTGGGGTACTGCTCTTTTTATTCGGCTTCGGGGCAGATGCCGGAAAGGTGCAGGGAAGGGTAGAGTGTTTCGTTTTTATCGATGCAGCGATACCCGAGCAGCTCGCGTTATTTAAACAATTTAATCGTGAATATTATTTGAGTCCGACATTGCAACGGTTAGGCTCGATGACGTTTATTAATATCGGCCTACAGCCGCTGGCCAATACCACAACCGTACCCCTCATCAACGATACGACGGGGATCTGGGTACGAAAATTTAAACCGCAAAGTTTACCTGCGATGTTTTCGATGTACCAAGGCAAGCCTATTCAACAGGCGCTCAAGGATACTAGGGAGATAAGACAATGCTTACAAGGATAGTAAAGCAGATCCTAACCAGATGCCGTGATCAGCGCGGTACCATAATGATCTCCTTTGCCGTGTTATTACCGATATTGATGATCCTTGTCGCGCTGGGGATTAATTCGGTCAAGATGTTTATCGCGAAAGCTAAACTGACTGATGTGGCAGCGGAGACTGGCTTAATCGTCTCGGCAAGTAGCTCGGTGACCGATAAAGGCCAGTACCCACCGGAAATGAAAAATTTAGTCACCCGCTACGTTAAAAATTTCTTTCCAGAGGCATCGAAAACGCCTGAGGTGACTTTCAAATTCTCGAAAGTAGCGGCGGACACGACCAATAATGCCGAGTACATGACCTATCACCCTAGCATCAAGCTCGAATTACCCTTTCCTTTCTACCATGCCACCCTGAGCGAAGGCGCTAAAAATTTTGCGATCTCCGCCACGCCGTTGACCGTTAAAAAACAAGTCTCACGGCCGGTAGATGTCGTGTTTGTGATGGACTTCTCAACCTCTCAACAGGGAGCTCGGATGCGCATACTTAAAGAGGTGTTTCGAGAACTCACCGACTATATCTTAACCAGCAACCCCGGCTCGAAAATAGGGATGGTACCTTTTAGTGCTGGCGTTGCAGTGAAGTACCCCGAGACGAATCAGCGCGGCGGCCCCAAAGCCGGTTGCAGCGTCTTATTCGTCCCTAAAAAAGAGTGGGCGATCGATTACGCATTTTGGGGGGATAAATATGTTAATAAAAAATACACTAAACTCTCTGATCAGAGCTATTACATCGATGAGACCCGTAGAAAATATTATCTCAATCGGGTCGCCAAATCTCGACCGGCGCTAACCGCGAATGCGCTTAATGAGCAGTGGTGTCGTAAGAACGATGTATGGGGGACCAATGTGGGTCAAACCCAATATTCGTGTTTCGATCATCGCTTTAAAACACTCGATCTCGATGGCAGTGTGGTCGCTAAAGATGATATCTACACTCAGCGTGCGCAACAGATTATCGAACAGCAATATGTCATGGCGCTCAAAGTTCGCGAACGCCAACGCACCACTATAACTATTGAGCATGATGATGCGATCGATTATGAAGCGACGCTAAACCAGATGTTTGGCGAAGAGGCGATCATTACCTTCCCTATGTTATGGACCTCTGTCGATGATTATAACTATCGTGTCTATAACCAGATGTGCCATAACACCGGATGGTGGGGTCACTCTGGCGATCTTAGCAGCGCACGCCTGTACTCGTGGCTGATCGAATTAACCAATAACGCCAATGAACTGCATCAGTTCCAAAACATGGAACCGCAGGGATGGACGGCAACAAGCTCCGGGCTGGTACGTTCGGTACCGGTGATGATGAAGGGCACTAACCCGCGGAAAATATTTGTTGTAATGTCTGATGGTGATGATAGTACCTATCCTGCGAAAGTCACTGATCGATACCTAAAGCAATATAACCTCTGTGAAAAAATTCGTAGTGGCATTATAGAACGATCGCAAACCCATACTGAACGCGTCGATATTTATTATGTCTCGACGACCAACTCAGATAAACGGGTGAATTATTGGAAAGACTACTGTACGGGGGAAGGGAATGCAGCGAAAGCAGTTAACCGCCAAGCGATAGTGACGTTAATCAAAGGATTCTTAAGCGATGAGATCGGTAGCTTCTCCCAGTAAGCATGATCGGGACATGGTAATTAGGGGATTTTCTGCGATAATAGACGTTTTCGCGCAACGATTGAGTCTCCATGCTTTACCCCATTAATGAAATGTTCCAAACCTTACAAGGCGAAGGGTTTTATACCGGCGCACCAGCGATATTTATCCGTCTACAGGGCTGCCCTGTCGGCTGTAGCTGGTGCGATACTAAGCATACCTGGGAAAAGTATGCCGATAAGCAGCAGTCGCTGTCCGATATCGTAAATAAAACCGCAGAAAGCGAGGCTTGGGCCGACGTCAGCGTCGAGCAGCTACTCGCGGTTGTTCGCGAACATGGCTGGACGGCAAAGCATATCGTCATTACCGGCGGTGAACCTGCGCTCTACGATCTGACGGCACTGACTGAATACTTTGAGCAACAGGGTTTCCAATGCCAAATCGAAACCAGCGGCACACATCCCATTCGTTGCTCTGACGCGACCTGGGTGACGGTCTCGCCTAAAGTCAACATGCGTGGGGGCTATGATGTCCTTAACAGCGCGTTATTACGGGCGAATGAGGTGAAACACCCGGTTGGACGTCAGCGTGATATCGACGCGTTGGATCTGTTATTGAGCCAAGTTCCACCTTCGAGCCAGCGGATTATCGCGTTGCAGCCCATTAGCTGTAAGAAGGCGGCTACCGAGTTGTGTATCGCCACCTGTATTGCAAGAAACTGGCGTTTTTCAATGCAAACTCACAAATACCTGAATATCGCCTAGGCTTATTCGCCGCGATAGGTACAACCTGCGGTGCAGGTTTCTTTAATCATCACGGCACTTAGCAATGGCAGCAATGGTTTCATCTGCTGCCAAATCCATACCGCCAAGACTTCGCTGGTCGGATTCTCAAGACCGGGAATATCATTTAAATAGTGGTGATCAAGTCGCTCATACAGCGGCTTAAAGGCGGCTTTCAGCTCAGCAAAATCCATGACCCAGCCTGTATTCGCGTCAATTTCCCCCATAATTTCAAGACGAACAAGGAAAGAATGTCCGTGTAGGCGTCCACATTTGTGGCCTTCAGGAACATGGGGAAGCAAATGGGCGGCTTCAAATTGAAATTCTTTAAACAGAGTGGTTACAGCCATAATAAATCGTCGATTCCGCGGTAGTTAAGTCGAAAAGTAGCAGTTTAGCGTAAAAGTGCCTTCGGCTCACTCTTTTCACCTTATCAGCCAGCGATCGGCCGCCTTTTACTGGGTTAACCAGTTTTATCGATAAGACTTAGCATTAAAACAAGTTAGTGTATTTAGTTATTTAATATACCTAAGCCGTCTTTATCAGTAATAATCGTACGGTTACTCTACACTTACTGAATTTTTAGCCATTGGCACTGGAATACAAAACGCAATGACCAACCAAGTCCCTCAGCTGCCGCTTAGTGCGGAGCAACTTGCCCGCTTACAAGAAGTGACTCAAGAATTTACCTCGCATCAACTTGCGTGGCTTTCTGGGTATTATTGGGGGCGGCTTAACGATTCATCCCCGGCACAAAGCACCCCGGTTTTATCAAGTGTCGCCCCTGAAGTTGCCCCACTGAGTATTACCCTGATTTCAGCCTCTCAAACCGGGAATGCTCGACGTTTAGCTGAACAGCTGCGCGATGACCTATTAGCCGCGACGTTGCAGGTAAACTTGGTCAATGCTGCGGACTATAAATTTAAGCAGATTGCGTCAGAAAATATTGTCTTGGTCGTCACCTCGACACAAGGTGAAGGTGAAGCCCCTGAAGAAGCCGTGGCGTTTCACAAGTACCTGCACTCTAAAAAAGCGCCAGCTCTGCCCACAGTAAGTTTTGCCGTGTTTGGACTGGGTGACTCCTCTTATGAGTTTTTCTGTCAAGCAGGTAAAGATTTTGATCAGCAACTGGCTGCGCTCGGTGCAGAACGATTACTGCCGCGGGTGGATGCTGATGTTGATTATACGCTGGCTGCCGAACAGTGGCGTGCTGACGTTGTAACATTACTCAAAGCTCGTGTCCCAAGCAGTTCTTCGCAAGCACTTGCCCAAGCCTCGTTAGGCAATAGCGATACGCTTGACAGTACGCCCTACAGTAAAGAATCCCCTTTAACGGCCAGCTTGGCGGTTAGTCAGAAAATTACCGGCCGCGATTCCGACCGTGACATTCGCCATATTGAGATCGATATCAGCGAATCAGGTCTTCGCTATCAAGCGGGTGACGCGCTAGGGGTTTGGTTTAAAAATGATCCGGCCTTAGTTCGCGAAATGCTAGAGTTGTTATGGATTGACCCTACTCAGACAGTGATGATTGAGGGGGAGTCGTTAGTGATCGCTGAAGCATTGCGCGACCGCTTTGAGTTGACGGTTAACAGTGCCAAAATTGTCGAACAATATGCACATCTTTCCGCCAACGAGGCCTTACTTGCTTTAGTGAAAGAGAAGGGGGCGCTTCAAGAGTTTGCTCAACAATGGCCAATAGCCGATATGATCCGTCATGCTCCAGCGCCATTAAGTGCTGAGCAGCTTGTTGGATTACTGCGTCCTCTTACTCCGCGCCTTTATTCCATCTCTTCTTCTCAAGCAGAAGTTGAAGATGAGGTTCACATTACTGTCGGCGTTGTGCGCTACGAAATTGAAGGGCGTGCTCGCACCGGCGGAGCCTCAGGTTTCTTGGCTGACCAGTTACAAGAAGATGATGTCATTGATATTTTTATCGAGCATAACGATAACTTCCGACTGCCAGCCGATGGCGATACGCCTGTCATAATGATTGGCCCAGGAACAGGTATTGCGCCCTTCCGTTCATTTATCCAGCAACGGGATAACGATGGGGCACAAGGGCCGAATTGGCTATTTTTCGGTAACCCACACTTCACCGAGGATTTCTTGTATCAGGTGGAGTGGCAGAAGTATGTAAAACAAGGACTCCTCACGCGCATCGATCTGGCCTGGTCTCGTGACCAAGCGGAGAAAGTTTACGTCCAAGATAAACTTCGCGAACAAGGTGAGGAAGTGTGGCGCTGGATTGAACAGGGCGCCCATATCTATGTCTGTGGTGATGCAACGCGCATGGCAAAAGATGTCGAAAACACCTTATTGGCGATCATCGCTGAATATGGCGGAATGGACACTGAGTCTGCAGACGAATACTTAAGCGATTTGCGCATTGCTCGTCGCTATCAGAGAGATGTCTACTAATGAGTACAAAATACCCTGGCCCTTTGGTTGTAGAGGGAAAATTATCCGATGCCGAGCGTTTAAAGAAAGAGAGCAATTTCTTACGCGGAACGATCAGTGAAGACCTTAACGACGGGTTAACTGGCGGCTTCAACGGTGATAATTATTTACTAATTCGTTTTCACGGCATGTATCAACAAGATGACCGGGATATTCGTGCCGAGCGTAATGAGCAGAAACTTGAGCCGCGTCATGCCATGATGCTACGTTGCCGACTACCGGGGGGAATTATTACCCCTCAGCAGTGGCTGGCTATCGATCGTTTCGCGCAAGAGAAAACGATCTACGGCAGTATTCGTCTGACTAACCGTCAAACCTTTCAGTTTCACGGTATTTTAAAGAAAAACGTTAAACCCGTTCACCAGATGCTGCACGACGTTGGGTTGGATGCCTTGGCGACCGCGAACGACGTTAACCGTAACGTCCTCTGTACCTCGAACCCCGTCGAATCTGCGCTGCATCAAGAAGCGTATGAGTGGGCGAAGAAAATTTCAGAGCATCTACTCCCGCAAACCCGCGCTTATGCAGAAATTTGGTGGGATAAAGAAAAAGTCGCCACCACCGATCAGGAACCGATTCTGGGTGAAACCTATCTTCCTCGTAAGTTTAAAACGACGGTCGTTATCCCCCCACATAACGATGTTGATCTGCATGCGAATGACTTGAACTTTATCGCTATCGCGGAAGAGGGCAAACTCGTCGGCTTCAACTTATTAGTGGGCGGTGGGCTCTCAATCGATCATGGTAATAAAGCGACTTATGCGCGCACGGCGACGGAATTTGGCTTCTTGCCACTGGATAAAGTCCTCGATGTTGCCGAAGCAGTCGTTACAACGCAACGGGATTGGGGCAATCGTACCGATCGTAAAAATGCCAAAACTAAATATACCTTGGAGCGCGTCGGCCCTGACGTCTTCAAAGCAGAAGTAGAGAAGCGTGCGGGTCTGACCTTCGCGCCTATCCGTCCTTATGAATTTACGACTCGTGGCGATCGCTTCGGCTGGATTAAGGGAATCGATAACCAGTGGCACCTCACGCTATTTATCGAGAATGGTCGGTTACTGGACTACCCAGGACGCCCGTTAAAGTCAGGGATCGCGGAGATAGCGAAAATCCACCAAGGTGATTTCCGCTTGACGGCAAACCAAAATTTAATCGTCGCTGGCGTACCCGAAGACCAGAAAGCGGCAATTGAAGCCTTAGCGGTAGAACATGGTTTGATGGAAAAGGTGTCACCTCAGCGTGAAAACTCAATGGCCTGTGTGGCTTTTCCAACCTGCCCGTTAGCGATGGCGGAAGCTGAGCGTTTTCTACCGGGATTTATCAGTGAAGTTGAAACCTTAATGACACGCCATAATGTTGCTGATGAAGCCATCGTTATGCGAGTTACCGGTTGTCCGAATGGCTGTGGGCGAGCACTATTAGCCGAAGTAGGGCTAGTAGGGAAAGCTCCGGGACGCTATAACTTACACTTGGGTGGAAATCGTATCGGCACACGGATCCCGGCGATGTACCGTGAAAATATTCAGGAAGCGGAGATTCTCTCGATTCTTGATGAACTTATCGGACGTTGGTCACAAGAACGCCAACCGGATGAAGGTTTCGGGGATTACACCATTCGTAGCGGGATCGTTCGAGAAGTCGTTGATCCGGCTAGATATTTCTGGGCTGCGGTGGAGGTATAATGTCAAAACTCGATCTTACAGAACTTGCGTCGCTCGATAAAGCGACGCAGCAGGCTGAATTGACAGCTGTTAATCAACAACTTGAGTCATTGAGTGCCGAAGAGCGGGTAGCGTGGGCACTGGAAAACTTACCGGGACAGCATGCGCTGACCAGTAGTTTTGGGATCCAAGCAGCGGTAAGTCTACATTTAGTGAATCAGCAATCCCCGCAAATACCGGTGATTTTGACCGATACGGGCTATTTATTTCCTGAAACTTACCAGTTTATCGATAGCTTGCAGGAACGCTTGCAGCTTAACCTGCAAGTTTACCGGGCTGAGCTATCCCCAGCCTGGCAAGAGGCGCGTTACGGTAAACTCTGGGAGCAGGGCGTCGAGGGTCTTGAGCGCTATAACCAGCTTAACAAGGTCGAGCCGCTAACGCGGGCGCTGGGGGAGTTACAGGTGAGCACTTGGTTTGCCGGGCTACGCCGTGAGCAATCGGAAAGTCGTTCGCAACTGGAAATTCTCTCCGTTTCACGTGGGATTTTTAAATTCCTCCCCATTGTTGATTGGGATAACCGACAAGTCTATCAGTACCTTAAACAACACGGGCTAACGTACCACCCACTGTGGGAAGAGGGATACTTGTCGGTAGGCGACACCCATACTACTCGCAAATGGGAGCCGGGAATGCGTGAGGAAGAGACCCGTTTCTTTGGGTTAAAACGAGAATGTGGTCTTCACGAGGGATAACCCTCGAATTTGAAGAAAACCCAACCCCCTTTCGTCGTGATATCGCTATAGAACCGCACGATAGGGGGATAGCCCATCTATTGACCGACTTAATGGGTTAATGATTTAGTCCGTCATCGAAAGGGAACGGCTCAGCATCCCTCCGCTAGCGAAAATAGATTAATCTTTCTGATAATTAATAAGCGGGAATCAAGGGATTAGAGGCCGTTTCCCTCTCCATAGAGAGCTGACAGTCGCCTTTGTTTTGCATCATTGATATAACAGAATGTGTTTATAACATCCTGTTTTTCAGGTTATATCCTCGTCAATATCTTCCTTTATATCCCCTAAAGCAAAAAAGTTGCTAAGCTTATTCCATAAAGTTACAGCTCATTCCAAAACAACATTTCATCTCTAGGTAATTAACCTTATATAGTCTAGTGATTGAACGGCTAACCTGATTGAGCGCCTGTGGATTACTTACCTCTTTTTGCTGAACTAAAACAACGCCCAGTGTTAGTGATTGGGGGCGGTGAGATTGCATCGCGCAAAATTGACCTCTTATTACGTGCGCAAGCCACCGTATTGATTGCTGCACGTGAATTATCAGACGAAGTTAACCGTTTGGCGGAAGAGAAGAAAGTGACATGGATCGATACCGAGTATCATCCCGAGCAAATCGACTCAGTGTTCTTTGTGATAGCCGCCACCGACGATAATGCGTTAAATGAGCGAGTCTATCAGGACGCACAACGTAAATTTAAGTTGGTCAATGTTGTGGATGACCAAGCCCGATGCAGCTTTATTTTTCCCTCTATCGTCGACCGTTCACCAATTATTGTTGCCATTTCTTCGGCGGGAACCGCCCCCGTATTGGCGCGTTCATTGCGTGAAAAGTTTGAAACCTTACTTCCTGCGCGTCTTGGTGATGCCGCGCACTTAGCGGGACGTTGGCGCGATCAGGTCAAACAGCGTTTTCAGCGTATGCCGGATCGGCGTCGATTCTGGGAACGTCTTTTTAATGGCGAGTTTTTACACCAAGCAACGGCTGGAAATTTAGTACAGGCTGAAAAAATATTGGCTGAAAGTTTACAGCAGCCGATCGCCCAGCGCGGCGAAATCTACCTTGTGGGAGGTGGGCCTGGCGATCCGGGGCTACTGACATTACGAGGGCTGCAAGTGATGCAGCTTGCTGACGTAGTGCTCTACGATCACCTTGTTAGTGATGAGGTTTTAGATCTTGTCCGTCGTGATGCCGAACGTATTTGTGTAGGTAAACGCGCGGGCGCACATTCAGTGCCACAGCAAGAGACAAACCAATTGTTAGTCAGCTTGGCGCAGCAAGGTAAGAAAGTCGTTCGCTTAAAAGGTGGCGATCCCTTTATTTTTGGCCGAGGGGGCGAAGAGCTTGAAGCCGCGGTGGAAGCAAATATTCCTTTCCAAGTTGTCCCGGGGATCACCGCAGCAGCAGGGGCGACCGCTTACGCAGGGATCCCTCTTACCCACCGTGACTACGCTCAAAGCGTGGTATTTATTACCGGACATTGCCGTAAAGAGGGCCGAGAGCCGGATTGGGCGGCGTTAGCATTGACGGATCAAACGTTGGCTATCTATATGGGAACAGTAAAGGCTGCAGAGATTAGCCAACGTCTTATTGACCATGGACGCGCTGCAGACACACCGGTAGCAGTGATTGGACGTGGTACGCGTCAAGATCAAACCGTACAGACCGGCCGCTTAGACCAATTAGCGGTCTTAGCGGCTGAAGCACCTTCGCCCGCCCTAGTGGTCATTGGCGAGGTCGTTCACTTACATCAGCATTTAGCCTGGTTTCAGAAGTCATCCACACTGATGGCCTCCTCTTCAGCGCTTACTCCTATTATTTGAGGTATCGTATGGACCAACAACGACTGACTCATCTGCGTCAGCTAGAAGCAGAGAGCATTCATATCCTGCGCGAAGTGGCCGCAGAGTTTTCCAATCCGGTGATGATGTACTCGATCGGAAAAGACTCCTCGGTGATGTTGCACCTTGCGCGTAAGGCCTTTTACCCAGGAAAATTACCTTTCCCACTTCTGCACGTAGATACCGGCTGGAAATTCAAAGAAATGTATGAATTTCGCGACCGTATGGTTAAAGAGATTGGCGCTGAATTGATTGTTCATCGTAATCCTGAAGGTGTCGCAATGGGGATTAATCCCTTTGTGCATGGCAGTGCCAAACATACCGATATTATGAAAACGGAAGGCTTGAAGCAGGCGCTGAATAAATACGGCTTTGACGCTGCTTTTGGTGGCGCACGCCGCGATGAAGAGAAATCGCGGGCGAAAGAGCGTATTTACTCATTCCGTGATCGTTTCCACCGTTGGGACCCGAAAAATCAACGTCCAGAGCTATGGCATAACTACAATGGCCAAATTAATAAGGGCGAAAGTATTCGTGTATTCCCGCTCTCAAACTGGACGGAACTGGATATTTGGCAATATATCTTCTTAGAAAATATCGATATCGTCCCACTGTATCTCGCGGCTGAACGTCCGGTGCTTGAGCGCGATGGAATGCTGATGATGATTGATGATGAACGGATCGATTTACAACCCGGTGAAAAAATTGAGCAGCGTAAAGTGCGTTTTCGTACCTTAGGGTGCTGGCCACTTACCGGAGCCGTCGACTCTTCTGCCGAGACGTTACCGGAAATTATTGAAGAGATGTTGGTCTCTACCACTAGTGAACGCCAAGGACGGGTCATTGACCGAGACCAAGCGGGATCGATGGAAATGAAAAAACGTCAGGGTTACTTCTAAGGATCTGATTATGAATAACGCATTAGCACAACAAATTGCCGATCAGGGTGGGGTAGAAGCCTGGCTAACCGCTCAACAATATAAAAGTTTACTCCGTTTCTTAACCTGCGGCAGCGTGGATGACGGCAAAAGTACGCTTATTGGCCGATTATTGCACGATACCCGTCAGATCTATGAAGATCAGCTCTCTTCGTTGCATAACGATAGCAAACGCCACGGTACGCAAGGTGAGAAACTGGATCTCGCTCTCTTAGTCGATGGACTACAAGCTGAACGTGAGCAAGGTATTACTATTGATGTGGCTTACCGTTATTTCTCCACCGAAAAACGTAAGTTTATCATTGCTGATACTCCGGGACATGAACAGTACACTCGTAACATGGCAACGGGGGCTTCGACCTGTGATCTTGCCATTTTACTGATCGACGCGCGTAAAGGTGTTCTGGATCAAACTCGTCGCCACAGCTTTATCTCGACCTTACTCGGTATCAAGCACTTGGTCGTTGCGGTGAATAAGATGGATTTGGTGGAGTATAGCGAGACGACTTTTAATGAGATTGTCCAGCAGTACCTCGATTTTGCCAAGCAATTACCGAATGACCTCGATATTCGTTTTGTGCCGGTCTCAGCGTTAGAAGGCGAAAATATCGCAGCAGTGAGCCAACATATGCCGTGGTACACCGGCCCGACGCTGTTGGATATCTTAGAAACCGTTGATATCAATAAAGTGGTCGATGGGCAAGCGATGCGCTTCCCTGTGCAATATGTGAACCGCCCTAATCTTGATTTTAGAGGTTATGCTGGCACCATCGCATCCGGCACGGTATCGGTAGGCCAACAGATAAAAGTGCTGCCTTCTGGTGTGACTAGCCGCATTGCTAAGATCACGACTTTTGATGGCGACTTAACCCAAGCCTCTGCCGGTGAAGCTGTCACTCTCGTGCTTGATAGCGAAATTGATATCTCTCGCGGTGACTTGCTGGTGGACAGCGAAGAGCAACTAAGCCCAACTCACTCAGCGGAAGTGGATGTAGTCTGGATGGGTGAAAATGCTCTGCAACCGGGGCAAAGTTATCAAATAAAGGTGGCGGGTAAAACCGCCCGTGCAGTGGTTGACGAGATTATTCATCAGGTCAATATCAACACCCTAGAAACGGGTGATGCGCAATCTCTGCCACTCAATGCAATTGGGCGGGTGGTATTAACCTTTGATGAGCCATTAATGCTCGATCCTTATACCGTTAACCCGGTGACCGGCGGCTTAATCTTTATCGACCGCCTGAGTAATGTGACCGTTGGTGCGGGTATGGTGTATCAAACGCGTACAACTCATGTCTCACAAGGACAATTTAGTGCGTTTGAATTAGAGCTTAATGATTTGATCCGTAAGCATTTCCCGCATTGGGATGCGAAAAATTTAAGAGAAATACTTAAATGAGTCGACAGGCTGAGAATATCGTTTGGCATCAACATGCTGTCACACCCGAAATGCGCGAATCACTGCATAAACATCGTGGTGCTGTCGTGTGGTTTACTGGGCTATCGGGGTCGGGAAAGTCCACCCTATCGGGTGCTGTAGAGCTTGCGCTGCATCAACGAGGGGTTAGCACTTTTTTACTGGACGGAGACAATGTACGACAAGGGTTATGTCGTGACCTTGGGTTTAGCGATCAAGACCGTAAAGAGAATATTCGTCGCATCAGTGAAGTGGCTAACTTAATGGCCGATGCCGGATTACTGGTACTGACCGCCTTTATTTCACCCCATCGCAGTGAGCGGCAGCTCGCTCGAGAACTGATTGGTGAAGAGCGGTTTTTCGAGGTATTTGTCGACACGGCGCCAGAAATTTGTGAAGCCCGAGATCCCAAAGGTCTTTACCGTAAGGCGAGAGCCGGTGAGATTAAGGATTTCACCGGCATTGGCTCTGGCTATGAGGCGCCTCTTGCACCTGAGTTACGGGTCGATGGTGAACAATTCGTTACAAAAGTGAGCGAAGAGATCATCAATCTCCTGCGCGAGCGCGCTATTATCGCTGCTTGACCCTTATAGGATAAGCTACGATTTCTATGCCAGATCTGCCAGACCCAGTCATTAATATGCCTCCCCATACCAAAGAATGGCCCTCAACACTTGTTGCGGGGGGCTGTTTTGGTATATTTGCTTACTGTCTTTCACTGCTCTCTCCCTTTGTCGCTTTTGGTTCCAGTGTTCTATTTTTTTTCCTCTATACTTGGCCTTTCTTTTTGGCACTCTTACCGGTTGCCATTTTTTTAGGGATGGCTGTCTCGGTATGGCAACCGCAAAAACTCTTGGTGACCTTTATTCTTACGCTTGTCATCGTCAGCGGCAGTTTTTGGGTACTGTTTTATATGTTTGTTGGGTGGTAATACTGACTAAGCGGGTATTATCAGACTAAAACTTACTATAAAACGCTGACTTGCCGAATGTTACTGTGGAGTCAGACGCTAACTTGTGGGAAGATTAGCGAATCTGTCGGGGGGAAGGATGGGAAAACTCACTTTATTGTTACTGATTTTACTGGGATGGTTACAATATTCATTGTGGCTCGGTAAAAATGGTATCCATGATTACAGTCGCGTCAGCGAGGAAGTTGCACAGCATCAAGAGACGAATGCTAAGTTAAAAGCACGCAACGACCAGCTATTTGCTGAAATAGACGATCTTAATGGTGGATCTGAAGCCATTGAAGAACGTTCTCGTGACGAACTTGGTATGATCCGTCCAGGTGAAACCTTCTTTCGCTTAGTGCCTGAACAGAATCGTAACGCCGTCAACACTCCGGCCTCAGGACAATAACAACGACGAAAATCCATGAAGACAACCCTTTCGACTGCGGGAATTATTGCTGTAGTTCCTGCCGCTGGTATTGGCAGCCGCATGCAATCATCTTGCCCTAAACAATATCTTTCCATCGGCAGTAAAACTCTTCTCGAACACAGTATTGCCGCATTATTCCAACATCCCTTGATTACCAAGGTTATTGTTGCCTTGCATCCTGATGATGACCACTTTACATCCTTACCCATTGCTAATGACCCACGCATCAGTTATGTCGTTGGCGGAGCAACCCGTGCAGAGTCGGTATTAGCTGGACTCGCGGCGATCGCGCCACAAGCTAGCCAGTGGGTAGTGGTTCATGATGCGGCGCGTCCTTGTTTAACCAAGGACGATTTAGCGCGATTATTGGCACTGACCACGCACAGTAAAGTCGGCGGTTTGTTAGCCACGCCGGTCAAAGACACCATGAAACGGGCGATTGTTGGGGAGAGTCGTGTCGCGCATAGCGTTGAGCGTGCCGATCTCTGGCATGCCCTGACTCCGCAGCTCTTTCCACTCGAATTATTAAGAGAGTGTTTACAACAAGCGCTTTACCAAGGTAAAGCCATCACTGATGAAGCCTCAGCCTTAGAACACTGCGGCTATCATCCAGAATTAGTCGATGGTCGGAGTGACAACATAAAAGTCACTCGTCCTGAAGATTTAGCGTTAGCGGAATTCTATCTTTCTCAAAAAAACCAATAGGGGCATAACGATGCGTATTGGGCACGGTTTCGATGTTCATGCTTTTGGGGGGGAAGGTCCCCTCATCATTGGTGGGGTGCGTATTCCCTTTCCACAAGGTTTTCTGGCGCATTCTGATGGTGATGTCGCCCTGCACGCGTTAACCGATGCATTATTAGGGGCTGTTGCACTGGGCGATATTGGAAAACTATTTCCAGACACCGATCCCGCTTTTAAAGGCGCGGATAGCCGGGGCTTGCTGCGTGAAGCTTGGCGTAGAGTTCAAGAAAAGGGCTATACCATTGGTAATGTCGATGTCACCATCATTGCACAGGCGCCAAAAATGCTGCCACATATTCCGCAAATGCGAATTAATATCGCGGAGGATCTCGGCTGTCATATGGACGCGGTTAATGTTAAGGCGACCACAACAGAAAAACTAGGCTTTACGGGGCGTGGTGAAGGGATTGCCTGTGAAGCGGTGGCATTACTGGTTAAGGTTGAAGGATAATGGAGATAACGCCTCTGCATTGGCTGCTAGGTAAGCCTAGCGCTACAGGTTTGATTAAACAATCGACCAGCGATTTCCGTGTGATTGAAGATCTTGGCTATACTGCTGATCATCAGGGCGAACATCTATTGATTCGCATCCGGAAAACAGGGTGTAATACTCGTTTTGTCGCAGATGCGTTGGCAAAATTTTTGAAAATCCCAGCGCGTGAAGTCAGTTATGCCGGAATGAAAGACCGTCATGCGGTGACGGAGCAGACGTTTTGCGCGCGCCTTCCAGGAAAAGAGATGCCCAGTTTTGCGGCATTTGAATTGGAAGGTGTTGAAATTCTTGAGGTTGCGCGCCATCAACGTAAAGTACGTATCGGCGGTTTAGCCGGAAATTATTTCCAGCTGGTGATTCGCGATATCAGTGATGCACAGAGTGTTGAGCAGCGTCTAGCACTGATCAGCACACAAGGCGTCCCTAATTACTTCGGTGAACAACGTTTTGGTCGTGATCGCCATAATTTAACGCTTGCTGAACAATGGGCAGCCGGTGAAATTCGTATCAAAGATCGGGCTAAGCGTAGCTTGCTCCTTTCAGCGATACGCAGCGATATTTTTAATCAAGTGACCAGTGCTCGTATCGCTGAGCAGTCAACGTTAACCACACTGTGGGTGGGCGATTGTGTGCAGCTGACAGGGCGGGGCAGTTGGTTTATCGTTAGTGATGACGAGTATGACGAGACGGTAACCCGGGTTCGTAACGGCGAGTTACGTATTACTGCGCCATTGGTCGGAAAAGGGAATCCGGTAGTCACCGGTAGCGCTGCTGAGTTTGAACAACAGCATATCGTTAGCCAGCAACCTTTTATCGACTTGCTGATCCGCGAAAAAGTCGATGCCGCTCGGCGCGCAATGTTAGTGTGCCCCCAAGAGATGGCATGGACATGGATAGATGAACATACTTTACAAATGAATTTCTGGTTACCAGCGGGCAGTTTCGCAACCAGTGTCGTGAGAGAACTCGTATTACAGGGAGAAATGATTGAGGATCCTGCTGAGTAATGATGACGGTGTCTTAGCACCAGGTATTCAACGGTTAGCCCAAGCGCTGCGAACGATGGCGACGGATGTCCGTATTATTGCTCCTGACCGTAATCGTAGTGGGGCGTCCAGTGCCTTAACCTTAGATATGCCATTACGGACATATCACTATGCGAACGGAGATATTGCCGTCCAGCAAGGCACTCCTACTGATTGCGTTTATCTTGGCGTCAATAGTTTGATGACGCCGGGACCCGATATTGTGATCTCGGGGATTAATGCGGGGCCTAATCTTGGTGATGATGTGATCTACTCAGGTACGGTTGCCGCAGCAATAGAAGGGCGTCATTTAGGTCTCCCCGCGCTTGCCGTTTCTTTAAATGGCCATACCCATTATGACACTGCGGCAGAGGTCACTTGTCAGATCTTACGCAAATTGAGCACTCACCCATTACGCTTAAGTCCAGTGCTGAATATTAATGTTCCTGATCTGCCTCTCGCGGATATTCGCGGATGGAAAGTGACACGATGTGGTTATCGACACCCGGCTAATAAGGTGATTACGCAGCAAGATCCTCGAGGTGAAACACTTTATTGGATTGGCCCACAAGGTCATCCTAACGATGCCGGAGAGGGAACCGATTTTGATGCGGTGGAACGGGGCTATGTTTCTCTCACACCTCTAGGGATTGATTTGACTGCTTATCATGCAGTATCTCCTTTAACAAAGTGGCTAGGGAATGTTGAGGGTCAAGGCACATGCTGAGTCGGCGTGTAGAAATGTTGCTCGATTATTTACGTCAGCATGGTATTGCTGATGAGGCGATACTGCGTGCAATCTCGGTGGTTCCACGTGAAAAATTTGTCGATGAGGCTTTTGAACATAAAGCCTGGGACAACAACGCCTTGCCTATCGGTTATGGTCAGACAATTTCGCAACCTTATATGGTGGCAAGAATGACTGAACTGTTAGGGCTGACACCTTTTTCACGAGTGCTTGAGATAGGGACAGGATCAGGGTATCAAACGGCTATTTTAGCAAATTTAGTAGAGCACGTTTACTCAGTCGAACGGATTAAGGGATTACAGTGGGCAGCTAAGCGGCGTCTTAAGAACTTAGATTTACATAATGTGTCAACGCGACATGGTGACGGATGGCATGGATGGCGTTCACGAGGGCCATTTGATGCTATTATCGTTACCGCAGCATCACCGCAGATCCCGCTTGAGCTGCTTGAACAATTAGCTGATGGTGGTGTGATGGTATTACCGGTCGGTGAAGAACAACAATTTTTACAGCGCATACAGCGTATAGGTGAAACCTTCACCGATGATATCATTGAACCCGTTCGGTTTGTCCCGTTAATTCCAGGTGATCTGGCGTAACGTTTTTCCTGACATCGTCTCATAGCCTGACTTGGCGTTGCCTGCTACTATCAGACGATAATTTCATTTTGGTATTCTAAAATCTGAGCTTGGATCTCAATACCGATAGCCGTAAGCCTTTATGGGGGAATGAATGAGCAAAGGAAGCAAAAATTTTAATTATCGCCAGATGGCGCTCGCCTCATTGATTGCTGCCAGCTTGGCAGGATGTAGCACTGAGAGTACCGATTCACAGGCACCTATTACCGCCATCGGCGCAAGTGGTGGCGCGCCAAGAGGATCGACCCAGCGTGCTGTATCACAATACCCTTCGACGATTGTTCCCAGCACGCCCAGTTCATTGACATCACAACCGATCACGCAGCCTCAACCCGTGACACATGTTCGTTCTGCCCCGGTGACAGAGCAGGCGGTGATTAGCCAGCCGGTGAAAGTCCGTAATGGGAAAATCGTCTATAACCGAAATTATGGGAATATTCCTAAGGGTAGTTATAGCGGCAGCACCTACACTGTTAAGCGCGGTGATACATTATTTTATATCGCATGGATCACTGGGAACGATTTCCGTGATCTTGCACAGAAAAATAATGTTGCCGCACCTTATAGCTTGAATGCTGGGCAAGTGCTTCAAATTGGGAATGGAGCAGGGCAACCGATAACAGGGCCTAATGAAATTAGTAAAGCCGACAACATTACTCCTAATGAAAATAGTGCAAATAATGTTCAGAGAACCGTTCCCAAAGAGGTTGCACAACAGCCAATAGTTACGTATTCTGAAGATAATGACGAACAAAGTAGTAATAATACTGTTCAATCCAACAGTAAGTTATTACCCGGTAAGACGACTGTATTAGGAAGTGCTGCTGCGCCAATCGTGGCACCAACCTCAGCACCGACGGTCAGCAGTACTACCAGTTCAACACCGATTACGACGTGGCGTTGGCCGACAAACGGAAAGATTATTGATAGTTTTTCTGCAGCGGAAGGTGGTAATAAGGGAATTGATATTGCCGGTTCTCGCGGACAACCGGTGGTCTCTACCGCAGCAGGTCGAGTTGTTTATGCAGGTAATGCATTACGCGGTTACGGTAACTTAATCATCATCAAACATAACGATGATTATCTCAGCGCCTACGCACACAACGAGACGATGTTGGTGAGAGAGCAGCAGGAAGTCACGGCAGGCCAAAAAATCGCTACGATGGGTAGCACAGGGACGAGTTCGGTAAGATTACACTTTGAAATTCGTTATAAAGGAAAATCCGTCAATCCGTTGCGTTACTTACCGCAACGATAGATGCAGGGCCTTCTGGCTCTGCCCAGGACCAGGAGGCATCACAATGAGTCAGAACACGCTGAAAGTTGAAGAGTTACATGACATTGACTATGACGATCATGAGAATGTAGCTTTTGAAGAGCAGAATGCGACAAGCGATTCAAAAGATGATTATGAGATCTCTAGTGCGGAAGAAGATCTTTTTTCGCCGAATTCCTCCCAACGGGTACTGGACGCGACTCAACTCTATTTAGGCGAAATCGGCTTCTCACCGCTGCTTACCGCAGAAGAAGAGATCTATTTCGCACGTCGTGCCCTGAGAGGGGATGTCGCTTCTCGCCGTAGAATGATCGAAAGTAATCTACGACTGGTCGTTAAGATCTCGCGCCGCTACAATAACCGTGGTTTACCACTTCTCGATCTTATTGAGGAAGGTAACTTAGGGCTTATCCGTGCGGTAGAGAAGTTTGACCCAGAGAAAGGCTTCCGTTTCTCAACGTATGCTACGTGGTGGATCCGTCAAACCATTGAGCGTGCGATCATGAACCAGACGCGTACCATTCGTCTGCCTATCCATATCGTGAAAGAACTGAATGTGTACTTACGTACCGCTCGTGAGCTGACTCAGGTATTAGACCATGAGCCAACGGCGGAAGATATTGCACATAAATTGGATAAGCCAGTCGAGGATGTCAGTCGAATGCTTCGCCTGAACGAACGTATCGCTTCAGTCGATACGCCAATCGGTGGGGATTCCGAAACCTCACTGCTTGATATGATTTCGGATGACGATGACAATTCGCCAGAATATACCAATCAAGATAACGATATGAAGCAAAGTATCGTTAAGTGGTTGTATGAACTGAATGCTAAACAGCGTGAAGTGTTAGCGCGCCGTTTCGGTCTATTAGGTTATGAACCCGCTACACTTGAAGATGTCGGTCAAGAAATTGGCTTAACTCGTGAGCGAGTTCGTCAGATTCAGGTTGAAGGTTTACGCCGTCTACGTGAAATCCTTGAAGATCAAGGCTTAAGTTTAGATGCTCTGTTTCTGTAGTCGCGATTAAAGCGAAAAAAGCCATCCAATTTAGATGGCTTTTTTTTTACCTGAGTTTAGAGCAGTGTCTTAAGTCGATAGACCCACTCTAATGCTTGGCGTGGGCTGAGGCTATCAGGGTCTAGCGCCTCTAATGCATCAAGGGCGGGCGAAGTCTCTTCCTTCAGAAGTGAAAGTTGATTCGTGTCGCCTGCTTGGCTAGGGCGCTGGCTGGGCTGGGTTTCCAGTTCACGCAACTTTTGCCGCGCCCGCTTAATCACCTCTTTGGGAACACCTGCTAAGGCGGCGACCGCCAAGCCATAACTTTTACTTGCCGCGCCCTCGCTAACCGTATGCATGAACGCGATGCTATCGCCATGCTCTCGGGCATCGAGGTGTACGTTCTCTACGCCTTGGATCTGATCGGGCAGGGCCGTTAACTCAAAGTAGTGGGTGGCAAACAGTGTTAGCGCCTTTAATTGATTCGCTAAATTTTCCGCACAAGCCCATGCCAGAGAAAGACCATCGTAGGTCGATGTGCCCCGACCGATCTCATCCATTAACACCAAACTATGCTGAGTGGCGTTGTTTAGAATGTTCGCCGTCTCGGTCATCTCCACCATAAAGGTCGACCGTCCCGAGGCTAAGTCATCGGCCGCGCCAACGCGGGTGAAGATGCGATCGATAGGGCCAATAGTGACGGCGTCAGCCGGGACGTAGCTCCCCATCCAACTAAGAAGCGCAATCAACGCCGTCTGACGCATATAGGTGCTTTTCCCGCCCATATTCGGCCCTGTGATGATTAGCATTCGGCGCTGAGGTTGTAATGACACAGGGTTGGCAATAAACGGTTCTTTTAACACTTGCTCGACGACCGGATGGCGGCCATTGGCGATGGTAATGCCGGGCTGCTCCGATAAGGTCGGGCAGACATAACGCAAGGTCTCGGCACGTTCTGCCAGGTTTGCTAAGACGTCCAGCTCTGCCAGAGCAGTGGCACTGCGTTGTAACTCGGCGAGATGTGGCAAGAGTTGGTCGAATAGCTGCTCGTAGAGCATTTTTTCTAAGGCCAGCGCTTTCCCTTTGGAGGTTAATACTTTGTCTTCGTACTCTTTCAACTCTGGGATGATATAGCGTTCGGCATTTTTCAGCGTTTGGCGGCGCACGTAGTGGATGGGCACTTGATGGCTCTGCCCGCGGCTCACCTGAATAAAGTAGCCGTGTATCGCATTATAGCCGACCTTTAAGGTATCGAGTCCTAAGCGCTCGCGCTCACGGATCTCTAAACGATCCAGATAGTCCGTGGCCCCGGCGGCTAATGCTCGCCATTCGTCCAACTCCGCGTGATAGCCTTCGGCGATCACCCCGCCATCGCGCACCAGTACGGGAGGGGCTTCAACGACCGCCTGATCCAGGAGTTCGCGCAGTGCACTAAAGTCGCCGCAGCCTTCAGCGAGTGCGGTCAGCGATGCGCCAGTCGTTTCGGCGAGTAGGGCTTGGATCTCAGGAAGTTGGTGGAACGCATGACGCATCCGTGCGAGATCACGAGGACGGGCGGTACGCAGCGCCAGCCGGGCGAGAATACGCTCTAAATCACCGACCTGATGGAGCAATGGCTGCAGCGAGGAAGCGATCGGCTGTAATTCGGCAATCGCCTGCTGACGCGCGGCGATAACCTTGGCATCGCGCAGGGGGGTATGTAACCAACGCTTAAGCATCCGACTGCCCATCGGGGTGACGGTACGATCCAGCACCGAGGCCAACGTGTTGTCCGTTCCCCCGGCGAGATTAGAGGTAATCTCTAAATTTCTACGCGTAGCGGCATCCATGATGATGGTGTCTTGCTGACGCTCCATCGTGATACTCCGCAGATGGGGTAGGGCGGTACGCTGGGTATCTTTCGCATATTGCAGTAGGCATCCGGCGGCAGGCAGCGCGAGTAAGGCCTGTTCGACCCCAAACCCTTGTAGATCACGAGTTCCGAATTGCAGCGTCAGTTGCTGGCGAGCCGTCGCAAGATCGAACTCCCACACTGGGCGGCGACGCAACCCACGACGCTGCTCGATCAAGTGAAAAGCCGTGAAGCCTTCCGGGTAGAGCAGTTCTGCGGGATTAGTGCGTTGTAGCTCTGCTGCGAGCGTTTCTTCGCTCTGTGCCTCGGTAAGCAGAAAACGACCCGAACCGATATCCAGCGTGGCATAGCCAAACCCTTGTTTGCTCTCGTAGACGGCGGCCAGCAAGTTATCTTGACGTTCGTTTAATAACGCTTCATCGCTAATCGTTCCCGGCGTGACGATACGTAATACTTTACGTTCAACCGGGCCTTTACTGAGTGCGGGGTCGCCAACCTGTTCGCAGATCGCGACCGATTCGCCCATCTGCACCAGCTTCGCTAAATAGCCCTCCACGGCATGATAAGGCACACCCGCCATAGGAATCGGTTGTCCTGCGGAGGAGCCACGCTTGGTTAAGGAGATATCCAGCAGTTGTGACGCCCGGCGAGCATCATCAAAAAAGAGCTCATAAAAATCCCCCATGCGATAGAACAACAGGATATCCGGATGCTCGGCTTTTAGGCCAAGATACTGCTGCATCATTGGGGTGTGGGCGCTTAAGTTGTCGTGAGTGGTCATTAGCTTGGGTATCCATTTCCGTGGTTTTCAATGTGTCAGTGAATATTATGGTTATTGTTTTTTTCACGTTGTCGCATTGAAATCATGAAATTATTAATTTGCAGATAAGGTTAAGTGTCACTGGCCGACTTACTACCGGCTAAGAGGTGAGCGCATGTTGCGTGACCTACATCGACATTCATGACTACATGATAACCGAGTCTGTAGGGCAGGAAAACACAGAGGGAAGCGACTTTACTGCAAAATGAGAGAAATGACGAAGATAGGTGGTAACGATAAGGCTGATCTAGGGGAAAGCTTGGGGCGGTGTTTTGCGGGGCAACTTCCCGCAGACTGCTCTCGCTACTGCTCGTCTTAAACTCCACCAATTAACGCTCCTCCGACGGGAAGGTCGGTGCCCTACGAATGAACTCAAACAAGACAAGTTCCAGCGTACGATTGAAGCTGAATAGGCCAAGCGCACTGAATTGAAAGTATATGGATTAGTTGAACTGTATCTAAGGATCGAAAAACGAAGGACGGGAAGTTCATTCCCGGTGCACGATGTTGTGATCTGGTTTATCACCCTCATTTCGTTTCATAAAATCAGACTTCTCCCGGAAGAAATTTTTCCCCTATCCTGTCGCGTAGGTGTACGATAAGTGAGCAAATAATTAGAGATTATAAGGTTACTGATGGATACAGTAGAAGAGCTAAACGGAACGTACTTCTATGCGGGAAAATCGAATCTAAGTGCTGCCGACCTTCTGTTTATGATTTTTTGTGAGAATACCGCCAGCCAGTTTGGGATCGGCGTTGCTGATTTCGGTGCAGTGGTTGCCTTTGTATCGGGAAGAAACAATTTAGGTACGAGGGGCAAATTTGCCAATACGACAAAAGGAACCTCTTACGCTTCAAAGGCTGCACGAGCGGTTTTTAAGAAGAGTAAATTCCCCTTTGGTATCTCGCTTCCGACCTGGTTAGGAGGTTACACACTCTGGACGGCTCGACGTGTTATGGTTCGTAATATTGCGCCGTTTGTTGGCCGTTCAATTCCCCTGATTGGTCAAATTATACTTGCTTCTGATGTGTCGCAAATCACCTACCGCACCATACGCGAGTACAACACCATAGCGCGGGGCAACGATAAGTTATGGTAGATAGTATCGAACAGCGCGTTTATGAGCTTGTACGGCCTTATGCTGGCACTTATCTGTTCAACGTTAAGCCGGTGAAGCTTACACCTGAAACTGATCTCGATATCGATTTAGGCATTGATGAGCTTGAAGCCGAAGATCTCATGAATGAATTTTTCGAGAAACTCAACGTTGAGCGCGACAACTTCCAGATAGAAACCTACTTTCCCAATCTCCCTTTTTCATGGAATCCGTTCAAGAAAACGGAACCCGTACCCGTTCCAGATTTTACTATCGGTATGCTGATCGAGTCAGCTAGAGCCGGGAAATGGTTATACGACTAATAGCAAGGAGCTTAATAAATAGCTGTACCTGTTCACCTAATTTTAAAAGACGAAGGCGGTTATCAGATTATGGGATCTTGTGATATTTACGGACGTGATGGAAGCATGTAATTACGCAGTTTGCAGTATGGCGTTGTTATTCCCACCGATCCCCTCACTGGTAAAGTTACTGGTAGCCATTTTCTCTATCATATTCATTTAGAGTATTAATATCCTCATATCTATGGTCGTTTTGAAGTGGTTATAAAGATATTATTTTTTTTCAAAAGATTGAGAGTATGACAGTTTGAAATTATTAATGATTTATTAAAAGGGTTATGATGATTATGTTTACTATCTTGAAAATATACGCTGTTATTTTGAATAGATGCATCCTTCCGTCATTTTGTAAACTTGTGAATCAGATCACGTTAATTCTGTTATAGGAACGCTGTCGCCCTAAGGAATTCTACCCTCAAGCTAATAAAAACACTTTAGCTAACAACATCATGAATTAAAAGGAAATTATTTCTTTCTTTAGTAGCAAACCTCTCAGCATCATTGATATGCTTATGTCAATTTATTGTTTGCAGATTTTTTGTCGATTCCCCCTTATCAAGCAGGTTTGATAAGGGCATTGTTCATCTGAGGTTGTAGAGGTGGCGTCGTTTAAAAGTTTTGGTATAATACTCCTTCGCACAGCTTCATGCGTAACGTCATTGGATGTAGAGGAGGCTTAATGATCAATAACAGAAAAAAAGAGCATGCAACCTATGCTAAACCTTCTCGCTCGGACATTATGCGTTCTGTGGCGACATCAACAGCCGTCGAAACCGGCCAGCCGTCAGCTAGCGTTGAAGCTTCACTTGAAGCCGCACGCAAGAAATTCGCGCATCTTCGCCTCGCTTAGATCTTTCTTAATGCTTCACTGACCCAGTGTTTCATCGGTTCGTAGTCCATTGATATGCCAGCATGGATAGCCGAGATATACTGGGATTTGTTTTGCTCCCAGCTTTGATAATCCAGCGATTTGTATCCCCCCTGAACAGCCATCACGTCAGCTAATAGTCGTGATAGGCGTCCATTTCCCTCTCTGAATGGATGGATAAGTATCAACTCGACATGAGTTATGGCGATAGCGGTGATGAGTTGTTCTTCTTCCATGTTGCGACATGGCGTGTATTGAGCCAAATACTTGGTGTCGAACTCATTTAGCAGTTTTGGCAACTGCGCTGAGGGGGCAAACATAAAGCCGCCTTTGCTGATATTCACCGCTCTTTCTTGTCCCGCCCACTCGTAGATGTTGCCTAACCAGCGGCGATGCCAGTTTTTTAGCATGGCTACGCTGAGCTGCCCTTCCGGGAACTGTTCTTCAAAAACAGACTGGTAGAGTTGTTCTAACAAGACAAGTTCAGCCTCATCCATCTCATCAGAAGTAGCGAGCCCCAGCTTATTAGCCAAAACCTGCTCGCCAGAGTCTTTCTGATACTGGCCTTCACTGCTGGATACATGGTATCGGCTCATGGAGATGCCTTGTACTTTTAGAAGGGTGGGGAAACAGAGGGAGTATAACGCTGGATGAGTACAGCAAATAATATACATAAAACCAGATAGTTACAAAAGTATGGGCTAAATTGTAGTTTTTGTTATCTTTATAAAAATAATCGTTAATAAGCAGCTGCATCACACCAATGCATCATGGGCATGTGGGCGGGTAAGTTGTCATGAGTGGTCATTAGCTTGGGTATACATTTCGTGGTTTTCAATGTGTCAGTGAATGTCATGGTTATCAATGATATCCGTTAATGCGGTTAGACAGGCTTCTTCCACTATTGACATACTACTCACTCAGTAGTTTACTATTTTTTATATTGTTAAACCAATGGTGAATCTATGCCATCAAAATTAAACTGGCTTTTGCAGAATACTGAGCCAGGTTCTTTGGTATTACAGTCTTGGCTAACGAAAAATGGTATTAGCCCTTCGTTAGCGAATAAGTATATGCATAGCCATTGGTTACAAAAGCTTCGTGCCGGTGTTTATGCGCGGAGTGGACGTGATCCCCAGTGGCGCGATGCCGTCTTATGTTTACAAAATCAGCTAGGGATCTCTGTGCATCTGGCGGGGCTTACTAGCCTGACCTATCAGGGACGCTCTCATTATCTTCACTTAACGCATCAGTCAATTTGCCTTTGCGTAGAAGATAAAGTTTCATTACCAAAGTGGTTTAAAGAATTTCCCAACGTTGAGTGGTTTTTAATATCAAATCAGAAGCTTAATATGAATAACCCCAAGTATCTGACAGAGATTGAAATTAAAGGGGAAAGGTTGAAAGCGAGTGTACCGGAATTAGCCGCTTACGAGATTGTTAATGCCGTGCCTAGTTCGCTTTCATTTGAGCACGCTGCGGAGCTATTTCAGGGGTTGGTAAATCTGAGCCCACGTAAAGTTGAAGGGTTATTACAATCCAGCCGAGCAGTGAAAACGAATCGACTTTATCTGTTTCTAGGCGATCACTATGCTCATCCATGGGCTAAGCGAATAGATAAATCCAGTATTGATTTGGGGACTGGAAAACGGCAGATCGTGTCGGGCGGCACGTTGGACCAAACATACCAGATCACTGTTCCAGAGCACTTGGTTAATAAAGGGAGTTTGCATGGATAAGCACTCACCGTATTATCGGCAGGTTGTATTGCTGCTTAGGGCATTACCTATTGTGGCATCAGAGCGATGCTTTGCGCTAAAAGGTGGGACAGCGATAAATTTGTTTATCCACGATTTTCCACGTTTGTCGGTTGATATCGATTTGGCGTACCTTCCATTGGAAAGTAGAGATGTGGCATTACCAAATGCTCGGGCTGCTTTGATGCGTGTTGCTGAGGTACTACAACATCAGGCTGGTATTTCGGCGGTACTACAAACGAATAATCCTGATGAAATACGCATTGTAGTTTCTTCTCAGGAGGCACAGATAAAGATTGAAGTTTCGCCTGTTGCACGAGGTACACTGTATGCACCAGAAGAGCGTGATGTTGTTGAAGCGGTAGAAGACGAGTTCGGTTTCGCTACTATTCAAGTGGTATCGCTTGCCGATCTCTATGGTGGAAAGCTTTGTGCTGCGTTGGACAGGCAACATCCCCGTGATTTTTATGACGTCAAGATGTTACTCAGAATGCAAGGTATTGATCGCCACATTTTTAATGGTTTCATCACCTATCTACTAGGACACCCTCGCCCAATATCTGAGGTTCTTAATCCCCGCTGGAAAGATATTTCTGAACTATATGCGAATGAGTTCAACGGGATGACAATTGATGCGGTTTCTTTGGAAGAACTCAATGCGGTACCCAATTTAATGGTTACTGCTCTCAAAGCACAATTTACGCAGAGGGATTATGATTTTTTGATGTCTTTTAAGCGAGGCCAACCGGACTGGGATCTGGCACCAGAAGAACAGATTCAACACCTACCCGCAGTTAAGTGGAAGTTGCTAAATATTAGGCGCATGCCAAAAGAAAAGTGCGTTCAGGCATTGGAGAAGCTTGATGCGGTTCTTGCTGAATGGATAAGGTAGTTTAGAATTATTTATATATACTCGAACTCTAATTAGCACTACATAAATTTCCCTCGAGAAAAACCGATTATGTGAAAGGTTTACACAAACACACCTTTACCAATTTTTAGAAATGGAATGCTTGCATAATGTGTGACTCGTAAGGATGATTATTGACTCAGAAAGAGTAGGGTAGTAAATCAAGGAAAGATCCATTTTAGAAAAGAAAATTATATTAAGAATTTTTTATTACAGTTGAAATATTACTAATATTTTTATGTATGTCATGGCACTAATCTGACAATACCAGCGCGGAATATGGATGAGAAGAAAAGGTAAAAATATTACCATCATCCATTTTATAGGAGAACGACAGGATGAAAAGGATAAGTATATTTATCGCTATTTTGTTTTTAACCTCTTGCCATATCAATGATCCCCGATCAGAAATCCATCGGGCTAAGGTGAATGTGGTCGGTAATAATATCTGCGTTACACTCCCTGATACTAAAAACGAAAATATATCTTTATTGAGTATAAATGAGATCGGTAATGATAATAGTGCGGTGGAAAAACAATTCACTATCGAAAACGCGCCTCAACTATATGCAGATAAATGCCTACCTAATTTTGGATTTTCCTTTGAGCCCGGTAAATTATATGTATTTTCTATTAATACCAACCGTATAAAAAAAGATCATACGGTGGTAAATGGCAATAGTTATGGTGTGACTTTTTCCGTTTGGGTCGATAAAGGGCAGTTAAAGGTTAAAGATATTAACTAACGACATCCCTTCGCTGGCATGGAAGATATATCTTGCTGCTAAAAAATGACTCGCGTCGTTTAGCGAGTCACTCCTTGTCATCATCGTTTTGGAGTCTATCAGCCCTGCGCAGACAAGATTAGGTCTCTTCCTTTACCTCAGCAATAATTGTCGGGGCCAATTGAGTCGGCTGCGGTGAGAGCAGGGGGCTACCTTTTTGGAACCAAGGGAGGAAAAACTGAATCATAGGGCCGATAGCTAACGCATAAACAATAGTACCTACCCCGAAATTACCACCGAGAGACCAACCAATCAGTAAGACAGTGACTTCAATCGAGGTGCGAATCAATCGTAACGACCAGCCTGTGCGGCGGTGTAGGCCAGTCATCAGGCCGTCTCGTGGGCCGGGACCAAATCCGGCACAAATATACATCACGGTAGCAATCGCATTGAGAATAATGGCGAAAATCAACACGAGCCAACAGGTTATCAGTGATGTGAGTGGCGGCATGATGGCCAGGGTTGCGTCGGCTGCTAATCCCAGTACCAGCACATTGCTCAATGTCCCAAGCCCGGGACGCTGGCGCAGCGGGATCCACAGTAGCAATACTAGAGCGCCAGTAATAATGATCACGTGACCCACTGAAAGAGAAAAGGTCTGTGCAATACCTAGATGGAAAACATCCCATGGATCAGCCCCTAATCCCGTTTGGATATACATCCCGCAGGAAACCCCGTACAACACTAAACCAACGTAAAGTTGCAATAATCTCTTAAGCATCGTAGTTCTCATTTATTTTTATATTGACAGTGGACTGATTGTTATTTGAAATGGATTACAAATTAATAGCCAGTTAACAAAAAGTGGATTGGATATGACCTCAAGACGATTTGGCCAACAGTCACTGATTCAGTTACTCGGGCATTGGCAGCAAACGCCCTCCCGTATTCCTTTATGGCAGCAGCTTGCGGCGGCATTACGTCTGCTGATTCTTGATGGTCGGCTGGTACAGGGCGCTCGGCTACCCGGTGAGCGAGAATTAGCTGCAGGCCTTAACATAAGCCGTACTACTGTCAGCAGTGCGCTGGCACAACTGCGTGAGCAGGGGTTTTTACAAAGTCGGCAAGGAAGTGGTAGCCAAGTGGTTATCCCTGCGAGTAGTACCTCTGCTCACCGAGCGATGTCGTCCACGACGCAGCTAGATTTATCAACCGCCTCGTTGATGGCAGGGGCTGAAATTCATCAAGCTTACACGCATGCGATGGAATTATTACCTAGCCAACTGCAGACCTCCGGCTATAACCATAAAGGCGTGTTACCCTTGCGAGAATCCATCGCGCAGCGTTATTGCTTAAGAGGGCTGCCGACCACGCCGGATCAGGTGATGGTTGTTAATGGTGCGGTCAGCGGGCTTGCTCTGATTTTACGGTTACTCGCAGGTCCGGGTGACCGGGTTCTCGTGGACCATCCGACCTATCCTTCGGCGCTGAGTGCTATTCGCGGCGCATCCTGTCAGGCGGTCGGCGTTCCTCTATTGTCAGGGCGCTGGGATATTACAGGCTTGAAAGCGACTATTGCGCAGACCTCCCCTCGACTGGCTTATCTTATTGCCGATTACAACAATCCCACCGGTTACTGTATGGATGAAGCCAGTCGGGCTGAAATTGCTGCAATCGCCGCCCAGACACGCACACCGCTGGTGATCGATGAAACCCTAGCAGAACTTTGGTATCACGAGCCTCCGCCCCTACCTGTTGCCGCTTTTTCCAATAGTGAGCAGGTCATCAGTCTCGGCTCTGCGTCGAAGAGTTTTTGGGGTGGGTTGCGGATTGGCTGGATTCGAGCATCGCCTTCATTGATCACTTCACTGATACAAATTAGGGACTCGCTAGATTTAGGCTCGCCACTGCTGAGCCAGCTGGCCGTTGGATGGTTGTTGGATAATAGCGATAACTTTTTACCGCAGCGGCGCCGCATCCTCAAACAGCAACGTGATGACTGTCAGCGTTTAATGCAGGAGTATTTTCCCGAATGGAAAACCTCGATGCCTGTAGGAGGTCTCTCTTTTTGGGTCGAGTTACCGGGTATGCAGGCCACCCAGTTTTCGTCTAGGGCGAGTGATATCGGAATATTATTGGGAACGGGGACGCGATTTGGCCTGTCTGGTGCTTTTGACCGTTATCTGCGTATACCTTTCACTGCAGATGAGCAAACCCTGCGTCAAGCCTTTCAGCAACTACAGCCTTTATGGTCGACCTTACCGGAAAACACGGCCGCGGCTAATTACCGCAAGATATTTTAAGATGATGAGGGAGAAAACACGTTTCACAATCCTTCAGCTTTTATTGTGCTCTGGTGTCTACCAGTATGTAGAGATAGTGTGTTTTTTGCTATGAGTGATAGTGCATGTCTTTGCCGAAAAAATTCGCAAGATAAGAGAGATGGCTAGGGTGTGGTGTCGATAGTAGTAATAACAATAAACCAAGTAAATAGAATCACTTATGCTATATCCGGCAATCTATTTGCCGTATTGATCTCAGCGAGAGTCGTTAATGACAGACTAAGAATGTGGGGGGCGAAATAATGAAAAAATTTTTGTCACACGGGGCTCTCGCGGGTGTTGCAACCGGTTAGCGCTTTGTCGCTTTCTCTTTAAACTGGCGAGAAACTCTGCCACCGTAAGTCCTTTTCTTGAATGAGTAAACGAGGCGATATTCATTTACCCACCTTGGCGATCTTGGTAGTCACCGGCTGGTGCGGGATGGTGATCAGTCAGCGCTACCTCCCTAAGATTGCCGATCTCTGGCATGCCAGGATTTATGTGTTACTGCTTATCATCGTGTTAATCACGATGATCGCAGCTTGATCGGCACATCATAAGATTAGCTTGGTCGCCAAAGGTCGATGCGTTGATCGTCCGAAATACCATAGTAAGCCGATGGCCCGCCCGCGCGTAGCAACGGTGCGGCTTCGACCGTTTGGTAGACGCCTTGCTCGTCGAGTAGCGCCGTCCGGATATGGATCATCACGACCTCACCCAATACCAACCAGCTGTCGATAGGCTTATCCTGGATATCACGCAGTTGAATCAGCTGAGTTAACCGACACTCGAAATGCACCGGGCTTTCGGCCACACGGTCGACGGCGATAAGCTGGCTTTTCACTGGCGTTAATCCGGCCAGCGCGAACTCATCTTGCCCATGGGGGAGGGGGGAAGAGGTTTGGTTCATCGCCTGGGCAAGCGGCTTGGTGACGAGGTTCCACACGAACTCTTTGGTTTCGGCGATATTTGCCACGCTATCCTTCCACCCGCTACTGGCAAAGCCGATAATCGGTGGCTGATAATTGAAGATATTAAAAAAGCTGTAGGGAGCGAGATTACGTTGCCCCGCTGCGCTGCGTGAAGAGATCCAGCCAATCGGTCGCGGGGCAATAATCGCATTAAGTGGATCATGGGCGAGGCCATGACCCTGTGTCGGTTGATAACTGTAGGTTGATTGAGTCACCCTATGTCTCCTTGGCTGCACTCGGGTTTGGTCTTAACCTTGAGTATAGGCCACACCGAGTGCAATGACGTTATTCCCAAGGAACAAAGCTATTAATAATATGCTGATAGTGCGCCAGCTGTTCGGGCTGTTCATTAGGGGTGGCTAATGAGATGACAACACTATTTTTTTCATAAGGGTTCAGTTGTGGATGTAATGGCAGATGAATAAAGGCACACTGTTGCGTAAACCAACACCCTTCATGCAATAACTTATGCGTCTGTTGGATCACCTCACATTGCGCCGGGCCGATTCGGTAAGTGGGTAAGGTCGCTTCAAGGCTAAAGCCGGGCACCTGCCGCTGCATCTTTTCCACCTCTTGCTCCACGAACTGCTGTAAATTCTGATTATCCGCCAAGCGGCCGTGGTTAATGATAATTTGATAGGCGTTGTCCTGTGTATCGACAAAATGTAGCTGATGAATACTCCGGTTGTATAACGGAACCGGCGTGAGAAAATAGCCATCGGCAAAAGGGTATTTACTGCATTGACTGTCCATCGATCATTTTCCTTTAAAGTAAACAATAAGGCCCTTCGTCCTCAGACCAAGGTTGCTGGATCACGTTGCCCCAGCCAGAGTCTTGCCACCAACTGGCAAGGCGTAAGAAGGCGGGTGGGCAATTAGGTGTCGACCAACCACTCACCTCGATATGCGTAGCGCCAAGCTGTGCACGGGTAAATTCGCGGTATGCTAAGCGAGTGTTATTCTGGGCATAGAGATGAAGGATCAGTTTATCGGGCAGCACGTGTGCAGCGGGCATACCGAGTAGCGCCCCCAGATTAAGCGGTTTCGAGTAATAATGACGGTGCCAATTTACCCACTCCTCTTCATCCCTCGGGGGTAAGAAGTCGCAGTCAAAGCTTGGCGCTAGGCATTCGGCGTAGCAGCTGGCTAACGAGAAGTTAAGGCCACATTGGTATTCAAATTGCCGACGTGCGCGTGTCGGCCCTAAGGCTTTGGCCGCTTTATCTGTAGGCGAGGGAGGGACTAACCCGAGTAGCGCTTTCACTCGGCGCTGTGACTGGGCTTCACGCTGGAGCCAACAGACGCTAATCTCGCCGCGTTCCTGCGCGCCGGGGCTGTGATCCTCCCAAATCTTTGGTGAGGTGGGGCGGGTATAATGGTGCCACAATAGTCGGTCGGGTATGTGGAACACATCATAGCCCCAGCTATAGGCGCGCAGTGAGAGCGTAATTTCCTCTCCTTCAAAGAAAAGGGTCGGGTCATTACCGACCTCCTTAACAAAGGCGCCTTGTGTAAAGATAAACCCGGCGGCGACAAAGCTGCCTTTAACTGGCTGCGAAGCGCAGAGTTTTTGACTGGTCAAGGTGGGGAGTTTTTCCGCGGTAAACCGGTTAAACGTGACACGTCCCACATCTTGGCCGTAGTGAATCTCGCCTGCCTCAGTGACGTGGTAGCTCGGTGGGTAACCGCTGATCAGTGGCTTAGCACTTTGTTGCGATAAACCGGTTAGCGTATTAATCAGACGGGCATCCCAGTCCTTCGCGAACAGACTATGTGCATCTATCTGCAGAAACCACTGTTCATCGCGGTAAAGCTGGTCACACAACGCACGGGCAAAGCCGACGCCTTGCGCGTGCTGATAGGGAAGTGCGATCAGCTCGATTAACGCGGCGCTCCCGTCAAGCCGATAAACCGGAAACCCGGCGAGACTAGAGACAGGGACCGGCACCCAGCCTTTTTGTTGGATCGCACTGAGATCGTTGTCATCCTGCCAACAGATAGCGATATGCAGCTTATCAGGGGCGCTGGCAGTCGCCAGTAGGCTCTCAACTGTGCTCCATAACTCGTGGTCACGATAACTGGCGATATTGATAAAGAGGGTCTTATCCATCGTGGCTTACTCTATCGCGAACTGGATCTCTGCGTAGGCAGTAAATGGCCCCGAAGCAGGCGGACTGTTCAGCCCCGGCGACAAGCGAGCTCGCCAGCTGAAGGCCGCATCGCCCTGTGTGGTGGTGTTACTGACTGTTTCGCTACGGGTACCGTCGACGAGAAGCGGGGAGCCGTTACTATCATAGAGAGTGATGCGTAGGCGGTCATCCTGTCCTGCAGAATCGGTCACCTTGATCGACTGAAGATCACCACTCGGTGTTTTCGTGGTAACGGACGCTTGGGTTGAAAAACGCTGATAGTCACTGCGGCAGTTGATCTTAAACTGCAGATCACGATAGACCCCTTGCGCCAGATCACTGGCACTGACCTTACCAAAATCGATCGTCTTGCTTGAATCGAGCGTACAACTCGGTATGCTTTTCAGCGTGATGGCACCTAAGTCTAAGCGCATAGCAAAATTATTGGGTGAGGCAGAAAATAGATAGTTATAAGCGACAGTTCCCATCGGTAGCAGTTGTGTGGGGTTGCCAGCCGTCAAACTCAGGGTTTCGGCAACTTTATAAAACTCTAGGCGATATGCGGCCCCCGGCTCATAATCGAAGGTTGCTGAGGCGGCATAATCGGGGACGACCATCCACTGTTTTACAGGAAAAGGGCCGTATCCTGCTTTACCATTGGTCCACAGTACTTTAACGCCAATACCGGGAATGTCGGTCTTAAAAACATGATTAGAAATTGCACGGTTATCGAGATAGGTAAAGGCCCGACCGTATTCGGTCCCGTTTAGACATTCGTTATAGCCGACACGGGCAGTTAGCGGTGGACTATCGATGCGTGCAAAAGGCTGATCGAGGCTTACAGGGGCATCGGCATCGAGCGTAATGGTTTGCGAGGGGATCGTCAGTGCTGTCGGCTGGCCGCGTACCAAATAGCATGACGCAAAAGAGGTTCCATTAACTAAAATCAGTAACAGCAATCCGTATAACCATCTCATATTAGATATCCTTTTCTAAAGTTAGCAGTGTGAGAAGCTCGCGTGGGTAGCGTTGACTAATCTGCTGGCAATCCAAGCCGATGCTGTGTTCTGCGAAATGCAGTAATAGACTTAGCGGGCTACTCGGTTCGTAATAAGTGAAGTTTTCGCGAATTTCGCGGAGTTTTTCTCGTGCCTCATTGCGGTAGGCTAATCTATCGGTGACAGCGGGCGGATCGCGCTGGAGTACTGCGGGTTCGGCTGCCACCGCGGTCAGCTCTGGCGGTAAAAGCTGTCGCTGTTTCTGGTGAAAGCGGCACAAGGTTGTAAAGAGTTGCGTGAGGTGCGGGCAGGAGAAGCTATCGGTACCTAAGGCCTCATCAGGTAATTGACACAGCTGTTGTAGGCGTTGCTGCGCGATGAGGCAGTGCTCGAAAAAATAATGATGGTGATGATAGCACTGTTGTAACCGCTCTTTGTCCGCTAATGACAGCGTTTTATCATCACGTATCCACTGTTCAACCTGAGCAAGAGAATAAGCCTGCCCTTCTGGCGTTGTTAATGAGAAGTGACGGAGTTCAGCAACGCAACCTTCTCTATCATCTAATCCCGATAAAGCGTTATGGCGAAATTCGGGCACATACTCTCCTTCATCGTGGCATTGTGGATGCAACGCTTGCGGCCAGCGCTCCAGCAGTGCAATCAGAAGCTCGATACCCTCGACTATTGCCTTAATGCCTTCTTGAGCCAAACGCGCACGGATCAGCAGGATGACCAGCCGGATATCTTTGCTCTGTTGGCTCAAGCTATACAGCGTTGGCAATAGCGATGGCCAATGAATAGGGGAAGACGCTTGGATAAACTCGCCATATTCGACAGTGTTTTGCGGACTAATCTGCTGCTGTAAGGCTAAAAATTCAGGATGGTAATCGATAGCGGGACCACAGGGTAGAGAAGGGTCGATAGGTTCCCCAAGCCACGGATAGTGCGTAAAAATTGCTGTTAGCGCTGACATATTCTCTTCCTTGAGTGTGTCGTAGTTGTCTTAGATTGTGTACAGACGAGATTCAACAATCATTCCTAATCGTGGAGAGTGACTCTCTTCATTCAATAGCCAAGTATCAAACCCCAGCTGCAGTTCGCCACTAAGCGTGAGCGGAGGAACGGTATTCTTGGCTAGTACAAGCTGGAGATCATAATGATAATACCCACCCGTCAGGCGTTGTATCGCTTCGTCTAGCCGTGCCAACGAGTCTTGTTGTGGATGTAAGCTAACATACTGTTCATAGGTTAACGGACCACACCAGACCTTAAATTTATGGTTGACTTGGTAGCAGGCATCACCAAGGATTGTTCCATCGGCCAAGCGTTGGCCATAGGCTAAGTTGTGCAGCCGACTTTGTCCCTCTGGGGTCACCATAATCCATTCGGGCTGGAACTCCTCAATCTTAAAAGGAAGATGGAACCAGGCCTCGAGCGTCGCACACAAGTCCTGCGGCGCACAGGTTTTCCTTGCAAGATGCAGCCCTGCGCTAAGTTGCTTATGTTGTCTAAGATCGCTCTCGAAAGCCGTTGATGGCGATCCCCCCGATAAACAGCGCAGATAATGTGAAAAGCGATCATGCTGTGGCCGATCTAAAGATGCGGTATCTTGCGCAGCATGCCAGGCACGAAAAAATATCGCCATGCTACGGTGATGAAAGAGATCAATAAAATCGATCAGCGCGGTATCTTGCTGCTGCGCGCGCGTGAAGGCGAGTTCTGAAAAATGGAGAGGCAGAGCCCCCTGTGGGCCCCACACTCCGAGGCTAAAAAGTTTAATGGCTAACTGCTGGTCCTGCCAGGATAACGAGGCGATTTCACTCGCCGGGAAAGCGAGGCTTACGGCTTGGCTTAGGCGAAAGTTTTCTTCCGCGGGACTGAGCGCGCTACCCGGAATGGGGTTTTGAGGATCCATCGCCGAGAGACGGCGTAATGTCGCCAAGAAATTACCTTTCCAAGGAGCGTCGAGAGGTAAACTCCTGAGCGACGGCGGGAGGCGAGTTGATAATAAGTCTGGTTTCACAGTACGCCCCGTCGTCCAAGAGAAGCAGGCCAGCGGTAGAGCAGCCCACGCTGTAGTGAAAGTAACTCTACCTCGACAAAGCTATTGACCGCGCTATGCGTGGCGAGAAAAAGGGCGATGGCGTGGCCAAATAAAAAAGGGCTATGATTAGAGTAATAGCCCTCGTCAACAGTTAATTGGCACTGCACTCCGCGATAGTTTAATAGTAAATCGTCGTCGGATAAGCGCCGCACGATGGGGTGACACGTCAGCCCGACCACACTGTGGATCAAGGCTTCAGAGAAATCATCGCCTTGGCGTAGAAATAGTCTTAATCTTTCGCGCAGGTGTTCAGCGTTCTGCGTTGGCGTATGCCCATCAAGGGGTTGATAGGAACATTGCAAAAGGTTAATCAATTTCCACGCCTGATCGGCATAGGCTAAGGAGTCATAACGCTGGCTTATCGTTGCGGCGAAGGTGGCACCGCAGGCAGGAATACTCTCATCCAGCTGTAGATCCATCCCTTGTTCATCGGGCAGGGGAAGGTGTTGCGGCAGATAACGATTTGAGACCAACGCGTCGACATGTAAGCTGGCTAAGCGCGGAGAATAGGGGGGATGTGACTGATCGACAAGGCTTAACCAGACGTCGCTCTCCTGCGCCTGAGGCTCAGTAAGCGGCCCGATAAGGTGAGGCGTGCGCTGTACTGAAAAATAGCGACCCACTTCAGCCCTGTCGCCTTCCGCACGTTGGTAAAGTGGATAAAAGGTGGCTAATGCTTCTCCCTCGACACTAAAGCCACTTACCGTGCGTACCATACCCACTTCATAGTCAGCCGGACGGCTCCTATCGACAACAATAGAGTGGTTGAGCGAACCTGGAGAAATCCGGATTCTGTCCACTTTTCCAGGGAAGAGATTCACTACCGGCACACAATGTAAGTGAAAGCGCTGCATCGTGACCAATGGCGCTAAGTCTACTGGGAAGCTGTCGAGTAATATGCTGATTTCAATCTGATTACTGTGGCAGTGACGCAAAGCAGGTGCCAGATGCACCAGAGAAAAGAAATAAAACTGCGAACGGAAATCAAAAAACTCTTTGAGATAACGATAGCCATGATGGCTTTGCCAAAACGATTGAGAAGTATGATAAGCGTAAAGGTTCGGAGGAAGGAGTGATCCCGTCTCCTCACGAGAGAATATTGCTGAGTAAGAACCCGTCGTCACCCTAATACCGGCATAATGACAAGCAATAAGTTCAAAGAGATGGGAAGAGACGTGCTCATCACCGCTAATATAAATTGGGATCTCATCACAAGACATCAATTGTGAAAAAAGGAGGTCGTGAGTAAGGGTTAAGGTAAAGGTTAGCGTCGATTTTACTGTGATAGGGCGCGCCTCTTTCTTAAGTGCAGCGGTTAATTCAGGCGGGCTTTTCGTCAACGTCGCCTGCTGCAGAACCATCGGCCAAAGTGTTAAGGGGCGACGAGTTCTAAATTCGCATCGCGTACTGTTATTACCGACGGCTTGGCTAAGTAACGGCGTATTTTCCGCGAGTCGGTAACCGTTGGTTAAATCGCCTTTGATCACTGAGGGGTGGATCTGTACCACCGATTTGGCCGGTGTCGGTAAGGTAAATTCTGGTGAGAGACTATTCAGTAACCGTTGTGTGAAGGGTTCAAATTCAGCATCAATCTTTAATTGCGTTCTGGCGTTAAGGAAGCAAAATGAATCAATAAGTCGCTCAATCCAAGGGTCTGCAATTTCCGTGCTGGTAATATTGAGGCGCTTGGCTATTTTGGGGTGTTTGGCGGCGAAATCCGCCGCGATTTCACGCATAAAGAGTAGCTCACGGCGATAATAGTTAAGAAACCGTTGATCCATAGAGAGATAGCCCTAATTAATAATGCAATGGATAATAAATTATGATTTTTTTATTCAGCAGAAAAGGTTTATCAATAAGTAAACCCTAGGAAAATAAATAAAACCTATCCATTAATCAATAAATTAATTATAGAAATGATTATATTTAAGAATATAAATCGGGCTTTATTCTTAAATTGTTATTTTTATATGATAAGTACTTTATATTCTGAATTAATTGAATAATATCCTATTCCTGTATCACCGAGGTTGTGTTGATATTGACGGATTAATATCAGCAACATCACGATGCAACGATTAATTACCCGAGCATAAGAAGGGAATTAATAAAAGCGATTTAAAATAGCTATTAGCCATTTTTACTGTAAAGGAGTGCTTCTGAAGTTCAGGCCGACGAAGCATAGAAAAATAGTTTTCTAAAGGAATATTACTCATGTCAAAAGTAAAAGTACTATTTTGCACCGCGCTACTCTTCTCTATTTCCCCAATGAGTTATTCAGCCGATCCCAGCAACCTCAGTGAACAACAAGGTCTCATTACCTTTACTGGTGCGTTGACATCGGAAACCTGTGAAATAGATGGTATCAAGAATATAAAAGTCGAACTGCCTAAGCTCTCGGTGGATGCATTTAAAGTCGCCGGGACAGAAGCAGGCTCTAGAGACTTTACGATTTCCGTTAAAAATTGCTCAGCCACACTGAAAAATATCGCTGCGCATTTCGAGGCCGTGGGAGGCAGTGAGAAAGATACGGTAACGGGTAACTTAAAAAATACTTTGCAAGGGGGGGCCAATATTCAAGTTCGCCTCTATAAAGATCAAAAGCAAGTTAAGGTCGGCGAGACCTCGGAGCTGTTCCCACTGGTCGGTAACGCGGCAAAAATGACTTTTGCGGGCGGATATTATTCAACCGGTGCGGCAACTCCTGGTGCGGTAGAAGCGAAAGCTATTTATACCATCGCTTATCCATAACCATCCTACTGCCACGGAATCGCTCCGTGGCAGCTATCTCCTAGCGGAAATGACTATGCAACACGCGATAAAACGTCATGTGAAAGGATTGGCTCTGAGTGTTATCGCTATGAGTTTCTTTCTAACAAACTGCTATGCCGGTGTCACGTTGACCGGTACGCGAATCGTATTTATTGAAGGCCAGAAAGAAAAAATAGTGCGTACCTCTAATAAAGGTGATCAGCCAGCATTAGTTCAAGTATGGGTGGATGACGGGAAAATAGCGGTTGAGGGAACCGCGCAAGAAGCTCCCTTTATGGCGATCCCTCCGTTATTTAGGATGGAACCCGGTAAAGGGCAAAGTGTTAGGGTGCGCTATCTGGGACAAGACTTACCTAAAGACAGGGAATCAATTTTCTGGTTTAACCTGTTAGAAGTTCCACCGAAGAGTGATGAAGAAGTAACCAGTGAGCGACTTTCATTAGCGTTTAAAACCAAAATAAAACTCTTTTACCGTCCCGCAGCATTGACCGAAACCAGTGCTGAACAGGGCAATAAACTGCAGTGGAGTCAAGGTCGTGATAGTGAACTGATCGCCGATAATCCAACACCTTATTACCTCTCTTTTTATACCGTCAGAGTGGCCGCTGGGGGCGTAACGCAAGAGCTATCTTTATCGATGATTCCGCCGTTTTCGCAGCAGAAAATAACATTACCCTCCGCGTTACGGAATAAAACAATCACCGAAATTAACTTTGAGTTAATTAACGATTACGGTAATGGGGTTACTTACCAAGCGAAAAATAGTGGCGGTAAAGGATTTATCGTTATTAAGAAATAGTCGCTATTATATTATTCACTATTCAGGATGATGCATAGCTATGGATGAGCGAAAGCAGAGTACTGGAGCGAAAAAATTCGTAGTTTTAAGAAAAGGCCGTAGCGTCAGGCGCCTTTATTTACGAATTATTGCTCTGACATCTCCGATTGTCGGCGTATTAGGTATTTCGACGACGGGGTGGGCCAATGATCCCGCACTTAACCCTGGCGAAGTGACTCGCGAGCGGGCGAAAGGGATGGCGTTCGATGCTCACTTTTTACATGGTGAAAAAGTCGACCTATCGCTATTCGAGCAGGGCAATCCCGCCGCCGTTGGCGATTACCCCGTCTCTATCTTGGTTAATAATCAGCAGCGAGGTCGGTTTGTCGTCAGTTTTATCCAGCAACCAGAGCAACCGAAAGGCTACGCACAGCCCTGTTTTACCCTTGAGATGCTACAAAAGATCGGCATTGTAATCGACAAAACCTCGTCCGATACCACTCAAGCCTGTCGCCCCCTTGAACAGTGGATCCCTACTAGTCGGGCCTATTATGAAAGCAGTGACTTTACCTTACAGCTTAGCGTCCCACAGAAGTATTTTCAGCCCAACGGGCTAGGAGACATTCCACCAGAGCGTTGGGAGCAGGGGAGTAATGTTGCCTTCGTTGATTATAATGTCGATGAGTATTATCAACGGACATTTTCGTCATCCTCGATGAGCACGCCATCTCGTTCACACACCACGTTGAGCTTTAGCTCGTTGCTGGGAATTAACCTTGAGGGGTGGCGATTACGGTATCGACAAATCAGTCGTAAATTACAGGAACGACGTTGGCAATACCACGGTCAGTCTGCTTATGCAGAGCATGACATTACCGTGCTTAAAAGCCAGCTACGCTTAGGTGAAACTTGGTCTTCCGGTGAACTGTTCGATAGTGTCACCTTTCGTGGGGTCCAACTGCGCTCCGATCACCGTATGCTACCGGCAAAGCTCCGTACGTATACCCCTTATTTTACGGGTATTGCCGAAACTAATGCGAAAGTCTCGATTTGGCAGCAAGGTAAGCTCATTCAAGAAACCAGTGTACCCGCCGGACCTTTTGAAATCGATTCCCCAACGGTTGGCGGCTATGGCGGCGATTATACTTTGATTATTGATGAGGCCGACGGCCGTCAAAAAGTCATGATCGTTCCTAACTCAGCGCCACCCCTGATCCTTAACCAGTCGGTACTCAAATACGAATTGGATGCGGGAAAAATCAATACGACTCAGGCAGCTAATCAAGCCTATTTTCTACAAGCTAACCTCTTTTATGGGTTGACGGAGAACACCACGCTCTACACGGGGTTACAAGTCGGTGATGGCTATCAGGGGGGAGCTGTCGGTAATGCCTTTAACACACGGCTAGGTGGAATGGCGGTGACCGCGAATTATTCGCAGGTGAAAAGTAAACCCCATAACAGTAAACGAAACGGAAGTCGCATGACGCTTGCGTACAATAAGTCGTTACGCGCTACGCAAACAAGTATTAACTTCTCCTTTGATCGACTGACGTCTGGCCACTATCAATCTCTCAATACTGTTGTGAACGGCCAAGAATCTTATAGAAATTGGGGATATCCAACGGTAAAACAGCGGATGTCGCTGTCCGTCGGACAACCCATTGGTGAAAGTTTCAGTGTTAATCTCTCAGCCTCGCATTACCGTTTCAAAAATAAATCATCGACTAAACAGTACAGCCTTTCGGTGAATAACCAATTTCGCTACTTTGGTCTAGGGGGCTTTTTATCAAGGAGTCAGACGCAGAGTGGCGTCAATGAAAATTCTCTGATGATATCCCTGAGTATTCCATTAGGCGCAAGTACAGTGAAAAATAGGCTTTTCGACTCTTTTTATAGTACCTACTCTCATAGTAATAATCGTACCACTACCGTGCAAAATAGCCTTAACGGCCATTACGGCGACGAAAATACGTTAGTTTACGGACTGGGCATCAATAGCGAGAAAAATAATCAGGAAAAATTGAATCACGGCGTTCAAGGGAATATCTCATATAACCGCTCCCAGGGCCAATATAGCAGCTCCTTTAGTCGTAATCGTCGACATCAACAATTCTCGCTATCGGCAAACGGTAGTCTTGTTGCGCATTCAGCTGGGCTGATTGCCGGAAGGCAGATAGGGAATAATCCCTTTGCCATCATTTATGCAGAAGGCGCACAGGGTGCGAAGATTATTAATGGGCAGGGGGCCGCCCTTAATCGTGAAGGGTACGGCTTATTACCTTCGCTCACCCCTTACCTCGAAAATAGAATTGCCGTCAACCCAGAGGGGCTACCGCTAAGTGTCTCGATTGAAGAGAATGAAACGATGGTCGTTCCGCGTATGGGGGCAGCAATTAAAGTCAAGATGAAAACGCAGACCGGTACCCCGATTTTACTCAAAATTCGCGATCGTCAGCAGCGGCTGTTTGCCATGATGAGCCAACTCTATACCGACTCTAATCCTTCAGTAGCGCTGGTTTCACAAGCGGGTAGAGCCTTTGTACAAGGATGGAATCCCGCTACAGAAGCGCTGTTTATCCGTGACAGTGTCAGCCATGAAGTCTGCCAAATAAAAGTAAGTGAACAGTTTATAGATGAAGTTAAACGTTCACGCGATGAGATGATTTATCAGGAGGTAAGCTGTAAATGAAAGGATTCAATAAATTAGCGATCAGTTATTTACTGTTAGTGTCGGTAATGAGTTTACCGTCTACCTATGCCGCCACAAAAAAATGCCAAGGCGACTGTCATATCGATGTACTGTTTAAAGGTGAATACCTTGCTCAGACATGTCGCTTGAGCATTAATCAGGCGACGTCTAGAGAAACCATCGCCTTACCGGTAGTGTCGCTCTCCGAATTTAGCATCTGGAATAATGAATTAGGAGAGACGCCTTTTACGCTACAGCTGACCGGCTGTCCCGATAAACAGACGGTATTAGTCGCCCTCCAAGCGGAGAACGGCCTCTACAATTCAGTGAGTAGAAATTTTAAAAATACACCGGGCGCAGGGATGAGCGAGAGAATAGAGCTGCGGATTAGAAAGGAAAATGGCGAACAACTCAAAGTTAATCAGCCGGATTCTGGGCAGCTCTATAAATATGCCTCGGGGGCTAATGTTGAATCGCATCAGTTTACCGCGAGTTATTACGATTCTATGGGGTATTTTAAGCCAACACCCGGAAAGCTATTAGTCAGAGGAATAGTCACCATTAATTATCAGTGAACACCGAGCAATCGATAGGATTATTTAACAGGGAGTGTCAGGAATGAGTCATAACGATTCACAAAAATTTATTGCAAGAAACCGCGCACCGCGTGTGCAAATTGAATACGATGTTGAGATCTACGGCGATGATAAGAAAGTTAATCTCCCTTTCGTCATGGGCGTAATGTCCGACCTTTCAGGGAAATCACATGTCGCGCAACAGCCGCTAAAGGAGAGAAAATTTCTCGCCATCGATATCGATAATTTCGATGAGCGAATGAAAGCATTACAACCGCGAGTGCTCTTCGATGTGGAAAACACATTAAGTGGGGAAGGAAAGCTACTGGTCGATTTAACCCTAGAGAGTTTGTCTGATTTTTCGCCTGAAAACATCGCTAAAAAAGTCGCGCCTCTCGCCCAATTATTGGAGGCCAGAACGCAACTGGCTAACCTACAGACCTACATGGATGGTAAAAGTGATGCCGAAGGATTGGTGATGCAATTGCTCAATGATCCTGATCTGCTCGCCGCACTTGCCTCGCTCCCGGCGGCAGAACCTAGTTCAGCGTCATCAGCAACGAGTGAGGAGTAAGCGATGAAACAGGTTACGACGCAAGCGGGGCTAACGACGACGGCTACGGCAGTATCGACTGAACTTCCGGCGCTCTTACAGAAGGCATTTCGCCCGCAAACCGATGTCGCGAAACAGGCGGTTGAAACGGCGGTCAAAACGCTGGCGCAGCAAGCTCTACAGAGTGCAATTCTCCTATCCGAAGATGCGTATAAAAATATTGCCGCGCTGATCGAAACCATCGACCGCAAAATATCCGATCAGATTAACGGCATCTTACATCATCCAGAATTTCAGCGGTTAGAAAGTGCCTGGCGTGGATTACATCATCTGGTCACGAACACCGAAACGGACGAACAACTTAAGCTGCGCGTCCTGGATATTTCTCGTGATGAGTTGAGACGTAACTTGAAGCGTTATAAGGGTGCCAACTGGGATCAGAGCCCTATCTTTCGGATGATCTACGAAGAAGAATATGGGCAGCTAGGTGGCGAACCCTATGGCTGTTTGGTCGGCGATTATTACTTCGACCACTCCCCTGAAGACGTCGATCTCTTAACATCTTTAGCAAAGATTGCCTCCTCCGCCCATGTTCCTTTTATTTCTGCGGCGGCGCCTGCGGTGATGCAGATGCAGAGTTGGCAGGAGTTAGCCAATCCTCGCGATCTGACGAAAATTTTTACGCAAAATCTTGAATATGCGGCGTGGAATCGCTTGCGACAATCGGAAGATGCGCGCTATATCGGGCTTGCCATGCCGCGATTTTTGGCGAGATTACCCTATGGAGCACGTACTAATCCGGTCGAAGCTTTTGCGTTTGAAGAGAACACCTCCGGGGCCGATCACAGCCATTATGTTTGGGCGAATGCGGCCTACGCCATGGCAGTCAATATCAATCGTTCGTTTAAGCAGTACGGTTGGTGCACGATGATCCGCGGCGTAGAAAGTGGTGGCGTCGTGGAGGGGCTACCCTGCCATACTTTTCCCACCGACGATGGTGGCATTGATTTAAAGTGCCCAACAGAAATCGCGATCTCCGATCGGCGTGAGGCGGAGTTGGCGAAAAATGGCTTTATTCCGCTGGTTCACCGAAAAAATACCGACTATGCCGCGTTTATTGGCGCGCAGTCGTTACAAAAGCCAACCGAATACTACGACGACGATGCCACCGCGAACGCGAGTCTATCGGCGCGACTCCCTTATTTGTTCGCCTGTTCACGCTTTGCGCATTATTTAAAGTGCATCGTACGTGACAAGGTGGGGAGCTTTAAATCAAGGGAAGCGATGGAGAAGTGGCTAAACGATTGGGTGATGAATTATGTGGATGGCGATCCGGCGAACTCATCGCAGCAGACTAAAGCGAAACGCCCGTTAGCGGCAGCTGAGGTGCTGGTTACCGATATTGAAGGTAATCCCGGCTACTACCAAGCCAAATTCTATTTACGACCCCATTTTCAATTGGAAGGGCTGACCGTCTCACTGCGGATGGTTGCCAAACTGCCTTCGGTCAAAGAGAGCCTTTAATTCTCTATTCATTAACGTCAACAAGGAGTAGTTATGTCTCAAGATATTTTTATTAAATTTGAGGGTATTGAAGGGGAATCGCAAGATGCCCAACATAAAGGAGAGATAGAAGTCTTAAATTGGGCATGGGGTTGCGCGCAACATTCTAACATGCACCAAGGCTCAGGGGGTGGGGCAGGGAAGGCGACCGTTGACGACTTCTCGTTCGAGCATTATATCGATCGTGCCAGTCCCAATCTCTTAAGCTACTGCTTATCGGGGAAACATATCAAAAGTGTCAAGTTTATCGTACGTAAAGCCGGCGGTGATCCTTTGGAATACCTGACGATAACCTTTAGCGACGTCATCATTACTCGTCTAACCAATATCGGTTCTTCACAAGAAGATGTTCGAGCGAAGGAGTGGGTGAATTTTTCCTTCACCGCCGTGACCGAGGACTATGTGATGCAAAACGCAGAAGGGAGTAAGTCAGGGGCAGTCACAGTGAGCTATAACGTGAAGTCTAACTCGCTGAACTAACATGAGATAATAGAAGGAAATAACAGATTTCTAAAAGTATCTTGGAATCTGTTATTTCTCTCTCTCCAAAATGATTTTTTATTCATCAATAGTGTGAAGGGAGTGCTATGCCTTTAATTTATCTTTATACGCTTTTTTGCGCGGTACTCATATCGGGATGTACGATTAAACCGACCACTCGCTCAGACGTCAACGTTACGCTCAGTGCCGCCTCCAATATTAATAAAAATAAACAGGGCCACCCCTCACCGGTGCAATTATTTATTTATGCGGTGAACAATCGCGATAATTTTAGCGCAGAGAACCCTCTGACGTTAATTGCCTCACCACAGACCACAACGAGTGGTGATTACCAGCGTATTGCAGACATTATTATTCAGCCCGGCGAGGAAAAATCGCTTTCCCTCCCGCTTCAGCCTGGTACGAATACCTTCGCCTTTGTTGTCGCGTACCGAGAGATGGTGGCAAATCAATGGTTACTCCTGCGCGATATCGATAATTCACCACGATTCATTTGGCAAACCCCTTTTACTAGCCCACTGCCAGCGCAGCAAATCAGGCTGCGGGACTCAAGTATCACGTTTGCAGAATAAGGAATGTTATGAGAACCAATAAAGTGGTATGGAGTGAGGGACTGTTCTTGCGACCACAACTCTTCCAACAACAAGAGCGCTACATTGAGCATTATATCCACCAGCGGACGTCGCTATTAACGCCTTATCATTGGGGCTTTTCTTCGCTCACCATCGATCGCCAAGGGTTGGAATATGGAAAGCTGATTATCAACGCCGCGGCGGGAATTTTTCCTGACGGTACACCGTTTAGTATCCCCGACACCTGTCCTACACCAAGCCCATTAACCTTACTGCCACACCATTGTGGTCAGCAGCTGTATCTTGCGATTTCGTTAACGTTGCCCGGTCATGATGAAACGTTACTGTCCTCATCGCACTCCGCATCCCTAGCGCGTTTTACGGCTAAGGAGCATCTGGTTCATGATAGTAATGCGGTGCATCGTGAAGCCCGCCATCTACTCCTCGCCCAATTAAATCTGCGTCTTTTACCCGAGTCAGAGATGAATGATACGTGGATTGGCCTGCCTTGCGCCAAACTCAAGCATCTCGACGCAGATGGACGGGCAATATTGGTTGAGGATGACTATATTCCTCCCCTGATCGATTGCCGAGACAATACACTATTAATAAGTTGGTTGACGCATACTGTCGGCCAACTCAGGCATCGGGCGGAGACCTTTGCCTTACAGCTTAATGACGCACAGGCGGTAGGGATTGAAGATTACTTATTACTGCAGCTCTGTAATCGTTACCACAGTACGCTCGACTATTGGTTACAAAGACCTTTAGTCCACCCAGAGGTGCTGTTTTGTGAGGTGAATGCCTTGCAGGCTGAACTGGCGACTTATCTTTCGCCTCAGCGCCGTCCACCGCAAGAGGGATACCTTTACCAGCATACAGCGTTAGCAGAGACGTTTCGCCCGCTACTCGACGACATTAGTCAGCAGTTAAACCTATTACTGACCAAAGCCGGTGAGTGCTATGAGTTCCAGCGCCAGACTAATGGGGTATGGGTCACCGCCGATCCTGATCTCTCGCTCGATGCGTATCAAACACTGATCGTTGCGGTCAAAGCGGCCGTGCCGCATCAGCAAATCCATAAGCATTTTATTCAACAAACTAAAGTCAGTGCGCCACGGCAAATTCTCGACTTGGTTCGCTCGCATTTGCCCGGTGTAACGTTACAGCCCCTTGCGGGGCCGCCGCGTCAGCTCACCCATAGCTCCGGAACGCACTATTTTGAGTTAGTACAGAGTGGTCGCGATTGGCAGAGTATGTTGGATGAACGTGCCGTTGCCCTGCATATTGCTGGGCAGTTTCCCGAGTTAACCCTTCGACTATGGGGGCTACGTGACAGATGACTAAACTCGATACCTTATCCACGACACTTCTGCACGACGGGCAACGAGATGAAGGCCTTGCAGGCGAATTACCGCCTTATCCACGATCTTCCTCATTACCCCATCAGCACTTTATTGGTGAGAGTGCCAGTCAACGATTAGCGCAAGCCCGTGCGAGTCGTTATCCACTTCTTCATCTGGCGAAACCGTTGTTGGCGGTGCTAAGTGAAGTACCTGCGCGAATCGAACACGCAGAAAGCGTTGATGTTTTACGATCATGGCTCATCTATGAGATCTCGCTCTTCGCACAACTATGTGAACAGCTGGATATTCCGTGGCGAAAAATGACGATCGCACGCTATTGTCTCTGCACGGCCCTAGATGAAGCTATTCATACCACAGAGTGGGGGATCAATAGCGGCTGGGCGCAACAAAACCTGTTGAACTATTTCGAGGAAGATAACGATGGCGGGAATAAATTTTTCTTACTCGCCGGCCGGCTTGCGATGAATCCCCAAGAGTATGCCGAGGTATTACTCATTATGCTGCATAGTCTCAATTTAGGATTTGCCGGGCGCTATAGCATTCAACAGAACGGGGCGGAGCAACTGGCGCAGATCCGCCAACAACTTTATACGTTATTACTGCCCTTTATCCCCCGTTCTGAGGTGGCGATAGTGACGGATTATCTTTCCCCCCCTCTCGTTGACGTCAGAAAGCGGCTGTCGTTGCGCGGCTGCAGTCTATTGGCCCTGTTCGTCGTTGCGGCGACTTTCGGTGCCTATCGACTGCAGCTCCATCTCAGTCTTTCTCAACTGACCGATCAGGCGGCACAGTTCTCGCAGTATTTAGCTGTACCGCCAACATCCGTCGAGACACCGACCCTTCCAATGTTACTGAAGCATGATATCGACCAAGGTCGGTTGGTTATCGATAACTTGGAGCAGGGATATCGGGTGAAAGTGATCGGTGGGCCGATGTTTGCCTCGGGCAGCGCGACGCTTTCTACTGAATATCAAGCAGTGATCCAGCGGCTGGCGCAAGCGGTAAAACAATTAGGGGGGGCGGTGACACTGATTGGGCATAGCGATAGCCAACCGATTAGAACGCAGAAAAAACTGTCTAATCAGCAGCTCTCCTTGCAGCGTGCAGACAACGTTGCACAGCTCTTTTATCCCTTTGGTTTTACGGACCGTCAACTTAAGCGGGTCGGTGTCGGCGAGCAGCAACCTTTAGCCCCCAACTCGAGCCTCAAGCAACGTAATCAAAATAGACGCGTTGAGTTTATCGTCACTTTTTAGAGAGATAACACATGGAATTGTTGTCGCCAGTTTTCAGAAAAATAGCCAGCCGAATTATCGTCACTGGTGTACTTTTACTGCTCTGTTATTGCATTGCTCAGTATGGCGAATTTTGGGGCGTCGGGCACGCTTATCCGCTATCACCCCTTCATTGCCGTGGCGTCGTTATTGTATGCCTGCTGCTATCAGCCTTGGTCTTTTATTATCGTCTGCCCCGCTATCTCATCGTCGCGCTAGGGATGGGCGCCGTATTATGGGTGATGGGGCCGCTACTGTCGGTCGGTGAGGCAAAGCCATTAGCTTCGCTACTTGTCCGCTCACTCCTCTGTTTATTGCTGGCGCTCGTTACCGTTGGTTACTTTCTGTCAGCGCTGGCGGTACAAGCCTATGGCGCGCTACCTCAGAAAATGGCGTCACTTCCCTTCGCGCCACGGTATCATCCCCCTCGCTATCCTGAATTAATCCGATTATTCAAGACCTGGCGAAAAAAGCTCCGCAACGTGAAGGGGCGGGGGCGGGTGATTAAACGACTATTCTGGAACGATCCCGCCAGTGAAGCACACTGTTGTGTCCTGATGGTTGGACCAACTGGTAGCGGTAAATCCTCGGCATTAGCCAGCGCCGAGCTTACGTTTACGCTGCCGGCCCAACAGCAAGCCGCACGAAATACGGTAGAGAAGACGGAGCACTGTGCATTATGGCTCACCGACGACGTGCTATGGTGTGATACGCCGGGGCGTTTTTTTGATCCGCAACAGCCGCCGGAGGATAGGGCGGACGAGTGGTCTGAGGTCACGAAACAGCTGGTGGCAATGAGGCGTGTGGCTCGAGTAGAGGCGGTGGTGGTGGTGATAGATTGCCCCCGATTACTATTCGCGACGCCGCAACAATTAACCGACTATGCAGCCTTATGCCGTACCCAATTACGGACGCTGCAACAGCAGGCTAATCGTGTTATCCCGTTTTATCTTTTTCTGAGTCAAGGGGATAAGCTCGAGGGCTTTGATGACTATTTTCATGGCATCACTGCTGAACAGCGCCAGCAACTCTTCGGTCAAGCCATCGCACAGAATTCGTCTACGCATTCTCTTAATAGTGATGATATCCACCAACAGCTAACCGCGTGGGCTAAGCAGGTTGAGCAGCAAGTCCTGACTCAGCAACATTACTGCGATAGCGTGGATACCCGCAAGGGGATCGAACGTTTCCCCACCAACTTTGCGGCGCTTACTGAAGTATTAGCAACCTTTATTGAACATTTAGCTCCGCCACCGTACGAGCGGCTTCCCAATAGTGATCTCGTGTTAGCGGGGATCTATCTCGGTTGTAGTGCGTATTCTCGTGGCCAGCTATACACCTATCCTCACACGCTGGTCCAGCAGTGGCAGAAGCAGCCGGAAGCGTTGGAGGATCGCGAGCGCGACGGTAAGGCTGTTAGGCATTCATCTCAACACTTCTTCTTGAATACCTTCTTTAATCATCTGCTAGTGGGGGAGTGCCGCGCACGCCAGCGGGCGGGAACGCAGCGTTTCTCGACTCGTTATTGTCGAGGGACTGCCTTGGTGCTACTTACCCTGGTTAGCGCACTTATTTTTTCTGCGCTAACACGGAGTTATTACGCTAACCAAGGTTACCTCTCTCAGGTGGCTGACGATGTTGAGCAACTGGGACAACAGCTGAGTGCAACCCCTCTTACTCTAGACGATGCATTAAGTCGACTACGCCAAATATCGCCGCCTTTCACGCAGGCCGTGGGAAATACGGCATTTTCCAGCGGACATTGGGGGCTATATACCCCGCCGTACTGGATGGAGAGCAGGAATGCAGTCTATGACCAGTGGTTAATCGATTATTTACTTCCCCAATTGCGACGAGAGGTTGCCGAGGAACTCTCGGCACAGAGTCGCCGTAACGAGCCTTATTCGTTGTTCACAACGTTGCGTGTTTATCTCATGCTGCAAGGTGAAATCCCGAGGGATAACCCCTTTCTTATTACATGGTTTTCAGCCCATGCAACGCGATTGCCGGTACTCAATAGTCAAGACAACGCGACCACACGACTCCGCCATCTACTGTACCAAGTAAACTGGCCGTCTATTAAGCCCACCGTCGATCAGCAACGTATTAAGGTCGCGCGCAAGGTACTAAACGAACAGCCGTTAGCGACCTATGTCTATCAAGATATCTTGCAGCACGTCGCGCCAGAATCTTTGCCCACCAACGGTTTATCGCAGTTGATTACCTCTTCACAGCCATTACTGTTTAGCGAGCAAGGACAGACGGAGCCGTTGGCTGGGTTGTACACAGTGTTCGGGGCACAATACTGGACTAAGACGATTCAAAAAACATTATTTCCTAACGCGTTGGCGCGGGTTGAACAAACGCTTTATGGCGAGGAGCAACGCGGCGCGGGATTGGTGAATAAGCAACAGGTGTGGCAGCAAGTGAGTAGGCGGTATCTGGATGATTACCGTACTTTTTGGCAAACCTTCTTGCAAGGGATCCAATTTGCTTTGCCGGTGGAGGACGGTGGCGCCAAAAGAGCGAATTTGCGTCAGCGTGTGGCGTATCTATTAAAAGACTTCACCCGCCAAGACTCGCAACTACGCCAGTTGCTGGTGAATATCGCCCACCAGACACAACTCGCCACGGTCCAGCAGAAGAATGGGGATTTACGGGAAGAGGAGCCGATGCTAAACAACGATAGGGTGCAACGGGTAGATCAGTACTTCACGACTCTTCATCGTTTCGTCGAACCGCCTGGCACTCCGTCTTCGTTCTCATTGGAGCAGTTAGAACGTGCATTCACCCAGCTCTATCTGAGTATGCAAGCGACGCCAGTGACCACTGATCGTCAGCTATCGGCGCTAGTTGCGGGGCAACCCGAGACGGCCAGCTTGCAGACTTTCTTACTGCATCTCGACCAATTACCGCCGCCTCTGCCACAGTTACTCGGTCAATTATTTTCTGTTGCCCAGCGGCAAGTCACCCAACAAACCTGGGCAACCAATGCCCAACAGGTCGAACAAGCGATCATCACGTACTGTCGTCAACACTTGCTGGGGCGCTATCCTTTCGCAAAACGAGGGCGAGATGCCGACCCACAGGCTATTGTTGAGATGTTTGCTCCACAAGGCAAATTAAGCCGCTACTTTTCCCAGCACCTCGCCGATAACGTTGATACCCAGCATCGTCCATGGCGCTTCACTACCGCAGAGCCGCCACTTTCGCCACAGTTGCTGGCTGTTTTTGAACAAGGAGACCGGATCCAGCAGCTACTTTTCCCCTCGTCATCATCGCAACCCTCTTTAGACTTTACGCTGTCGGTGCAGGAGCTAGCGAGCGGTGTTACTCAATTGATTGTCGATAATGACAACCAGCAGTTTCGTTATGTTCACGGCCCCATTGTTCAGCAGGCCATGCATTGGCCAGCACAAAGCCTGACGCCCAATCTGCAAATCCGGGCGCTGGCTGCTGAAGGCCATCTTGTGTGGAAGATTGAAGAGAAAGGCTACTGGGGGCTGTTTCGTTGGTTTGAAGGCAGTCATCAGCAGTTTGAGCCACGTAGCCAACAAACCCTCATTTCCTTGGGGGAGGGGGCACAAAGCGCTACGGTCGCGATAAATGGATTAGGGCGTTCGATCCCTGAACTCATCAAACTATTTCGGACATTCAGCTGCCCGATCAGCGATTAATCCGTCATCAATATAATCAAGGAAGACAATGAACAGAATACTGACATTACTTATTAATGATGATGCGACGCAACGACTCGTGATCACACACCTGTCGGGAGTCGAGGCGCTTTCCACCCTAGGACACTACCAGTTAAACGTCCAGACGGTGGGGCAAAAAGAGGGGGGGAGCCTCCCGGACATTGAATTGAAATCACTGATTGGCCAATCGGTAAGTATTCGTATTGAACTGGAAGCTGAGCAGACTGCTTCACTCACACCGCCGGTTCGCTGGATAAACGGCATGGTCGAAAAAGCCCGCTATTTGGGGCATGACGCGCAGCATGCCCAGTACCAGATGGTTATTCGACCTTGGCTATTTTTGCTGGAGAAGACGACTGATTTCAAAATCTATCAGCAAAAATCGGTTGTCGATATTCTTCACGACGTGTTGGCTGATTATGGACGGGCGTATGAGTGCCGATTAAACGAGGTCTATCCCGCTCTCGATTATCAAGTGCAATATGGTGAGAGCGATTTTGATTTTATTCAGCGGTTAGTGGAAAAGTGGGGGATTTATTGGTTCGTTGAACATGATGAGCATGACCATAAAATTATCTTTGTCGATAGTCCTTCCGCCCACGCGCCGATTGCACACGATCGCTACAAAACCTTGCCCTACCTTGCTGAGTCTCCCGAGCTTCAGGCACCTTATATTCCTACTTTTCACTACCAAGAGAGCCTGACATCAGGACACTGGGTCACCTCCGACTACGATTTTACGCGCTCGCGTAAAACGCTGTCGGTCACCGAACAGCAACCGCGCAAGACACATTATAACCGCATGGAGATTTACGATTGGCCGGGTGACTTTACGCAGACTGAGACAGGGGAGCATCTCGCTAAGGTTCGTATCGAAGCATTAGGGGCTCAAGGGCAACGCTGCTCCGGTTCGGCGGCACTGCGTGGACTCTGTTGCGGAGCGCAATTTACGCTAACGGGTTATCCTCTTGAACAGGCTAATCGCGCTTATTTTATCCTGAGCAGCGAGCTTGAAATCATCAATAATCGGCAAAGTTCTGCGGAGATCACCTGTCAGACTCGCTGTCATTTTACGGTGCAACCGCTGACCAAGCGTTATCGTCATCCACAAAATACGCCCAAACCTCGAACATTTGGCCCGCAGACCGCTAAGGTGACTGGACCTGCTGATAAGGAGATTTGGACCGACCAATTCGGTCGCGTCAAAGTCCGCTTTCACTGGGACAGATATGGCCATAACAGCGAGGCTGACTCTTGTTGGTTAAGGGTTAGCCAGGCTTGGGCCGGTAATCGCTTTGGCGGCATGTACATACCGCGTATTGGTCACGAAGTGATTGTCGATTTTATTCAGGGTGATCCTGATCGTCCGCTGATTATCGGTAGCCTGTATAACGACAAGTCGGTACCGCCTTGGGCATTACCCAATAATGGTAGCCAAAGTGGCTTAGTGAGCCGTAGCGTAGGGGGAAGTGAAGCCAACTTCAATGGCATTCGTTTTGAAGATAAGTTAGGGCAAGAGCAATATTGGGAGCAGGCTGAACGGGATATGCACCGTCTCATTAAGCAGAACGAGGTACAGGTTGTTGGGGCATCAAGGCAGGTTGATGTGGGACAAAACTATCGCTCAACGGTAGCCGGTACAAGTGATTATGTCGTCGGGGCCTCGCTGGGCGTTACCGTCGGCGGCGCGCATAACACGACAGTCGGCGGGATAATGGGTATGAACGCTGGGGCGGCGATCGGCATCAATGCAGGGGGAGCTATCGGCGTTAATGCTGGAGGCGCGATCGGTATCGCCAGTGGGGGAGCGATGTCGATGGTCACCGGAGGTGCCATGGGGCTAGCGGTAGGCGGCGCGATGGGACTAAGTTCCGGTGGCGACTTGGTGATCTCTGCGCGTCGCATTCGGATTATTGCCGATAGCCAAATTATCCTGCAAGCCGGACAAATCGACTTTAATCCTGGTGATGCAGGTCCGCGCGGCGGCGGTGGTGGCGGTGGGGTTATTGGACTGCCCGGAATTACCCCGACGGCAGGGCTATTTGTCGGGAAAAGGTTAGGGCCGACGCCCACACCGACCCCAACACCGACGGTAACTACCAGTATCGGACCTGATGTCAGAAAGCCGCAAGGAGGCGAATAATGTTAAGCGCAAGAGTAGGGGATGCCACCTCACATGGTGGTGTTATCACCACAGGACTGGCAACGGTCCGCTGTTATGGCCTGCCGATTGCCTTAGCGGGTATTAGCATAACCAGTTGTTCTGCTTTACATGGCGCGAGTCCTATTGCCACCGGTTCGAGTGCGGTATTTGCTACAGGAGTACCGGTTGCCCGGCTGGGCGATACCACCGGGTGTGGCGCACAAATTATCAGCGGGGCACCCAATGTATTTATTAGAAATTGAGTTAATGCGGCAACGAAGGCTGGCTGAACATAAAAAAGCCTCGGCGCGCGCTGTGCATCAAGGGGCCTACTTTTTGGAGCGGGGTGATGAACAGAATCTTTTAAAAAGATTAGCCAAAGAGTCTTGGCACTACCAAGACGATCCTCAAACGCTTTGCATGCCGGAGGTTCAGCTATCATCACCCATCGAGGACGCTATTGAACAGGTTTTTATTCAAGATATTGAGCATTCAGCGCAACGATTGGTGACAGATATCCTCCAGCCATCGCTCACCATCGCTGAGATTATCGCCCAGCTTGAGCAAGAAACACTGGGGGCGTTTCCTCTCGACCAGCGTGGAATTGGCGGCGATATATTAACCTTATTGGACGATGAGGTTTACGAGATCGATGAGTGGTGGGTCGATGGTCAACGTGGCAAACAATAAGGATAACCGATTATGTCTTTAACCTCTTATGGGACGCCGATCACACTATATAAACTTCTGGACGACACCCCTGATCATGACGAGATATTCGCGACTGATCCTGCAACCATTAAACGCCTTGTGACACAGGATCTTAGCCAATTACTGAATAGCCAGCCCACGCAGAGGTTGACCTATGGTCAAGCAGACGCATTGGTCGAGGCATCGGTACTGAATTATGGATTGGGCCTTACCATTGGTGAGGCGATGTCATCGGCAGACTATCCCAACATTGAGGTGGCCATTCGTCAGGCAATTGTTCGCTTTGAGCCGCGTATCGATCCTCATCATTTAGTCGTAAAGGTACTGCCCATCATAACGCGCAGCCAGACGGTATCCCAACTCAGTATAAGTATTAGCGCCAAGCTTCTTGCTTATTCCGATATTATTACGTTGAATTTAGCCGGGACTTACGACATTGGGATGGCTAAGGCTAATTTTATCCCCTAACGAAAAATACTTTATATGTATAGGATTATTTTTTTAATAGGTGTAAACAATAAATAAATCCTATTCTCATATATTTTTTATTCCCCTATCCTGTGCACGGATTAGTTTTAATTTTTTTATGGGAATTGCTATCGCCACTCACTTGTTCTTGCGGGTAAATAATGGACGTATTAGTTATTCGGGTTATTGGCGAAGACGCCTACTTTAAACTAGGTATCCTGTCATTAGTCCATAAACACTGGGAGGGTAAAACTAATCAAATATGTATTGCCACTGACGATATGCCTTATTTTGATCTATGTTTCGATTTTCATGAAGAAGTCGTCGTAATCAGTACCTCATTATTAACACGGCGTTGTTCTTCGCTCATCTTCTCATCACAGCGATGGGGGGATATTTATATTCCTTTTAACTGTCGTCGTTATCGTTTAATACAGATTGAAAAGAAATTGGCGAAAATTTTAGAGATAGCCAGTTGTAAAATGATCAATGAGGCCGACTTAAGCTTCCTTATTACAAATGGTGAGATTAAAGGCTATCAGCAACTCTCTCAGTCTGAGTTTTTGATCATGACCTTTATTGGTCAAGGGCTAGATTGCCACTGTATTTCTAAAAAAATTAATCGTTCGATTAAAACGATCCGTACACATTATCGAAGTGCCAGTCGGAAACTCGGTTTTGATAACCACGCGGATTTTTTTCGGTTTGCAAAATATATATCAAAAAATAATCAAGGCGTTATCAACACACTCTGCCTCTAAAATAAGGATATTATGATGAATAAAGGATTTTCATCAAAAGAGAAGGATATCGGTTTCTCAAGAAAACACCTTCTTTGTTTAGCTCTCTGTCTCTCACCGAGTGCTGCTTATGCGCAAGAGCACGAAACGCTGACCTTAGAATCATCGGGATTATGGGAAAATATTGTTATTGTGAATAACAAAACACCCAATGGAGCTTTAGTCATTGATAATGGCGCCAATGTGACGTTAAGAAACTCGATGATTAATGTGTCCCTATTTGGTGGGGTTGGCGTTAGAGTCTATAAATCGTCATTTACCGCCGATCAGTTAATCGTCAAAGTGGAAAATCCCAATAATAAAGCCGTCGCTATTAATATCGGCCCCTCCAGTCAAGTCGATCTCACTAACTCGACCATCACGAATGAAGCCATTGGCGATGGCATTGCGTTTAACAGCCATGATAATGCACCCTCTATTTTGAAGGTCTCGGATAGCGAGATATCGACACATAATGGCTCGGGAATTAGGGCGATGGCGGGAGAAGTCACCTTAAATAGGGTGAATATCACCGCTCGCGGTAACTACTCCCATGCCGTTAATATGAATACGGGGACTAAATTCCTCTCCATATTCGGTGGCCAGTATAATACCGAAGGTGATGGAAGCTACGGTGTCTGGATGATCCACGATGGCGGTAAAATGGTCGCGCAGAATGCGAATTTTTATACATCGGGTAAAAAATCTCATGGCTTAGTGCTGCAACAGTCCACGGCTAACGTACCGATGAGCGACGCGGTATTAAGCGATCTCAGTTTCATTGTCACCGGGGATAAGGCTTATGGCATTTATTCGGAAGGTAAGGTAAACGGCTATAGTGTTCAAGTGGATACGTCGGGCGAGAATGGCCATGGTATCGTCGCCTTGAAAGGTGGAACAATCTCTTTAAATAGTTCACAGATTTATACTGGTAAGGCCTCGTCATTCGGCGTAGTGGCAGTCAGTGGGGCAGCTATTACTGCCCAAGATTTAGACATTACTACTGATGGGGAGCTTTCTCATGGCCTGTTTAGTAATCAAGGGACGTTAAACATCAAAGAGAGTCAAGTATCCACCTCAGGAATGGATGCCGCCGGACTCTATATTGCGGGTGATGGTAAAACGAATAGTTGGTCTTACGACCAAATACGTACGCTTACCCCCAATGCGGTGATTGCAGATAGCTTCCTAGAAAGTCAAGAAGGCATCGGCATCCTCGGTATCCAGGGGGCTAGCGCAGTACGGTTGACGAACAGTGTGGTGAGAAGTAATACGGACGTTGCGGTCGCTGCGTTGACAACCAAAAATAATGCTCAAGAAGATATTCCCGCCGCTTTATATATTGATGCTCAGGATAGCCTGCTGATTGGCAGTCTCTATGCCAAGAACGATGATAAGTTGTTTGTGGATCTAAAAGGCAAAAACAGTGTATTGACCGGCAAAGCGTATAATGTTGAGCGCCTCATGTTAGAGAACAGCCGCTGGAATATTACGGGGGATAGCCAGCTAAATAACTTACATAATGACGGAGTCGTCGCCTTTAGCGATAACGATAGTACAAGTTTTTTGAAGATTGACGGTAACTATAGCGGTTCTGGTGAGTTATTCATGAACGCGGTCTTAGCGGGAGATAATTCGCAAAGAAATCGTCTGATTATCAAGGGCGATGTCTTAGACGGGAATACGCGGGTAAGCGTTACGAATCTTGGGGGGAGAGGAGCGGAAACCGTTCAGGGTATAGAGCTTATTTCGGTGGGGGGTACCTCATTCGGCCAGTTTACTCAGCAGGGCCGCATTGTCGCGGGGGCTTATGAGTATAATCTGGTGAAAAAAGCGCAGAGTTGGTTTCTTAGTTCAGAGCAGCCGACGCCAGATCCCACACCAACACCGACTCCCGATCCTACACCGGACCCTACACCAACACCGACTCCGGATCCTACACCGGACCCTACACCAACACCGACTCCGGATCCTACACCGATTCCTGATCCTACTCCGGACCCGATGCCAACACCAACCCCAACACCTCGCCCAGAGCCTATCTATCGTGTTGAATCTGGCAGTTATTTGGCTAACTATGTCGCGGGGAATACGCTTTTCAATACTTCGCTCTTTGAAAGAGAGTCCGATCCGTTTGAACATGAAGCACCGTTACCGGGACAAAATACCTCGAACCTCTGGCTACGTCAGTCGGGAGGCCGTAGTGGCTGGTCCGACGGCAGTGGACAGCTGTCGACGAAAGCCAATCGTTATGTCGCACAGCTCGGTGGTGCCTTATTACATATTGAGACCCCAGCAGGCGGTCGTTGGAGCACTGGCGTGATGGCAGGTTATGGTCATCATAACAACACCACCTCTTCAAATCGGGTTGGTTACCGCGCGAAAGGATCGGTCAATGGCTACAGTACCGGTATCTATTCGACCTGGATCAACGATAATTCAGGAAAAGGTGGCTATATCGATAGCTGGCTCCTCTATAACTGGTTTAATAACTCGGTTAAGGGCGATGAATTAACACCAGAATATTATCGCTCAAAAGGCTTAACTGGCAGTATAGAAGCTGGCTATGTCTCCGAAGTCTTACGTTTTAATGGCAGTAAAGGATCTGAATACCGTTGGTATTTTATGCCTTCAGCTCAGCTGACTTATCAAGGTGTTAAACATCGCACACTGACGGAAGCCAACAACACCCGCATTAGTAATACGGGTAAGAATAATCTTCAGAGTAAATTGGGGATTAGGAGCTGGATACATGGTCGTCATCAGATTGATCAAGCCACGGAACGCTATTTCCAGCCGTTCGCAGAAGTTAATTGGCTGCATAATCTCAAACGTCATGGCGTCAAAATGGATGATACTAAAGTGGAATTAGCCGGCGCTGAAAATGCTGTCGAAATGAAACTCGGTTTGGAAGCTACGCTAAGTAAACAAAGCCGTGTTTGGGTAAATACTGGCGTACAGATTGGTAATCAAGGCTACAATGATAATCGTGTGACGTTAGGCGGAAAATGGTATTTCTAAGCTAGAAAACGTGCCCACTTTGAGGTGGAAATGGACTGCATGGGAATTAATCAGCTTGTGCAGAAAATTTCCGCCTTTTATATTATGCTATGGCGTCAATAATCCAGCTTTCTCATAGAATGAAAGCCGATGTACTAGCTAGTGGAGCTCGCATGCGATTTAATTACCTTATCGTACCTATTATTACTCTCCTTTGTTCTTGTAGTAGCCACTCGCATCGTACTCCTAGCACCCCACAAGGCGGGTTCTTACTTGCCCCTACAGAACTGACGCAAACCGACCTGACCGGCGATTTTGCTGGTAATCCGCGGGCGGAACAATTTATCGATATGATGGTTAAAAAACACGATTTTAACCGTCAACAACTCGTAATGTGGCTGAGTCAAACTCGCCGGTTAGATTACGTATTGTCGCTTATGGAGCGCCAAGCCCCCAACTACACTCCTGCACCTAGGCCCAATGGGGCATGGTTACGCTACCGCAATAAATTTATTACCGATGCTAATGTACAAAATGGTGTCGCCTTCTGGAATCAGTATAGCGATGCACTGGCGCGCGCTGAAGCGCAGTATGGTGTTCCGGCAGAGATCATTGTTGGTATTATTGGGGTTGAAACACGCTGGGGCCGTGTTATGGGTAAAACACGTATCATTGATGGATTAGCCACTCTTGCCTTCGATTACCCACGAAGAGCAGACTATTTTAGTAGTGAGCTTGAAACTTTCTTATTGATGTCACAGCACGAACAAGACAACCCGTTGACCTTACGCGGATCTTTTGCTGGTGCGATGGGGTATGGACAATTTATGCCATCCGCTTATCAACAATTTGCAGTTGACTTCAATGGTGATGGGCATATAAATCTATGGGATCCTGTTGATGCGATCGGCAGTGTAGCTAACTATTTCCAAAAAAATGGTTGGAAAACGGGCCAACCTGTTGCGATTGTCGGTTCTGGTCAGGCACCACAACTGGATAATGGTTATTCAACACGTTACTCAGTCAATCAATTGGCACAATATGGTTTGCGTCCTCTACAGCCGCTTTCCGGTTCACAACAAGTTAGTTTGCTTCGTCTTGATATGGGAAGTAGCTATCAATATTGGTTTGGATTATCCAATTTCTACACGATCACACGTTACAATCACAGTACGCATTATGCGATGGCCGTATGGCAGCTTGGTGAGTCAGTTCGCATCTCTAGGCAAAATAATTTATAAGTCATATGAATAAAGTGAGTTTCGGGCTACAAATATGGAGTTCGGTAGCCCAACAGTCATTCAAAAAAGCTACAGTGTTGGCCTCGTTCGATTGATGGAGAAAGCATGAATACACTAAACGATGTCAATGCACTGAGTCGAATGCTTGGTCAGCATCTTACAGAGTCTAAGACCACGATTACGACCGCTGAATCTTGTACCGGCGGAGCAATTTCTAAGGCTATTACCGATATTAGTGGCTGTTCTGCTTATTTTGACGGTGGAGTGGTCACTTATAGTGAGCAGAGTAAACAACGCTTTTTATCCGTATCCGCAGATACGTTAATACAGTACGGCGTCGTCAGCGAAGCTGTTGCAAAAGAGATGGCTGAAGGGGCATGTCTTGCCTTTTCTACAACCTATGCGATTTCGGTAACAGGGTTTGCGGGCCCCGGTGGTGGAACGACTGAGAAACCGGTAGGGACAGTATGCTTCGGCTTTGCTCATGCAGCGGGAGAGACATTGACCTATCAATGCCATTTTCATGGGTCACGAGACGCGATTCGCCAACAAGCGGTACATTTTGCTTTGCTAAAAGCCTTAGAGACATTTTTCAAAATTAAACTTGATACTGTATGATTGTACAGTATAATTGAGTCAGTAAATGCATAAGCATAAAAATCCCCTTGCTGGCAAAACCAGTACGATTAGGAGTTGAAATGGCTATCGATGAAAACAAACAAAAAGCACTTGCAGCTGCGTTAGGACAGATTGAGAAGCAGTTTGGTAAAGGCTCCATCATGCGTCTGGGCGAAGACCGGACGATGGATGTTGAAACCATTTCAACGGGATCATTATCCTTAGATATCGCGTTGGGAGCCGGTGGCTTGCCAATGGGGCGTATCGTTGAGATCTATGGTCCTGAATCGTCGGGTAAAACCACGCTCACTTTACAAGTTATCGCGGCAGCACAACGTAAAGGCAAAACCTGTGCCTTTATCGATGCCGAACATGCGCTAGACCCAGTCTATGCTAAGAAATTAGGCGTAGATATTGATAATCTGTTGTGTTCCCAGCCTGATACCGGTGAGCAAGCGCTAGAGATCTGTGATGCGCTAGCGCGCTCGGGCGCTGTTGACGTCATCATCGTTGACTCCGTCGCCGCTCTTACACCGAAAGCAGAGATCGAAGGTGAAATCGGTGACTCACATATGGGTCTCGCGGCTCGTATGATGAGCCAAGCAATGCGTAAATTAGCGGGTAACTTGAAGCAATCAAACACACTACTTATTTTCATCAACCAAATTCGGATGAAAATTGGTGTAATGTTCGGTAACCCAGAAACCACCACCGGCGGTAACGCCCTAAAATTCTACGCCTCAGTTCGTCTTGATATCCGTCGTATCGGTGCGATCAAAGAGGGTGAAAATGTGGTAGGTAGCGAAACCCGAGTGAAAGTGGTTAAAAATAAAATTGCGGCACCTTTCCGCCAAGCAGAGTTTCAAATTATGTATGGTGAAGGGATCAACTTCTACGGCGAGTTAGTCGATTTAGGGGTTAAGCACAAATTTATTGAGAAGGCCGGTGCGTGGTATAGCTACCAAGGCGACAAAATTGGTCAAGGTAAGGCTAATGCGGGCAATTACCTGCGTGAAAACCCGCAAATTGCAGCTGAAATTGAGCAGAAGCTGCGTGAAACCTTACTCAATAATCCAAGCCATCAAGGCGAAACCTCTACAGAGCATGACACCTCTGGAGAGAGTGACGAACAAGAAGAATTCTAATTTATTGCTGTCACGTTAATAACGGGAGCCTGCTGATGCGGCTCCCGTTTTTTGTTTCAACGTACTCAACAAAAAAGGATAACCCGTGGAGAGTAAAGCGCCAAACAACGTTGTGACGCACTCACAGCTTCTACAACGTGCTGTGTGGATGTTGGGACAACGCGATCATGGCACGCAAGAACTACGCGAAAAATTACGTCAGTCGATTGCGCGTAAAGCGTTACGTGACAACACCCCAGAATTAGTCCTCTCTGAAGAGACGCTAGAAGGCGTTATTGAATGGTGTCGCGAGCATGGTTACATCGATGACCCACGGTTTTGCCAACAGTTTATTGCCCAGCGAAGTCGAAGAGGGTATGGGCCACTGCGGATTAGTCAAGATCTGCAACGCAAAGGATTTGAGCAAGCAGCAATTCAATATGGTTTATTGCACAGCGAAATAGATTGGCAGCAATGTGCACGTGAGGTTGCCGAAAAAAAAGCCGGCCGTCGTTGGCCGACGACATACCCAGAAAAAGTGAAGTTACAACGTTATCTTTACAGCCGAGGCTTTCAAAGCGAAGATATTCGTGCTGTTTTTGAAAATATTTCTCTATGAATAAGATTGAGATTTTACTTCCCTGTGAAGAAAACTTATCTTATTGAGACTTTGAGTTCCACTATCACAGATTAGCGGTGAGCACTCCCGTTATCTGGATGTAACGGAACGTCTGTTAAGCATGATACCAGGACATTTATGAGCAAGAGTACTGCAGAGATTCGCCAGACGTTTCTCGATTTTTTCCAAAGCAAAGGCCACCAAATTGTCGCTAGCAGTTCGCTAGTTCCAAATAATGACCCAACGTTACTCTTTACTAACGCAGGGATGAATCAGTTCAAGGATGTATTCCTTGGCCAAGATAAACGTGATTATTCACGTGCTACCACCTCTCAACGTTGCGTTCGTGCCGGTGGTAAACATAATGACCTTGAAAACGTCGGCTATACCGCGCGCCACCATACTTTCTTTGAAATGCTCGGTAACTTTAGTTTTGGCGATTACTTTAAACGCGAGGCTATTTCCTTCGCGTGGGAGCTCCTTACAGGCAGTCAATGGTTTAACTTACCCAAAGAGCGGTTATGGGTCACTGTTTACGAAACCGATGATGAAGCATGGAATATCTGGGAAAAAGAGATTGGGGTTCCTGCAGAACGTATTATTCGTATCGGTGACAATAAAGGCAGTGCTTATGCGTCAGATAACTTCTGGCAAATGGGTGATACCGGACCTTGCGGCCCGTGCAGCGAAATTTTTTATGATCATGGTGATCATATTTGGGGTGGACCTCCTGGATCGCCAGAAGAAGATGGCGATCGTTATATCGAAATCTGGAACATCGTCTTTATGCAGTTTAACCGTCAAGCTGACGGTACCATGCAGCCTCTACCAAAACCTTCCGTTGATACCGGGATGGGATTAGAGCGTATTTCTGCGGTACTGCAACATGTTAACTCCAACTACGATATCGATTTATTCCAAAAACTGATCGCGTCAGTTGCAAAAGTGACTGGAACCCAAGATCTTACGAATAAATCGCTGCGCGTGATTGCTGACCATATCCGTTCTTGTGCCTTCTTAATTGCCGACGGTGTTGTTCCCTCTAATGAAAACCGCGGCTATGTTTTACGTCGTATTATTCGTCGTGCTGTGCGTCATGGCAATATGCTCGGCGCGCAACAAAGCTTTTTCTACAAACTTGTTGCGCCACTCATTGCCGTGATGGGCAGTGCAGGGGAAGAACTACAAAAACAACAACAGCATGTTGAAAATATACTCAAAGCGGAAGAAGAACAGTTTGCGAAAACCTTAGAGCGTGGTCTCGCGTTACTGGACGAAGAGTTAGCTAACTTGCAAGGCGATACATTAAAAGGCGAGATTGTTTTCCGCCTTTACGACACCTTTGGTTTCCCAGCAGATTTAACCGCCGACGTTTGTCGTGAGCGTAATTTGAAAATCGATGAAGCTGGTTTTGAAGCCGCAATGGACGCGCAGCGTCAACGAGCTCGTCAAGCAAGTGGTTTTAATGCCGATTACAACAGCCAAATCCGCGTAGAAAAAGACGCTGAGTTTGATGGCTATGATCATCTTGCATTGCCCGCGACAGTCAGCGAAATCTTCGTTGACGGGCAATCAGTCAATACCCTACACGCAGGGCAGCAGGCTGTCATCGTTCTCGACAAAACGCCTTTCTATGGCGAGTCCGGTGGGCAGGTGGGTGACACGGGGGTTATCACGACAGACCAGAGTGAATTTACCGTAGAAGATACCCAAAAATACGGTAAGAGCCCAGGGCATATCGGGCGTCTACTCTCGGGTGAATTGCAGGTCGGACAACGCGTTAACACTCAAGTCGATGAAGCGCGCCGCGCTAAAATTCGTCTCAACCACTCTGCAACACACTTATTGCACGCAGCATTACGCCAAGTGTTAGGGCCGCATGTGGCGCAGAAAGGTTCACTGGTTAACGATAAATATCTGCGTTTCGATTTTTCTCATACTGAAGCCATGACCGATCGCCAGCTACGCGAAGTAACAGAAATTGTTAACCAGCAAATTCGACGTAACCTCCCGGTAGCGACCGATATCATGGATATTGATGATGCCAAGCAAAAAGGTGCGATGGCTCTGTTTGGTGAGAAGTATGATCAGCAAGTCCGTGTATTAACTATGGGGGATTTCTCCGTAGAGCTGTGTGGTGGTACACATGCCCAACGTACCGGTGATATCGGCTTGTTTGTAGTAGACTCGGAGTCAGGGACTGCTGCGGGTGTACGCCGTATTGAAGCCTTCACTGGCGAACGTGCATTATCCACGGTCTTTGCAGCCCAAGATCAGTTAACGCAAATAGCACAACTGATCAAAGCAAATAGCACGAATCTTAATGACAAGATTAAAGCGCTGACCGAACATGCTCGTGTACTTGAAAAACAAGTTCAGCAACTTAACGATCAGCAGGCGGCACAAAAAAGTGCTTCGCTCGCTGACCAAGTTAGTGATATTCACGGTGTAAAAGTACTGATCAGTGAACTCCCTGCCGTTGATCCTAAGTTATTACGGACGATGGTCGATGACCTGAAAAATCAATTAGGTTCAGCAGTCATTGTTTTAGGTACTACGAGTGAAGATAAAGTTTCACTTATTGTTGGTGTCACTAAAGACCTGACAGATCGAATCAAAGCGGGTGAGCTCATTGGTCTAATTGCGCCGAAGGTGGGTGGCAAAGGGGGCGGTCGACCAGATATGGCGCAAGCGGGGGGGAACCTCCCTGAGGCGTTATCTGCAACATTAGCGGAAGTCCCTGATATAATTTCTGATAAATTACAATAGGTTAAACTGATTTTTATAGGTGTCTAATAATATTTATTAGACACCATCCAAAATCATTTAATGAATCTCTTGAGAAAGTCAGGTAAGAACTCTGTATTTCGGCTAAACTACTACTAGGCATAAGTAATTACGGATTGAGTGAATTTTATTAATAAAATACTGTCCTAATTACTTAGTGTTAACGATGGATGTGCCGGGTTATGCAGAGACCCGACTCTTTTAATCTTTCAAGGAGCAAAGAATGCTTATTCTAACTCGTCGAGTTGGTGAAACCCTCATGATCGGTGATGAGGTAACAGTGACGGTACTCGGTGTCAAAGGGAACCAAGTAAGAATCGGTGTCAATGCACCTAAAGAGGTTTCGGTGCATCGTGAAGAGATTTACCAACGCATCCAAGCTGAAAAGACTCAGGATTCTGAGTATTAATCTATCTGCACTCACCAGGGGCAGGTTATCAAACGGCTGTGAAACATAATTATGTTCATGGCCGTTTTTTTATACACTCGTTAAGATATTCGTCGAGGATTTGCGCTAATTGATGCGGTTTTGTGCAAACAAACACTCTTCGCGAAAAATTGTTTGACTTATAAATCGTGGAAAGTAATATGTGCGCCAACGCAGCAACGAACGGTTTCGTAAGTTTCCTTAGTCGCTAAGTTAAGAAGTAAATTGGTGAGGTGGCCGAGAGGCTGAAGGCGCTCCCCTGCTAAGGGAGTATGCGGTCAAAAGCTGCATCGAGGGTTCGAATCCCTCCCTCACCGCCATTTACGCATCCGTAGCTCAGCTGGATAGAGTACTCGGCTACGAACCGAGCGGTCGGAGGTTCGAATCCTCCCGGATGCACCA
>NZ_JABBFO010000012.1 GCF_018494035.1 Rosenbergiella australiborealis
ATCCGTAGCTCAGCTGGATAGAGTACTCGGCTACGAACCGAGCGGTCGGAGGTTCGAATCCTCCCGGATGCACCATACATTTTTCTTCCCTAAATCTATAATCTTTATTAAATAATTCAATTGTTCTGCGTTAACATAGCTTTTTAGTGCCATAGCATCTAAGGTTTACTCATGCCCGCGACAACTGACTAACAATCGGCTAGAGTACAGTTAGACTCATTATTGAATTAAAAAGACTTTCATCAAGGGAGGTGTCAGTGTTACCTGATGTTACTAACGCGTTACGCTGGCTACAACAGCAGCCACAGCTCTTAAGCGGGATTGGGCGAGGAATTGAACGTGAATCTCTGCGTATACGGGCTGATGGCTCATTATCTGAACAAGGCCATCCTACCGCGCTAGGATCAGCACTGACCCACGATTGGATTATTACTGATTTCGCGGAATCGCTAATGGAATTTGTCACGCCAGTTGATCGTGATATTCCCCATCTTCTTACTTTCCTGCGAGACCTTCACCGTTATGTCATCAAAAATCTTGGCGACGAGCGACTTTGGCCCTTTAGTATCCCGGGGAACATCACTGATACGGAAACCATTGCCTTAGCGGATTATGGTAAGTCTAATTTAGGCCAAATGAAGCATATCTATCGTCAAGGGCTAAAGCATCGCTATGGCTCATTGATGCAGGTTATTTCGGGTATTCATTATAACTTCTCGCTGCCGACCGCTTTCTGGGAAGCAAAAGCTTTAGCAAATAATGATACTCGTCCTTTACAAGATATTGCCTCCGACGGTTATCTACATTTAATCCGAAATTATTACCGCTATGGCTGGATTATTCCCTATTTATTTGGTGCGTCACCCGCTGTTTGTGAAAGTTTTCTAGGTCATAATCCCGTTGTCGACACGATGGAAAGTGATGGCCAAGGTGCGCGCTGGTTCCCTTATGCCACATCCTTACGATTAAGTGATCTTGGTTATACCAATAAATCACAAAGCGGATTAGCAATTTCATTTAATTCCCTGGAAGAATATGTGGCAGGATTAAAACAAGCGATTGCCACGCCTTCCGCAGATTATGAAAAAATGGGGCTATTTGACGCACAACAGCAGCGCATTCAGCTCAATACCAATGTGCTACAGATAGAAAATGAGCTCTATGCCCCTATTCGGCCTAAACGTGTAATTCGTCGCGGGGAAGCCCCTTCTGATGCATTGAAGCGTGGGGGAATTGAATATATCGAAGTTCGCTCTCTCGATATTAATCCGTTTTCAGCTACGGGTATTAGTGAAGAGCAAGTTCGATTCCTCGATACGTTCCTGATTTGGTGTGCATTAATAGAGTCGCCGCCGATGGACCAAGAGCAATTACATTTTGTTAAGAGTAATTGGAATACGGTTATTATGCAGGGCCGTAAACCCGGTCTTAGATTAAAAGGCGAATGCGGACAGCGCGACTATTCATTGAAAGACGCTGCATCGGTTCTTTTTGATGGACTCGCGTCTATTGCGGAAATTTTAGATCACAATTCGGATGGCCCATATCAGAGCACTTGCCGTCAGCTGCGTAACATGATTTCAGATCCAGAACTGACTTATTCAGGTAAAATCCTCAATATCATAAAACAAGAAGGTTTTATCGGAAGCGGCGTGACGTTGGCAGAGAACTATCGTCAATCGCTGTTACAAGAACCGCTAGAAATTTTGACAGAGGATATTTTTGTTGAGAAAGCGGCGGAATCCTTCGCAGAACAGCAGAATATAGAGGCAGCCGATACTCTCAGCTTTGAAGAGTATTTAGCTTCTCGGAATGGTTAAGTAGAAAAGAAAAATGGCCACGTCATTGTGGCCGAATAACATCTTAGTTGTCAGGATGATGATAACAATTGCGCGTCTTTCATAGAATAAGACGTCATCCATTGTGAAAAGTTCATCAAACCCAAAATTTTTTTTAATGAGGTGAAATATGCCGTTATTGGATAGCTTTACAGTAGACCACACGCGCATGGCTGCGCCAGCAGTTCGTGTAGCTAAAACCATGAATACTCCGCATGGCGATACCATCACTGTATTCGATCTTCGCTTTTGTATTCCAAACAAGGAAGTGATGCCTGAACGGGGTATCCACACTCTTGAGCACCTTTTTGCTGGTTTTATGCGTAATCATCTTAATGGTAATGGTGTAGAAATTATTGATATTTCACCGATGGGCTGCCGTACCGGTTTTTATATGAGTTTAATTGGCTCGCCTGAAGAGCAGCGAGTTGCGACGGCGTGGAAAGCAGCAATGGAAGATGTTCTAAAAGTACAGGATCAGAAAAAAATCCCTGAACTTAACGAATACCAATGCGGAACTTACGAAATGCACTCATTAACTGAGGCACAGGATATCGCTCGTCATATTATTTCTCATGATGTGCGTGTTAATCGTAATGATGATCTAGCATTACCTGAAGAGACACTGAAAGAACTCGAACTCTAGTATTGAAATCTTTCGAGTAAAAAAACCGTGACCAGTTATCTGTTTTCGCGGTTTTTTTCGTCAGGATAAAAAAAGCGGGCCACTTATCGTAGCCCGCTTTTTCTAGTCAAAGCGATAGGTTAGCGATCAGCTATTTTCTGGCTTATAGCCTTTAAAGCCGTACCAAGCGATATAGAGGTAACAGACGACCGGTACTAAGAAGGAAATTAATAGTGCGAAATGGTCAGCAAAGAACGCTTGTATAACCGGAATGATGGCGCCTCCGACAATACCCATACAGAGAAGTCCAGATGCTTGGCCAGACAAGTTCCCCATTTTTTCCAGAGCAAGCGAGAAGATGGTTGGAAACATGATTGAGTTGAAAAGCCCAATTGCGAGCACAGCCCACATTCCCCAAGATCCTGCAAAAACGATTGCCGAGATTAGGAGTAGGGCAATGATAATCGCATTAAACGTCAGGAGTTTATTTGGCTTAATTTTTCTCATTATGAAACTACCCGCAAAGCGACCAATCATTGCACCGCCCCAGTAAAGAGCAAGATGTTTACTGGCACTGGCTGCAGTGAGACCTGCAACATCAGGACTTTGCATAAAGCTAATGAGGTATGAACCGATGGAAACTTCAGCTCCAACATACGCAAAAATACCAACTACCCCCAAGATAAGATGGCGATGAACAAAAAGACTTTGTTTTACCGTTGATGCCGTCTCAACTTCGCTTTCAACTTTTGGGAGTTTGCTAAAAAAGATAATGACCGCAATCACGACTAACGCAAGAGTCAATACTAGGTAAGGGGATTGTACCGACGCCGCTTCAGTCGCATGGTAGGAATGCAGTTGTTCAGGTGATAACGCCGACTGCTCGGATGCGCTGAGAATCGTAGCAGACAAAATAAACAGGCTACCGATAACCGGTCCGATAGTCGTTCCTAAAGAGTTAAATGCTTGCGTCAAATTCAAACGACTTGCAGCGGTTTCAGGGCTTCCGAGGGAGTTAACATAGGGGTTGGCGGCGACCTGCAATAAGGTAAGGCCTGATGCCAGAATAAATAATGATAAAAGGAATAGCGGATAAGAGCGCATAGCGGCAGAGGGATAAAATAAGATGCATCCAATCGCAGCAATCAAAAGCCCTAAAATGATGCCTACTTTATATCCGAGTTTAGCAACGATTTTACCGGCTGGGTAAGACATCACAAAGTACGCGAAGAAAAAGCAGAATTGAACGAGTGAGGCTTGGAAGTAGCTTAACTCGAAAAGCGCTTTTAGATGGGGTACCAGAATATCATTTAATGAAGTAATTAGCCCCCACATAAAAAAAAGGGCAGTCAGTATGGTCAGTGACCGCGTATAGTTTGTACCCTGAGTAGGCATGCTAACTCTCCTGAAAAATATTGAAATACGTACAAATATTGGTGGTGTTTAGCGCACCATCTGTTGAATGCGATAATGTAGAATATAATATTTCATCCAATGGCGTATATTTAATTTGAATGAAATTAACAGTAATGCATCATAATGGATTCAGGTTTTTAACGCCGTAAAAAATCCCCCGCTAAATAGTGATTAACGAGGGCGTTCGACGAGTTCTACTTGTATATTTTCGTTAACTAATGCTTCTCTTGTTTCAATAGAAAGTCCATCGTCGGTTATCACTTGTTTGAACTTATGCTCCATCGATAGTGGGTAAGGATGCACTAGACCAAATTTCGATGAGTCAGTCAGTGCAACAGTATGGGTTGCCTTACCCATAACCGTATTGACTACATCACAACGCAGCATATCTCTCCCTGTAAACCCAGTCTCCGGATGCCAGCCATCCACGCCAATAAAAGCCTTGTGGAAATGAAGTTGTTGCACACAGTATCGGGTGAGAGGACCGACAACAGATTCACTGCATTTTTGAAATTGCCCGCCTAAAATGACGACTTCGCACTTTGAATCTCTTAAAAGATGAGCAATATAATGACTAACTGTAATAATAGTTAAGTCAGAACGAGAAGACAGGGTTCTTGCAAGCAGGGCATTGGTGCTTCCACCTTCAATAAAAACGGATTCTCCTTCAGAAATTTGCGAAGCAGCAAATTCGGCCAGTGATTGTTTGACCGCGTATCGTGTACGCATGCGTGAACTCACATCATCACTTTCAGGTGCTACTGCAGATCCATGAATACGTTTTACATATCCTCCCCGGTCAAGAATGTTCAGATCTTGACGAATGGTCACTTCAGAAACACCCGTTACTTGAGATAGCTCATTCACAGTGATGCTACCCCTATCATTCACTAACTGAATGATTTTTTCATGTCTATTGTTCATGGATGATACGGCTTGTTAAATAAGAGACTGGGGATGTTATCATATCCGATAGTAACAAACAGTTGCCCCGTCCCTATTAGGACAGGGCAAAATTGTTAACGTTTTTAAGCAATACCAAGACTCTTTTTACCGATCTCATTGAGATCTTGAGTCGTAAAGCGTGATTGCCAATTTTTTTCGTAATCTTCACGCGGGAAATCCTGAGGGGAAGAACCTTCATCTAAAGATTTCGCGACTTTTCTTGCATAGGCAAGATTTTTATCACATAACGGTGCTGCTGGAATATACATAACATTTCCCCATCCTTTTTGATCTTCTACAGGGGCAACAGAGTGAATGACATCGCAATGCCACCAAACAGAATCCCCAGCTTGTAGAGAAGGAATAGAGCAGAGGCCTTCTATCAAATCTGGATGCCATTTCTCAGAAATAGGCAGTACCTTTCCTGGTGCTACGCCGCAAAGCTCATCTTCAGGCACGTCATTAAGTAAAGGACGTAATAGAATATAGGCCATTGCTTCTGGAACTGGAACAACATGTAATACCCCCTGGCCGACTTCCATATCAGACAGTGCAGTCCACCCTTGGAATGTTCTAAATGCTGAACATTTTGTTGTGTTATCAACGGTATATTCGTTAACTTCACTACGATAGGCCGCATCCCAAGGATCATATTTATCGAATTGATTGTTAAAGATATTATGGAAAATCTTTTGATAAGCAGGCAGTAACCAGCGTTCAAGAGCGCCTGAATCAGTGTGCGCGCCAAGGCCTTTAGAAGTGGTGCCCGGTAAGCGGCGGCGAATTCGGTCAGGGTAAATAATATTTACGTCGGGATCGAACCACTTAACGCCATTGGAATCAAATTTCCATAAGCGATTAAGAAAGGATTGAGTAGAAGCCATCGCTTCGCTTTGACGGGCTTCCATCTGAGCATGAGACCAGTAAATAGGATAGATCTCAGGGCGAGAGGCCTCTAAGCTACCAAAAAAGGTATCACCAGGACCTTTATATTGGGCATCAAAGTCATTCAGGTCGAGGTAATCAAGCATTGATTTGTCCCAAGCAATGGTTTGATCACGTGGAAAGTTTTGACGGACAACCAAGCAGCCGCGGCGTTTGATTAACGCGATAACTTCAGGCGAAACTTTGTTTTCTGCAATATCCTTCCAATCTACTTCCGGCCATGCACTTCCGTATTTGGCTTCATCTTCTTTTGCTGAAGCAATAGATTGGCGGATTTTCGCTTTCACTTTCTCAAAAAGACCTTCAACATCGCCAATTTGTTGACGCAGTTGTTGCTTCATCAATTTGATGTTAGCTTTGTGGTTCTCTGGCAGTTCAGTTGATGTAAAATCGCTCATAACAGTTACTCCGAGATAAATTAATTTTCACTTCAAACGAAGGCGATAGCGGCTTTGTTTGTAATTTTAATGTTGAGGATGTTAACAAATGCGAAACATTCAGGAAGTGATACAGCTCACACATTCACTGAGATTTTTTGCGGTAAACATCAGTGCAATAAAAATGACCGATAACACGAATTAACAGTCCCAGTAACATATAAATATAGTTAACGATTAGTGTTTTTAACCCAGGGTCATTGATCTTTAGCTTTTTAAAATAGTTAAGCACTGGCATGAAGAGAAAGAGAGATACTGCACTGGTATTCAAGTCAATAATGACCGAAAAAGATGATGATATTATCGTAGTATTCGGCTTCTCTCTTTAAAAAGAATTTCGATCGAAACATTAAAAAAAATTGAGTGAAACTCGTCTTGTAAGTTAATGTAAATATTTTTCCCATTAGCCCAAAGAAAATAGCCGCTTTAAATCAATCATTTTTTCTAGCGTTAGCCTGTTTCTCGGGCCACAAACGCCTATTACCGCTATAATTTTCCCTTTCTTTAGCAAAGGCAAAGCTAAACAATTAAAGCCAGATATTGTCGTGGCCAGCTCAATAGCATAACCGTCGAGATGGATTTTTTTTAATTCGGCTTCTAGATTTTCCGTCATATTTCCTGATAACCGTAGAGGACGTACAAGGTGTTTGTCGAAGGCGAGCAATACTTTTCCAATAGCGGAGACTGTGAGCGCTTCTTTTTTACCTTGTCGATAAGCAGAGTTTCCGTCAGTGTCCTTTTCGATAGCATCGATATAACTGTATTCTCTTAAACCACAGGCCACGGCTAGGTAGCAGGATTCTTCACTTAGTGTTGCCATCTTATGCAGAGTCTCTGAAAGTAGCTGTCTTTGTTGCTCTTCTTTATTAAGTAAAGAACGAGTAAGATCTTTTAGTCTCAGTCCTAATGTATAGTTCGTCCCCCGACGCTCAATGTAACCTAAGGTGACCAGTGTACTGAGTATGCCGTGAAGGGTGCTTTTACTGATTCCTGTTAAATTAACCATATCTTGAAGCCTAAGGCTTCCACCTTCTGCGGCGATAAGTTCTAACAGGATCATCGCTTTTTCGATAGAGCGAATGGTTTTATCTTTATTTGTCATAAGAATAGGGCGCTAGGCGCCCTGATAGTCGTTAGTCAACGTTCCATTCTACTTCGTGTAGTGTTACGTTTTCACATAACTGGGCAAGTTTGATATTGCCATCGATGAAGTGTTTAGTTTTTTTATGTGCTTCAAATACTGTTCTGTCCTTCCAAATTTCCATTAAGAAAATTTTGGATAGTTCATTACTTGAAATTGCGTAGTCATATTTAATACAACCTTCTTCCGCTTGACTCGGCCCTTGCATTTCTTTAATAGCATCGATGACCGCTTGCTTATTTTTTAATTTAATTTGTACTGCAACAATAAGATTAACATGTGACATAACGATTCCTCTTTAGTTATTTTTGAAATGATTCTTCAGTAAAATAAGTGGAATTTGTGCGAGTAACGCAATCAATACGCTGACCCAAGCAGTTAATTCCATATGATGGTGTGTGACAAATAAACTCCCTGATGCTTCACCGATAGTAATCCCTAAATTAAATGCTGAGATATTCAGGGCAGACGAAAAGTCTACGGATTTAGGTGCAAAAGCATCAGCGGTATCTAACATTCCTGCTTGTAATGAAGGGGATATTCCAAATGCAATAACACCCCAAGCGAAGAGTAGTATAAGCATAGGGATCTTCATGCTCATGGTGACCGCAATTAATCCCATAATGAACAATAAGGAAATTAACAATAATGTTAGTGATTTATGCCAACCAATTTTAACGGATAAATGGCCACCATAGAAATTTCCCACAAAGGTAGCAATACCAAATACAATCAGTAATCCACTGGCTGTATTTTGAGAGAAGCCTGTAATATCAGTAAGAATTGGCGTAATGTACGTGAAGACGCTAAAACTTGCCCCAAACCCCAATACCGTTACTAACATCATAAAGATGATTGGTTTTTTCTTTAATGCTGACAATTGAGTTGACAGATTCTGGGCTTCGTTTTTCGCCATTGAAGGGACTAATATTTTTGTTGCGATCAATCCCAGCACAGCCAACAAGGTCACAGCCCAGAATGGGAAGCGCCAGTTAAATTGATTACCAATAAAACTCCCCAATGGAACACCCACTACCATTGCGAGAGTCAGGCCAGCAAACATCATTGCAATAGATTTTCCTGCTTTCCCGGGAGCAGATAAGCGCGAGGCTACCGTTGCCCCTATTGCAAAGATTGTCCCATGAGCCACCGCGGTAATCATTCGTCCCAATAGCAACATAGGATAGTTTGCTGCCGTGGCGGAGATAAGATTCCCTATGATAAAAAGGGCAATTAACCCGATTAACACTGGTTTTGCCGGCATGCGTGATAGGAAAAGCACGGCAATTGGCGTACCGATTGCAAGCGCTAATGCATAGTAACCGACTAAACTGCCAGCTGTTGCAAGAGAAATATCAAGCTCTCTCGATATCGAGGGGAGTACACCGACAACAATAAATTCAGCTACTCCTATAGCAAAAGCGGTTACCGCGAGTGCCCAAATCCCTCTATGAATTTTTTGATTTTCGGTCATGAACCCTCCGAGACATTGATTGCATGAGTATGTATTCCTCTCTTTTCTGTTCTTCCTGCAGTCCGATCAGTCGCCTGATATTTTCAGTGTATGAAAGTGTGACTATTGCGTCGGCTGACTTCACGAAGCCTTGGGTCTGTATCAAGTAAAATCATCCGGTAGATACTGTCCTATTGAACCAGCACTAGATTTTCTCCCCATCTATACCTAGATAACGAGAATGCTCCCTTTCAATGCTCGTTTATGACGTACGCATAATCTTTTCTATCGGATTTGGCACCCTAAAATACGGGGGGGCGTGGTCTTAATACTTAACTTTCATTTATGGGTTGAAAGTGATGAATCGAAAGTAAATGATTGTCGCTGATCTCATTTCTTGCAACCTATCTGTAATAAAAATTACAAAAGTTCGTCAATGACGAACTCTATACGTAATTATTGTTTTTATTTTGTAAAATTTTGACTGAGACCTAGGTTTTTTTTGTTCATTATGTGAGCTGAATTCGATTGCTTTCTGTCTTAATTAACATATTAAAACAATCAATTTACTTGTATATAGCATTTTTTAACAAAAACCATTAACATGTATTTTATATAAGTTATTGATTTACTTGTTTTTTATATTTTTATGTAAAAATTTTTTCGCCATGAAATCACTTTCAAGTGAATGAATATATGGTTATGATCGCAATCTTTAATTCAGCGTTCGATCAATTTTTAGGTATCTAACGTAACGGCGAATAGTGTTTTCATAACTATCAGGACAGTTAAGTCATGGCAAAATCTATGTGTGATGGGAAAGTAGGTGCCCTCTATCTAAAGATAATCTCAATTATTCTCTTCCTCTTCGGCCTTTCTATGGCCGTGGGCGGAGTGTATTTAGCTTATCTAGGAGGGTCTTGGTATTACTTACTAGCGGGTATTGCGCTAGTCGTCATTTCAATTCAGTTATTCAAAAAAAATCCTCAAAGTTTCAAACTTTTCATTCTCCTGTATATCCTGACGGTTATCTGGACTTCATGGGAAGCTGGATTGCGTTTTTGGGCATGGGTACCGAGACTCGGTGTCTTAACGGTGCTTATGCTGCTTGTCGCCCTCTGTGTTCCAGTTGTTAATTCAAAAGCTAGAAAAAGTCTTTATGTAGGCTGGTCTTTGGTCAGCATTCTTATTTTTGCCATTGCGATGGGGATTGCATTTGTTCCTCATAATGTCACGCCAGTCACCGAAGCGGTTCCGCAAACCCCTCTCGTGCCTGCGGATAAGTCCTTAACGACTGCCGGTGATATGAAAGATGGCGACTGGGGCGTTTACGGTCGTGACTCGAATGCCACGCGTTTTTCCCCTTTAACGCAGATCAACCCTTCAAACGTTGATCAACTCAAGAAAGCCTGGGTCTACCGGACGGGCGCTCTTACGCCGGAAGGTACCGTCAATGTACGGGGAGCCGAAACAACGCCACTTAAAGTGGGTAATGCGGTTTATCTGTGTTCGGCAACGAATGACATGATGCGTCTTGATCCTGCTACGGGTAAAGAAGTTTGGCGCTACCATTCTGGTATCGAATGGAAAAATGTACGTTTTGCTGCAACTTGTCGTGGTGTTGACTATTACGTTTCAAAGACTATTCCTGAAAATCAGTCATGTCATACGCGTATCATCGAATCAACCATTAATGATGGCCGTTGGCGTTTGATTGCTGTTGACGCTGAAACCGGACAACTGTGTAAAGATTTTGGTCAAAATGGTCAAGCTGATCTGTTGGAAGGGATGGGACGTGCGGTCGCAGGTATGGTCGCTGAAGCCTCTCCACCACCGATCATCAACGGCGTGATTGTGACTAACCAAGAAGTGCTTGATGGACAGCGTCGTGATGCCCCATCAGGTGTGATTCGTGGTTACAGTGCAGAAAATGGTCAGTTATTATGGGCATGGGATGTTAAACGTCCTGACCGTACCGGTCTTCCACCGAAAGGAGAAACGTACAGTCGTGGTACGCCAAACTCTTGGGCAGTAATGACGGGCGATGATAAGTTAGGACTTGTTTATGTTCCAACGGGTAACGCTGCTGTCGATTATTACAGTGCATTACGTTCCCCAGAAGAAAATGCCGTCTCTTCCGCAGTGGTTGCATTAGATGTTAATACGGGTAAACCGCGTTGGGTATTCCAAACCGTTCATAAAGATGTATGGGATTACGATATCGGTTCTCAGGCAACACTGTTTGATATGCCGGATGGCCAAGGTAATACAATTCCTGCATTAATTATCCCAACAAAACGTGGACAGCTCTTTGTTCTTGATAGAAGAACGGGGAAACCACTGTCGAAGGTAGAAGAAAAGCCAGCACCAACTTATAACGAAATCAAAGATGATGTTCGCACAGCGACTCAGCCTTGGTCTGTGGATATGCCTCGTATGGGCTTCCCTGATCTTACTGAGAAGAAAATGTGGGGCTTAACACCTCTTGATCAACTGTATTGCCGGATCAAGTTCCGTCAGGCTCGTTACGATGGTGAATTTACTAACCCAACGTTACGTCAGCCGTGGATCGAATATCCAGGTAACAATGGTGGCATTGACTGGGGTAGCCTGTCATACAATCCACAAACCGGTATTCTGATTTCTAACTGGAACTCAGTGCCGATGTATAACCAATTACTTTCTCGTAAAGAAGGTGATGCGTTAGGATTGAAAGCTTTTGATGATCCAACTTGGAAGCCTGGTGGTGGTGGTGCTGAAGGTCCTGGTGCTCAAGTCGGTGCTCCGTATGCAATTTCTGTGAAAGCGTTCGACAATGGTTTCACTGGCGTACTGTGTAATGAACCTCCTTACGGCATGATCACCGCAATCAATATGCATACCAAGAAAGTTCTATGGCAAAAACCACTGGGTACCGCGAGAGCAAATGGTCCATTTGGTCTGCCAACCGGTATGCCGTTTGAATTCGGTGTTCCAAGCAATGGTGGTAGCATTTCTACAGCTAGCGGCCTCACCTTTATTGCCGCAGCGACAGATAACTTGATCCGTGCAATAGATGTTAATACGGGTAAAACAGTCTGGAGTGATGTACTGCCAGCAGGTGGCCAAGCAACGCCTATGACTTATGAGTACAATGGCAAGCAATACCTGATTATTATGGCGGGAGGACACCATTTCATGGGTACACCGCAAGGTGATTATGTGGTTGCTTACGCTTTACCAGATGCTAAATAGTCACTAATTAGTTAAAATATTTACTCAGGGCCACGGTGGTTATCCATTATCCACGTGGCCTTTTTTATTACCGGGATTTTAATCAGAGAGGCGAAACGATTTGTCACCATGAAGGTCGATGACTACCACCTATAATTTTTCCTCGATCGTTGTATCGCCCAGTAACAACCATCTCCCAAAAATAGAAGGTTAATCAATATAGAAAATTAATAAATAATGATAGAGAGTTTTATTAATAATCTACTGAGTTACTTATTTTTCTATCGAAGGGCTAGTCACTGATTTTTTATAATCGATATTTCACTTACCAGCAACAAAATAATTACAAATAACAAAGAAAAACATTTTATTATAAATTAAAAATAATATTTATTTTCTGTTCATAGCAGAAAAATAAATTTATTAAAGTTAATTTAAAATTAAATTATTTTAGTGGTTTTTTATTTCCCTGAATAAATATGGGCTACACTTCTTAAGTATCAAAAATTTCTCTTGAAAATAACGAGGACTCTTAAATGGTAACTAAAGCTCAAATTTTAGATCATGCAGAAGTAGTCGATAAAAATGGTGATTTTGTAGGTGTTGTCGATCACTTTGAAAGTGAAGATCAAATCAAATTAGTCAAAAAAGCGCCCAATGCCGATGGAAGTCATCATCTCATCCCACTGTCTTGGGTCACCAATGTCGAAGACAATAAAGTTATATTGTCTAAGACACTCCAAGACGTAGAGAAAGAGTGGAAAGCAGTATAAGCGGTTTATGCTACCAGCTTGATGGCTGGTAGCAGTCAGGCTATTTACCGGATAGCGGTTGTTTCCCTAAGGCTTGAGCGGCGCAAATTAAGGCCAAGTGACTTAGACCCTGTGGTAAATTCCCTCGCCATTCTCCGGTACGAACATCGAACATCTCATTAAAGGTTTCGACATTGCCTCTGTTGCAGAGCGTCTTTAAGATCTGCTCCATATTGCTTTTTGCCAATTTATTTTCTTTCAATGCTGCTAATGCTTCCACCATCCAGAATGAGCATGCCACAAAAGTACTCTCTTCTTGTTCAACATGACTATAGCGATAAAGATGCGGGCCACCGTGGCCGAGTTCATCGATGATAGCGTGATAGGTGGAAAGCATACGCTTTTTATTCACTCGATCGCCATAGCGGTAAACCAACGTTAATCCGGCATCAAGCTGTCCATTGTCATCCGCATAAAAACGGTATGCTTGTCTTTCCTCTGACCAACAATGCTCTTCAATCCACTGTGCAATTTGGTCACGCTCTGTTGCCCAACGTTGGCGCCATGTCGACTCCAAGTGCCCCGCATCTACTAATTCGACAGCGGCATCTAGCGCTAACCAACAGGCCATTTTTGAGTGAGTATAATGTTCTAAACTGGGGAGTTCCCACATGCCCGAGTCTTTCAAGCGCCAGCGATCAGCACATTGATTTGCAAGACGGCTAAGTAATCGTGAAGTATCGAGATCGAGTATATGTCCTGATTGAACGAAAAGCTGACCGACTGCCAACATGTCACCGTACATACTCAATTGCCGTTGGTGCCGAGCATTATTACCTTTACGTACAGGCAATGAGTCTTTGTAGCCCTGTAAGTCTAAATATTCCTCAGCCGGTACTTCATCGCCTTCAAGGCTGTAGCAGGTGAGAAGTTCTTCTCCGTGTCGCATAATGGTTTTGGATAACCATGAATAGGCAGCTTGGCAATCTTCAAGTGCGCCAATGTATACGAAGGATTTGATCATTAAACATGCATCACGAATCCAAGCGTAACGGTAATCGTAATTCTTCTCACCGCCAATACCTTCAGGAAGAGACGTCGTCGCCGCCGCAGCTAGCGCACCCGTCGGCGAGAACCATAAAAATTTTAGTGCTAATGCTGAGCGAATAACATGTTGCGGGTAGTCACCTTGGTAATGTAGATGGTGAACCCAATATTGCCAGGCTTGATGGCTGGTCTCAATACGGTTATCAATCGCCTCAATGCTGGGGACCGCCAGTGGCTCGCATTGTGAAACCAGTAATGCGCACAATGAGCGAGAAGAGGGCGTCGTGGTGAATTCTGCTTCTACGTAAGAACCTTGGCACGCCACAAGAGTGATATCATCGCTACAACGTAGCATCACGATAAGATCACCTATATGGAAAACGTTACCTTGAGCAGTGGTTTCTAACCAAGGAGAACGCGTAGAGACTTGAGTGCCGAAACGTATAGTTAGTCGGAATTTTACATTTCCCGATTTTCCTTCAATACGCCGTGCAAGCTCATTCCAGGGTAGGGGACCGGCTAAATTACTGTTAATTGATTCGGTGAATAATGCTTTGCCCTCGGCGGTGGTGTATTCCGTTTCTAAGACATTACTCGCTTCACGATAACGACGTTTGACACTATAGTCGCCAACCGGTGTTAGGTTAAAATAGCCACCAATATCGGTATCGAGTAGGCGGTCAAATAACGCTGGAGAATCCATATGCGGAACGCACCACCAATCGATACCTCCATCTGGGGCTATTAGTGCAACGGAACGTCCTTCGCCAATCGCAGCGTAGTCGCCGAGGCCGACAGTCCCCTCATGGCGAAGGGGGGAGTGATATTGACTATTCTTCAAGAGATTCTCCTTGTGATGTGCGGAAGGACTAAATGAAATCTGATTATTAACCAGTTATTTAATCATGGCACAGAATGTAGTTTTGTCTTGAGAACAGGCAGATACTAGGTGATAAATAATAAACACCACTCCATATCGAGTACAGGCGGTAAAAATAACCACTAATAGGTGGTGCTCAAAATAGAACTCGACACGTGTTGAACATCGCCTACGACGCTCCTCACTCTAGGGAAAGGTTTTTCATTCTTCATTCAGCACGCTATTAAAAATCTTCCATTAATAAGTTAATAAGCTATCTCCGTTGCTATTCACTACTTTTTTAAACCATGAATAACTCTTTTTAGGAATACGTTTACCATCGCCAGCGCCTTGATCATCGTAATTGACATAAACCAAACCGTAGCGTTTGGTCATCTGGCTTGAAGAGCAACTGACAAGGTCAATAGGAGACCACATATAATAGCCTTTAACCTCAACACCATCAGCGATAGCTTGGCCTATTGCCTTAATATGACTTGCTAAATAATCGATTCGGTAGTCGTCATCGATCTGACCATTGATGACATGATCAAAATGCCCAAGACCATTTTCAGTAATATAAAGTGGTTTCTGCCAGCGGTCCCAGTAGAAGTTGAGAACATAACGCAGTCCGCTAGGATCTATCGACCAGCCCCACGGATTTGCCGGTAGAGAAGGGTTTCTCACGCTATTCTTAGAAAAATTTTGCGCGATATTCGCATTGCTTAACGTCGTGTTATAATAGGAGAAACTCATAAAATCAGCAGTGTTTTTTAATAATTCGTCGTCATCCGATTGAGTTATAATAGTAATATTCTTTTTTTCAAAGAATCGTTTAATATATCCGGGGTATTGACCGCGGAGTAAAACATCTGCGTAATATATTTCGTATTGGTTGCGTTGATAGGTGGCAAAATTATCTTCAGGCGTACTATTTTCAGGATAGGAGAAGTCACTGTATAACATAACGCCTATTTTAATCTCTTCGCTAAGGTTTTTTGCATATTCCTTTATTTTTGCAGAGGCAATTAGCTCATGATGGATACCTTGGAATTTATCTTGTTCAAGATTATTATTATCTTCCTGGAAGATACCTAAGTGATTAAAGGATTCATATTTTATCAAATTAATCTGATTAAAGGGGATCCATAGTTTTACTCTATCATGGTAACGGTCCAAACACGTTTTGGCGAAAATAAAAAAGAAATCGATTAGTTTTCTATTCTTCCATCCATTATAGGAGAATGCTAAATTTAAGGGCATTTCATAATGCGATAACGTTATCAATGGAACCATATCGTTACGAACAATTTCATCAATAAGCGTATCATAAAACAATAACCCCTCCTCACAAGCTTGGCTCTCATCGCCATTAGGAAATAGACGAGGCCAACTAATGGATGTTCTAAACGACTTAAGTCCTGCCGCTTTCAGCAGTGCAAGATCTTGCTTAAAGCTATGATAAAAATCGATACCGTTACGTTTAGGATAAATACCGTTAGAATCTTGTAAAGCGAACAGTGCTTTTTCGCGAGTCATTTCTTTATTTGACATGGAGGCAAGATCCTTGTGCGGCACAAATTCATTGATATCAGCAACACTCGCCCCTTTTCCGCCTTCTTTCCATGCTCCCTCCGCTTGGTTAGCAGCAATAGCGCCGCCCCATAGAAAATCTTTTGGGAAGGATACTTTATCGATACTCATTTTTTGTCTCCTGAAACGTCAGAGTTAGATTCATAACCAAAAATTATTACCAACAATGCTCCGGTTAGTAAGGTGGCAAAAAGAGCAACGGTATAAACCAGAATATTTTGGGCAGAGGGAATAGAGAGAAGGCTTGCAAAAATGATTTCGTTGATCTTAACACCATAAAAACCAATAATTCCTCCTCCGACAGCCCCTGATATAAACATAAAAGGCAGGGTTCTCTTATTAGGAATAATAAGTCCATACAAAATGGGTTCGGTAATACCACTAATTAGTGCAGGGAAGAAGGCGCTGCCTGCGAGTTGACGTGTTTTACTATCTCTCGATTTAATTAAAATGCCTAAAGCAATACCCATTTGTGCAATGGCTGACATTCCCCCTATTGCATAGATTGGGTCACCACCATGAGCGAGGTTTGTAAAAGTGATAGGGGTTAAGGCCCAATGCAGACCGAACATAACGATTATAGAATAAAAGGCACCGATAAATATCCCGGATAAAAGTCCGCTAAGATTGATGACATAAAGAATGCCTTTTGCCATATATTCGCCAAGAATTGCGCCAAAAGGACCGAGGAAAATGAGGGTAACAGGGATAACGGTGACTAAAATAGCTAAGGGAACAATCATCAGCTGTAACGAGTTAGGCACAACTCTCTTTAGTAATTTTTCCAAAAATGCGGCAGTGATAACTGCGAAAAATATGGGAAAAACGGTACCCGAGTAATCTGCAATCGTGATAGGAATACCCGAGAAATGTAAGGTTTGGCCTGCGAGTTTGGTAAACTCTGGATAAAGTAATGCTGCCCCAATCGCTGCGCCGACCAACTCGTTCGATTTGAGCTTTCTTGCGATACTGAACCCGAGTATGACGGGGAGATAATGAAAGGGAACATTGGCAATCAGAGTAATTACTTTCAGTGTCTCACTGCCATGAAAATAGGAAAATCCCCCTAGTACTGTCGTCACTGCACGAAGTAATCCTGCCGCAGAAATGATGCCGATAATAGGAAGGAAACTTCCGGATATAAATCCAAAAACGATATTGATTTTACTTTCTTTGGTCGCTTCAGTGTGATCGATTTCATTCTCACTAGAGTTATCAATCGTTTTACTTGCATCGATATTTTTGATGAATTTATTGACTTCTTGATAAACGTTTTCCACTCCGTTACCGATAATAAGCTGGCATTGTCCACTTGCAATAATAACTGTTAGTACCGAGGGTTGAGACTTGAGCTTTTCTTGATCAATTAAAGAATAATCATAGAGGCTAAAACGAAGACGAGTGGCGCAATGGAAATAATCTTTGATATTTTCTCTGCCACCTAGCCCATCAATTATAGTATCTATTTCGGCTCTGCTGGACATGTTAAATCCCCGAACGTTAATATTAGTTCTTCGGAATCTAAGATAGAGGGGGAAACTAAGCAAATCTTTTCGTTTTCCAAATTTAGAAAACTATTATGCGATCTCAATAAACTTTTTAACGATAATATAAGCAACACTTTCCATGAATTTATGAGAGTGGTAATTAGACGTCATCAAATCAGGATAACCATTAATGGGTACCCATATATCTGTCTGGCCAGCAATAATAGACGGAATTCTCGTCGAGATGAGGAACAAAGAGGTATTATCAGGGATCAATGAGCACCATCTCTTTTTTTTCATCCAATCGCCGTTAAAGGTTAATATAACTACACAATCGACGATACCATATAGGGAGTGAATCAGCTCGTCGTTTTGACGATTGGCGAGGTAGACGGTTCGGGTAACGCTGCTCAATGTTTCTCTAAAAATATTAGCAATATTGAAGGTGAAATCGTTGGTGATGATGAGGATTTTATTTTCATTCACCATTAATTTAGCCATCTGTTCACACTTTTCTATTGGCAGATATTTATAAATATCATTAATTATTTCTCGCTCATCGCTTAATGTTAAATAAGTTTTTGAGTTATTATAGTGGGTGATGTTATTACGTAGTTCCGAAAAACTATCATAGCCGATTATTTTACAGAATTTCGTTATGCTGGAAGGCGTAGTCGTGCAATATAATGCCAGCACTTCTATATTGATATGGGGAAATTCCTCAATCTTTTCAATGATACCTGCTGCAATTCGTGTGAAGACGGTTGCCTTGCTTGAATGGAATAAATATTCTGAAACTTTAACATATAATGGGCTATGAAAAATATTGGGTTTATAATTTCCTTTCACGTAAGTGTCTCCAGCTTGATATTATTCATTATGGTATTTTATTATTTTTACCCCGGATAATTACGTAATATCCTTATCAAGCCTGATAATAGGCATGGAAGACATTGATCTGCGTCGCTTATCAATGCTATCCGCGTTGTACTGCTAGATTATCGAGACTGGCCTACTGCTCGGTCCGAGTGAATCAACATTATATCCAGTCGAAAGCGGAAGTCATGTGCAGCAAAGGGTAGTGTATACACCCACTTTTGATTTTACACCGACAATCCTCACAAGAATTGAATCCGTTTTTATTTAGGGGTGAAGCCACCTAGTTGCGGTAAGTTTGGTTACGTCATAGTCGGTAGAAAATCACGTATCGCAAGGTAGTGAAAGAGACGCGTTATGAATAAGCCTAATAAGGCGAGTGTCACTGAATGTTAAACTGCGCGATCGCTTCGAGAGGGTCCTTCTGTAAACTAGCTATAGGGGGCAAGCGAATTTGTAGCAGTGAGGTAAATCCTTGACCCTTAGGCCCGGGTGAGTAGTAAAGTCGAATCATAGCGTGTAGTGGTAATTTAGAGTTAACGCGACGTTATAGGCGTCGCGTTTTTATAAGACGGGATTAGCTCTGTTTGAGGGGCTTATTCGGCATAACCCGTACTTGCTTCACCATATTATCTTGTACGTCGAGGATCTCGATGGCGTATTGCCCCAATTTAACTTTACGACTTTTTTCGGGGATCTCTTCAAGAAACTCTAATAGCATTCCGTTAATTGTGCGTGCGCCATCTTCAGGGAGATCCCAGCTGAAGGCTTTATTAATTTCACGAACATTGGCACTGCCTTCAATCAATACTGAGCCGTCATCTTGTGGCATAACTTCCTCAGCCAGAGACGGAGACATTGATGTTGTAAAATCACCAACGATTTCCTCAAGAATATCCTCGATAGTTACCAGTCCTTTGATATCACCGTATTCATCGATGACCAAACCGGTCTTTTTCTTATTCCGTTGGAATTTGACAAGCTGTTGGTTGAGCGCTGTTCCTTCTGGGATAAAGTAGATCTCATCAGCGGCACGTAGCAAGTTCTCTTTGGTGAACTCACGTTTATCGTTCATTATCCGCCAAGCTTCACGAACCCGTAGCATTCCGACGCAGTCTTCAAGGGTATCGCGGTAGAGTACCAAGCGGCCATGTGGCGAGTGTGTCAGCTGACGACTTAGCGTTTTCCAGTCATCATTAACGTTAATCCCTACAATTTCATTACGCGGGATCATAATGTCATCGACGGTAACTTTCTCCAAATCGAGTACGGACAGCAACATATCTTGATTACGACGCGACATTAAATTACGCGATTCATAGACGATAGTTCGCAGCTCCTCTTTGCTCAGGGCAGAGCTCATCGACGTTTCTGTTTTAATTCCAACCAAGCGCATTAAAAAACGAGTAATGGTATTCAATAACCAGACAATAGGAAGCATGATTGTCTGAATCGGACCGAGCAGTAAGCTACTTGGATAAGCGACTTTTTCGGGATAAAGCGCAGCGATTGTTTTCGGTAGCACCTCGGCAAAAATTAATACCACGAAGGTTAATATCCCGGTCGCTATCGCCACGCCAGCATTGCCATAGAGCCGCATTCCAACAATAGTGGCGAGAGACGAAGCGAGTATGTTGACAAGATTGTTGCCAATAAGCACTAGACTTATTAATAAATCAGGGCGTTTTAGCAGTTTTTCGACCCGTTTTGCTGCCCGATTGCCTTGCTTAGCATGGTGACGAAGTTTGTAGCGATTGAGCGTCATCATCCCGGTCTCAGAACCGGCAAACCAAGCAGAAACTAAAACCATAACAACGAGAATAATAATCAACGACGTGGTCGAGACAGAGTCCACTGAAACAATCCTTAATGAGTGAGTAATTGCTGTAGCACACGACTACCAAAATAAGCCATGGTCAATAGCACGGCACCACTACAGTTAAACCAGACGACACGTCGTCCACGCCAACCTTTTTGGTAATGGCCCCACAGTAAAATGAGATAAACAAACCAAGCTAGAAAAGAAAGAATAGCCTTATCCATATTCTCAGCACTAAAAAAATCTTGTAAATAAAAGATTCCACTCGTTAAAACTAAGGTAAGTAAAATAAAGCCAACTTGGGTGATGTGGAACATTTTACGTTCTAAAACCATAAGCGGTGGCATTTCATGATTGAACGTTAATTTTTTATTCTTGAGCTGATAATCAATCCATACTAACTGTAACGCATACAAGGCCGCAATAATCAACGTAGCATAAGCAAAAAGTGCAAAGCCTATATGGATCAAAATACCCGGTGTTGCTTCGAGATGCGTCAAAAACGCATTGGGAACGAAGGTCGCGAAAGCGAGATTGATCAACGCAAAGGTATAAACAAAAGGTAGCAGCAACCAGCCCCGATTACGCGACACCACAATGGTCATGATCGCACAGATAATCAGGCTAATTAGCGAACCGATATTGAGTAAGCTGAAGTTATGGCTATTTTCCAGCGTAAAAATACGCTCTTCGATCGCGACACCATGACAAATCAGCGCCACAATAGCGGAAAACATTGCCATCATTCGCCAGCCATTACTACGCGTCAGTAGGCTTGGTATGATTAAGGCAAGACTTAGGGAATAGGCGAATAACGCCACGATCGCAAACACAGACATAGATGATGGATTCGTTTAAATTTTACCATTAAACGTCCAGTATAACGTTACCTGCAGTCTGCGCCAAACGATCTCAGTACAATTGCAGAGATCTCTGTAACTTCATGCTATGATAGGCACAATATGTCTCACAGGCGGCTTCGCCAACCCACATCTGAGTCGTGAATAATGTTTGATAACTTAACAGATAGATTGTCGCAAACATTGCGAAATATTAGCGGTCGCGGCAGACTGACCGAAGAAAATATCAAAGAAACGCTGCGTGAAGTTCGCATGGCGTTACTGGAGGCGGACGTTGCTCTCCCTGTGGTGCGTGAGTTTATCGCCCGCGTCAAGGAGAGTGCGGTCGGACACGATGTCAACAAAAGCCTGACTCCAGGGCAAGAGTTCATTAAAATTGTCCGTGATGAACTGATTGCCGCAATGGGGGCTGAAAATAATACCCTTAATCTAGCGGCACAACCCCCTGCGGTCATATTAATGGCCGGCCTACAAGGGGCGGGTAAAACAACAAGTGTCGGTAAACTGGGTAAATTTCTGCGCGAAAAGCAGAAGAAAAAAGTCTTGGTTGTTTCTGCAGACGTCTATCGCCCAGCGGCGATTCGCCAGCTTGAAACCTTAGCCGAGCAAGTGAACATCGACTTCTTCCCTTCCGACGTGAGTCAGAAGCCGGTAGATATCGTTAATCACGCTTTAAAAGAAGCTAAGTTAAAATTCTATGACGTATTAATCGTCGATACCGCCGGTCGTCTACACGTTGATGAAGCGATGATGGACGAGATCAAAGACGTCCATGCTGCACTTAATCCGGTTGAAACCCTGTTTGTCGTTGATGCGATGACCGGTCAGGATGCCGCAAATACGGCGAAGGCATTTAATGAAGCCCTGCCGCTTACTGGTGTCGTTTTAACCAAAGTTGACGGCGATGCGCGCGGTGGTGCAGCGCTCTCCATCCGTCATATAACCGGTAAACCTATCAAGTTTATGGGGGTCGGTGAAAAAACCGAAGCCTTAGACCCGTTCTATCCCGATCGTATAGCGTCCCGCATCTTAGGCATGGGCGACATGCTCTCTCTGATCGAAGATATCGAGAGCAAAGTTGACCATAAAGAAGCGGAGAAACTCGCGAAGAAGCTGAAAAGTGGCGATGGTTTCGACTTAGATGACTTCCTGCAGCAGTTAAAGCAGATGCGAAACATGGGTGGACTCACCAGCCTAATGGGTAAATTGCCCGGTATGGGACAGTTGCCAGAGAACATGAAGTCGCAAATGGACGATAAAGTATTAGTCCGTATGGAAGCGATTATTAATTCGATGACACGTCAAGAGCGTGCGAAGCCTGAAATCATTAAAGGTTCTCGTAAACGTCGTATTGCTAATGGATGTGGCTTACAAGTTCAAGACGTTAACCGTCTGCTAAAACAGTTTGATGATATGCAGCGGATGATGAAGAAAATGAAGAAGGGCGGTATGGCCAAGATGATGCGTGGCATGAAAGGAATGATGCCTCCTGGATTCCCTGGGCGTTAAGCCGAAAACGAAAAGACCCGGGCTTTTTACATTAGCGGTTGCTTTTTGCGCCAAAATCAGTAAAATTTTCGGGCTTTTATATTGCAACTGGGCCCCGTTCCTCGATGGGGCCCAGTTGTTTTATTAACTTAAGAGGATGTTATGGTAACAATTCGTTTAGCACGTCACGGCGCAAAAAAGCGTCCGTTCTACCAAGTGGTTGTCACTGATAGCCGCAATGCACGTAACGGTCGTTTCATCGAGCGTGTTGGTTTCTTCAACCCGGTTGCATCTGGCCAGGCTGAAGGTCTGCGTCTTGATTTAGATCGCATTGAACACTGGGTTGGTCAGGGTGCAACTCTGTCTGATCGTGTGAATGCACTGATCAAAGAAGCAAAAAAAGCAGCTTAATCTGTCACGGTGGTGAGCATGACCAAAATTAACTCCGCACAGCCCCCGGCTAACCCACTGGTTTTGGGTAAGTTAGGTGCGCCCTACGGGATTCGCGGTTGGCTCAAAGTGTTTTCCTCCACCGAAAATGCTGAAAGTATTTTTGACTATCAACCTTGGTTTATTCATCACGCCGGTAAATGGCAGTTGATTGAACTGGAGAGTTGGCGTCATCACAATCAGGATCTAATCATCAAGGTCAAAGGTATTGATGATCGTGATGCAGCAGCCCAATTGACGAATGCCGAAATATCGGTTAACGCTGCTGACTTGCCTGCGTTGGATAATGGTGATTACTACTGGAAAGACCTAATGGGTTGTAAGGTAGTTAACCTCCAAGGCTACGAAATGGGAAAAGTCATTGATTTGATGGAAACCGGATCGAACGACGTATTAGTCGTTAAGGCAAACCTGAAAGATGCTTTTGGTGCGAAGGAACGGTTAATCCCGTTTCTTGATGGACAGGTTATCAGAAAAGTCGATCTCGCAACTTCAACAATTGAAGTTGATTGGGATCCTGGTTTTTGATCTCCGGATATCACGGTAACTGAGCGACGAAATATGTGGATTGGTGTTATCACCCTGTTTCCTGAAATGTTTCGTGCGATTACCGAGTACGGGGTAACTGGCCGAGCGGTCAAAAATGGCCTGCTAGACATTCAATGCTGGAGTCCTCGTGATTTCACGCATGACAAGCACCGTACCGTGGACGATCGTCCTTATGGTGGGGGGCCTGGAATGTTAATGATGGTGCAGCCTTTACGGGATGCTATTCATGCAGCACGAGCCGCAGCGGGTGAGAATGCGAAAGTCATTTATCTCTCGCCTCAAGGTCGCAAACTCGATCAACAAGGAGTTTGTGAATTAGCGACACAGCACAAATTAATTTTTGTCTGTGGTCGTTACGAAGGGATTGATGAGCGTGTAATTAATGCCGAAGTTGATGAAGAATGGTCAATTGGCGATTACGTGTTAAGTGGTGGAGAGTTACCGGCCATGACGATGATTGACTCAGTCTCTCGGTTTATTCCTGGAGTATTGGGAAAACAAGCGTCGGCAGATGAGGATTCTTTCTCTGACGGTTTACTCGATTGCCCACATTATACCCGACCTGAGGTGTTAGAAGGCGAAGAGGTCCCAGCAGTACTTCTGTCGGGAAATCATGCTGAGATAAAGCGCTGGCGTATGAAACAGTCGCTAGGACGTACTTGGTTAAGAAGACCTGAACTTCTGGAAAACCTGGCTCTGACTGAAGAGCAAGTAAAATTGTTGAACGCGTTCCGTCAGGAACATCAACAACAACATGATGATGAGGAAGTCTGACTTCCCTTAATATCAGTTTACCCAGGATAAGAGATACAATTATGAGCAACATTATTAAACAAATTGAACAAGAGCAGATGAAACAGGACGTACCTTCCTTCCGTCCAGGTGACAACGTGGAAGTGAAAGTATGGGTCGTTGAAGGTTCTAAAAAACGTCTGCAGGCATTCGAGGGCGTGGTTATCGCTATTCGTAACCGCGGTCTGCACTCTGCATTCACTGTTCGTAAGATTTCAAACGGCGAAGGTGTTGAGCGTGTTTTCCAAACTCACTCACCTGTCATTGACAGCATCACTGTCAAACGTCGTGGTGCTGTACGTCAAGCTAAACTGTACTACCTGCGTGAGCGTACTGGTAAGTCAGCTCGTATCAAAGAGCGTCTTAGCTAAGGTCTCGCTAACGCGACATCGACAAGTTAATAATGAACAAGGGGTTGGCCAATGGTCAGCCCCTTTTTTTTGAAGTGGCAGCAAATTGGCAGCAGGCATAAAAAAACCGCTTTCGCGGGCTTCATCAGTGGAGAAAGTCCAGCCAGATAACCATGATTTCGCGTTGGCTGAAGTTCTGATGATACAGGCGGGCTTCGGAAATGGTTTTGCATTCCCACGCCGAGACGTAGGCAAAGGCACACAGCTGGCAAGCCCGGTCGCCATCGCAAGTGAGTCGAGTCCCGGCACGCGGAGAATTCGCGGCTTCACATTGAGCTGGGTCTTAGCGGCGAGCGTGGACAGCTCAACATGGTTATCAGAAAAGTAACTGGTAAAGATGGGGGTAATAGTGGAGTTTGAGATTCGTTCGGAAGCTCATGCCGACAACGTCCAGGTTAAAGGCAGTTTTGGCCTTGATGAGAGCTATTTCCCCGACATTCTGCTATTAAAAATTTGAATAGAACACTACGGACGTAAAACGAAATTTCTATTCAATTTTTCCGGCAAGCTGATATCTGGTGCATGTGTGATATCTGCAGCCTGCACCGCCTGAATGTATTTTATCCACGACATCAACAGCGCTTTATCTGCATCGGTGATAATGCCGAGTAGCAGCTGCGTCTAAACTCTTGTTTGTATGTGGTGAGAAAATATATTTTTCACAAATTCTTTCTTACCATGCATTACCTTTAACTCTGGATCATTTTTAGTAATTGCCTTCATTAATATTATTTTTAATAAGCTGATAGTTTTAAATATTTTGAAAAAAGTAATGATATCTCTCAGACTAAATAATACATCGTCATCAATATTTATTAAATATTCTCAATAATCCACTGGGTGATAATTGATGTACATCAAATTAATCTATGCGGAAAGGCGTAGAGTAGATATGAATTATTTAACAGCATGGACTGAGAGGAATCGAGATGAAAGCAGCGATAGTCACTCATGATCATCAAGTAAGTGTTGAGGATAAAAGATTAAGAGAGTTGCAGTATGGTGAAGCGCTCCTCACTATGGAGTGTTGTGGGGTATGCCATACTGATCTCCATGTAAAAAATGGTGATTTCGGAGATAAAACCGGCGTTATTCTGGGGCATGAAGGGATTGGTATAGTCAGTAAACTTGGACAAGGCGTAAAATCCTTAAAGATTGGCGATAGGGTGAGTGTTGCATGGTTTTACCAAGGTTGCGGACACTGCGAATATTGTAATACCGGCCGAGAAACCTTATGTCGTTCGGTAAAAAATGCTGGGTATACTGTCGACGGAGGGATGGCGGAACAATGTATCGTCCATGCTGACTATGCGGTTAAAGTGCCTGATGGTCTAGATTCCGCAGCAGCTAGCAGTATTACCTGTGCCGGGGTGACTACTTATAAAGGCCTTAAAGTCAGTGATATTCGACCTGGTGAATGGATAGCTATTTTTGGCTTAGGCGGCTTGGGAAATTTGGCGCTCCAATATGCCAAAAATGTTTTTAATGCCAAAGTTATTGCTGTTGATATTAATGAACAACAACTGGATTTGGCGAGGTCAATGGGCGCCGATATTGTCATCAACTCGCGAGACCAAGATGCGCAAGCCATAATTCAGGAAAAATGTGGAGGTGCTCATGCAGCACTGGTGACAGCGGTGGCTAAATCTGCATTTCACTCTGCAGTTTTCAGTGTCAGAGCTGGGGCAAAAGTGGTGGCAATTGGCTTACCTCCTGAATCGATGGCACTTGATATTCCCCGCTTAGTGCTCGACGGTATTCAAGTCGTAGGGTCTTTAGTCGGTACACGTAAAGATTTGGCTGAAGCTTTCCAATTTGCTGCGGAAGGGAAGGTTACACCCAAAGTCGCTTTACGACCGATTGAGGAAATCAATACCATCTTTGAAGAGATGCAAGCTGGGAAAATTTCAGGTCGCATGGTAATTAACTTCAAAAAATAGTTGGCATCCCTATCCGCGTTGGTGGAAGAACTGGTAAATACTTCTATACTCTAACTGAAAAAACGTACTTTTTTAATGGGAGTAATTATGACGACTCTGAAAAGTGGTTCCGCGCATTGGGAAGGTAATATCAAGCAAGGTAAAGGAACTGTTAGTACAGAAAGTGGTGCACTGACTGCTCAACCTTACGGCTTCAATACCCGTTTTGAAGGTAAGCCTGGTACAAACCCAGAAGAATTATTGGGGGGTGCACACGCAGCCTGTTTCTCAATGGCGCTATCACTGATGCTTGGTAATGCGGGACATACTCCAGAAAGTATTGATACGACGGCGACAGTATCATTAGATAAGGTTGGCGAAGGATTTAAGATCACTAAAGTCGCGCTGAAAAGCCAAGTCAAACTCCCGGGCATTGATGAAAAAGAGTTTGATGAGATTATCCAACAAGCTAAGGCCGGCTGCCCTGTATCCCAGTTATTCGATACTGAAATCACGCTCGACTATACATTAAACGCATAATCCTTAAAGGTGGCACCCTCGGTGCTACCTTACTCTTCGCTTCCTCGCAATTTATACTCTCTTATTCGTGCTACTGTTGCAGTGGTGGTCGCTGAATCCAAGCGCCGTTTTACCACTTTCTTAGGATCTGCGGCAATGTATTCTAAAGTTGGTGAGCAATAAAAAGGGAGCCAACCACCATAACTACTTTCCCACTCCCAATGTACAGGGCATGGCCACAATAATCCCTCTTCGAGTGAGTAGTAAACCCAATGACCAATAGGTCGACGTGGGCGACGAACAACAGGTTTCACGTTATTATCTTCCAGTATACGACGGGCGATGCTTAATTATTACTCGGGACGATCACGATGCACTTCTCCACAAAGCAGCACAACATTGGGTCTCACTTTATGTATACGGGCTTCCATTTGTTGGCAAATGGCCAGAGTAGGATAAATAGTCTCTGTCACCGGTAGCGCGTCACAAGCATCATTCCCACATGCACTCACCAGTAATACAAATCCTATTAACATACCTGACTCCTGTTCGGGTAAAGGGAAGCTCATTGAGAAAATCTGAGTTTAGTTTCTACTATTCTGCCAGAAAAGTAGGAACTGAGTTACACTATCCTTGCCATAAGATTTTAGATAATAAGGTTTACTATGTCGGAAAATACCACTCGTCAGTATGAAAATATTGCTCATCCAGAAAAAAATCCCAAACAAGCCGCATTACAGTTAGTCGTTGAATTAGTCAGAGCGGGTAAGCTAAGCCCGTTGCAGGGCGATGCAAGTAATATGCTCTCGATCTATGAGCAATTTAAAACGCATTTCGAGCAAGATAGTCAGTAAATTTGCCAATCAGCCAATCAGCCAATCAGCCAATCGGGTGTGAATATCCTTAGGAACAACATCCGATTGAATTTCTCGTCTAATTAAGGGATTGAGGAGAATATGAAGCGTATCACCCTATTTTTTTGCTTAACCCTCTGTGCCACTATTACGGCCTGTAGTCATACACAGCCCCCTGCGTCAGCACAATACTTACCGGACGACGACATGTGTAGTGCCTCGCAATTTCAGAACTATGTCGGTAAACCGCTCACGGCAGCAGAGCGTTTACAACTTGATGAGCCAGTGCGGGTCATTCCTGCTTATGCCTCCGTATCTATGGATTTTAATCTTCATCGCATTAATTTCCTAGCAGATAAAACAGGCATTATTTCAAGCGTCTATTGCGGGTAATGAGTAAAAACCGTAACTAATTAGTATGTCTTGCGTTTGATTTTGGTAAGCAACAGTAATTGATTATTAACCCTAATCAGTTGCAGATTTTTCTGGTTCATTCCCGATGTAGAATTGGATCTCTGAGAAAAAGAAGGATGTGCAAATGAAAACATTAATTAAACTCTTAACGGTGCTTGCACTCACCGTCAGCTTAAGTGGTTGTATTCTTCCGCCTTGGGGTGGCCCAGGTGGAGGCGGTGGTGGTGGAGGCGGCGGCGGCGGTGGCTTCGGTGGCGGCCCTGGTGGACCGTAGACTTTTTTGTCAATCACGATAATTAACAAATAGTTTCTTCGTGCCCTTATTAAATGGTTGTATTCTTATAAGTAATTCTACAGGATATCTGAGAATTACCATGTGGACTCATAAGGAGAAGTCGAATGAAACAGATGTTAGTGACCCTTGCATTGGCAACGACATTAGTGGCAGGTTATGCTTCAGCTGCTGAGAAAACACCTCAACAACAAAAGATGACGGTATGTAATCAGAAGGCCAGCTCACAGAGCCTTAAAGGTGATAACCGTAAAAGCTTTATGAGCAACTGCTTGAAGAAAGACAGTAAAGTAGGCGGCCTAACTGCCCAACAACAGAAAATGAAGACCTGTAATGCAACGGCAAAAGATAAGAAGTTGGCGGGTGCAGAGCGTAAGTCATTCATGAGTAGTTGTTTGAAAAAATCATAATACGTATTCACTCAATATTGCTTATTGCCGATATTGAGTGAATTTATTAAGTAAAGCTGTTCTCGATAGAAACGTTAATCTCTACTGAGTTCGTTTATTTTTTGCTTAATGCATCAGATTTTGCAATGCAAGCCTGCATTGCTTGCATAATTGATGAGCGAAAACCCGTCTCTTCAAGTACTGCGACGGCTTCAATAGTCGTACCGCCCGGCGAACAAACGTTATCTTTCAATTCCCCTGGATGTTTACCACTTTCTAGTACCATCTCTGCAGATCCTTTAACCGCTTGAGCCGCAAATTGATACGCCTTTGCTCTTGGCATTCCGCCTAGTACAGCCGCATCGGCCATGGCTTCAATTAAAATGTAGATATAAGCCGGCGCAGAACCACTGACACCTACTACGGCATGGATTAAGGATTCGCTGACTACCTCGGCCTTACCAAAACGGCTGAAAAGGGTGACAACCGTTTCAGTTTCTTCTTCTGTCACTTGGTCATTAGGGGTAATAGAACTCATTCCCTCGCCAACTAAGCAGGGAGTATTGGGCATCACACGAACAATTTTTTGTTGTTGGGGGAGGGCGGAGGCTAGGGTGGCTAGTGTCACGCCCGCGGCAACGGAAACAATCACAGTCTCTTGGCGCAGATGAGCAGAGAGCTTTTTGAGCATGTCCGGTAATACATTTGGTTTAACGGCGGCAATTAAATAGTCGGCAGTTTGTGCGAGTTGTTCTGCACTGCTCATGGCAGTGACGCCAAATTTATCGTGAAGATCACTGTTCGTTTTGGGCTTACGATCGAAGACGAGAATATTTTTTGCCGGAAGTGCCTGACTATTTACTAGGCCACTGATCATTGCACTGGCCATGTTACCACAACCTAAAAAGCCTATTTTCAAATTTTCCATATTGCTATTGAACCTTCTCTATGACAAATCGACTGTAAGTTATTACTATACACAATTAACTATCACCCTGCGTAGAGATGGAGAATAACATGATATGGGTAGATGCTGATGCCTGTCCGGTAGTGATTAAAGAAGTATTATACCGGGCTGCAGAGAGAACCAAAACCGTGGTGACGTTCGTCGCGAATCAATCCTTACGTGTCCCCCCATCGGAATACCTAAAGACGTTACGCGTATCAGCCGGTTTCGACGTTGCAGACAACGAAATTGTGAAGCGTGTTGGAAAAGGCGAATTGGTTATTACCAGTGATATTCCGTTAGCCGCTGAAGTCTTGGAAAAAGGGGGAGAGGCCCTTAATCCGCGTGGTGAACGCTATTCTCGAGATACGATTAGGCAGCGTTTAGTGATGCGGGATTTTATGGAAACGCTGCGCTCCAGTGGTATTCCTTCTGGAGGGCCCGCAGCGTTGAGTCAGAAAGATCGTCAGCTATTTGCTAATGAACTTGATAAGTGGTTTCGTGCTGGTTAAACCTTAGTGAGTCGATTAGAGAAAACTATCGTCGTCATCACCAAAGCTACTGTCGCCAAAGAAGCTACTGCTATCGTCATTTTGCGGCGCATCCCAGCTGTGATCAAAGTTACTCGCATCGGCTTGCTGATTAAACGTATCAAAGTTTGAATCGTAATTAGGCTGTTCTAGCGGTGGCTCGTTGATAATATTTACAATTTCTTCTGGTTGTGAATGATGGAACATACTGGTTAGCATATCCGCCATTACAACCCCGCCTGCAACACCGACAGCGGTTTGCAGTGCGCCACCTAAAAAGCCCGTTCCACGTGCAGCTGGCTGTTGTGGTGCAGGAGCATAGCCTTGCTGAGGTGCTGCACTTTGCGGATTACTACCACCCCAACCACTATTTTGTTGCGGAGCACTTTGTGGACGGCTATTTCCACCACCGAAAAGACCGGAGAGGAACCCACCACTACTTTGTTTAGGTTGTTCTGCGATTTGACGCTCAAGTTGGGCAACACGGTCATTGAGTTTTTTCAGCGCGGCTTCTTGAATAATAATTGCTTGCGTCATGTAATAAGGGGCATCAGGTTGAGCTTGCAGGTGCTGTTTTATGCGTTGCTCTGCGCCGCTGTCTCGTGCACTAGATTGCGTTTCAGCTTGTTGCAGGCGACCAAACAGGTCATCAATAAGTTTTTGTTCATCAGTTTGCATCGAAAACCTCTCTTCTTCGTAATAGCGACAAGGTGCATTGGCACTCCTGTTAAAGCTTGGAACGCTCTGCGTAATAGATGATATGGGGATTATTCCTTTAAAGGGAAGGGGCTGGCCGTAAATAAATGTGTTTTCTTGCGCTTAGCAGGATAGCCGTTGGCCAGTAATCCAGTTATGATGCCTACTGACCCTTACCATGGAGACATCCGCCGACGTGGCGGTAGAGGAAGTTCTGATTATGTCATTTCCAGTATACCTAATCGGTGCCAGAGGCTGCGGTAAAACGACCGTAGGAAAATTACTCGCTCGGCAACTCGATTATCATTTTTGCGATACAGATCAGCAATTACAACAACATTTAGAGCAAAGTATTGCGGATTATGTAGAACAGTACGGTTGGGAAATGTTTCGTCAGCAAGAACATCAAACCTTAACCGCTGTTGCCTCAAACAATACCGTCGTGGCAACAGGGGGAGGGATTATCTTGCGTGAAGATAATCGTCATCATATGTCCCATTCTGGGACGGTTATTTGGTTAAGTGTTGATCACCAAATTCTTGTTGAACGTCTTACTGCGGATCCGGAAATAGGGCAACGTCCTACCTTGACTGGAAGACCTATTACTGAAGAGCTTTATGATGTGCTTCAACAGCGAACTCCACTCTATCAGCAGGCCGCGCATCATGTTATCGATGCTAATCAACCGCCGGAAAAAATAGTGACAGATATTCTAACGGCACTCAGTCATGATGCGTTGACCGCGTAATACGTTGAAATTGTCTAGTAGACGAATCGTCCCTAATATTTCTAAAAGGAAATAGTATGCTTAAAGCGAATGAATATTTTGAAGGTAAAGTAAGATCGATTGGGTTTGAAAATAGCTTATCAGGTCAAGCGAGTGTTGGGGTTATGGACAGTGGCGAATACACTTTTAGCACTGCAAAAGCCGAAGAGATGACCGTAGTCAGTGGCGCACTCAAGGTATTACTCCCCGGAGAAACGGAGTGGCAATGGTTTGAGGCTGGATCAGCGTTTAACGTTCCAGAGCACAGTGAATTTCATTTACAAGTCGCAGAGCCTTCGGCTTATCTTTGCCGATATCTGTAAATATTAAGTCTGCCGAGTCTCGGCAGACTATTATTTTAGTGTTCAGCCTCACCGCCAAGGCTTTCTGTTAGCGAGTCGATAAGTGCAGAAAGTTCACCAGTCATTAAGACGAAATCAGCATCAAACCGTAAATCGGCATCTTCTCGGCTAATATCGTCATTTTGTTCACGTAGCGTGTCGCTAAATTTAACGCGTTTTACTGAGGCATCGTCATTAAGTAAAAATTGCACCCGTTCTTGCCAATCAAGGCCAAGTTTCGTCACGCGTTTTCCTGACTCGATATGATGGGCGATTTCATCGCAAACTAGTTCTTGTTTTTTACAACGAATAACGCCACCTTCTTCCAATGTTGCTTTTAACTCAGCTTCATCGAGTAGAGTGAACCCTGCGCTTGGATTACCGGAACGTACCCATTCAGTAAGCGTAATTTCTACAGGTGTTTGCAATGTAAAAGGGATGACGGGTAACGAGCCCAGACTTTTACGCAAAAGCGCCAATGCATCTTCCGCCTTTTTGGCACTCCCGCTGTCAACAATGATTCGCTGATGTGCGATGTCAATCCATAACCAGGTCTGACTATAGCGGCTAAATGCACGAGGCAGTAAGCTGTGAATAATTTCATCTTTCAGTGACTCTTTCTCGGTCTTTTTCAAACGACGCTGTTGTTCCGTTTCTAACTGATGCACTTTGGCTTCAAGCGCTTGTTTGATAACCGTAGCTGGGAGCATTTTTTCTTCTTTACGTACACACAGTAAGAGCTGTCCTTGGCTGGCATGTACGAGGGTATCACCCTGTGGCCCGAGGGGCGAAACCCATCCCATGGCAACTTTATCTTGGCTGCCACAAGGGTTGAACTGATTAGCAGCGAGTTGAGCATTAATCTCTTCAGCAACTAGAGGGATCTCTCGGGTTAAACGGTAGACCATCATATTTTTAAACCACAACATTTACTTTCCTCTGTTTGCTTTGGGCGGCCCGTATCATACGAAATTTTCGTTGAGTTTTCAGCCTCTATAGCGATCAATTAATGGCTGATTGCTAATGATGAAAAGCCCAATCCATTGACCTTTTTAACATTAATTTGAACAGGAATTCGCTCTTTCATTGCATCAACATGGCTTATTACCCCAATCATTTTTCCTGAGGCATTAAGGCTATCGAGGGCATCTAGCGCGGTATCTAGCGTTGCTGAATCCAGCGTACCAAATCCTTCATCGAGAAATAGTGAGTCGATATGATTTTTATCACTCATGAGATCCGATAGCGCTAAAGCCAGGGCTAAACTGACCAGAAAACTTTCGCCTCCAGAAAGTGTTTTGGTATCGCGACACTCATCGGCCTGCCATTGATCCACTACTTGTAACTCAAGTAAGTCTCGTTCAGTACGCTGTAACCGATAACGGCCATGTAAACGTCCGAGTTGCTGATTGGCTAACCAAACTAAATGTTCCAAGGTTAAGCCTTGAGCGTAACGGCGGAACTTATCGCCATTGGCCGAACCGATCAGCTCATTTAGCTTATCCCAGTTAACCAAATTATCTTGTTGTGTGGCAATGGTCGCAACCAGCGCTGACTGTTCTTGGCGTAGTTTATCATCGGCTTGTAGCTGTTGGGTTACTTCACCTTTTTGTAATAAAGCCTGTTGATAACGCTGTTGGAGTTGATCGCGTTGCTCGATTAATATCGATGAGGGTTCGACCGCTAACATAGGCTGTGTCAGCTTATGCTGTTGAGCCGCATGTTCTGTTTGTTGAAGTCGGATTTTCGCACGATCGCTTTCTTGTGCAGCGTGCTCCAATTGCATTCGATACGCATTGATTGTTGATTCAGGAAGAATAGCATTGAGAAAATCTTGTTGGCTATCGAATACGGATTCGCTTAATTGTGTGCTAAATACATGTAACGACTGTTGAGAATGCGCAGTTAATTCCTGAATATAGGTCGCTATTTGCCGTAATTCGCCACTGATTTGCTGTTGTTGATCTTTGTTTTTTTGCCAACACTGTCGTTGTTGCTGTTCATTAAGACGGTGATGCTCGGCGTGTTCAAGCAGAGCTTGTCGCAAATCATTAATATTGTGATCACCAATCAATGCTCGGCGCTCTGTGAGACAGTGCACTTTGGCTTCATTATTCACTTTGAGTTGCTGTTTATGATGTTCGAGTTCAGTTAACCGCTGCGCTTGTTCCCGCGCTAATGCAGCGATGCGCTCCTTGAGTGTATGAAGCTCGGTACGAGCATCAACCCATTCTTTTTGATGTTGCTGAGATTGACGCCAAACAGCTTGATATTCCCGAAGCGTCTCAATAAGTTGTTCGGGAGTCGATGGCGCTAAACCGTGATTGTCGAGCTGTTGTATTAATGCAGCACGAGCATGTTGCCATTTTTGTTCTGCAACCCTTAGCTGTAGCTGGGTTTCTTCCAACTGTTGCTGGCAAAGCTGATGCTGTTGCGCGATTAACGCGTTCGCATGTTGTTGCCGTTGTCGCTGTTGCTGATGCTGATGTAGGGTTTTCTCCGCCTGATAGCATGCTTCTTGAAACTGCTGCTGCTGCTGGAGAACCTGCTGATAGCGTTCTTGCTGACTGGATTGCGTCGCAAGTTTTTTCTCTAGACCTTGACGATCATCAAGTGGCAACGAAATGGCATGTTGCAACGTGTACTGTTGCCAAGAGAGGTGCAGTGTGGCTAACGATTCATCTAACTGTGCAATATGTTGTTGATGGTGTAATTGTTCTCGTTGGAGATTTGCACGATCTGCCTCGAGACGAACCACGGTCTGTGCAAGTTGTTCGACAGTATGGCGTTGCGTATCACGCGTTGCAAAGTGAGTGGGATGAGGCGTTGTATTATCACTTTTTTGATGCCCTGGATGGCGGGTAGCGCCACATACCGCACAAGGTTCACCGTCGCGCAGACTATCGCGTAATCGTTGTAAATCAGCGACCTGCTGTTCGAGTTCACAGAGTTTTTCTAAAGTCTGTAATTGCGTTTTTTCACTTTTTAACTGTTGCTGCTGGGTACTGAGTTGTTGTTCCACGCCAGTCAACTGCTGCTCACTGTTGTGGTGGGCACTTCGTGCCTGGTTCAGCGCAAGGTCGAGGGTCTGCCACTGATCAGACCAACGCAGTAATTGCTGATAACATGACGTTAAATGTCCTTGCTGATGATACCAGTGGGTTAAGGTATCAACATCGGCGGTGGTATGATGGTGTTGTGATCGCTGTTGGTGATCGGTCAGTGCGACTTCACTTTCTGTGACAAGACGCTGAGCGTCGTTCATTTGTTGCTGCTGCTGGGCCTGTTCACGCGCCAACACCGTCAATTGTATCTTTAGCTGTTCAAATTGCTCATGGAGTGTTTGATAAGCCTGTTTATCGAGTGCCAATTGCTCAGTATTTTGCTGCCACCCGCTGAGTTCAGGCCCCCAAGTCGCGATTGTAGGGTACTGGTTTTGCCATGTTTCGATGGCGGTAATCTGTTGTTGTAGCCTTTCCGCTCGCGGGTTCAATACCGCCAGATCTTGTGTGCTCTGTTGATACGCGTGTTGTAGCGGAGCATGTTGTTGGGCGATCGCACTCTCTTGCTGCATTAAGTATTTGATACGCTCATCAAGGGGAATGACTTTATCGGCCCATAATTGCTGTTGCGCTTGCTGGTGGCGCTGAAACTGTTGCTCGGCTTGAACTGCGATCTGCCAAGAGTGATAACTCGCTTGTTGTTGCTGTTCAGCTAATTGGTGCTGTTGTTGTAAGGTTTCATAGTGAACGCGGGTGGTGTACAGCTTTTCTTCAGCCTCTTGTAGGGTTTGCCAAGTCGGGAGAAGTTGTGCCGCAGGGAGATAAGCCGCAAGTTGGTGACGCAGTGGGGCTAAACGTTCTTCTTGTTCTAGCGTGGTGGCTAATGCTTGCTGGCATTGAGTAACTTGGTTAAGGAGTTGCTGGTCATAATGCTGCCAATGTAAAGCGGCTTGTCGTTGTTCAATGTGTTGTCGCAGCGATTCTTGCTCAAGGCCTAAGGTTTCGTGTTGCTGCTGTAAGGCAATTCGCTGTGTTTCATTGAGTAAGGTCACACCTGAGAGCTTGGCTTGTAGATGATCAAGTTCTATTTTATGTTGCTTATGTCGTTCAAACACGTGTTGTGAGATATGCCCATAAATCGCCGTACCAGTAAGCTCCTCTAACAATTCGGCTCGCTCGGCGACAGGAGCATTAAGAAATGCAGCAAACTGTCCTTGTGACAACATCATAGAACGAGTGAAACGTTGAAAATTTAACCCTGAAAGGGTTTCAATTAGTTTGAGTTTATCTGACACCTTATCGGCAAAAATCTTATTATCACTGCATCGAGCAAGTTCCACTTTGGGTGGCTGCAGTTTTCCGCGGTGGTCGTTTCTTGCGCGATTTTGACTCCAAAAGGCTCGCCATGCTTCACCCTTAATTTCAAATTCAACTTCCGCAAGACAATCGCTGGTACCACGCGTCATTAATTGGTTTTGTGTCGGTGACAGACTGCCTAAACGCGGAGTTTGATGGTAAAGAGCTAAACAAATCGCATCAAGCAAGGTTGTCTTACCCGCGCCCGTTTCTCCGGTAATGGCGAATAAACCATTTTCATTAAACGGGGCTTGGGTAAAATCGACTCGCCACTCACCCCGTAATGAGTTCAAATTTTTAAGTCTTAAGGTTAGTATTTTCATCAGTTACGCCTGCGGGTCGTGGATCTGTGCCGTCACTTGTCGAAACAGTTGCAGTAGGTTCTGTTGTTGATCACTATCTAAGGATTCTTGTGCTAACCGCCGACAAAAAACCTCTTCGGGAGTGAGTTCACTTAATGTTTCTTTTTGTTTGAGTGTGAGCGCTGCAGAGGAGGCAATACGTTTACGTCGTAATAATAAAATTTCGACAGCCAATCCTTCAGCCATTTTCTCAATACGTTGTTGTAGGTCGCTTAAATATTCGTCGTGATGAATCTCAATGTCGAGCCAAATTTTTTGCCCATTTTGCGGAAATACGAGACTCTCTAGTTGCTCTTTAAGTTCAGCCAATGAGCCTTTAAGCATTTGCATCGGTTGAAAGCAGGGAATGTTGTGTGTCGTCAAGCGTAACGGTTCGCCGTCAGTCAGAGTGATCAATGTAATACTCTTTGCAGATCCCAATTCATCAAAACTTAAAGGAATCGGCGAGCCGCAATAACGAATTAGTGTATCACCGTTAATATTTTGTCCGCGATGAATATGGCCTAGTGCAATATAATCGGCCGGGGGAAATGCACTGGCTGGAAAGGCTTCTAATGTACCAATATAAATATCACGCACAGAATCGCTCTTTGTTACGCCTAAAGCAGTAAGATGCCCGGTTGCAATGATCGGCAAATTATCAAGCTGATAGTGCTTTTGATAATCTAATGCTTGCTGATATTGATCTTGATAATAGTTGGTGATTGATTGTAATAAATCTTGCTGCTTCTCTCGACCGGTTAAGCCTGCTTGGCTAATTTGAATATCTCGTGGTCGTAAATAAGGAATGGCACAGAGTAGTGCACAAGTTTTTCCTTGTGCATTTTTTAATGGAAACAACGTTGAAGAGGGCGCTGCTCCTTCTTCTGAAATACCGGTAATAATATGTGTGTGTAGACAAGCGACTAATGCTTTCGACTCATTAAGCGTGGCGACGGAATCATGATTACCGGCGAGAAGGTAGAGGTGGCAGCCAGTCTCTTGTAACGACACAATAAACTGGTTTAAAAGTTCTCGTGCGTAGCTTGCAGGCGTTGCCGTGTCGAAAATATCCCCGGCCACGATAATCGCATCGACGTGCTGTTCAATGACGAATGTTGTTAACCACTGTAAAAAGGCCTGATGTTCTGGCGCGCGGCTCCGAGTATAAAAAAACTGGCCTAAATGCCAATCAGAGGTATGAATTATTTTCATCAGACCCTACGTCTTAAAAGATCAAACGTCGAGTATAGCCTTAACTTGTCGGGCACAAAACCACGCAGTGCCAACTTATAATTAATAATTAGAGATAATTAGTTACATATGCAATTCATAAAAGTGTAATAAAAGTGACAGATAATGCTATACATGCCTAAGTAAGTTATTAATTTTGGAGAAAAAATGGCCAAGCGGATCTTAGTGGTAGAGGATGAAGCACCCATTCGTGAAATGATTTGTTTTGTATTAGAACAGAATGGATATGAAGTAATCGAAGCAGAAGACTATGATCGTGCGGTACGCCAATTAATTGAACCTTGGCCAGATTTAATATTACTGGATTGGATGTTACCCGGTGGAAGTGGTATTCAATATATTCGCCACTTAAAAAAAGAAGCCTTCACTCGAGACATTCCCGTCTTGATGCTGACCGCTAAAGGCGAAGAAGAAGATCGCGTTCGCGGTCTTGATGCAGGGGCGGATGACTACATGCTCAAGCCCTTTTCGCCTAAAGAGCTTATCGCGCGAATTAAAGCTATCATTCGACGTGTATCCCCGTCACCTGAGGATGAAGTCATTAATATCCAAGGATTGATCCTCGATCCTAGTTCACATCGAGTCATGGCCGGTGAAACGCCCATTGATATGGGGCCGACCGAATATCGCTTACTGCACTTTTTTATGACTCATACTGAACGCGTTTATACGCGTGAACACTTACTTAATCAGGTTTGGGGCACTAATGTCTATGTTGAAGATCGCACCGTTGATGTGCATATTAGACGTTTACGTAAAGCATTAGAGACATCAGGCTACGAGAAAATGATTCAAACAGTACGTGGCGCGGGTTATCGATTCTCGGTGCGTTATTAAGGGGAAAATCGGTGCTTGAAAAACTCTCTATTAAAAAATTACTCCTCGAACTGGTTATCGTTTTAATTATAAGTTCGGTCATCGGATTTTTTTTGCATCAAATTAGTATTACTGTAATTATCGGTTTATTAGCGCTATTAGGCTGGCATTTTCGGCAATTACTTCGTCTCTCTCATTGGCTATGGATTGACCGGAGTATGACACCGCCGACAGGACGAGGCAGCTGGGAGCCATTATTTTACGGGTTGCAGTTGATGCAACAGCGTAACAAACGTCGGCGTAGTGAACTGCGCTCTCTGATCCAGCGTTTTCGCAGTGGTGCCGAGTCTCTTCCAGATGCGCTCATATCAGTAACAGAAGAGGGGAATATCTTTTGGTGTAATGGGCTTGCGCAAGATCTTCTTGGCCTGCGTTGGCCAGAAGACAATGGTCAAAATATCCAAAACTTACTGCGTTACCCTGAATTTTCTCGTTATTTACAGCAACGCCAATTTAGCCAACCACTGGTACAAGCACTGAACAATGGGCAGCAAATGGAATTTCGGATTATGCCTTACAGTGAGAAGCAGTGGCTGATTGTCGGCCGAGATATTAGCCAGATTCACCAGTTAGAAAATATGCGTCGTAATTTTTTTGCGAATGTTAGCCATGAACTTCGTACCCCTTTAACCGTTTTGCAAGGCTATCTTGAAATGATGCAAGAAGGAAATATGCCTCTTGCCACTCAACAAAAAGCATTGATGACAATGGAGTCACAGACGCAACGTATGGCGGCGCTGGTTAAACAACTTCTTATTCTATCCAAAATCGAAGCTACGCCCACCTATGAAATGCGTCAGCGCATTGACGTTCCTTCATTACTTGAACAGCTCTATCACGAAGCAATGGCCTTGAGTGATAATCGTCATAAAGTGATTTGTCACATTGATAAGGACCTTCTCGCCCTCGGTAATGAAGAACAGTTACGCAGTGCTATTTCTAATCTAGTGTTTAATGCGATTAATCATACCCCTGCTGGAACCACAGTGATATTGAGCTGGCAGAAAACCTCATTTGGAGCTGAATTTAAAGTGAGTGATGATGGACCGGGGATTGCCGCTGAGCATATCTCAAGGTTGACTGAGCGCTTCTATCGCGTTGATGGTGCGCGGTCTAGTCACTCAGGGGGAAGTGGATTAGGCTTAGCCATTGTTAAACATGCGTTAAGTCACCACGGGAGTAAATTGCGAATCGAAAGTCAGCCTCAACAGCAGACAGTCTTCAGCTTTCAACTCACGAAGGCACATATTTTAACTGAAATACAATAATTCAACTGATGATGAATTAACTTCAATTGTGTTTTATGAGAAGCAGAGTAAATTTTATTTAGACATCTAGATGTCTTTTTCTCTAAAATTATCGTTGGGGGATGAAGATCATGCAGCAAGAGAGTTATCGTGTAGAAGTTGTGGGCAGTTTTTTACGTCCAGAGAATGTTAAGCAAGCTCGCGCTCAATTCGCACAAGGTCAAATAACCGCCGAGCAATTGCGTGAAACGGAAGATCAAGCCATTAGAGAGGTTGTGGCGCTTCAACAACAACATGGGTTACGGGTTGTTACAGATGGTGAGTTTCGTCGTGCTTGGTGGCATTTCGACTTTTTTGATGGTTTAACCGGTGTCGAACAAGTCGTGGTAGAACAAGGCATTCAGTTTAATGGTATTCAGACGAAAGCTCATGGGATCAAGGTCACTGGTAAGATTGATTTTATCTCTCACCCGATGCCGGCTGATTTTGCGTTTTTACAAAAAATTGCGGGTCACAGTATTGCTAAAATGACCATTCCAAGTCCTAGCGTATTACACTTTCGGGGTGGACGAGATGCCATCTCAAAGACGGTATATCCTGATTTAACAGAATATTTTGAAGATATTGCCCTGACTTGGAAAAAAGCAATCCGTGCGTTCTACCAAGTTGGCTGTCGTTATCTGCAACTTGACGATACGGCATGGGCTTATCTCTGTTCTGAAGCTCAACAGCAGCAACTTCGTGCACGGGGTGATGACCCTACTCAACTGGCGAGAACTTATGCATATGTACTCAACCGTGCTTTAGAAGACAAGCCAGCAGATATGCGAATAGGATTGCATGTTTGCCGGGGAAACTTTCGTTCAACCTGGATTTCTGAAGGAGGGTATGAACCGGTTGCTGAAATTCTGTTTGGCCAAGTCAATGTTGATACGTTCTTTCTTGAATATGATAATGATCGCTCCGGCGGATTTGAACCTTTACGCTACATTAAGCCCGGACATCAACAAGTAGTTCTCGGATTGGTGACGACAAAAGTGGGTGATTTGGAATCCGTGGAACAAATTACGGCCAGAGTAAAAGAGGCCACAACATTTATCAGTCTTGATCAAATTTGTATTAGTCCACAATGTGGCTTTGCCTCTACTGAAGAAGGCAATAATCTTTTTGAGGCGCAACAATGGGAAAAAATTGATTTGTTGCAAGAAGTCGCTCATCACATCTGGCCGTAACGTTTTATCACGATGATAACCGCGTAGTCTTTTGTGGTTATCCTCATTTCACATTCTCACTATCACCTGCTCAAAAAAAACGCACATCATTTTCTAAATGTTTCCTCTAATTATTGGCACAATCGCTGATTTAAGGCTGTTTTTTAGAATATTATACTGCTTTGCAGTGACTGTGTTGCCTTTGTTTGTTATAAAAGATTTACTTATACCTTGACGCATCTTGTGGCTTAACGCCCTCTCACTTTTTATCCCCTCTGATAGCGTTATGCAGAACAGGGGAAGTGATCGTCAACAAACTATAATTTATATAAACGGCAGGGTTACTTAGAGTATTTATGATGAAACGTTTAACGACCAGGGATATATTTGCGCTAGGGTTTATGACCTTCGCGTTGTTTGTCGGTGCAGGAAATATTATTTTCCCACCAATGGTAGGTATTCAATCCGGTGAACATGTATGGGTTTCTGCCCTAGGTTTCTTACTCACAGCAGTAGGATTACCGGTTATGACCGTCATTGCATTAGCACGTGTTGGCGGCGGGGTGGATACCTTAAGCAGCCCAATGGGTAAAGCGGCAGGGGTTGTCTTAGCGTTTGTCTGTTATCTCGCAGTAGGACCTTTATTTGCGACACCTCGTACGGCGACAGTCTCCTTTGCAGTTGGTATTGGCCCATTAGTCGGTGACAATGCCCTAGCTTTGCAAATTTATAGCGTGATCTATTTTTGCATAGTGATCTTCGTTTCTCTATTTCCCGGTAAACTACTTGATACCGTCGGTCACTTTTTAGCGCCGATTAAAATCATTGCTCTGGCTGTTCTAGGGATTGCTGCCTTACTTTGGCCTGCGGGAAGCCATTTACCGGCTACTGATGTTTATCAACAAGCCGCTTTTTCTAACGGTTTTGTGAATGGCTATTTGACGATGGATACGCTCGGCGCCCTTGTCTTTGGCATTGTCATTGTTAATGCTGCCCGTTCACGCGGTATTGAAAACTCAAAATTATTAACGCGTTACACTGTTTTAGCAGGGATCATTGCTGGGGTTGGTTTAACTTTAGTGTACCTTTCTTTATTCAAATTAGGTTCAGATAGCGGAAGTCTTGTCAGCCAGTCATCAAATGGTGCAATGATCCTTCATGCTTACGTCCAGCATACCTTTGGTTCAGGGGGCAGCATCTTCTTAGGTGTGCTTATTTTGCTGGCCTGTATGGTTACTGCTATTGGACTGACCTGTGCTTGTGCCGAGTTTTTTGCCCAGTACTTACCGTTATCCTATAAGGCGCTTGTTATCATTTTGAGCCTCTTTGCGATGATAATCTCCAATTTGGGTTTAACACACTTGATTGCCATTTCTATACCTGTATTAACCGCTATCTATCCGCCTTGTATCGTACTGGTTGTCCTAAGTTTTACTTTAGGCTGGTGGCAAGAAGCAGGGCGCATCATTAAGCCTGCGATGGTAGTAAGTTTAGTCTTTGGTATTATTGATGGCTTTAAAGCAAGCAATCTTAAAGATTGGGTACCGGTGAGCTTGCAGCACCTACCGCTATCTGAGCAGAATTTATCGTGGTTACCGCCAGTATTAGTCGTTATTATTATTGCGGCGATTATCGATAGAATGAAAGGTAAGGCTGTTAGCGTGAAAACATCGGCTTAACATGTATTGATGTCACAAACCACGGGCGATTGCTCGTGGTTTTTATTTTTGGGATCGGTAAATTATGCAACAAGAAAATACCCTAAAACGGGGACTGAGTATTCGGCATATCCGTTTTATGGCGCTAGGTTCGGCGGTAGGTACAGGCTTATTCTATGGTTCAGCGGATGCAATCCGTATGGCCGGCCCAAGCGTATTACTGGCTTATATCATCGGCGGATTAGTCGCTTATATTATTATGCGTGCTCTAGGTGAGATGTCGGTGAATAACCCTTCTGCCAGCTCTTTCTCACGCTACGCTAACGACTATTTGGGCCCTTGGGCGGGATATCTTACCGGTTGGACTTACTGTTTTGAAATATTGATTGTGGGTATTGCCGACGTAACCGCGTTTGGTGTTTACATGGGAGTCTGGTTCCCAGATGTACCGCATTGGATATGGGTATTAAGCGTCGTGTTTATTATCGGTGCCATAAACCTAATGAGCGTAAAAACCTTCGGCGAAGTTGAGTTTTGGTTCTCATTTTTCAAAATCGCTACTATCACCTTAATGATTATTGCTGGATTCGCAATGATCATTTGGGGAATGGGTAACGGCGGACAGCCTACGGGTATTTCTAATCTTTGGACCAATGGTGGCTTCTTCGCGCATGGCTTAGTTGGAATGCTGCTTTCACTCCAGATGGTTATGTTTGCCTATGGGGGGATTGAAATAATTGGAATTACAGCGGGAGAGGCTGAAAATCCTGAGAAATCTATCCCTAAAGCGATCAATTCCGTACCATGGCGTATACTGGTTTTTTATGTGGCGACACTTTTCGTTATCATGGCTATCTATCCTTGGAACCAAGTTGGTACTCAAGGGAGCCCCTTCGTTTTAACCTTCCAACATCTGGGTATTGCGGCAGCAGCCTCTATTTTAAATTTTGTGGTGATCACTGCATCATTATCGGCAATCAATAGCGATATTTTCGGTGTCGGTCGTATGTTGCATGGGTTGGCAGAGCAGGGACAAGCCCCGGCTATCTTCCGTAAAGTCTCTTCACGTGGTGCACCTGCAGTGACCGTAATTGTGATGATGGTTGCACTGCTAATTGCTGTACTGCTCAATTATCTAATCCCTGAGAAGGTCTTTTTGGTGATCGCTTCGTTAGCGACTTTTGCTACGGTTTGGGTGTGGATCATGATCCTACTTTCACAAATCGCTTCGCGTATTAAGTTAGGTAAGGAAGCGGCAAAAAGTCTGAAATTTGCTTTACCGGGTGGCATTGTATTATCGAGTTTAGCGGTTGTATTTTTGCTGTTTATTATTGCTTTGATTGGCTATTTCCCTGATACGCGTTTATCACTTTATGCAGGGGTAGTGTGGATGATAGTGTTAATGCTTGGCTATCCTTTAACGCGTCGTTCGCGTCACGCAAGACGAGTATAACGATATTCGCTGCCGGTATCCGGCAGCGAAAGTATTTAGGCTGGAATACGTAATGATTGACCCGGATAAATTTTGTCCGGGTGTGAAAGCATGGGTTTATTCGCTTCAAAAATCTTGTTGTACTGGTTAGCATCACCGTACATTTGTTTCGCGATACCGCTTAAGGTATCACCCGATTTTACCGTATAGAATTTACTCTCGGTGGCAGTTGCCGTGTCGGGGGTAGTAGTCACTTTATCATCGACACTACTAATTCCAGCAACGTTGCCCACCGCGACTAAAATCTTCTCTTTTAATTCTTGGCTTAACCCTTCACCACTCACCGTTGCTTTGTCGCCATCAACACTGACTTGTACTTTATCTGCGCCAGGGATCCCCAGTTTTTGTAGGTGGTCCTGGATCTTGGTCGCGGCGTCATCGTGTGATGAGACTGAATCCCAAATTTTTTCACCTGCTTCTTTTACAAAATCAAATAAGCCCATTACAAACTCCTGTTTTAGGTTGTGAAAATAGTGATTACAACACTCTACAGTATAGCCCATTTCTCCCTTTGTGAGAGATAGCGAGGTTGAACGAAGAAATTTATCGGTAAACGTTTCTGTCCTAAGGGGTTCGCGCTACACTAGCTGCCCCTACTACCTAATACAGGAGTCACTATGTACTGCCCTTTTTGTAACGCCGTCGATACAAAAGTCATTGACTCTCGCTTGGTCAGTGAAGGTTCTTCAGTACGACGTCGCAGACAATGTTTACTCTGTAGCGAGCGATTTACGACATTTGAAATTGCAGAGCTGGTTATGCCACGTGTCATTAAAAGTGATGAGATTCGAGAGCCTTTTGATGAAGAAAAAATGATGCGTGGTCTAATGAAAGCACTAGAAAAGCGCCCAGTAAGTGCTGATGCCTTAGATAATGCGGTACATAGAATTAAAGCACGGTTACGGGCAACCGGAGAGCGTGAATTACCGAGTAAAGTAGTAGGGAATTATGTGATGGATGAGCTAAAACTCTTAGATAAAGTGGCCTACATTCGGTTTGCATCAGTCTATCGTAGTTTTGAAGATGTGCGCGAATTTGGCGAAGAAATCGCAAAACTTGGGAGTGAGTAATGTCTGATCGTGATTTTATGCAACATGCCCTACAACTCGCTGCACGCGGACGTTTTACGACGAGCCCTAATCCAAATGTTGGCTGTGTGATTGTCAAAGACGGTGCCATTATCGGTGAGGGCTTCCATCAAAAGGCAGGGGAAGGGCATGCTGAAGTCCACGCATTACGTGAAGCAGGAACAGCAGCAAAAGGCGCGACCGCTTACGTGACCTTGGAACCTTGCAGTCACTATGGACGAACGCCTCCTTGCTGCGATGCGCTCATTGCGGCGGGGATCACACGTGTGGTTGCCGCGATGCAAGATCCTAACCCCCAAGTCGCGGGTCGGGGATTACATCGTTTACGTGAAGCCGGTATTGAAGTCGAATTTGGTCTGTTAGCCCAAGAGGCAGAGAGCCTTAACCGTGGTTTTCTTAAGCGGATGCGTACAGGGTTCCCTTGGGTACAATTAAAAATGGCTGCCTCGCTGGACGGTCGTACGGCAATGGCGAATGGCGAAAGTCAGTGGATTACTTCAGCGGCAGCGCGTCAAGATGTACAACAGTTTCGTGCCCAGTCTTCCGCGATATTGACGACCAGTCAGACCGTACTGGCAGATAATCCCCAGATGAACGTACGTTGGTCGCAATTAGATGCCGATACACAAGCGCTAATTGGGGAAGCGTCGCAGCTGCGTCAACCTTTACGTGTCGTGTTAGATCGCCATCGTCAAGTCAGTGATAACGCAGCTTTATTTATGCCAGGAGCTCAAACGTGGCGTGCCGTGGTACAACCCTCTGAGCAGATAAATGCTTGGGATAAAGAGTTAGTTCTCCCTGAGCATCACGGCTATATTGACTTAGTAGCATTGATGATGACACTGGGTCAACAGCAGATAAACACCGTTTGGGTTGAAGCGGGTGCGACGCTGGCAGGCCAGCTGTTACATGCTGGGGTGGTTGATGAACTGATCCTTTATACGGCACCCAAATTGTTAGGATCCGATGCACGTAGCTTATGCCAGCTACCGGGTATAGAACATCTCTCCCAAGCAATGGAATTTGAAATCAACGATATTCGACAAATCGGCCGTGACTTACGACTTATTTTGCAGCCAATTGCAGCGTCTGTGTAAAAGCCTAAGCAGACCGTCAAACATTATGCTAGAATTCGCGCCCTGTTGGGCGTCTTACTCTTAACCTGAAGGATATTTATGAAAATTATCGAAGCGCCAGTGGCTACACCAGAAGCCAATATTGCGATTGTTATCGCTCGTTTCAACAACTTCATTAACGATAGTTTGCTTCAAGGTGCGGTTGATGCATTAAAACGCATTGGTCAGGTCAAAGACGAAAACATTACCGTGGTCTGGGTACCGGGAGCTTATGAACTTCCGCTCGCCGCACGGGCCTTAACACGAACAAAAAAATATGATGCAGTGATTGCCTTAGGAACGGTTATTCGTGGTGGCACCGCGCACTTTGAGTTTGTGGCCGGTGAAGCCAGTTCGGGAATTGCGAATGTTGCGATGAATAGCGACATCCCAGTCTCCTTTGGTGTATTAACGACTGAAAATATCGAGCAGGCTATTGAGCGTGCTGGAACTAAAGCGGGTAATAAAGGCGCTGAAGCCGCTCTTACCGCACTTGAAATGATTAACGTAATAAAAGCGATTAACGCCTGATTCTGAGGGAATTTTTGTGAAACCTGCTGCTCGCCGCCGCGCCCGAGAGTGTGCTCTTCAAGCACTCTACTCCTGGCAAATATCGAATAACGACATTGCTGATGTTGAATATCAGTTCCTTGCTGAAAATGACGTCAAAGACGTTGATGTGCTGTACTTTCGGGAGATCCTGACTGGCGTAGCGAACAACAGTGATTATCTTGATAACCTGATGCAACCTCACCTTAGTCGTCGTCTTGATGAACTGGGACAAGTTGAAAAAGCGGCATTACGCATTTCGCTTTATGAGCTGAGTAAGCGTGATGACGTCCCATACAAAGTGGCTATCAACGAAGGTATTGAACTTGCTAAAACCTTCGGTGCTGAAGATAGTCATAAGTTTATTAACGGTGTATTGGACAAAGTCGCTCCACAAATTAGACCACGCCGTAAATAATTATATCAGGCCGGAAATTCCGGCCTTTTTTTTATGGCAAAGTAAGATAAAAAGGTAAACGTGATGGCCTGTGGTGAATTTGAAGTCATTACTCGTTATTTCAATCGCAAAACGACGAATAGACGAGATGTTGAAACTGGGATTGGTGACGATTGTGCATTATTAAATCTTTCCCCTAATCAGACATTAGCCATTAGTGTCGATACATTAGTGGAAGGCACACACTTTTATCCTGATATCGCCCCAGAAGATCTTGCCTATAAAGCCTTAGCCGTTAACCTCAGTGATTTAGCCGCAATGGGAGCCGATCCCGCTTGGCTTACCTTAGCGATTAGTCTACCTCATGTTGATCATCAATGGTTGCAATCCTTCAGCGATGCATTATTTGAGCAATTAGACTACTTCCATATGCAGTTAATTGGGGGAGACACCACTCGTGGTCCACTCTCTATGACGCTGGGTATTCACGGATTAGTACCTGCGGGTAAAGCATTAACACGCAGTGGGGCACAACATGGTGATTGGATCTTCGTCACTGGAACGTTAGGCGATAGTGCTGCGGGATTAGCGATTCTGCAAAATAAACTGACAGTGTCGACAGCACAACAACGTGAGTATTTACTTAAGCGACACCTTCGTCCTACCCCACGCATTTTACCCGGGCAAGCACTGCGAGACCTCGCTACTTCAGCGATAGATATCTCGGATGGATTACTCTCTGATCTAGGACATATTCTGCACGCCAGTCACGTGGGCGCAAAAATAGAGCAAAGTCAATTACCGCTCTCTTCCTACTTACAAGAGGTTGTTGAACGGGAGGTAGCGATTAACTTTGCGTTAAATGGTGGTGAAGATTACGAACTCTGTTTTACCGTACCGGAAGTCAACCGCGAAGCTATCCAACTTGCGCTTGATAATTTAGGGGTAGAGAGTTGCTGTATTGGACAAATATTGCCTTCATCTGAAGGGATTGCGTTGTACGATCAAGGGAAAAAGCTGATTTATCAGCCACAAGGCTTCGATCATTTTTCTGCTTAATTGTACCCAAAAGTTGGATTATCCAACTTTTGGGTACAGATACGGGCTCTTTTTTATTGAGACCATTGCTGGTAGCGTTCAATAATTCCTTTGCTATCCAGCCCTAATGCCTGTCTCACCTCATCTTGCGTACCTTGCGCAATAAATTCGTCAGGGAGACCGAGATTAAGCACTGGACGCATTAAGCGATGAGCCATAAGTAACTCATTAACGCCACTGCCAGCTCCGCCTTTAATCGCCCCTTCTTCAAGGGTAATAAAGGTGTTATGCGTCTGCGCTAAGGAAATGACAAGGGCCTCATCTAGCGGCTTGACAAAGCGCATATCCACCACTGTCGCACCAAGCTGTTCGGCCGCCTGTTGGGCTTCAACAAGGAGAGTGCCAAAGTTTAAAATAGCCACATCACTCCCTTCTTGAACAATCTTACCTTTTCCAATAGGTAATGCGGCGAGAGGGCGTTCTGCCAAGCCAATTCCATTTCCGCGCGGATAACGTACTGCTGAAGGGCCATCGCGATATTGATAGCCAGTGTAGAGCATTTGTCGACACTCATCTTCGTTGCTTGGCGTCATGATCAGCAGATCAGGGATACAGCGTAAGAACGCAATATCGAAGGCTCCTTGGTGTGTTTGTCCATCAGCCCCGACAATACCCCCACGATCGATTGCGAACAAGACGGGAAGCTTCTGGATTGCTACGTCATGGATGAGTTGATCGTAGGCCCGCTGTAAAAAGGTCGAATAAATTGCGACTACTGGATGATAGCCGCCAATCGCCAGTCCTGCTGCAAACGTGACTGCATGTTGTTCAGCAATCGCTACATCAAAATATTGGTCGGGATATTCGCGCGAGAAACGTACCATACCTGAGCCTTCGCGCATGGCAGGAGTAATAGCCATCAGTTTAGGATCTTGAGCGGCGACTTCACAAAGCCAATCCCCAAACACTTTTGAATAAGTGGGAGCCGCACTTTGTTTACTGGTGGGTAATACGCCACTTGCCGGATCAAATTTCGGAACTGCATGCCAACTAATCGGATCTTTTTCCGCGGGAGCATAGCCTTTCCCTTTCTGCGTGATAATGTGCAGAAATTGTGGCCCTTTTAACTGACGCATATTTGATAGGGTACTGACGAGAGTGTGGACATCGTGTCCATCAACGGGACCAATATAATTAAAGCCCAACTCTTCAAACAGCGTACCGGGTGAGACCATCCCTTTGATATGTTCTTCGGTACGCTTTAACAACTCTTTGATGGGCGGAAAATTATCAAAGGCACGTTTTCCGCTCTCACGTAGTTTAGAATAGGTTTTGCCTGAAAGCAGCTGTGCAACACGGTTATTCAGTGCCCCCACGTTTTCAGAAATCGACATATCATTATCGTTAAGGATAACTAGCATATCGGGTTTGATGTCACCTGCGTGATTCATCGCTTCAAAAGCCATACCGGCAGTAATTGCGCCATCACCAATGATACAAGCGACTTTACGCTCTTTCTGTTCTTTTTGCGCGGCTACCGCTAACCCTAAACCAGCACTGATAGAGGTGGATGAGTGACCAACACTTAATACATCGTGTTCACTTTCGGCACGCCAAGGAAAAGGGTGAAGGCCCCCTTTTTGGCGAATAGTCCCGATACGGTCACGGCGACCAGTTAGGATTTTATGGGGATAAGCCTGATGCCCAACATCCCAGATAAGGTGGTCGAAAGGTGTATCATAGACATAATGTAATGCGACCGTAAGTTCAACGACACCGAGGCCAGAGGCAAAGTGCCCACTTGATTGACTCACGCTATTAAGCAAATACGCGCGTAACTCTTCACAAAGCTGTGGCAACTTCTCTTTCGGAAGTTGGCGCAATTGCTGAACAGTTTCAGCGAGGGCCAGAGTAGGATATAAGGTATTGTCAAAACTCATCAGAGACTCATCATAGAATTTATTTATTTCGTTCAACGATATAACTCGCCAACGCCTGTAGCTGCTGTGTATTAAAGCCATGTTTTTCGAGCTGCGCTAGGGCATCGACGGCTTCTTGATAAAGCTCTTTGGCTTTATGACGTGCAGGTTCAAGTCCCAATAGTCCAGGGTATGTGCTCTTCCCTAACGCGAGATCCATTCCCTGCTGTTTCCCCGTGATTTGACTATCGCCTGTCACATCGAGAATATCGTCTTGTACCTGAAAGGCGAGGCCGATTGCCTCAGCATAACGGTCAAGAAGCGGTAAGTACGGGCGACTTCGTTCGCCTGCAGTAAGTGCACCTAGGCGTATAGCCGCTCGTATCAGTGCCCCCGTTTTATGGCGATGAATAGTCTCTAAGTCTTCAACATTTACTGTTTTACCTTCGGCTTGCAAGTCGAGGGCTTGACCTAAAACCATCCCTACCGCGCCGCTAGCCCGTGCAAGTTCGGTAATCATCGCGATACGGGTCGAATCATTGACCCCAGACATCGGCTTTTCACTCAGAATAGAGAAGGCTTGAGTCAGTAAGCCATCCCCCGCCAAAATCGCAGTATCTTCACCAAAAGCGATATGACAAGTCGGTTGCCCACGACGTAAGCTGTCATCGTCCATTGCTGGTAAATCGTCGTGGATCAGCGAGTAGGCATGGATAAATTCGATCGCAGCCGCAGGAACATCAAGTACTTTAGAATCGATGCCAAACATCTCCCCTGTGGCATACACCAGGAAAGGGCGCATTCTTTTTCCACCTAATAATACGCCATGATGCATCGCTTGAAATAACGGATTAGACTGAAAAGTAAGGTTTTCTAAACATTCTTCTAGCACAAGATCGATACGAGTACGGTAGTGCGTTAAAGTCGTAAAATGATCCATTATCAATTTTCCGGGGTGAACGTTGATAATTCAGCATGCTCGTCTTGAGCAAGCAAAATTTGTACTCGTTGTTCGGCTTGCTGTAATTGCTGTTGGCCTTGACGCGCAAGCGTAACCCCACGTTCAAATTCATTAAGAGCATCTTCTAGCGGTAATTGACCGCTTTCTAAGCGCTGCACTATGGATTCTAGCTCAGAAAGTGATTGTTCAAAGCTGATCGTCGACGCAGGTTTTTTAGGCATATACAGTACCGGCTTGGTGAATGAACGAGAATATGGATATATGTTAGCTGACCAGAGAGTTTTCGCAAAATACTCTGTGTAGCACGACTAAAACAAGCTAAAGCAACGTAATGATGATATACTATGCGCGCTTAAATCAGAGGATAGCTCTGAAACCTATTTTAACATATAAACGTTTAATAATTAACGTTTATTCCCACGTAAGTTAGTGCCTATATGAAGTTTATCGTAAAATTATTTCCAGAAATAACGATCAAAAGCCAATCTGTTCGATTACGTTTTATTAAAATTTTATCCAGTAATATACGAAACGTGCTGAAAAGCGTTGATGAAAATATCGCGGTTGTACGCCTTTGGGACCACATCACCGTGCGCACGCGTAAAGAAGAATGCAGTGCTGCCGTCGCCGAAGCACTCACACGGATCCCCGGTATACACCATATACTTGCGGTCGAAGACCGTTCTTTTAGTAGCTTGCACGATATTTTTGAGCAAACGTTAGCGATGTATCAAACACAGCTTATAGGGAAAACCTTCTGTGTGCGTGCTAAACGCCGCGGTAAGCATGAGTTTACTTCACATGAAGTTGAACGTTATGTTGGTGGGGGATTAAATCAACATATTGATTCTGCATCGGTAAAACTCCAAAACCCGGACGTAACCGTACAGCTGGAAATTGATCAAGACCGATTATTGCTGATCACCCAACGCTATGAAGGATTAGGTGGTTTTCCCATCGGTACACAAGAAGATGTTATTTCTCTCATTTCTGGGGGATTCGACTCTGGTGTATCGAGCTATATGCTTATGCGTCGTGGCAGTCGTGTCCATTATTGTTTCTTTAATCTGGGCGGAGCTGCGCACGAAATCGGCGTTCGTCAAGTTGCGCACTATTTATGGAATACCTATGGGCGTTCGCATCGAGTTCGCTTCATCGCCATTGATTTTGAGCCTGTCGTGGGTGAAATTCTAGAAAAAGTGGAGGACGGCCAAATGGGCGTTGTCCTTAAACGAATGATGGTGCGTGCCGCGTCCCAAATTGCTGAGCGTTACGGCGTACAAGCATTGGTTACCGGCGAAGCCTTGGGGCAGGTCTCAAGTCAAACCTTGACCAATTTGCGCTTAATCGACAACGTTACGGATACGTTAGTGCTTCGTCCCCTGATTTCTCATGACAAAGAACATATCATTAAAGTCGCACGGCAGATCGGAACGGAAGATTTTGCCAAAACGATGCCTGAATATTGTGGTGTGATATCAAAAAGTCCAACGGTCAAAGCGGTTAAGGAAAAGATTGAAGAAGAAGAAAATAACTTTGACTTCACTATTCTCGACCGTGTCGTGACTGAAGCTCGCAATATTGATATTCGAGATATTGCAGCTGACACCACACAAGAAGTTACCGAAATTGAGTCGGTCAGCGAGTTGAGCGCACAAGATTCTATTCTGGACATTCGTTCTATCGATGAACAAGATGATGCACCGCTTATCGTCGAGGGTGTCGAAGTTAAATCGATACCTTTCTACAAGCTAAGTACTCAATTTGCTGATCTTGACCGTAAGCGCACATGGCTACTGTATTGTGAGCGGGGGGTAATGAGTCGTTTACAAGCGCTTTATCTGCATGAACAAGGCTTTACCAACGTTAAGGTGTATCGACCTTAATCAAAAGAGGCCTCAATGATGATGAGGCCTTTTTTTATTCTTGATAGTTGTAAATCCCAATAGGTAAAGCGAGGTCATGGGTAATACGATGTGCCTCTTCTTTACTTTTCAGTGTTTCAATAATTTTTAGCGCCATATCGGTTGCACATAATGGCCCTTGCCCCGTGAGTAGAAGATAGCGTGGGTCGCAGACAATTCGTCGCTCTTGCCATTGTGTCTGGAGAAGTAACTCGGATTGATGTGCAAGACAAGTCACATTAGCCCCTTGGTAACGATCAATCTTATCAATAAGTCGAGGGACTGCATGACTCATCACTGCGACGTACCGTTGTGTTGCGTTGAATTGTGCCAGTGATTCTATAAGCAAATCGCTGTCGGCATAAGTCTGGCAACTCGTTTCGCCTCCGAGCAATAGAAGTAAGTCGAAGGCTTGATCCACAGCATGACATAATGGACTTTCTGCACGAAAGCTCAGTCCTTCTGCACTAAGAATATCGAGCTCTCCATTACCCTCAACACTTGCTGTTGTCACAGTGATACCGGCACGTGGCAGTAAACTTAAAAAAGTAGTGATTTCTATTGCATCATTGCCATGAGCGAGGCAGAGCAGGACTGAGGGAGATAGGGGCATATGCGGATTCCTTAGTTTTTATCCATTGATAAAGGGCATGATGGTGTGGGGCCGTCAACCCATAGCCACGGGCACGTTTGAGAAGATACCCATTGATGTAGTCAATTTCAGTAAGACGTTGAGCACGTACATCTTGAAGCATTGAACTCATATTTTGTGATGTATTCTGAATGACAGTGATCACTGAATGATAAAGCGGCTCATATTCAGTATGAATTCCTTCACGATTCATAATAGAGACAAGTTCTCGGCAAAGTATACTGACCTCATTGAGGTGTTCCATCAATTGCCCATTATGGCACTCGTATTTAACCGTAAGAGGATTGATAACGGCATTAACCGCTAATTTTTTCCACGCAGCGACCTTGATGTCGTTATACCACGCGACATCAGGCAGTGCATGGTGAAGAATATCAGCAATATGGCTGATTGATCTCGCTGCATCATTAAGCGGGCCTAGCTGTGTGATCCCCCAAGCCTTATGACAGGTTTGGGTAGCAGTACGATATGCCGCCTGTGTCGTGACGGCATGACATAATGGGTGAGTAACAGCCGGTAGGTCATCGACCACACCTAGGCCGTTGTGCAGCAAAATAATTGGGCAGCTTGCAGGTAGATAGGGAAGTAGCGGCACAAGTGCTGTTTCAATTTGCTGGGCTTTTAACGTCACCAGCAGCAATTCACATTGGGTTAATTGTTGAGGGTTATTTGTAATAACATCATGGGAATAAAGGTTTTGCTCTGGTGTTAACACCGCTATACCCAAATAGGATTGGTGAACTTTGATCCACCCTTGTACCTCATGTCCGGCTTTGATCAATGCTGATAACCACAGTTGCCCTAAAGCACCACAGCCTAATACAGTTATTTTCATGACTATTTCCTCGCAATCCTTTGCCATTTTACGCTGAACTGTTGTGTCGTGTTTACAGTTCGGTATTATGCATGTCAACGTTTTAAGAGGAGAAGAAAAGATGCCATCTTTCGATATCGTTTCAGAAGTTGAGATGCCTGAAGTGAAAAATGCAGTTGAAAATACGAGCCGCGAACTGTCTACGCGTTTTGATTTTAGAAATGTGACGGCTGAGGTCACGCTTAACGAAAAAAATGAAGTAATTACTGTGAGTAGTGAATCTGATTTCCAAGTTCGTCAAATTGTCGATATTCTGCGTGAAAAAATGTTGAAGCGCGGTATTGAAGGCGCGGTGCTTGATGTACCTGAAGAGATTACACACAGTGGAAAAAGCTGGAGTGTTGAAATCAAAATGAAAAAAGGGATTGAAACGGACATTGCTAAGAAAATCGTTAAACTGATCAAGGACGCTAAACTGAAAGTTCAAGCGCAAATTCAAGGCGATTCTTTACGTGTTACAGGCAAATCACGGGATGATCTGCAAACCGCTATGGCGACAGTTAAAGGCGGCAATTTAGGTCAGCCTTTTCAATTCAAGAACTTCCGGGATTAACATATTACCGCCTCTGACCTGAGCTATAGATTCAGGTCAGAGGAGGGGAGGGGATTAACTCGCTGCAATCAGTGCTTCGATTTCTTGACGATTCGTTATTTTACTATCAATTTTAACGTAAGCCGCCCGCTCTTCAGGAATCACTAACACATTGCTGACACCGGGGGCATGACGCAGGCGCTGTTCTAATGAGGAAGTGTTGCATTCATGCTCAATCACCACCCGCAAGCTACTGACGTAGGGTGGTTCTTTCATTGTTAAACTAATAAGTAACCAAACCACAGCCAGTACTGAACCCATCAGAAATACAGCTTGAGCATCAACATGCTGGAATACCCAGCCACCTAAACTGCCACCAATTGCGACACCTAGAAATTGGCTGGTTGAGTAAACACCCATTGCTGTGCCCTTGTAACCAGGGGGGGATTCTTTACTGATCAGCGACGGTAAAATGGCTTCCATCAAATTAAAGGCAAAGAAGAAAAGTTGCACTCCAGCCACTAGCGTCCAAAAGTGAGCCCCTGCTTGCCATAAGACTAATTCAGCCACGATAAGCAGTGCAACGCAACTGACGAAGACTATTTTCATCTTCCGTTTTACTTCAGCAATGATGATAAACGGTACCACCCCGACAAAAGCGATAAGCATAGTCGCTAGGTAAACTTTCCAATGCTCAGAAGGTGGAAAGCCTGCGTGTTCAAACTCACCCGGTAATGCAACAAAACTGGACATTAATAAAATATGCAGAAATAGGATGCCTGCATTGAGTTTAAGAAGTCGCGGATTGGCTAGCACTTGACGAAACGTACCTTTGACCATTCCAGACTCACGGTTTAACACATGTTCGGTGGTCGACGGAACGATGACCAGCGTAATGATAATACCGAGAGTTGCCAGTACAGCTATCATCCAAAACAACGCATGTAAGCCAAGCAAATGTGTCACTATTGGCCCAATGACCATAGCAATAGCAAATGTCACACCAAAGCTAATACCAATAAAAGCCATCGCTTTAGTACGGTTTTGCTCACGGGTGAGATCGGACAGTAACGCCATAACGGCGGCGGCTATTGCCCCAGAACCTTGTAAGGCACGGCCGAGAATAATTCCCCAAATCGACGTCGTGGTGGCCGCAACCACACTGCCGATGACAAAGATCAATAAGCCACCAATGATAAGTGGCTTTCGACCGACACGGTCAGAGATCAAACCAAAGGGAATTTGAAAGATAGCTTGTGCTAGTCCATAAATACCAATAGCCAGCCCAATAAGTCCTTCGGTAGCCCCTTGTAACGCCATTCCATATGTCGTCAGTACGGGAAGTACCATAAACATACCTAGCATGCGAAGAGAAAATACAGTGCCCAATCCCCAGGTTGCTCGCAACTCAAGTGGGGTCATTTTATTATCGTTCATGACAACCTCTAATTTAATTCTATTTACAGTTTAAGGAGTTGTAGGGGTTGGGTAAATGAATAGTTCTTAAGCTTACGTAACAAAAAGAAAAGGCGCGAAATTCGCGCCTTAATGATTAGATTTTTAATCAGTGTACGTAGGTCAGGAGTTCAGTGGAACCAGGACCCATAAAATCGACCGACATCATCACACTCAGCGCGGTAATAGCAACGATAGAGAAGACAAAAACTTTACGTGCCCAGACGCGGTCATCATTTTCAGATTTATAACCTGATAGGGCCATGCCTAGCCACCATAGGCTGACTGCAGCAGCAACCACTAAATATTTGTAACCGGCGTAGCCACCTAAAGTGAGCATCAGCGTTGCAACCATAAACGCAATGATATAGAGCGTGATATGATTTTTTGCTACAGAAATACCCTTTACTACAGGAAGTACAGGGATATTTGCCGCTTGATAATCTTTGAAGCGGAAGATAGCAATGGCATAGGAGTGGGGCATTTGCCATAGACTAAAAATTGCGAGCAAGATTAATGCGCCCGCATCAAAACTACCCGTGACGGCACAATAGCCAATCACGGGTGGTGCGGCACCTGACAGACTTCCAATCAGCGTACCGTAAACGGAATTACGCTTCATATAGAGACTGTAAACACCGACATAAACCACAAAGCCCATCACCGCTAGCCACATGGCCAGCGGATTTGCACCAAAGTAGAGTACCGCAAAACCAGCAATACCTAACAAGGTGGCATAAGCCAAGCTCACTCTCGTTGAAATGAGCCCCTTCACCAGAACTCGGTTTTTCGTTCTTTCCATCTTGTGGTCAATATCGCGGTCAATCACGTTGTTATAAACACAACCTGATGCGACCACTAGAGAGACCCCAATCAGTGAGACGAAAAATAAGCGGAAGTCGATGCTGCCTTTTGAGGCAAGCAAGAAACCACCGATCACAGAAATTAGATTTCCGAAAATAATTCCTGGTTTTGTGACTTGTAGGTATTGCTTAATCATTACGAATAACTCAGTTAATGGGGCATCATGTTGTAGTTAAGGTTCCACATGATCCACAGTGAGCCGACCACAACAATTAGAATAATAATTGCTGAGAAGACAATGGCTACCAGGTTCCAACCCCCTTCAGATTTACTGTCGAGGTGAAGGAAATAGACCAGATGAACAATAACCTGCACAACGGCACAGATCACAACAACAGCTAGTGTGGTTGAGTGTGCTGAACTTCCATCCATGACCATCCAGAAAGGAATCCCTGTCAGGATGATAGACAGGATAAAGCCAATCATGTATGACTTCACGCTACCATGCGATGCGCCATGTTCGGTTGCTGAATGACTCATTACATGACCCCCATCAGATAAACAATGGTAAACACACAGATCCACACGACATCTAAGAAGTGCCAGAATAAGCTCAAGCACATGATACGAGTGCGGTTAGTCGCAGTCAGACCACGGGTTGCGATCTGGAACATCAGAACTAGCATCCAAATCAGACCACAGGTGACGTGAAGTCCGTGGGTACCCACTAAGGTAAAGAAGGCTGACAGGAATCCGCTACGTTGAGGACCGAAACCTTCTGAGATCAAGTGATGGAATTCATTGATTTCCATCCCGATAAAGCCCAGACCGCACAGGAAGGTTAATACTAACCAGCCAATCACCGTTCCTTTATTACCTTTGTTCATGGCAATGACTGCCATACCATAAGTAATAGAACTGAGAAGGAGTAGGGCGGTTTCACCTAGAACATAAGGAAGTTCAAAGATGTCGCGACCTGCTGGGCCTCCGGCAGTACCGTGCATCATGACTGCATAGGTTGCAAACAAGGTTGCAAAGATAATGCAGTCACTCATCAGGTAGATCCAGAAGCCAAAAATCTTGTTGGCTCCTGCATCGTGATGCCCATGCTCTCCATGGGCGTCGTGGTGTTTAGATAGAGAAGACATTATTTCACACCTGCTTTGCTGAGTTCTTCAAAGTGTTTGTTCTCAATCTGTTCGACTTCTTTAACTGTTACGTAGTAATCCACGTCTTCGTCAAAGCTCTTGATGATCCAGCTCGCCAAGATGCCAACAAATGAGACAACCGCCAACCACCAGATGTACCAAATCATTGCGAAACCAAAGATAGTTGCGAAGGCAGCAATAACCACTGCAGCACCACTATTCTTAGGCATATGAATCTCTTCATAATGCGTTGGTTTGATATAGGCTTCACCTTTTTGCTTTTGTTCCCAGAAAGCATCACGTTCGGTGATTTCAGGAATAACAGCAAAGTTGTAGAACGGAGGAGGTGAGGACGTTGACCACTCAAGAGAACGACCACCCCAAGGATCTCCAGTCAAATCACGGTTTAGTTCACGGTCACGAATCGAGACATAGAACATAATGAGTTGGCATAGAATTCCTAAAGCAATCAGACCCGCACCACAGGCTGCAACAACGAGCAGTGGGTGGAATTGTGGATCAATGTTTTGACTCAGACGACGAGTCATACCCATAAAGCCTAATGCGTACAACGGCATAAACGCAACGAAGAACCCGATGATCCAGAACCAGAAAGAGCGTTTGCCCCATTTCTCGTCAAGTTTGAAGCCAAAGGCTTTCGGGAACCAGTAGGTCACACCCGCCATACAACCGAACACAACACCACCAATAATAACGTTATGGAAGTGAGCAATCAGGAATAGACTGTTGTGTAATACGAAGTCAGCACCAGGAACCGCTAACAGAACACCCGTCATACCGCCGACCGAGAAGGTCACGATAAAGCCGATGGTCCACAGCATTGGGGCTGTCATTTCGATACGACCTTGATAGAGCGTAAACAACCAGTTGAAAATTTTCACCCCAGTTGGGATGGCGATAATCATGGTCATAATACCGAAGAAGGCATTGACGTTGGCACCCGATCCCATAGTGAAGAAGTGGTGTAGCCAAACGATAAATGACAGCACGGTAATGGCAACAGTTGCCCACACCATCGAGGTGTAACCAAACATACGTTTCTTAGCGAAGGTTGCGGTAACTTCAGAGAACACACCAAACACTGGAAGGATTAGGATGTAAACTTCTGGATGTCCCCAAACCCAAATCAGGTTGACGTACATCATCATGTTACCGCCCATTTCATTGGTAAAGAAATGGAAACCTAAGTAACGATCAAGGGTTAACAGCGCTAAGGTAACAGTGAGTACTGGGAATGCCGCGATAATCAGAACGTTGGTACACAGAGCTGTCCAAGTAAAGATTGGCATTTTGAACATAGTCATGCCCGGGGCACGCATTTTCAAAATCGTGACGAAGAAGTTAATCCCGGTCAGCGTTGTACCAATCCCTGAAAGCTGCAGACTCCAAATCCAGTAGTCAACCCCGACACCCGGGCTGTATTCAGCACCCGATAGAGGAGGGTAGGCCAGCCAACCGGTTTGTGCGAATTCGCCCACACCCAGTGACAGGTTTACCAAGATGACACCGATTGCCGTGAACCAGAAGCTTAAGTTGTTCAGGAATGGGAAAGCAACATCACGCGCACCGATTTGCAGCGGTACAGCAATGTTCATCAGACCAACAACGAAAGGCATCGCTACGAAGAAAATCATAATCACGCCATGCGCGGTAAAGATTTGGTCGTAGTGGTGCGGCGGAAGGAAACCTGCTTCGCCCGCTGACGCGAGAACCTGCTGGCTACGCATCATGATAGCATCGGCAAAACCACGCAGTAACATCACGAAAGCCATGATGCAGTACATGATACCGAGTTTTTTGTGGTCAATAGAGGTAAACCACTCTGTCCACAGATACTTCCACTTACCGTAATAAGTGATCGCAGCAACAAGTGCTAAACCAATAAGAATAATAGCGGAAATCGTGACCATGACGATTGGTACGTCTAAGGGAACCGCCGCTAAGGTTAATTTTCCTAACATGATTATTCCTCTGCTCCGGCTGAAGCGGTGTGATTCATGTCCATACCAGAATGTGCTGGCATGTCCATTTTTCCGTGGCTAGACATAAACTTGTCAACAACTTGTGCAAACAGTTCAGGATTAGCATTTGAGAAATATTCCACTGGATTGTTTTCACTTGGCGCAGCCAACTGATTAAACTGATCCATGGTAGTCAGTGTATTAGGTGCAGTTTTTACTTTATCTATCCACTGCTGGAATTCAGCATCGGTGTTGGTAGCTATGGCTTTAAACTTCATACCAGAGAATCCGCGACCACTGTAGTTAGATGAAATACCATCAAAAGTTCCGGCCTCATTAGCAATTAAGTTCAATTGCGTTCTCATCCCTGCCATGGCATAAATTTGGCTACCAAGTGTAGGAATAAAGAAAGAGTTCATGACGGAATTTGAAGTGATATTAAAGTGCACAGGTGTGTTAGCTGGGAAAGCGATTTCGTTTACCGTAGCGATACCTTGCTCAGGGTAAATGAACAGCCATTTCCAGTCTAAAGCCACGACGTCAATTTCAACAGGTTTTACATCAGAAACGAGAGGTTTGCTTGGTTCTAGAGCGTGAGTACTTTTCCAAGTCAGCACACTTAAGAAAACAATAATAAGGATAGGAACAGCCCATACGACTGCTTCGATCTTATTAGAGTGTGACCAGTTAGGTGAGTATTTAGCATTTGTATTCGATGCCCGATATTTCCAGGCGAATGCAATTGCCATGAAGACTGCGGGGATGACGACAATCAACATCAAGCCAAAGGCTGTCAGTATCAATGAACGTTGCTCCAGTGCAATCTGACCTTTGGGATTTAAAAGTGCACTATCACAGCCACTCATAAGTAGAGTGCCTGAAATTAATGACAAAATCCCCAAACTATTTTTGTATTTCTTGAGTCTCATTTAACGACCTCAATGACAAAGGGCTGTATTGTCGTTTAAGTGTATCTGTATTTTACGGTAACGTTGAAGTAGTGTAAACCTGCTTGAGGTTCTGTCAGTAAAGTGTAGTAGCTTATTCGAGATATTTAACAAAAAATATTTACGGTAATAAATTATCAACATCTTCAATCAGTTGGCCTTGATATAACAAAATCTTATGTTCCTGCAGATCTTATCATTTTTTCGCTATAAATAATCAAATTTTGTATCATTTATGTAACAATAAATACCAATTTAATTTATTCTTTGTTTGCATTTTATTATAGCTTTCTAAGAAGACTCAGGTTTATTGATATAAAAATAAATTTATCGATAAATTGATTTTTTTATGATTGAAAAAAATAAGCATTTTATGCATGTTTTTCTCTCGATAAAATATCGAGGACAACGCCAATAAGTGTCGTCACAACGGCAACAATCATCCCCCCGCTAACCAACCACTGAGCCATAGGGAGATCAGGGAGGTGTAACAGGTACGTAAACAGCATGATGAGCAGTCCCGCTATCGCGAGTAGAGTGCCGACAAAAAAGCCTTTTGTCGTGAGGGAATAATAGAGCGGATAGCGAGATCGTGGAATAAAGTCAGCGCTGTCATCAACATGTTGTAGTGACGATTTTGCAGCACGTAACAAAAGTAATCCCGGCAAAGAGGCTAAAATGGTGAAGGCATAAAACCCTGACCAATGCCACATCTCAACTAACCATCCAGCTACCGGACCGACATAGACACGCCCCATTGCACTGAGTGCAGAGAGTAGTGCAAATTGTGTGGCAGAATAGCGTCGATGACACAATGACATTAAGAGCGCAACGGCCGCCGCTGTTCCCATTCCCCCACATAAGTTCTCAATAAATACAGCTGAACCCATAGACCATAAGTGGCTAGGCATTACCGTTAATAGCCAGTATGCAAGGTTACTGACGGCTTGCGCGATACCAAACACCATTAATGCGCGATAGAGGCTCCACTTTCTCATTAATGCCCCACCGTAAAGAGCGCCGATGATTGTGGCAATTAACCCCAGTGATTTATTAACCAGTCCCACATCGGCGGCACTAAAGCCAAGGCCTCTTATCAAGAATGAAGTACTCAACGCCCCGGCGAATGCATCGCCTAACTTATAAAAGATAATTAAGGTAATCATTAACCATGTATTGTTACGGTTAAAAAAGTCTTTTAAAGGATCTCGTATCGCTTGATGAAGAGAAAGTGGAGGGGTAACAGGTTGTACTGGCTCTTTGGCAAGTAAGGTGCCCAGAAGCCCGAGACACATTAGCCCTGCCATTAAGTAATAGGTGTTATGCCAGCCAAGGTAACGATCAGCGAGCCACAGAGCAACACCGCCTGAAACAAGCATGGCAATGCGATAGCCTAATACGGTGAGTGCAGCCCCCTTCCCACGCTCTTCAGCAGACAAAACATCCGTTTTCCATGCATCAAACACAATATCTTGTGAAGCAGAACAGAAAGCGATCGCGACGGCGAGTAAAGCTAATGCGAATAGCCCAGTCGTTGGGTTAATGGTTCCCATTGCAGCAATGAGGAGGACGAGAATAATTTGGCAGACTAGCAGCCATCCTCTACGCCGACCGGAAAATGGAAGAGAATAACGATCCATCATGGGGGCCCATAGAAATTTGAAAACATAGGCCTGGCCAACTAAGGAAAAAAAACCGATGGTTTTTAAATCGACATTTTCGACAGTCATCCACGCCTGTAACGTACCAGACGTTAGCGCCAAAGGCAGACCAGAGGAAAAACCGAGTAGTAAGAGGACTAAGGTACTCCGAGAGAGGGTAATAGCTCGCAAAGGTATGGTCATGATCGATGGCTGTATGCAGTAGACATACAGCCATAGTATCAGTTAGTGCGCGTTTTGTTTAATAAACTCGTGAATCGAGGTGTCGTCAGCCATATCGCTGATCACATCAGAGAGCGCGCTATTAACGGCCGAGGTAATTTTGGCATTTGTTGCACTAAACGGCCCCTGAATGTTGTTGCTTTGACGATAAGTCTTAACCTGCTTATTGCCATTTTTAGCCGTAGCAGTAATGGAAATATCGGCTTGTGTCGTAATGCTATAACGGACATCTCCTTGTGTCACATCAGCATAAAGTTTGTTGACGATAATTTGTAAGTCAACAGCACCCGATGGGCCGACCATATAGCCTCGTGCGGTCATCTGTTTCTCTAACACTTCCTGTAAAAGAAAACGAAGGTCGCGTGAAGGCGTTAATGTGACCAGCTGACCGTCACGATTTACTTTTGCCAGTGCTTGGTCAGAACGTTGGTCTGCGCCGTTGATACTGATAGTTATCCCCATCAAGCTAGGATCTTGTTGAGGTAAACGAATTTGGGGAGTTACGTCAATCGTATTGCTTGGCGCTGCGCAACCAGCCAGTAAAAATAGGGCTAGTAGTGGAAAACCAAACTTTTTCAAAAGAGCCATGAATTTATCACTCGAGTATTCATTGAAAAATTAAACCGCTTATGCGGAACCGACACTAAAATAGCACGTTTTTTTTTCTCAAAAGTAGTCTGTAACAAGAAATAAACGCTACAATTTATTTTAGGTTATTGGATGCCTACTCAGCGAGGGACTTATTATGATACGTCAGACGATTGAAGATAAATTATTTCAGGCTTTTTCACCTTCTCACCTTGATGTGCAGAATGAGAGTTATCGCCATAATGTTGCGGCAGGCTCTGAAAGCCATTTCAAGGTGATTATTGTCTCTGAACAGTTCGTGAATCAGCGCTTTCTTGCTCGCCACCGTGCTATTTACAGCACACTCTCGGCTGAGCTTGCCGGGGGGGTTCATGCCTTAGCATTGCATACTTATACCCCTAAAGAATGGGCAGGATTACAAGATACCGTGCTATCTTCGCCGGATTGTCGAGGTGCAGGGCTCATTGCTTAAAAAATAGGCGTTTTTGATAATAGACTACCTGATTTATCTCAAAATATACCCTTGATTGATAAAATTTTCGTAGAATGTCTCCTCTCAACCCTGCCAATTCTCGACTCATATCGTTGATGCCGCTATAATGCGGCGTCTATTTTTCCAGAATGTCTTCGTGACGCTTCTGGTAACAGGGATGTTGTTCAAACCGTATCAACATATTCTGTTGCGGAACAGGGAGTCCTATTTCTGTTCATTATGAAGCTAATCGAGCACGTGATTTTTTGAGGTAACAAGATGCAAGTTTCAGTTGAAACAACTCAGGGCCTAGGCCGTCGCATTACCATGACTATCCCTGCCGATAGCATTGAAGGTGCGGTGAAGAAAGAGCTGGTTGATATCGCGAAAAAAGCGCGTATTGATGGTTTCCGTAAAGGCAAAGTTCCAATGACCATCATTGAAAAGCGTTACGGTGCTTCTGCTCGTCAGGATGTTCTGGGCGAACTTATGTCACGTCATTTCATTGATGCGATCATTAAAGAAAAAATTAATCCAGCGGGCGCGCCAAACTATGTTCCGGGTGAATATAAGTTAGGTGAAGATTTTACTTACTCTGTTGAGTTTGAAGTCTATCCAGAAGTAGAGCTTAAAGGCTTAGAAAACATCGAAATCGAAAAACCAGTGGTTGACGTTAACGACGAAGATGTTGATGCGATGTTGGACACTCTGCGTAAGCAGCAAGCTGATTGGAAAGAAACAGATAAAGCTGCTACAGCAGAAGACCGTGTAACGATCGACTTTTCTGGCTCTGTCGACGGTGAAGAATTTGAAGGCGGAAAATCAGCTGACTTCGTTCTTGCAATGGGTCAAGGCCGCATGATCCCTGGTTTTGAAGACGGTATCGTCGGACACAAAGCAGGCGAAGAATTTACTATCGACGTCAAATTCCCAGAAGAGTACCACGCTGAGACTCTGAAAGGTAAAGACGCTAAGTTTGATATCGTTCTGAAAAAAGTGGAAGAGCGCGAGCTACCAGAATTGACAGAAGAGTTCATTAAGCGTTTTGGTGTGGCAGACGGTTCTGTTGAAGGCCTGCGTGCTGAAATCAGCAAAAATATGCAACGCGAATTGAAAGGTGCAGTGCGTAATCGCATTAAAACTCAAGCGATTGATGGCTTAATCGCGCAAAATGAGATTGATGTGCCTGCAGCGCTTATTGACGGCGAAATCGATGTTCTGCGTCGTCAAGCAGCACAACGCTTTGGTGGTAACGAGCAACAAGCGTTAGAACTGCCACGCGAGTTATTTGAAGAGCAAGCTAAACGTCGTGTTCAAGTTGGTTTACTGTTAGGTGAAGTTATCAACGTTAACGAACTGAAAGCTGATGAAGATCGTGTTAATACTATGATCGCTGATATGGCTGCTGCGTACGAAGATCCACAAGAAGTGATCGAATACTACAGCAAAAATAAAGAGATGATGAATAACATGCGTAACGTCGCCCTTGAAGAGCAAGCGGTCGATTTCATCCTTGAAAAAGCTAAAGTTTCTGAAAAAGCGGCTAAGTTCCAAGAACTGATGAATCAACCTGCTTAAGACGTAATAGCTTAGCTATTAAATTAGGCTCGTGATCTCAGGTCACGGGCCTTTTTTTCGAGCTACCCCTTGAAAAGAATTTTCTTAACCGCAGTAATCTACTTCGCGTATTAATAAAAACCTTGTTATGCTTGAATCAATGTAAAATAAACGCTGCATTATTGGCTGCTGTTAATTTAGGCGACAAGCGTTGCTCAAGAAATTTACCCAGGAGATGGTTTATGTCATACAGTAATCAACCCGAAATGACGCCGGCCCAAATGGCTTTGGTTCCCATGGTTGTCGAGCAAACCTCGCGCGGTGAACGTTCTTACGATATTTATTCTCGTTTATTAAAAGAACGCGTTATTTTTATGACCGGTCAGGTTGAAGACCATATGGCAAACTTGATCGTCGCACAGATGCTCTTTCTTGAGGCTGAGAATCCAGAGAAAGATATTTACCTATACATTAACTCACCAGGTGGTGTGATCACTGCGGGAATGTCTATTTATGACACCATGCAGTTTATCAAACCTGACGTCAGCACTATCTGTATGGGGCAAGCCTGTTCGATGGGCGCATTCCTGTTGACTGCCGGTGCTGAAGGTAAACGTTTTTGCCTACCTAACTCGCGCGTCATGATTCATCAGCCTCTTGGTGGTTACCAAGGTCAGGCAACCGACATTGAAATTCATGCTAAAGAAATATTGAAAGTGAAACAGCGTATGAATGAATTGATGGCCAAGCATACGGGTAAATCATTAGAAGAGATTGAGCGCGACACTGAGCGTGATCGTTTCCTTTCTGCGGCGGAAGCCGTCGACTATGGGCTGGTCGACTCAATCTTAACTCATCGCCAGTAAGGGTGTTGAGCAAATTTGAAATATTGAACGTCGAGCTTATTAATTGTGATTGATAATGCTGGCATTGATAACACTGAGAAGAGGCTAACTGATGACTGATAAGCGCAAAGAGGGTTCAGGTAAATTGCTGTACTGCTCTTTCTGCGGCAAAAGCCAGCATGAAGTGCGTAAACTAATTGCCGGACCGTCAGTGTATATCTGCGATGAATGTGTTGATTTATGTAACGACATTATTCGTGAAGAGATAAAAGAAGTTGCTCCACATCGCGAGCGCAATGCACTGCCGACACCGCGCGAGATCCGTACGCATCTCGATGATTATGTGATTGGCCAAGAAAAGGCGAAGAAAGTTCTTTCTGTGGCAGTTTACAATCACTATAAGCGTTTACGTAATGGCGATACATCAAACGGTGTCGAACTCGGTAAAAGCAATATCTTACTGATTGGGCCAACGGGAAGCGGTAAAACATTACTCGCAGAAACGTTGGCACGTCTCCTTGATGTTCCTTTTACTATGGCGGATGCAACAACGTTGACAGAAGCAGGTTATGTCGGTGAAGACGTTGAAAACATCATCCAAAAACTGCTCCAAAAATGCGATTACGACGTTGAAAAAGCGCAACGTGGTATCGTCTATATTGATGAAATTGATAAAATTTCACGTAAATCGGATAACCCATCGATCACCCGTGATGTTTCGGGTGAGGGCGTACAGCAAGCTCTTCTAAAACTGATTGAAGGCACAGTTGCAGCCGTCCCACCACAGGGAGGACGTAAGCATCCACAACAAGAATTTTTACAGGTTGATACCTCTAAAATTCTCTTTATCTGTGGGGGTGCGTTTGCGGGCTTAGATAAGGTTATCGCACAACGCGTGGAGACGGGTTCAGGCATTGGTTTTGGTGCGACGGTTAAAGACCCTTCCAAAAAAGCCGCTGAAGGGCAGTTATTGGCGCAAGCTGAACCGGAGGATTTGATTAAGTTTGGTCTCATCCCTGAGTTTATTGGCCGTTTACCCGTTGTGGCAACGCTGAGTGAATTAAGCGAAGAAGCCTTAATCCAAATTCTGCGTGAACCTAAAAATGCGCTAACTAAGCAATATCAAGCGCTGTTTAGCCTTGAAGGCGCAGAGTTAGAGTTTAGTGAGCAAGCGTTAGTGGCTATCGCTGAAAAGGCAATGAGTCGTAAGACCGGCGCGCGTGGACTGCGTTCCATCGTCGAAGCCGCATTGCTGGAAACCATGTATGAACTTCCTTCTACTGAAGGCGTTGAAAAAGTGATTATTGACGAAAATGTGATTACTGGGCGCGCCGAGCCAACGCTTATCTATACCCAGCAAGAAGCGCAAGCCTCTGGCGAATAGTTAGCTAGGTACGAATAGCGATAGGTCGATAAAAGGGGAAATGTAATTTCCCCTTTATTTTTCTAACCTATAGACCGTTGAATATCATAATATCATCCCCATATCTTAATCATCTAGACGTGGTAAGCCATTGAATAAGGCCTATCACAATCCGGCGGAAATTAAACTAAGAGAGAGCTCTATGACTTCTGAGCGTTCCGAACACATTGACATTCCCGTGTTGCCTTTACGCGATGTAGTGGTTTATCCGCACATGGTGATACCGTTATTCGTTGGGCGTGAAAAATCTATTCGCTGCTTAGAATCGGCGATGGAAAATGATAAGAAAATCCTGCTGGTAGCGCAAAAAGAAGCGACAACAGACGAGCCAAGCATCGACGATCTCTTTACCGTCGGTACCGTCGCTTCTGTCTTGCAAATGCTCAAACTTCCAGACGGCACGGTCAAAGTACTGGTTGAAGGGGTTCAACGTGCGACACTGACTTCGCTCGATGACAGCCAAGAGTTTTTTACTGCTCAAATCGCGTACATTGATAGCCCTGAAATTGATGATAGCGAGCAAGAAGTTTTAATTCGGGCGGCAATTAGTCAATTTGAAGGCTACATCAAACTTAATAAAAAAATCCCGCCAGAAGTCCTAACTTCGTTAAACAATCTTGAGGATGCCGCGCGTCTCGCGGATACCATCGCTGCGCATATGCCGCTTAAATTGGCAGATAAGCAATCGGTATTGGAAATGTCAGACGTTAATCAACGTCTTGAATACCTGATGGCGATGATGGAATCAGAGATTGATTTACTGCAAGTTGAAAAACGCATTCGTAACCGCGTCAAAAAACAGATGGAAAAGAGTCAGCGTGAGTATTACCTGAATGAGCAAATGAAAGCTATTCAGAAGGAACTCGGCGAGATGGATGACGTTCCTGATGAGTTTGAAGCGCTGAAACGTAAGATTGATGAAGCGAAAATGCCGACTGAAGCGAAAGAAAAAGCGGAGGCAGAACTCCAAAAATTGAAGATGATGTCTCCGATGTCCGCTGAGGCAACGGTCGTTCGTGGTTATATTGACTGGATGGTACAAGTTCCTTGGGTTGCGCGTAGCAAAGTCAAAAAAGATTTGGTTAAAGCACAAGAAACCTTAGATAAAGACCATTTTGGCTTAGATCGTGTTAAAGATCGCATTCTTGAATATCTCGCGGTACAAAGCCGTGTGAACAAAATCCGCGGACCCATTTTGTGCTTAGTTGGCCCCCCGGGTGTGGGTAAAACCTCGTTAGGTCAATCCATCGCTAAGGCAACGGGCCGTAAGTACGTTCGTATGGCCTTGGGGGGAGTACGTGATGAAGCGGAAATCCGCGGTCACCGTCGTACCTATATTGGTTCAATGCCGGGTAAACTCATTCAGAAAATGGCGAAAGTAGGGGTACGTAATCCACTCTTTTTACTGGATGAAATTGATAAGATGTCTGCAGATATGCGTGGCGACCCCGCTTCTGCATTGCTAGAAGTCTTAGATCCAGAGCAAAACAGTGCGTTTAACGATCACTACCTCGAAGTGGACTACGACCTGTCCGATGTAATGTTTGTGGCGACGTCTAACTCCATGAATATTCCGGGTCCATTGCTGGATCGTATGGAGGTTATCCGCCTTTCGGGTTATACCGAAGATGAGAAACTGAATATTGCAAAAGACCATCTGCTTCCTAAACAAATGGAACGTAATGCGCTAAAAACCGGCGAATTGACGGTTGAGGATAGCGCTATTATGGGTATTATTCGTTTTTATACCCGTGAAGCGGGTGTGCGTAGCCTAGAACGGGAACTGTCTAAACTGTGCCGTAAAGCCGTAAAAGCACTGTTATTAGATAAGAAACTCAAGCACATTACGATCAACGCTGAAAACCTCAGTGATTATTTGGGCGTCCAGCGTTTTGATTATGGTCGAGCTGACGAGAAAAACCGTATTGGTGAAGTGACTGGTTTAGCGTGGACTGAAGTTGGTGGCGATTTATTAACCATTGAAACAGCGAGTGTGCCAGGCAAAGGTAAGCTGTCCTACACCGGTTCTCTGGGTGAGGTAATGCAAGAGTCTATTCAGGCAGCGATGACGGTGGTGCGTTCTCGTGCAGAATCATTAGGTATTAATAATGATTTCTACGAAAAACGTGATATCCACGTGCATGTTCCTGAAGGCGCAACGCCAAAAGATGGTCCGAGCGCGGGTATTGCAATGTGTACCGCTTTAGTGTCGAGCCTTACCGGTAATCCGGTCAAAGCTGAAGTTGCGATGACCGGGGAAATTACACTGCGTGGTCAAGTCTTACCGATTGGCGGACTAAAAGAAAAACTGTTGGCTGCACATCGTGGTGGTATTAAAACGGTATTAATTCCATTTGAGAATAAACGCGACTTGGAAGAGATCCCTGAAAACGTTATCGCAGACTTGAGTATTCATCCAGTCAAGACAATCGATGAAGTATTAAAATTCGCCCTAGAACGCGCACCGGAAGGGATTGAAGTTGTTGGCGCGTCAGCTTAACATGACAAACCTATCGAATACCGAGGTTCGGTATTCGAGTTAAACAATCATAAGTTGATTTTTGTAGGCTATTCAGAGCATTTACGTTGTTTCAAGCGTCGATGCCTGCTATAACAAGCAGCTCATAAGTGAGAGAGGATACTCTCTAGCGACATGAAATAATAAAGGGGATGTTAACGTGAATAAATCACAATTGGTTGATAAAATTGCTGCTGATGCAGATATTTCCAAAGCAGCTGCAGGACGTGTTTTAGACGCATTTATTGGTGCGGTAACTGAATCATTAAAAGCTGGTGATGATGTTGCGCTAGTGGGTTTTGGTACTTTTGCAGTCAAAGAGCGTGCTGAACGTACCGGTCGTAACCCACAAACGGGTAAAGAAATTACAATCCCAGCGGGTAAAGTACCTAGCTTCCGTGCAGGTAAAGGATTAAAAGACTCAGTTAACTGAGTTTTGCTAAACCATGAAACTATTTCTTTCATGGAATGAGGACGCGATAACGCTTCTCATGTAACATATAGGCACATCAAGCGATGTGCCTTTTTTATGGTGAGTATAGCTGCTCCCCCGGGCCACATCGGTCAGCGTTAAATTTACACTACAGTGGAGTGTTGCCAAATCATGATGGATAATTTACGCTCAGCGTCCAACCACGTTGCGCTTAAAATCATACTGGGAATCATCATTATTTCGTTTGTGCTGACGGGAGTCAGTAATTACTTAATCGGTGGAACCCATGACTATGCTGCCAAAGTTAATGGCGAGACGATTAGTCGGGCTCAATTCGAGAATGCGTTCAATAACGAGCGAGCTCGCCAGCAGCAGCAATTGGGCGACCAATATGCACAACTTGCAGCAAACGAGCAATTTCTGCAACAGCTCCGCCAGCAAGCCCTTTCTCAGCTCATTGATCAAACGCTATTACAGCAATACGTCCATAAATTAAATTTAACAGTAACGGATGAACAGATTAAGCAGGCGATTTTCGCGGTTCCCCAATTCCAAACAAATGGTCACTTCGATAATGCGCTGTATAATTCTGTATTAAATAGTGTTGGTTATAAGCCTGCTCAATACGCGGCATCATTGCGAAACAGTCTACCAAATCAACAGTTAGCTCAAGCCATAGGCAATACCGATTTCCTGCTGAAAGGCGAAGCTGACCAACTTGTTAATTTAGTTTCTCAACAGCGCCAGATACGTCAAGCCGTTATTGATGTGAATGCATTGGCGGCGAAACAGCAGGTTAATGCTGACGAAATCAATAGCTACTATCAAGCACATCAGGCCGACTTTAAAATTCCTGAGCAGTTTAAAGTTAGCTATATAAAACTTGATGCTAAAGCGATGGAAAAAACGCCAAGCGAACAAGATATTCAAGCTTGGTATGACAACCATAAAACTGATTACAGCCAACAAGCCCGTCAGCGTTATAGTGTTATTCAAGTCAAAACTGAGCAACAAGCTAATGATGTGCTAAAGCAATTACATGATGGCGCTAACTTTGCTGATCTTGCCCGACAATATTCACAAGATCCCGTTTCCGCTAAACAAGGTGGTGATCTAGGTTGGATGGAAATGGACGCAGTTCCCGAAGAGTTGACCTCGGCGAAACTTTCAACGAAAGGTGAAATTTCCGGTGTGATTAAAAGCTCAGTCGGTGACTTGATTGTGCGTTTAGACGACGTACAACCTGAACAACTGCAACCCCTTTCTGCCGTGCATCAAGCTGTGGCTGATAAAGTGCGACAAGATGCCGCAATCACCCAATTCTATGCACTTCAACAAAAGGTTAATGATGCCGCAAGCAACGATAATGACTCTTTAGCTGGTGCAGAACAAGTTGCGGGCACTAAAGCGGTTGAAACATCTTGGTTTACTCAGCAATCCGTACCAAGTGAACTAAACTTCGATGCGGTCAAAGACGTGATTTTCAATGGTAGTTTGCTGGGCGCACAAGGCACACCGGGTAGTAACTCAAGTATCATTACCGTTGATGGTAATCGTGCTTTTGTGGTGCGGATCACCGCACATCAACCGGTGTCAGTCAAACCGCAATCGGAAGTTACCGGACAAATTACCGATGCTATTAAACATGATAAGGCCTTAGCTGTCGCTAAAGCAGAAGCCGAGTCCATTGTTGCTGAGTTAGGGCAAGGAAAACAAACGCGTCTTACTCAAGCCGGCATTCAGTTTGGTGCTTCTCAAACGCTACAACGTAATCAGCAATCTGCGGTAACCGAAACGGTATTTAATTTAACGCCACCACAAGGAAATACCCCAAGCTATGGTTTTACTCAAGATAATGCGGGCAACGTGGTAATTATTGCGTTAGATAAGGTAACAACTGGCGATATGCCTGCCGAGCAAAGAGCGCAAATGGTTGAAGGTATTACTCAAAACAATGCCCAACTTATTTTCATGGCCCTTTTAGAGCAATTGCGACAAGAGGCAAAGATTAAATATGGTGACGCTTTACAATTACAGTAATGCTCACAAATAATTAGTCTGTAGATGAATGATAAAAGGCCGCTTATGCGGCCTTTTCCATTTCTATTGACTCAATATTGGAAAGTCTTATCGATATGCATAATCTGAAAATTCGATAAATCAGGAGAGATTGTTATGCATAATGAAAAAATAAAGACGCTCATGCTCATGCTGGTGATGTTAAGTGGTTTCACGCATGCTGCTAACCAATCTGCGGGAGGTGTTCCGAAGGAGTCAGTGACGCCCTCTGTTTCTCAAAAAGAGATAAGCCAAAAGGTTAATATTAATACTGCTGATGCGGCCACGCTCGCTGCCAAACTTAACGGGGTCGGGCTTAAGAAAGCACAAGCCATCGTGGAGTACAGAGAGAAATATGGTTTATTTACTGATGTTAAGCAATTAGCGGAAGTTCCAGGTTTTGGCGAAAACTTGGTAAATCGTAATATCATGAGTCTAACGGTGTAGAAAAATGGGTTACCTTAGGGTAACCCATCAATTTAGCTAAGCTGACATTTTTGTTTTAACTGCTGTATTATTTTTTCCGGTGAGGATAGGTACTCGTTAAGCCCTTTAGCGCGTAAGTGGCAAGCCGCACATTCACCACAACCAGCACCTGCGATGCCGTTATAACAGGTAAGCGTTTGTTCTTTAATCAAGGCTAATTGGCCCCAATAGTCGGCTAATGCCCAAGTTTCAGCCTTATTTAGCCACATAAGGGGTGTTTCAAAACGGACATCTTTGGCCATACCCAGTACTACCGCTTTATTTAATGCTTCAATAAACTCGTTGCGACAATCTGGATAGCCGGAAAAGTCCGTTTCACATACGCCGGTAATTACAGCCTCAGCCTCGACTTGATAAGCGTAAATTGAGGCGAGGGTAAGGAAAAGAATATTACGGCCTGGCACGAATGTGCTCGGAAGTTCAGTTGATTCTGGCTGATAACTCGGAACAGGAATATTATCACGCGTAAGGCTGCTAATAGCCAATTCATTAAGCAACGTTACGTCTAGCACTTTGTGTGCGACAACGCCCAATTGCTGGCTAAGTTGTTTTGCGACCTCGATTTCTTGTTGATGACGCTGACCGTAATCAAAAGTAATGCAGTGTACTTCATCATATTGTTGTATGGCCTGCACTAGGCAAGTAGTGGAATCTTGTCCACCACTAAATACGACTACCGCTTTCTTCATTTTTAAGGTCCCTGACTAAAAAGTTTTGACTATTTTACCTTGAGAAAGGGAGTTATCGCAAAATTAGCAGTATGATGTAAGGCTAATTTTTTCTCTGTTAGGTATGACTATGATAGATAAAACAGACCGAAAGTTACTCGCATTATTGCAAGAAGATTGTAGCCTCTCTTTGCAGGCGCTGTCTGAAGCTGTCAATCTGACCGCTACTCCCTGTTGGAAACGACTCAAAAAATTACAGGATGAAGGCGTAATTCAAGGGCAGGTCGCCTTGTTAAACCCTGAAAAACTAGGTTTAACCCTTACTGCGTTTATGTTCCTGAAGACTTTGCATCATAATCGTGAATGGTACATCGATTTTGTGAGGCAGGTTAAGACCATGCCGGAAGTCCTTGCTTGCCATCGCCTTACGGGTGAGTACGACTATTTGCTTCGTATTCAAGTAAAGGATATGAAATCTTATGATAGTTTTTACAAGACATTAGTTAACAGTATCGACGGACTCAGTGTTGTGACGTCGAGCTTTTCAATGGAGGAAATTAAATACACCACAGCATTGCCTCTGTATTAATATTCTGCACTATTTTCGTACACTCCTCGCCAATCACGCACTAAAAAAGTGCATCAATCCTTATTGTCCAGCTAACCGGGCTAATAGCAGCATCAACTTGTCCATCTTTTCCTCAGATTTAAATATGGCACATAATTTGCTTTATTCAGCAAAATATTGGCAGGATGTCTGGGGATAAAAATGAAACTAGTGACGGTAGTGATTAAACCTTTCAAACTCGAAGATGTACGCGAAGCATTATCTTCAATAGGAATTCAAGGTCTAACAGTAACTGAAGTTAAAGGTTTTGGCCGTCAAAAAGGGCATGCGGAGCTCTATCGCGGTGCGGAGTACAGCGTGAATTTCCTGCCTAAAGTTAAAATTGATATTGCGATTGCTGAAGATCAGCTTGATGAAGTGATTGAGGTTATTACAAAAGCGGCTTACACCGGAAAAATCGGGGATGGCAAAATATTTGTCTCTAACCTAGAGCGAGTCATCCGTATTCGTACCGGGGAAATTGACGAGTCAGCACTGTAATTTTATGCAGCGATTGGAGAAAAATATGAAAAAAATAGTATCACTGCTGAGTTTATGTCTAGCACTTGGATTACCAAGCCTAGCATTTGCCGCACCTGAGCCTACAGCCAGCGCAGCAGATAATGGATTTATGATGATCTGTACGGCATTAGTCCTATTTATGACGGTTCCCGGCGTTGCACTCTTTTACGGTGGGTTAATCCGTGGTAAGAACGTTCTTTCACTAATGACTCAAGTCTCAGTGACTTTTGCACTGGTTTGCGTCGTGTGGGTCGTTTACGGTTACTCGCTGACTTTTAGCGATGGTAATAACTTCTTTGGTGGCTTCCAATGGACTTTATTAAAAGGCATTGGACTAAAAGCAGTCATGGGAACTATTTATCAGTATATTCACGTCGCCTATCAGGCCTCTTTTGCATGCATCACGGTTGCACTGGTGGTCGGCGCATTAGCTGAACGTGTTCGCTTCTCTGCGGTGCTGATATTTTCTTTATTATGGGTAACCTTCTCCTATTTTCCTATCGCACACATGGTATGGGCTAATGGCCTGCTAGCAAAAGATGGCGCACTTGATTTTGCCGGCGGAACAGTTGTCCATATTAACGCGGCGATTGGTGGGCTTGTTGGTGCTTGGGTACTCGGCAAACGCAGCGGTTTTGGTAAAGAAGCATTCAAACCGCATAACCTACCGATGGTATTTACTGGAACAGCCATACTCTATGTGGGTTGGTTTGGTTTTAATGCCGGATCTGCGGCATCTGCCAATGAAATAGCTGCCCTAGCCTTTGTTAATACTATTGTTGCGACAGCGGGTGCCATTCTCTCTTGGACATTCGGTGAGTGGGCCATTCGTGGAAAACCTTCTCTACTTGGTGCATGTTCAGGGTTTATCGCGGGCCTCGTTGCGATTACACCAGCCTGTGGCTATGTTGGAGTCGGCGGCGCATTAATTATTGGGGTAGTCGGTGGTCTGGCTGGAATTTGGGGCGTTACCGGATTAAAACGTTTCTTACGTGTTGATGACCCTTGTGATGTATTCGGTGTTCACGGTGTTTGCGGAATCGTAGGTTGCGTCCTGACCGGTGTCTTTGCATCCTCCTCTCTGGGGGGTGTCGGTTATGCTGAAGGCGTCACTATGGGACATCAAGTATGGGTACAATTAGTCAGCTGTGCCGTAACGATTGTTTGGTCTGGCGTCGTAGCATTTATCAGCTTTAAAATTGCTGATATGACGGTGGGATTAAGAGTCAGTGAAGATCTTGAGCGTGAAGGGTTAGATGTAAATAGCCACGGTGAAAACGCGTATAATCAGTAAGCGTGAAGCTGTTGTCCTTAATGAGCCTGGCACTGTGCCAGGCTTTTTAGCTATGGGCCCTAACTGCGTTGCCTGATGATCCCTTCTTGGGCGGTAGACGCGACTAAAATACCGTTCCTATCATAAAATGCCCCTCGTACAAACCCCCGATTATTTTGTGCAGAAGGGCTTTGTATGTCGTAAAGCAGCCAATCGTTAAAATTCACCGGGCGGTGAAACCACATTGAGTGGTCGATAGTCGCCACCTGCATACCTTCTTCTAAAAAACCTTTACCGTGTGGTTGTAATGCAACAGGCAAAAAATGTAAATCCGCAGCATAGCCGAGTAGTGCATTATGCAGCCAAGAAGGGTCAGTAATAGTTCCATTTGCCTTTACCCAAAGTTGTCGATTTGCTTCGGCAACATGTCCTTGTAAAGGGTTATAAGGCTGAACTGGACGGACCTCTAATGCCCGTTCTTGGCTAAAAGCATCAACAAATTGTTGATTAATTTCGGTTGCCGATAACTGAGCGACTAACTCTTTTTCAGAGAGTAATTGCTCAGGAGCAGGGGAGGGAGGCATAGTTGATTGGTGTGAAAATCCTTGCTCACTAGCTTGAAAAGACGCGGTCATATAAAAAATAGTTTGATTGTGTTGTAGAGCTTTAACCCGTCTTGAACTTAAACTCCTACCCTCTCGAAGCACTTCCACCTCATAGAAAATAGGGGAAGCACTGTCTCCTGGACGAAGAAAATAGCTATGGCAGGAGTGAATATTACGCCCTTCGGGAGTCGTTTGTTGAGCTGCACTAATTGCTTGCGCGATCACCTGTCCGCCAAATACTTGCCGTAATCCTAAATGTTCACATTGGCCAATAAATTGCAGGGTAGTTTGTTGTTGTAAGGATAATAATTCGGTTAACGCTTGAAGTGCTTGACTCATTTATTCATCCTCTAAAATCACGCATAGTTGAGTAAAAGGTTATTTAAAATCAAAAAATACGGCATTTTACGGGCATATTCTCAAATCTGTGCCACAATTATTTTGTTACGATAGATACCCTACTGGTAAAAATAAAACAATATTGTGGTTAGATTGATTCAAAAGGAGAAGACATCAATGAAAGCAAAACACGTATTGAGCGGATTACTTATCTCAGTAGCAGTTACTTCTTGTGCAAGTCACCCGGGTGTATCTGTACCGGTTGCCAATGATCCGACCACTCAAGCAGTCGCACCATTCTCTCTCAATGGTTCAGTGTTTGTTCGCCAACGTATGGCTATCCCTGCCAATGCAGCATTAACTGTCACCTTATCAGACGCATCGGGTGGGCCAGGACAAACTAAAATCCTAGCGCAACAGGTTCAAACGTTGGCCGGTAAGCAATCACCATTTCGTTATGTCCTGCCTCTACAAGGTGTACAGCTTGGCGCCGACAGCAAAGCAATGCTAACTGCCGCGATTACACTAAACGGAAAAGTGATTTTTACGTCGGATAAATTACAACCTATTGCGACAGTCGTCAGCCAGACAAAAGATATTAATCTAGTGCCTGTACCACAAATTGCTCTCCCAATATCTACGCAGTAAAACCTGTCGTTCCAACGTTGGCGGTGAATTTAGGGCCGCCAACGGTATCTCTCCATATCGACCTTCATCGCATCACTGATTATAACGCCCTCTGCCCTGAGTGCGGCGGCTTGCCGAGCTAACTGACTGCCAGACAGTGACAATTTTCCTTGCTGATTGATGACGCGATACCAAGGTAGAGTAGAGTTATCGGGTAGGTTTTTCATTATACGGCCGACTTGTCGAGCGGAGCGAGGATGTCCACAGAGACGCGCTAAATCACCATAGCTGGCTACACATCCATAGGGAATAGCACTGACTATTAACCAGACTTGTTGCTCAAAAGTCGGCATGATGTAGGGTAAAATCTTGATGAATAGTGTAAATTGTCGATGAACGCTTAATAAAACAACGGTTGACGTACTCAGACTTGCATTTCTTACGCCTATCTACCATAATCTCTCTCGCTCTTTGGAGCTACTCAATGGGGACCTTGTTGGTTCTCCCGCAATGTTAACCTGTTAACCCGGTCAGGTCCGGAAGGAAGCAGCCGCAGCAGGTAACACATGTGCCGGGATGTCGCTGGCAAGGGCCCCACCCAAATCTACTCCCTAGTTTCAGCTCACTACTATTATGTCAGGCATCCATGCCTAACAATTCACCGCTTACTGTCTAGCTTAGCGAACATATTTCCATACGCTAGCAGGGACTTTATCGTAAAGTTTATTCATCGTAAGTTCGGCTAGTCGATGATCTGCGGCAGAATAAAAGACCACTAATTCCTCATCAGTTAACTCATATTTATTTTTTTCGATCACTCTTTCAAGTGTTTCAAGCGAACGACAGCGTCTTAAGCGCATTAAGTAATCATTCTTGGTTAATGGCGTGGTGTTGGTATTCATTATTATTGGTTACTCATACTAATTTAACATTTTTAATAAAGGAGTTGGAAAAGAGTTTCTGAAGTTTTTTTCCATAGCCTAATTTCTTTGGGTGTTACGCCATAATTGCCAAGTAGTTGTGACGAATGATCTAAAAAGTTATCAAGTGCTTCAATTAATTCAGTATCTTGTGCGTACTTAATTCTAAAATTAATACCGACATTCGCGATATGCTCAATAAAATCATTCAATATAAGAGCTTCAGTAGCGGTAGGATCATTAACAGTGAAAAGGGTATTTTCACTCAGAAGTATCTCACATTCGGTATAAAGTTTTTCACAGAGATATTTCAGTTGCGAAATATCGAAGTGCTTTGGCGTATATTCATCCATCATTCACCTCTTCATCTTTAGATTGAAAAGTGATTACTTTCTCGACACCAAACTCGCTCGGTAGCTCAATATTTCATTGGTTGTGATGTTAGCTAGGGTAAGATTTTACTATTCTTTGCAACCAGAACTCTTGTCATAATATAGATAATAATTCATTTAATAGATAGATGTTAACTATCGACTTCACATCAATGATTATAGACCACTTAGCTAAAATCAAAAAGCCTCTCATTAGCGTCAAATGAAAAGAAAATGAGATAAAGGTCGATATAAAAAGGGCTGCAAACGCAGCCCTTGGAAGGAAGAGAGGAGGGGATTACTCTTCCATCTTATTTTTCCCGCTAAAGCGTCGACGTACCACGACAAAGAATACGGGAACGAGGAAGATAGCGAGACAGGTCGCCGTCACCATCCCCCCGATGACGCCGGTGCCCACTGCGTTTTGTGCACCGGAACCTGCACCAGTACTGATGGCTAAAGGAAGCACGCCCAGCATAAAGGCCATAGAGGTCATCAGAATAGGACGTAAACGCATACGCACTGCATCTAACGTTGCTTCCATCAATCCTTTACCTTCTTTCATCAAGTCAACGGCAAACTCTACAATCAAGATGGCATTCTTGGCCGAAATCCCAACTGTCGTGAGGAGGCCGACGACAAAGTAAACATCGTTACTCATGCCACGAAGTGTAGTGAAGGTTAAAGCACCAATTACCCCGAGTGGAACAACGAGCATCACTGCGAAAGGTATTGACCAGCTTTCATACAAGGCGGCTAAGCAGAGGAAGACTACGATCAACGAAATCGCATAGAGGGCCGGCGCTTGGTTTCCAGACATCCGCTCTTGATACGACATTCCCGTCCATTCGTAGCCGATACCTTGCGGAAGTTTAGACGCCAGTTGCTCCATGAGGTTCATTGCTTCACCCGAGCTTCTTCCTGGAGCGGCTTGACCTAAAATTTCCAGAGAAGGAAGTCCGTTATAACGCTCTAATCTTGGAGATCCATATTGCCATTTCGCGCTAGTAAACGCGGAGAAAGGCACCATTTGACCATCGCTATTCCGGACATACCACTTACTAATATCGCTGGGTAACATACGCGAGTCAGCTTCACCCATTACGTAGACTTTCTTAACACGCCCACGATCGACAAAATCATTGACATAGGACCCGCCCCAGCTAGCACTCAGGGTTGTGTTGATATCTGAAATGGATACACCCAGAGCACGTGCTTTTTCTTGGTCGATAATTAATTTGTACTGTGGCGTATCTTCCAAGCCATTAGGACGCATACCGACTAAGACATCAGGATGTTGAGCTGCCATACCCAATAATTGGTTACGGGCTTGCATCAATTTTTCATGACCAAGGTTGGCATTATCGATCAACTCGAAGTCAAAACCTGTCGCATTCCCTAATTCTATAATTGCCGGGAGGTTAAACGGAATGACCACCGCATCTTTAATTTTACCTAATGCCACCATCGCACGCGCGGCTATCGCATCGACTTTATCTGCGGCCGCCGTACGCTCATCCCAAGGTTTTAAACTTAAGAAGGCGATACCAGTGTTTTGTCCACGGCCGGCGAATCCAAAGCCATTTACGGTAAATACAGATTGAACGGTATCTTTCTCTTTAGTGAGAAAGTAATTAGTGACTTGATCAAGTACCTTCTCGGTACGCTGTTGAGTCGCTCCGGCAGGTAATTGTGCTTGTACGACTAACAGACCCTGATCTTCCTCGGGTAAGAATGAGGTAGGAAGTTTCATGAACAACCATATCATTCCTATGAAAATCAACGCATAAATAATTAAATAACGACCAGTGCGGCGCACAATGTGACTGACACTGTTTACATAATGGTTGGTACTTTTATCAAATATCCTATTAAACCAGCCAAAGAAGCCTTTTTCTTTGTGGTCGTTATTATCGTGTTTTTTAAGCAGTGTTGCACAGAGGGCTGGGGTAAGTACTAAGGCTACCAGTACCGATAGCACCATTGCAGAAACAATAGTGATCGAGAACTGACGGTAGATAACACCGGTAGATCCGCCAAAGAAAGCCATTGGAATAAATACCGCAGAGAGAACCAGTGCGATACCGACTAAGGCTCCTTGGATTTGCTCCATTGAGCGTTTTGTCGCTTCTTTAGGTGGAAGCCCTTCTTCTTCCATGACCCGTTCAACGTTTTCTACGACCACAATAGCGTCATCGACTAAAAGCCCGATGGCCAGCACAAGGCCGAACATAGTAAGGGTATTTATTGAATAGCCAAAGGCGCTGATAATTCCAAAGGTTCCTAATAGTACGACTGGAACCGCAATAGTTGGGATCAGCGTTGCACGGAAACTTTGTAGGAACAAATACATCACTAAGAAAACCAATACAATGGCTTCAAATAATGTTTTAACAACTTCAAAAATAGAGATTTTTACAAACGGAGTCGTATCATAAGGATAGACTAACTTCATCCCATGCGGAAAGAAGGGCTCCATCTCTTTTAATCGAGCTTTTACTGCATTGGCGGTATCCAGTGCGTTAGCGCCAGTCGCCAATTTAATTCCTAACCCGGAAGCAGCGTGGCCGTTAAAGCGGGCAATAACCTCGTAATTCTCGCCACCCAGTTGAATTTTTGCGACGTCACGTAGTCTCACGGTTGAGCCGTCAGTATTAGTCTTCAACAGAATTTTCCCGAACTCTTCAGGGCTTGTGAGACGAGTTTGAGCGATAATCGAGGCGTTTAATTGCTGATCAGCAACGGCAGGCGCTCCGCCTAATTGACCTGCTGAAACTTGGGCGTTTTGCGCTTTAATTGCGGTGATAATATCCCCAGGAGTCAGGTTATAATTAACCAGTTTGGCGGGGTCCATCCATATACGCATCGCATACTGCGCGCCAAACAGCTGGGTATCCCCAACACCGGTTGTCCGACTGATTGGATCTTTGATATTAGATGAAATGTAATCGGCAAGGTCGTTCATGTCCATACTGCCGTCTTCACTGACGAAACCTGCCACCATTAAGAAGCTACTCGAGGATTTTTGGACATTGATCCCTTGCTGTTGAACTTCTTGAGGTAGCAATGGCATAGCCAATTGCAGTTTGTTTTGAACTTGGACTTGCGCGATATCCGCATCCGTTCCGGAAGAGAAGGTTAAGGTTAACTGTAAGTTACCAGAAGAATCACTGCTAGAGGACATATATAACAGTCCATCCAGTCCGTTCATATTCTGTTCAATAACTTGTGTCACAGAGTCTTGTAATGTTTTCGCATCAGCACCCGGATAAGACGCACGAATCTGCACGGCGGGTGGTGCGACATTGGGATACTGTTCGATCGGAAGTTTCATGATCGATAACGCCCCGACCATCATAATCACAATGGCGAGTACCCAAGCAAATATGGGGCGATCTATAAAGAACTTAGCCATATGTCAGTGGCTCCTGTTAACGCAAAAATTATTCAGACTGCGTCGATGCAGCATTATCTTTCTGATCGACACTCACTTCTTTAGGGGTCACTGTCGCGCCTTGTGAAGCTCGTTGAACACCGACAGAAATAACGCGATCCCCTGCTTTGAGGCCTGAAGTCACCAGCCATTTATCACCGATTGCTTCTTGTGCCGTAACCGGGCGGATGTCAACTTTATTGTCAGCATTAACCACCATAGCGGTAGCTGCGCCCGTTGGGGTGCGTGCTATTGCTTGTTGAGGCACTAACAGTGCGTCTTGATTAATACCTTCTTCTACACGCGCACGCACGAACATCCCCGGGAGTAAGGTATGATCAGGATTAGGTACAATGGCTCGCAACAGAATTGAACCGGTAGTGGGATCAACGGTGACATCAGAAAACTCTAATGTTCCCTGTTGTTTTAAGACGGTACCATCGTTAAGAATGATGGTGACCGGAGCTTTACCTTTCCCTTTAGTCAGTTCACCGGTGGTAAGCTGGTGGCGTAAACGCATAAAGTCGTCGCTGGACTGTGTTAAATCCACATAGAGGGGGTCGAGTTGCTGAACGGTCGCCAAAGCAGTGGTTTGACCATTTTGTACGAGAGCGCCTTCTGTGACAGCCGTTTTACCAATGCGCCCCGAAATAGGGGAGGAGACTTTTGTATAAGCAAGATTAATGCGGGCGTTCTCAACGGTAGCTTGAGCAGAACGAACGACGGCATTATTTTGGGCTAACGTTGCCGCTGCGGTATCGTAATCTTGTTGGCTAATATATTTGGTACCGAGCAAAGGTTTATAACGCTGTAGCGTGACCTGAGCAATTCGGGCGTTGGCTTGAGCTTTGGCCAGATCGCCAATCGCACTATTGTATGCGGCTTGATAGGGGGCAGGGTCAATTTGGTAAAGAGACTCACCGGCTTTGATATCGGTTCCTTCTACGAAATTACGTTTTAAAATGATACCTGAGACTTGAGGACGCACTTCAGCTACACGATAAGCAGCGGTTCGTCCTGGTAATTCAGTCGTCATATTCACAGGCGTGGTTTTCAAAGTGACAACACCGACTTCAGGTGCAGTTTTTTGTGCTGGCTGTTGTGACTTCTCATCACATCCACTTAGCACTACTGCACCGGATAACATCAGGATAGCTGCCAGAGGTGTTAATCCCCTGTTCATTTTCATAGTCAAAACCTCTACTCGTCCGGTATTAATGACACGACAATAAATAGCGTCGATAAATGTATGTAATGTTTATGCATGTTATAGTACATATATACATGAATGTATGTAAGTATTAGAGCAACAATTATTCTAACAATAACGCAAAATTTAAAGCTAAATCATTCACTATGGCACGAAAAACCAAAGCACAAGCGCTTGAAACAAAAACTCTACTTATAGAAGCTGCGATTGACTGCTTTGCCAGTCGCGGTGTTTCCGCCACGTCCTTATCCGATATTGCAGACCATGCAGGGATGACACGTGGCGCAATTTATTGGCATTTCAAAAACAAAACAGATCTTTTTAAAGAGATCTGGGTGAGCAGTGACGAAGAAATTGACGGTCTTCACCAACAATTTTCGTCCCTTTATCCTAACGATCCGCTCGGGCAATTAAAGCACTTTCTAATCTCATTTCTGCAATCTTTAGTGGTTGATGAGCGTCGACGTAAAATAATGGAGATTATCTACCACAAGTGTGAGTTTGTTGGTGATATGCAATCTATGAACCAGTTACAACAAAAACTGGTCTTAGAAGACTATCCTAAAATTGCAGAAAAGTTACGTCTTTGCATCAATTATCAGCAATTACCGGCGGAATTAGATCCCCACCGTTCTGCAATAGTGTGTCGGGCATACATTACTGGAGTCATCGAAAATTGGCTATTTTCACCTTCGAGTTTTGATCTGGCAGAACTGGCCCCGACATTGGTGCAAACGATGATTGATTTATTACAATATAGCCCGACGTTACGTCTCTCCCCTTACTCTAGCGGAGGAGACACCTGTTGATCGGCTTTCCGTTGAAAGTCTTTCTGTACAATTTTGAGTGCGTCTAAAACGACTTGAGCTGGCAGGTCATGGTTCTCAAGTAGCATGATGAGATCAATCGCTAATTTTGTCTCGATGGGGGCGGATTCTAACGACATATGCGGCTCAGCAGTAATGGTTTAAGGGATCTGTCAGCGCAGCGCTCAACGCTGGATTACGAGACTATCTTTTTCCAAGCATAGTCTTTTTGCGCCATTTGACAACGATGAAGGCGCTGTCGTGTAATGTCTAATGTAGAGAGCAGCTGTTGCTGTTCACGGAAACTACTAGCTTGAGCGATTTGCACATCAAGATCAGCGACCATTTTCAATAGCCTACGTTCATAACCGGCTAACTCTTCTTGTTGGGTGAAGGTGTTTTTTTTATGCTTGGGTAAAGTGAAAATGACTTTTTGAATAGCTTGGCATTGGGTAAGCAGATGCTCGATTTGCCATTGCGATGTTGATTTTTGCTCATTTTCTTCGATTTTATTTAATGTATTAACACAAAAATAAATATATTTATCGAGGGTAGGGTACTGTTCTTTAAACAGTTGTCGGTCAAAACTAATCTGTTTCAGACGCGGATTGCCGGCCAATTCAACTTGCTGAGAAAGGTACTTTAAGAGTTGGCGCAATTGGCTGATAACGACTTTCTGATTCATAAAGTTGCATTAATCCTACACTTTGCTTAAATTTGACGGTTTTGATGCGTAGGCGGCAACCTTTAGTATGCACCTATCCTGTTGACGGGCAGCGCCGCACATTTCACATGTCACTAGGCACATTATTATGACTACTACACACCAGGCTAAACTCACACTGATCAAAGACAGTATTCGCAGTGTACCCGACTATCCAAAACCCGGCATTCTCTTTCGTGATGTCACCAGTCTTCTCGAAGACCCACGTGCCTATGCCGCGACGATTGACATTTTAGTTGAACGTTATCGCGATCAAGGCATTACGAAAGTGATTGGCACTGAAGCTAGAGGGTTTTTATTTGGCGCACCTGTTGCATTGGGATTAGGAGTCGGCTTTGTTCCTGTTCGTAAACCCGGGAAATTACCGCGAGCGGTTTGGCAAGAGACGTATGCGCTGGAATATGGCACTGATACTTTAGAGATTCACCAAGATGCTTTATCTGAAAGCGATCACGTGCTCGTCGTTGATGATTTATTAGCGACGGGGGGAACGATCGAAGCGACCGTTAAGCTCATTCGTCGTGCTGGTGCACAGGTTACTGATGCGGCATTTGTGATTAACCTCTTCGATTTAGAAGGGGAGCGTCGCCTAAATAAACTAGGCCTTAAGTGTTTTAGTGTGGTTGACTTCCCAGGCCATTAATCTGTAGGTCGAGTGTGGCGCAAAATAGATGGGCAACACTCGACCAGACTGCTAGACTGAGTATAAAAGTTAACACCCGTTTTGACGTGTGACGGCCGCACAATGGTGCAGGGTTGTCAGTATTTTTCTCCTACCAAGTGATACGATCTCCATGAGTTATCAGGTTCTCGCTCGAAAATGGCGACCACAAATTTTTTCTGATGTTGTGGGTCAGGAACATGTATTGACCGCGCTCGCTAATGGTCTAAATCTTGGCAGACTTCATCACGCTTATCTTTTTTCAGGAACTCGCGGTGTCGGAAAGACCAGTATCGCCCGTTTGTTCGCTAAAGGATTGAATTGTGAAACAGGTATCACGGCCAGCCCTTGTGGGCAGTGTGATAATTGTGTAGAGATTGAACAAGGTCGTTTTATCGATTTAATTGAAATTGATGCGGCGTCGCGAACACGCGTTGAAGACACGCGTGAACTACTCGATAACGTGCAATATGCGCCCGTGCGGGGACGTTTTAAAGTCTACCTTATTGACGAAGTCCATATGCTGTCGCGGCATAGTTTCAATGCTCTATTGAAAACACTGGAAGAGCCGCCGGAACATGTAAAATTTTTACTGGCAACCACTGATCCCCATAAGCTACCCGTGACCATTCTGTCACGTTGCTTGCAGTTTCATTTAAAAGCGTTAGATACCGAACAAATTCAGCAGCAATTAGCCCACATTCTGAAAAGTGATAGCATTCATTTTGAACAGCGTGCATTACCCTTGCTGGCACGTGCTGCGCAAGGAAGTTTGCGTGACGCATTGAGTTTACTTGATCAAGCAATAGCTGCCGGTGAAGGTCAGGTGACGGATCATGGCGTGATGCAGATGCTTGGCACGCTTGATGACGAACAGCCACTTGGCTTAGTGTCTGCAATCATGAAAGGGGATGGCGAAAAAGCACTATCGCTAGTTGCTGAGGCGGCAAGCCGCGCGACGGAATGGGATGCATTACTGGCAGAGATGCTACGTATTTTTCATACCATCGCGATGTTACAACTATTGCCAGACTCGTTAAATGATGCTTATCGGCAGCACGAAACGCTACTGCGTGACTTAGCGCGTCGCGTTCCTCCGGAAGATTTACAGCTTTACTATCAAATTATCCTAACAGGGCGTAAAGAGCTGCCCCTTGCGCCAGAAGCGCGTATGGGGATTGAAATGACGTTATTACGTGCATTGGCGTTTCATCCCTTAAAGGTTACTACCCCTAAAGCTGAAATCTCTGCCCAACAAAATCTCTCGGTGCAAGAGGGGATAACTTCCGAAAAACCAGTAATACCGTCACAACCGATAGCCCCGCCGGCAGCAGAGTCCGTGGGGAATGACGCAACCAGTCAATTGTTGCAGGCCAGAACGGCATTATTGCGACAAGGGGCTTCCCAAGCAAAAAAGAGTGAGCCGGTTGCGTCAAGTCCGCGACCGGCGAAATCGGCGCTTGAACGATTAGCGACGATCACTGAACGTAAAGTGTCGCCTACGTCTCGGCAATCAACGGATCAGACTATCCCAAAAAAAGAGAGTTACCGTTGGACGTCACAACGCAAAGAAGAGACGATTATACAACCGGTGGCCACGCCTAAGGCATTGCGTAGTGCCTTAGAGCACGAAAAAAACCCGGAATTAATGCAGCAATTAATTGTTGAGACCTGTAAACGTGACCCTTGGGCTGCACAAATAGCGGACATGGCCCTGCCAAAATTGGTACAACAATTAGCATTAAATAGTTGGAAACAGCAAGTTGGCCAACAAGTGATTATTAAATTACGCACTCAGCAAAAACACTTAAATTCGAGTTCAGCGCAGCAGATTCTCACCAAAGCCTTTCATGAGTTATTGGGAGAAACGGTTGAACTCACGATAGAGTCAGATGATAATTCAGAACACTTAACGCCACTTGAATGGCGTCAGGTCATTTATGAAGAGCGTTTACTGCAGGCAAAACGGTCTGTCATTAATGATTCGCATATCCAGACTCTGTGTAAAATGTTTGATGCAGAGGTGGATGAAGAGAGTATACGTCCCATTTAACACCGCTACAGGTCATCATTGGATGGCTGTGGCCTTAGCAGAGAGAGAGCGTTATGTTTGGTAAAGGTGGTCTGGGTAACTTGATGAAGCAAGCCCAGCAGATGCAAGATAAAATGTCACAAGTTCAAGAAGAGATTGCGGCATTAGAAGTGACTGGTGAATCTGGGGCAGGTTTAGTTAAAGTCACGATTAATGGTGCACATAACTGTCGTCGTGTTGAGATCGATCCGAGCTTATTAGAAGATGATAAGGATATGTTAGAAGATCTCGTGGCCGCCGCATTTAATGATGCTGCGCGTCGTATCGAAGAGACTCAAAAAGAGAAAATGGCCTCTGTTTCAAGCGGCATGCAGTTACCGCCTGGCTTTAAGATGCCATTTTAATGCAATCCAGCCCATTACTGGAAATACTGATGGAATCCCTACGCTGCTTACCGGGCGTAGGGCCTAAATCGGCACAACGTATGGCTTTTCATCTTCTACAGCGAGATCGTAGTGGCGGGATGCGCTTGGCACAAGCATTAACCAATGCTATGTCGGAGATCGGTCATTGCCAACGGTGTAGAACTTTTACTGAAAAAGAAGTCTGCGCTATCTGTACTAACCCTCGTCGGCAAGAGAATGGCATTATCTGTGTCGTGGAAAGTCCAGCCGATATTCAAGCGATTGAGCAAACAGGTCAGTTTGCCGGACGCTACTTTGTGTTAATGGGGCACTTATCTCCTTTGGATGGTATTGGCCCTGATGATATTGGTCTAGATATTCTCGAGCAGCGTCTACAAACTGAGACACTCAGCGAAGTCATTTTAGCGACTAACCCAACAGTTGAAGGTGAGGCGACGGCAAACTTTATTGCTTCACTGTGTCGTCAATATGGCGTGGAAGCGACGCGAATAGCCCACGGCGTTCCGGTGGGTGGGGAATTAGAGTTAGTGGATGGAACAACCCTTTCTCATTCACTCGCAGGTAGACAAAAGTTCAAATATTAATCACTTGCTGATGTTATTCGAGACATCAGCTTGAAAAGCTACAATATGTCCCCATCTCCTCTAACAACATCATTAACCCAATCATTTTGTTGAGGATAAATAATAATGAAAGGTCAAGAAACTCGTGGCTTTCAGTCAGAGGTAAAACAACTTCTGCATCTCATGATCCACTCTCTCTACTCGAATAAAGAAATTTTCCTCCGTGAACTGATCTCCAATGCGTCAGACGCCGCCGATAAGCTGCGTTTCAAGGCTCTCTCTAATGCGGATCTCTACCAAGGTGATGGCGACTTACGTGTGCGTCTATCTGTCGACAAAGCAGCTCGTACGCTGACCTTAAGCGACAACGGCATTGGTATGACCCGTGAAGAAGTGATCGAGAACTTAGGAACGATTGCAAAGTCAGGCACTAAAGCATTCCTTGAGTCTATGGGCTCAGACCAAGTCAAAGATAGCCAATTAATTGGCCAGTTTGGTGTCGGTTTTTATTCAGCATTTATCGTTGCAGATAAAGTGACTGTACGTACCCGTGCGGCGGGTGCTGCGGCTGACCAAGCGGTGTTCTGGGAATCAGCAGGCGAGGGCGAATACACCCTAGCAGACATCGAAAAAGCCGATCGTGGTACCGAAATTACCCTGCATCTGCGCGAAGGTGAAGATGAGTTTTTAGATACGTGGCGCGTAAAAAACATCGTCAGTAAATATTCAGACCACATTGCCTTACCAGTAGAAATCGAAGAAAAAGACGAAGAAGCTGATACCACTACGTGGGAAAAAATTAATAAAGCGCAAGCACTATGGACGCGTAATAAATCTGAAATCAGTGACGAAGAGTATAATGAGTTTTATAAACACGTTTCTCACGATTTTACCGATCCACTGATTTGGAGCCATAACCGTGTTGAAGGGAAACAAGAGTACACCAGCTTACTCTATATTCCAGCTCAAGCACCGTGGGATATGTGGAATCGCGATCATAAGCATGGTTTAAAACTTTATGTTCAACGTGTCTTTATCATGGATGACGCGGAGCAATTTATGCCGACTTACTTACGTTTTGTTCGTGGCTTAATTGATTCTAATGATCTTCCGTTAAACGTTTCACGTGAAATCCTACAAGATAGTCGTGTGACACAAAGCCTGCGTACGGCATTGACCAAGCGCACCTTACAGATGCTTGAAAAACTGGCGAAAGACGACAGTGAAAAGTACCTCACTTTCTGGAAGGCATTTGGCCTTGCATTGAAAGAAGGGCCAGCTGAAGATACCACCAACCAACAGACCATTGCTAAATTGCTGCGCTTTGCCTCAACGAAGAATGATAGTTCTGAGCAAACGGTAACGCTCGACGAATATGTTGCGCGTATGGCTGAAGGACAGGAAAAAATCTACTTTATCACGGCTGATAGCTATGCTGCGGCGAAGAATAGCCCTCACTTAGAGCTGTTCCGCAAGAAAGGCATTGAAGTATTACTGCTCTCTGATCGTATCGATGAGTGGATGATGTCTTATCTCACCGAATTTGATGGGAAAGTTTTCCAATCAGTCAGTAAATCCGATGAGTCATTAGAAAAACTGGCAGATGAAGAGACTGAAGCACAGAAAGAGAGCGAAAAAGCGCTAGAGCCATTTGTTGAGCGTGTTAAAACCCTTCTGGGCGAGCGAGTGAAAGAAGTGCGTTTAACGCATCGTTTAACCGACACACCAGCTATTGTGGTCACTGACGCGAATGAAATGAGCACGCAAATGGCAAAACTTTTTGCGGCAGCGGGTCAAGATGCGCCTGAAGTGAAGTATATCTTTGAAATCAATCCTGAGCACCGTTTGGTAAAACAGGCGGCAGAGACAAAAGATGACTCACGCTTTGCGGATTGGATTGAGTTGCTGTTGGATCAAGCACTGTTTGCTGAACGTGGAACCTTGGAAGACCCTAACCAATTTATTCGTAGAATGAATCAGTTACTCCTCGCGTAATCCCCCCCAGAGGCGTCGTGAAAGCGACGCCTTGTCTTGTGGTGAATACAACATACGTGTTATTTTTGCCACTTCATAAGTTTAGTGCAATTCGCAAGAGGTATTACGCAATGCGTATTATTTTGCTCGGAGCTCCGGGCGCAGGTAAGGGGACTCAAGCGCAGTTCATCATGGAGAACTACGGCATCCCACAAATTTCAACGGGTGATATGTTACGTGCAGCCGTCAAAGCAGATTCTCCATTAGGCCAGCAAGCGAAAGCATTGATGGACGCTGGAAAATTGGTTACCGATGATCTGGTTATCGCTTTAGTGAAAGAGCGTATTACTCAACAAGACTGCGAAAAAGGATTCCTATTAGATGGTTTCCCAAGAACGATCCCGCAAGCAGATGCGATGAGAGATGCCGGAATCACTATCGATATCGTTTTAGAGTTTGCTGTTCCGGACGATGTGATTATCGGACGCATCGCTGGCCGCCGTGTTCATGCCCCGTCAGGACGCGTCTATCATGTCACTTATAATCCGCCAAAAGAAGCAGATAAAGATGATGTGACGGGTGAAGTATTGACTATCCGTAAAGATGATGAAGAAGCCACCGTTCGCAAGCGTCTTGTTGAATACCATCAAATGACCGCACCGTTAATTAACTACTATACTAATGCTTCGGTAAACGGTGAGACACGCTATGAAAAAATCGACGGTACACAACCTGTCGCTCAGGTAAGTGCTCAGCTTAAGTCGTTGCTCGGCTAAGCGTTTTGCCGAACCCCATTAACAGTTCGGCAATTCCTCTTCCTTTGCCTTAACTGATTCGCTTTTTTTAACCAGGAAAAAACTATGACCGTAGATAAACCGGGTGTGTTATTAGTGAATCTCGGCACGCCTGATGCTCCCACCACTGCCGCAGTAAGACGTTACTTAAAACAGTTTTTAAGTGATAAGCGCGTTGTAGATGTTCCGGATTTATTTTGGCAACCCATTCTTCGTGGTGTCATTCTCCCGTTTCGTTCTCCACGTGTGGCTAAGTTATATGCCTCGGTATGGATGGAAGGGGGTTCCCCACTGATGGTTTATAGTAAACAGCAGCGTGATGCGTTGGCTGAAAAAACCGACATGCCTGTGGCACTGGGAATGAGTTATGGTAATCCTTCACTTGAACACGCCGTGAATTCACTGCTTGATCAAGGTGTAACACGGTTAATTATTTTACCGCTCTATCCACAGTTTTCCTCGTCAACGGTATCTGCGGTCTGGGATGCACTTCACAAAATTTTTCGTAAGCGCCGTACTATGCCTGCGATCAAGTTTATCCGTGATTATGCGACCCATCCTCGCTATATCGAGGCTCTGAAAGATTCTGTCAAACGTTCTTTTGCTGAGCATGGAGAGCCTGATTTACTCCTTCTCTCATTCCACGGGATTCCTCAGCGCTTTGCTAATCAAGGTGATGACTATCCCAAGCGCTGTGAGCAGACTAGCGCAGCCTTAGCGGAAGCACTTGGGTTACCGCCTGAAAAAATCATGATGACTTATCAGTCTCGCTTTGGCCGTGAGCCTTGGTTGATGCCTTATACTGATGAAACCATCAAGACATTCCCTGATAAAGGTATTCGACATATCCAAGTTATGTCGCCTGGGTTTTCGGCTGATTGTTTAGAAACCCTCGAAGAGATCAACGGTGAAAACCGCGAATACTTTATGCACGCAGGAGGCGAGGAGTTTCACTATATTCCCGCATTAAACGCCGATCCTTTGCATATCGACATGATGCTCGAGCTGGTGGAACAATTTAAATAATATTTGGTACTGAGATAACAGAGTAATGATCAGGGGAATTATGCTACTATTCTGCGCCTATTTTCCCTGATTAAACTCTGCTATGAAATTTCCTGGTAAACGTAAATCAAAGCATTATTTCCCGGTTAGCGCACGTGATCCGTTACTTATCTCTGTACCAGTTGAAACTGAATCGAGCGGTTGGCTCGTGGGTATCGACCAAACAATGGTTGATATTGAGGCTAAAGTTGATGATGAATTTCTCAGCCGTTATGGTCTCACCGGGGGATATTCTTTCATTTTGGAAGATGATGTCTCTGAAGCGCTTTATCAAGAATTACGTCAAAATGATCTTCTCTCGCACCAATTCGCCGGGGGAACGGTCGGTAATACTCTTCACAACTATTCTATGTTGGCAGATGATCGTTCCATTCTGTTGGGGGTAATCTGTAATAATATCCAAATTGGCGATTATGCTTATCGTTACCTCTGTAATACCTCTAGCCGTATGGATCTAAATCATATGCAGGGTGTAGAAGGCGCGATTGGACGTTGCTATACCTTGATTAATTCAGCTGGCGAGCGCACTTTTGCAATTAATCCCGGTGATATTAATCAATTACGGCCAGAAAGTATCCCGGAAGAGGTTATTGCAGGAGCCAGTGCGTTATTACTGACTTCGTATCTACTTCGAGCGAAACCCGGTGAGCCAATGCCAGAAGCAGCGATGCAGGCAATTGCTTACGCGAAAAAACACCAAGTACCCGTTGTACTGACACTGGGAACGCGGCACATTATTGCAGATGATCCGCAATTTTGGCGTGATTTTTTACAAGAACACGTGTCAATTTTAGCGATGAACGAAGAAGAAGCGCTGGAACTGACCGGTGAAGCGGACCCCTTGTTAGCAACGGATAAAGCACTGGAATGGGTTGATTTAGTGCTATGTACGGCAGGGCCGGCTGGCTTATATATGGGGGCTTACACCGAAGAGATGAGTAAACGGAAAACTAACTTACCTCTACTGCCCGGTGCGATTGCTGAGTTTAATCAGTACGAATTTAGTCGGGATATGCGTATGAGTGATTGCACACAGCCGTGTAAAGTCTATTCGCATATTGCTCCCTATATGGGGGGGCCTGAAAAAATAATGAATACGAACGGTGCTGGCGATGGGGCGTTGGCTGCCCTTTTACATGATATGGCTGCCAACATTTATCATCGACATAAAGTGCCGAATTCGACTAAGCATCATCATCAATACCTGACTTATTCTTCACTGTCTCAGGTGTGCAAATATGCCAATCGCGTTAGTTATCAAGTGCTCAATCAGCATTCTCCACGGTTAAGTCGTGGTTTACCTGAAAGGGAAGACAGTTTAGAAGAGTCTTATTGGGAACGATAAAAAATGCCCCACATAGGTGGGTAATGCCGATCAGTTAAGGATCAGTTAAACGATCCAGTGGCTGTGTAAAAATCCAGAAACGTTCTTCGTTTCTGGATTTTTTTATGCGCATTGCTCAGGCTCTT
>NZ_JABBFO010000013.1 GCF_018494035.1 Rosenbergiella australiborealis
GGCTTCACACCAATGCAGCATATTCAACGTATTAACTGATTCTACTTATCGCCTCCGTTAAAAATGGGGGGATTACCCTTGAAACCCATGATGGTAAATAACCTTGGTAAATTTGTAGGAAGAACAATCCCAGTACTTGGATGGGTTCTACTAGCTAATGATGTTGCTACTATATTTTTTAAGGCAACCACTCGTTATAACAAGATAGCTTGAGGGGACGACAAAATATGGTAACTGATCAAGATGTATTAGACTTTTTTCGCAAAGAATTATCTCTAATGACCACCATAGCGATGGATCCTATACACCTTCAGTTAGACACACCCTTGCAAAGCTATACTGAATACGATGAATTAGGTGATGCTATAGAGAAATATGATGAAGTATTCAATGTAGATATTTCTGCCCTTAACATGGATAAATACTATCCATGTAAATTGGAATGGTTTTTCCGTAAATGGTTTACAGAAAAACCAATAAAGCAAGTGTCGAAATCACTCACTGTCCGCATGTTTGCTGAGTCAGCTAGAGCTGGAAGTTGGCTTTATGATTGATAATGGATTTACCATAATGTCGTAACTTTTGAATCAAACGTATCACCTACGATTCTTTCCTTTTTGTTCTACTTGCTGCTGAATGCTACCCATAATCCCCTTTCCAACTTCCTTTGTAATTTCGTTAGAAATTTTTCTAAATTTCGAGCATTTAACATAGAAAAAAAGAATATTATCAATCCTAGAATTATTAAAATTAGCATGAGTTTATAGCCAGCTCAGACCTCGCCAATATAATGGTGGTTTGACGCCGAATGAATCAGAAAGATTGTTTTGGAAAAACTCTAAAGCCGTGGCCAGTTTTTGTTGACCACTACAACCGGCTTATGAGCCTACACCACGATACAAATGGATAAAACAAAAAGGCCAATCAGTGTTCACTGACTGGCCTTATAAATAAACCGCCGTATTAATTAGCGCTTATTCTTCTTCATATGCGCCATTAAACGCTTACGTTTACGCTGCTGCGTCGGAGTAAGCAGGTTACGCTTGCCAGCAAACGGGTTCTCGCCCTCTTTAAACTGGATACGGATCGGCGTTCCCATCACGTTTAGCGTTCGACGGTAGTAGTTCATCAAATAACGCTTATAGGAATCAGGCAGGTCTTTAACCTGATTACCGTGGATCACCACGATCGGCGGGTTATACCCTCCGGCGTGAGCAAATTTCAGCTTCACGCGACGACCACGCACTAATGGCGGCTGGTGATCATCCTGCGCCATATGCATAATACGCGTCAACATTGCAGTATTGACACGCTTCGTTGAGCTATCATAGGCTTCGGTAATTGATTCAAACAGGTTACCCACACCGCTACCGTGTAACGCAGAAATAAAGTGCACACGCGCAAAGTCGATAAAGCCTAAACGATAATCTAACGCTTCTTTAATTTCGTCTCTCACTTCTTGTGACAGACCATCCCATTTATTCACAACGATCACTAAAGAGCGACCACTGTTAAGGATAAAACCAAGCAACGACAAGTCTTGATCAGAAATTCCTTCGCGCGCATCGATCACCAACATGACAACGTTAGCGTCTTCAATAGCCTGCAGCGTTTTAATGACCGAGAATTTCTCTACCGCATCATGAATTTTTCCGCGCTTACGGACACCCGCAGTATCGATCAGTACGTATTCACGCTCATCACGTTCCATCGGAATATAGATACTGTCACGCGTGGTACCAGGCATGTCATACACGACGACGCGGTCTTCGCCTAAGATACGGTTGGTCAGTGTTGATTTTCCGACGTTAGGACGTCCGACGATAGCCAATTTGATAGGTAACGTCGTCGGGTCAAACTCTTCTTCTTCTTCAAGTCTTTCAAGCTCTTCAGCTTCAAGATCCGCCCAATAAGCCGCGTTCTCTTCTTCTTCCGTAAGCGGAGCTTGTTCTTCTTTTTTATCCATCCACGGAAACAGTGCTGTTTCCAACAATGAACTGACGCCACGACCGTGAGAGGCTGCAATAGCGTGGATCTCACCCATGCCTAACGACCAGAAATCGCTGATCGCCGCGTCGGCATCGAGGCCATCGGTTTTATTTGCAACTAAGAAGGTTGCTTTTTCACGTGAACGTAAATGTTGTGCAATTTGCTCATCTGCCGGCATTACCCCGGCACGTGCATCAACCATAAATAACACGACATCGGCTTCTTCGATCGCTAACAGCGACTGTGCCGCCATGCGCGTTTCAACGCCTTCTTCGGTGCCATCAATCCCACCCGTATCGATACAGATGAATTCACGACCTTCTATTTCGGCTTTCCCATACTTGCGATCGCGCGTCAGACCAGGGAAGTCCGCAACCAGCGCATCACGTGTGCGAGTTAACCGATTGAATAATGTTGACTTTCCAACATTCGGGCGCCCAACAAGCGCGACCACAGGTACCATAATAAAGCCTCATGACAAAATAAATCTGCTAACCCAACTTTTATTCGCAATCACTCTTAGTCAAATAAAAGTGGCTTACCATAAAAAATAAACGGCTCCCGTATAACAGGAGCCGTGCAATATAACACACCTAAGCGAAATTACTGAGGATGTTTAACGCGAGATAGAGTAAACCTCGCCACCTTTCGCTTGAATCAGCAAATGGTCACCCGCTGCAACGGGGTCGGTTTGGAATCCTGACTTATCCACTTTTTGTTGTGCAACGAAGCGACCATCCGCAGTATTAATCCAGTGCAGATAACCTTCTCCATCACCCACCACTAAGTAACCGTTAAACAGCACAGGTGAGGTCAGGTTACGATGCAATAATTCGCTTTGACGCCAAATTGCTACGCCGCCATCAGTATTCAAAGCAATTACACGGTCGTCTTGATCGACTAAATAAATGTTACTGCCATCGACAATAATATTTTTAACACCACCGATATCTCGCTTCCAGATGATTTGCCCAGAACGCAAGTCCATCGCCGTTAAACTACCGTTGTAAGCAATCGCATAAACGACGTTATTAGCAATAATTGGCGTGGTATCGACATCACTAAGACGATCAATTTCGGTCGCACCACTCGGTTGAGAGATACGTTGTTGCCAAATAATTTGCCCTTGATTCAAAATTACCGCGCTGACCCGACCATTATCACCACCGACGATGGCGCCACCGTAAGCCACAGCAGGTGCCGACTCTCCACGTAGTGACAGTGAAGGAACATCAAGGTTAACCGACCATTTGATCACACCAGATTGCTGATCCAGCGCTTGGAGAATACCATTGCTTTGGTGGATTAATACTAAGCCATCACTGACCACAGGACGAGATATGGCTTCGCCGGTAACTTGGGTTTTCCATAACGTTTTACCGTCTGCGGCATTGAGTGCATAGACTACCCCACGCTCACTGCCAATATATAAGGTTGCGCCATCAACCGTGATGCCCCCTGATAATAACGCTGAAAGATTACTGGAGAAGAATCCCTGCTTTTCAGAAAGGTCAATCTGCCACTTCTCTTTGCCACTTGCGGCATCCAACGCTTTAACAACGCCATGACGATCGGCAGCATAGACAACGCCATCTTGCCAAGTTGGATGTAAATTGGAGTAGAAGTTACCTACGCCATCCCCCACTGAAGTGCTCCATGCAGTAGACGGTGTAAACTGATTGTGTACGATTGGTAGAGGTGCCATTTTCACAACATCCTCTTCACCACTGAACAGCGAACAACCACTTAACAGGGTGGCCGAAATTAATGCCGGCAGCAGGTATTTACGTAATTCCATGCGCTCTCTCACTGGCTTAGCTAAAATTGTTCAATTTAGTTTGCATCATCTGCTTTAACGCAGGCGATACCTCTGATTTAATCCCTTCACGCCAGGCAGCCGCTGCCCCTTGCTTATCACCTTTACTTAACAGAATATCTCCACGAATATCTGCTGCAATACCGGTCCAGTTATCTCCTTTCACGGCATCTAAGGTTTTCAGTGCTTCATCGGGGGTTTTCAACTCCGACTGAATACGAGCCAGACGTAAACGAATTACTGCTTGCAGGTTCTGATCTGAAGAGTCTTGAAGACCTAGAACTAACTGTTTTTCAGCATTAGGTAAGTCGTTCTTGTCAACAAAGGTTTTGGCTAACGTTAGAGACGCCAAAGCACCATAACTGTTCTTATCTTGCTCAACAAAACTGGCTAAAGCTTGGATCGACGCTGGATTATCGGCCTTAAGCATCGTCGTAAGTTGCTGGTAACGTTCTGATGAAGCCTGAGCATCATTTTGTTGATGATTCACCCAAAAACGCCAGCCTACCAGTGCGGCAACACCAATAACTGCACCGATCGCAAGGGCTTTTCCATTATTTGCAAAGAACTGTTTGACGACTTCTGTCTGATCGCGTTGATTGTCGTTGCTGTAAACTTCCACCGAACTTACTCCTGTATCACTCTCTACCCGCTACGCATGCTTTATTCTGCAAGAAGCGCCGCCTGTAATTCTGCCAGTACATCCTCGGTACTGACGAGTTTCTGTTCGCCACGGGCGAGGTCTTTAATGACGACTTGTCCGTTACTCACTTCATCTTCACCCAGAACGAGCGCAACTTTAGCACCATTTTTATCAGCACGGGCAAATTGCTTTTTAAAATTGCCCCCACCGAAATTGGTCATAATTTTCAAGGTAGGCGCTTGATCACGCAAGTTTTCTGCCAGTTGCATTGCTGCTGATTGGACACCTTGTCCTGATGCTATGACGTAGACATCGACTTTATTGACTGGTTCAAAATCTGCCACAACAGATTGGACTAACAAGACTAGACGCTCTAGTCCCATAGCAAAGCCAACAGCCGGTGTCGGACGACCACCAAGTTGTTCAACCAAACCATCATAGCGGCCACCCGCACAGACCGTTCCTTGTGCACCTAAACTACGGGTTACCCACTCAAAGACGGTACGGTTATAGTAATCTAAACCGCGCACAAGCCGTTGATTAACGCGATAGGCAATTCCCGCATCATCCAGCAACTGACACACCCCATCGAAATGTTCGCGGGAGTCTTGATCGAGGTAATCATGCAATTTAGGTGCATCATTTAATAACGTTTGTACTTCTGGATTTTTACTATCCAATACGCGTAGGGGATTGCTATACATACGACGCAAGCAATCCTCGTCTAATACTTCTTTATGCTGCTCAAGGAAAGCAACTAAGGCCTCGCGGTACGCCGCACGCGCATCAAGCGAACCGATAGAGTTCAGTTCCAGTTCCACATGCTCAGCAATCCCTAAAACCTTCCACCAACGGGCGGTCATCATAATCAGTTCGGCGTCGATATCCGGGCCGGTTAAGCCAAAGACTTCAGCACCTAATTGATAGAATTGGCGATAGCGTCCTTTTTGTGGACGCTCATAACGAAACATCGGCCCCATGTACCAAAGACGTTGTTCTTGATTATAGAGCAGGCCATGTTCGATCCCTGCACGGACACATCCTGCAGTGCCTTCGGGGCGTAAAGTTAAGCTCTCACCATTTCGGTCGTCAAAGGTATACATCTCTTTTTCAACCACATCGGTGACTTCACCAATGGCACGTTTAAACAATGGCGTCTGTTCAACGATAGGCAGACGAATTTCACTAAAGCCGTAACCTGCCAAGACTTGTTGTAGACACTGTTCGATGCGTTGCCATACTGCAGTATCCGCCGGCAAGTAGTCGTTCATTCCCCGGATCGCTTGAATATTTTTCGCCACGTTACAATCTCTTTATATCAAATGCTAAAAAACAGGGTATCACTGCCCTGTTGGAAAATTAAGTATCTAGATGCTGAATTGCTATTCGTGCATTTTCATCAAGCATTGAGGCTTTAGCACGAATGCGGGCTTCCAGTTGGTCTATCATATCGTCGTTATCTAAACGATCGCGTTGACGAACACCATCCTCATAAAAGCCACTTTTTTTATTACCGCCAGTGACCCCGAGTGTCGAGACCGTCGCTTCACCAGGCCCATTCACCACACAACCAATAATTGAAACATCCATTGGTGTAATAATGTCTTCAAGACGTTGTTCAAGGGCATTGACCGTACCAATAACATCGAACTCTTGGCGCGAGCAGGTTGGACATGCAATAAAGTTGATACCGCGCGAACGGATACGTAGAGATTTTAAAATATCAAAGCCGACTTTAATCTCTTCAATAGGATCAGCCGCCAAGGAGACGCGCAACGTATCCCCAATACCTTCAGATAATAAAAGTCCTAAACCAATCGCGGATTTCACAGCTCCAGCCCGTGCACCGCCCGCTTCAGTAATCCCGAGGTGTAGCGGTTGTTTAATTTGCTGAGCCAGCAAACGATAAGACTCAACGGCCAAGAAAACATCAGACGCTTTTACACTGACTTTGAATTGGTCGAAGTTCAGACGGTCTAAGTGTTCAACATGACGCAACGCTGATTCAACTAAGGCTTGCGGAGTCGGCTCACCGTATTTTTCTTGTAGATCCTTTTCCAAGGATCCCGCATTAACACCGATACGAATGGGAATATTGTAATGCCGGGCACAATCGACGACTTGGCGAATACGTTCGTTATTACCAATATTTCCGGGATTAATACGTAAACAGTCAACGCCATATTCAGCGACTTTTAGTGCAATACGATAATCAAAGTGAATATCAGCAACCAGCGGCACATTAACTTGTTGCTTGATAAGCTTAAAGGCTTCTGCCGCATCCATGGTGGGGACTGAAACCCTTACAATATCTGCGCCGACACGTTCTAATGCCTTAATCTGATTAACCGTAGCTTCAACATCTGTAGTACGGGTGTTCGTCATTGATTGTACAGCGATGGGAGCTCCATCGCCGATTGGCACCTTACCGACGTAAATACGTGTCGATTTACGACGATTAATGGGAGCCTCGTTATGCATAGCTTTTCTCCACTAGTCTCAATATTGACGCATTAAGCGCCAACATTCAGACGTGCTACCTGATTACGATGAACAAAACGGCTGAGATCCACTGGCTGACCGCGGAACTGAATCGTGACGGATGCTGGTGCGCCGATTTTCAAATGGTAAGGAAGTTTACCGGTTAGATTGAGTGATGCACCGCTATGTTGTAAGCCACTGAACAGTTTTTTACCACTCGCATCACTCACCTCTAGCCAACAATCGCTTGTAAAATGCATCATTAATGCATCTGTATTTGATGGTGATGGGGCAGCCGCTGTATTGACTGAGGCTTGAGCCGCCGGTAATGAAGTTGAAACCGCAGGCGTGTTCATCGTTGTAGACGCGGGCGCAGCGGGTGCAGCAGGCATAACTACCTGTGCTGCAGGAGGATTGTTAGCAGTCGATACCGTTGATGATGGAGCAGCAGCAGGCTGACTCCCTTGTGTCGGTTCAGGCGCCGTCTCATTAGCAGTAGGTTGAGTATCACTTTCTGCCGCTTGTTGAGAAGACGGATCCGTCGACAGTGGGATAGACTGCCCATTGCCACTATTTTCGTTATCTTGCAGAGTAACACTATTTGTTAGTTCACTTTGCGCAGCTTTATGATTCTGCCACCACCATGCAACGGTTAATCCAACAACAACAAAGATAATTAACCATGTAAAGGTCGCGAGCAAACCGTCTCGTTTTTTTCTACTACGACGGCTACTAATGGAGTAACTTTGCATCGGCGTAATTTTTGCCGGACGTATTGGTGCTTGCTGAGTGATTGCAGGCAGCAGTTCACCTTCAGGGATCTGAACGAGACGAGCATACGAACGGATATAACCGCGTAGGAATGTCGCAGCAAGCTCTGCAGGTGCTTTATCATCTTCAATATCTCGCACCGTAGAAAGCTTCAGGCAAAGCCTATCGGCAACATTTTGCTGTGTCATTCCTTTTGCTTCACGTGCATGACGTAAGCGCTCACCCGCAGATATACGGATAGTTTCTTGATTGGCTTCAGTATTCATTCGCAATATAACGTTAGTACTGTATCGAGGGTGAAAAGTTCGCGCTAACAGCTATCAGTCTTAGACATTAATGTCCAAATACTTCGTTGCGCGGCGATAAAATCATTGTTCAAACTATATCAGTTCATCGACCTGAGTATAAAGATAGTGCGTTTTGCCGAATATCACTGCTCATTTTGGCGCATTTGATCTACATCGTTCCGATCAAACAGTCACGCTATACTTATGGAACCCAGTCCATAATTCATTGAGTAGATACACTTTCTTCATTAGAAAAACAGTAGAGCCAAGGCGTATTTTCTTGTCCGCTGTTTTCTTTACCTCTTGTTTTTACATCACGTTTAAGTAAGCGTTGCGCTTCATCATACTGCCCTAAAGTACAAAGAAAAGCACCGTAATTATCACCTAGCTCAGGATTTTCTGGAGCTATCTGAAAAGCACGTTGGTAATAGGAGAGCGCCGAAGCCGTATCACCTTGCTGTTCGGCAACGCGTGCCAACCCCCACCATCCTTGTACATTCTTCGGTTGTTGTTCTGTTGCTTTGCGAAAATTACGTGCTGCATTGGCGAACTGCTTAAGTTGAAGATATTGTTCACCAAGATACACTCGTAAAGCAAAACGCTGGTCAACCTGAGGCTGGTTGTAGCAACCGACGAGTAGCCCAATCAGCACTATTACTCCCCATCTATTCACTCGCTTCTCCTGATAATCCCTGATAATTTTACAGAGGATGGCAGAACCGAAGAAGCAGTGTCTGGATTTTTGACTAAGGTCTAGATGGCTTTCACAGAAATTTGTTCACCCGCCATTTTTTTTCGTAACGTCCGTTTAGTCCGGTCAATGACATCACCCGCCAATTGACCACAAGCCGCATCAATATCGTCTCCCCGCGTTTTACGCACGATGGTGGTAAAACCATATTCCATCAGCACTTTTGAAAAACGGTCGATGCGACTATTAGAACTTCGCCCATAAGGTGCACCGGGGAAGGGATTCCAAGGAATTAAGTTAATTTTACAAGGGGTGTCCTTCAGTAATTCAGCCAATTCATGGGCATCGTCAGTGCTGTCATTGATATGATCCAACATCACATACTCAATGGTGACACGGCCTTGGTTAGCATTAGATTTACCAATGTAACGTTTCACTGCCGCTAAAAAGGCTTCAATATTGTACTTCTTATTAATCGGTACAATTTCGTCACGGACTTTGTCATTCGAGGCATGCAGTGAGATGGCCAATGCTACATCAATCACATCGCCTAACTTATCTAACGCCGGAACAACGCCTGATGTAGATAAAGTGACACGACGCTTGGATAAACCAAAACCAAAATCATCCAGCATGATTTCCATCGCAGGCACGACGTTGGTCAAATTTAATAGCGGCTCACCCATACCCATCATCACAACATTAGTGATGGGGCGTTGCCCAGTGACTTTAGCTGCACCAATAATTTTGGCAGCGCGCCAAACTTGGCCAATAATTTCTGAAACTTTCAGGTTACGGTTAAATCCCTGTTGGGCAGTTGAGCAGAATTTACACTCTAACGCACAGCCTACTTGTGAAGAAACACATAGCGTGGCACGGTCTTTCTCTGGAATGTAAACCGTTTCAACCAATTGGTCGCCAACTCGTATCGCCCACTTAATTGTACCGTCTGATGAACGCATCTCTTCGGCGACTTCAGGCGCACGGATCTCGGCCATATCACTGAGTTTTTGACGAAATTTCTTATTAATATCCGTCATCTGCTCAAAATCGTCACAACAGTAGTGGTAAATCCACTTCATAATTTGGTCAGCGCGAAACGGTTTTTCACCTAATGAGGCAACAAACTTACGCATTTCCGTACGGTTGAGATCGAGCAAATTAATTTTTGTTGCTTTAGTAGACGAAGAGTTTGGCGCGAAAATTTCTGGGGTGGTGATAGAGTCTGACATAGTAATCTCTGGCCTCGTTGTTACACGTTATGGCTCGTAAAAGGAATTTAATAGTTAAAAAAACGCACCCCCTGCGCGAAGCAAAGGGGTGCGTATTGTACATCATCTTCTAACAGATGCGAATGTACTGTGTGCGACAGGTTAAAAAATTAACGTGTACGTGGGCACACTTCTTCAGCAGAGAAGAAGTACGCGATTTCACGGGCCGCAGACTCAGCAGAGTCAGAACCGTGAGTTGCGTTTTCAGTGAAGCTGTCCGCGTAATCCGCACGCAGTGTTCCCGCTAATGCGTTATCTGGGTTAGTCGCACCCATCAGATCACGGTGACGTTGAATAGCGTTTTCGCCTTCTAATACTGATACAACAACAGGACCAGAAGTCATAAACTCGACCAAACCATCAAAAAATGGACGGCCTTTGTGCTCAGCGTAGAAGCCTTCTGCTTGCTCTTTAGTCAGTTGCAGCATTTTAGCGCCCACGATTTTGAAGCCTGCGCTTTCAAAACGGTTATAGATAGCACCAATTACATTTTTAGCAACGGCGTTTGGCTTGATGATTGAAAAAGTACGTTCGATTGTCATAGTGACCTCAGTCTGAGCTTGCAAAATACGCTATCGCCATTCTGCCACTTTGGCAGGGCGACGATAGTGAGAAACGGCGCCGATTATAGGTGGCAAAAGCCTCGTTGCCTAGGTTAATCCTTTATTTTTTATCATTTTGTACCGATTATTAGCGCTATGGTATCGGTAATGAGAACAGATAGCGCTTTACACCCTAGAGACTTAAAAGTCTCCGTGACAAATCGATTCGCCTTTGTCACTCTGTCTGTCTTGACGTTTTTCGGAGTGAACAGACTATGACGACGGAAATTTTTGTCACGCCTCAGTGGCTGATGGATCACCTTAACGATACGCAAATACAGGTGCTCGATGCACGTTTATTGCCTCCCGGACAAGAGCTTGTGCGAGACGTTGAAGCGGAATATTTAGCAGGTCACTTACCACAAGCCGTTTTTTTTAATATCGAGAAGCTCTCCGATACGAAAGCCCCCTACCCGCATATGTTACCCCGTGCCGAAAACTTTGCTGTCGCTATGCGCGAATTAGGCGTCGATCACGAAAAACATCTTATTGTCTATGATGAGGGGAATCTATTTTCGGCACCACGCGCATGGTGGATGTTACGCCACTTTGGGGTTGAAAATGTGTCAATATTAGCGGGCGGTTTACGAGCTTGGCAACAAGCTGAATTTCCGCTAGCCTCCGGTGAGACTTTCCTTGCTCCTACGCAATTTGAATCAAATATCGTCCACGATGATATCATTCCACTGACTAAAATGTTACTGCTTAGCCATGAAGGGGGGACGCAAATTATCGATGCACGAGCCACTGCACGCTTTAAGGGAGAAGTTGATGAGCCCCGTCCCGGATTACGCCGCGGCCATATTCCTAATAGTCTGAACCTTCCTTGGGATCAGTTGGTCAGTCAAGGGTGTTTGAAAGATAATGCTGACCTACGCGCAGAGTTCAGACGCGCGGGTGTCGATATTACTCAACCTGCGGTAGTAACCTGTGGGTCTGGTGTAACCGCGGTCGTGTTGCTGCTCGCCTTATATCAATTGGGACAACAAGACGTCGGGCTTTACGATGGCTCTTGGGGAGAATGGGGAAGTCGGGATGATTTACCTGTGAGGCCTTAGAATAGCTAAAGCCCCGCCGCTTAATGGCCAGTTTCTTGCTCAACTCACCTTGTGCAATATTCTTAGGCATATTTATAGCCGATAGAATCTGGCTATTGACGCTGACTACATACCGACCGTAATGGAGAGATTACAACAGATTTAATCGCTCTTTTACTCATCCCCTAAAAATGGTTAGTTTACAAAAAGTTATGTGGACTTTTTATGTTGCTAAACTTTGGATAATGTATGCTTTGCTGTGTGCGGAAAGCGGAACTAAAAATCAGATTAGAGCTAGGCAAAATCTATAAGCCTGTATCATCACGCATCGGGATAACGTTGGCGGTTGTCTTCCCGCATAGGGAAGACGTTTTACTCAACAGTTAAAAAACGCTACGGGTTTTACCTTGTGAAGCCTTCAAAAATTATTAATGAAGCGTTAGTCAGGTTATAAGACTAATACAAATTTCGCAAACAGCTTACGAAAAAAATCCCCCGATATAGTTGCCACTATCGGGGGATCAAATTATCTATAATATCCGCTGGCTGCCTTTAAAATCACGCAAAAAACTTCCCCAACGGCGTTCGTAGAACGGAGTAATGTGTGCAGTGAAAAAATGACTGATACCAGTAGGCTGGTCTGTAATTTCACACAGATCGATTAAGGCATCATCCGGTAAGGTATCGACAGCCACTTGACCTGCTTGCTGAATAATCGCGTCAATGTTTTCATCGGCTTCAATCCCTAGCAGTAAATTGGACGCTAACCCCTCCCCTTCACGTATTTCGGCCAGAAAGGCACGACGTACCGGCTTAAGTCCAGCAAAGAGTGTAGTGAGTGAGCTGACGAGCTGCGCGGGCAGTTCATCGATCGCTGAGATCAGTAACGTTTCTCCGCCTTCAATCACGCGTTGTTCAGAAAGCGCATCACCGCGATTATCCAGTAAGGCCGCAATCTCGCTGGCTGAAAACTCTTTACCTGTACGACATTTAGGATTGAGAAATAGATTATTCCCCCGAGTCAGCTCGAAGAGTATTTTCACAGGAAGCTTAACCCAAGGCTCTCCCGACTCACACACCTCACTAAGGACCTGTTCCGAGGTAAAGAAAGGAATGATGCTTTCACCATCCGCTTTCTCCCAATGCGTTAATTCAACGGTGGATTCGGCAGTCAGTGTGTGGTCAACACTACGTCCTAATACCCAAACATCGGCGTCCAGTAACGCCTGAAAAAAAGCAGGTCGATACGCAGGTTCAGTTGCTGCCTGCTCCAGCAACTTTTCCAATTCAACGGACATATTCGGCTCTCGATATCGGCAGGCTACGCGCCTGCCCGAAAATTATTTTAATAAGAGATTTGCTAAGGTACGCACACCAATACCTGTTGCGCCGGCTGACCATTGTTCGACGGCCGATTTACGATAAGTCGCCGAACAGTCGATATGCAGCCATCCCTTTTTATAGTCGGTAACAAACCACGATAAAAAGGCTGCTGCACTACTCGCTCCCGCGGTATGAGCAGGGCTTGCGATATTGTTCAGATCAGCAAAATTAGAAGGAAGATGTTGACGATGGAATTCTGCGAGCGGTAAACGCCAGAAGCTCTCACCTTCAATATCAGCACTATGAAGTAGAGACTGTGCTGCAATATCATCAAAGCTAAACAGTGCATGGTAATCGTTACCGAGTGCCGTCTTTGCCGCCCCCGTGAGCGTGGCTGCATCAATGAGCAGTTCTGGCTGCTGTGCGCTGGCATCAATCAAGCCATCGGCTAACACTAATCGACCTTCGGCATCCGTATTCATTACTTCAACGGATTTACCATTACGATAGTGAATAATATCACCAAGACGCATCGCATTACCATTTACCATGTTATCGGCACAACACAGGATCAGTTTTACCCGTTTTGTTAGCCCACGCGTAATCGCAAGTGCCAACGCACCCGTCAGGGTCGCCGCTCCCCCCATATCTGACTTCATCGAGTCCATCGGGGTGCTAGGTTTGAGGCTATATCCCCCTGTATCGAAAGTGATTCCTTTGCCGACTAAACAGGCAAAAACAGGGGCTGATTCATCGCCACTTGGGTTGTAATCAAGTGTTAATAATGCCGGTGCACGACTAGAGGCACGTCCGACAGTGTGCAAGCCTAAATAGCCTTGTTCACGCAGTTCTTCACCATTAAGAATTCGATAGTTAACGGCATTAGGTGCTACCTGATTCAGAAGATCGACAGCTGTACGCGCAAGTTCTTGAGGACCCAACTCTTCAGCGGGTTTATTGATAGTGTTACGTACCCAATCAATAATGGTTAAACGATGATCAAGCTCGCCGCGATCCGACTCAGAAAGGGTCGGCCACACGACATTACGCTGGCCTTTCGGCGAACGGAATCCCTGCCAGAACGCCCAACAGGCTTCCAAATCCCAGCCTTCACCGGCCAGTTCAACATGTCGAATTCCTTGTTGATCGAGCTTACGGGCTGCACGCTGAATCGTGGAATTTTTCTCACCATCACTAAGGTGAATTATCATTCCTTCGGAACCAGGGCTCATTAATGCCTGGGTGCCCCAACATTCTGTGGCAGGTTGTTGGCTTAAATATAACGGCATGACTGTGGTCATTACTGACTCCTAGAGTTATTCGTATTCATCAATCCAGACTAACAAAATCGCTTCTAAGATCTTTTCGTTTGATGCGGCAGGGTTATCATCAAAACCCTCTAATCCACAGATCCATGCATGCAGATCAGTAAATCGTACGGTTTTAGGATCGATATCTGGATAGCTGTCATAGAGCGCTTCACCGATCTCGCGGCTATCAGTCCATTTTATTGACATACTTATTTGCTCCATAGCAAACGGGCCAGAGGATAAGTCTGGCCCGTAGTGGAATAGATTAGTGTTCGCGCGCGTGGTTTACGGTGTAGCGAGGGAACTCAACAGTAAGATCCTCATCCGTCACACGTGCTTGGCAACTTAACCGACTTTCGGGCTCTAAACCCCAAGCTTTATCGAGCATATCGTCTTCAAGTTCAGAGCTCTCCGCTAAAGAGTCAAAACCTTCGCGTACCACACAGTGGCAAGTGGTACAGGCGCAGGATTTCTCGCAAGCGTGCTCGACATCAATTCCATTTCTCAGCGCAACATCGAGAATCGTTTCTCCCGGCGTTGCATCATAAACGCCACCATCCGGTAATAAATCGGCGTGGGGTAAAATCACTACTTTTGGCATAATTAAACCTCATCCACAGAATGTCCGGTCAACGCTTGACGAATAGATTTATCCATCCGTTGCGCGGCGAAATTCTGGGTTACTTGATCAAGTTGTTTTATTGCTTCAGCGATAGATTCGACATCATTTCCTGCGAGTGCATCACGCAAAATATTTTGTGCAGCATGAATCGCGTGTTGTTCGTTGTCACTGAGCAGCGCAGCGTCTTCTGCTAATGCGCCCGCTAAACTTTCGAGCACACGCAAACCATCGACTTTTTGTTCAGCCAGTTTACGCGCAGAGATATCATCTCGAGCATGCGTCATCGAATCGGTCAGCATCGTCGCTATTTCATTTTCAGTGAGTCCATAAGAGGGCTTCACTTGAATAGAGGCTTCAACCCCTGTCGATTTCTCCATCGCACTGACGCTCAAGAGACCATCAGCGTCGACTTGGAAAGTAACGCGTATATGCGCTCCACCAGCAGGCATCGCAGGAATACCACGTAATGCAAAGCGAGCTAGAGAACGACAGTCCTCGACCAGTTCGCGTTCACCTTGTAACACGTGAATACTCATCGCCGTTTGGCCATCTTTAAACGTCGTGAACTCTTGCGCACGCGCTACAGGAATTGTGGTATTACGTGGTATCACTTTCTCCGCCAATCCGCCCATTGTTTCAAGGCCGAGAGAGAGCGGGATGACATCCAATAACAGCATTTCATTGTCAGGCTTATTGCCCACCAGAATATCTGCTTGAATAGCCGCTCCCAATGCTACCACTTTATCGGGGTCAATCGAAGTTAACGGTTCACGACCAAAAAATTCCCCGACACGTTCACGCACAGCAGGAACACGAGTTGAACCGCCGACCATCACAACTTGAACAATATCGTCCTCGTCAATGCCTGCATCTTTTACCGTGCGGCGACATGCCATCAATGTACGTTTGATCAATGGCGCAATCAGCTGTTCAAACTGCTCACGGGTCAATATGCCTTGCCATTCACCGATCTGAACAGCCGTCTCAACGGCGTCACTCAATGCAATTTTTACTCGCGTCGCTTCATCTAAAACTTCACGCAGTAAATGAGGATCGTAAAGATCGGTGATCCCCGCCTGCTCTTGAATCCAGTGCGCCACCAGTTGGTCGAAATCATCGCCCCCTAACGCCGAGTCACCGCCCGTCGCTAACACTTCAAAGACGCCACGACTTAAGCGCAGAATCGAAATATCAAAGGTCCCACCGCCTAGATCGTAAACAGCAATTACCCCTTCTTGGCCTGAATCTAAACCATAAGCGACAGCCGCCGCCGTGGGTTCATTTAACAGACGTAGCACCTTTAATCCGGCCAGACGCGCCGCATCTTTAGTCCCCTGGCGTTGTGCATCATCAAAATACGCAGGAACAGTAATTACAACGCCTTCCAATTCTCCGCCAAGGGTATCTTGCGCACGCCTCGCGAGGGTCGCCAGAATTTCAGACGACACAGAAATAGGGTTAACCTGTCCAGCTGGGGTAGACATCAACGGCAAACCATTTTCACTCGCGTGAAAATGATAAGGCAGTTGCGGGTACCGTTGCTGAACGTCGGTCAGGGAACGACCTAAGAGGCGTTTTACCGAACTAAAGGTATGTGCAGGATCAGAGACTGCATTTTCACGCGCCGACCAGCCAACAATGATATCATCCGCCGTATAACGAACAACTGAAGGCAGAAGGTCACGCCCTTGAGTGTCGACTAAAGTATCTGTCTGACCACTACGTACCGTTGCGACCAAAGAGTGAGTGGTCCCCAAGTCAATACCGGCCGCCAAACGACGTTGGTGCGGAACAGCACTTAGGCCAGGTTCACTGATTTGCAGTAACGCCATCGTATATCCTTAAAAATCGAGCCATTTTTCTTCCAGTGCCTCGGCATGATCGGCCAGCTTGGAAAAGAAACGGAGTTTACGCACCGTATCGGCAGCCTGTTGCCACTGTTGCTCAGCAAGCTGCTGCTCCACGACGCTCATTAACTGTTTATGCTGTTGTGTGATATCGCGTAAAAAGCCTATCAAAGCCTCATTGTTTTTTTGCTGCTCAATCTCTTCGAGCGTCTCGCGTAGTGTGAGTTGCGCCATCAGAAATTCGGTATCATGCATAGTGTGTTGTTCGTTATTGATATCGAAGCCATGTAACGACAGGATATATTCAGCACGGGGTAATGGCTTGCGTAAAGCCTGGTACCCCTGATTGATATTTGCCGCATAGTGAAGAGCCTGTAAACGCTCGGCTTCAGGTTGAGTGGCAAAATTATCCGGGTGATAACGACGTTGTAATGCTTGATACCGCTCGGCAAGAGACGAGATGTCGAGCGTAAAGCTTTCTGGCAGATCAAACAGCGTAAAAAAGTTCATAAGCTTTCAGTTCGCGTAAGACAAACTCATCGCCCCAGCGAGCTGGGGCGATGAGTTAAATCAGTGTATGACATCAAAGTTATACGTTAAAGCTTTCGCCACAACCGCATTCATCTTTGACATTCGGATTATTGAATTTGAACCCTTCGTTCAATCCTTCTTTCACGAAATCAAGCTCCGTGCCATCCAGATAAACTAGGCTCTTACCATCAACAATCACCTTAACGCCCTTATCTTCAAAGACAAGATCATCAGGCTGTAATTCATCGACAAACTCGAGTACGTAAGCCATGCCTGAACACCCTGAGGTGCGTACCGCAAGGCGCAGACCTACGCCCTGTCCGCGGTTACTTAAAAAGGCACTGACACGAGCTGCCGCTGAATCACTCAGGGAAATTGACATGATAACTCCCTCGCTTACTTAGCCGTTTTCTTGCTCTTATAGTCGTCGATAGCCGCTTTGATGGCATCTTCAGCTAAAATTGAGCAGTGAATCTTCACTGGCGGCAGCTCTAACTCTTCAGCAATCTGCATATTTGAGATGCTTTGCGCTTCGTCTAAGGATTTCCCTTTTACCCACTCGGTGATAAGCGAGCTTGATGCAATCGCCGAACCGCAGCCGTAGGTTTTAAAACGCGCGTCTTCGATAATACCATTTTCACTGACTTTGATTTGCAGTTTCATGACGTCACCACATGCAGGTGCGCCAACCATTCCGCTTCCAACACTTGGGTCGGTGTTATCAAAAGAACCCACGTTACGAGGGTTTTCATAATGGTCGATTACTTTTTCGCTATAAGCCATGATATTTTCTCCAGAAGTCTATAATTAGTGGTGCGCCCATTCGATACTATTTAAATCTACGCCTGCTTTAAACATCTCCCATAATGGGGATAAGTCGCGTAAGCGACCAATAGACTTGTGGCATAAATCGATAGCATAATCGACTTCCTCTTCAGTGGTAAAGCGCCCTAAAGAGAAACGAATTGAGCTGTGTGCAAGTTCATCATTCATTCCCAGCGCACGTAGCACATAGGATGGCTCTAGGCTTGCAGAAGTACAGGCAGAACCCGATGATACCGCTAAATCTTTCAGTGCCATAATTAATGATTCACCCTCAACATAGTTGAAGCTGACATTAAGAATATTAGGGGCACCGTTTTCTAGATCACCATTAAGATAGACTTCTTCCATATCTTTCAAACCATCCCACAAGCGAGTACGCAGCTTGCTTAGACGAGCCATTTCAGTACTCATCTCTTCTTTAGCGATACGATAAGCTTCACCCATACCAACGATTTGGTGAACAGGTAATGTACCTGAACGCATACCGCGCTCATGACCACCGCCGTGGATTTGCGCTTCTAAACGAATACGAGGCTTACGACGAACGTATAATCCACCAATCCCTTTCGGACCATAGATTTTATGGGCTGAGAAAGACATCAAATCGACTTTTAACGTCGAAAGGTCGATAGGCAATTTACCTACACTTTGTGTCGCATCGACGTGGAAAATAACGCCTTTAGCACGACAGATCTCGCCGATACCCGCAATATCTTGTACTACACCAATTTCGTTATTCACGTGCATAACGGATGCCAAAACGGTGTCATCACGTAACGCAGCGGTAAATTGTTCTAAGGTGATTAGACCATTCGCTTGGGGTGATAAATAAGTAATTTCAAAACCTTCACGCTCAAGCTGACGGCAAGTATCCAGTACGGCTTTATGCTCGGTTTTCACCGTAATAATATGTTTACCTTTCTTCTGGTAAAACGTTGCCGCACCTTTGATACCAAGGTTGTTAGACTCGGTTGCCCCAGAGGTGAAAACAATTTCACGCGGGTCAGCTCCGATCAATTCAGCAACTTGGTTACGAGCGATATCCACCGCTTCTTCTGCTTGCCAACCAAAACGGTGAGAACGTGATGCAGGGTTACCAAAGTTGCCATCTTGGGTCATGAACTGCATCATTTTTTCAGCAACGCGGACATCAACAGGTGTCGTCGCTGAGTAGTCGAGATAAATCGGTAATTTCATTGCTCTTAAGCTCCGTACATCACTTCATTGCATGTAATATTTTATAAAATTTAACTGTCGATGACGCGAACCGGCTATGAACCGACCGCGCGTAACTTTACATCGATTTTTTCTGCGAAACGGCCAGAGTGCTGAAATCGACGGTTATCGACAGACGCTTGACGACCGGCTACATCCAAGATTTCTTGGTTATTGACCAATTCTGCCAGCGTAATGTTGTTCAGAAAATCACTAATTCTATCGCTCAGGTCACGCCATAGCGCATGGGTTAAACAACGTTCCCCACCTTGGCACCCTTCTTTACCTTGACACTTAGTCGCATCGACTGATTCGTCAACGGCCATAATCACGGAACCGACCGAGATGTTGGCAGGTTGTTGACCTAGAAGGTAACCACCACCGGGACCTCTCACACTGGCAACCAGTTCATGCTTTCTTAAGCGTGAGAACAACTGCTCTAAGTATGAGAGCGAAATCCCTTGGCGTTCTGAAATTTCAGCCAGTGGCACTGGCCCTTCATGTGAGTGTAACGCAACGTCTAACATAGCGGTGACTGCGTAACGACCTTTGGATGTCAGTCTCATTGTGATACGACCTCGGTTTTCACAGTTGTCAGAATGTTAAATATTTGATGCTTACAGTTTGACATTCCCGACTGATTTGGTCAACTATTTACCTGACTAAATTACTCAGGTATTTAACCGAGCGTGCGTATCACGACATGATCAACGTTTGTTCTGATCGCCCTTTTGAAAGGACGAAAGCATTCCACGCAGAATATTCAGCTCATCGCGTTCTGGACGTGCGCGAGTAAACAATCGACGTAATTTGCTCATGACTTGACTCGGATTACCTTGGCGAATAAAACCGCTTTCTAGCATCATACCTTCCATATGATGATAAAAACGTTCAAGGTCATCGACCAGAGGATATGGCGATGGTTCGTTTACTACGGCTGTAGGGGCTTGTTCATTAGCCAACCATGCCATCCTGACTTCGTAAGCAATAATTTGTACAGCCATCGCCAAATTTAACGAGCTATAATCAGGATTTGCTGGAATGGCGACATGATAATGGCACTTTTGTAGCTCATCATTGGTTAAGCCGACGCGCTCACGTCCAAATACCAGCGCCACTGGTGCTTGATGTCCCTCTTCCACGCTCTTAATACCACATTCACGTGCATCAAGCATGGGCCAAGGCAAAGAACGAGAGCGTGCACTGGTTCCTACCACTAAGCTACAACCTGCTATCGCTTCATCAAGGGTATCGACAATAGTGGCGTTTCCTATTAAATCACTGGCACCGGCTGCCAAAGAAATGGCTTGCGAGTCAGGCTTTAGCAGTGGGTTAACTAAATAGAGATTGGATAGACCCATCGTTTTCATCGCTCGAGCGACGGAGCCCATATTTCCGGTGTGCGAAGTTTCAACCAAGACAATTCGTATATTCTGTAACATAAGCAGGATTCATGTCGCCAATATAAATGATGGGCGGATACTAACATAATCTGAGACTTTTATTTAACCTTCTGCTATACTCGCCGCGATTTTTCGTTCTTTAACATCCAGTGGGAATAACCGATGCATCCGATGCTGAACATCGCCGTGCGCGCAGCGCGCAAGGCCGGCAATCTTATCGCCAAAAACTATGAAACGCCTGACGCAGTAGAAACGAATCAAAAAGGTACCAACGATTTTGTCACCAACGTTGACCGTGACGCCGAGCGTTTAATTATCGAAGTTATCCGTAAATCTTATCCGCAGCACAGCATTGTTACGGAAGAGAGCGGTGATTTAGGTGGTGAGGATAAGGATATACAATGGGTTATCGATCCCCTGGATGGCACCAGTAACTTTATTAAACGTTTCCCTCACTTCTCCGTTTCTATCGCCGTGCGTATCAAAGGCCGTACTGAAGTGGCCGTTGTTTATGATCCAATGCGTAACGAACTTTTCACCGCGGTACGTGGCCAAGGTGCACAGCTTAATGGTTACCGTTTACGTGGCAGCACTGCCCGCGATTTAGACGGCACTATCCTCGCAACAGGCTTCCCTTTCAAAGCAAAACAACACTCAGCAAGCTACTTGAATGTGGTTACGGCATTATTTACTAAATGCGCTGATTTTCGTCGCACTGGCTCTGCCGCATTGGATTTAGCTTATGTCGCAGCAGGCCGCACTGACGGTTATTTTGAAATCGGTCTTAAGCCTTGGGATTTTGCAGCAGGTGAATTGCTTGTACGTGAAGCAGGAAGCCTTATCACTGATTTTACTGGCGGACATGGCTATTTGCAGTCAGGAAATATTGTTGCCGGTAACTCACGCGTTGTACGTGATATGTTAGCGATTATGCGCGATCAACTTAGTGACGCGTTAAAACGCTAAGCCTTCTTAAAAAGAAAAGCCGCGATAGGTGACTATCGCGGCTTTTTTATTGCATCACTATTTTACGCGTAAACAGGGAAACGAGCACAAAGCGCTAGCACTTGACCTTTCACTCGTTCAATCGTTGCCGCGTCGTTTACATTATCTAATACGTCGGCGATCCACCCTGCTAACTCGCGAACTTCCGCTTCTTTAAAGCCACGGCGCGTTACCGCTGGGGTACCGATACGGATACCCGAAGTGACAAATGGGCTTTTCGGATCGTTAGGTACGCTGTTTTTGTTTACGGTAATATTCGCGCTACCCAGCGCGGCATCCGCTTCTTTACCGGTGAGATTCTTCTCAACCAAGTCCAACAAGAACAGATGGTTATGCGTACCGCCAGAGACGATGTTATAACCACGCTCAAGCAGAACCTCTACCATCGCTTTAGCGTTTTTAGCGACTTGCTGTTGGTAAGTTTTGAACTCTGGCTCCATCGCTTCTTTGAAGGCTACCGCTTTACCGGCGATAACATGCATCAATGGACCACCCTGACCGCCCGGGAATACGGCAGAGTTCAATTTCTTATACAGGTCTTCATCACCGCCTTGCGCCAAGATCAGGCCGCCGCGTGGACCGGCTAAAGTTTTATGGGTCGTTGTAGTAACCACATGCGCATGCGGTAGCGGATTAGGATAGACGTCAGCAGCGACTAAGCCTGCGACGTGTGCCATATCGACAAATAACCATGCGCCGATACTATCCGCGATTTCACGCATTTTTGCCCAATCGCAGACACCTGAGTAAGCAGAGAATCCGCCAATGATCATTTTAGGCTTATGTTGCTGAGCAAGTGCCGCAAGCTCGTCATAATCGATCTTACCGCTTTCATCGATGCCGTAAGGGATGACATTATAGAGTTTACCGGACAGGTTAACCGGAGAACCATGCGTTAAATGGCCGCCGTGAGCCAAGTTCATACCAAGGATAGTATCGCCTGGCGTTAATAGAGCGGTGAACACACCAAAGTTAGCTTGAGAGCCTGAGTGAGGCTGGACGTTCGCGTAGTCTGCACCAAATAGCGCTTTTGCACGATCAATCGCCAGTTGTTCTACGATATCAACGTACTCACAACCACCATAATAGCGTTTGCCTGGATAACCTTCGGCATACTTATTGGTCAGTTGGGATCCTTGCGCTTCCATTACACGTGGACTGGTGTAGTTTTCTGAGGCAATCAGTTCAATATGCTCTTCCTGACGCACTTTCTCTTGCTCCATTGCCTGCCATAGTGCCGCATCGTAATCGGCTATGTTCATTTCTCGCTTTAACATTCCCATCTCCACTCAGCTTACTTTTAACATCGAAAATGCCCCATAAGGGTAATACCAGTTAGTGTAAACTCTTTTCAGTCTACGTGGTAGAGACAAACTCCTCTTTTTACGCAATCGTTTGGCTTACTTATTTAGTCATATTACAGCACCCTATTCCGTCTTTTCACAGTGCGAACATCATAAACGCAATAGCAAGCAAAAAGGTAAAATCGATCGCTAAGGGCGCGCTTGTTTGGAATGGGGGAATGGAACAATAATGACGAGATTAACGGGGGATTGCCCCCGTCTTAAGAAGTGAGACGGTGACTTAGTTTAGTGTCGCGGCTTAAATCGCATCTTCATCTTCTTCACCGGTCCGAATACGTACCACGCGTGCTACATCAACCACAAAAATTTTGCCGTCACCAATCTTGCCAGTTTGTGCAGTTTTCATAATGGTTTCAAGACAGGTGTCGACCATCTCGTCAGCAATAACGATTTCGATTTTTACTTTCGGTAAAAAATCGACCATATATTCAGCACCACGATAAAGCTCTGTATGCCCTTTTTGGCGCCCAAATCCTTTGACCTCTGTAACGGTCATTCCTGTGATGCCAACTTCTGCCAGAGACTCGCGGACGTCGTCCAATTTAAAGGGTTTTATGATCGCTTCTATTTTTTTCATGACCAGACCTTATTATCAATAGCATCGCCACATGAAGGCTGTTTGCAGCATTAATGCATAGTGCGGAGAAGTATACGGAGTATTATTGCCGAATTAGATAAGTATGTCACTGAGGAAGAAGAAGTGTGCCCCACCAATGTGATGTCCAGACCAGATACATGAGTATCAACTCTAGGACAGAAGGCACCTTTCAGACATCATTTATATTTATGAATTGTATTCGCATCATAACAGTAAATGAATTGGCCGCATCATAACAACAAAGCGTTGCGGAGCGAACCCCTGACCAACGCTTTAAGAGTTTTCCAGAATCGTGCTTATCCTAACTGCTTACGCGCATTTCTGAAGAGACGCATCCAAGGGCTATCTTCTCCCCAATTTTCTGGGTGCCATGAGTTGCTCACTGTACGAAATACGCGCTCTGGGTGAGGCATCATTATCGTTACTCGTCCAGAAGTGTTGGTCACCGCAGTAATACCATTTGGCGAGCCATTCGGGTTCGCCGGATACTGTTCGGTCACTTCACCACGGTTATTCACAAAACGCAAAGCCGCAAGCTTATTGGCTTCAAGCTGTTGTAAATGATCGCTATTGCGAACTTCGACAAAGCCTTCACCGTGGGAAACTGCGATAGGCATCCGTGATCCGACCATGCCTTCTAACACCAATGATGGACTTTCAACGACTTCAACTAAGCTGAAGCGCGCTTCAAAACGCTCAGATTGGTTACGAACAAAGCGCGGCCATAATTCACTACCAGGAATAATTTCACGTAAGTTAGAAACCATCTGACAGCCGTTACACACCCCAAGTGCCAAAGTCTGATCACGATTGAAGAATTCAGCAAAGGTGTCTCTTACCCGTGGATTGAAAAGTATGGATTTCGCCCAACCTTCTCCCGCTCCAAGCACATCCCCGTATGAGAAACCACCGCATGCTGCAAGCATATGGAAACCATCGAGATTAGTACGTCCTGCCAGTAAGTCGCTCATGTGTACATCGCGAGTATCAAAACCTGCGCGGTGGAACGCTGCAGCCATTTCAACATGAGAGTTAACCCCTTGCTCACGGAGTACTGCCAGCACGGGACGTGCACCTGTTGCAATCATCGGTGCCGCTACATCCTCATTCGGGTCAAAGCTCAGCGAGGCATTTAACCCCGGATCACCTTCATCACATTTTGCTTGATGTTCTTCATCTGCACATGCGGGGTTATCACGCAAACGCTGGATCTGCCAAGTCGTTTCTGCCCACCATTCGCGCAGTGTAGAGCGTTTTTCGTGGTAGATCGTTTGTTGTTGAGCAACAAGAGTGAAATGGTCACCACGACTCGCCTTACCGATAATATGTAAAACGTCACTAAGCCCATGTTGAGCAAAGATGGCTTGTACCGCAGATAATCTATCACCTGCAATTTGTAACACGGCACCGAGCTCTTCGTTAAAGAGCGCAGCAATAGGCTCTCCCCCTAATGTGCTGATATCGGCATCGATCGCGCAATGTCCAGCAAAGGCCATTTCAGCAAGAGTGACTAATAGACCACCGTCTGAGCGGTCATGATACGCCAGTAATTGGCGCTCACTAATCAATTGTTGAATCGCATTGAAGAAACCACGAAGTTTTTCGCAATCCCGAACATCTGCAGGCTGTTGACCTAACTGACGATAGACTTGTGCCAATGCAGTTGCGCCGAGTGCCTGTTTCCCCTGCCCTAAATCAACGAGTAAAAGGAGGTTGTCTCGATCCGAGCGTAATTCTGGTGTCACCGTCAAGCGGACATCTTCCACGCGTGCAAAAGCTGTGATAGCCAGCGACATTGGCGAGATAACCTCACGGTTTTCGCCCTGCTCCTGCCAACGGGTTTTCATTGACATGGAGTCTTTACCAACGGGAATCGTTAAACCAAGCGCTGGGCATAACTCTTCGCCAACGGCCTTAACCGCATCATACAATCCAGCATCTTCTCCTGGGTGCCCGGCAGCGGCCATCCAGTTAGCAGAAAGTTTAATTTGCTTAAGGTCACCGATAGCCGTCGCGGCAATATTGGTCAGCGCTTCACCCACTGCCAATCGTGCTGACGCTGCGTAATCGAGCAGTGCAACCGGCGCACGCTCGCCCATTGCAAAAGCTTCACCAGTGTAGCTATCTAAACTGGTGGTAGTCACGGCGCAGTTAGCCACCGGAATTTGCCAAGGTCCGACCATTTGGTCACGTGCAACCATACCGGTCACGGTACGGTCGCCGATAGTGATTAAGAATGTTTTTTCAGCGACGGCAGGTAAGTGCATGACGCGTTTCACCGCATCCGCCAGATGAATATCATGTGCGGTAAAGCTATCACCATGAGCCTGTTGACGACGAACGTCACGGGTCATTTTAGGGGTTTTACCTAATAATACATCCAGTGGCATGTCGATCGGCTGGTTAGCAAAATGCGGATCATTCAGTGTTAGATGTTGTTGTTCCGTTGCCTCGCCAATAACAGCATAAGGCGCACGTTCACGCTGACAAATAGCATCAAATTCAGCCAATTTATCCGCATCGATTGCTAACACATAACGTTCCTGAGATTCGTTACACCAAATTTCCAGCGGTGTCATACCCGGCTCATCATTAAGAATTTTGCGAAGGTCGAAACGTCCACCTCGTCCACCGTCTGACACAAGCTCAGGCATCGCATTGGAAAGCCCACCTGCCCCAACATCATGGATAAATAGAATCGGATTCGCTTCACCACGCTGCCAGCAACGGTCAATGACTTCCTGACAGCGACGTTCCATTTCTGGATTATCACGCTGTACCGACGCAAAGTCTAAGTCCGCATCCGATTGACCGGAATCCATTGATGATGCGGCTCCGCCACCCAAACCAATATTCATTGAGGGGCCACCGAGTACGATCAATTTTGCACCGACGGTAATCTCGCCTTTTTGCACATGATCATCACGGATATTACCGATTCCGCCCGCTAACATAATCGGTTTATGGTAGCCACGGATCTCTTCGCCATTGTGGCTGTTGACTTTTTCTTCGTAGGTTCGGAAATAGCCATTGAGCGCAGGGCGACCAAATTCATTATTAAATGCCGCGCCGCCTAAGGGGCCATCTAGCATAATGTCCAACGCAGTCACAATACGTTCCGGCTTGCCGAAATCTTCTTCCCAAGGTTGTTCAAAACCAGGAATCCGTAAGTTCGAGACAGAGAAGCCGGTTAAACCTGCTTTAGGTTTTGCTCCACGACCGGTTGCGCCCTCATCACGAATCTCTCCGCCTGAACCTGTCGCAGCTCCCGGCCACGGTGAAATAGCCGTAGGATGGTTATGCGTTTCAACCTTCATTAAAATATGAATCGGTTGTTGATGGAAATCGTACTGGCCTGTTTTCGCATCAGCATAAAAACGCCCAGCGACCGATCCTTCCATTACCGCAGCATTATCTTTATAGGCGGACAGCACATGTTCTGGCGTTGTCTCAAAAGTATTTTTGATCATTTTAAACAGCGATTTAGGTTGCTGTACGCCATCAATGATCCAATCAGCGTTAAAAATTTTGTGGCGGCAATGCTCTGAGTTCGCTTGTGCAAACATATACAGCTCAACATCATTAGGATTACGTCCTAATTGAGTGAAAGCATTGAGTAGATAGTCAATTTCATCTTCAGCCAGCGCAAGACCGAGGCGGGTATTCGCTTCTGCCAGTGCTTGACGGCCACCTTGTTGAATGTCCACTGTCGTCAGTGGGTGGGGAGCCTGTTGGGTAAACAGTTGCTCTGCCTGAGAGAGATCAGTAAAAACAGTTTCCATCATCCGGTCATGGAGTAACCCAGTCAGTTGGGAAAACTGTTTAGCATCAAGCTCAGGTGCATCAACATAGAAAGCAAGACCGCGTTCTAAACGCTTAACCATAAGTAATTCACAGTTATGAGCAATGTCCGTAGCCTTCGATGACCATGGAGAGATGGTACCTGGACGTGGTGTGACTAAAAGTAATCGCCCCTGCGGGGTATGCTCAGTCAAAGAAGGGCCATAGCGTAATAACTTTTCTAATCGCGTCGTTTGCTCATCGGTTAACGGTTGCGTCACATCAGCAAAATGCACGTATTCGGCATAGAGTGAACGGATAGGCAATTGAAGTTCTTGAAAGGTGGTGACTAGCTTGTTAACTCGAAAGGCAGACAGGGCAGGCGAACCACGCAAAATTTCCATCATTAATCATCTCTCGTCGTCGGTATGTCTGGCTGACATACTCAGGCGCTACAGTGGGAAAACGGCGCTAGTATAATGAATCTCGACGCAATACGAAACCGTTTGCGCCGAATTTATCTTAATCATCGGCCTGGCAATCATTGAACATTTATTGCTTAAAAATTTGCGATCTGACGTTAAATTGCTCAGAATGCTCTCCGCCTTGCGTGAAGAAATCATAAGATTCACTCCCTAATATTAGGGGAAACGCGAGCAGAACCGAGAGATAACTATTTGAAATGTATAAAATTTAATTATTTCTTTATCGGTCTTGTCACCTTACTTTTAGCAACAGCACTATGGCCAGTACTATCCTGGCATACTGGGAAACAAGATTCTCTGGCGCAGATCCAATCGCGCGGAGTGTTGCGTATCAGCACCCTTAATTCGGCGCTGACTTACCAACAGATAAAAAATCAATCACAGGGAATGGACTATGAACTCGCGAAACGCTTTGCAGATTACCTAGGCGTTAAGTTAGAGGTTACTGTTCGACCCAATATTAAGAGCTTGTTTAACGACTTATCTGGACACCGTTCCGACCTACTAGCCGCTGGCTTAAACTGGGACGAACATCGTGCACAAGAGTTTGTCGCTGGACCTGCATATTACACAACTTCGCAACAACTGGTTTATCGCGTTGATAAACCTCGACCCAAGAGCTTGGATGACTTACAAGGTACGCTAAGCATTCTCGATGGTTCGACTTTTGCAAGTACGCTTAAGGCAGAGAAAGCTGATCGCTACCCACACCTCCAGTGGGTAACAGAAAGTCATCTTGGCCCACAACAGATATTGAAAGAGGTTGTAGAAGGAAAAATTGATTACACCATTGCTGATTCTGCCACGGTTGAGATGATGCAACGTATTTATCCTAAACTGGCAGTAGCCTTCACAGTGAGCCAAGAACGCCCGGTAAACTGGTATATTTCGGCTGATAAGAGTGACAGCCTCCATGCTGCAATGTTGGATTTTTTCAATCAACTTAACGAGCAAGGAACGATGGCACGCTTAGAAGAGAAGTATTTAGGGCATTCAGGAAATTTCGACTATGTCGATACACGGAGTTTCTTGCAAGCCGTAGATACGCGTTTACCGAGACTCAAGCCGGTCTTCGAGAAATATGCGCAAAATTTCGATTGGCAGTTATTAGCCGCAATGGCTTGGCAAGAGTCGCACTGGGATCCTCGTGCAACCTCCCCCACGGGAGTGCGAGGGATTATGATGCTCACCAAGACAACCGCAAGCAGTTTGGATGTCAGTAATCGCCTCGATACCGAAGAGAGTATCCGTGGTGGCAGTGAATATCTACAGCATTTAATTGACAGGCTACCCAGCGATATTCCAAAGGATGAACGCGTTTGGTTTGCCTTAGCCGCTTACAATATCGGGTTAGCCCATCTGATGGATGCACGGCAACTGACCGTGAACCAAGGCGCCGATCCCAATAGTTGGAGCGATGTCAAAATGCGGTTACCGCTGTTGAGTAAGAAACGCTATTACTCGCAGACTGCTTATGGTTATGCTCGTGGGCAAGAAGCTTACGATTATGTTGAAAAAATACGTAAGTATAATTTGAGTTTAGTTGGGTATTTGCAAGAAATGGAACAAGAGCCATTTGACCCACCACATGCTCCAAATGGTATCTCTACGATGCCCGTCGAACCACAGTTAGTTATGAATTAATTTGTTCAGCCCGTGCCGCTAGGCGCGCGGCTTTTTTTTCGGCCCGCCGTTGCCTGAAAAAATCACTGAGCAAAGCACCACACTCTTCTGCTAACACCCCCCCACAAATGATCGGCTGATGATTCATCCCAGGATGGCGTAAGATATCGACCAGCGACCCCGCTGCACCCGTTTTTGCATCACTCGCGCCATACACTATCCGACCAATGCGACCATGGATCATGGCACCTGCGCACATCACACAGGGTTCTAAGGTGACATATAGCGTCGTGTCGAGTAGGCGATAGTTTTCTAAGACCTGTCCACCTTGACGAATGGCCATAATTTCCGCATGTGCGGTCGGATCGTGGTCATTAATAGGTAGATTCCACCCCTCGCCAATCACCTGCTGTTGATAGACCAATACCGCACCAACCGGGACTTCACCCAATGTATAGGCACGTTGAGCGAGTTGTATCGCATAGCGCATCCATTTTTCGTCATCATTAGCAGGGATAGTATTATCCATAGTCACGGTCCTTAAAGCAGTCAATAACGAGGTATTATACGCATTGCTTACTCTTTTAGGGCGAGATTATTGGTATAGGATAAGTTCAAGGGCTAAAATATAACCTTTTGGACAGGATTGTGGGAGATAGGGGATCATTTTGTGGTGCAATATGATTGTAGAAGAAACCTGAGGCTTATGACCTATTCGAGAAAATGAAATATTTAATGTTGTGAATAGACGTCTATTTATAGAGTGATTACTCCTAGTTAATTATTAACATAATAAATGATTAAAGACTTGCCTATTAGCTAATACTCACACTCACCTCAATCTGTAATATTATCTAAAAAATATGGAATAAATACACGGATAAAATCTCTATAGACTCGAGGTTTTCATTTAATAGAATATCCATTAGAAAAACTAAGATAAATCATTATGAGTAATATCAAAAAAAAGGATAAGATCTAGGAATGCCTCTGAGTCCGTAACGTTGTTCAAATACAGGTCTACGCAGATAATTTCATATGTTTTTGCCACGGAACTACCTGCCTTATCGGTGATAGCCCCCAGCGAAATGTCGGATGTTTTTTACGACTTGCTGTAAGTTTTTGTTATTTTTCCATTAACATCGATATTAAATTCAAATCGATAATTTTTTCCATTTATTGTGTAAACCAATCCGTAATCGCTATTATTTACTAATTCCACCTTTATACAGGTATTAGGATATTTTCTAGCTATGCCATCCTCCATAACTAATGGTGGATGGTAATTATTTACAGAATAACTAAGCATATAAAAACCTACAATATCTCCGGGTTCTGACGCAATACAAATAGAATTTTTAAGCACAACAGCGTCACCTTTATCACGGAAGACCAACCTATCACCAATGCAACCGGATAGGAAAAAAAGCATAAACGATAAATAGACATATTTCATCACAGAGGAAATCCTCCAATGACTTTCTGATATTTTACAATCAAAGATTTTTTAGGCTCGGTGTAATCGTAATTTATGTCATTGACTATACGTTTAAAACCGTTAAAACCGAATCTGATAAGTAACCAATAATCCGCGACAATACTCGCCTGTTGCTCCATGGGGTAACTAGCTAACATTTTTTATCAAGATCGTATTTATCATTTACCGCCTAGGAAACTAAACCACGAACTTTGACATTCATACTACGCTGATATTGCCAAATATGCATCATTTGATGCATAGCAAAGGGTAAGTAGCGATGTGATAAACCCAGAACTGATTATATCGGATGTCGTGGCCATAGAGCTCCATTGCCAAGCGAATTTCACCCGTCGTTAATAATCGTAAACCACCTCTTTTAAGCATAGGGACTCCTTCCCACATAACATTTAACCATTTTGTATTAACCTATAACATAAGGCTTTTATGCCCAAAGTATTATGGCTCGACCTCGAAGTTTTCAGATAAGTGCCCATTAAAAACGGAACCGATACCCATGCCGAAAATGTAGAGATCATGCTGTTTTCCTTGGCGATCGATAGTAACCTTATCGATCTTTAGGTGGAGCGGCTATAGGTTTGGATTCTTGAACATATTTTGGGGGTGGAAAACCTTTAGCTTGAGTATGGTTTTTGCTGCCTAACACAGATTCGTATGGATGGGCTTGTGCGGCGGCTTCCCCCCTCCCTACGTTCTAAAGCGTCCAAAAAACCATCATTATTGGGCTTTTCGGAGTTCCGTGTTACAGTGCGCGGCATTGAAATTCCTTATCCTATAACCCATCGCGAGATAGGCTCGCACATGAGGGTTTTAGGGGGATGATTTTCGGTCTGTGTTACGGTTTTGTGTTACGCAAGTGAGTGCATCAGTGTTTTATACTGCGCAAATCCACAGGCAGTTAACCCCCGTAAGGAATGCAATAGTTATATAACCAATTGATTATATAAGATAAAAAAAGGTAAGTGATTGAAGTGGCTTTACTAATTACAAAAAGCTGTATCAATTGTGATATGTGCGAACCAGAATGTCCTAATCAAGCCATCGCGCTCGGTACAGAGATCTATGAAATCGATCCGACTCGTTGCACTGAATGCATCGGGCATTACGAGGCACCGACCTGCCAACGTGTATGTCCTATCACACATACGATCATTCAGGATGCTGCGTGGCAGGAAACTCGTGAACAGCTATGGGAAAAGTTCGTAATGCTTTACCCATAGTCGCCAAAATGTTTTACTCACTCTCGAAAATAACCGTCGCACAGGCGTAGCGGCGTTCATCCGCGAGGGTTACATGGTGGTGCTTAATCTGTAATTCCTCAGCAAGTTTCGCGGCTTGTCCAAGAAGTCTTAAACATGGCTTACCGAGAGGATTGTTAAAAACTTCAAATTGATTAAACGCTAATCCACTACGGATCCCCGTTCCGAACGCTTTTGCTGCCGCTTCTTTCACCGCAAAACGTTTCGCTAAAAACCGTACGGGTTGATGGTGCTGCTGATACTGTAACCATTCACTTTCGGTTAAAACGCGTTTTGCTAACCGGTCACCTGAACGTTCTATCACCTGTTCGATACGGGTGATTTCGACAATATCAGTCCCCAGCCCCACGATAGCCATTAGCGTCGTGCATCCTGTAAACACTGTTTCATTTCGCGTACGGCATCCGCCAGTCCACTGAACAGTGCACGGCCGATTATCGCGTGTCCAATGTTAAGCTCGTAGATCTCCGGTAATGCTGCAATCGCTTGAACGTTATGGTAAGTCAGTCCGTGTCCAGCATTCACTTTCAGGCCTTTGGACGCCGCGTAGCTCACTGCGACCCGGATACGTTCTAATTCGTTTTCAACTTCCTGAGGATCTTGTGCTTGCGCGTAAGCCCCGGTATGGATCTCAATAAAAGGCGCTTTTGCCGCAACGGCTGCATCAATTTGTTGAATATCAGGATCGATAAATAATGACACTAAAATTCCCGCTTGCTGTAAACGAGCCGCCGCGTCATTCATTTTACTCTGCTGCCCCGCAACATCGAGGCCGCCTTCTGTCGTGACCTCTTCACGCTTTTCAGGAACTAAACAACAGAAATGTGGCCGGGTTTGGCAGGCAATAGTGAGCATCTCTTCGGTGACGGCCATTTCTAAGTTCATACGTGTTTGAATGGTTGCACGCAATAAGGCGATATCACGATCAGTAATATGGCGGCGGTCTTCACGTAAATGAACGGTAATACCATCCGCTCCGGCTTGTTCTGCAACAAAGGCCGCTTGTACCGGATCGGGATATTGCGTGCCCCGTGCATTTCGTACCGTCGCAATATGATCAATATTTACGCCTAAATAAACTTCCGCCATGCTAGACCTCTAAAATAATCACGTAAAATAAGGGACTGTGTAGGTTACCCTTCAGGCTTGTTCACAGGTAATTGAAACTGCCGAAAGAGCGCTTGGCTTTTTAACGGGCGCCCCCCTAAGTAAGGTTTAAGCGCCATACGTGTAAATCGCTTTGCTGCCCGCAGTGTATCAATTTCTGGAAATTCTCGCTGATAAAATGCTTTTAATTGCCGCCCAGTAAAGGTCTGCGAAGTAGGCATAACACTTGCTATAAAACCCCGTTCTTGCCGGTAGTTATAGGTCATCTCATCGCTCACTTCTTCACCTGTTCCTGCACAGTGAAGAAAATCAACGCCATACCCTAGATGCGCTAAAAGTGAAAACTCAAAGCGTCGTAGTGCTGGTTCAGGAGATGAATCGAGTGCGGCAAGGGATTGCAGGCAATGGAGATAATCAAAGAACAGGGCTGAATAGCCTATTTCCTGTCCGAGAACCCTCATTAGTAGTTCGTTGACGTAAAGTCCGCAGTAGAGATAGGTTCCATTTAACGGTAATCCCATCGAGACAGGCTCGGCACTGCGTAAGGTTTTAACCTCTCCTTTCCCACTCCAACGCATTAATAGGGGGGTAAAGGGCTGTAGCGCACCTTTGAGATTGGAACGGCGTGAACGAGCTCCTTTGGCTAATACCGTGACTCGTCCATCGCTTTCGCTAAAGATATCAAGTAATAAGCTCGTTTCGCTGTAAGGGCGAGCATGCAAAACAAAAACGCGCTGCCAGCCCTCCATCAATTACAGATCGTCAGTATAGCCCAAGCTACGCAGCGCACGTTCGTCATCTGCCCAGCCGGACTTCACTTTTACCCATAGTTCTAAATGAACGCGGGATTCAAACATCTCTTCCATATCACGGCGCGCTTCAATACCGATGGTTTTGATTTTAGTCCCTTTGTTACCAATCACCATTTTCTTCTGGCCTTCACGCTCGACGAGAATCAGGCCATTAATATCGTAGCCACCGCGATCGTTGCTAACAAAACGTTCAATTTCAACGGTTACAGAGTAAGGAAGTTCAGCGCCTAAGAAACGCATTAACTTCTCACGAATGATCTCTGATGCCATAAAACGCTGTGAACGATCTGTCACGTAATCTTCCGGGAAATGATGATCCGCTTCCGGCAAAGTATTGTGGACAATACGCGCGATAGCATCTACATTTTGTCCCGTCTCCGCACACAGCGGTACCACATCAGCAAAGTTCATTTTTTGGCTGATTTGCTGGATATGCGGCAGAAGGATGGTTTTGTCTTGGATATTATCGATTTTATTGATAGCTAAAATAACCGGAACTCTTACCGATTTTAATTTATTTAAAACCATCTCATCGTCGTCAGTCCAACGTGTACCTTCTACTACGAAGACGATTAGCTCTACATCACCGATAGAACTGCTTGCAGCACGGTTCATCAAGCGGTTAATTGCCCGCTTTTCTTCAATATGCAGACCTGGGGTATCTACATAGATGGCTTGATATGCATCCTGAGTATCAATACCCATGATACGATGGCGCGTCGTTTGCGGTTTACGCGAGGTAATAGAGATCTTTTGCCCCAATAGTTGGTTCAATAAGGTCGATTTCCCGACGTTTGGACGGCCGACAATTGCGATAAAACCGCAATGAGTTACTTGTTCGCTCATTCAATTCCTAACTTAGTCAGTGCTTGCTCTGCAGCAGCCTGTTCTGCTTTGCGGCGGCTAGAACCTATGCCAACCACCGCTTCATTCATACCACTCACTTGACAGTGAATCGTAAACTCTTGGTCATGAGCCTCACCCCTTACCTGCACAACGAGATAAGCCGGTAACGGTAAGTGACGGCCTTGAAGATACTCTTGTAAGCGGGTTTTTGGATCTTTTTGTTTATCACCTGGGCTAATCGCTGCTAACCGAGAGTGATACCAATTTAGAATCAATTTTTCTGTTTGCTGAATATCGCTATCCAGAAAAATACCCCCAATCAGTGCTTCAACCGTATCCGCTAAAATGGACTCGCGACGAAATCCGCCACTCTTAAGTTCACCCGGGCCTAAACGAAGACATTCGCCGAGTTCAAATTCTCTTGCCATCTCCGCAAGAGTATTACCACGGACCAACGTCGCCCGCATACGACTCATATCGCCCTCATCAACGCGCGGAAATTGACAATAGAGCGCATTAGCAATGACATAACTTAAAATTGAATCACCTAAAAATTCTAAGCGTTCATTATGTTTACTGCTAGCACTACGATGCGTCAATGCTTGTTGAAGAAGTTCCGGATGAGTAAAAGTATAGCCTAGTTTACGCTGCAGCTTATTTATAAGAATGGGATTCATGCTGTTCCAGTTATTCTTTGCGTAGGTTAATTGCACATGAAACAGGGCTGTCTCAACTCACTGTTTCATGTGCAGTAGTAAAATATATAGGTCGAGTTCATCCCTGAACTCGACCACCATCAATGGATACTGCCAATACGACTCAGTCTTACACCCGTTGGCCATTGACCTTCTTGCTTGTCAAAGCTCATCCAAATAGCAACGGCCTTACCAACAAGATTTTTCTCTGGGACGAATCCCCAATAACGGCTATCTGCGCTGTTATCACGGTTATCACCCATCATAAAATATTCACCCGCTGGCACAATCCAAGTTGCCGGTGGTTGCCCTTCCTGCTGGTAATAATCGCCCACTTGGCTTTGCGCTTGATTAACTAAAAGGATATTGTGCGTCACATCACCCAAGGTTTCTTGACGTTCACCCAATTGCAATCCACCCGGTAACATACCCGCTTTAGAGATCTGATAAAAGCCATTCCCCACTTCATTACCATCAAATCCGCTGAAGGTTTGTAGAAAATCACTCTTTTCCATAGGCGAGTAGCTAATGGTAACAGGTGCTTCACAATGCCCTTCTCCACATCCAGGTGTGACTGACACGGTTTTGCTAAACGGGTCGAATACAATTTTGTCACCCGGTAAACCAATTACGCGTTTGATGTAATCAACCGAAGGGTTTTTCGGGTATTTAAACACGACAATATCACCACGTTTAGGATGTCCTGTCGGAATTAACGTCGTTTGTGTGATCGGATCCTTCAATCCGTAGGCAAATTTTTCCACTAGGATAAAGTCACCGATTAATAAAGTCGGCATCATTGATCCTGAAGGGATCTGAAATGGCTCATAGATAAACGAACGAACGATAAACACAATCGCGAGCACCGGAAATACTGATACCGATGTCTCAACCCAGTTTGGCTGACGCGCGACATTGTCTAAAGCGGCTTTATCTAGCGTATTAGCCGCCTGATCTTGTGCCTGTTGGCGCTTGGCACGACGTACAGGTGCCCATTTAAACTTATCCAGACACCAAACTATGCCCGTAATTAGCGTCGCAAGTGCTAAAATCAGTGCAAACATATTTGCCATGACCAATCCTTTTTAATTAATCTTTACCAACATGCAGAATTGCTAAGAAGGCTTCTTGCGGTAATTCTACATTACCGACCTGTTTCATTCTCTTCTTACCATCTTTTTGCTTCTGTAGCAGTTTCTTCTTACGACTCACGTCACCGCCATAACACTTCGCTAACACGTTTTTACGTAATTGTTTGACCGTAGAACGCGCTATGATGTGGTTACCAATTGCTGCTTGAATAGCAATATCGAATTGTTGACGAGGAATCAGCTCTTTCATTTTCTCAACCAATTCACGACCACGTGATTGAGAATTATCACGGTGCGTAATCAGTGCCAAAGCATCAACACGCTCTGCGTTAATCATGACATCTACACGAACCATGTCAGAGGTTTGGAAACGCTTAAAGTTATAGTCTAATGACGCATAACCCCGCGAGGTGGATTTAATACGATCAAAGAAATCTAAAACCACTTCCGCCATTGGAATATCATAGGTTAAAGCGACTTGATTACCGTGATAAACCATATTGGTCTGAACACCACGCTTTTCGACACAGAGCGTAATCACATTACCAAGGTATTCCTGCGGTAATAACATATGACATTCAGCAATCGGTTCACGCAGTTCTTCGATGTTATTTAACGGAGGTAACTTCGCTGGACTATCGACATAAAGGGTTTCTCCACCCGTTGTGATCACTTCATAGACAACTGTCGGCGCAGTAGTAATCAGATCCAAGTCATATTCACGTTCCAAACGCTCTTGGATGATTTCCATATGCAACAAGCCAAGGAAACCACAACGGAAACCAAATCCTAACGCGGTTGAACTTTCTGGCTCGTAAAACAGCGATGCATCATTAAGGCTCAATTTGCCCAGTGCATCACGAAAGTTTTCGTAATCATCAGAACTGACTGGGAATAATCCAGCATAGACTTGCGGTTTTACCTTTTTGAAACCCGGCAGAGGCTTGTCTGCAGAATATTTTGCCGCAGTCAGGGTATCACCTACCGGCGCGCCAAGAATATCTTTAATGGCACAGACTAACCAGCCAACTTCTCCACTACGTAGTTCATCACGGTCAACGCGCTTTGGCGTAAAGATCCCAAGACGGTCGGCGTTGTAAACTTGCCCCGTACTCATCACTTTGATCTTGTCGCCTTTACGCAAAATACCATTCTTCACACGGACTAGAGAGACTACCCCTAAGTAGTTATCAAACCACGAGTCTATAATCAGCGCTTGTAGAGGCGCATCAATATCCCCTTCAGGAGGTGGAATATCTCGCACTAAGCGCTCTAACACTTCAGGAACGCCCAGCCCGGTTTTTGCTGAACATCTCACTGCATCCGTCGCATCAATACCGACAATATCTTCTATCTCTTGTGAAACACGATCAGGGTCAGCAGCGGGAAGGTCAATTTTATTTAGTACTGGTACGACTTCAAGATCCATGTCCAACGCGGTATAGCAGTTAGCAAGAGTTTGTGCTTCAACCCCCTGACCTGCATCAACGACTAACAATGCGCCTTCACAAGCCGCAAGAGAACGTGATACTTCGTAAGAGAAGTCAACGTGTCCCGGCGTATCAATGAAGTTAAGTTGATAAATTTCGCCATTTTTTGCGTGATAATCAAGGGTAACGCTTTGCGCTTTGATGGTAATTCCACGCTCACGCTCAAGATCCATAGAGTCGAGCACTTGTGCTGCCATTTCGCGATCACTCAAACCACCACAGGTTTGAATTAAACGGTCAGATAACGTAGATTTTCCGTGGTCGATATGCGCAATGATGGAGAAATTTCTTATATTCTTCATATCCGGGGATTTTTTCATAGTTTCCTGCAAAATTTATTCAGGTGGACACATAAATGGACCCATGAGGCATGTACCCACTTTTTTACTGCCGAGCATATTACACGACCGTGGCAAAGACGTCAGCATATCAACTACGTTGTAGCGCTTTTTTTTAAGACAATTTATAGGGGCATCGCGGAGTAAGGCGTAATAAAAACCGCTTTATTGTTAAAAGCGGCTTATTCATTTACATTCTGCAGAATACTACGATGAGTGAGAAGAAGGGATCGATTCAACCCGCAATTGGTCTGGACCTAAAGCAACAGTTAAAATAATCGGCTGAAATGCATGTTTATCACCGACTAATTTTGACAAGCACTTCGCAACAAAAAAACCACTCACTCCCCCCATCAATGCTCCAGCGGCACTGGCTAAGTCAGTATTGAACCAGTACTGAAATAATCCAGCGCCAATAAACAGTCCAAGGAGTGGTGTAATATACACCATCAATGCAGAACTTAAGAGGCTACTTTCTTCAATACCGAGTTCAATGCGCTGCCCCGGTTGCAAAACCTGTTCACTCTTAACCTGCATGACATGAGCATCTTTAGGACCAAGTTTATTTAACATCTGGCTGCCACACCCTTTGCGCGCAGAACAACTGTTACAGGTTGTTTTCGCCTCAGTATGCAGTGTCGCCACGCCTTGATGCCACGACACGACGGTCGCCCATTCTCTCATCATCGTTAATCACCCGTATTGACTGTGTCGGCAATGCGTTTGGCTGTGTCACGAGGAAGTTCACCCACAACGCTAATTTCCTTATTATTACGTATTTCAACGTAAAGGGTGCGACGTCCAGTGCTGTAGGACTGTGGCGACGTCGTCTCGCTGGCAGGAGACACATTAACGGTAAAAGTGAACAAACCGTCGGAATAGAGGCGCGATTCGATGTTTTTTGCCAACGCAGGAACATGGCGCTGACTTTGGGAAAGTAGCATTACACCAGCAGGTAGCCAACCTGGAGTCCAGCTTAATTTAGCATTGGAACCCTTAGGCAGCGAAGTGATTTCGGGGGGAAGTTTAGCGTTAACCAGCGGCGACATAACCTGCTGCAATTGATCATCGACAGCAAAATCAACCACCTGAAACTGCTCAATGGTTTCACCCTCTTGCGATAACAAATCAGCACGCAGCGGTAGTCCAGAATCGCTATCGAGCCACACTGCATAGCTAAAGCGCGAACCATCTTTCGAGACGATACGCACAACGTCACAGAGCCTATCAGCGACCCTTGAACGTCCTACACTAATAAAGTTATAGTAATTTTTAAGCCGATCAAAGTCCGCAAATAAGATAGCCGGTAAACCATCAATAATATGATCACCCGGCAGAGTAAAAGGATCCACTCCCGAACTCGCATCAAAATAGCTGATCGCATTACTGCGCTGGATCACCTCGCGACGCGGGCCGTCCATCTGCAATAACTGTGCATAAACATGTTGGTCCACCAATGCATGACGGTAGCGCAGTGACTCAATACCTTGTTCAGTGATATTGATGTATGAAAGCTGATAGTTAAGCGTATTCACCGCTTTATCCATCTGCTGTAACATTACAAAAGGACTGATCGGCTTAGCAACTATCGGATTCGGACTCTCCTGAGCAAACAGAGAGAAAGAAGATAACAAGCTGCCGCATAACACGGCAGAATAGAGACGTTTACCTTTCATTATTGATGAATAGTGCCCGAATACTGTTGTTTATCAAGAACAGAGGTAGTTACCGGTGAGCCGTTACCATTATTTAAACGGCGTTGCAGTTCGTAGTCTTGGAACATCGCATTGACACGAACACGCTGCTCTTGAACTTGGTTGGTTGACGAAGACTTTTCAAACATATCTCCTGGCACTCCTAGGCTTACTGGAGAGGCTTTTCCCATCATAGGCAGCGTATTAAAAACAGGAGTATCTTGGTTGTCTGAGGATGCTCCCTCGCCGGTACGGTTATAGTGCTGTACCCCAACAATAACGACCATCGATACACAAGCCGCAACACCTATTTGCGCCAATTGTGCACCCCACCCCCCTGCTTTCGAGAAAAAGCCCATTTTACGCCAGCGTGAAGGCTCAGGTTGGTTTTCGGTGATTAATGGTGTAACCCTGCTTGAGCTTGGCTCCTGTGCAATCGCTTCAGTCACTTTAGCGGCGATATCAAAATGAACGACTTGTCCTAGATCGCTGCGCAACGTATCACGAACCAGATGGTAACGTTCCCAGCTAGCTTGTAACTTAGTATCTTTAGAAAGTTCTGTGAGTAAAGACTGATCTAAGGCTTCGCCATCCATTAAAGCGGAAAGTTGCTCTTTCTGCATACCTTAATACCCTTTAGGTAGTCACCCCGCCACGCACCTAGCGTTGCAGTAGTGGTTGAACTTTATTATCAATCGCCTCACGCGCACGGAAAATACGTGAACGCACAGTGCCAACGGGGCACTCCATAATTTCAGCGATTTCCTCATAACTCAATCCATCCAATTCACGAAGCGTAATCGCCATACGTAAATCTTCAGGGAGTGTTTCAATGGTTCTGAAAACGATCTGCTTCAATTCATCAGACAACATTAAGTTCTCAGGGTTCGATATTTCTTTCAGTGCCCCGGCGGCTTCAAAATTTTCCGCATCACTGGCATCCACATCGCTTGACGGAGGACGGCGACCTTGAGCCACAAGATAATTTTTAGCCGTGTTCACCGCTATGCGGTAAAGCCACGTATAAAAGGCACTATCACCACGAAAAGACTCCAAAGCACGATAAGCCTTAATAAATGATTCTTGTACTACATCTGGCACGTCCCCTGGCGGAACATAACGTGTCACTAAACTGGCAACTTTATGTTGGTAGCGTAAAACCAGTAAATTGAACGACTTTTGATCCCCTTTCTGGACCCGTTCTACCAGAACTTGATCCGTTAACTGCTCGCTCATCTGAGGCTCTGTCCTCATAAAATAATCAATTCGTAACCACCCTTCGCAACAACGCCACAGCCTTTAGCGAGCCCGAGGTTGGAACTGAATAATAATCAAAAGTTCACTGAAACTTATGTAAATTGTTATTCTCACCCTACAACGATGAAATAATAGCGATAATGATCTGCATATCTAAAGGGCAATTTACCTGATTAACCATGAAGTTTCATATTTTTATCAGTATAGATGACAGCTTAGTGCCCAAGGTAAAATTCTTTCGTTAATGATTGAAATTCCCTGCTGTAATCACCTTGCTGGTTGCGTATCACCAGTCGACTCTCCTCAACGGATCGCGAGCCTAAACACCAGGTCAATAATAGGCGTTTTGCAGACATCCCCTCGTGTTCCTGTATCCAGCATCGTTGAGCCAGCATCCAACCGCTACGCTGCGCATAATCAATAAAGTGCTCGGCTTCTTTCACAGGAAGGATCAACGAAAACAGCCCCTCATCGGTCAGTAACTTTTCTACCCGTTGAAGCAGGACTTGATGATCAAGAACACGACTATCACGCGCTTTTTCCCGTTGAGCATCACGGTAAGATTTACCGTGTTGAAAATAGGGGGGATTGCAGATCACGAGACCATACTTATTTTCAGGGCCCGGTTCCCAAGACAAAAAGTCTTGAAGCCAAACAGTCAGATTATGGCACCAAGGTGACGCATCACAATTTTCTTGCGCTTGGGACACCGCATCAGGATCGATATCGATAGCATCAATCTTAAAAGGTGCATCATCGGGACTTAACCGTTGCGCTAACATCAATGCCAATAGCCCACTTCCAGTACCAATATCTAAAATACGCCGTGTTGTAGGTAAAGGTGCCCATGCCCCAAGTAATATCCCATCGGTGCTGACTTTCATTCCACACCGATCGTGGCCAACAAAAAATTGTTTGAAGGTAAAGCCCCCACGACGAGGTGGTGATGTTATGCTAGCAGTCATAAATAAACGTCTCCGGATCTTTTTGATTCGCCCAGTCGATCAGTAATATGGGGCGAACTTTACCAGCAATTGATACCTTTTACCTGAGCAAAGCAGAAATTATTCAGTAGGAAAAGGTGAACAATCGCAGTGAAATGTCTATAATCGGCGCCCCAACCAGAGGTAGAACATGACTGTAACCACATTTTCCGAATTAGAACTTGATGAAAGCCTGCTAGAAGCCCTACAGGATAAAAATTATCAGCGCCCAACGGCTATCCAAGCAGCTGCGATCCCACCTGCCCTCGAGGGCCGTGATATCCTCGGTTCAGCCCCTACCGGCACTGGAAAAACTGCGGCTTACTTATTACCTGCCTTGCAACATCTCCTCGATTTCCCGCGTAAAAAACAAGGGCCTCCGCGTATATTGATCCTCACGCCAACCCGTGAACTGGCGATGCAAGTTGCCGATCAAGCGAAAGAGCTAGCAAAACATACGCATTTAGATATTTCGACCATTACCGGTGGCGTCGCTTATATGAATCATGCTGAAGTCTTCAGCACGAACCAAGATGTTGTCGTCGCGACAACGGGCCGCCTGTTACAATACATCAAAGAAGAGAACTTTGACTGCCGTGCGGTTGAGACGCTGATTCTTGATGAAGCCGACCGCATGTTAGATATGGGCTTCGCAAATGATATTGAAACCATTGCGGCGGAAACGCGTTGGCGTAAGCAAACCCTCCTTTTTTCAGCGACGTTAGAAGGCGATGACATTGAAGATTTTGCAAAGCGAATCTTAAACGATCCCGTGACGTTAGATGCAGATCCTAGTCGCCGTGAACGTAAGAAAATACAGCAATGGTATTACCGTGCGGATGATTTAGAGCATAAGCGCAAACTATTGATCCATCTTTTACAACAAGAAGATGTGACCCGTTCAGTGGTGTTTGTCAGAAAGCGCGAACGTCTGCATGAGGTCGCAGCGTGGTTACGTGAAGCGGATATTCGCTGTACGTACCTCGAAGGTGAGATGGTTCAAGTTAAACGTAATGAAGCGATTAAACGTCTAGCCGATGGCCGAGTGAATGTACTAGTCGCGACTGATATTGCGGCGCGTGGTATTGATATTGACGATGTCAGCCATGTCTTTAACTTCGATATGCCAAGAACTGCGGATATTTATCTACACCGTATTGGACGTACAGGACGTGCCGGACGTAAAGGTACCGCTTTATCTCTGGTTGAAGCTCATGATAATGCGCTGTTATTGAAAATTAGTCGTTATATTAATGAGCCACTCAAGGCACGAATCATCAATGAACTGCGGCCAACGACTCGTGCGCCTTCTGAAAAAGGGCCGAAAAAAGCCTCTAAAAAAGAGATGGAACGACGTAAAGAAAAACGCGATGCATTAAAAGACGATACCAAACCTCGCGTGAAAAAACGCCATCGTGATGCGAAAAATGTCGGAAAACGTCGCAAACCAACAGAAAAAGTAGTTGTACAAACTAACACCAAAAAAGACGATAGCGAATAGCAGGTAGAGGCGCGATATGCGCCTCTTTTTTTACCCCTGACGGAGATAAGGGAGACATCATGAAAACCACCTTAACCTGGCATGATGTGCTAGGTGATGAAAAACAAAAGTCCTATTTTATTGAAACACTGCAACACGTTCAGCAAGAACGCAGTACCGGCATTGTCATCTACCCACCCGCCGCAGAAGTGTTTAGTGCCTTCAAGCTTACGGACTTTGCCAATATTCGCGTCGTCATTTTAGGGCAAGACCCCTATCATGGACCGAATCAAGCTCATGGATTGGCTTTTTCGGTACAACCTGGTATTGCGCCCCCTCCCTCACTGGTTAATATATATAAAGAGTTAGCGCAGGATATTCCTAATTTTATTCGCCCAGAACACGGTTATCTTGCGAGTTGGGCAAAACAAGGCGTGTTACTGCTCAATACGGTATTAACGGTGAGAGCCGGACAGGCTCATTCTCATGCTGGTCTTGGTTGGGAAACATTTACCTCTCATGTCATCAGCATGATAAATCAACACCATGAAGGCGTTATTTTTTTATTATGGGGCGCACATGCTCAAAAGAAAGGACAGATTATTGATACACAAAAGCATCATGTGTTGAAAGCGCCCCATCCTTCACCATTATCAGCACACCGCGGTTTTCTTGGTTGCCAACATTTTTCACAAACTAATGCCTTACTTGAATCACAAGGCTTAGCCGCGATCGATTGGTCAGTAACCCTACCCGTATAAAAAAAGCTGCCTTAGGCAGCTTTTACATTAAGATCTTGATAATGCTTAGGCCTTTGAAACAGCGACCATTGCTGGACGTAATAGACGCCCGTTTAGGGTATAACCGCGTTGCATTACCATAATTACATGATTAGGGGCTACATCAGCAGATTCAACCATTGACATCGCTTGGTGAACATCGGGGTTAAAAGGAACATGAACATCCCCAACAACTTCTACACCAAACTTGCGAACCGCATCTAACAATGACTTCAGTGTGAGCTCAATCCCTTCGACCATCGAGGCTAATTCTGGATTCTCTTTATTCGCAACTTCGAGTGCACGCTCTAAACTATCAATAACCGGTAATAGTTCGTTAGCAAATTTCTCAAGTGCAAATTTATGCGCTTTCTCGATGTCAATTTCGGTACGTCGACGAATATTCTCAATTTCAGCTTGCGCGCGAACCTGTGCATCACGGACACCGCCTTGAGATTCGGCAAGGGCTTGTTCTAATTCAGCAATACGCGCGTCACGAGGATCGCTATCCTGTGATGCATCTTGTTGATTTTGTTGCTCTGCTTGTTCAGCATTCAGGACTTCAGGATCTTGCTGATTCGGGGTATTCTGTTCTTTACTACTCATGAAAATCTCCGCTTATCATATTCATCTCTGCAATAAGGCTATTATGGGGATGAAATTTTCGGATTCAAGGGACTCTGACGGATTGTCGAGAGTTTTGCGTAAAGAGGAAGCATTACCAAATGAATACGCCGTTTAAATGTATCGGGATTGTCGGCCATCCACGAAATCTGAGCGCAATGTCCACTCATGAGCAACTATGCTATTGGCTCAAAGAACAGGGATATGAGGTACTTGTGGAAGAACAGACTGCACGTGAAATGCAGTTACCCAATATTCATACTGCCACACTCGCACAAATTGGCCAATCTGCAGATCTTGCTGTTGTCATTGGTGGCGATGGCAACATGTTAGGGGCAGCACGCGTGCTCGCCCACTACGATATTAAAGTTATCGGGATCAACCGAGGAAATTTAGGATTTCTCACTGACCTTAATCCTGACAATGCAATTGAAGAGCTAGCTAAAGTACTTAGTGGTGAATATATTACCGATCCCCGCGCCTTACTAGAAGCCTCTGTAAAAGGCCGACACCGGCAATCGCTTAGCGCCACGGCCCTCAATGAGATTGTGCTGCATCCTGGTAAGGTTGCACATATGATTGAATTTGAAGTATATATCGATGAGCAATTCGCTTTTTCCCAACGCTCAGACGGCCTTATTATCTCCACAACCACGGGATCGACCGCTTATTCACTATCAGCCGGTGGGCCGATTTTAATGCCCTCTTTAGAAGCAATTGCTATCGTACCGATGTTTCCACATACCCTCTCAGCGAGGCCCCTAGTGATTGATAGTCGTAGCACCATCAGTTTACGTTTTGCCAGTGTACGCAATGAGTTAGAGGTTAGTTGTGACAGTCAATTAGCTTTACCGGTGCAAGAGGGTGAAGAGGTGATCATTCGTCGCAGTCCAGATGAACTTTTTTTACTCCATCCAAAGGAATATAACTACTTTTCGACCCTAACCGGGAAACTTGGATGGTCAGAAAAATTATTTTGAAAATCTCGATTAGGGGCTTTACTCAGTAAAAAAGAAGATTATACTGTATAAAAAAACAGTCATGTTTTTCCATACAGGTGATTATATGCTGGCACAACTTACTATCAGTAATTTTGCTATTGTTCGCGAACTGGATATCGATTTCCAACAAGGAATGACGGCCATAACAGGTGAAACTGGCGCAGGAAAATCGATTGCGATTGATGCTTTAGGTCTCTGCTTAGGAAATCGCGCGGATGCAGAATCAGTACGTCCCGGCGCCCAACGTGCCGATATTTGTGCCAGATTCCAGCTTAAAAAATCACCTTCTGCACAGCAATGGTTGATCGATAACCATCTTGATGATCAAGGCGAATGCTTACTCCGTCGAGTGATTAGCGCTGACGGTCGCTCTCGTGGATTTATTAACGGCACAGCGGTTCCCCTCTCGCAACTTCGTGAGCTTGGGCAACTCCTGATCCAGATTCACGGCCAACATGCGCACCAGCTATTACTAAAAACTGATCATCAACGTACTTTGTTGGATGCTTACAGCAACTCCCCTGCTTTACTGGCATCAATGCGTAGCGAATATGAAAACTGGCATAAAAGCTGTCGGCAACTAGCAGCGCTGACTCAACAAAAAAATGATCGCGCAGCACGCCGTGAATTGCTCGATTATCAATTACAAGAACTTAATAAATTTGCCCCTGTTGAAGATGAATATACCCAAATTGATGAGGAATATAAGCAACTTGCTAGTAGCGGCCAACGTATCGCTCTTAGTCAGCAAATTGTTCATATGGTCTCAGAAAGTGATGAGGTATCGCTGCAATCTTTAGTTCATCAATCACAGCAACTGTTACAAGAGCTTGTTAATTTGGATGACAGGCTTATTCCGGTTAATACCATGATGGATAATGCAGCAATTCTTCTGAGTGAAATGAGCGATGAATTACGTCATTATCATGAGACGATTGATTTAGACCCTAATCGCTTGCAAAGTCTAGAACAGCGTTTATCACGCTATATTTCCTTAGCGCGCAAACATCATGTTACTCCAGAAGCCCTATATAGCACACACCAGCAGCTATTGAACGAATATGCACAACTCGAAAATGTTGAGTCGGATATTGAACAAGTTTCTGCCGAGGTCGTGCGTTACCATCAACGTGCATTAGCAGTCGCACAGCAGCTTTCTGTGGAGCGTCAACGCTTTGCAGCAGAATTATCAGGATTGATTACAGAATCTATTCAGCAGCTTGCAATGCCACATGGCAAATTTAATATCGTGATTACCCACACACCAGAAAAACTGACTGCTGAAGGCGCTGATAATATTGAATTTCAAGTCTCCGCCAACCCTGGACAATCGTTACAACCCTTGGGAAAAGTTGTTTCTGGTGGTGAACTTTCACGTATCGCCTTAGCCATTCAAGTGATTACAGCTCGAAAAATGGAAACACCTGCGATGATTTTTGATGAAGTCGATGTCGGGATAAGTGGACCTACAGCGGCAATAGTTGGAAAGATGTTACGTAAATTAGGTGAATCAACACAGGTGCTCTGCGTTACTCATTTACCGCAAGTTGCGGGCTGTGGCCATGCACATTTCTATATCAGTAAACTTACTGATGGAGCAATGACAGAGACCCGTATGGTCAATTTAGATAAAACCTCGCGATTAAATGAATTAGCTCGTCTTTTAGGAGGAAGTGAAGTTACACGTAACACTCTAGCTAATGCTAAAGAACTTTTAGCAGCTTAGTGGGCACTTTTTCTGACTATCACAGTCATATCTTGCGCCAGAGGTTTCCATCTGGCGTAAGGTCTATTATTATCGACATCTAGCTTCCCTGCGTTCAGGGTGAACTTATTGTGATGGCAAGTTTTGCCTGTGGGCAACTGGTCAAGAAAAAGGAAATGATTCATGCGCCGTAAAATACTGACTGCTGCGACCGCGGCACTATTGCTAACGACCGCCGGTTGCTCAATGTTAGAACGTGTCGTTTATCGCCCTGATATCAATCAAGGAAACTACTTGGTAGCGACCGATGTGAGTAAAATTCATACTGGCATGAGTCAACAGCAAGTTGCTTATACCTTAGGTACACCAATGATGAGCGACCCTTTTGGCAGTAATGTCTGGTATTACGTCTTCCGCCAAGAGCCAGGCCATGAAAAAGTAAAACAACAAACGCTAACACTAACCTTTAATAGCAGCGGTATTCTCACAAATATCGATAATAAACCCGCACTAACGAATACCAACTAAATTAGTTTCGCTACTCAAATATTATAGGCGGGTAGCGAAATTTTTATTTTTTACTTGCTGCTGAACGTTCTGCACGCTGTCTACGCATTTCCTTTGGATCAGCAAGGAGGGGACGGTAAATCTCAACTCTGTCACCATCCTCAAGGCGGTCGGTAAGTTTAACGGGGCGGCTGTATACGCCGACTTTATTTTCCGTTAATTGAATATCCTTCCTCAGATCAAGTAGCCCCGAAGCCAATATTGCTTGTTCAACGGTACTCCCTTCTGGCAGCACGACTGGACGCAAATATTGCTTTTCCGGTAAAGCATAGACGACTTCTACTGCAATATTAGTCACGGTAAACCTCGTGAGCCCGCTGACTGAATGCTTTGACCATATTATTCGCTAACTCTTTAAATATTCGCCCAAAAGCCATCTCAACTAGCATATTTGAAAACTCAAAATCGAGGCTTAGCTCAACTTTACACGCGTCGTCCCCCAGAGGAGTAAAGGTCCAACCGCCTGATAGCTTACGAAATGGGCCATCAACCAGCTGCATCGCGATACGATGGCTTTGCGTAAGTGTATTACGAGTCACAAATGTTTTACTGATCCCAGCCTTAGAGACATCCATCGATGCCGTCATTTGCTGCTCAGATTGTTCTAATATTTTGCTGCCAGTGCAGCCAGGGAGAAATTGTGGGTAGCTATCAACATCATTAACGAGTCGATACATGTTATCAGCGCTGAACGGTACCAACGCTGAGCGAGTGATCTGGGCCATAAGATTTCCTGGTCTGAAAAAAACAAGTTGATCATAGCAGTTTCAGCAGGTAAACAGAAATGTCTAATCGGAATCAGCGTGCTAGAATAGCACCAATACTTAACTTTCTTACTTTAGGAAGTCAGCTACGCTTTAACAAAGTGGTGTAGAATAGGGATACTATGACAAAGAAAAAATCCAATAAGCCGGGTTCCGCAACCATCGCAATGAATAAACGTGCACGTCACGAATATTTTATTGAAGAAGAGTTTGAAGCCGGTCTTTCATTGCAAGGATGGGAAGTAAAATCCCTACGTGCAGGTAAAGCAAATATCAGCGAAAGCTACATCTTATTACGTGACGGTGAGGCTTATCTTTTCGGCTCAACTTTCCAACCGTTGACCGTTGCATCTTCCCATGTGGTTTGTGACCCTACCCGTAACCGTAAGCTGCTGCTTAAGCAACGTGAACTTGACTCATTGTATGGACGAGTAAACCGTGAAGGCTATACGATTGTCGCGCTATCTTTATACTGGAAAAACGCTTGGTGTAAGCTAAAAATTGGCGTCGCCAAAGGTAAAAAAGAGCATGATAAACGTGACGACATTAAAAATCGCGAATGGCAAGTCGACAAAGCGCGTATTATGAAGAACGCTAATCGCTAATTTAGTTAAATTACTGGTGCAGCAGCGTATTTATCTGCTACACTGTGTAACAGTACTTGGGGCTGATTCTGGATTCGACAGGATTCGCGAAGCCCTAGGAGCATGCCGAGGGGCGGTTGGCCTCGTAAAAAGCCGCAAAAAAATAGTCGCAAACGACGAAAACTACGCACTAGCAGCTTAATAACCTGCTCAGAGCCCTCTCTCCCTAGCCTCCGCTCTTAGGACGGGGATCAAGAGAGGTCAAACCTAAAAGAGATCGTGTGGATGCCCTGCCTGGGGTTGAAGCATTAAACTTAATCAGGCTAGTTCGTTAGTGGCGTGTCCATCCGCAGCTAATTGGCGAATGTAAAGATTGGACTAAGCATGTAGTGCCGACGGTGTAGTAATTCTGGACGCGGGTTCAACTCCCGCCAGCTCCACCAAAATTCTCCATCGGTGATTACCAGAGTCATTCGATGAAGTCCTAAGAGCCCGCACGGCGTAAGCCCTGCGGGCTTTTTTGTGTCTGTCGTTGTCCGAGAACATCCGGCTAAATCCGGTGATTATTAGTATACGTTTAGGTATACGGTAGGGTGTATGCCTAAAAGCGTATACCAATTCATGAAGGAGCGGCCACAGTGGCACGGACAACACGCCCCTGACAAACACCGAAGTTCTGCGCGCAAAAGCGTTAGAGAAAGATCTAACGCTGCATGATGGCGATGGGCTTTTCCTGATAGTGAAAACCAGCGGGAAAAAGCTCTGGCGTTTCCGTTATCAACGTCCGGTACAATGATGGGGCTCGGTGCCTTCCCTGCTCTTTCACTTGCTGATGCCCGAGGGTTAAGAGCAGATTACCTTACCTTATTAGCCTACGGAATCGACCCACAAATTCAGGCCGAAGTTGCAGAGGAAGCGCAGCAAATCGCACTGGACAGTATTTTTTCAACGGTCGCCGCTAACTGGTTCCAGCTCAAAAGCAAAAGCGTCACCCCTGATTACGCAAAAGACATTTGGCGTTCACTGGAAAAAGATGTATTCCCTGCCACCGGTGTTTGGCGACTGGAACGATGCGTTTATGCAGAATGGCGAGGAGGCGACGCGGAAAGCGATTTATGACGCCATCCGGCCACCGGCACAAAGCCCGTTCGACACCATGAGCGAGGCGGAATTTACCGCCATGAGCGCCAGCGACAAGGCGATGCGGGTGCATGAGCATTACGGCGAAGCGCTGACCGTGGATGCGAACGGCCAGCTTCTGTCCCGCTATGAGGCCGGGATATGGAAAATCATTCCACCGTCGGATTTTGCGCGCAATGTGGCCGGGCTGTTCCAGCGTCTGCGCGCCCCGTTCTCGTCGGCAAAAATTGCCTCGGTGGTGGAGACGCTGAAACTGATTATTCCGCAACAGGCCGCCCCGGCACGTCGTCTGATTGGCTTTCGCAACGGCGTACTCGATACCGCCACCGGCAGATTCAGTCCGCATCATAAATCACACTGGCTGCGCACGATGTGTGATGTCGATTTTTCCCCGCCGGTGGCGGGCGAAACGCTGGAAACCCATGCGCCGGATTTCTGGCGCTGGCTCGACCGTGCCGCCGGAGGCAGACCTGAAAAGCGCGACGTGATTCTTGCTGCGCTGTTTATGGTGCTGGCGAACCGTTACGACTGGCAGCTGTTTCTGGAGGTGACCGGCCCGGGCGGCAGCGGGAAAAGTATTCTGGCCGAAATTGCGACCCTGCTTGCCGGGGAAGATAACGCCACGTCAGCCACCATCGAAATGTTGGAGTCGCCGCGCGAACGTGCGACGCTGACTGGCTTCTCGCTGATCCGTCTGCCTGACCAGGAAAAATGGAGCGGTGACGGAGCAGGACTCAAGGCCATTACCGGCGGGGATGCGGTCTCCGTTGACCCGAAATACAAGGATGCGTACTCCACCCATATTCTGGCGGTGATTCTGGCCGTGAACAATAACCCGATGCGATTTACTGACCGTAGCGGCGGCGTTTCCCGCCGCCGGGTGATCCTGCATTTCCCGGAGCAGATTTCCCCGGAGGAACGCGACCCGCAACTTAAGAACAAAATCGCCCGTGAACTGGCCGTGATTGTGCGCCAGCTGATGCAGAGGTTCAGCGACCCGATGACCGCCCGCGCCCTGCTCCAGTCACAGCAGAACTCCGATGAAGCACTCAGCATCAAGCGCGACGCCGACCCGACCTTTGACTTTTGCGGCTATCTGGAAGCGCTTCCTGAGCCTGACGGTATATATATTGGCAACGCCAGCATCATTCCGCGTCAGCCGCGACGCTATCTCTATCATGCCTATCTGGCGTATATGGAGGACCACGGCTACAGGAATACTCTTAGCCTCACCATGTTCGGCAGGGGGTTGCCAGCGATGCTGAAAGAGTACGGGCTGAATTATGAGAAACGTCGTAAAAATCAGGGCATACAGACCAATCTTACGCTAAAAGAGGAAAGTAACGCCGACTGGCTGCCGAAATGTGATGCCCCCATAGCTAAATAACCTGACCTGACCGGCAATCGCCGGTCTTTTTTTTGTCTGCAAAACGGCAAAAGTGAACAGTAAAGTGTTCACTGTTCACCAACCATTTACCACGTAACAATATGAAATTTATAAATAAAATTACTCAGTGAACAGTGTGAACAGTTTTTCTAAAAAAAAGTTTTTTTGCAGAAGTTAGCTCTTATGCACAGAGATAAAATCTCTGCGTAAGCGATTTACGTTCAGTACAAAATTTCTGCTATATTCGCGTCATAATCAATCTTAAAGGGAATTAGAATGGATACGACTCTGCTCAGACCGTTAAATGCAAATGGAAAAGAAAAATGTGAAAGCGCAATAAATGCATTACAGGGGGATGTTTCCGCCGCCGCTGCAAAGCTCTCAGTCGATCCACGACTGCGCCTTGAATACACTAAACGCATTAAAGAGATGGCTGCGGATCTCAGAGCTAAAGCGAACAGCGGCATCATCACCTGGGAAAAGGCAGCGCTGGAGGCTCAGGAAACCCGTAATCTGGTAATGGAGATAGTACGAACACGTAGCACGCCACTTGGACGGGCTATGGCTGAGAAATTGAAAACGTCCGGTAAAACATTTAATGAGCTCATCGCCAATAAAACGGTTTCGTTGTTTGGCCGTCAGGCTAATTTTGTTAATTTATCGGAGGGACAGAAAAATCAGGTATACGCAGGCATTGTAGAATCTGCCGGTAGATCAAACGCTAGGGCCGATCTCAGAATGCGGCAACTTTCTACAGCTGGGAAAGGTCTTATCATGCTCTCTATTGCCATTTCGGTTTATGAAATTTATAACTCTCAGGACAAAATTGCTGAAACCACCAAACAAGCCGTAATAGTGAGTTCCGGTGTGGCAGGAGGTTGGGCTGGTGGAGCAGTGGCTGGTTTAATGTGTGGCCCGGGCGCACCTGTATGTGTTCTTATTGGTGGCTTTGTCGGCGGTGCATTAGCAGCCTGGCAAATGGGGCGAATCTGGGAATGAAAATGGAATTATCGACTGCCATATCGTTGTCTGTTGTCACTGAGGCGAAGGAATACTCACAGACTCAATGCGATATTTTAATTAATGGTAATAACACAGGTATAAAAGTCTCCGGTAAAATTCTTGAAGCCGCAATTGCCGTTGCTGAAGACTATTATCTGTTATTTCTTACAGACGACGTTATTTTTGAGGAAAGCCTGAATATTACTTTCATTCATTTGAAGATGGGTATTCTTGAAAACCTCGAATTGGGTGGTCAATATTCAACTGGATCCTTTGAAAAACTACACATTGAGCAGGACTCTGTAAATTTTCGTTTTATTGGCGATACGACCTGGACTGTGAAGATACTGAAGTCCCCCTCTTTAAGATTACCTTTCTCCGATCCTCGTGGAGTAACCCGATCTTCAAAACTAAAAAAATACATTGATATCACTGCCTGCCCTGCCCCAGCCCGCGCAGATGGATGATCGTCGCCAGGCATTAAGTGGCGCTTTGCTAATGGAACAGAGCGAGCGGTAAATAGCCAGTCCAAGTATCATTGGTATACGCTTAGGTATACGCATGAAAGTTGAATTAGAATAAATTCTTTTTTTCATTCGGTTACAACTAACATTCAGACTCCGCCAGCCCAATCATGGTTGGACAGTGACCAGACAGAGCTAGAGAAATCAAGCATTTGGACACTGTACCCAGACATCGACCAGACGATGATGGGACATGAAAGGATACGCAAAATAGCTGCGGCTCCAAGCGTAAGAAAAAAGCCTTAGACTTGGACTGACCCCATTCCTCAAAAATCTCACCAAATATGACGGAGCAGTACCTTATATAAGTGAATAGTTCTTTTTGCAGGGATACTTACAATTAGACCGATGCAGCTAAGACGCTACCTCTATCACGCTTACTTAATCTTTATGGAAGCGAAAAACTTTCGTGTAATCCGTTAAGCATGAAAAGCTTTAGCCAAGCATTAGAGAGCATCCTGCGAGAATATGGGTTTAAGTATGTCAGTCGGCGGACAAAAAACGGTATACAGATGAATTTAGACCTGAAAGAAGAGATCAACGGTGATTGGTTGCCGAAATACGATAAACCCATGTTGTAGGATCCGAACCGGCGAAAGCCGGTTTTTTTATACCCATAATAAAAGGTGTAGGATGATTGTTCACTCTTCACCCTTTAACAATATGAATAATATGAAGGAAACGCCAAAGGAATACGGTGTGTAGGATTTTTTCATAAAAAACTGATTTTTATTTTACGTTCAGAAAAAATCCCCTCATAAATTCAAACTGACCATAACCGATAGAAATAGGATTATATATATGAAAAAAATAAAATAATTAGCAACCACCCAATCTATTAAAAATCTTAAAATTCAAATCCAATTGGAACGAATTAAGTGCATTTGATCTACATCAATATTTAAAACAAATATATATGATTTTATTGCCTTGCAGACCATTGGCGTTATGTAATTAATAGATTATTTTAGATAATAAAAGCATCGAACCATAGGCCATGAACATTAATACTTTGATATTCAGATTTCACATTAGGGATAAATAACAGTATGGCTGGGATAAATGATTCGCTTCCATTCAGCTCTTCCGGTTATAGCCAGTTAAGAACCCGCGAGGGTGTCCGATACCATTACTACAATGACTTGGGCCCACGTGCTGGAAATTGTACTTGGGGGATAGGCACGCTTGCTCATTTTGGAATTTGTACGGAAGAAGAGCTCAAACGACCGGTATCAAGCACTGACGTGAATAATGCATTGGCTAATGCATGTGAAAAAACTTGAGTAATATCTAAGGAGAAAAGTAAATAAACATCCTCTCACTCAAGCTCAATTTGATGGGTTAATATCATTTAGTTACAATGTATCTGATCCTTCACCTGTAATGGAGCTAGCTAACAGAGGTGATATGGATGGTGTTCGTAAAACTATGCTAAAATATGTTTATGTTTTTAATCATGATAAAAATGGAAAAAAGTAGGACCAACTCGTCTGCTTCCCGCTCTCTACAGTAGAAGGCTGGAAGAGTCCTCTGCTTTTAAATAGGGTTAAATGTTGAAAAAATCACTATTAATATTGCTATTTCTAGTTTTTATATCCCAGCAGGAGGTGTTAGCTGATAGCGATAAAAACACTGACAATCGATTGGATCTTCTTATGGGAAAAAATACACATAAACAATATCGCGATTTTTTTGAAAAATTGAAGGAATCAGCTTTAAAAAATGATAAAAAAACTATTTCATCAATGGTCGAGTATCCAATTACTGTCACTGTAGGCCATAAAGAAATAGAAATTAAAAATAGCGATGAGTTCATCATCGAGTACAATACAATATTCACTAAAAATTTAGTAGGAAAAATAATTAATCAAAAATACTCCGATTTATTTATAAAAGACACTGGCATCATGATTGGTCAATCTGGAGAAATATTGTTTGGAGGTATATGTACTGTAAGTGATTGCAGTAAATTTCAAATAAAAATAATGCAAATAAATAATTAAAGATAAAAAACCAAGTATACTACTAAAGAATAGTAAAGATTTTTTGTGAACCAAACATGAAAACACACAAATAACGGACAGTATTTAGGAATTTCATTTAAATAATTCTTAAATAATAAACAGCCCCCACCCCATTAACATTATCGAATCAATTACATTCGCCACCAAAGGTGTAGAACGATTTTTCACTCTTTAACAATATAAAAAATTAAGAAATATCCATATGTGGAAAATGTGTAGGATTTTTTTAAAAAATAATATTTTTATTTTATGTTTATAAGATCCAGTTTATCAACTCACACTTTAGCCCTTGATAGAAATAGATTGGTATACGTTAGGTATACAATAAAAGTTGATGAAGCGACTTTTTAATACGTAAAATTACCATTATGTTAAATACGATAGGTTTCGATAAAATTTGCTATAACTCCCTATTATGCTTCTTCTCTCAAGGCCAGTTCCGCCTGACGGGCCTGGTATTCTTTGTATAAAATCTCCAGTCGGTTATCTAAATCAAGCAGCTCGGAGTCTTGATTGATGCCTTACGATACTAGATTGTATCAATATCGATTTGTGAGACCTCTATGGCATTACTGGGATATGCAAGGGTATCAACCAGCCATCAAAAATTGACGTTGCAAATTACGGAGCTAAAACCTGTTCTTGGCGAAGGCAAGTAGGAAGCCAGGCTGACTATTCGTTATGCATCTTGCAAGGCGATTGGCTACGGTTTCCAGCGCGGGAATAACTAGCGGATCGTCATGACAAATGTGAGAATTATTATTGAATTTCAGCAATATAACGGCAACCCCTATTACATTCTCACAGCCTTCCCAGCTCTATAGGTACAAAATTCAAAACTTCCACTTTATTGACCAACTGATTTTCGGTTATTTCAACCAGGACGCCGACATCATCAATGATGGCGATGATACGATTGAAGGCATAGTACGGCTGTTCAAAAAGTCAGCGCCAGACTGGATACTCAAAGATCTCGTCGAAGAAGTTGATGATTTTATCTCCACCTATGGTGGCGGTGTCGAAGAGGAATTCAGGAAACGATACGGGTTTGATTTTTCGCCTGAACTTTGGGAAACCACTGCTCATGAATTCCTGATAACAGTACGTCAGATCTCGTCAGAGAAATGAGGTTTACGGGAGTAGATTTCCTGATGAGAAAAAATAATTGGTACACGCTTAGGTACACGAAAAAAACTGAATTAAACAAAAAGAATTTAAAACAATAAGTTGAAAGGTTTATTCAAATTTCGCCAGTCGTTGGACAGCGACCAGACGATGACGGGACATGAAAGAATACCCTTTCTGAAACGCAAAAAATCAGGTCTATGCCAGTATCGTAGAATCAGCGGGTAAATCCAACCCGCAAGTTAATCTGAGGATGATGCGGCTTTCCCGCGCAGGAAAGGGTCTAGTAGTGCTGTCTATTGCCATTTCCTTTTATGAAATCTATACAGCTGAGAACAAGGTTTCAGAAACGGGGAGACAGCTGCCTATTAACGGTGCGGGCATTGCCGGAGAAGCTGCTGGCGGATGGCTGGGTTAATGTGCGGTCCGGGCGCGCAACTCTGCGTTGTCATCGGTGGATTTGTGGGAGGCGCACTCGCCGCGTGGGAGATGGGACGTATATGGAGATAAGTATGCAGCCGGTTAATACAGTGACTTTGATTGAAAACAGTCCGGCGACTGAATTTAAACAAGCAAAGTCAGAAGTGATTGTTGCAGGGAATACAACCGGTATTATTGTTTCCGGCCATGTACTGGAGGCGGCAGTTCAGGTTAATGATGACCGCTACCTTATTTTCACCACGGATGATGTGATTTATGAAGAGTTTCTTACGGTAACACTGATTAGTGTCAATGATGGCATTCTTGAATCTTTGCAGTTAGGTAACGAATATTCTTCCGGTTTTTTTGAAAAGCTCAGTACAAGCCGTGGAAGCTTTCACTTTATTGGTGATGCAGTCTGGACGATAAAGGTTGCCGATTCACCGCGTTTACGTCTTCCCTTCTTTTCAGATCCACGCGAAGTTAAGCGAGCGTCAGGCTTAAAAACTTATATGACAATCATGACAAGACCCATTCCAACTTCCCCTAAATGGGGTATACGCTAGAATACATGCCAATTCCGTATACCAATACATGCAGGACATGCAGACATGGCAAGAACTACGCGCCCACGGGCGCTATTTATCAATCCAGTGACCGGCACGCGCGGAATCAATTAGCAGTTGAATAGTCAGAGGCTTTTTCGCCTTACCGTTATCTGCCGGAAAATAACGCCCGAAATTTATTTCTTTCGGGTTGAGAGAAAATCGCTCGGCGAATGTTTCCAGCAATTCGGCGGCGTCTTCCGGCGCCATCCTAAAATCTTTATTTAAATCCGTTGTATGTGTCAGTGGAAAACGCTTACGCAGCCAAAACCAATAACCGTTATATTCTTCAACAAGTGCGAATATGGCCTTTTCAATATCATCCATCACCAGATTTTATCCTCCGCACGGGCTATCGTGTTGTAACGGCTCATCGACTTCCAGCCTATAACCCCTACGTCTGACGCCACTACAGCCCAGCCAATAACTGGCACGGTCCTGCCAACAAAGGTGCCTAGCTTTTGTGTCATTATAATTTTCATGTTAAGCGGATTTACAACTATGGTTGGAAGCGGGAAAGGCAGTCTGTATTTTTGCAGCAACCTGCGTGACTGAATAGAAGCATACGAGGTGCCAGGAGTAGCATTTGCAAGTTTGCCGGACACGACTACGTTATTACGCCCGGCATAGATCGCAGCAGCGGCTACAACGTTGCCCGTTGCCGCTGCCGCCCCCGTGAAATGCTCGGCAGTCACATCAACCATAATCCAGAAAAAAAGCTCGCCGGCGTTAATATTTGAAAGGCCGCCGTAAAAATAGGTTCCGTTAAGCTGTTCGGTTGTATCCATAACCACACCTCGCAATAAAAGAGTGTAGAAACGTTAACCGCAACGACTTTGAATTTCCAGCCCTCCATCTCGCCTGTAACGCATCCTGCCGCGCTTACCGCCTCATTCCTCAGCCCATCATTCTAAAACCGAGCACATGTCAACGGGACGGAAATCGGGCCGCATTGTCATGCCCTAAATGTCGTGGCGCGCGCTCGTATCCCCGCCACGCCTGCCCTCTTCGTGGAGTGGTTTTTATGCACCTAAGGGGCTTAAGCCTTGCCGCTGCTGGGCTTAAACGACATTTTGGGAGGCCTAAAACTCATGCGTTTAGTATAAACATGCACGCTCGCGTCGGTGGGCGGCGTTGTATCACGGACCAGACAAAAGCTTTCTTTCTGACGAGCCAGGAAAAGGTCTCACCAGAGCCAATTATCAGCGTTCAGTTTTATATAAATCCCCCACTATTCATTACCTTAGTAAAAAAGAGTGTAGCCCGGGCTCTATCAAAAATTACGGACAAGAGCTGTACAATGTTTACACTCTAACCTTTTACTGTGTATTATTCCCTGTGAAGACCTCCACGGACGATAACACAAGGAATGTGTCACAATGGCCGCACTACAGTTTCCCTATACTCTATTCACCACGCAAAACCGGATGGACGACTACGGCGCTAAAGATATGCGCTGCGGCGATTTGACCGAAGCACAGTTAAAATCTCAATAACGGCTGGTGGATAATTCAACCAGTTCCGCTTTTTCCGTATCTGGTTTGTACTACAGCGATATAACCAGTTTGGTTTCAAGCCATTGATGACCAATATGGAAGCAACCATAGAAATCACTGGGGGGCGCAATGACAGTAAAAAATAAAAAAATATTGATTCTTTTTCCCTGACTGTTTGTGTTTCAGTGGGTTACTGGATTTGGCTGTGTTTACGTCCTGTAAAGATTGTCGCGGTTAATCAGGAAAATAACTATAGCGATGTTTTGGTTAGAAGCTTCCCACCGACAGATAAGGGGAAAATAGATTGGTGGCTAAAAAATAAGGATATATTGAAAGAAAAATATGACATTCCTAAATCATCATCTTCTGGATATTTTACTGTTGTTTTTTGGGATTTTGGCGATGGTTATAAAGAAGAAGGAAAATATGACAGACTTTGTTTTGATGATATGAATACAAAAGTAAACTGCATCGAAAAGGATGCTGTTTTTTCTGTAGATAAAAGCAGAAATATGGACATAACATTCACCGTTTACGATGATGATAATTATCGGTTAGGCCAGAATGGTGACATTATAAAAATCGAATCCGATTAGGTTTGCCGCCCTCGCGTAAAGACAGCAATAAAATCATCCCCTGCCCGGCTTGCACCAGCCATGCATAAGTATCAACATGCTCAGGAGGCTATCTCGATGGAGAAAAAAAATCTGCAACACCTTACCGCCTGCCTCAACCTCCTTACGTAAGACCATACCCCCTGACGCCGCCCATCCCTAATCCTTGCCTTTGTCCACGTATGAAAGCGCGTACGCATAGTCTATCTATATGTATAATATAATAATTTTTTATTAAAATTATATATGGAACGAACCGGCTCAGGCCGATTTTTTATATTCCAGCCGGGGTAATCACTCCATATAAATACAGGTGTACACGAAACCCTTAACTCATTACTTCATAATTAATTGATTTTAAAACATTAAAATGAAAACTGAACAGTATGAATACTTTTTACTAACATCATACGATAACGCTCCCACAGTCTTTACTGTAAGGAGCATTAAATTAGGTTCCACTGTGGGAAACGCTATCCATTACTTCCTTTCGTTAAATCGATACACCAGTACTACTGAAGCGATTAACATCACCACCGGGGGCACAATCACTGCAATCAACGGAGTGATAGAAAAGATAAGTCCTAAGTTGATACATATCTGATAGATGATGTAGGTAACTAATCCAACAATCACGCCTAAAGAAAGCCGATTTCCCATTCCCGTATCCCGGCCATTGACGAAGGTAAATGGAATAATCAGTAAGACCATAGCTAATACCAAAATTGGTCGTCCCAGTTTTTGCCATAAGGCAGAACGGTATTCCATTGATGGTTGAGCGGTGGATTTCAAATAATGAATATAGTTTTTAAGCTGCGGAATTGAATAGCTCTCGCTCGTTAACTGAAGTTGCTTCAAGTTATCGCTATTGAAAATAGAGGCCCAAAGCATAGATGGCTGTTGAGTAGTAACTTGGCGATCGCCCTGCCATTGGGTATGTTTTACATTATGCAGAGTCCAGGTATGGTTTTCACCGTAGGTTGCAGATTGTGCATAGAGATAATTTTTCAAAGTAAGGTCAGCGTTGTAATCAAACACTTCAACACCTTGAGGTTGCCCCTGTTTATCAAGATGATCAATACGGACAAATTCATCACCTTGTTGCCCCCAGATAGTCTTGCTGTTTGGATCACTCTCTTCACTTTCCGCAAGTGCAGTATCTTTGCGGATTTGAGCTTGTTGTTGAAGCGGAGATGCGATCCATTCATCAATAATCGCGAGCGATGCAGTAAACATAACCCCGGAAATTAAAACAACTATCGCCACTCTAAAAGTCGAAAATCCCGCACAGCGTATTGCGGTAAGCTCCATATTTTTCGACATATTGCCAAGACCCACTATTCCACCCAATAGTGCAATAAAAGGGCTGAGATTGACCAAACACCGTGGCACTAGGTAGATAACCACCAGCAAAGCTTGTAACCAACTGTAGCTAGCAGAGACATCTTCGAGTTCAGAAATAAAATCAAAAAGCGTGAATAGCGGTACCAATAATAATGCGGCAGCGAAGTAGCCAATGAATAAATGGCGGATCAAATAGCGCGAAAAAATATTCATTTGAGTAACTTATTCAACAGTGACGAGTCTTTGACCCAAAAATAAATGATCCCTAGCAACATAAATCCGGAAATCAACCATATGCCAGGAAATATTGGTAGCGCTCCATTACTCACCAACGTACGACAAATGTTTCCTGCAAAAAATATGATAATAAAGACTAGAGCTAAAGGTAATAACACAGAAAAACGTCCTTGCCGCGGGCGTACTCGGCTTAACGGAATAGCAAGCAATGTCATCAATACCGCATTAAGGCCACGAGTCTCACGCCATTGGCGTTCAGCAATATCCGCACGATCATGTGAGTGCCGTAAAGTATGCATTGATTTGGCTTTACTACGGATTTCCTCATCATCAACCGGGGGCTTCAAGTTGATGGCAAGATTTTGATACGTCTGTTGACTGTCATTATTGGAGCTATGCTCAAAGGTATAGGCTGATCCTGACTGTAAATGTGCAATAGGCATTGCTGGGTGGCTATTATCAATACTTCCAACGTGTGAACGGAAGACCTTTGTGACACCGTTATCCGTCGTATAGATAAATGCATTCTGAATTTGGTTACCCGTTGGCATGATGGTCTGTGCATGTACCATTGTGCCATTATCTTGGATGTTGAACTTATTTGCCTGTAAATGGCTCACATCAAAGTTAGATTGTGAATTTTGCATAAGCTGGTCAATATGCGCATAAGCCCAAGGCCTTCCATACATAGAAAGCAGTGCACAAGCAACGCCAATAGGGATCGCAAGTAATAAAATACCGCGATATAGTCGTAGTGGTGATATTCCGGCGGCTTGCGCGGCAGTGATTTCAGAGTCACTGTAAAGCTGCCCTAGCGCAATTGCAGTGGCGACATACAGTCCAATAGGCAGCAGCATTTCTAGAGCAATCAATGATTTGTAAAAAACGATAACAAATACCGCTTTTAGCGCAAGAGTGCCGTTCGCCGCGTCAGTTAAATAACGTTGGGCAGAGTAAATGGTAAAAATAAAAATTAAGAAACCGACAATCATCGCAACAACATTGCGCGTTTCTTTCATGACATAGCGCTCAAACAAAAACATAGCTTAACATTAACCCCGCAACGCTACTCCAGTACGAAGAGATGTCTTCTCAACATCCGTCGCCCAATACCCAGAAGTGATGGCCATTATTTATCTACAAATACTAACACATGCTAGATAAACGAACCGTCCAAGTTACCATTATACGGTTACAAGAATAAAAATTTTAGCTTTTAACGATCATTGCCAAGGCACATCATTCATTACCGAGGCTTCATCATAACACTGGGGACTATCAAGTAAGTGTTGTGCTATCTAACAACAGCGATACTTAACAATAGACTATGAATGCTTTATCATGCAGGGATCGAAACAGCGATGATCAAACCTTCTCTCTTCACAAGGTTCACGCCACAGTGTGTGATGAAAAGGGTCGCAGTAGTGCTTCATCTCCAATAGGATCCCTTCGCACTTAGTATTGGGAATACTCCATCTTGCATCATTATTGGCCTGAAGCACTCATTCCCCAATCGCTATTTAAACTGTCTTAGAGTTGGTCTTTAATGAAAAATTGGTTTTCAGACGGTGCCTTCCGCACTATCCTCCGAAACAGCGTCTATTTACTGTCCGGTAATGTCGTAAGTGCCCTTCTTGGCCTATTAGCACTTGCCTGTGCAGGGAAAGGGATGACGCCGGCTCTGTTCGGCACCTTAGTTGTTATTCAGTCTTATACCAAAGCCATCAGTGATTTTGTCAAGTTTCAAACATGGCAATTTGTCGTTCAATATGGCGCACCAGCACACACTAGTGGCGACCATCAACGCTTGAAAGATGTTGTATCATTTTCCTTTGGTCTTGATATTGTAAGCAGTGTCATCGCTATTTCTGGCGGGATGCTACTCCTACCGTTTCTCTCTCACTCATTAGGGCTGGATGCAACCTCTTTCAAACTAGCACTTCTTTACTGTACCTTAATTCCAACAATGGCCTCATCGACCCCTACAGGCGTGCTGAGAACCTTAGATAGATTTGATTTAATTGCCATCCAGCAAGCAGTCAAACCCTTACTCATTGCTATCGGAAGCGTAATTTCTTACTTTGCACACCTTGGCTTTGCTGGATTTGTTGTTTCGTGGTACTTAGCCAATCTTTTCGGTGGTTCCCTATTTTGGTGGTTTGCTCGCCAAGAGCTAAAAAGACTTAACTTGCACAATGCGTTGCGCCCTTCCCTGTTTAAGGCTAGCAAGCGGATACCTGGCAGTTGGAATTTCGTCTGGACAACTAATTTTTCTCACTCCATTTGGGCCGCTCAGAACTCTTGCAGTACATTGCTGGTAGGAATATTTATTGGCCCAAGCGCGGCAGGACTATTCAAAATAGCCATGACTTTTTTTGATGCAACCGGAACACCGGCTCAGCTGTTAGAAAAAAGTTTTTATCCGGAAATTATGCGTCTCGACCCAAGAACCAAAAAACCTTGGCTTCTAGCTATACGCTCTTCACTTTTTGCTGGCGGACTCGGCCTTATTATTGCGCTGATCGTTTACGCAGCAGGAGGATCAGTTATTGCTTTTGTCTTCGGGCAAAAATATCTTGAGGCTTACGGTTTAATACAAATCATGCTTGGCGCTATCGTGATTTCTATGATGGGTTTCCCTCAAGAGTCATTACTTTTAATGGCAGGTAAACAACGTGTCTTTTTAACCGTTCAAATCATCGCTGCAGGCTCTTATATCCTCTTATTGATGTTATTATCTCATTTGTATGGCGTGGAAGGAGCTGCTATCGCCTATTTGGTGGGACAATCATCACAAGTGATATTAACGCTCTTTCCAACGCTATTGGCTTATCGTCAGCGAAGCACGCTGACCTACCATAAACCGCTTGAGACAGCATAAATGAATAGCACTGGTTGGAAAAAATATCCTCAAGAGGTCGTCGATCGCCTATTTCAAGCGATTGACGAAGATGATGTTATTAATAATGAAACGACCGCGTTACCGTTAATCAAACTTTGTACTTCGCAACAAAATATTCGTGATTATTACGCATTATGTTTGCAACTATGGGATGAAGGATTTACGCGAGAAGAGCTACTTGGGCTCATTAATCAGCTTCTTGCAGGTCAAGATCTAAGCCTTGCTCAACGTAAGCAATACAAGTTTATTCGAGCACGTTATAAACATCTGCGTTTTGCTCAACGACTTTATAGTAAAAAACACGACGCTGATAAGATTTTTAGAATAACCACTGTATGTTTAGGGCATCTGCAAGACGGGTTTAAAAACGGTAACAAAAAAAATATTCAGCATTATGGGAAAATTTTACGAATACTGTTGAGCCGCCCTATTTGGCGCTGGGTAAAATATTCACTCGAGAATCTACCGCTCGATACTGAGGCTGGATTTCAATCTTATTTATCACGGCAGAAGAAGGCGTTGGCTCGTATGGTGAACCAAACAACAGTGACAGGAACTGAATTCCATGATGTAAGGAAAATAGTGAGTCAGCTGGTCTCTTTTTTTGACACGCAACGTTCGATTGAAAATAATACACCTCATGCCTATGCCGTTTCTCGTTTTTTGGCGAATATTAATGGTTTAATGGGTGATAAACATGATGAGATGGTTGCGGATAAACTCTCTGGTACTCGGCCATATGAAACACCGTTATCGTTGGACAGCCATACCCGAGAGTGTTTAGAGCAGCTGCTCGAGAAAATAGCCCACGAGTAACATCACTCGTCATCAAACACTGTACCATTAGGATAGAATGATGCGTAAATTTATCGTGATATTGCTGTCGCTGCTTCCCTGTTTGGCAATAGCCAATAATTTTACTATTGGTCAGCCACTTAAACCTTTATCGATTCAGGATAAAGGTCAGCTGGTCCTCACTAACGATACAATCACGTATCGCCCTTGGGACAGCCGTAGTTTAATCGGTAAGGTTCGTATCATTCAATATATCGCAGGCCGTAGTTCGGCGAAAAAACAGAATGGTGACATGATTAAAGCCGTCAAAGCCGCCCAGTTGCCTTCGACCTATTTTCAACCAGTCACTATCGTGAATGCCGATGATGAACTTTTAGGAAGCGGCTTGTTTGTGCAAGGTAAAATAGAGAAGAATCAGCGCAAATACCCTTGGGCACAATTTGTCATCGATAACGATGGAAAAGGCAAAGCGCTTTGGCAATTACCCGATGCGTCATCAACAATCATTGTTACTGACAAACAAGGCAAGGTTCGTTGGGAAAAAGATGGTCCGATGACCGATGACGAGGTTTCTCAGGTTATTCAATTACTCAGAGAGTTAGTCAAGACAGACGTTAATCCGTAAGACAGAGATAACATGACCGTAATGCTTAAAAGCACCACGGTCATTCTCTTATTCTGCTTTTAACTCTGCAAAAGCACGAATAATCGTATCGATTTGCTCATCACTGTGCGCAGCATTAACGCTACAACGTAGTAATGTCATACCGAAAGGCGCGGCAGGAGGGAGAACTAAGTTAACATAAATTCCCTTGTCTACTAATGAGCGCCACATTCCCAGACCGACTTCTTTTGATTCGATCATCACAGGAACCACTGGGCTAACACGCTCGCCCAGCTTATAGCCAAGTTCAGCAAGGCCGTTATATAAACGATGAGCATTGTGCCACAATTTTTCGCGTAGTGCTGTCGACTGCCCGACTTGGCGAAGCGCGGCTCTTACTGACGCAATACTGGCTGGTGAGGGTGATGCAGTAAAAATATAAGGGCGGCTGCAGTAGCGTAAGACATCAAGACCTTTACCGCCAACAGCAAAGCCACCGATTGCGGCAAGGCTCTTTGAGAAGGTACCCAAGATAATATCAACATCATCTTCAACCCCTAGTGCCTCGACCAGACCACGCCCTTTCTCCCCCATTACACCAAAGGAATGGGCTTCGTCGACCAGAATATAGCCACCGTAACGACGCTTAATGTCGACAATCTCTTTGAGCGGGGCAACATCGCCCAACATGCTATAGATCCCTTCAACAATGATGATAGCGTCTTTCGCTTTCTCGCCAAGACGTTGCATACGGCGTTCGAGATCCTTGGCATCGTTGTGACGAAAACGAATGATTTGCGCACCACCAAGTGCACAAGCATCATAGATACTCGCATGAGAATCTTCATCGATAATGACAACAGCATCCGGTGTGGCAAGTGCACTGATAATACCTAAGTTTGCCGTATAACCTGTCGAAAACACGATAGCAGTAGGTAAGTTAAAGAATGCAGCAATTTCTTGCTCTAAGGCTAAATGTGAACCGAACGTGCCGTTCGCCATACGTGAACCGGTTGTCCCCGTACCTTGTTGGCGTAAAGCCTCCTGACTTTCTTTGATCGCTTCAGGATCAAAAGTTAGACCGAGATAGTTATTCGATCCCGCGAGGATGATTCGCTTATCACCAATACGCCCTTCAGTAGCAGAGTAAATTTCATCGATACAGGTACCGAAAGGATTGACGCCTGATACTTGGAACTTTTGACGTTCTTCTACGAAACGAGAAAATTTGTCATATAAACCCATTATTGCTCTCCAATTAAGGGCTCAATCGCAGCGACTAACTGCTCAGGGGTTTTCACATTCATCAGAATATTAATTGGAATAGAAATATCTAATTCATCTTCCAACATCATCAGTAAGCGCATGACATTCACTGATTCTAAGCCGAGATCATTAACTAAATCGCTATCAGGCTTAACTGTTTTACCTTTGGCTACTAATTGTCCTAAACAATCAATAACATAATCGAGTAGTTGCTGTTTATTTTCCATTACAATCTTCTTACCTAAAAAAGTAAATCAAAATAGCCCGTCGCGTAGCGCACGTTCTAACGGTATGTTCGGAGTCCAACCAATACTTTGTGTTATCTTATCATTTGTCGCCGACCAATCTATATGGGTTAATTCACCAATTTTACTTTGTGTCAGCATGGGTTCTTTACCGGTCAACCGACTGACCTGCGTAGATAGGGTTGCAATAGTTTTGAGTAACGGTAAGGGAATATTCAATACTTTGACTGGTTTTTGACGAACGCGTTGACCGATTTGTTGTAAATCTTTCCACCGATACCCTGAAGGTTGCCCGTCACAGAGCTCATAGGGGTGACTATTATCAACATCGGCTTCAATCCACTTCAAAACCGCTTCAGCAAAATCATACACATGCAGAAAAGATAACTGAGTAGATGAGGAGCCTGTTTGCGGCAGGAGGCCTCGTAATAGCCAAGCAAAAACGGGGCGTAGTTCTTTATCTCTTGGGCCATAAACAGCAGTCGGTCGGAAAATCCCAATTGATACCGATGAGGCTTTGCTCACTAGCGCCTTTTCGGCGCTTGCTTTTGATTGGGCATACCAAGATAACTGGGGATGGCGGGCAGCTAATGACGAAATAAAAAGATAACGCTTACAGTGAGCACTTTCTTCAGCCGCGTTAAGTAATCGCAAGCTCCCATCAATATTTGCAGAGGTAAATGTATAACTGTTTTTACCTCTCACTTGACCAGCACAATGCACCACAATATCTGCACCACTGACCAAGGTTTGCAAAGAGCGCTCGTCTTCCAATGAGCCGCGCACCCACGTTAAGCCCGCTTTTTTTTCTAAATTAGCAGGCGATCGGGTGAGCGCTCGAACTTGAAAACCGGCAGCTAAGAGTTTCTCAACAATATGTGAACCGATAAACCCCGTCGCACCTGTTAAGGCAACAGTTTGCGTCATTGTTTATTTCCGGCCAACTGCAGCTGTGGCTCAACATTCTGCTTCAAATAGATTTTTTTGGCTTCAGCACGAGCTGGCTTTCCTGATGAGGTGCGTGGAATGCTATGAGGTGGAACAAGCACTACATCAACAGAAACACCAAACTCATTACGAATACGTGATGAGAGTGACTGAACAATCTGTCCACGACGTTCGGTTGATGTGACGCGGCATTGAACTTGCAAAATAATACGTTCAGCATCGTCATGCTCTTGATTCGTCATAAAAGCAATCGCATCACCCGTACGGATTTCAGGTTCCGCTTCTGCCATGTATTCAATATCTTGTGGCCAAATGTTACGGCCACGGATAATAATTAAATCTTTCTTTCTACCGGTGATGTAGAGATTACCGTCTAGCAAGTAACCCAGATCACCCGTATCCAACCACCCTTTTTCTTGAATTTTTTGGTGGGATTCTTTATCACGGAAATAACCACGCATTAAACTCGGGCCGGCAATACAAATATGGCCGATGCGTCTTTCCGGTAGGGGCTCATCTTTTTCGTCACGAATAGTGATTTCATGACCAGGCATTGCCTTACCACAGTTAACGAAAACCGCTTTCGCCGCATTATCGTCTTCGGGTTCAACCGCTTTATTTTGATATTCTAACTGATAACGGTCGACGACGTTATAGCGAGGACCCGTGGCATTATCAAAGAAGCTGACTGCCAACGTATTTTCGGCTAAGCCATAACAAGGCATAAAGGTGTCTTCACCGAAACCAACTTGGGCAAAGTGTTCAGTAAAGCGATCAAGTAGGCCAGATGGAATAGGTTCAGCACCTACCCCAGCGATACGCCAACTTGAGAGATCAAGTTCTGCTAACTCTTTTTCATTACTGCGACGTAAACAAATTTCATAACCAAAAGGTGGCGCTACAGAGACCGTTCCTTTATTTTTAGTAATAAGTTTCAGCCACTGCATAGGTCGCATTGCAAAATCTTGGGTCCGCAGATAATCGACAGAAATCTGTGTCGCAACAGGCGTCAGTACAAAACCGACTAGTCCCATATCATGATAAAACGGCAGCCAAGAGACACAGCGATCACCTTTACGTAACTTAATGCCATCGTGGCTAATCGCACGAAGGTTAGCCATCGCAGAGGCTTGTGTAACAACCACACCACGCGGAAAACGGGTGCTTCCTGACGTATATTGCAGATAGGCGATGTCTTCTTCGATAACGGTTGGCAGTTGACTATCCGTCTGTTGAATTAGCTGCGCGAACGCTTCATGGCTTAAAATTGTTGGCGATTGATAATCACAAACAACCTCTTGTACCATTGGCAACCATTCTTTGCTGCTCAGCACGACAGAGGCTTGGCAGCCATTAAGCAATCCCGTTAATTTTTTAACGTAAGAAGCGCTTTGACCAATACCCATAGGAATTGCCAGCGGCACGGCAACTAATCCAGCATACTGACAAGCAAAAAAAGTTTCGACGAACTCAACACTTGTTTCTGCAATGAGTGCAACGCGATCCCCTTTAGTTAGACCTAAAGAAAGCAACTTATGAGCACCTTCAACAGCTTTAGCCCGCAGGACGCTGTAAGGTACTACTGCCATCAGGTTATTGCGACGGTCATAGAAGTTCATGCCGGTCTCACCTAATGCTGCATAATCCAAAGCTTCAGCTAACGTTGCGAAATCAGCATAGCGTATTGGAAGTTGATGATGGGATTGAGTTGCAAACGTTGTAGACGCTTCCATATAGTGGTACACCTGTTGATACTAATAAATATTGAGGAAGTTTACGCTCATCTAAAAGAGCGCCCGACCAAAGTAGTAATTCAAGCATCTTCCAACTTACGATCATAAATCGTCGCCAGCTCGCGCTCTCATTTCAGCCTACTCATAGTAGCTGTATGACAATTTTTCTTGGCTAAAATTCTGCAACTTTCACTTCGCAAGTGAAAATCGGAAAGCTCACTGACTGCCCAACTCAAGATTATAGATTAATTTGAGTGAAGATTTTATGGCCTTGCTCCGAAAATACCCAGTAATTGTAAAGATCTTAAAATATCATGTCATAGGTAATATGTGCGTTCCACTACTTTTCGTCGCTAAATTATGCACTGCTCAAAAAGCTGTAACGTTTTATACAAAAAACATAATTTTCGTTACATATTAATATGTATGTCAGTCTATTTTACGACAAAGTCATTAAAAATAAATTGACAATTACTACCGTGACTGTTTCGATATACTAACACACTGCCGAGCCTATAGCCTCCTCTTTCTTATTGCTGCAAGCTACTGTATTCGACGATCAGTTACCCGTAGCAATTTGCCGTCAATTTAACAATTACTTGAAGTATGGTATTTATGATCTCAATAGAAAAAGTTTCGACCAAGCAGGATCTCAAAGCCTTCATCAATTTTCCCTCTACGCTCTTTGCGGGTGACGAGAATTGGATCGACCCATTGTTCGTCGAACGTGAAGAACACCTCTCTAAGAAAAATCCAGCCTCAGAGCATATTGTATGGCAAGCATGGCTCGCCAAGCGAGGCTCTCAAGTAGTCGGACGCATCACAGCACAAATTGATTCTCTCCACCGCGAACTTTATGGTCAAAATACGGGTCACTTTGGCATGATTGATGCCATTGATGATGAAGACGTTTTCGCTGAGCTTTTTAAAACTGCTGAGGCATGGCTAATCTCGCAAGGTGCACATCAAATTACCGGGCCTTTTAGTCTCAATATTAACCAAGAAAGTGGATTACTGGTTGAAGGCTTTGACACCCCCCCTTCAGCAATGATGACGCATGGTAAACCTTGGTACGCGAAACATATAGAGAAGCTGGGCTATTGCAAGGCGATTGACCTCATTGCTTACTGGATGAAAAGTACTGATCTGCATTTTGAACCCAGCTTGACCAAACTTATGGATAATGTGCGTAAAAAAGTCACTATCCGTCCCCTGAATCGTAAAATTTTCGATCAAGAAATACAGATTCTGAGAAATCTGTTTAATCTGGGATGGCAGGATAATTGGGGATTTGTACCGTTTACCGAGCATGAGTTTGCGACAATGGGTCAACAGCTTAAGTATTTAGTCCCTGACGATATGATTTATATTGCTGAAATTGACGGTGAACCGGCTGCTTTTATTGTTGGACTGCCTAATATTAATGAAGCAATTGAAGGGCTGGATGGCAAGCTCCTTCCTTTCGGCTGGGCGAAAGTGCTATGGCGTTTAAAAGTCAGTGGTGTAAGAACAGCTCGTGTCCCATTGATGGGCGTTAAAAAAGAATATCAATTCAGTCGTGTAGGTCCGATTATTGCTCTGCTTTTAATTGAGGCATTACGCGAACCTTTCCGTCGTCGTAATATTGATGCATTAGAAATGTCGTGGATCTTAGAGACCAATACCGGTATGCGGACTATTTTAGAACGCATTGGTGCGGAACCTTATAAAAACTACCGATTATTTGAAAAAAAGATTTAACCATCTTATTTACATAATCGTTGTGATAGCAATGGTGGAAGATCAGTTGCTATCATTATTTTCCTTGGTTGATGATGGCCCGACATGTCGATAGAAAAACACACTGGTTTAAAACGCTTACTTTTTAGTATTAACAACTCTTGGGCAGGCGTTACCGATGCTTTTAAAACGGAAGATGCATTCCGTCATATTTTCATTTTCAGTACGTTGTTAATCCTGATCTCTTTCACGTTATCGATCTCAAAAATAGAGCATGTCCTTCTTATTCTATGTAGTTTTTTACTTATCGTAATTGAACTGTTGAACACTGCGATTGAAACTGTTGTAGATCGTATCTCTTTAGAGATTCATCCACTTTCTAAACGTGCGAAAGACATGGCAGGAGCCGCGCAATTAGTCGCTATCGTTGCCACACTATTAACATGGTTAATTGTGATTTTTTAGTCGTAACCGCAGAGGATTTCTAGGCAAAAATGACGAAATAAGGCACTAGCAATAAAACTAATACTCGCTGGTGCCCTTTTTCGCTTTATTTAATAGCCTTCACTGCGGCCAGTGCGCTAGCAAGCACTTCGTCATAAGGTTTTCTTGAATCTAAGTCTAGTATTGTTGCATCGTTATACTTCAACTGACTCATTACACCAATTTTATCACTTAACTCTTGATAACTGTGATCGGGCTTGCGTGCAAATGCTGTATCAACATCAATATCAAGACGGATAATCAGTTCAGGACAATAATTAGCCAGTTTCTGATAGATAATAACTTCCTTACTCGCCATTTCCTTTAGTAACCAGCCTTTTACTCGCTCAACACCAATACCGGGACCATCATAATGAAAACCCGATATTTCAGCTTGAGGATAGCGATCCGCAATGACTAAGACGCCACTTTCTGCTAACGCTTTTGCTTTGTGAAAATTAGAGGCCCGCCAGCAAGAGAGCGCATACATGATAACTGCCGCCCATAATGGCGGAGCCTCACTTCGCATACTTTGTGTTTTTTCGGATTTTTTTGCTAAACGACGCTCTAGCCAAACACCGATAATCGGTAATTTTTTGATTTTGTCGCCATCTTCACCAGAAATTAGGCCTAAATAACGACGTTCAGTCTGCCTTATTTTCTGCATCTCTTTAATTAAATCTGCCGTAATGGTCGATTTGCCTGAGCCATCACAGCCTACAATTGCGACCATTCGAGGTATAACAATAGGCTTACCGGGTGAAATCGCTGATGTCTGCCGGTCAGAGTAAGTATTCATGTTAGGGCTATTTACCGTTTATCTGAGTAATTAAGGAAGATCGAATGTCTTATTAATGGCTGCTAACGCTGCGCTAAATACTTCATCCTCAGGATCAGTACCAGACAGTTCAAGAATATGTGCGCCATTGAAAGTCAACGTCGGGATCACGCGGATCTTCTCTCGAAGTGATGCAATATCGTGATCCGGTTTACGTGCGAAGGCAGTTTGTTCATCAACCGACAATCGAATAAGCAATGCTGGCGGGTAAGAGGCCATCCAATCATAAAGGCGTTGCTCATGTCGCCTTAATATCTGAATCCACCGACTTCCGCCTTGGGCTTTACCAAGGTGTGGACCATCGACGCGAAATCCTGGGACTTCTGCTTGTGGATAGCGATCGGTAACAAGTAACACACCTTTCTGTTCTCGGCGTAATAGACGCTTAAATTTATACGCCCGCCAGCAAGACAACAGAAATATAACGGTACCTTCTAAATTACCCGGAGGGGCATTCGGTTTTTCATGGACCTTATCAGATTTGCTAACAAGATAGGCCGCAATTTTTTCTCCAACCAAGGGGAGTTCGGTAATTTTCTGCTTAATAAACCCTGACGATTGCCCAAGATAGATTTCTTCTACCGATGTCCGTAAAGAGAGGGTTTGTACCAGTCTATGCGTCAGGGTGGATTTTCCTGAACCATCACACCCGGTAATCGCTATCACCCGCAGAGGGCGAGAGGGAGATGAAGTCGAGTTATTCACGTTAACAGCTACACATTTTACTAATCAAATTCGCTTTATAGTAGAGGATTTGCTTTCCGTTGTCTCCATCTCTCCCGTTAAGTATTCAGTGATACCTTAATACTTAGACAAATTGCACGATAGATAGTTAACAATGTTAAGAGACTGAAAAATTGCTATCGTTTCACTTTAAGAATATTTAACCTGTATTAAATGATTCAAATCATTAACAATGGTGAATAAGTGGCTTTAATCATTAAGTAATTTTACCGACCACGTCTTATACTTGCTTTTATGCAGGCAAGAATCAGCATAAAATGCTAACTTACTTAAAAAAAACTACTGCAGAATATCGAGTACTTCACTCAATTATTGCGATACATGTAGCTAGTTGAGTGGAATGTAAAGAGTTTGCCATCTTTATCGCCCTATTCACCATCCATATTTTCTAAAGTGTCAACACGAGGTTTTTATGTACACGAAATCCACTCCAGTTATCGCCGTCATAGGTAGCGATGGTTCTGGTAAATCTACCGTCTGTGAGCATCTCGTGGGCACACTTTCTAAATATGGACCCGCCTCTTACGTTCATCTTGGTAAACAAGCGGGTAACGTTGGGCGCGCTGCTGCAAATCTCCCTTTTATAGGTCGTTCTGTCGGTAAAAAGATTGAAAAAACCCGTGTAAAGGTTGATAAGACCCATCACACTGTTCTGTCTAGTCTCGTTGTTGGTATTTTTGTAATTCGCCGGGTTCTTCGTTTTCGCAATATGCTTAAATTACGTCAACAGGGGCGCATTATTTTGGCTGACCGTTACCCTCACCTTCAGGTTCCAGGCGCTTATGATAGTTTGACTCTGCCCACGACACCGTCGAAAAATCCCTTTATTAACTGGATCGCGAAACGTGAGTTAAAGGCTTTTAAATGGATGACACATCATCATCCCGATTTAGTGATCAAGCTAAATGTCTCTTTGGACGTGGCCTGTGCTCGTAAGCCCGATCATCGCCGTGAAGCGCTAAGTAAGAAAATAGAGATTACCCCAAAGTTGGATTTCGGTGGTAAAAAAATCATCAACGTCGATGCAGACCAACCCCTAGCACAAGTTCTCGCGCAAGTTGATAAATCCGTTGAAAAATTTATGGATGAACAAGGGTTCAAAAAAGTCATTAAAGGTGAAACCCTTTAAGTGAATTCAATCTATAGTTGAGGATAGTAACTAATCACTATCGCTTAATTAAGGATGAGTTTGCATGGCAGAGTATACGGTCAAACAGCGGACTTATGGTCAGCGAATTTTTGTATCTATTGGTAAAAAAATTCTAAGGTGGAGTGGCGAATTTGAAGCCCGTCACTCACTCATTCCATCCACTCCGAAAATCGATAATCAGTACTTTCCTTGGGTCACTGAACTTGAAAATACTTTCCCGCAGATACGTGAAGAACTTCTCGAATTACTAAAATATCCCGAAAAAATTCCTGCCTTCCATCAAATATCTCCCGACCAACAACGTATTTCAAAAGGGAGTAGTTGGAAAACATTTGGAATGTATGTGTTTGGCGAGCGTATTGATGAAAATTGCCGTCTCTGTCCCCATACCGATGCCGCTCTTGCAGCAATCCCCAACATGCGTACCGCCATGTTTTCCATCCTTCAGCCTCATTATCATATTGTGCCTCATCGCGGACCGAGCCGTGCTGTGGTTCGTGTCCATCTTGGATTGATTGTTCCCAAAGACCAACCGGAAAAGCTGTGGATTAGAGTCGATAATCAGCGTTTACATTGGGAGGAAGGGAAGGTCATCATTTTTGATGATTTTTATGAGCATGAGGTTCGTAACGATACTGATGAACTGCGTGCGGTATTATTTATTGATGTTGACCGCCCCATGGATAAGCTGGGAACGTGGGTCAATAAATTGCTCTTTGCTTTAATAAAAGCAAGTCCCTATGTCAAACAACCACTTAAAAACTTAGCAAAATGGAATAGATAAATACATTATTTTTTGAACTGTTCGGGATTGAAATAAACAGGATTTATTGCAATCCCGATACTTGCATCCACCCTTTCAGCTGACTATCTGAAAAGCCATTAACCAGCCTCTAAGGGTAATCGTCGAGCATTACCGGTTTACGTTGTTCAAACAAAAAGCAAAACACATCTCAATAAATAATTACTTCAATTCGGCCTTACCGATTTCTTTTTCAAAGTCTATTTTGTTCTGTGCATTATAAGCATTCTGGCAATTCTTATCGTGTTCACCTGACTGTTGTTCACACCGCGCTAGGGTGCTATTACGTAGGCTATCATCTTTCATAAAATCGGCGGGGGTATAGATTTTATTACATCCACTTAGCGCAAGAAAAAGAATAATTATAAAGCCGTTTTTCCGACAGTTAGTCATGCTTACTCCCCATTTACCCTTATCGAAAGTAGAGTCCATTTACAGTATGGTACTAATGTTGGCGAACTAAATTCACGTCGATGAATAGATTTTCCTCGCCGTTAGCTTTTGAACGACTCTGCTATGGCATATTTTACTCTTAGCGAATCCCCTTTACATCAGTGACCTTAATTCATCGCATAACAACGTGATGTAGCAATGTTCTGGTCTTTAGCACTGCCGGCACCACTAACCATACATATAATATAGTGCTGTCCCTTTTTGAGAGTAACCGTTGGTCCATTAGTGTCATGTTGAGCGGTAATTATGGTCGCTCCTTGATTCAGTAATTGATCGAGGGGAATCGCGACGGGTTTTAAAGTTGTCGGTAACTCAATGGTATTTCCTACTACTTTTGCTCCTGCTTCCGGTGGCCACTGTGCAAAGCTCATGGGACTGGCAAGTAGAATAAAAGTACCCACAATTAACGGCCATATATTCAACTTTATTAATCTCTTATAGTAAGTGATGCAATTGAGTCTAACGCAGCTAACGAGAAAAGCGGAATGATCGGCGGAAATTATTGAGATAAATCTGGCAGACTCACTAATTCTTTCCTAGGCTTAAGGAATCACATTTATTGTTACCGGATATAAAGAGGTCTAAAAGCATGAATATGATTTCAAAAGGATTGATGGTCGTCGTTGCGATGACTGTTCTAGCGGGTTGCCAACAACCTGCGGCAAATAATAGCGCACTAGTTAATGGCCGACCAGTAGCACCAAGTGGCCAAGCTGTTCCAGGTGGGCCAGTAGGTTCTGGCCCTGTTGGACAGCCACAATCATAAAAAAATGGGAGCCCTCACGGCTCCCAACGATTAACAGCAGCGCATCCCTCCCTTACCTTTTCCCGCATAGCGCGCCTGCTGACGTTCACGGAAAAAAGATTTATAGTCCATGATTGGACTTTCTGGATGCTTTTGCTTCATATGTTCTACATAGTGATCATAATCAGGAATACCTATCAACATATTGCCCGCCTGAGTTAGGCGTTTCGTAATGCGCTGTAATGAGCGAAGCATGTCACCCTCTCATTGATCAATTAATGATGTGAGCCTGAAGATAATGCTTTTTTAGCAACTTCAGGATCGAGTTCAACATAAGGCGTTTCATGATCGGTTCGCTGTGGTTGGCGCGTTGCCTGCCACCACACACGAATACCATAAAAAACAATGCCATATACTACAATCAAGAACAGAATACTCAGCCCTGCATTCGTATAGTTATTAACAACAATATGCTGCCAATTCGCACTTTGTTCCGCAGTAATCACACCTGTAGCGTCTGCAATTTTTTGACGGTAAAGGCGGGCCATATAAAAGAACCCTTCCGCTTGTGGATTGTCGCTGAAAAGTTTTAGGACCAATGCCCAAGTAGTACAAATCATTAACCATATCGCTGGAAGAATAGGTACCCAGATATAGCGATTACGCTTCATTTTCGCGAGGATCACAGCCACCAGCACTAACGCAACAGCGGCTAACATCTGGTTTGATATGCCAAATAACGGCCATAAACTTTTTACACCGCCTAATGGATCGACAACCCCTTGGTAGAGTAAATATCCCCACAATCCTACACAACCTGCCGTTCCTAATATTCCTGCTATCAGAGAGTTGGTATTTTTTAAACTGGGGATAAAATTGCCCAATAAGTCTTGCAACATGAAACGCCCAGCTCGAGTTCCCGCATCTAGAGCTGTCAGAATAAATAAGGCTTCAAATAAAATACCAAAGTGATACCAAAATCCCATATCAATAACGGGAATAATGGTATGGAATACCATTGCAATGCCAACTGCCAGTGTTGGAGCCCCCCCCGCACGGTTCAGTACTGAAGGCTCACCGATCGCAGTAGCCGTCTGCTGAATAGTCTCAGGAGAGATCACAAATCCCCAGCTACTGACTTTCGCGGCGGCTTGTGCTGTCGCAACCTGTAATTGCTGCATAATGACGGCTGCGTTGTCCCCGCCTAATTCATGAAGATTGGGCATAGTGATGCCTAAACCCGCCGGTGGTGTATTCATTGCAAAATAAAGTCCGGGTTCGATAATAGCGGCTGAAACTAAGGCCATTAGCGCCACAAAAGACTCCATTAACATCGCACCATATCCGATAAAACGGGCATCAGTTTCATTGGCTAAGAGTTTGGGGGTAGTACCACTGGAAATTAAAGCATGAAAGCCTGAAACTGCACCACAAGCGATAGTGATGAAAAGGAATGGAAAAAGTGCACCTTTCCAAACGGGACCATTTCCGCTAATGAATTGAGTGACTGCCGGCATTTTTAGTTGCGGATGAAGAAGAATAATACCTATCGCTAACCCGACAATAACGCCAATTTTTAAAAAGGTCGCTAAATAATCACGGGGAGCAAGAATAAGCCATACTGGAAGAAGTGCTGACACAAAGGCATAACCGATTAATGCCCACGTTATAGTGGTATCTTTAAAGGTTAGCGCCGGCCCCCAATAAGGGTCGTGAGCAATAATTCCGCCTAGCCATATTGCAAGTAGTAGAAGCAATCCACCAATAATAGAGATTTCTCCAACACGTCCCGGCCGGATATATCGCATATAAATGCCCATGAAAAGCGCGATTGGTAGTGTTGAACAGACGGTGAAAACGCCCCATGGGCTCTCTGCGAGTGCTTTGACAACGATCAGTGCCAAAACCGCCAGAATAATAATCATGATAAGGAAGCAGCCGAAAAGCGCTAAAAAACCGGGTACCGCTCCCATCTCTTGCTTAACCATCTCTCCTAATGAGTTACCATTGCGTCGACTCGATATGAACAACACCATAAAGTCTTGAACGGCTCCCGCAACCACTACCCCAGCCAATAACCAGAGCGTTCCGGGTAAATAGCCCATTTGTGCAGCAAGTACTGGCCCAACTAAAGGCCCTGCCCCTGCAATTGCGGCAAAATGATGACCAAACAATACATAGCGATTGGTGGGTACATAATTAAGCCCATCTCCCTTAACAAAGGCAGGTGTCGCACGAGTGGCATCAAGTCCGAGCACATTTCGTGCAATATAAAGACTGTAGTAACGATAGGCGACAAGATAAACGGATATGGCAGCAATCACCAACCATAATGCACTAATACTCTCCCCTCGACGTAACGCAATGACGCCAAGACAGCCTGCTCCTAATAAAGCAACTAACACCCAAATTAGATGCTTTTTTATAAAATTTTTGTCCATAATTTTCCTGTTTTGATAAAAAGATCCAAAGCCAACGGCAAATCACAGCATCTTGTCCATAAAAGATGTGTGAAAGGTAGAATGGTATTACAGATATGGGAGTAGGGTCACACGAATATTAAGGATAAGGAGGAAAGAGGTTCAGAACTCAGTTGAAGTCACGATAAACGGGCGTTTTAACCTATTTTTCCTATAAAGTCGCGATAAGTAGGGAAAAGTTGAGGTTAATCGCATTAGCCTAAATGCGGAAAAGCCCAAGTTAGCAAGCTAACTTGGGCCTTAAATTTTGGCGGAACGGACGGGGCTCGAACCCGCGACCCCCTGCGTGACAGGCAGGTATTCTAACCAACTGAACTACCGCTCCGCGCTTGTCCCCCGTCGGGAACGATGCGTATACTACCCAGGTTACTGATTATCGTCAATTAATTTTATTAAAACCCAGGTTCGTTCGCTTCTTTTTCGATCAACTCATACTCGCCACAGGCAATGACCCGATTTTTTTTCTATACGATCAAGGTAAGCGTCATGTTCCGCTTGTTCCATATCGTTAGCCGTTATTACTCTCAACTCGCCTGCTGTATGCACTGTTTTATGCTGTGCTAATGTTCCTGTATTAGCTGCCTGTTCAGCTTCAGCACTAAAACTTAGTGCTGTCTGCCCACCTGTCATTGATAAATAGACATCAGCCAGTATTTCGGCATCGAGCAATGCACCGTGTAGCGTTCGCTTAGTATTATCGATATCGAATCGACCGCATAATGCATCTAAACTATTTCGTTTACCCGGAAACTGTTTACGAGCCATGACTAAACTATCAGTGATCGCACAAAAGTCTTGGGTTCGACCAATACCCTGTTTTAGTTTATCAAACTCATAATCCATAAAGCCGATATCAAAGGGCGCGTTATGAATAATGAGCTCAGCACCTTTGATATAGTTTAAAAATTCCGCAGCAATATCGCTAAAACTAGGCTTATCACTTAAAAATTCGTCGGAAATACCGTGCACACCAAAGGCTTCAGGATCGACTAAGCGATCGGGCTTGACGTAAACATGGAAGTTATTTCCGGTTAAGCGACGATTAATCACCTCCACTGCACCAATCTCTATGATGCGGTGCCCTTCATAATGTACGCCGACCATATTCATGCCCGTTGTTTCTGTATCAAGAACAATTTGACGGTTTTTTACTGTGCTCATGGCTCTCATTCCGATAAACTTGCTGTTTTACCCAAGGAAGTCTACCAGATATGCGTAAACAGGTAGAGGTTTTCACCGATGGCTCTTGCTTAGGAAATCCCGGCCCCGGCGGTTATGCGGCTATTTTACGTTATGGACAGCATAGCAAAGAATTTAGTGCAGGCTACCAACTGACTACCAATAATCGTATGGAGTTACTGGCCGCAATTATAGCTCTTGAAGCCTTATCCCAGCCCTGCGATGTCACACTGACTACCGATAGCCAATATGTGCGCCAAGGCATCACGAAATGGATCCATAATTGGAAAAAACGGGGGTGGAAAACCACAGATAAAAAGCCTGTAAAAAATGTCGACCTTTGGCAACGTCTCGATTTGGCATTAAAAGAGCACAGCATTCAATGGATGTGGGTCAAGGGCCATGCTGGTCACTCAGAAAACGAACGTTGCGATGAATTAGCAAAACAAGCGGCTAATCATCCGACATTGGTTGATACGGGCTACTTATCAGCGTCTTGATGATCACCTAAAGAACAAATTTGACGACTCACATTAACGGCGGGTCGTAAATGTCTCCCACGGTTTAACGCCTGTTTTTTTGCTAACGTCAATGGATAGGTTCGTTTACGCGCGACGATAAAAGTGATGCAACCTAGGCATGGAAAATGTCGAGTCAGTACTCCTCGCTGCGTTCGCCAAGGTAATACTTGCGTGGTACGACAACTAACAATCTCATAATTCAGTAAACTTAACCAATCAACCAGTCGATGGCGTGAGTAAAATCGCGCTTTTTTCGACACGCCAGGGAACCCGCGAGCACATCCTAACAAGCTAAAAGGGTTAAACTCAGAAAGCAATACCCATCCATCATCGACTAAAACACGATCGACCTCGCGTAGTACCTGATGAGGATCTTGACTCCAAGCCAAGGTATGAGCAATAAGACAAGCATCAACCGATTTACTGATTAAGGGTAATTTTTCTTTTTCAGCAACAATATCTGCATGACGAGGGTTCTTCCCTACCCTGACTTGATGGCTAATCGCACAACGACTAGTATCGATAGAGTGACTGAGTTCCCCTATCTTAATGAAATGAGAACCATAAATTTTCGTCAACCACGGCTGTATTTCATTACTGATCACCGTCTGAAATTGTTCCCCCCAGCGCAGGGCCTGCCACTGTGAAGGACTAGAAAGATGACGGTTAACTCTTGCAATCTTCATTAAGCAATTCACTGGTTATATAAAAAAGGAATCCTTATGAGCTTAACACTAACTGCCCTGCCTGCATTAGAAGATAATTATATTTGGGCGCTGAGCAATGACCATCAACACGTTATTATCGTTGATCCGGGTGAGGCTGAACCCGTTATGAGAGCGATCAAGCAGCATCAGTGGGAACCTAAAGCGATTATTTTAACTCATCATCATGATGACCACGTTGCTGGCGTCAAAGCGCTCAAACAACAGTACCCAGCGCTACCCGTCTATGGACCGGAAGAGACACTCAAGAAAGGTGCAACAGTTCAAGTCAAAGAGGGAGACAAACTAACGTTATTAAATCATTCATTCCTCGTAATGGCGACGCCTGGACATACATTAGGTCATGTTACCTATTATGCCAATCCCTATCTTTTTTGTGGTGATACACTTTTTTCAGGTGGCTGTGGTCGGCTTTTTGAAGGAACGGCAACTCAGATGTTCGAGGCTTTAACGCGCATTAACCAATTGCCGAAAGAGACTCTAATCTGTTGTGCCCACGAATACACCCTCTCTAATCTTAACTTTGCCCACCAATTATTCCCCCAAATTTCAATCATTAGCGATTATAAAGAAAAAGTGGAAAAATTGAGAGAAAACAGACAAATAACGCTTCCAACCACACTTTATACTGAACGATTGATTAATGTATTTTTAAATACAGAACACCCCGAAATCATCAAGTTTTTTGAAGGAAAACACTCTATTTTCACCGCTGAACAACGCTTTACCGCCTTACGGCATCTAAAAGACCGAGGATAACTTTAGGCTTGTGTTAGCCGCCTTGCTCACGTATGATTGCCTGTCTTTTAATCAATCAATGAACTTATATGAAGACTAAAGCGATATTTCTCGCCTCAGTCTTGCTGTTCAGTAGCCAAGTATCAAGGAGTGATGCGGGCGAGCCTGAACAGCATGCACAGAGTCTGTCTTCAGCGAGTCAGGGAAGTGATGGGAGTCTCAAAGAGCGTATGTTGTCCCCCCATTGGCAGGATGATGGGAACACAACGACACAAAACAACGATCTTTGGAAAACCATTAGCGACAAGTTGAAGATGAAGGTTCCGGATAATTCCCGGATCCGCGAACAAAAACTAAAATATTTGAAGGATAAGAGTTATCTCCACGAGGTAACTGCTCAAGCAGAACCGTATATGTACTGGATTACTGACCAGATACAAAAACGCAAAATGCCGATGGAGCTGGTACTTTTACCTATAGTGGAGAGTGCTTTTGATCCCCATGCAACATCCAATGCTAACGCTGCTGGAATCTGGCAAATCGTAGCAAGCACGGGGCGAAATTACGGATTACAGCAGACACAATGGTACGATGGTCGACGAGATATTGTCGCCTCGACAACGGTGGCACTGGATATGTTACAGCGTTTAAATAAAATGTTTCATGGTGATTGGTTACTGACAGTAGCGGCTTACAATAGCGGCGAAGGTCGAGTCCTCAGCGCGATTAAACAGAATAAGGCACGTGGTAAACCGACCGATTTTTGGAATTTATCGCTACCTAAAGAAACAGCTGTTTATATTCCTAAAATGTTAGCGTTAAGCGAGCTGCTTAAAAATCCGAAACAGTATGGGATAAAGTTACCGAAAGCGAATGACGGCCGAGCATTAGCGAAAGTCGATATTGGAAAGCAGATTAACTTAACCCAAGTTGCCTCAATGACAGGTATTCCTGTCGGGCGGCTGAAAAGTTTTAATGCTGGCTACAAACGCGGTTCTACCGCACCAAGTGGTCCGCAATATGTCATGGTGCCTAAGTCGCACGTCGTCAAGCTTAAGAATTCGCTTGCGACCGATGACCTAGAAGCCGTGCAACCTATAGAAGTAGCAACGGTAAGTTCGGTTTCACGCTATAAAGTTCGATCGGGTGATACACTTTCAACTATAGCACAGAAACACGGAATGAGTGTCCAAGCACTGAAGTCAATGAACAACTTGCGTACCGCGAATGTACGGATTGGGCAGACTTTGGAGCTAAGTGGTCAAGATAAGAACAGCGGGCAACAACTGGCTGATAATGGAAACAGCATCACCTATCAGATTCGTAAGGGTGATTCTCTTTCCAGCATCGCAGAGCGTCACGGCGTGAACATCAAAGATGTTCTTCGTTGGAATGGTAATTTGACGCGAGATGAGCAATCACTGCAACCAGGTATGAAACTGACGTTATTTGTTAATAACTCTTAATCTATTAACTGAAAAAGCTGTTCATATGAACAGCTTTTTTATTTACTCGATATAAATCCATCTACCTTCTTTCCTTCTTACTTTCTCCACCAGCACATGGTGAGCCTCTTCTAATTCTAACGGCTGACTACCGCCCTGCTTAGTCATCTGAACAGCCGGAAAAAGTCTATGTTGTAAATAATGGTCGATATCTTTGTTACCACTCTTTTCAATATCGAGCGAAAAATGCGGCTGTATCCGAAAAGAGGTAAAAACCAAATCGCGAAAAAATGTTAAAACGTGTATGTACAATTGCTCGGCTGAACGATGAGATGATTGTAAAATGATCTGTAATCCCCAATGGTCACGAAAAATCCGTTCGCGACAGGCAACGGCATAACCGACAGCTTCCACTTCACGTAATTGGTGATAAAACTCACTTTCATAATACCGAGCAAGCTGCTGATAAAGAAAGAGTTCTTGAATAGAATCTGTATCATACGGGATGAAAGCAATAAGCGTTGCGTGGTCATGTTGCGTAATAAGCTGGACCGGTTGCTGAAATCGCTGAGGAACGCTTTCTTCGGTGTACCAGTCAATCGGTAAATTACCGAGCAGAGCCTGTACCCTTTTACTTTCTGTTAAGCTTGGCCCTGTATAAGTTACCGTCCACTGATCAAAGTCATCAGCCAATAAACTTGGCATGTTCAATAGTAATTGTCTTAATGGCAATATTTCATAATCGTCCAGCGAGCTACGTGGTAATGCTTTTGGCCAACACTTAACCAGAAGATCGAGACAATATACAAAGTCAGTAAACTGCTTAAAACCAAGATACAATAAATCGTTGCCCATGACTGGCTGCCAACTCGCCTCACCGGCATAATGCTTAGCAAGACTAAGCACAGGGGATAATGCACGAGTGAGCTCTTCACGTACTTGGTGGGAGATAGCTGACGCTGTTGCTGGCCTGATAAATAAACAAAACCGTTCAGAAGATGGCTGAAAAGTTTTTAACGGTACATTACTCTTTCTATTCAAAGCCATCGGCAAAACTGATGGTTGAGGACGTGGATAGAAAACAAAAGGAAAATCTCTTAAAGTAGGGCAAGATAATTGCAAAATCGTGGATTGAAATTGGCAACTAAGACCTTGACACTCAACCCGACGAGCAGAGCTCATACGCCGGCTATGAAGCAATGCGTAGGTATTGATTGTAGAGGTTGCTTGCTGAAGACACCTTCCCGCTGCTTTTCCCTTGGGTGGAAAGGAGAAAATAAAACCTAATGCATATTCACGCAGAAATTCCATTGCCGGTAAAGTTAAGGCACGAGATTGGGCTAAGTGCTGGTAATGATCAAGCTCTACTGCGGTAAGCTTGCTAAGCTCCATCAACCATCGTTGCCAAATTAGTAAGCATTCTCTCGCTTCTTCATCAGTAAAATCGGTGCCTTCTAACCATAGCGTGAACCATATCTGTTGGTGATCATGATAATGGCGTTCAACTCTAACAGAAAAATATCGGCCAAGGTGTTGGCTCATCACCTGGCTTAATCCCCCTGGCGCCCTATCGGTCATAAGTTCAACAAATAACGGCCAGTCACTCAATGTTTCTATCTCTAAAACGATACTTATCCCAAGTCCCGGCTGTTGACTGAGCTGAATTTCGCCCTCCCAGTTCTGCCACGTGATTATTCCACTTTCTGATACAGTAGGCTGAGAGTGAGTGTTAAGCTTCACATTTGCATCACTAGGTAAACCCAAAACACTAGTAACCTGTTGGTATTGCTGTTGAGTGCTTTGCGGCGAAGCAATCCATACATGACTTTTTTTGGCAGTATAGTGTTGTGAAAAAAACTGTTGGAGAGCATCTCCTAGGGCGACTAAATCCGTTCCAAAAGTGGCTAAGTTGCCGATATGAAATTGAGAAAAAGCGGTGGGATATTCAACTTGGCTATGCAATGCCGCAGAGGTGAGCACCTCTGGTGAATGACAATATAATCGATACTCCTCATCAATAACTGTAGTTTCACGTCGTAAATGTGCGACATCGAAACAAGGAGCGGTGAGCATGTCGTTTAGGCGCGATAGTCCTTCGCCCAGATCCTCAGGATCGATTTCAAAATAGTAAGCCGTATAATTTGGTTGGGTCGTCGCATTGATGCGCCCACCTTTCTGCTGTACCCAAGGCATCAAACGCTGTTGGTCGCGGAAGGTCGTACCGCCCGAGAACACCATGTGTTCGGTAAGGTGGGCTAATCCCGGCCATTCAGGCGGTTCTTGATGGCTACCGCTAGGCACAATCCATACTACTGCCGCGCGGCATAAATGAGGCACATGATGTAACTTCACCTCTAAACCTGAGGCGAATTGGTAGTGCTGTACCTCACTGATTACGCTCATTTTATACCGATGTTTTAAATATTAGCTCTGAATTACGCTGATGCCGAAATTGCAATTGTTCAATCGTAGTCTGACAGCGATTAGCAGCCTCTCTCGCTTCCAAAATTTTGTCGTGATGAGCAGATTTACTGCAGACCGGATCCGCATTATCCGCATTACCTGTTAGCATAAATGCTTGGCAACGACATCCGCCAAAATCTTTCTCTTTTTCATCACAAGAACGACAAGGCTCAGGCATCCAGTCATAACCTCGGTAACGGTTAAAACCAAATGAATTATACCAAATATCATCCAAGGGCTGTTCTAACACAGAGGGAAACTCAATAGGTAATTGACGAGCACTATGACAAGGAAGCGCCTTACCGTCCGGAGTAACGTTCATAAAGATGGCTCCCCATCCCCCCATGCATCCTTTAGGACGTTCTTCGTAATAATCCGGGGTTACAAAAATCAGGTTAGTGAGATTACCCGCCGCTGACATTTTCTCGCGATAGGAGGCTACAACTTTTTCAGCTTCTGCAATCTGCTCTCGCGTCGGAAGTAAACCTTCACGATTAAGTTGTGCCCAACCATAAAACTGACAGGTCGCCAGCTCTACATCATCAGCCTCTAACTCTATACAGAGCTCAATGATCCGATCGATTTGATCGATATTATGACGATGTAAAACAAAATTAAGCACCATCGGATACCCATGTGCTTTCACCGCCTTAGCCATCTCTAACTTTTGTGCGAAAGCCTTCTTGGAACCTGCTAATGCCGCGTTAAGGGTCTCATCACTCGCTTGAAAACTGATCTGAATATGGTCAAGACCAGCCTCAGCAAAAAGATCCAATTTTTTAGCCGTTAACCCAATTCCTGAAGTAATCAGGTTGGTATAAAAACCTAATCCTCGCGCTGCCGCAATAAGCTCAGGCAGGTCTTTACGGGTCAGAGGTTCACCGCCAGAAAATCCCAGCTGTACACTACCCATCGCCCGAGCTTGTTTAAAGACCTCAATCCACTGCGCTGTTGTAAGCTCCTCTTGGGATCGAGCGAAGTCGAGGGGATTGGAACAGTAAGGACATTGCAACGGGCAGCGATACGTCAGTTCTGCGAGCAACCATAAAGGTGCCTTGATTTCAGGATTACTAAGCATCGTTCAAGAGTATCCATTTTTGACGATAAGCCGCCTGTAAAAAATCAATCACATCCTCGTCCACGCCTCCTGCATCAGGAAAACGGCTGTTGAGTTTTTCAATAATCATATCGACCGTTGAAACACCATCGACAAGTTCTAAAATTATTGCTGCAGACTCATTGAGCTTTGCCATTCCTTCTGGATACAAAATAACATGTTGCTGTTGGCTCTCTTCCCATTGCATACGATAGCCACGGCGAAAACAGGGGACTGCTGATAAAGTCATCATCATTTACACCAACCGAGTAGTGTGCCAGACCGGTTTCTCTGTCACAGTGTGATAAGGAGGACGATTTAAACTATAAGCCATAGTCATCGCATCAAGCATCGACCACAGGATATCGAGTTTAAATTGTAGAATCTCAAGCATGCGGGCCTGTTTTTCCGCCGTATCGAAGATAGCCAAGGCCAATGATAAACCATGCTCAACATCTCGACGAGCTTGACCTAAGCGGCTACGAAAGTAGAAATACCCCTCTTGTTTAATCCAAGGGTAGTGCTGAGGCCAACTATCTAAACGTGATTGATGAATTTGCGGCGCAAATAACTCAGTGAGTGAGCTACAGGCAGCCTCTTGCCAATTAGCACGACGTGCAAAATTAACATAAGCATCGACCGCAAAACGAACGCCGGGTAATACATGTTGTTCAGAAAGAAGCTCTTCTCGCCGCAAACCGACCGCTTCACCTAATTGTAACCATGCCTCAATCCCTCCTTCACTATCACCATAGCCATCATGATCGAGAATACGCTGGACCCATTGGCGTCTAACATTTGGGTCAGGACAATTTGCCATGATTGCCGCATCCTTTAGGGGGATGTTAGTTTGATAATAAAAACGGTTTGCTACCCATCCCTTAATTTGTTCTTGTGTTGCTTGGCCATTATGCATGGCAATATGATAAGGATGATGAATATGATAATAAGCCCCTTTCGCACGAAGGGCTTGTTCAAAAGCGTCTGGTGTTAGCGTTTCGCTGATCTGCATTTTATTCTCCCAATGTGATTTCCATTCCATCCCAACTGACTTCAATGCCTGCTTGATTAAGACTAGCTCTTTCTGGGGATGATTCGTTAAGTATTGGGTTAGTATTATTGATGTGGATTAAGATTTTACGTTTTGCTTTCAGGGTAGCCAGCATGGCGATCATGCCCTGCTCTTCGCTGAGCGCCAAATGGCCCATTGCTTTACCGGTATTATGTCCGACACCGGTTGCCATTAATTCATTATCTTGCCAGACCGTGCCATCAATAAGTAAACAATCGGCTTTTTGCAGCCAAGGCAAAATTACCTCATCAGGTTCGCCTAAACCCGGTGCATAAAGTAAGCTCTGATTGGAAGATTCATCTTCGATAAATAAAGCGACATTGTGACCGGGTAATGGCTTATCTCGCCAAGGTGAATAAGGCGGCGCATTACTCATAATCGGGATGGGCGTAAAGCGTAATTGGCGACATACCTGCGTTTTGAAGGATTCCATCGGCGTAATCGGATGATGAAGCAATCCGCCATTCCAATGCTTTAACATTGGAAAAATTGGGAAGCCGGTAGACAAATCGTCATGGACCTCATCAGTGCACCATACCCGATGAGGACAGCCCTCACGAAGACTTAATAGACCGGTACTGTGGTCGATCTGACTATCAGTGAGAATAATATCTCCAACTGTCGTCCCGCGTAAGCAGCCCTGTTTGACAAATTCTGGTGTGTGTCTAATTTGCTCAGAGATATCGGGAGAGGCATTACATAATACCCAATCTTGTCGATTATCACTGATCATTATCGATGATTGGGTACGAGGTCGTGCAGGGAGAGTACCATCGCGTACACCCTGACAGTTGGTACAGTTACAATTCCATTGGGGAAAACCACCACCGGCGGCAGAACCTAGTACTTTGATAAACATAGAAGAGTCGATATAAAGAGAGGAAGATGCCTGTACCGAAGTACAGGCAAAGATGTACAACTTAGCGGTTAGAGATGTACAGAGTGATTTCCATACCTAAACGCATATCTTCAAATTCTGGTTTTTTCCACATAGTGATATCCTCATTATTATCATTTCAGTAATCGTTGATTACCTTGAAGGTGTAAATGTTGCGCTAATGTTTCTCCGAGGTCAACAGTAAATCAAAATTAATCAGAATTATTGACCCCAGGTGCTCTCTAGTACTCTAAACCAATTTTTATGACTGATTTTTTCTATACTTTTTTCGGAGACACCGCGTTTCATTAAACATTCTACAATTAAGGGTAAACCCGTTACATCTTTCAAACTTTTTGGTACCGATACACCATCAAAGTCTGAGCCAAAAGCAAGATGATCATCCCCAATAAGCGTCAATACATAGAGAAAATGATCCACCAAAACTTCAATATCAGTATCTTCAGAGCGTAAGCCATCAGGACGGATAAACGCATTTCCAAAATTAATACCGACGACGCCCCCACTATCACGAATTGCCAAGAGCTGTTGGTCAGTTAGGTTACGAGGTTGGGCACAAAGCTGATGGACCGAAGAGTGAGTGGCAACCAGAGGATGCTTAGACAGAGTAGCAACTTGCCAAAACGTTTTTTCGTTCATATGTGAACAATCGATGAGCATACGTTTATCCGATAATTGAGTAATAAGCTCTTTCCCGGCGCTCGTCAACGCTGAACCACTGTCCGGTGACCCAGGGAATCCACCTGTGACACCTTCCCCGTAAATATTTGGCGTATTCCAAAATGGCCCTAAACTTCTGACTCCCGCTTCATAAAACATGTTTAACATATCGCTACCAACAGCAAGTGCATCGGCTCCCTCTATATGAGCGATCACCGCAAATACGTTATTTTTCTTACATTGATAAAGCTCGGCGGCTGAAGTACAAAGTTTCACTCTACCATTAGAGAGGTTAACGAGCTCTTTCAGTATCGCAAGCTGCTCCCACATGACCGCCAAAGGATTACTCAGTTTTTCAGCGTGTTGCGGGTACTTTTCAGCAATATAATGCTTAGGTGGGATAAAAATAGCAAAGATCCCCCCGATTAAACCTGCCCGTTGTATCCGAGGAAAATCAAGATGCCCTTGCTCAATACCACTAAAAAAAGCAGTTGGATTGCTGGAATAATTCAGCCATAAATTAAGCAGCAAGTCATTATGGCCATCAAAAAAGGTCATCATCCATTCCTTTATTAGAGAAAACTGAATTCGGCAAGCAGTGGATTATGATCAGACGCTTCTGTTTTCAATACTACAGCTCGCTCAAGAGCGATATTACGATAAAAGATAAAATCAAGAGGGCGTCCGAATGCTGTTCGACGAAAGTCATGCTCAAAGCTGACTTCTTGCAAGTGATGTTTGCGGGTAAAGTGGTAAAGCACCTTACTTCTTGGCTGACTCCATGCATTAAAATCCCCTCCCATTAACACCGGCCCCTGGTGATGTTGTATGTGCTCGCCTACTGTATCCAGTTGTTTTTTATAGATATCAATACCTAAACTAAAGTTCACTGCATGGATATTTACAGCCATTAACATTTGCCCATTAGGCATGGGATAAACCGTGATCAGTGCCGACTTTGCTAAACGTAATAAAGGTTCACGTTCGCGTAATGGGCAACAGAAGATGGGCGTACTTTTTGCCAGTGTCATCACTCCTGAGGGATGCTGAGGAAATGATAAGGCAGGGACTTGATCAACACCAATAAAATGGCAGGTAGCAAAAGTGACTAATTCAGGGGTAGTTTGTGCTTCTTGCAACATAACTAAGTGGCTATCTTTGCCGAAATCGGTGATAACAGACTGCCATTGCGCGCGTTGTTGTTTAAATATATTCCAAACAAGCACTTTTAGTTTTTTGTAGTCGGGCAATAATGTGCCTTCCGGTAATCGATGAACATAAGGAAATCGATGTTCCGGTGGGAATACCTGTTTTGCAGGTTGCCCGGCGGTATAACGCATAGCAAATATCTTTTTTCGCACGCTGAAGCTGCCCCTGATTTAGGAATGATTCTCCATAATAGTACCAGCCTATTTAAAAACAATGATGATAAAACAAGCTTTCCACGAAAAAATTTAGAATGCAAAAAACCCATGCTATTTCTAGCATGAGTTTCTTAAAATAAGTGGCGGAACGGACGGGGCTCGAACCCGCGACCCCCTGCGTGACAGGCAGGTATTCTAACCAACTGAACTA
>NZ_JABBFO010000014.1 GCF_018494035.1 Rosenbergiella australiborealis
GGTGTTAGCTCATTAATTAGCCTAACCCTATTAGATCAAAGTCCTGGCCAAGAGGCCAGGACTTTGTCAGCAATCTGCTACCCGCTTTTAGCGGGTTTTTTCATTTTTGGTGATCGCGCATGATGGATGCTACTGAGACAGTCTCGAATGCGAGATAAAAAAAACCCGCACGAAGCGGGAAGTAGGAACATAACAGGATTGAGTAGAAACATACTGGCCATTGATGGACAACAGCTCTTTTTTTCGGGGAGAAAAGAGTATGTCTTCATTAATTAAGCGTAGTATCAACATTGGTGATAATCAATAAAACAATAATAAACTTTGTGACTATTAGTGCTATGTGTATAAGTGGTTTAAGAGTGTTGTTATCACTAAAGCAAAAAAAAACCCGCCAGGGGCGGGTAAAATTTATTGCAGTTTTCAGGATGTAACAGCTTTGTCTCGCTATAACTAATCAGACTGACGTTTTAACGATAAGTTCATTCTTTTTAAAAAAAAGTTATGAACCGGGAATATAAGCGCCACTAGCGATAAACCAAATGAGTAAAGCTACGCCAGCGACAATAATCGCGACAGGGAATAGATAGCCTAATTTCATCGTTATTATTTCTCCTGCAAATAAAACGACCATTATCCCACTGAATGCAGATAAGACAACTTATCCGTGAAAAATAATGGTCGATAAAACGTGAAATTAGTAACCGCGTGCGGAACCTGCCGGACGTCTGACATCATTTGCGCCGTATAAATAGCCGGGTCTTACATTACCGGATACCGCGCTATCATTGCCTGAACTTGCTGTGCCCACCCCGGCTGCACCCGGTAAACCGACCATGATTAATTCTGCTGCGCCCCACGGCGTTTGCTCAACCATGTTATAACCCATTTTTGTCAGCAGATTCAGTGTGTCAGCAGAAAGGCCATTTTTCTCATAATAGACCTCATCTGGGTACCATTGATGGTGGATACGAGGGGCATCAACCGCTTCTTGGGGTTTCATACCAAAATCAATGATATTAAGCGCGGTTTCTAACGTAATAGTGATAATTCGTGAGCCGCCCGGGGAGCCCAGAACTAAAAAGACTTTTCCATCTTTGGTAACAATGGTTGGACTCATGGAGGAGAGTGGGCGTTTTCCAGGCGCAATACTGTTTGCGGTACCTTGGACTAACCCATAAAGGTTTTTAGCGCCAATTTTAGTGGTAAAATCATCCATCTCATCATTCATCAATACCCCACTACCCGGAGCCATTACGACGGCACCAAATCGGCCATTGACGGTATAAGTCGTTGATACTGCATTCCCAGAATGGTCAATGATTGAGTAATGCGTGGTTTCAGGCTTTTCACCAGTCGCCACCAGCGGTTTGATTTGTGAGGAGGGGGTGGCTTTATCGGTTTGAATTTTTTCCCGCAATGTGGCCGCGTATTGCTTATCCATGAGTTTAGCAACGGGATTTTGTACGAAGGCAGGATCGCCAAGATAGGTATTCCTATCGGCATAGCTAAAGCGCAGGGCTTCAGTTAACGTATGAACCATCGCTGCGGAGTTAAAGCCCATTGATTTTAGATCATAACCTTCTAAGATATTGAGCGTTTCACAGAGTGTTACCCCCCCAGAGCTAGGCGGTGGCGCAGAGACGAAGGTATAACCGCGGTAGGTACAGGTTAGCGGCGTTAATTCTGTCGCACGATAGTGGGTAAAATCGTTAGCCGTAATAATTCCGCCGCCTGCCGCTGAGGCTTTCTCGACGGCTTTAGGGAATTGACCATGATAAAAGGCATCGGGACCTTCTTTAGCAATCCGCGATAATGTCTGCGCTAAATCGGTTTGTCGCAAACGATCACCGGGTTGTAATGGACTACCGTCTGGACGTAAGAAAATTTTCGCTACGGCAGGATTTTGTTTAAAGCGAGCAACCGTAGTGTCTAAAATATCCGTATCCGCGCGGGTCAGAATAAACCCCTCTTTGGCTAGCTTTATCGCGGGAGCCATGACGGCTTCACGGCTTAATTTGCCGTATTCACGACGAGCCATCTCCAGCCCCATAACAGTGCCAGGAACACCTGTAGCTTTCCACCCATAAAGACTGCTACCTGGGATTAATTCCCCTTGTGCATTTTGATACATTGAGGCGGTTGCAGCTCCCGGGGCGGTTTCACGAAAATTGATAAACGTGTCTTTGCCATTGGCTAAATGAATTGTCATAAATCCGCCACCGCCAATATTACCACAGCATGGATTCACTACGGCTTCGGCATACCCGACGGCAACCGCTGCATCAATTGCATTTCCACCTTGTTTGAGAATATTTACGCCAACTTGTGTGGCAAGATCTTGTGACGTGACCACCATACCATTTTTAGCTTCGACTGCTGGGGCTGAGGCCGCTTGTGCAAAAGGAGCGGGGGACAAAATAAGCAGAGTGAGTGCTGAGCGTGCGTATTTCCTAAACATAGAACTATGACCTTTTTGTTTATTTCTTTCTACCCTAAACGTATTTTAAAAAAACTCAAGAAATTCAATAGGCTATCATTAGTAAAAATTATACTTGTGACAAGGCACAAAAACGCTGTTCGGGACTGGAGTTTTATCACGCAATCTTTGTTATTATTAGCCTTTCGATTCGCTGGTTTTCAACACGCTCAGAGTTTATTAAGCGAGGTTTATCGTGTTTGCAGAGTATGGTGTGCTAAATTTTTGGACTTATGTGGCAGGTGCTATTTTTCTAGTCTTGATCCCTGGACCCAATACACTTTTTGTTCTAAAGAATAGCGTTGGCCGTGGCGTAAAATATGGTTATCAAGCCGCGACCGCGGTATTTATTGGCGATGCGGTTTTGATGTTTTTAGCTTATGCCGGAGTAGCTACCCTCATTAATACCACTCCCGTGTTGTTTAATGTTGTGCGTTATCTGGGGGCTGGATATCTGCTTTGGTTGGGCATTAAAATGCTGTACACCACTTTTAGTCACCGTGAGTCCAGCCCCGTCCAATCAGCAAAAAAAGAGCGTGGTGCGGTGTTTAAACGCGCATTGGTATTAAGCCTTACCAATCCAAAAGCGATTTTATTTTATGTTTCGTTTTTTGTGCAGTTTATTGATGTGAAAAGTGCCCATCCCGGGATTGCCTTTTTTATTTTGGCGACGGTATTAGAAATCGCGAGCTTTTGTTATTTGAGTTTGATTATTTTTACTGGGGCTTCACTGACACGTGTTATCGGAACGCGTCAGCGTTTAGCTAAGGTTGGTAATTCGATGATTGGTTTGCTGTTTCTTGGATTTGCCGCACGACTGGCTACCATGCAGTGAACAATACGCTCACTGAGTGAGCGTATTCATTACAAATGGTTTTTTTCGCAAAACTCTTCCCAAGTCATTCCCAACGCTTCTGCATGGCTGCGCAGATAGCTTTCTATCGCTTGCGCGGCGACAGCATTATCGGTTTCGACTAGTTGAATAGAAAAAATGATGCCATCGAGCTGTTTTTGGCGGATGAAGGCGGCGTAAATGCGCTCAGCATGGAGGCTACGCAGCTGCTCGACGGTCATGCCATTATCACGAGCATCTTTTTCGGTGACTTCGTCAAGTGCGACTTGGAAATCGGGATGGGCGGAAAAAAAGATGTCGCGGGCTTGTGCATAATACTGTTCTGGGGTTTTCATGGATTTGCGCTAACTCTTGTAAAAATCTGAGTTAATTGTACCTGTTTTAGGCAAAGATGTCAGTGCCAGTCATTCACCAGCTTGCATTGTGCTATCAAAACATTATACCTTAGCGCCAGAAAAAATCTGTAGGGATACCTTATGAAAACTCGATTACTACTGTCTCTTTTCTTACTCGCGGGTTGTAGTCCTATTACTAACTATCAAACTATTGTTAAAACACCTGCACCGCAATCGTTAGAGGGAGTGTGGCGTACAACTGGCCCACAGTCTGGATTACTGAGTCAGAATGCTGTCGGGTATTTGATTATTGATGGGGCGGGGAACACGCTGGACTGTCGTCAGTGGCAACGTGTTATTGCTAAGCCAGGGAAACTCAGTCGTATTAACGATAAATGGGTCAATGTGAACTATCAAGTGAGAATTATGCCGTTAAAGATTGATAACGGCATGTTACGCTATGACAGGCTGACGTTAGCCAAAGTGCCGGCAGCCAGTGAGGAGTGCCAAAAAGCATTAGCAGAAGCAAAACGACAGACCTCTGCAGCGACCATTCAGAATATCGAAATTAAAGGACAATAGCGGATAAAGGCGGATTATACCGCCTGATAAGCCAGCTTGATTTTATCCTGAGTCGTTTGATGGATCATGGCTTCAACGTCATCACGTAATTGATACAGCGATGTCTCAACAGTCTTATGGGCGGCCAGTAGTGTAGAGGTTAATGGCCGGTCACTCGCTTTATCCAGTCGCCTGACCGATGCATAATAAGCATCCGTAATTGGAAGCAACGCTAAGTAATCCCTCTCGTCTATTGCTTGTTGTAGCCTATTTAGGACGTCAATGCTTTGCGCTACACTGTTCAACGAATCCTTCACGATACTCTGTCCTTATCTTGTGATTGTTGCCAAGCCTCGGCGATATTTTGCAGCAGTTCACGGCAATGATCGAGTTTACCTTGGTCATCGTGCAGATTTGCCAGCATCAGTTGTTGAATGAGGTAGTGGAATAACGACAATAACTGTTTTGCCAGCACGTCTTCAGCATAAGGCTCTAACGCTTGAATCAGTCCCGTATCAATAATCGCGACGGCTTTAGCGATCATCGCACCTTTGGCCGCAATGTCACGACTTTCCATCGATAAGCGAGCGCGGGTCAGGGCATTTAATGCCCCTTCAAACAATAGCGTGGTCAGCTGTGTCTGACTCGCGCTTAGTACCGCACTTTCGACCCCTACCTGTGCATAGAGGTTGACGAGCTGCTGTTTCTTCATCGAAAACCCTTAATCATCCGAGGAGGAGAATTGTGCCGTTAAATACTCTTTGGTTTGTGTCATTTGTGAAATGACTTTATTTAACAGTGTAAATTGGGTTTTATAGCGAGCCATCGTCGCTTCAATACGTGATTGCTGCTGGTCGTAGCGAACCTCCAACTTATCGTAAGCGTCATTTAACGCACTGACGGCATTGGTTAGTATGCCTTTTGAGGAGTAGGTGTCACTCAGTATTGTTGTGAGCGCTTTATTCGCAACGGTACTAAATCCGCTGGATTCCCCATCACCTAAGAAGAATTGATAGACGGCTTGCGGATTATTGGTTAGCGCTGCGGAAAGTTTGTTTTCATCAATATTCAGGGTTCCGATACTGCCATCAGCAGCCTTGGTCGTGTTTTGCGTTATTCCCAGTTCCGCCATGATAGTGATGGCCCCAGATTGAGCGGTGGTCAGTACTGAACGTAATTGGTTTTGAATATCGCGCACTGTGCCATTACCCATTAGGGGACCATTACTGGTAGTGTCGGTCGATAAGCTACTGGAGCCCGCAAATTTTGTGATGCTGGTGACGACAGATTGAAAATTATTGTAGGCCGACACCCAGGCTTTGATATTTTTTACCGCGTCGGTGGTGTTATTGGCAATCTCTAGACGCTCATCTTCTGTAGAGACCGCGGTTAATTGCAAGGTGACGCCATACGGTGCATCGACCACCGTATTCGATGCGCTCTGCACTTCAATACCATTAACGACTAACAGCGCATCTTGGCCTGCAGACGATTGCTGCATACCTGAGGACGCGATGTTATCGCCATAACCGATTAAGGCTTGCAGTTGATCATCCCCACTGACGGAGAGACTAATGGTATTATTGGCGCCAGTCTCTTTGGCAGAAATAGACAGGTAATATTCACCGTCATTCGATTTGATACTGGTGGCCACCACGCCAGCATTGCTTTTATTAATCGCGCTGACAAGACCGTTTAAGCTGGTATCACTATCATTGAGCGCGATAGTCACCGGATCACCTTCGCCCGTTGAGATAGTCAGTGTTCGTCCTTCGCCGCCAACAGTCCCTAAAGGTTGCTGATTACTCTTTATCTTATCCGATAATAAACATTGGGCAGTCGCCAGTTGTTTTACGTTAACTTGATAACTACCGACACTGGCATCACTACTACTGGTCGCGGTGAATGATTTATGACTACTGATGATGCTGGTGGCGTTTAAGGCGCTTGCTGAACTGAGTGCTTTTGTTGCAGTTTGTAAGGACTCTAGGGCAGTACGCAGTTGACCAAAGGCGGATATTTGGCTCTTCACGGTAGTCGCCTGTTGGGCGATTGGCGCTAAACTCTGTGATTCAAGAGACTCTAGCTTACTGTACAGTGCATCCAAATCGTAAGCCCCGGTTCCTATATTTAAATTAGTAATTGTTGCCATAAAAACTCCTGATTTTTATCGTTACTAGCGTTTTTATCGGCAATAAATAGAAAAGAGTGAGTGGAGAGAAAATATTTTTTTCAGTTTTATAAAGTTAGGAAAAGGGGCGCCGATAATCCTTTTGACCACGCATTGAAGCACAGTGCGTAACCATTAACTCGGAGCAAAGGAACTGTATATGGCTGTTATTAATACTAATATCATGTCTTTAACTACCCAGAATAACTTGAATAAATCTCAATCAGCGCTGGGAACGGCAATTGAGCGTCTCTCTTCAGGTCTGCGGATTAACAGTGCTAAAGATGATGCGGCTGGCTCTGCGATTGCAAACCGCATGTCCTCAAACATCCGTGGGTTAACACAAGCCTCGCGTAATGCCACGGACGGTATTTCGCTAGCACAAACCGCTGAAGGTGCGCTTAATGAGATGAACTCCAACTTACAACGTATTCGTGAGCTGACTGTACAAGCAAAAAATGGTACCAACAGCGCAGAAGACGTTAAATCGATTCAAGCGGAAGTGGATGCACGCTTATCGGAAATTACCCGTATCGGTACCGCGACGACCTTTAACAACATCAAACTATTTGATAGTTCACAAAGTATCAGCATTCAGGTCGGTGCCAATGATGATGCTGCAGCCAACGTTATCACGGTTTCACTGACCGACGATGGTTTTAAGTCTAAAGCATTAGGTGCAGCTTTTAGCGTGAGCAGCAGTGGTTCCGGAACGGGTGGGGGAACTGATGCGTCGTTAGCTGAAATTGATAAACGTATCGCCGCTGTTGACTCAGCACGCAGTAGCTTAGGTGCTATTCAAAACCGCTTTGAATCAACGATTAATAACTTAAATACCACGGTCAATAACTTGAGTGCTTCGCAGTCACGTATTCAAGATGCTGACTATGCGACAGAAGTTTCCAGCATGTCACGTGCACAGATCCTACAACAAGCGGGTACCTCAGTATTAGCGAAAGCAAACCAAGTGCCGCAAACGGTATTATCGCTACTACAAGGTTAATATCGTCGCACGAATATCTTAAGAGTATGAGTGTTCAGTGAGTATGAGCGGCCCGGATTCATGATTGAATTCGGGCCGTTTATATTATGCGTCAACAGTGGATATTGAATGACTGAAAATCGTCCTAACAAGCTCATCACGAAAGCGGGGGTTTTTCTTGCGATAAGAAAGGAGGGATAGGCTTGATAATATTGACCATCGATAAATGGAGAGATGGGAAAATGCACGATGGAGTGTCTATATAATCACGAAGGGTTGCAACAGGAGGAGATTGATTGGCATCGTTATTTGCAATTAGTCAGGCATGAAGCGTTACGATTACAAGTACGCCTTCCCGCCAGTGTGGACTTAGATGATTTACTGCAAGCAGGTGCAATAGGTCTAATGAATGCGATATCACGCTTTGATGCACAACATGGGACAGCGTTTACAACTTATGCAGCTCAACGTATTCGCGGTGCGATGCTCGATGAATTACGTGAACGCGATTGGGCGCCACGAAGAGTCAGGCGTGATGCGCGCAATGTGGCTGCCGCGATTGCCCAGATCGAACAGCATACCGGACGCAATGCGACGGAAGCTGAGATCATTGCAGCCTTAAATATTACCCAAGCGGAATATCGTGCCATTTTGATGGAGACAAATAATAGTAAATTATTTTCTTTAGAAACGTTGTATGAAGATCATAACGATGCGACAGATCAGTTATTTGCTTCGCAAGGCGAGCAAAATCCCTTGGATACGCTTATTGACCAAGACTTACGTCAACAAATTATGAATGCGATAACCCAATTGCCAGAAAGAGAACAACAAGTGCTAAGCCTGTATTATCAAGATGAATTGAATTTAAAAGAGATTGGTGCAGTCCTTGGGGTAGGCGAATCACGGGTAAGTCAGATACACAGTCAAGCGATTAAACGGCTGAGCAGTCGCTTACGTGAGTAAGCAAGGCATGGAGGTCATGCCTTGCTGTATTGATTAACCGATAGTCATTAAGCTGGCATTACCTCCTGCCGCTGCGGTATTGACACTGATAGAGCGTTCAAATAGGAAGCGCTCCAAGACAATATCTGTTTCACCGTGATCATACCCTTGCACTAAGGCTATAGGGCCTGAACGTTCGGCGACTTGTTGGCACAGTGCAGAAAGTTGATCGGTATCTCCATGATAGATGACCGCATCGTAATGATCACTTAAAGCATTGGTAGAGAGATCAATGCAGTTACGAACGGCATCCGGCAAACTCTCAAGAAGCTGACGGTGGTCGTTATCTTCCGGCCATAGCGCTCGGCTACCACAAGCCGTTACCGCGGCGAGTTGAATCAAACGGTCGGAAGCCTCTTTAGCGATACAGAGGACACGGGAGCGCGGAAGGAGTTGATAGGTATTACGCTCGCCGGTAGGCCCAGGAAGTAAAGCGATACGATTTGAGACAGTGGTATCTCGATAAGTCTTACAAGCCTCGGCGAGAGTGAGCTGTTGATTTTGCTCCGCCCACAATTGCAACGCACTGACTGGCGCGACATCTGAGGGTTGATCTGCCGTTGAGTGTAGAGGTAATCGTGACAGTGTCACTTTAGAGCCATTGCTGGGTGTACTCGACAAGAGGCGGGTAAGGTACAAGGGTCCCCCGGCTTTTGGTCCGGTTCCCGACAAACCTTCTCCACCAAATGGTTGTACGCCTACGACGGCACCTACCATATTGCGGTTAACATAGAGGTTCCCCGCATGCATGCGTTCGGTGGCTAAGCGGATAGTTTCATCGATGCGACTGTGTACACCAAAGGTTAATCCATAACCTAATTGATTGATGTCGTTCAGAAGATGACTAAGATTCTTACTGTTGTAACGTACCACGTGCAATACGGGCCCAAAGATCTCTCTTGTTAAATCTGCTGCTGAGGAGAGTTCGATAAGCGTTGGACGAACGAAGGTACCTTGTGCGAGGGCTTGTGAGTCACTCTCGCCATGCCAACTAAATTGTGTCACCTTAAAGCCGCGCTGTTGCATGGCATCGATATGATTCACAATATTGTCACGGGCCTCTTCATCAATCACTGGACCGATGTCTGTGGTAAGTAATTCTGGATTCCCGACGCGGTATTCCGCCATCGCACCACGTAGCATCTTTAAGGTGTGGTCAGCAATATCTTCTTGCAAACAGAGTAAGCGTAGCGCTGAACAGCGTTGGCCCGCACTGTCAAATGCCGAGGCAACAATATCGACGACGACCTGCTCGGTCAATGCTGACGAGTCGACGACCATTGCGTTAATACCGCCAGTTTCCGCAATTAACGGAATGGGACGGCCTTGAGGGTCAAGACGTTTGGCGAGTTGACGTTGTAGCAAGGTCGCGACCGCAGTAGAACCGGTGAACATCACGCCGCGAGTTCGTTTATCCGCGACCAATCGCGCACCGACACGTTCACCGTCACCCGGTAGAAATTGTAATACCCCACTTGGAATACCTGCTTCTAACAGTATCGATACCGCTTGGTAGGCAATCAGTGGCGTTTGTTCAGCAGGTTTTGCGAGTACGGTGTTTCCTGCCGCCAATGCTGCGGCGACTTGGCCGGTAAAGATAGCCAGCGGAAAATTCCAAGGACTGATACAGACAATCGGCCCCAGTGGACGGTGAGTGTCGTTATCGAAATCTTGAGTGACTTGATCAGCATAATAGGTGAGGAAATCTACCGCTTCGCGTACTTCAGCAATGGCATTTGCATAAGTTTTACCCGCCTCTCTGACTAATAGCCCCATCAGCGTTTGTAATTGTCCTTCCATGAGCATAGCCGCACGCTTCAAAATTGCCGCTCGTTCACCAGAAGGGGTCGCAAACCATATCGCACTGGCTTCATGGCTAGCATCCAAGGCTAAATCGACTTGCGCTTCACTAGCGTTAATGACTTCGCCAACGATATCTTGCAAGTAAGCGGGGTTACGTACTGGCTGGCCACTTTGATTTTCGCTCTCAACACCGAGAATCGGTTTAGCGATCCAAGCCTGGGATGCGGTATTTAATAAAGCACTGGAGAGCGAGGCTAAACGATGCTCATTCGCCATATCTAAGCCTGAAGAGTTAGGGCGACTACCATACAAATCACGCGGTAGATGAATACGCGGATGCGGCAGCCCAACTTGTCCTTCTTCTCGGGTAAAGGCATTAATACTGGCAACAGGATCGACAATAAGTTCTTCAACCGTTAAGGACTTGTCAGCAACACGGTTAACGAACGAAGTATTCGCGCCATTTTCCAGTAAGCGGCGGACTAAATAAGCGAGTAGTGTCTCATGGGTACCTACCGGTGCATAAATCCGGCACGGACGATTTAATTTCCCTTCTGACGTTTTTCCTACAACTTGTTCATACAGTGGCTCGCCCATTCCGTGCAGACACTGGAATTCGTACTGACCTGGATAGTAATTGTTCCCGGCGAGTTGGTAAATTGTCGCCAGACTATGGGCATTATGTGTCGCGAATTGTGGGTAGATCAAACTTGGGGTTGCCAGCAATTTTCGTGCACAGGCAATATAGGCCGCATCGGTATAGACCTTGCGCGTATAGACAGGGTAATCTTCCAGACCTTCAACTTGGGCACGTTTAATTTCACTGTCCCAATAGGCCCCTTTCACCAGACGGATCATTAAGCGACGTTGGCTACGTGAGGCAAGATCAATCAGCTCATCAATAACAAAAGGACAGCGCTTTTGGTAGGCTTGGATCACAAATCCAATCCCGTTCCAACCTGCTAAAGCGGGCTCAAAACAGAGCTTTTCCAATAGGTCGAGCGACAATTCTAACCGGTCAGCTTCCTCGGCATCAATATTGATACCAATATCATAGTCGCGGGCCAACAGGGTGAGTGACTTAAGAATAGGGTAGAGCTCTTCCATCACACGATCGTATTGGGCACGCTGATAACGGGGATGCAATGCGGAGAGTTTAATTGAAATCCCTGGTCCCTCGTAAATACCTCTGCCGTTTGAGGCTTTACCAATAGCATGTATCGCTTGCTGGTAGGAGTGCAAATAGGCTTTTGCATCTTCAGCCGTCAGTGCTGCTTCGCCGAGCATATCGTAGGAATATCGAAAACCTTTATCTTCAAGTTTACGGGCGTTAGCTAAGGCTTCGGCAATCGATTCGCCAGTAACAAATTGCTCCCCCATTAAACGCATCGCCATATCAATCCCTTTACGGATCAATGGCTCGCCACTTTTACCGATAATACGATTGAGGGATCGTGACATATTCACTTCGTTATGCGTTGAGACCAGCTTACCGGTTACTAACAGTCCCCACGTCGCCGCATTAACAAACATAGAATTACTTTGACCGAGGTGGGCTGACCAATCCCCGTGGCTAATTTTGTCGCGGATCAGTGCATCGCGTGTTGGCTTATCTGGAATACGTAACAGGGCTTCTGCTAAGCACATTAAGGCGACACCTTCTTGCGAGGAGAGTGAAAACTCCTGAAGCAGGCTTTGTACCAGTCCAGAGCGCCCCCCTTGATTTTTCTGGTTACGAAGTTTCTCACTCAAATGTAAGGCAAGCGCATGGACCTTCTCTGCGACATCCGGCGTCACTTTTGCTTGTTCGAGAATCATCGGTACCATATCGACTTCAGGACGACGCCACGCAGCCGTCACCGCTGCACGTTTAACACTCTGAGGCAGAACGTGTTCGGCGAACTCTAAGAACGGCTGATAAGGCAAGGTCATGTCAACAGGTTCATGGGCGGCCGTTTCCGTGGACGGCATCGAGATTGACGGTAGTGTTTCACCCGCTTCGACTTGTGCTAACAAATTAAAAATAGCCTGTTTAATCAGCCAGTGCGGGGTACGGTCTATTTTGTGCGCTGCGCGTTTTAAACGTTCACGGGTCTCATCATCAAGTTTGACGCCCATAGTGGTGTGTGCCATGCCAATTCCTCGTCGTGGAAATCAATAAAAGGTTGCACCTTGACTATCTCTCGGGTTGCACCCTTTGTGCAACCCATTTAAGTGAAAAAAGTGAACAAGCGTGAAGAAAGAATAATTAGTAGTGAATTTATTCAAAATTAATTGCGTTTTAAGTGCGATTTAGTTCAAAAAAAAACAATTTGCAGTGGAAAAATATTGATCCTGATCGTTGTTTTATCAAGATACGGCAGAGTGCGACTTTTTTCATGTTAAAAAAATGTGTCCAGCATTATCGCTGAGGTAGCTTTTTTTCGACTTATCAGTGCCTATTATAGGCACGTAAACATGATTTAACTGGGTAAAGTGTATTGATAATATTAATAAAAGAGAGAGTTAATTATGGTAACTACCCCATTGTTAGTAACTTTCTGCATTTATATTGCAGCAATGTTACTGATTGGTTTTGCAGCATGGCGTTCAACAAAGAATTTTGATGATTTTATCTTAGGAGGACGTAGCCTAGGTAGCTTGGTCACCGCATTGTCCGCAGGTGCCTCTGATATGAGTGGCTGGTTATTGATGGGATTACCGGGGGCTATTTTTATCGCGGGAATTTCAGAAAGTTGGATTGCGATTGGCCTGATCATTGGTGCTTGGATCAATTGGAAACTGATTGCAGGCCGATTACGGGTGCAGACTGAATACCACGGTAATGCCTTAACGTTGCCTGACTATTTTACTCACCGTTTTGATGATCAAAGCAAACTATTACGAGTGATTTCTGCATTAATTATCCTTGTCTTTTTTACCATCTACTGTGCATCGGGTATTGTTGCTGGAGCGAGATTGTTTGAAAGCACTTTCGGTATGGATTATACCACCGCACTATGGGCCGGAGCAGCTGCCACCATTATTTATACTTTCATTGGCGGTTTTTTGGCCGTGAGTTGGACGGATACTGTTCAAGCGAGCTTAATGATTTTTGCACTTATCTTAACGCCAATTATGGTCATTATTGCTGTGGGCGGTGTTGAGAGTTCTCTCGCCGTGATCCGAAATATTGATCCTCAGCATCTTAATATTTTTAATAATTTAAGTTTTATTACCATTATTTCATTATTGGGCTGGGGGCTTGGCTATTTTGGTCAGCCACATATTCTCGCGCGTTTTATGGCAGCTGATTCTCATCATTCAATGCGTAATGCACGACGTATTGGTATGACATGGATGATTTTGTGCTTAATGGGCGCCGTCGCCGTTGGCTTCTTTGGTATCGCTTATTTTGCTGATAATCCTTCTCATGCTGCACAGGTCAACGCCAACAGTGAACGGATATTTATCGAATTAACTCAATTATTGTTTAATCCGTGGATCGCAGGAGTGTTGTTATCCGCCATTTTAGCTGCGGTGATGTCAACGTTAAGTTGTCAGTTATTGGTGTGCTCCAGTGCACTCACCGAAGACTTTTATAACGGATTTGTTCGTAAAAGTGCAGGGCAACGCGAAAAAGTTTGGGTAGGGCGGCTTATGGTATTGATGGTTGCATTAATTGCTCTTGCGCTAGCCAGTAACCCTGAAAATAAAGTGTTAGGGTTAGTCAGCTATGCGTGGGCAGGTTTTGGCGCCTCTTTTGGCCCAGTGGTGTTACTCAGCGTTTGTTGGTCGGGAATAAGTCGAAATGGCGCGCTAGCCGGTATGGTTATAGGCACCCTTACGGTCATTATTTGGGGGTATTTTGGTTGGTTTGGGCTTTATGAAATGATTCCGGGTTTTCTGTTAGCAACACTAGCGATTATTCTGGTGAGTGTAGTAGGAAAGGGGCCTTCGCTACAGGTAAGAGAACGTTTTCAGCAGGCAAATCAGGCGTATTTGGAGTAAAGATGATGATGATGAGAGCTAGGGCTCTCATCATCATACGTTAAGGCTTAGCTAAATAACTCAGCACCGATGTAGCTCCCTTCTTTTGCTGCAGGAGGCACAAAAAACAGCGCACTGCCTATATGTGAAATATATTCATTAAGCGCATCCGATGCCCCTAACTTACGCTGCAACTGTTCAAAGTGGGCAGGATCATTTTGATAACTGATAAACAGGAGTCCAGCATCCAATTGCCCATACTGATTTAGGCCATCGGTGTAGTTATATGAGCGGCGTAGAATGCGAACACCTTGGTTATTTTCGTGCGCGGCTAACCGAATATGTGCCGTTGCCGGTATCACTAATTCCCCGTCAGGGTTCTTTTTATGAAAATCAGGGGTATCAAATTCATGCGTTCCTGACAGCGGCGCGCCGGAGAGCTTATGGCGTCCAAAGATATTGTTTTGGTCGCTAACACGATCCGTATCCCAGTTCTCAATATTCATTTTAATCTTACGTACAACCTGGTAACTCCCGTAGTGTTCCCAAGCCGGGCCTTGTTGAACCCAAACGTGTTGATCAAAGTCTGATTTTTCCACCAAATTACGGGTACCATCTTTAAAACCAAACAAATTACGTGGCGTTTCTTCACCTTTACCGGCGGAAGCTCGTCCAAAGCCCATCACTGTCCAGCGGGTCTGCGCTGCGCCAAGGGTTTTGGCGATACGCGCCAACACGCGAATAGCATGGTAGGCGACTTGCGGATCATCGGCACAGGCTTGTAACGAGAGATCACCGCCACTTAACTCAGGCTGAAGGTTGTCGCTAGGTAATGCTGATAAGGGGCGTAAATGAGTCGGGCACTTAGCTTTAAGACCGTAGGTATCAGTAAATATCGAGGGACCAAGGCCAATAGTCACCGTTAATGAAGAGGGATCTAACCCCACGGCCTCACCGGTATCTGTGCCAACACTCCCATTGCGTGAGGGTTCTACTGTACCTACCGTTGCCCCTTGTACCAGTTGGGCAATTGCCGCTGACCAGCGAGCGAGCAATATTTGCAGCGTTTGCGCGGTAGGTGTCGTCATATCAAACGTCATATACATAATATGACGTTGCGGCGGGGTGGTGATCCCCGATTGTCCTTGGTCACCATAAAATGGCCACTGATGGGAGAGAATGATATTGTCTTTATCATTCTCTTCCTGAGTCGACGCGAAGGCAGGGGTCAGCGCAGGGATCGTTAGCGCGCTCGCTAACGATCCTTTTAACATATTACGGCGTGAAACCCTACCACGGGAAAACAGTGATTTATCGTGAAGACTCATGGTTTAAGCTCCGGCGTGGGTCGCCACTTTTTCGGCAATGTGCGATAACGGCTCTTGCAGTGCTTGAATCGCACGACTTAATTTCGCCGCATTTTCTGCTTTCAATGCACTGGTGTAGGGACGGTATCCGCCTAGGCTTTGACTGTCACGGTATTGATCCAATAGCTTACGTACCGCGGTGAATTGCTCACTCACTTGTTGAGTTAAGGTCGGGTCAATTTTCTCAAGTCCAGGTTGTAGATAGGCGAATGCTTGCATCGCACCTTCGACATTACCGGCAAAATCAACCAAATCAATATGACTGTAGGCTTCCTCTTCGCCATTAATTTTTGTGTTTTGCACTTCTTCAAGTAAATCGGCAGCCCCATTCGCTAAATCTTCAGGCTTATAGGTCAGACCTTTAACCTGTTTATTTAATTCGGCGATGTGGATCACTAGCCCTTTTGCCGTTTGTTGGGTTTGCTTGTCAATTTTTCCCTTTTCAAACAAGTCACGTTCAATGGCATGGAAGCCGTGCCAGCCTACCGCAGGATCGAGGTTTGATGCACGCATATCGATCAGATAATCCAAGTTACCGGCATTATCCGTCGCTTTGTAGCCCGGTAACAGAAAACCGTCTACGTCTGATTCAATACGTTCATAGTAAGGACGAGCTTGTGCGTAAGCGATTTTTGCTTGCTCAAGTTGACCGGCGTCGATTGCCGTTTGTAACGCGGTAACTGCGGTAACCATTCCGGCGACAGTGCTTTCAACGTAGCGTCCATAGCCGTCTGTACCTTGTTTAAGGAGTGCACTAATACTGTCCGTAGAGTGGGCATTTTTTTGACCGGTGACGGTAAAATCAATAAGTTCTTTTGCAGCACCAGGGCAGTAGATCTGATAGTGTCCACCGTCTAAATTTAGCGTAAATTTTACCGCCGGTAAGCCTGGAGCAAGGTTCTCTTTTTCACCTAAAATTCTATCGTTATTAAGCAGTTCTATTTCAGTAATTGCCGTCGCTGTTTTATTCACAATATTAAAGGTGACAGGGCCGGCATTGACGCTCTTTTGGTCAACCTGACACTGACCGCCTTGATCGCCAACTAGCGTCACATTAACTTGTGTGACTCCGGTGGTCGGTGCTGCGTTAACCGTGTTTGCGGCGAGTAGCAGTACGGCTAAAGTGCTTAATTTCATTGCGTGATGGCGAACTTTCTGCATCTTCATCATGATCGTTATCTCGTTAAAGTTGTAGAGTAATTTTCTACGGTGTTCTTTTTATTACGTAAGCTGAGCAACAAACAACCGAGGCTGATGACTATCAGGACGATAGGCAATTTATGCTGAATAAAATCGATAACTGTTTCTTCACTTCGATAGTTGGCTAAGGTTTCAGTGAGCTGTTGTTGCCATTGCTGGCTAGGTTGCCACGGACAGCCGATAGCGTCAGGCGGCAAAGTGACATTCAGCAAACGCGGTGATGGTAAGCCACTGCCACTTAGCGCTAAGATGCTGTGTGGGGTGGCTGCGGCCGCGATGATCTGCCCGTCTTGCAGCGTAAGGGCTATCTGACAGCTCAGTTGCCATTGACTTTGATACGGACCTGGGTGTTGTTGTGGATGAAGCCCTGGTGGTATGCGGTGGTGATAAAGCTCAGCGACTTGATCGAGCGTTAATTCAGCCGGTGCCGCTTGCCACACTACATTACTGTTCAGTGATAGATCCGTTACCGCGGGGTCTTGTGCTGAGGAGGGGAGTGGAATTAATTGCGGCGGTTGACCACTCAGCATTAACGCGATCCCACTTTCTTGACGTACAAGCTCACCGATCGGTTGTTCGCCAGTCCCATTTTGAGCGACGACCAACGGTAGATGAGTCGGTAAAGTGAGTACCGGCGTAGAGAAACCTCTCGCACAGAACAGTGCGCCGACTAGCATAACGATGCTTAGAGATTGATATAAACGACGTGCGAGTGTTGGGCTGGGTTTGTAGCGTTCAGGCCAACTCAGCAGTAGGGTAAAGAAGCCCAGATACCCCATCCATCCGATCACTTCAATACGGCGTGGGTCGGTAGGAATTCCCAATACACCACTGATCAGCGCCGCTCGAATTGAACCGGGGGGCACTAGCCAGTCAAGATTGAGTAATTTCTGTTGACCAATGAGCAGCCAGCCTGCTTCGTGTGCGCTACGCAGTGCTGAGACAACGAGACCGGCAGCCACTAAAATCAGAAAAATACCGGTTATTCTAAAGAAACGTCCTAGATTAAGACGCACACCCCCACGGTAAATTCCCCAGCCAATGATCAGCGCCAATAGAAGACCGACTAGGGCACCGATGGCTGCCCAAATAGTGGATTGTGCAGCGGAAAAGGTGGCGAGAAGAAAGACACTGGTTTCAAACCCTTCTTTTAATACCGCGAGAAATGCCATCATTGGTAGCGCCCAGTGGCTCGAACGGCTGAGTGCCGCAGAGGCCTCGTTTTCCAATTCACGGCGCAACTGCGGCGCGTGTTGCTGCATCCAGATGATCATGCTACTGACGAAGACAATAGCAATAGCACCGATGATCGCTTCCATGGCTTCTTGTTGTGCTTGTGGGAGCGCACGTTCGGTAAGACTCAAGCCGATACCGACCAGTGCGGACAATAACACAGCGCTACTCACGCCCCACCACATGGGCGCTAACGCTTGCTGATTTTTTCGTAAAAACGTCGCGATGATACTTACGATTAGAACGGCTTCTAACCCTTCTCGTAGCGCGATGACCAAGGTTGCTAGCACGGTCACTATCTCTGAGTAAAATAATGTAAATAGGAATGGTTAGTAATATCATTTCTATTTATTGCTGTAAAAGGATTCTCATCGATTCATAGATCTTTCTTATAGTTTTAAATGTATCAGAATATTTCAACAAATAGGGAAGAAAAAGGGGGGAGTGGGGAAGTCAGTAAAGGGGGCATTGTGCTTGAGAATCTTTATTAAACTGGTATTTATCAACATATTGATTCTTATACTAAAATAACAATAACTTTGTGTCGATAAAACGGCTATAAGCTGTGATTCTGGTCTGTTCGGTGTTTTGGCAATGTACTACCGTTTAGCTATCTCTATCACAAAAATGTCATTTTAAAGTGATAACTGTAATAAGTGTTGATTTGTTCTATAGTTATTAGACATGATGTGACTGCAATAACATCATGTATCATACCAACCATTGGGAGATCGCGCATGAGACAACCTAGGTCAGGGGATCACAGTGTTGACCGTGTTGCTATTCAGTTTATGGGATCGAACTCTCGTCTCTATTCACCAACCGTAATGTACTCGTCTGTACTGTTTTCTTGCTACAGTTTATGTCAACGATTTCTATTCTTAGGCAGTAAGGCTCATAAGGAAGCTAACCTCTAAAGTGTTCAACTATACGTCGCCAATAGGCTAACGATAACTGAAACCAACAGTAAGGTGCCATCATGGGAAGACAAAAAGCAGTAGTGAAAGCACGTCGTGAAGCAAAACGCGTTCTTCGTAGTGATGCGCGGAGCCACCGCTCCCGCGAAGAGGAATCAGTCTCTTCTCTCGTTCATATGAGTGGTCTTGATGCTATCGGTATGGCACGTGACGTGCGCGATCGCCAACCTATCGTCGCCCGTAATGACTCACAATCCCTTTACTTACAAGCAATAAAATCCAAATCGTTGATTTTTGCTACGGGCGAAGCGGGATGTGGTAAAACATGGATCAGTGCTGCAAAAGCCGCAGAAGCTCTGATTAATAAAGATATTGAACGAATTATTGTGACCCGTCCGGTGCTGCAAGCTGATGAAGATTTAGGTTTTCTGCCTGGTGATATTTCTGAAAAATTTGCCCCTTATTTCCGCCCCGTTTACGACGTTTTAGTCAAACGCTTGGGCTCATCCTTCATGCACTATTGCCTGCGGCCTGAGATTGCAAAGGTTGAAATTGCGCCTTTCGCTTATATGCGTGGCCGGACGTTTGAAAATGCCTTTGTGATCCTTGACGAAGCACAAAACGTGACGGCCTCACAGATGAAAATGTTCCTCACTCGTCTAGGCGAGAATGTTACGGTTATTGTTAACGGTGATATTACGCAATGTGATCTTCCTGCGGGCGTAAAATCTGGTCTCGCTGACGCAATGCAGCGTTTTTCTGATGATGATGTCGTGAGTGTGATCCGTTTTGGGGCTGAGGATTGTGTGCGTTCTGAACTTTGTCAACGAACGCTCCTCGCTTACCAATAGTGGTGTCGTAAAACCGCCTGAGCGTGAAGTGGTCCCGTAAGGGTATTTCACAACAAGGCGGTTTTTTATTGCTATCACTATTTGATAGAGAAAGGTACTTATTGATATAAGCAAAAACGGTAAATGAGGTAATACCCAGATGCATAGACCTTTATACTTAACTAGAACCTTGCCTAGGTAGAAAAAGAATAAAATATTGAGGATGATGGCTATAGCCGTGAACGGTATCTCACTATTTTCACCTAAGGTCGTGCAGCGATTAATGGTCTATCGCAATAATCCGTTTATCTTGGTGTGCGTTGGCCTCTGTTGCAGAACCTAAGAGGCCAACACATTTATTCACCGAGGACTTGTTGAATGCATGATTTAAAGATACGAACCCCGATAGCTAAGGCATCGCGGTCAAAATGCATATCAGGATGATGTAGACCGGGTGTCAGATTCGCGCCCAGTCCCCAAAAACCGCCTTTAATTTGTGGACAAAGACGTAGGTAATGAAAAAAGTCTTCGCTACCGGGAGTTGCCTTCGCGGGCAGTAATGCCTGTTCGCCTAGCTGAGAAATAATGGCTTGACGTATAATATCGGTGGCATCTTCATCGATAATTGCGGCAGGCATCTCTTTCAGAATAGCAATCTCCACATTTGCGCCTAGTGCTGCGGCACTACCTTCTAGTGCTGCGGTCACTTTCTCTTTTAATTCAGTCATAGGCGCGTTCTCTGCAGAACGGAGATCCCAGCATACTCGCGCTTCTGAAGGAATAGAGTTAGTCACTCCTGCATCACAGAGAAAGCGTGTAGCTTTAGCGCTAAAGGTCAGAGAAGGTGACAGATGAATGCTGTTGACCGCCTGAACAGCTTGTACTGCAGCATCTAATGCGTTAATCCCTAAATGCGGACGGGCGGCGTGTGCCGCTTTTCCCGTAAAGATAGCTTCCACCGTTGCAGAGGCAGAATAATACATTGCCGCCACCGCTTGACCCATCGGGCATTCTTCTATTGGGCGTAGATGAAATCCCAATAACATATCAACGCCATCTAGCGCACCGCCTTCTACCATTTCAATCGCACCGGCGCCCAGTTCTTCAGCGGGTTGAAACAATATTCTCAGCTTTCCTTTTCGGACTACTCCTTCACGGATGGTTTCTTCTGCCGCCGTTAAGACCACAGATGAATGTCCATCATGTCCGCATGTATGGCGTGCGATATGCTGACCGTTGATAATATGTCCGAGTGCATCCATGTCGGCTCTTAACGCTAACACCGGGCCAGGATGGCCGCTATCGAGTTCCGCAATAATACCCGTCGTTCCATTAATATTGCGCTTAACGTCAAAACCTGCTGCTTCTAAGGCCGAGGCGATATAATGAGACGTTTTGAATTCTTTGAAGCCAAGTTCTGGGATTTCATGCAAAACATTAAAATGTTCTAAGGTTCGTGACATATTTCACTCCTTGAGAGGTTATTCGGCTTAAGTCGAGATATAACAGAACTGATATTTGGACCGCTTTAGGCGATAAAGCGCATTACCAACATAGCGATTACGGCATTAATCACGCTTGTCGCCATCAGTAAGGGCCAATATTTTTTTGGGACATCCGCAACACCAAGTAGTCGCCCCATGTATTGTAATTGTGCCCCCATAAGGAAAATGGCTGGGATAAGAATAGTAATCTGCGTTGGATCTAGCGTCCCTTTAGTTAATAAGCTGACCGCGACGCCGGTGCCTGCTGACGAAGAGAGCCAAGCAGTCAGTAAAACGGTCACGGCTTCACCAGGTAGGCCAAATATACTCATTAATGGTGCAAAAAGATGACCAATAAACTGCATGATCCCCAGCAAATTCAGTATCTCGGCAATGACATATGCCATCACCACATTTGGCATTAAATTATTAATGGCAATATTGAACCCTTTGCGGGCACCGATAACAAAAATATCAAACGGATTGGTGGGGGTTGGGAGTGGGTTACTCATGGATAAAATCCTTCTTGTAGACAGTATGTAAGACGACACGGACGATTCCCGCTCCGACAAACTTCAATACAAACATCAGCAGTAATGGAACGATAAGTGGGGTGGTTAAGGAGGCAAATAATGCAGAACCGATGGCAAAATAATTATTAATCAAGCCAGCTCCAGAATATTGCCAAGCCCCCATTATCACCACATGCTTACGGGTGATTCTTTTACTGTCATACAGCTCTTTACTCAATGCCGCACCAGCATCGGTACTCTGTAAATCGGTGATCAATGCCAATCCGGTATATCCGGGTAATCCCAGTAGTGGTTTAAGTAGAGGTGTTAATAATTTGTGTGCAGCCCGGATTGCACCATAATGGGTAAATATTTCGAGTAAACCGAGGGCCAGCATAACGGTAGGGATTAGCGATAGTGCAAAGAGAAAGCCAGCCTTCGCACCTATACCACCACTGCCGATAAACGTTTCTGAAGCACCGGTTTTTAAGGTACCAAAGGCACCGCCCAGAGTAGTGAAATCGAAGGCGCCTAGCCACGGCATCCCTTTGACATTAAAAAATAGGCCAGAAAACACCAGTAATACAGCGAGTAATGCGATCCATGCACCGGGTGTTACCCGTAGAGAAGTTTCATCCTTGTCCGACCTGTGCTGAGTGGAGTGTTGATTCATTATTATTCTCTTTATTATTTAATTACGTGAATTAATGGTTGTTAAAAGATTAAAATTTGGTATCTCCTTATTGTAATGAAAATAATGTTCAGGATTTATACCCGGTAAAATACAGGAATTAAAATAAGTAAATGATATACAAACTATTACCAGTATTAATGTTCGCTATAACCTTTATATGGGTAATTAATATCCCTGACTATAAAGATACGCATTATTAGGGTGCGCTTTGCGCTATTTTGGTGCGAATCGTTACTTTATTTAAAATGTTAGTTGTTATTTATTTAATTTGATTATCTGAGAAGGTTATAAAAATATAAATATTATTTTATTAATGATATTGTTGCTTTCTAGTCAACAGTTAGGCGTAAATGGTATGCAGGCGTTTCATGAAAAACCGATGAGTTATTTGTACGAAGTGGGGATTCATGGCGGCATTCGTCGGGCGGCAGATATTCTCGGTATTAATCCGTCGGTGATCAGCCGTCAAATAGCGTTGATGGAACGTGAATTACAACTCCCGTTATTGGAACGTCGTGGGAGATCTGTTGTATTGACCGAGGCCGGTCGTCTATTAGCCGATGATTATGCTGATAGCCGTCAACGCCGTCTTAAACTTGAAGGGTATTTAAAAGATTTACGTCATATGCAGGGAGGAACTGTTTCGATCCATATCGGCGGCGGTTTTGTAAGTACCCTCATTCACGATATTGTGTCCCGCTTTTCACTGGCCTATCCACAGGTATTTGTCGAAATCACTGTCGCTAATATGCAAGAGATGTTAAATGCAGTGATCCACGGTGAGACTGATATGGCAGTGGCTTTTGGGGCAATAGGTAACCCTGAAGTTAAACGCTATAGTTTTACACGAGGTCCGGTGTGTGCGGTGATGTCCCCGCAGCATCCACTGAGCAGTGAGACAGCGGTGAGTATTCCCACTCTTGCCAAGCAACGGCTTATTGCGCTGAGTGACCAGTTTGGTCTACAACGATATATGAATGAAATGTTCCGCAGTCACGGTTTAGTTTTCACTCCGGCTTATCGTTGTAATTTATTTTCGACAGCGATGGAGCTGAGTGTTGCCGGTCTGGGGATTTCGTGTATGACAGCCAGTGCCGCGAGTTCAATGATTGCTACAGGACAACTTGTGGCGATTCCTATAAACCATAAAATAGCGAATGAATCGCAGTGTCATTTACTGCGTAACTCTGACCGACGGTTTACTCCGGCAGCGCAGCATTTGTGGCAGTTGTTACGTCATACTTTTAATGATCAATCCCGTTGAACGGCCAATTGTACGGTAAGCTATGCGCCGATATAGGGGGTGTCGGATAACCGATCCCTAATTTAGTAGGATTAAAAATACGTATAGTGCGTTATCTCACCCAAGGCAGGTCACTATAACGAGTAGTATAAGCGGGTGATAATTTTTCCCGTTTCATCGCCCAATGTTTTTCAATGCCTTGACCGGCAAACCAAATCGAGCCCTTACCACTTTGGTTAATCCCATCGACGACATGCATTAGCGCCTCGCTATTGGCGCGAGGCGCGAGTGGATCGAAAAGATTAAGCTGCGCAACGCCCTGTTGAAAAAAATCGCCAAGGATAATACCGGCTTTCATATAACGTGGTCCATCGCGCCATATCTGTTCTAGCAAACAAAGCGCGAGTTGGACGATATCGCGCGTATCTTGCGAAGGGGTGAATAGCTGTCCTGTTAGCTGATTGGCGTAAAAGGTCTCTCCAATAGCATGAGGGCTGGTGCGGATAAATACCCCGACCTGACGACAAAACTGTTTTTCAAGCCGTAATTTTTCTGCAGCACGCACCGCATAACTACAGACGGCTTCGCGCATATGTGCGTAGTCGGTGATTCGCTGCGAAAACGATCGGGAACAGAGGATCTGTTGCTTGACGGGGGCGAACTCCTCTAAGGCAAGACACGGCTCGCCACGTAATTCGCGCACGGTACGTTCGACGATTACCGAGAAGGTCTTACGGATAAAGCGAGTATCTTGTTTTGCGAGGTCGGCGGCGGTATTGATGCCGAGTTGTTGCAGCTTTTTGCTCAGTCTCCGTCCAATTCCCCACACTTCGTCAACCGGGACGAGGGGGAGTAATTTTTGTTGACGGAGAGGGGAGGAGAGGTCGACGACACCGTTAGTTTTTAGCCATTTTTTTGCCGCATAGTTAGCTAATTTGGCGAGTGTTTTGGTTGGAGCGATCCCAACCCCCACCACTAGGTGAGCTTCTTGCTTGATTCTCTGACGGATCTGTTGACCATAGTCTTCCAGTGAGCAGTAATTCTGCATACCGCTAAGATTTAAAAACGCTTCATCAATCGAGTAGATTTCGATATCGGGCGCCATCTCTTCCAAGAGCGTCATAACACGATGGCTCATGTCGGCATACAACGTATAGTTAGAGCTAAAGATATTTATACGTTGTGCAAAGGCCTGCTGACTTAACTTAAAATAAGGTTCGCCCATCCGCACATTGAGGGCCTTTGCCTCCGCAGAACGTGCAATGACGCACCCATCATTATTACTTAGCACCACGACTGGCTTACCACGAAGATCAGGCCGGAAAATAGTCTCACAGGAGGCGTAGAAAGCGTTAACATCCACTAAGGCAAACATTAGGCACCCAGTGTTTTAATCACATGCTTAACGACACCAAAAATTTCAAAGTGATCAGCATCTTCGATAGGGATGGCGGCATAAGCACTATTTAACGGTAGCAGGTGGAGGGTAGGGTGTAGCATAAGCTGTTTAACGGTAAATTCACCGCCTAGCGCCGCGACAATAATATCACCGTGTTTAGCCGTTAATGCACTGTCCACGACCAGCATATCGCCTTCCGTAATACCGGCATCAATCATTGAGTCGCCGCTCACTTTGACAAAATAGGTGGCACTTGGATGGCGGATCAGCAATTGATTAAGGTCGATGCGTTGCTCAACATAGTCAAGGGCGGGTGATGGGAAGCCACAAGGAATGCGACTCATAAACAACGGCAGTTCAAGGCAGGTGTGTATCGGTACAGGCTGATAACATTGCATCGTTATTTCTCAGATTAATACTGTAAATATATACAGTATCTGTATTTTGCCGATTATCGCAAGAAAGAAAAAATCAATTTTAAATAACAGCATGATTTTAAAGTGATTTTATATTATTAGGCTATCGATAGGTGGATAATAAGATAAAAAAAAACCCCAATGCTAAGCATTGGGGTTCTGCTATTAACGTTTTGGATAACGCTAATATGTTTAGACAAAGAGTAAAAAGTTATTTGTCTAAAGAATATGGCGGTGAGGGAGGGATTCGAACCCTCGATACGTTGCCGTATACACACTTTCCAGGCGTGCTCCTTCAGCCACTCGGACACCTCACCAAATTGTTTGTCAGCCTTTACCGTGCTAACGGGGCGCTACTATAGGGAGTCACCCCGTAACGGTCAAGCACTATTTTAGGCTTTTTATCTATCTGCTCAAGAGCTGAGCGACTTGCGGTGGCATCATGCGCTTTCGGTTCAATCCTTAACCCGATCAGCGAATTTCTTACGTAACTTTTGTAATTTAGGAGGAATAACCGCCATACAAAAGCCATTGTTTTCACCGACGCGATCCCAATAATTCTGGTGATACTCTTCAGCCGGATACCACTCGGTAAAGGCTTCTATCGTAGTCACAATCGGCTGTGCATGATCCTGCTGGGCGCGTTCGATCGCCTGCTCTGCTGAGCGCTGCTGTGACGCGTTTAAGGGAAAAATCGCTGAGCGGTATTGCGTACCAATATCATTACCTTGACGATTAAGCTGAGTCGGATCATGCGTGGCAAAGCTCACATCAAGCAAATCATCATAACTGATTAATTGAGGATCAAAACCGATACGGATTGCTTCCGCATGACCGGTTGTCCCACTGCATACTTGTTCATAAGTCGGGTGTGCTGAAGCACCGCCGGTATAACCACTTTCGACGGATAAAACACCTTTCAAACTTTGGAATACGGCTTCTGTGCACCAAAAACAGCCGCCTGCAATAATCGCATAGTCAGTTGCCATGTTGTCCTCATTGTTATCATCAATTTTTTACCACCATAGAGTAGCCGAATGTGGAACAGCTGACTATGAACAGATTGTGCAGTACGGTGTATCGTGCAGAATTATTTAAGTAACTTTCTGATTCGTCCGGCAATTACAAAGTTTGAGTCTATACTTAGTAACATTAATTAATCAGATAGTATTCTTAATTGATACATTTTTGTAACTCACGGGCATAAATAAAGCGTGTATTGCGCGGTTTACTCCCTTGTTACGGCTATGTGCAACCGAAGAGAGCGAGCATGATGAGTAAACCGCAACATGATGGCCAGCAAACCGACTACGCATTTTTTTTCGATATCGATGGTACTCTCGCACCCCTTCAAGATATGCCTGACGCTGTGCAAATTCCCGCGACGGTCATTGAACAGCTTATCGACCTATCAAAGCTATCCGACGGAGCCGTTGCTTTTGTTTCTGGACGTCCGCTCAATCAAATCGACCACTTAACGCAACCACTGCGTGGCGCTGCGGCAGGGACTCATGGCGCAGAAATTCGTACCCTGGACGGTCAACATCTAGGAGCGAGCGCCGATACACAGCAACTGCGTGCGATTGAACAACAGTTAGCTCTTCATACAGACAGTATGGACGGTGTATGGATTGAGAAAAAGGGGGTTGCCTTTGCCGTGCATTATCGACAAGCCCCAACGGCACAACAGGTATTGCATCAAATCGTACAACGTATTGTTGATGGCTATCCCGCATTTACGGTGCAAGCAGGAAAATGCGTATGGGAAATTAAACCGCGAGGCTACGACAAAGGTAAAGCAATCAATTATTTAATGATGACTCCCCCCTTTATTGGACGTATTCCCGTTTTTATTGGCGATGATGTCACCGATGAAGCGGGCTTCCATATCGTCAATCAGCAACAAGGTATCTCGATCAAGATTGGAGCAGGTGATAGCGAAGCAACACATCGTTTTGCTGAGGTTGAACAGCTCTACCGCTGGATTGGGAACTTACTGAACAATAAGATAACGCTACAGACAATGAGGAGTGTATAGCATGGGAAGATTAGTGGTTGTTTCCAACCGTATCGCACTCCCTGACCACAGTAAAAACGGTGCAGGTGGTTTAGCCGTTGGGTTGCTGGATGCTCTACAAGAGCAGGGAGGATTATGGTTTGGTTGGAATGGCGAAATCAGGGAAATAACGGGTGAGGATGAGCCGTTATACACCGAGCAAGATAAGAATATTACCTATGCAGCCTGTTCACTGACACAAAATGACTATGATTTATATTACAGTCAATTTTCTAACACGGTCATCTGGCCTGCTTTTCATTATCGCCTAGACTTGGTCGAGTATCAGCGTGAGGCCTGGGAAGGCTATCTACGCGTTAATCAGATGCTGGCAGAAAAACTTTATCCGTTATTGCAACATAACGATGTCATTTGGGTTCATGATTACCATTTATTACCCTTTGCGGCGGCGTTACGTTTGCATCAGGTGAAACAACCGCTGGGGTTTTTCCTGCATATTCCTTTTCCCGCGCCAGAAGTCTTAATGGCACTGCCTGATTACCAAGAAATTTTACGCCTTATGACGGCCTATGATTTACTCGGCTTTCAAACCGAGCGGGATGCACAAGCCTTCCTCTCCGCGATTACTCAAGAAACGGATGTGGTTACAGTCGAAAAAGGTATTTATCAAGCTTATGGTAATACGTTTCATCTACACGATTATCCGATTGGGGTCGATCCTGATAGTATCAGCAAATTAGCACAAGGCCCGTTACCTCCGAAGATGCAAGCGATCCGTAAGGAGCTGGGCGATGCAAAAAACATTATCGCCTGTGAACGTCTCGATTATTCAAAGGGCATCCCTGAGCGTTTTTTGGCCTATGAAAGTTTCCTAGAGAAATACCCTGAACAGCGTGGAAATATTCGTTATACCCAAATTGCCCCGACCTCACGTGGGGAAGTACAAGCCTATCAAGCGATTCGCCATCAGCTAGAAACGGAAACCGGAAGGATCAATGGTAAATATGGTACGATGAGCTGGACCCCGCTTTATTACCTTAACCAGCATTTTGATCGTCGTTTACTGATGAAGATCTTCCGTCTTACGGACATTGCCTTAATCACACCTTTACGCGATGGGATGAACCTTGTCGCTAAAGAGTATCTTGCGGCTCAAGACCCGGCCGATCCAGGTGTTTTAATTCTATCTAAATTTGCTGGGGCGGCTTGCGAGCTCACCGAGGCGCTACTGGTCAATCCTTATGATCGTGATGAAGTCGCCCGGGCAATCTACCAAGCGATAACGATGAGTCAATCGGAACGCGTAGATCGACACGCTAAAATGATGGCGATTTTGCAGCATCAGACGATCACTCGCTGGCGCGAGACGTTTCTTGATGACCTGTATCAAATTTTGGAATAAGGGAATCGCTGTGGAAAATATTTTCCTATCACTAAGCTGATAGGAAAATACATTAATAACAATGTAAAATTCTTAATAAGCTTTATCAAATATTCTGATTTTTGATCATTTTTACTTTATAGTTTTTAAGGTAAGTATTTTTCTGCCTATTTTTCTCCCAGTCGTATTGAACGAATTGTATCCTTAATGGGCTAAATATAGCCAAAAAAATAGTGTATTTAGCGATATTAAATATTTGTAATAAGCAAATTTATTTTTTTTTGATCTAAAAATAGCCAAGTACATATTTAATTATATTGAAGATGTTTTTATATTAAGCATGGTTAATATTTAGTTATATTTCACTGAATGTTTTAGTTTTTAATGCTGTTATGAAAAAATTGTTTTTATAAAAAACTTCATTGAGGTATTTGTCATATGATCTAAATCAATATGAAATAGGAATAGGTAAAATTTCATATTGTTAAATCATTAATAACAATGTAAGTTCTAATTATATTATGAGTAATAGTCAGTTAATTTTTATGCAATTACTCTTTGTAGTGATGGAGTAATCAAGACCATTGGAGGTTAGTGTGGATAATTTAGATATTGTAAAACAAATATATGGAATTAATTTATCATATCTTCTTCTCGCTCAACGGATGCTGAGTGAAGATAAATACGCTGCATTTTATCGATTAGGTATCGATGAAGATCTAGCGGAAAAAATAATGGGATTAAACCTCCACGAATTAGTGAAACTATCAGAAACCAATCAGCTTATATGTAAGTTACGCTTTGAACAAACTGCTATTATCGAGACATTGACGCAAGATTCCCGTGTTGATGATCTTCAACAAATTCATACCGGAATCGTGTTAGCGACGCATTTATTACAATCAAGAACCAACAATAAACGTATTCGATAATAGCGGAAAAGTGATGAAAGAAAAAAGTGTATTGCGGGAAGGGCAGGATATTCGTGTTGCGATGGATCTTATTCGTTTAGGGGCTAGACTACAGTTACTCGAAAATGAAACCGTGTTAAGCAGAGGTCGTTTAATACGCTTATATAAGGAGATTAAGGGGTGTCCCCCCCCGAAAGGAATGTTACCCTTTTCAACGGATTGGTTTATGACTTGGGAGCATAATATTCATGCGACGGTATTTTTCCATGCATGGAAATTTCTCAGAAAGACTACAGATAAAACGGATGTGGAATGTCTAATTCTTGCCTACCGCTTGTACTTGGAGCAGTGTCCAGCCACTGAGCAAGATGATGAACCATTACTAGGTTTAACACGTGCATGGACATTAATCCGCTTTGCCGAAAGTGGAATGATTGAGCTATCAACCTGCCGCCTCTGTCAGGGGCAATTTATTAATCATGCTCACCAACCTAAAGGTAGTTTTGTTTGTAGTTTATGCCAGCCCCCCTCTCGCGCAATAAAAAAGCGTAAACTTTGCTATTCAATGGCCGATAAAGAAGAGGAAGAGAATAAAGGGTTACTCTATGGGGCATTATAACGTATTTTATTGATTATACACTTCCATAATATACCTTTCAGTAACTCCTTTATTTAAAAACCCAGGGATATACCTTGTTAGGGAGTGACTGTGTTTATAATAATTGGCTATATTATAGTAACTGCATCGATTCTCGGTGGCTACGCAATGGTTGGTGGTCATCTGGGGGCTTTATACCAACCTTCAGAACTGGTTATTATTGGTGGTGCGGGAGTCGGTGCTTTATTTGTGGGTAATAACGGTAAAGCTCTAAAGAAAACATTAAAATCCTTACCGACTTTATTTCGCGGCTCTAATTATACAAAGCAACATTACCTCTCACTAATGAGTTTACTTTTCAATATTATGTCTAAATCAAGGCAGCAAGGAATGCTGTCAATAGAAAAAGATATTGAAAGCCCCGAGGAGAGTGAACTCTTTAACCAATATCCCAAACTTATTGCCGATGTTTTGCTGATGCATTTCCTCACTGACTATTTGCGCCTAATGATTAGCGGAAATATGAGTGCATTAGAAATAGAGTCACTGATGGATGAAGAGATTGAAACTTATGAGCATGAAAGTGATGTTCCTGCACAGAGTATTGCCGCTGTAGGTGATGCATTGCCTGCCTTTGGTATTGTTGCCGCGGTCATGGGGGTGGTTCATGCACTCGCCTCCGCCGACCGGCCTCCTGCTGAACTGGGTGAGTTAATTGCCCATGCAATGGTCGGTACATTCTTGGGAATTCTCCTGTCATACGGTTTTGTCTCGCCATTAGCAACAGTATTACGGCAAAAGTCAGCAGAAAAAATCAAAATGTTACAGTGCATCAAGGTCACCTTATTGGCGAACTTACATGGCTATGCACCTCAGGTTGCGGTGGAATTCGGCCGTAAAGTGCTCTACACCTCAGAACGTCCGGCCTTTACCGAGCTTGAAGATTTTGTACGCAATAATAAACCGGGAGCACGTACCTCGGAAGGTGGTGAAGAGTGAAGGAGACTAAACCACCGATTATCGTTATTAAAAAGAAAAAGAAACATGGTCGCCATGAGAGTCATGGTGCTTGGAAAATTGCTTACGCAGACTTTATGACTGCAATGATGGCTTTCTTTATGGTGATGTGGCTGATTTCCATTGCTGATCCGCAGAAATTGGAATCGTTAGCGGAATATTTTCGTATGCCTCTGCACGTAGCCATGTCTCCCGGTAAGTATCAGAGTGATGCGACGAATATCATCCCCGGTGGAGAAGCGGGTCATGATACGCAATCGATACAGAGTATTCCTCAACCTACTGCTCGGGAGAAGGAAAAAGAACGTGATCGTCAGGCATTACAAAGGCTTAAAAATAAAATTGAAAATATTTTGAGCACAGACCCGCGCCTTAAAGCATTACGCTCTCAACTCTTTATCACGATGATTGAGCGTGGTTTACGTATACAAATTGTGGACAGCCATCAACGACCGATGTTTCTCAAGGGCAGTGCAAAAATTGAGCCCTATATGATGGATATTTTACATGCTTTAGCGCCGATTTTTAATGATGTTCCAAACAAAATCAGTATTGCTGGCCACACCGACGATTCGCCATATCTGATGGGCGATCGCGGATTTAGTAATTGGGAACTCTCCACGCAACGTGCAAATTCATCACGACGTGAGTTAGTGAGAGCCGGTCTGACTGAACGTAAAGTGATCCGTATTATTGGGATGTCAGACACGATGAATGTGAAAGGGCTGAAAGCCGATGCACCGGAAAATCGCCGTATTAGTGTCTTAATTTTAACCAAAGAGGCACAAAGCGATATTGAGAAAGAGAATGATCAAGGTCAGGCACTGACGATCTCTGCAGCTGACGATCTTGTACAAGCGATTACACCTCATGGAAAAGTGGTAGAAGAAAGTCATCACGTATCAACACAGGAGAAAAAATAAACAATGGATATTGCTGATTTTTATCAAACCTTTTTTGATGAGGCGGATGAGTTATTGGCTGATATGGAACAGCATTTGCTGGCGCTTGATCCGGCAACGCCTGATCCTGAGCAACTGAATGCGATATTTCGTGCCGCGCATTCGATTAAGGGAGGAGCAGGAACCTTTGGTTTCACCATTTTACAAGAAACCACGCATATATTGGAAAACATTCTCGATAATGCGCGTAAAGGTGAATTGCAATTAAACAGCCAGCTTATTGATCTCTTTCTGGAAACCAAAGATATCATGCAAGAACAACTCAATGCTTATAAACAGTCAGAACAACCCGATGAGGAGACTTTTCAACGCATCTGTGAGCAATTACGAAAAATTGCCTTGAGCGAGCAGAACCACCCGGTTCAGCCTAAGAGTGAACCTAGAGTTAAACCTGAGGGACAGGCAGAAAATAGCGAATCATTACGCATAAAACTATCGCAGTTAAAACCTAATGAAGGTGAATTGTTACTTCAAGAGATCAACCACCTTGGCACGATGACGTTACTCGAGCAGGATAGTCAAACTATTGAGCTCATTGTTCAAGGTGTTAGTCGCGAGGCATTAACTGCGGTACTTTGTTTTATCATTAATGAAGACCAAATCCATTTTCTTGAGAGCGAAACACCCGCACCATCGCAGGAAGCACCGCATAGTCCTGATGTTCGCGCTCCCACGCCTAGTGTACAACAAAATAGTAAACCGCCTGCTCCAACCAATAAAGCGCCCGATGCTGGCAGTATTCGTGTTGCAGTTGAAAAAGTCGATCAACTGATCAACTTGGTGGGGGAACTGGTGATTAGTCAGTCAATGCTCTTGCAACAGGTATCAGAGTTAGACCCTACCACTCACAGTGCGTTATGGAATACGGTTAATCAACTTGAGCGTAATGCTCGAGATTTACAAGAGTCGGTAATGTCGATACGAATGATGCCGATGGAATATGTGTTCAGTCGTTTCCCTCGCTTGGTCCGTGATCTCGCGGCTAAGTTAGGGAAAAAAGTGGCGCTTACCCTACAGGGGGGATCGACAGAGTTAGATAAGAGCTTAATCGAACGTATTATCGATCCATTGACTCACTTAGTCCGTAATAGTTTAGATCACGGCGTAGAGTCAGAAGAACAACGCCGCGTAGCAGGGAAATCGGCTGAGGGTAATCTGATCTTGTCGGCTGAGCACCGTGGTGGGAGTATCTGCATTGAAGTCGCTGATGATGGTGCGGGGTTAAATTTAGACAAAATTTATCAAAAAGCACTGAGTTCGGGAATTCCGGTACAGGAGTCAATGAGCCCGGAAGAGATTGCACAACTTATCTTCGCTCCGGGGTTTTCTACTGCCGAAAAAGTGACGGATGTATCAGGTCGCGGAGTTGGGATGGATGTGGTGAAGCGTAATATCCAAGATATGGGCGGTCACGTTGAAATTGCAACCGAATCAGGAAAAGGAACGACGATTCGGATTCTACTGCCACTGACGTTAGCGATTTTAGATGGCATGTCAGTCAGGAGTGGGCATGAGGTATTTATTGTTCCGGTCAACGCCGTTATTGAATCATTACAACCTCGCAAGGGCGATTTAAAATATCTCGCCGGCGGAGAGCGAGTTTTAGAAGTGAGGGGAGAATACCTCCCCCTTATTTCTTTAGCCAAAATATTTGATATTACCGCGGCCCATGAAGATCCTACTGAAGGGATCATTATTATTTTACAAAATGCGGGTAAACGCTTTGCATTATTAGTCGATTATCTGATGGGGCAACATCAAGTCGTTGTTAAAAATTTGGAAAGTAATTATCGCCGTGTACAAGGTATTTCAGCGGCGACAATTATGGGCGATGGTAGCGTTGCCTTTATTATTGATATTCCAGTATTACAAGCCATTAATCGCGAAAAAATTTCATTACAGAATGAGAGCGAATAGTTAAGGATAGCTATGGAAAATAAAAATGAAGAAGGACAAAACCAAGAATATCTTATTTTTACGTTGGGGAAAGAAGAGTATGGAATTGATATATTAAAAGTTCAGGAAATTAGAGGCTATGATCACGTTACACGCATAGCGAACACACCTAAATTTATTAAAGGTGTCACAAACTTACGAGGAGTCATTGTACCGATTATTGATCTCCGGATTAAGTTTGCGCAAAAAAACGTCGATTATAATGATAATACTGTAGTTATAGTGCTGAACTTGGCTGAGCGGGTAGTGGGAATAGTGGTGGATGGTGTCTCGGATGTTTTAGCCTTATCGCCTGAAGATATCCGTGCGGCGCCTGAGTTTAGTGTTACGCTTTCCACCGAGTACCTAACTGGATTAGGGGCGTATGGCGAAAGGATGATTATTCTTGTTGATATTCATAAATTATTAAATAGTGAAGAGATGGCATTGGTCGATCGGCTTCATACGCAGTAAAAATATTCTCTGTAACGATTATTGAAGAAAAGGACGAAATTACCGATAAGGTAATTATAAAAAGGACGATAGGGGACCTATGTTGCGTAAACTAAAAGTTGTTACCAGTTTATTATTAATTCTTTCCATTATGGGCGTGATACAAATTATTAGTAGTACGCTATTTTTACAAATGTCAAAGGATAACCAAGCGATATTTTCGCAGAATCAAAAGTTGAGAATTCAACAGCAAAGTATATCTGATGCGACCTCTTATTTGTTAGAGGCAAGATCCAATATTAACTTTGGTATGATTTACAGTTTACAACGATCCAAGGATGTCGGTTTTGAAGAGAGGATAGGAAAGTTTTTAAATAGCGCGGAAGGTAATCTCCAACAGGCGGATGAAGAATATAAAACGTTTTGGAATACGTTCACTGATAAAGAAAAAGAAGACACTAAACTCGATGCAATGGCTCGTGCATTTATTGATTACCGTAATGGACTTAACACCCTCTTGGAATTATTACGAAAAGGGAAAGTGAATGAATTCATGACCACTCCCGTTATGGATAAACAGCGGGTTTTTGATACCAAGATGGATCAGTGGTACGAACGCAATGAAAAGCAGGTAGAAATTGGTATTGATAATAGTCGTGAACAGTATGAACACGCCTTAATCTTAACCGGCGTCTTTATCCTCATTACCTTATTCGTGATTTTCTTAGCATGGGTAGGTATTCATCGTATCTTACTCAAACCACTGCATGCTTGTATTCACCATATTCAAAATGTTGCCCGCGGTGATTTAACGCAGTCGATTGAGATAATAAGTAAAAATGAGATGGGTGAACTGTTAACCACAGTGCAGCATATGCAGGATGAATTAAAGCATACCGTCGGATTGGTCCGTGATAGTTCAGAATCCATTTTCAGTGGCGCCAGTGAAATTGCTAACGGAAGTAATGACTTATCAGCACGTACCGAGCAGCAAGCTGCATCGCTCGAAGAAACCGCTTCCAGTATGGAACAGCTTACGGCGACGGTAAAACAAAACGCCGAGAATGCTCGACAAGCCTCACAGTTGGCGCTGAATGCTTCTGAGACGGCTCGGCATGGCGGTAATGTTGTCGATAATGTTGTCACGACGATGAAAGATATCGCCGATAGTTCAAAGAAAATCTCTGACATCACAAGTGTCATTGATGGTATTGCTTTTCAAACCAATATTCTTGCATTAAATGCTGCGGTAGAAGCGGCGCGTGCTGGTGAGCAAGGCAGAGGCTTTGCGGTGGTGGCTGGAGAGGTACGTAATCTCGCCCAACGCAGTGCCCAAGCAGCGAAAGAAATTAAAATTTTGATTGAAGACTCGGTGAACCGTATCGATTCGGGATCACAGCTGGTGGAGAATGCAGGAGTGACGATGGGCGAGATTGTTAATGCGGTCACCCGAGTGACTGACATTATGGGCGAAATCGCCTCCGCCTCCGAAGAACAAAGTCGGGGTATTGATCTGGTCAGTACAGCGGTAACCGAAATGGATCAAGTTACTCAGCAAAATGCGACATTAGTGGAAGAATCTGCCACTGCAGCAGCTGCTTTAGAAGAACAAGCGGGTCTACTCAAACAAGCAGTGGCGGTGTTTCAAGTTGGCCATCACTCGGTTTCCAAGTCATTGGCGCCGGTGAGTAAGAAACATCCACTGCCTTCTGCTAATACGGTGAGTGCGGGACAGATGACCAATAGTAACGATTGGGAAACCTTTTAATTTACCATTTTGATCGGGTAGGGTCTGACGTGAAGGCCTTACCCGAATGAGCAGAGAAAGCGAAGGGATTATGCAGAAACAACCCCCTATTATGGCCTCAACTCGCCCTGCGGCACAGAGTGGACGTTATGAGTTATCGGCGCAAGATTTCCAAAAAATAGCGACGTTGATTTACCAACGGGCAGGAATAGTGCTGGCGGCACATAAACAAGAGATGGTGTATAACCGTTTATTGAGAAGAGTCAGAGCCTGTGATTTTACCAATTTTAGCCAATACATTCAGTTTTTAGAAAAACATCCACAAAGTGATGAGTGGCAACAATTTACCAATGCACTGACCACCAACTTGACGGCTTTTTTTCGCGAAGCCCACCATTTTCCGATTTTAGCGGAGCATGCACGGTCTCATAAGGGGTGTTATACCCTGTGGTGTTGCGCCGCCTCTACCGGTGAAGAACCCTGGTCACTAGCGATAACCTTAGCGGAAACGCTAGGGCTTGCGCCGGGACGATTTAAAATTTTTGCCAGCGATATCGATACGCAAGTTTTGGAGAAGGGTAAACAAGGGATTTACCCTCAAGAAGCGCTCTCTATGCTCACCCCTGAACAGTTACAGCGTTATTTTTTTAAAGGGACAGGTAACCATAGCGGCTTAGTGAGGGTCAGGCCTGAACTTGCTGCCACGGTAGACTTTTATCCGCTTAATTTACTCGCTCAGGACTGGCAATTAAAAGAGAAGGTCGATGCGATATTTTGTCGTAATGTAATGATTTATTTCGATAAAAAAACACAACAAACCTTACTGCATCGTATGGTTAATGTGCTGCAGCCTGATGGATTATTGTTTGCCGGTCATTCAGAAAATCTAAGCCAATTAAGTACCGATTATTCACTGTTAGGCCAGACTGTCTACCGACTTGCTGAGAGGAAAAAATGAGTAAAATAAGTGTGCTGTGTGTGGATGACTCCGCACTAATCCGCCAACTGATGACGGAAATCGTCAATAGCCAAAAAGATATGTATATGGTGGCCACTGCACCGGATCCTATAGTCGCCCGTGAGCTCATTAAACATTATGATCCCACCGTACTGACGTTAGATATTGAAATGCCGAAGATGGATGGGCTCGACTTTCTTGAGAAGTTGATGCGATTACGGCCGATGCCAGTAGTGATGGTCTCTTCGTTAACGGAGCGAGGTTCAGAGGTGACATTGCGGGCCTTAGAACTGGGGGCCGTTGATTTTGTAACGAAACCACAAATGGGCATTCGCGAGGGTATTTTACAATACAGTGAACTGATCTGTGAAAAAATACGCTCGGCGGCACAAGCGCGGCTGCCTAACCCAAATAGCCGTACCCAAGTGAGGCCAGTATCACTTAAGACGTTAATCGGTAGTGAAAAAGTGATGGCTATCGGCGCTTCGACGGGTGGTACTGAGGCTATACGACAAGTGCTTGAACCCTTACCCCCCGCTTGCCCAGCGGTACTGATTACCCAACATATGCCTGCAGGGTTTACCCGTTCTTTTGCAGAACGACTCAATCGTATTTGCCAAATTACGGTGAAAGAGGGTGAACAGGGGGAGCGAGTCCTACCGGGACACGCTTACATTGCGCCGGGCGATATGCATATGGAACTCACTCGCTCTGGGGCTAATTACCAAATACGGCTGCTGGATACGCCCCCCGTCAATCGTCATCGCCCGGCGGTCGATGTGCTTTTTCATTCAGTCGCTGCATGCGCCGGGCGCAATGCGGTTGGGGTATTGCTGACCGGAATGGGTAACGATGGTGCTGTTGGATTATTAGAAATGAAAAAAGCAGGGAGTTGGACTATTGCTCAAAATGAGGCCAGTTGTGTGGTGTACGGCATGCCTCGTGAAGCCGTATTGCTCAATGCGGTTTGTGAAGTAATACCTCTTGATGAGATCAGTCAACACATGGTCAGTCGTTTGGCCTCGGGGCAAGCTATACGCATTTAAGCGTTAAGAGCTCATTAATCAGAATAAGGAAATCATTATGGCGGATAAGGCACTCCATTTTTTAGTGGTCGACGATTTTACAACCATGCGGCGTATTGTACGTAACTTATTAAAAGAATTAGGTTTTACCAATGTGGATGAGGCCGAAGATGGTCAAGAAGCATTGAACAAATTGCAAGCAGCTCATTTCGATTTTGTCATATCAGATTGGAATATGCCGAATATGGACGGTTTGACCTTGTTAAAAACGCTTCGTGCCGAGGAAAAATTTGCCAATTTACCGGTGCTAATGGTGACGGCTGAGGCAAAGAAGGAGAACATTATTGCGGCAGCGCAAGCGGGAGCGAGTGGGTATGTAGTGAAACCTTTTACTGCGGCAATATTGGAAGAAAAACTGAATAAAATCTTTGAAAAATACGGAATGTAAGGAGTTGCTATGAACCATCCCTTACCGCCGAGTGATCATGATCCTATGTCAGATATTATTGTTCGTTTAGGATCGCTGACGCGTATGTTACGCGATAGTCTGCATGAGTTAGGGCTTGAGCAAGCGATTGCCGATGCGGCGGAGGCAATCCCCGATGCAAGAGGCCGATTGACCTATGTTGTGGATATGACCACACAGGCTGCGAATCGGGTACTGACGTGTGTTGAACAGGCACAACCGGAACAAGAGCAGCTAGCACAACAAGCAGAAGCCTTACAACAGCGTTGGGACCAGTGGTTTGCTGAACCGAAGAGTTTTGATGAGGCTAAAGCGTTGGTCGCGGCAACACGGGAGCATCTCGCGTCAATCCCGTTAATTACTGGTAAAACCAATCAGCTATTGCTTGAAATTATGATGGCTCAGGATTTCCAAGATCTGACCGGGCAAGTGATCAAAAAGATGATGCATGTCGTCGAGCAAATTGAAACGCAGCTATTGATGGTATTGCTGGATAATATTCCTGACAACGCGCGCGTGACGCCGACACAAAAAAATAGTCTATTAAACGGACCACAAATCGACACCACAGCCAGTGGCGTGATTGCGAATCAGTCACAAGTTGATGATTTATTAGATAGTCTTGGTTTTTAGTGATACTCCCCCTCATTATTACTGACTCATATCGCTTCCGTTGTGCTTATTATTAGCCTAATAAGCACCTTTTTTACCGTTGTTTGGCCAATAGCCTGATCATGATTCTGGCATGCTACGGGGAATTATCCGTATAGGAAGCCCCAGTGTCTGAAGAAGATAAAGACGATAAAACCGAAGAACCCAGTAGTCGTCGTATTGAAAAAGCGCGCGAAGAAGGTGATATTCCCCGCTCACGCGAATTAACGTCATTGCTGCTACTCTCAGCAGGGCTACCCGCATTAATACTCAGCCTACCGGCAAGCTGGCAAGGTTTACTGCGTATTGTCCATGAGAGCTGGCAATTTGATCTTGAGCAGGTTAATGCTTATCAATGGGGCGCTTCCAGCGTTGAAATGATCCCGTTCAGCCTGAAGCTCTTTCTCCCTCTTGGGGTCGGTTTATGGGGTGTTTCGGTCATTGCATACCTTATTATTGGCGGTATAAACCTCAGTTCTCGTGCGTTACAAGTGAAGTTTTCACGACTCAATCCCTTAAGTGGGATGAAAAAATTTTACAGCGCACAAACGGTGGCCGAGTTAGTCAAATCCTTACTGAAGGCCTGCATCGTTATTACGATAGTCCTCAGCGTGTTAGCGCGACAACAATCTGAAATACTTGGCTTGCTTCATCAACCTCTAGCGTCTGCGTTAGTGCAAGGATCCCATCAGTTACTCTTACTTTGGCTATGGATCCTTATTGGGATGATCCCAATGGTTGCGTTCGATGTTTTCTGGCAACTGTACGCCTATCACAAAAAATTACGGATGACACGCCAAGAGATCCGCGACGAACATAAACAACAAGAAGGGGACCCGCATTTGAAAGGACGTATTCGTCAGCAAATGCGCGCGACGGCGAGACAACGGATGATGGCTAATGTCCCGACTGCCGATGTTATTCTCACTAACCCGACACATTTTGCTGTTGCACTGCTCTACCAAGAGGGAAAAATGCACGCGCCGCAAGTGGTTGCAAAAGGGCGCGGACAGATAGCGCTAAAAATTCGTGAAATGGCAGGTGAACATCGTATTCCTACTCTTGAAGCACCCCCGTTAGCCCGTGCGCTATGGCGTCATACCGAAGTCGGTGACCCCATACCCGGCCCACTCTATACCGCTGTGGCAGAAGTATTAGCTTGGGTTTGGCAAGTGCGCCGTTGGCGACAAGTTGGTGGACAAAAACCGCCAATTCCACTTGAACTTCCGATTCCCGCTGAGATGATTGTTGACTTAGAGAAAAATGAACATGAATAAGTTATATGCGCGTTTACGCCTGCCTATGCATTGGAATGATGTTGAGTGGCAAATTTTAGTCGGGCCTATTTTAATCTTGCTGATCCTAGCAATGATGGTTTTACCCTTACCCGCTTTACTTCTCGATCTGTTTTTTACGTTTAATATTGCCTTGTCAATTATGGTCTTGCTGGTGGCGATGTTTACGCGAAAAACCTTAGAGTTTGCCGCTTTTCCCACAATTTTACTGTTTGCGACCTTATTACGTTTAGCCCTGAATATTGCATCCACCCGGATTATTTTGCTTGAGGGCCATATGGGTGAAGCTGCGGCAGGCAAAGTGATTGAAGCCTTTGGTCACTTTTTAGTGGGTGGGAATTTTGCAATTGGCGTGGTGGTTTTTATTATTCTGATTGTTATCAACTTTATGGTTATCACCAAGGGAGCGGGCCGGATTGCAGAGGTGGGTGCGCGCTTTGTTTTAGATGGGATGCCTGGAAAGCAGATGGCGATCGATGCGGATCTTAATGCCGGTATTATTGGAGAGGAACAAGCCAAACAACGCCGCCAAGAGGTAACACAAGAAGCTGATTTTTATGGGTCAATGGATGGGGCCAGTAAGTTTGTCCGCGGAGATGCTATGGCGGGCATTATCATCATGGTGATTAATATTGTTGGAGGCTTGCTGGTCGGTATTTTGCAACATGACCTTTCCGCTAGCCAAGCAGCAGAAACTTATACATTGTTGACCATTGGCGATGGGTTAGTCGCACAAATTCCAGCATTAGTGATTTCAACGGCGGCGGGGGTGATCGTCACTCGGGTCAGTAATGACAGTAATGTCAGTGAACAGATGGTCGGCCAACTGTTTAATCGTCCGCAAGTGATGGTCTTAAGTGCTGCCGTATTGGGGTTGCTAGGGTTAGTCCCTGGTATGCCGAATGGTATTTTTTTAGTTTTTACTCTGTTGTTATTAGGGATCGCGTGGTGGTTGCAAGGCGCGGAACAGCGTAAAGGGCCAGATTCTTCAATAGCGATGCCATCACAGTCGTCGCAGCCGATTGAGGCGAGTTGGCAAGATGTGATGATTGAAGATACCTTGGCAATGGAAGTGGGCTATCGATTAATTCCGTTGGTGGATGAACAGCAACAAGGCGAGTTACCGGGACGTATACGGGCAATTAGGAAGAAATTCGCCACCATGATGGGTTTTTTACCGCCGGGAATTCATATTTCGGATAATTTATCGCTCGCCCCCGCCGACTATCGTATTTTGCTTAAGGGAGTCATTATTGGCGACGGTGAGGTCTGGCCCGGAAGATGGTTAGCCATAAACCCCGGCAATGCAACCTCTGAGTTACCCGGGGAACCGACGCGGGACCCTGCTTTTGGATTACCTGCTATTTGGATTGATGGGGCGTTAAAAGAGCAAGCACAAACTCAAGGGTTCACGGTTGTAGAAGCCAGTACGGTCATTGCTACGCACCTTAACCATTTGTTAAACCACCATGCGAGTGAATTATTTGGACGATTAGAAGCACAGCAATTAATCGATCATGTGGCCAAAACATTACCGTCGCTTGTTGAAGGGGTGATTCCTGATCTTTTACCCTTAACGACAGTGCATAAGGTGCTACAAAATTTATTGTGTGAGCAAGTATCTATTCGCGATATGCGTACTATTTTGGAGACACTGACTGAACATGCCAGCGCCACACAAAGTAGCCTTGAACTCACCACTGTTGTGCGGGTTGCATTGGGTCGAGCCATCACTCAGCAGTGCTTCCAAGAGGATGAGATAATTCAAGTTATTGGGCTCTCTCCCGCATTAGAAGGACTTTTGCACCAAGTGATGCGTAATGGGGGTGGGCTTGAACCGGGTCTTGCCGAACAATTGGTGCAGCAAGCCGGTAGTGCGATTGAGAACCAAGAGGGATTAGGGGTGACGCCAGTGCTTTTAGTTGATGCTGGCTTAAGACTATTATTAGCGCGTTATTTACGTCGCCACTATCGGCAATTAGTGGTGATGTCGACGGTTGAGTTAATGAGCGAAAAACCGATCCGCCAAACCGCGACGCTGGGGGATTAATATGTGGCGACACCTCATATTCGGGCTAGCAGTCTTGGCTGGAATACAGAATGCGCAGGCGACCATCGTCAGTACATCACTGGGTCACGCGGGGCAAGCATTGATGCGAAAAGGGCAATGGTATCATTTTCGTCTGGGAGAGCTTCCCCTCGGGGATCTCGGTGAGGTGGGTATACTCAGTTGGCAAATTAACAGCTTACAGCCTTGGCCACAGCCACCGTTGATTTTGCTCTGTCGTGATAGTCAGTGTCAACGTTTGAACTCGGTAGCTGGCCGAACCCAGCGATTCGTAGGCTGGAAGAGTCAAGGAGTATGGTATATGCGTATTCAATTAGCGGGGATTGGCGCACAGCATCCGCCTATTCAGCTTAATGGGCTTCATCTTACGGTTAATTATCGGGTAGAGGCAAGTCAGCACCGTCTTATTGTCGTAGACGAAGGGAATAAAGAGAACCCTGTTGGTGGGAAGTCCCCCCAACAGGTTAAGATTGATTAACAAGATGAGGGGACTACATCCGCTTGATGGTCTCAATTCCCAGTAAATCTAAACCGGTTTGTAATGTTCTGGCGGTCAATGCCGCAAGTTTTAAACGAGACTGACGGCTACTCTCGTCCTGAGCGGTCAATACCGGGCAGTGCTCATAGAAACTTGAGAAGAGTACCGCAACATCATACAAGTAGGCACAAAGAACGTGAGGGGTACCTTCGCGAGCGACTTGGTGTAACGTCTCTTCAAATTGCAGTAAACGTGTAGCGAGTGCCGCCTCGCGAGATTCTGTCAGTGCCAGAGGTCCTTGCAGGGATTGTTCATCAATGCCTGCTTTACGAAAAATGGACAGCACCCGGGTATAGGCATACTGTAAATAAGGGGCCGTATTTCCCTCAAATGACAGCATATTGTCCCAGTCAAACACATAATCGGTTGTGCGGTTTTTGGAAAGGTCAGCATATTTTACCGCACCAATACCAATCACTTCGGCAAGACGATTTAAGGTTTGAGTATCCATTTCTGGATTTTTTTCTTTAACTAGTGTTAGTGCGCGTTCGTGAGCTTCATCTAATAAATCCGCTAAACGAATAGTTCCCCCTGCCCGGGTCTTAAAGGGGCGACCATCTTTGCCTAACATCATCCCGAACATATGGTGCTCGAGTGGAACGGACTCCGGTACATAGCCAGCTTTACGTACAATCGTCCAGGCTTGCATTAAGTGTTGATGTTGACGTGAATCAATATAATAGATCACACGTTCGGCCTTTAAGGTTTCGTAACGGTATTTTGCACAGGCAATATCTGTGGTGGTGTAAAGATAGCCACCATCTTTCTTCTGAATGATGACCCCCATTGGTTCACCTTCTTTATTGGTGAACTCATCAAGGAAAACTACCGTGGCGCCTTCGCTCTCGACGGCGAGTCCTTTCTGTTTGAGGTCGGCAACAATACCCGGGAGCATGCTGTTATATAAACTCTCGCCCATAACATTATCTGCCGTTAAGCTGACGTTTAGACGATCATAGTTGCGTTGGTTCTGCTCCATGGTGATATCCACCAATTTACGCCACATGGTTAGGCAATATTCGTCACCGCTTTGCAATTTCACCACATAGCTACGTGCACGGGCAGCGAAATCGTCATCTTCGTCGTACGCAATTTTTGCTGCGCGGTAGAAGGCTTCAAAATCTTGTAAAGCAATATCCGCCGAGTGGTCAGCTTGTTGTTGCTCAAGATAGGCGATCAACATTCCAAACTGTGTTCCCCAGTCACCTAAATGGTTAGCACGGATAACCTTATGTCCGAGTTTTTCAAGGGTACGTACCGTTGCATCACCGATAATAGTCGAACGTAAGTGACCGACGTGCATTTCTTTTGCCACGTTCGGCGCAGAATAATCGACGACGATGGTTTGCGGCGTTACAGGAGAAATATTCAGCTGTGGGGAGCCTAATGCCTGCTCGACTTCATGAGCAAGCCAATGTGGGTCAAGAAAAATATTGATAAAACCGGGGCCGGCAATTTCTGTTTTACTGGCAATACCGGTTAGCGCTAAATGTTCGACGACCTTTTCTGCGAGCTGACGCGGAGGCATACCTAGTCGTTTTGCTGCGGCCATAATCCCATTAGCTTGGTAGTCACCAAATTGAGGTTTAGCAGATTGACGGATGAGGGGTTCGCTGTCGGCCGGAGCGCCGGCCGCAAACATTGCCTGACTAACTTTGTCGCACAGAAGAGCCTGAATATTCACCGGTTTACCTTTATCAATAAAGTGTGTGGTGTCCCACACAACATAAGATGCTATGGCATCAATACGTAATAAGTTTTAATGACCGAGCAGTATACGTAAAAAAGCGTAACGCGTCAGCTTACATCTGCATTTGTCATTGAGAGTGATTGAAATTAATCGGCTTTCGACTTTACAGGCAAGCCGCAGAGGGCGAAAATGGCGAGATACTGAATCACGGCCATAGAGCATTATGCACACACTGTTTACCGCACTTCCTGAATTAGCAGACGATCTGTCCCGTTTTGAACAAGCCCTGACGACTTTTACTGAGCAGCTTGGGTTAAATCTTGCACCATTAAGCATTGACCATATTTCGTTACGTTGTCACCAAGAGCGCACAGCAGAATGCTGGGCAGCGCAGCTCGCACAGCATGGAACGTGTTTTTCCGATGCTATCATTGGTGGACGGCCTATTCATTTATATCGTCTTTATCAGCCGTTAAAGTTATTGGGTCATTCTATCGAGATTGTTGAACTGCCTTGGCCAGGCGAAAAACGCTATCGTCATGAGGGCTGGGAACATATTGAGGTGGTGTTACCGGGCTCTCCAGCGCTTCTTGGCCAACGGGCGATGTCGCTTATTGACGATAAAGGCTTGGTCATGCCAGGAATCAGTATCAAAACGCGTCGGCCTAAAACGCATCCCGGGGCATTGGATAACACCACACTGGCTATGACCAATGGCGATATTACGATCAAGTTTCATACTTGGCCTATCGATCTTGTCGTGGCTAGCGAACAGCGCGTTTCCTAAACTTTAGGCGGCATTGACCGCCTGCGTAAGACGGCTTAATGCAAGATCGAGCAAGGTGCGACTGCAGCCAAAATTAAACCGCATGGCTTGTGGATCCCCATAGGGCGCACCATCAGTAAACCCTAATCCATGATGTTCAAACCATTTGTGCGGGTCGGATTTGCCTAATGCAGAGACATCCATCCAAGCTAAAAAACCGGCTTCGGGGGTGATTAAGCGCAAAGCGGGTAATGTCGTCAGGTGTGCTGCCAAGTGATCACGGTTCGCACGCAGATAGTCGCGTTGTGCATTCAACCAGTCTGCACCTTCACGCCACGCAGCAAGGGTTGCTGTGACCCCTAAACAGTTGGGGACGGGCATCCGCAAGGCTATAGCTTGGCGCAAGGTTGTCCGGAGTTCAAGGTTAGGAATAATGGCTACTGCACAACCGAGTCCCGCAAGATTAAAGGCTTTCGCGGCAGAAAGCAGTGTAATTGAGCGTTGTTCGCATTCTGTCGATAAGGCGGCGAAAGGCGTATGCGACAGGCCCGGCTCGAGTAAGAGATCGGCATGAGTTTCATCGCTACATACCCATAAGTTATATTCGGTTGCGTAGGCGGCCAATTGCTCTAGTTCTTGTCGACGATGGCTCCGCCCTCCAGGATTATGAGGGTTACAAAGGAGAAAGAGCCTGTCTTGGTGGCTTAACGCCGGTAAGGGAGAGTGGAGAAGGTTAGTTTGGTCGAAAATAGGGTAAGGGATGTGACGTTGTTCTCGACCACTAGAGATGGCACTTTGAGTAAAAGGCGGATAGATCGGTGTGTGACAGATTGAGCGTTGTTCGGTAGAAAGTAAACATTGTTGCAGTAACGAGAAGAACGGTTTAATGCCAGATAACGGGACAACCCAATCTGGGTCGATCGTCCAGTGATACTGTTTACTTACCCAATCTGCCGTGACGTTGGCGAGTGCGCCTTGGTCATGCGCATAGCCAAACACACCATGTGCGACACGTGCTTGCAATGCCTGCTGAATGGAAGGGGCAACACGAAAGTCGGTATCGGCCACCCAGAGTGGGATGATATCTTGATCCCGATATTTGAGCCATTTTTCACTATCAGTGTGATACCGCTCGACTCTTTCGTCAAAATTGAATGACATTCAAACTCCATGCAGGTATGTAAGGAGAGGCGCTATTTACGATAGCATAACCATGTGGTCTGACAAAGGAATCGACTATGCCGACATTAGAAATATGCTGCTATGGCTTGGATTGTGCACTATCGGCCGCTCAAGCTGGTGCTGATCGTCTTGAACTTTGTGCCGCACCTCAAGAGGGGGGCTTAACCACTTCGTTAGGGACCTTGCGTGAAGTACGATCACGCATTCATATTCCCGTTCATCCTATTGTGCGGCCTCGCAGTGGTGACTTTTGTTACAGTGACAATGAATTTAAAATCATGCTTTCTGACATTGCTCAAATCCGTGATATGGGGTTTCCTGGCGTGGTGACAGGTATTTTGTGCCCAGAAGGGTTATTGGATAAAGCAAGAATGCAAAAAATGATGACTGTCGCAAAAGGTATGGCCGTCACTTTTCATCGTGCTTTCGATCTTTGTAGTAATCCACATCGTACTTATCATGAGCTGGCCGATCTCGGGGTGGCACGAATACTCACCTCCGGACAACAGCAGTCTGCAGAGGCTGGTTTACCTTTATTACAGGAATTAAATGCGATCGGTACTGGGCCAATTATTATGGCCGGTGCGGGGGTACGTTTATCTAATCTCCCCAAATTCCTGGAGGCAGGGATTAAGGAAGTGCACAGCTCAGCGAGTCGGCAAGTGCCCTCCGCGATGAATTACTGCAAAGCGGGCGTATCAATGTGCTCCGATAAAGTGGCCGATGAGTATTTACGCACTGAGGTTGACCCAACGGTCGTTGAAGCAATGCAGACGTTAATCCGTTTACAGCGTGATGCTCAGCCAACAATTCTCACCGAGCACCACTTTGGTCATTTAGACCACCTCTCCGGGTTTACGAGCAATTAACACTGCTCGTAAAGGCGCGTGATAACCTTCGACAGTCAGCTCTGGGTTTTCAGGATCTAAAAACTCGGCAAGCGACTCACTCGTCATCCAAGAAGTACGTCGCTGTTCGGTGACAGGTGTCACCGCTTGATCGACGATGCGTACATCAACAAATCCGGTTTTTTCCAACCAACTTTTCAACGCAAGTGCTGAGGGCAGGAAGTAGACATTACGCATTTGTGCATAACGTTCACCCGGAACGAGTACTTGATGCTCATCACCATCAGTGACAAGTGTTTCTAATACCAATTCCCCGCCATTCACTAACTGATTCTTCAATTGCATTAAATGATCGAGCGGAGAGCGTCGGTGGTAGAGCACACCCATTGAAAAAACCGTATCGAAGGCTTCGGAGGTGGGCAGTTGTTCAATCCCTAATGGCAGCAGATGGGCTTGTTGTGAATTACCCAATAGTTTACGCACGGCTTCAAACTGACAGAGGAAGAGCTGCATAGGGTCAATCCCAACGACCATTTTCGCCCCTTGACCAATCATCCGCCACATATGGTAACCACTGCCGCAACCAACATCTAACACTAATCGGTCTTTAAGAGGGCTAATATGAGGTAGCACACGATCCCATTTCCAATCCGAACGCCATTCAGTGTCGATATGAGTGCCATAGAGATAATAAGGGCCTTTACGCCAAGGCATCAATTGACGAAGCAGTGACTCAATACCTTGTCGCTGGCGGGGAGTAAGGTCGGGATGCTCAGCATAAACCCGCTCGACCAAGTCGAGTGTAGTGGGTGTTAAAGCGGGTAAATATTGAATGGCCTTATGCCATTGACGGAAATGACCATGTAGGTTTTCACGTTGCCACTGTGCTAGCTGTGCAGGGATCACTTCTAACCACGAGGCGAGTGGGCCTGTAGCAATTTGTTGGTAAAAATTTCCAAAATCTATCATTTGATGGCCACTAACGATCCAAAATTAAAACATTGAAACCAGAGTTCTGCGTGCGAGAAACCGACATCCCGTAAGCGTTGTTGATGAGTACTGACCGTGTCTGTCAGCATCACGTTTTCGAGCATACTGCGTTTTTGGCTAATCTCTAGTTCGCTATATCCATTCGCGCGTTTAAAGTCTAAATGCATATCAAACAGCAATTCGCCCATCTGCTGATCGGCGAAACTGAACTTTTCTGAGAGTACTAATGCGCCGCCAGGACGTAATCCGTGCCAGATTTTTTCCAGCAGGGCAGTACGTTGTGCTGGGGGAATAAACTGTAGCGTAAAATTTAGAACGACAAGGGAGGCGTTGTCGATATCGATATGTTGAATATCGGCTTCGATAACCTGTACCGGAGTTTGGGCCCGAAACGCATCGATATGTCGGCGACAGCGTTCAACCATCGCGGGAGAGTTATCGACAGCAATGATTTCACAGCCATCGACCGTAATATTTCGTCGCACCGAGAGCGTTGCTGCACCCAGCGAGCAGCCGAGATCGTAAACGCGGCTATTTTCCGTGACAAAACGGCCCGCTAACATGCCAATCATCGAGATGATGTTGGAGTAACCAGGGACTGAGCGCTGGATCATATCTGGAAAGACTTCAGCTACTCGTTCATCAAAAGTCCAATCGCCCAATTTTTCAATTGGCGCGGAAAATAAACTATCGCGGTGTGACATAACGGAGTTCGATAACCTTGCTGTAAAAGAGATATTGTCGCAGAAACTATGCAGCTGCGCATCAATAAGACCGATTTTTAACAATTTTCGATAATCAAAAGGGTTAATTGCACAGATATCGAGCGCTATTACACTCAGAGACTTATCCTTGACATTATTTTTCAGTATAATGCGAGCCATTTTGCAGCAACATCGCCAGGTAGCAGGTACCCAACGTTAAATGCCTGCCGGGCCCAAAAGGATAATCAATGCGTACACTATATTGCGGACAACTTAATGTGTCCCACATCGGTCAACAAGTGACTCTCAGCGGTTGGGTGAATCGTCGTCGCGACCTCGGGAGCTTAATTTTCATCGATATGCGTGATCGCGAAGGGATTGTTCAGGTCTTTTTTGATCCGGATGAACAACAGGCATTCCAGCGTGCAGCTGAGTTACGTAATGAGTTTTGTATTCAGGTTACCGGTAAAGTGCGTGCCCGCGATGAGCGTAACAAGAATGCCGAGATGGCGACCGGAGAGGTTGAGGTATTCGCAACGGAGTTAACGATTATCAACCGTTCTGAACCGTTGCCGCTCGATAGTAATCATGTTAATAGCGAAGAAGCCCGCCTTAAATACCGTTACTTAGATTTACGTCGCCCTGAAGTCGCGGCACGTTTCAAAACACGCGCGAAAATTACCGCTTTTGTTCGTCGTTTTATGGAAGAGAATGAGTTTCTCGATATTGAAACGCCGATGCTGACCAAAGCAACGCCAGAAGGCGCTCGGGACTACTTGGTGCCAAGCCGAGTAAATAAAGGCGAGTTTTATGCATTACCGCAATCGCCACAGCTCTTTAAACAGCTTTTAATGGTCTCAGGCTTTGACCGTTATTATCAAATCGTTAAGTGTTTCCGTGACGAAGACTTACGTGCAGATCGTCAGCCAGAATTTACACAAATCGATGTTGAAACCTCGTTTATGACCGCCCCTCAAGTGCGTGAGATCATGGAACGCCTGATTCGTGAGTTATGGTTAACTATCAAAGGGATTGATCTCGGTGAGTTTCCACAGATGACGTGGGCAGAAGCGATGCGTCGTTTCGGTTCCGATAAGCCGGATTTACGTAACCCTATGGAGCTGGTGGATGTTGCCGATTTACTGAAGAACGTGGAGTTTCAGGTATTTTCAGGTCCAGCCAACGATACAAAAGGACGTGTCGCAGTATTACGCGTTCCTGGTGGGGCGCAACTGACGCGTAAGCAACTGGATGATTATACTAAATTCGTCGGTTTATATGGCGCGAAGGGCATGGCATGGATGAAGGTCAACCAGCGTGACGCTGGACTGGACGGCGTGCAGAGCCCAGTAGCGAAATTCCTCACGGCTGACATTATCGAGCAGTTGTTGGAAAGAACAAACGCGCAATCAGGCGATATTTTACTGTTCGGTGCAGACCAGGCGAATGTGGTAGCGGATGCGATGGGCGCATTACGTCTTAAAATCGGCCGTGAATTAGCGCTGACCGATGAAAGTCGCTGGGCACCGCTGTGGGTCGTTGATTTCCCTATGTTTGAGCAAGACGAAGAAGGGCGTTTAGCTGCCATGCACCATCCTTTTACCGCTCCTCGCGACCTTACGCCAACCGAGTTAAGTGCTGCACCGAGCGATGCCATTGCGAATGCCTATGATATGGTTATCAACGGCTATGAAGTCGGTGGCGGTTCCGTGCGTATCCACACTAGCGATATGCAACAAGCCGTATTCAGTATCTTAGGGATCAGCGCTGATGAGCAGCAAGAGAAATTTGGCTTCTTACTCGATGCATTAAAATACGGTGCGCCACCGCACGCAGGCCTCGCGTTCGGTTTAGACCGTTTAACTATGTTGCTGACGGGTACGGATAATATCCGTGATGTGATTGCTTTCCCGAAAACGACGGCAGCTGCATGTTTAATGACTGATGCGCCAAGCGAAGCTAATCCGAGCGCCCTGCAAGAGTTGGCACTCCAGGTCGTCAAAAAAGTTAAGACTGAGTCGGCGTAATGACTTACAAGCACCCGGTTTCAGTGTTAGTGGTGATCTATGCGAGAAACACTAAGCGGGTGCTATTGCTACAGCGGCAAGATGATGCGCAGTTTTGGCAATCGGTCACGGGTAGCCTAGAGCAAGGAGAGTTGCCTTCGCAAGCCGCGCTTCGCGAAGTGCAAGAGGAGACCGGGTTTATTTATGATCCGGCCCATGATTGCTTTATCGATTGCCAGACGCAGATTACCTTTGAAATTTTTGAACAGTATCGCCACCGTTATGCGCCGGGTGTGACACAAAACCAAGAACATTGGTTTAGTTGGGGGCTTGAGAGCGAAAAAATGCCGCATCTCACCGAACACACGGCTGCACAGTGGCTTCCTTGGCAACAGGCTGCGGCGTTAACTAAATCGTGGAGTAATCGCCAAGCCATCGAACAACTGTTCGCCGAGTGATCATTCGATTGGAATACGCAACCCGCGTGTTCTGTTTACCATTATTTGTTTGAGAGAAGAAGATTATGGCTGGACATAGTAAGTGGGCGAATACGAAACACCGTAAAGCGGCACAAGACGCCAAACGTGGGAAAATTTTTACTAAAATTATTCGTGAGCTTGTCACGGCAGCAAAATTAGGCGGTGGCGATCCAAGCTCTAACCCTCGCTTACGTGCGGCAATGGATAAAGCCTTATCGAATAACATGACCCGCGATACTATGGATCGTGCTATCGCACGGGGTGTCGGCGGCGATGATAACTCCAATATGGAAACTATCATCTATGAAGGCTACGGTCCCGGCGGCAGCGCTATCATGATCGAATGTTTAAGTGATAACCGTAACCGTACTGTGTCAGAAGTGCGTCATGCTTTCACTAAGACTGGGGGTAATCTTGGCACCGATGGTTCAGTCGCTTATCTCTTTAGCCGTAAAGGCGTGATTGCTTACGCGCCAGGTCAAGACGAGGATGCGCTGATGGAAGCGGCACTCGAAGCGGGTGCGGAAGATGTCATGACCTATGATGATGGCGCGATCGATGTCTTTACTGCATGGGAAGAACTTGGGGCGGTCAAAGATGCCTTGATTGCTGCAGGACTGACGCCTGATGAAGCAGAAGTCACGATGATCCCTTCGACAAAAGCCGAGATGGATAGTGAAACGGCACCCAAGCTGTTACGGCTGATTGATATGCTTGAAGATTGTGATGATGTACAAGAAGTTTACCATAATGGTGAAATTTCCGACGAAGTCGCCGAGACCTTATAGGTGATATTCACACGTGTAAGTCGACGCTTATGGCAATAATCCTCGGTATTGATCCGGGATCTCGGGTGACCGGATACGGCGTAATACGCCAAGTCGGTCGTCAACTGACTTATTTGGGTAGCGGTTGTATTCGTACGAACACAACCGCTTTACCTGAGCGTCTGCGGCTAATTTATGCCGGCGTGAGTGAAATCATTACCCAATTTTCGCCCGACTATTTTGCTATTGAGCAAGTCTTTATGGCCAAGAATGCCGACTCTGCGTTAAAGCTCGGGCAGGCAAGAGGAGCGGCAATTGTCGCAGCAGTCAATCAAACCTTACCGGTTTTTGAATATGCAGCGCGACAAGTGAAACAAACCGTCACCGGCACGGGGGCGGCGGATAAAGCCCAAGTTCAGCATATGGTACGTACACTACTCAAACTTCCGGCTAACCCACAAGCCGATGCTGCGGATGCGTTAGCCATTGCAATTACCCATTGTCATATTAGCCAAAACGCGTTGAGTATTTCCGATAAGGCACTGGTGCTGACTCGTGGGCGATTACGCTAAAACAAGCGTAGGGCTGGATATTCATCCAGCCTTTTTTATGGTATAAACGCAGCATTGACTGTCGCTAACGCATTGAAAAGGGTATTTGTATGATCGGACGTCTTAATGGAATCATTATAGAGAAACAGCCACCGCTGGTGCTACTGGAAGTGGGTGGTGTCGGTTATGAAGTGCATATGCCGATGACGTGCTTCTACGAACTCCCCGAAAAAGACCATTCCGCTATTATTTTTACCCACTTCGTAGTGCGGGAAGACGCCCAGCTCCTCTTTGGCTTTAATCATAAACAAGAGCGCACATTGTTTCGCGAATTGATTAAGGTTAACGGTGTCGGCCCTAAATTAGCGTTAGCGATTCTTTCTGGTATGTCAGCCCAACAGTTTGTCAATGCGGTAGAGCATCAAGAAATTGCTGCGCTAGTGAAGCTGCCGGGGGTGGGCAAGAAAACCGCCGAACGTTTGGTGGTGGAAATGAAGGATCGCTTCAAAGGAATGCACGGCGAGTTATTCAACACCGAAAGCGAGTTTACCCTCACAGCGCCTGAGTCTGATCAGGTATCGAGTAACGACGCCGAGGCAGAAGCAGTTGCGGCGCTTGTTGCGCTCGGTTATAAGCCACAAGAAGCCTCAAGAATGGTGAGTAAAATCGCAAAAACGGGTGCTGACAGTGAAACCTTAATTCGTGACGCCTTGCGCGCGTCGCTATAAGGACCATTATGATTGAAGCGGATCGCCTAGTCTCTGCAGAAGTGACTCATGAAGAAGAGCGTTTTGACCGTGCCTTACGCCCGCGTCTACTGGATGAGTATGTGGGCCAACCCCATGTGCGCGAACAGATGGAGATTTTTATCCGTGCGGCTAAAATGCGAGGCGATGCCCTCGATCACCTGTTGATTTTTGGCCCTCCAGGCTTAGGAAAAACTACCCTAGCGAACATCGTGGCGAATGAGATGGGGGTAAACCTGCGCACCACATCGGGTCCAGTATTGGAGAAAGCGGGGGATCTCGCCGCCATGCTCACCAACCTCGAACCCCATGATGTGCTCTTCATCGATGAAATTCACCGCTTATCACCGGTGGTAGAGGAAGTTCTCTACCCGGCGATGGAAGATTATCAGCTCGACATCATGATTGGCGAAGGACCTGCGGCTCGTTCGATAAAAATCGACTTACCTCCCTTTACGCTGATTGGCGCTACCACGCGTGCAGGGTCGCTGACCTCGCCGCTACGCGATCGTTTCGGCATCGTACAACGGCTAGAGTTTTATCAAGTGGCTGATCTACAATCCATCGTGAAACGTGCGGCAGAGTGTCTGGGGTTAGCGCTGAGTGAAGAGGGTGCGCTAGAGATTGCGCGTCGCGCGCGCGGCACGCCACGGATTGCCAATCGTTTACTGCGCCGAGTCCGTGACTTTGCCGAAGTCAAAGCAGCGGGAGATATGAGCGGTAAAGTGACCGCGAGCGCGCTAGATTTATTAAACGTAGACAGCGAGGGCTTTGACTATATGGATCGTAAGCTATTGCTCGCGATTATCGATAAGTTTAGTGGCGGCCCCGTTGGTTTAGATAACCTTGCGGCGGCGATTGGCGAAGAGCGGGAAACGATTGAAGATGTGATTGAACCTTATCTTATCCAACAGGGTTTTATCCAGCGCACGCCGCGAGGACGATTGGCAACGCAGCACGCATATCAGCATTTCAATTTAATCGATCAATTTAGTAAATAATAACGATTAGATCATTGCATGTTAAGAAGAGGCATCCTAGTGGGGGCCTCTTTTCTTTTTATAGGGCTATAGCTGCAAGGCCAAGGGTAGAGGGCCTTTATCGTCGTTCGTAGAATAAGAAGCGTGGATGGGGATGATTTATCGCCTCGGGTTACCCGAGGCGATAATCTTATTGCGCCAATTTTTTTAAGCCACTAAGGATAAACAGCACACTGGCGGTGAGGACGACAGAGGGGCCTGCGGGAGTATCGTAGTATGCGGAGAAGGTGAGTCCACCTGTAACCGCCACCATACCAATCAGCGTAGCGAAAAATGCCATTTGTTCAGGGGAGCGGGCGAAGCGTCGTGCGGTTGCCGCGGGGATGATCAGCAGTGAGGTGATGATGAGTGCACCGACAAACTTCATCGATACGCCGATGGTCAGCGCGGTCATTAGCATTAACAGCATTCTGGTTCTCGGCAGATTAACCCCGTCTACCTGAGCTAGTTCAGGGCTAACGGTCATTGAGAGGAGTGATCGCCATTGAGAGAGTAATACGGTGAGTACAATCACTACTCCACCGGCCATCATCCATAAGTCTGCAGGCATCACCGATAAGAGATCACCAAATAAATAGGCCATCAGGTCGACACGAACGTTGGACATCAGGCTGACCACCACCAGCCCTAATGAGAGAGCGCTATGTGCCATGATCCCAAGAAGGGTATCAATGGCAAGGTGGGGACGATGTTCGAGGATGACCAACAAAATGGCGAGGATTAAAGTGACGGCAATCACTGCGTACCAAGGGTTAACATGTAAAAGTAACCCGAAAGCCACCCCGAGTAATGAGGCGTGAGCGAGTGTATCCCCAAAATATGACATCTTGCGCCATACAACAAAAGCCCCGAGAGGTCCGGCAGTAAGGCTCAATAAGATCCCGCCCAGCCAGCCTGGCAGTAACAGTTCAATCATTGGATCTCATTCTCCTTGCGCAACACAATTCGTCCTTTTAGGTCGTGTCGGTGATTATGGTGATGACGATAAATAGCCAGTTGTTCAGACGCTCGCGTACCAAACATGGCGGTAAATTCAGGATGTTGAGAAACCACTTCCGGCGGCCCTGAGCAGCAAACGTGATGATTAAGGCAGAGTACATCATCGGTTTTTGCCATCACTAAGTGCAGATCATGTGAGACCATCAACACTGCACAACCTAATTCATGACGCAGTTGGTTGATTAAATCATAGAGAGCGACTTGGCCATTGACATCAACACCTTGTGTGGGTTCATCAAGCACTAAGAGCTCAGGTTTTCCCAGTAAAGCCCGTGCCAATAACACGCGTTGCATTTCCCCCCCAGACAGTTTTTGCATGGCAGAAAGGCGAAGATGATCGGCGTTAACACGTTGCAAGGCAGCGTGAATATCCACATGTTTCGCTTGTCGAGCGAGGCGCAAAAATCGCTCGACATTGAGGGGTAACGTAATATCGAGGTGGAGCTTCTGTGGTACGTAACCAATCCGCAGCCCTGATTTTTTCTCGATGGTTCCCTGAGTCGGCGTAACCAGACCGAGTATCAGTCTTACAAGCGTTGATTTTCCCGCACCATTAGGGCCGAGCAACGTCAGTATTCTACCGGGCGTCAGCGTTAAGGAAATATTTTGTAAGACCTGTTTTTGACCGAATGCAACATCGATATTTTGCAAAGCCACGAGGTTCGATGACATGGTTAATCAGTTTTCATTTCAAAAGGAGATGTTATATTATCACATAATCCCTTTGAGTTTTATAGATGAGATAAGCGTAATGATGAAAAGAAAAGGCCATTTACCGAAAATAATAGCGGGCATTGCCATGATAGTTGGTGTGAACAGTGCCTCACAGGCCGATGTCGTGACATCAATTAAACCCTTAGGCTTTATTGCCGCCGCAATTGCGCAGGGAGTGACCCCGGTAAAAGTGGTGTTGCCTGATGGTGCTTCTGAACATGATTACGCCTTACGCCCCTCAGATGTACGTTTGATCCAGAAGGCAGATTTATTGGTATGGGTGGGTCCGGAGATGGAATCTTTTATTACGCGCAGTGCTTCACAACTGCCGATAAACAAAAATCTTGAGCTTACGGCTTTACCTGCTATTCATTCTCATCTAGTAGGAGAGATTGAAGATGATCACGATCACGATTTGAGTGATAGAGATACGCTATCATCTTCAAATTCTACTGATCGGGAACAGTCTGATAGCCATTCTCATCAAGGAACTTATAATATGCACATCTGGCTGTCTCCAGAGATGGCCTTATTGAGTGCAACGGCGATTCATGATCGCTTGGTACAATCCATGCCAGCAGAAAAGGCCAAACTCGACCGTAATTTATCGCAGTTTACAGTAAATCTGGAACATGCCGATAAAGAGATACGTCAGCAGCTTATGACAGTGAAAGATAAAAGATATTATGTTTTTCATGATGCTTATACCTATTTTGAGCAACACTATGGATTGTCCCCGTTAGGCTACTTTACAGTGAATCCTGAAATTCAGCCCGGCGCACAGAAATTACACGAAATAAGAACACAGTTGACTGAGCATAACGCGCAGTGCGTTTTTGCTGAGCCACAATTCAGACCTGCGGTGATTGATGCTGTCTCTCGAGGAACCCAAGTTAAAAAAGGAACACTTGACCCATTGGGAACCAATATCAGTCTCTCTCAAGATAGTTATGTGAAATTTCTTTTACAGCTGTCGAGCCAATATTTGAGCTGTCTGAAACCAATGAACTAACAAGGATATTTTACAGTGCAACAGATTGCTCGTTCTGTCGCTCTTGCGCTTAACACATTACCTCGCCCCCATCGTTTTATGTTGGGGTCATTGACGGCGATGACCCTTGCTGTTGCACTTTGCCAACCGCTCATCTCTCATCAGGAAGATGATAGACAGGCTGTTATTCGACAAATAGAGGTGCAGGGCATACCGCATTTTACTGATAGTGATGCGACCGAACCCGATGACCAGACCACGCCTTTACCCGACGAAGATCTCTCTGCTGATCAGAAGGACGTTGAGAGTGTGCAATATGCGAAGGAATATACCGTTGCCGCCGGCGATACGCTAAGCAGCATTCTCAATCAATATGGTATCGACCTTTCTAACATCAATGCGCTGGTGGGGAGTGATGGCGCTCTTCGCAATCTGAATATTGGACAAAGCCTTAATTGGCAAGTGAATGCTGAGGGTGAATTAGACACCTTGGATTGGGAAATTTCACGACGGGAAACACGCCATTATGTTCGTCGTCCTAATGGCACTTACAGCATGGAAAAGCGACTGCAACAGGGCGAGTGGCAAGATCAGACGCTTAAGGGCATTGTGCAAGGGAGTTTTGCGAACAGTGCACAACGTGCCGGTCTATCCTCGAATGAGATAGCTTCCGTGATTAAAGCCTTACAATGGCAAATGGACTTTCGTAAATTACGCAGTGGCGATAAGTTTAGTGCTATTTTTTCGCGCGAAGTGCTACAGGGAAAACGTATGCAGAGCCAACTACAGGCTGTGCGGGTTCGCTCGGGGGGTAAGGACTATTATGCTTTTCGGGCGCAAGACGGCAAGTTTTATGATCAATATGCTTCGGGACTGGCTAAAGGGTTTCTGCGCTATCCGACAGTGAAAACATTTAGGGTCTCTTCAAACTTCAATCCGCGCCGAGTTAATCCGGTTACTGGACGTATCACACCACACCGAGGCGTTGATTTTGCCGTCCCTATTGGGACGCCGGTATTGGCTGTAGGAGACGGTGAAGTGGTGGTGGCTAATAATATTGAGGGAGCGGCTGGCAAATATGTTGCGATCCGCCACGGTCGCCAATATACAACGCGTTATATGCATTTAAGCCGTTTATTGGTTAAGCCCGGTCAAAAAGTAAAAAGAGGCGATCGCATTGCTCTGTCAGGTAATACTGGACGTTCAACCGGACCCCACTTGCACTTTGAGATCTGGATTAATAATCAAGCGGTTAACCCCTTAACGGCAAAATTACCACGTATGGAAGGCCTAGCAGGGAAAGAGCGTAAGGATTACCTTGCACAAGTAAAAATATGGCAGGGTCAGTTAACGTTTTGACGACGTTTCTTTGGGGTAGGCGTTGAGCTTGCTCCTAAGGCTACTGTTGAAAATTATGTATAGAGCTCATTTAGTTAGTAAAAGTTTATTGCAAATCTATTGCTCATCACTATTATTAGCCTCTTCTATTATGAGGCGAGTGCATGACTAAAGAAACACGTAACCATTCTGAATTTATTCCCGTTTTTAAACGATCCTTTCTCAAACCTCAATTTTGGGGGAAATGGGCGGCGGTCGGTATTGCGGGTGCTTTAGCCTATGTGCCCGCTGCACTTCGCGATCCGCTATTAGGTGCACTGGGTAAGTGGGTCGGTCAGCTTGCAAAAGGGGCACGGCGGCGTTCGCAAATTAATCTTCACTACTGTTTTCCTGAGATCTCGCTTAGCGCGCGTGAAGCCATTATTGATGAAATGTTTGCGACGGCCCCGCAAGCGATGGTGCTGATGGCAGAATTAGCATTACGTAATCCACAGCGTGTACAGCAAAAAGTGATGTGGCACGGTAAAGATATCATTGAGCAGCTACAACATTCTGGCGAAAATGTTATTTTTCTAGTGCCTCATGGTTGGGCGGTCGATATTCCAGCGATGTTATTAGCCTCTGAAGGTCAAAAAATGGCGGCGATGTTCCATAATCAAAAAGATCCTTTAATGGACTATATCTGGAACCGTCTACGTCGTCGTTTTGGCGGAAGGATGCACGCACGTAATGATGGCATTAAACCTTTCATTGCATCGGTCAGGCAAGGTTATTGGGGATACTATTTACCCGACCAAGATCACGGTGCCGAACATAGCGAATTTGTTGATTTTTTTGCTACCTACAAGGCGACGTTACCCGCTATTGGCCGTTTAATGAAGGTCTGTCGAGCGAGGGTTGTCCCTCTTTTTCCGGTGTATAACAGTACGCGTCATCAACTTGAAATTTTTGTACGCCCGCCTATGGATGATCTCACTACGGCTGATGATGCAACCATTGCACGGCGAATGAATGAAGAGGTTGAATTTTTTGTCGGGCCGAATCCAGAGCAGTACACTTGGATACTTGAACTGTTAAAAACACGAAAGTCTGGTGAGGAAAATCCTTACCGGCGTAAGGATCTATTTCCTTATAAGTAAAAATAGCCGCCTAAGCGGTAATGCCAGTCAGTTAAGCAACTGACTGGCTTTTTCCCTGTGCTTTTGGATACTTCCGGGGTCTCTCCTTTACCACTCTTGGGAAGGCTCTTTCTCTTCTTATCGGCAGCTTCACCATCTGCGCCATACTCTCCAGATTACGCAGCAGTTCTGGGATCCGGCCCGG
>NZ_JABBFO010000015.1 GCF_018494035.1 Rosenbergiella australiborealis
TCCCGGCCATCAAGCCGGGATCGTTTTACTGACTAATCACTCCTCAGCCAGCCGTATAATCAGTTCTCCCTGCTGATAACTGACTTCAACCTTCCTGTCCGTCTCAAATCCCAGCGCCTGTATCCAGTGGCCTTTAAGGATAATCGATGGTAAAGACTGATGCTTAATGCGATCACGAACATATTGTTGAGAATAACTGGCTGAGTGTGGATGAAGCCGAGCGTAAGAAAGCACTGGAGCAGAAACGCGATACACTGAAGGAGCCGCTGACACCCGCAGAAGAGAAAGAGCTGGCCGGAATAAAACAGACGGATAAAGACCGCGATCAGGCCATTAAAGATGCGTGTACGTAGGGTAATAAAGGCAGCGCGGCCTGTGGCGGGCTGGTTAACGAGGCGCAGTCTGCATTAGCGAAGTATGGCGATAATATAACTTACTCGATGATTTACAGAGATTTGTATCCGCAGGATGAGGCAAATATTGAAAGCATCCTGAAAGGATTAGATCCTGACAGTATCACCCGTGACGTAGTTATTAAAGGTATCGTTGATGCCAACGGCGGTAAGCTTAGTTGGTCGGATGTTGAAACCCGCTACGATACGATGACGGTATCAGTGGAAATCGTCCGGGCGCTGGTTAGTAAAAAAGGGAAAGTGCCTGACAGGCTGGAGATGGCCGGAAAAGTGCCGCATGTGCCTAATGCCGGTGCTGTGGGAAATATGGGGGAGTTCTTCAAGCAGCCGGGTTTTGGTAGTCAAATGAAAGAGGCTGCTCAGAAAACCAGTAAAATTTATCAGGGTCAAACGGTTTATAAGTCTTCTGGTAATATCAACGAAAATATTCGTAAAGGTGATCAGTTTTATCTGGATGGAGTGCACAAAAATAATTTGGAGGTTTTTGATAGTAAAGGCAATTTTAGTTTTTTTTAAATCTTGATGGCTCAGTGAACGTTAACAAAACTAAGGAAGCGGAGGGGCGGAGGCTTGCAAAATGAGTAATGATATATTTTTTAACGATCTTAAAAATACATTTTTATCTTTGTCAGAAGTAATAGCTAAGTCACCAATAGATCAGGGTGATCTACTTATAGATTATACAGATGATCTTGATGCTTTATTTGAGCGAAATTTTCAATGTTTTAAAGATGCAAAAGATTTGCTTAATAAGGCTAAAGTAAATAATGATAAAGTGGCAATACAAGCGTCATTAGTGTACATAAGAGTATATGCAATGGGGTTATCAAGTTTTTTTGAAACTTTTAAAGACGATGCCGATAGTTTTTTAAAGGAATCCATATGGCCTGATATTCCTGAGGATTATCAGGTGCCTGAGCACTACAATTTCCAGCATAAATGAATCAAATCCTAACCCTCAGGTTGGTATTTTTCTTTGTAGCCTCAGCTCAAAGCGGCTTAAGTTCCAGCCATATCCCCTTGCCGTTCAGCACGCTAATCGCTAAGGCATTGGCAAGCGGAACCGCACCTTACTTGGCCGAGGAAATCCATTGCCAAACGACCTCTGGTGAGGTGAATAAAACCGCTATACGAGTACGCATCCGGTGGAGCAGATAGGCGAACAAAAAATAAACAAGATGGGTCGTAAGTAATGATAGAGTATGTACTTGATCAGTACTTAAGCGGGATAGGAGAAACAACCATGCCGAAAGAATCAGTGTTCACAATGAAGCTGGAAAGTTCCTTGCGGGAAGACTTTATCGCCGCCGCTAAAGCCAGTGACAGACTGGCCTCTCAGGTAATACGTGAACTGATGCGAGAATATATCCGGCGACAGAGCGAAAGTCGGGCTTATGATCTATACCTAGAACAAAAAGTGGAGAAAGGGCGTCAGTCCATTCGGTCAAGTGAAGGAATGGATAACGAAGAGGTTGAAAGGTTGTTCGCAGAGCGGCGAGGCAGAGCAGCAGGCAAGGTATGAAGGTACGCTGGGAAAAATAGTTGGCACGCGGGAGCTGATACCTCATGAACATTACCGGCTTATCTACGAGCTGGATGAAAGGACTGATACCGTCTGGATAATGACGTTGATCCACACAGCTCGATGCTGGCCTCCCGTATCGCCGGATAGCCCGTAAGGTCTCTGTAAGTTAAGTTGTCCCGTGCCCGCCCGGCGGCGGCTCGCAGTCGTTCCTTTTTGCTCTTTCCCGTCTCGCCAGCCAACGCCCCAGTGTGGCGTCGTCATGCACAACTCAATACCCGGTTATGCGGCCGTGCCAAAGGGCGCGAGCGGGCGCTATGCCGCCCGCACGGGTTGCGGCTAAAATCGAGTCATGACAGGGACAGCAATGTTGTTAACATACTCGGGTGCAAGTGTGATGCCACGGCAAGGTGGTAGTGTGTTGCAGGCTGAAAATGCGCGTCGGGAAAAAATAGCTGACTCGGTAAATATAGTAGGGAAAAAATTGTTCTAACTCTCGGAATGTGCAGGGAAAAATGGTGTAATCTGTTCGGGTGAACGTCGCAGCAAGCTGTTGTTGAGAAGAGCTCCTTGAGTGTCACATCTTCGGACAAATTCGATAAAGCGCTAGAGAAAATCAACAAATAGGCTCAGTCGCGATACGACCTCTAGGGATCATCCACAACAATTCGCCCGGTATCACCGGGCTTGGTAAGGGGTTACTGCCTATCACCATGTATCATTATACGATTTTAGCTATTGAGTCAGGTTGCTAAATCCCGGCAAGAAGCGGTCGACATCGACCTCCATAAATTGCGACCGTTGAAAATTAGCCTTAAGGTGATAAGGAACCGTACAGTCGTAAATAGTCTTACAGGTGATCCCATGGGCGCGTATGGAGCTACTAAATGCGGGATCTTGTGACGGATCAAGGGGATGGCAACGCACGCCGGGAATAAAGATGGTATCAGCATCTCCCTGATAACGGGTGGTCATCGCCCAGATAACATCATTTAAATCAAAGATATCAACATCCTCATCCACGAGAAAAACATGTTTAAGCTCTGAAAATGCTGAGAATGCTAGCAAAGCGGCCTGACGTTGACGTCCCTCATCCTGTAAGCTGCGCTTATTAATTTGTAGGACGGCCATATATTTTCCCGTGCCGGGTGAAGGGCAGTGAACATTTTTTACTAAGCCGGGCAGCGCGCGTTCAACCATTCCAAGAATACTTGCCTCGGTCGGAATGCCCGCAAGATTAGTATGTTCATCACTAGGGCCGATACAGGTTTGGAGGATCGGGTGTTTGCGATGCGTAACAGCCTTCACCTTAATAACCGGTACCGCCGCCTGCGCGTCGCCGGTATAGCCTGGGAATTCAGGCATAGCTTTCCCGGTATTCGTATGTTGATCTTCCCGTACTCGATAATCGGGTATCAATTCGCCTTCTATCACTACCTCAGCATTGGCAATGGCGCGTGCATTGACGGCTACCCCTTGCACAAGCTCAACCGCACGTCCACGTAATCCACCGGCAATCGAAAGTTCATCAAAGCCGAGTGGTGTTGTGGGGGGTTCAAAGCAGGCACCGATCTCAATCGCCGGATCAACGCCGATACTGATAGTGATAGGAAGGGCATTGCCAGCCTGCTCCGCTTTGATTCGGAATTGGTCGAGATGTCGACCGGGTACAAAGTACATTGAAATTTCATCTTTCCCCTGTACGCAAAGACGATGGATGGTGACATCATGTTCGCCCGTTTGCGGATCGGCCGCATAACACATCCCCATCGTGAAATAGGGACCGGCATCTTCTGGGGTATTGGTGGGTGCGGGCAGTAAGGTTCGTAGGTCAAAGCCCTCATCTGAAGCAAGATGAATAACTTCTTGGCATACAGCTTGTTCGTTCGCAATCACAATCGGGTCGATAGCTTTATGCACTGCATCGCGTAAAAGGCGGGCAAGCTCCTCCTTAGGAGCCCCCAATATTCTGGCTACGCGTTGGCGGGAAGAGAGAAGCCCAATAAGCACGCGAAAGTCGTCATAGCCTTTTATTTTATTAAATACCATCGCGGGTCCGGTGCGTGTCGGACGCATTACCGTTCCGCCCGCCCCCACATACCTATAGACACCTGATAGCTCGGCCGCAGGGTCGACAGGTTCATTCGTTTCCACATACTCGTTATCATATTTTTTCAGCCGTTCGATAACAGAGCGAAGGTCATAATTCTCATGGTTTTCCGTGGAGCGTGTCATGTCTGTCATTGTTTCTCCTAACAGGGGGTGTGAGAAAAGTGATGTCGTAACGAGTGCGTCTCTACTGGTGCCTAGGTATTGCGATAAACGTATATGGCGTTTTGCCGCGCGTTACCCAGGATCTCCATCGCGCGGTTACGGTCTTTTTCTGAATCACTATTACAAATGTCCGCCAGCGTTTTCAGCGACATGGCATGATTTTTCATTTATAGAGCACGTAACGGCTTGATCCCCGAGTCATGATAGGCAAGCAAGCGGGTGTTTTCGGCGAAGATGACGACTCATTTCAGCGTTAAGGGCGAGTCTGTGCATAAGGCTTACTCTAAGACGAGAACCGTTGCCTTTGTCATGTCAACGATTACGCTCATCACGTTTTGGAGAGTGAAATCGTGTATCTAATGACAATAAAGAACTCTATGATAAATTTCTAATTAGGATTTAGGGTTTTTTAATAAGTAACCGTTATTAGGAGGTATATGGATTATCGCAAGCTCAACTCTTTTCTCGCCTTAGCAAAACATTTGCATTTCGCTAAGGCCGCTGCCGAAGTCTGCCTCACCCAGCCCGCACTAAGCCAGCATATACAGGCGCTAGAGAAAAGTTGGGGGATCACACTTTTTGATAGAGATAAAAGAACAGTCAGCCTCACGGCAGAAGGGCGACTGTTATTGGATGAAGCTGAACGGACAGTAAAACGTTTAGAAAACATGCAGACAGTCATTAGAGAGGTGACTCAGGGATGCCGCGGTTTTTTACGACTGGGTTATGTGGGGACTTCGGTACTTGAACCGTTGTTAGTCAGCGCAATAAGGAATTTCAATAAATGTTTTCCCCTTATTCGTATTGATCCACAAGAATATAATGTCGAGCAACAGTTTAGGCTTATTCGCGAGGGCGAGTTAGATCTAGGGATAGTTAGAGGGCCTGTACCTCAGCAGCGGCTGATAACCTGTCGAAAAATTCATGAAACCCCCCTCAGCCTCGTGCTGCCGGATGAACATCCACTACGGCTGAGGGGGGACGTGGGACTTCAGGATGTAGTAGAGGAGACGTTAATTATTCAGGACGATCCGGTTGGCATTGGCTTAGCTGGCGCGGTACTCGCGATGTATGCATCAAAGGGAATCGTGCCGACGAAAATTATCAAGACCCGTGATGTCAGCACGGCCATTGACTTGACGGCAGTAGGTATGGGAATCACCTTTATCCCGTTTTCAAAAAGCGCTGCTCTTCGTGATGATGTGACAGTATTTAATCTTCCTGAACCGCCATTCACCACTTCCCTTTATCTTTGCTGGAACGCAAGTGTTGGCAATATCAATGTTAAATCCTTTGTGGATATTTGTACGCAGAGTCTTCCTAAAGAGTGATGGAAACGTGGTGGGGAATGAAGCGAAAGGGCCTATTAATTACGTGGGATCGCCTGCTTTGCCACAAAGTAGGGGGCATCGCCCCCTTAAGTCTTTCGCCGATTTCCACCAAGACCCACAGGATGGTTATTTAGTCGGGTCTCGGGCGTTAGTGAACGCCGCGGTTAAAATCAGCGAATATCCTGATATTTAGTGCGTCACACCGCATAAATACTGACATTTTCCCAGACCTGGCGTCGAGACTTACCAAGAAAATCCTGTTTCAATTGAACAGACGTATCAAAACTGACAAAGTGTAAGGTGTCTTTATCATACTCGGGCCACTCATCGACCCCAGCGGTTTTCGCAACCCCATGAATAGCAAAATGGATAAAGGAGGCTCGCATCGTTGAGGACAATAAATGGGTCTGTGGTGTCCAGGGTAATGGAGCCGGCGTGCCCTCGGGACGTCCAAAGGTCAAGGCAATATCGGTAGCATGCGTGGCGCCCAACTTACTTGCGTTGTTGTAGTCGTAGCGGTAGCACCAAGCTTGTCCGCCGACTTCCTTGACGGCGAGGGCGAGTCTGTGTGAGGCAACGCCGACAAAGCAGTCGCTGAACAAATCTATTACCCATTGGTTGCCAGGCTGATCGGCGCTACGTTGGTAAGTGTCTTGGATCGTCGCCCACTTATTTTCACCTACTTTATCTCGCACTTTACTTACAAGGCCTGATGTCAGGGTTTTAGGGCCAACTTCAAAAAATAAGTGGCCTTCATTGGCACAATGGCCGATCAGTAGAGGAATAGGTCTAACATTTTTCAGCGGATGGTCGGGCAACACGACGCCATCTATTCCGGGGTGGAAAGCCTCTCCACCCATTAAAGGATTTCCCGATTTAGCGGCTAGGTTAATAAAGGCCTTATTCAGTTCTGCTGTGCTGAGTGTGAAAATTTTCTCTATTTCGTTTTCGGAAATCTTCAATTCCTGACAGAGGGCCGACTGCATTGTTAGCCGGTCTTCATTTGTCCATACCGGCCGCATCCCACCGCTTTGAATAATCGCTTTATCAAATAATCCGGCTGCACTGGGCGTGCCGGCTAAAATTCCAATAGACATAGCGCCGGCAGATTCGCCCATAACGGTAATATTATTGCGATCACCACCAAATTCAGCAATGTTTGCTTTGATCCAGCGCAGTGCTGCCATTTGGTCTTCAAGACCTAAATTGCAGTAGCCTTCATAACGTCCCGGCATTAAATAACCAAATCCTCCCAGACGGTAATTGATACTGACGAAAACGACTTCGCCGGTCTGCGCATAAACGGAGCCATCGAATGGCTCATCCAGTGACGACCCCTGTACAAAGCCGCCCCCGTGTATCCAGACGATGACAGGAAGTGTATTAGCCGTAACGGCCGGTGACCAGATATTGAGATACAAGCAGTCCTCACTCCCCGCCAGTTTTTGATCATCACTCGGGACTAAGCCTACTTGCACCGCTTCATTCCCATAATCAAAGGCATAAATAGGGGAATGTTGATAGTGCAGTGGCGTAGGTGATCGCCCCCGCAAATCGCCAATAGGCGGTGTGGCGTAGGGAATACCTTTCCAGACCCGTCCCCCTCCCGCTTGCGATTGTCCAATAATAGTTCCGGATGACGTTTTAACGGGCGGGAGGGGGTTGCGCGAAGAGGTAGTCAAGTTTTTACCGGTTGCGCGGACAGATGGGGAGGCTAATACGGCCAAACTTGCCGCGGAGGAAATAAATTTTCTACGATTCATCGTTGTCGAGGTTTCCTTTATGTATTTCAACATAAAAAGTTCTCAGGGATGGCGCGTGGTATTGAGATAATTACAGAATTCAAGCGGGCACGGCCAAGCCACTTTTTAATTGAAGAGTAAAAATGATGAGTGATCGATAGAGTAATGATAGATCAGAGTTGTTAATGACGCGCTATATTCATGCCAACCCTCTTAATACGCCTATAAATACAGTGATAATTAGGGGGGGATACCGGTTAAAGCAGTCACGGTGAGCGATACAGAGAGCGAACTAATAAAAACAGTCGGGGAGCGCCTTGCAAACCCACAGAAAGGGGGCAGGGTAAGTCTGGATGAGTTATGAACTGGTCTTTGACCCGAGAGCACTGAAAGAGTGGAAAAAGTTGGGAGCAACCATCCGAGAGCAGTTCAAAAAGAAGTTGGCAGAGGTGCTTGAGCATCCAACCAAGCCGCTGATATAGCGCGTACGCAAGGGGATATAGCAGGGTTTACTGCCGCCAAAGCCAAGCATCCCACTTATACCGATAAATAGCTGCGTGAGACATCATCTTTACCATCACAATGATCGGGTTTAGAGATTTTTTTAGGGATGCGGATCAATGCGGTTAACCCATTGATAAAAATAAAAAAACCAGACGTCATGTGACATCTGGCTTCTTAAATTTGGCTCCTCAGACTGGACTCGAACCAGTGACATACGGATTAACAGTCCGCCGTTCTACCAACTGAACTACAGAGGAATTGCTTGGGGCGTAATGTACGGCTTGGGTGGTAACTTGTCAAAATAAAAATGCCAGTTGGTAGTGCAACTGGCGGTTTTATCATCGAAACGTACAACTAATCAACCGTTTAGCCGTTTACAGCTGTAAGGCTGTGGCGTGAAAGCGCATATGTTCTTCAATAAAGCTGCTAATAAAATAGTAGCTATGGTCATAATGTTCATGGTAGCGGAAATGCGCGATCATTCCACGTGCTTGACAGGCTGTTTCCAACAACTCGGTAGTGAGTTGTTCCGGGTAAAAAGGATCGTCTAAGCCTTGATCGATTAACGCAGGGGGTAAGGGTTGCCCCTGCTCTACCAAGCAGAGTGAATCCCACTGCTGCCAGTGGCGAGTATCATGACCCAGATAAGCATTAAAGGCTTTTTGCCCCCATGCTACCCGGCTTGGCGCAACGATCGGGGCAAAGGCGGAAACGCTACTAAACCGTCCCGGATTTTTAAGCGCGATCATTAACGCGCCGTGCCCCCCCATTGAGTGTCCAGCAATAGCTTGTCGGCCATTGGTTGGAAAATGCGCCGCAATGATATTCGGTAATTCATCGACGACATACTCATACATCCGAAAGTGGCTAGCCCAAGGCTGCTCAGTCGCATTAATGTAAAAGCCAGCGCCTTGTCCCAAGTCCCAAGCACTATCATCCGCCACGTCACTACCGCGTGGGCTGGTATCCATAGCGACCACCATCACTCCGAGTTCAGCCGCGTAGCGCTGAAAACCAGCTTTAGTGATCAGGTTTTGCTCGTTACAGGTCAATCCCGATAGCCAGTAGAGGACGGGAACAGGGCCTGTCGCCGCTTGTGGCGGGAGGTAAACCGAGAAGTTCATCATACAGTTCAGGGTGTGGGAGGTGTGTTGCCACACTTCTTGCCAGCCGCCGAAGGCATAATGTTTTTCTCGCCGAGAAAGATCAGACGTGGACATCCTCGCCCCCTTAGTAACGGATCACGGTACGAATGGATTTTCCTTGATGCATCAGATCGAAAGCCTGATTAATTTCATCTAAGGATAAGGTGTGGGTGACAAAAGGGGCGAGATCAATTTTTCCGGCCATCGCGTCTTTCACCATTCCGGGTAACTGGCTGCGACCTTTTACACCGCCGAAGGCGGAGCCTTTCCAGCTACGGCCGGTGACCAGCTGGAATGGACGGGTTGCAATCTCTTTGCCCGCACCGGCCACACCAATAATGATTGATTGACCCCAGCCACGGTGTGCGCTCTCTAATGCTTGGCGCATAACGTCGACATTACCAATGCACTCAAATGTATGATCGATGCCCCATTTATTTTTCTCTAATAAGACGTCTTTAATCGACTTTTCGTGGTCTTTCGGATTGATGCACTCGGTGGCGCCGAAGCGTTTTGCCAGTTCAAATTTCGCAGGGTTAGTATCAATCGCAATAATTTTACCTGCCTTCGCTTGGCGTGCCCCCTGGATCACCGCTAAGCCGATGGCGCCAAGGCCAAAGACCGCCACAGAGTCGCCTTCTTGCACTTTAGCGGTGTTATGAACGGCGCCGATACCGGTGGTAACACCGCAGCCCAGTAAACAGACCTGCTCGTGATTGGCATCGGGCGTAATTTTGGCAAGAGAAACCTCGGCGACGACGGAGTATTCGCTAAAGGTTGAACATCCCATATAGTGATAAATAGGTTTTCCTTGATAGGAAAAACGGGTTGTGCCATCCGGCATCACCCCTTTTCCTTGCGTCTCACGCACGGCGACACATAAGTTAGTTTTACCCGATTGGCAGAATTCACACTCGCCACACTCAGCGGTATACAGTGGGATCACGTGGTCACCGACTTGTACGCTGGTGACGCCTTCGCCGACTTCAACCACCACGCCTGCACCTTCGTGGCCCAATACTACCGGAAATAAACCTTCCGGATCCTCCCCTGAAAGCGTAAAGGCATCGGTATGACAAACGCCAGTGTGTGTATTTTTAATTAATACTTCCCCTCTTTTTGGGGATTCAACATCAATTTCAACAATTTCTAGCGGTTGATTCGGTGCAAAAGCAACGGCAGCACGTGATTTCATAAAGACGATCCTTTAGGGAGTAAATAGCGCAAAGTTATAAGTGTAGTTTTGCTTACTGTCAGTGGAAAGGGAAAATCGCTGACTGAGTTAACGGTAAATGCTTTCTTATTACCTAAGCATTTTTTTGATAACGCTGCAAAGGGCTATCTTCGGGTCATCCTATCCTTAAGGAAGTGATTAGAGCAAGTCATCCCCTTGAGTCATCGGATACTCGGGATTCAATGAATTAACCATCAGCAGGGCTAACCTTCGACCCACCACGTTCAATGGCATATTTTTTGCTTCGGAGATACATCGTTTTCCTTGGTTAGATTTACTTATGGCGCTTACTGCTCTTGATTTTCTTCAGGCCTCAAAGAAAAGTGAAATTACTTGTTTGCAACAGCTATTGCAGATGGGAAAGCTAGTTGGCGCTGTCAGTCAACTTATTCATATGCTGCAGCGTGAGCGCGGTACCGCCAATATTTATTTATGTTCGCAAGGTGAAACCTGGGCTGATCGCCTAAATGACCATTGCTTACAGGTACAAACGGCGGAGCAAGCCGTCGACCAACACCTTCAAGCACTGAATATGACTGAACTGAGTCTTTCTAATCCTTCTCGTTTGTACAGCCGCATCGCCGCTGTATTGCATAGTTTGAGTACCTTACCGCTATTGCGCCAGAACATTCAGAGGCAGAGGGTCACGCAACCTCAGGCTATGCGTCAGTATTGCGAGGTGATCAGCACCTTACTGGCACTGGTCTATGAAACTGCCGATGCCTCGGGGGACCCTTCCATTTCACGAGCACTCTTGGCATTGTTCAGTTTTATTCAAGGTAAGGAGCTGGCGGGGCAGGAGCGTGCGCTGGCGGCAGCGGGCTTTACGGCTGGTCAATTTGACTCGGCCATGCATCAACAGCTTATCGCGTTAATTGACGGCCAAGAGCGTTGCTTTCAGACCTTTAGTCAGTTTGCGGATACGCGTAGCCTTGCACTTTGGCAACAACAATTAAGTCGCGACAGCAGCGAGTTTGAACGTTTTCGTCGTATTGCCTGTACTCAAACGACACCTAATACTCAGTCTCTCGATGCTGCGCTGCGCTGGTTTGAATTAACGACGTTACGTATTGACGGGATGAAACAGCTGGAGGATGAGCTAGAATCAGTATTGATGGCCTGTTGCCGTCAACGTCTACAGGATGCACAGACCGCCTATGAACAGCAAAACCAAGAGATTGTGCAGATCCCACTCGCTGATCATCACTATGCCTCGCACCTATCCCCGCAGTTAAATCTATCTATTCTTGAGCTCGTTGAACAGCAGGCACGACAGTTACAAGCGCAAGATACCGAATTGGCGGTGTTACGTGCCACTCTTGCCGAACGAAAACTTCTGGAACGTGCTAAAGGGTTATTAATCGACCATCACGGTATGACGGAGCAACAGGCACATAAGACATTACGTGATATGGCAATGAAGCAGAATAAAAAGATTGTGGAGATTACTGAGGCGATGTTTGCGGTGGCTGACATCTTGGCAAAGCGGGGAGCGTAAAAGCGCGGTCTGGCTGCACTATCGGCGTGCCACCTAAAACCGGTTGTGCTCTGATACAGTGCACGAACCGACATAAGTATCGATGACAAAACGGCTACTCGTCGACATATCAATAAGTTGGAAAGTTGGCATATAAGCTGCATTTACGCTTAATAGATAACGACTAAGCCAACGGCGGTTTAGTGAGAGTTACGGATAATGGCGTCCGTTAGCGTTTAGGAAACTAAATGCTAACTGGACGTTTTTTTTTGCCTATTTTTCAACCTAACAGGAAGCTGCAATGAAGCAAGACGACAAAAAATATTCCGGGCAGTTCAGCCGCCGTGGCTTTCTTGCCGGGAGCGTTGCCCTCGGTAGCAGTATGATGATCCCCGGCTTTATGAATAGTGTCTGGGCGGCGGGCACCGATGCGCCAGAAAAAAAAGAGATCCGTGTCGGGTTTATTCCTCTTACCGATTGCGCATCGGTAGTTATGGCCTCGGTGAAAAAATTCGATGAGAAATACGGGATCAAAATTATCCTAAGCAAAGAGTCGAGTTGGGCTTCTGTTCGCGACAAATTGATCTCCGGTGAGCTTGATGCTGCCCATGTTCTCTACGGATTGGTCTACGGTCTACAAGTAGGCGCTGCTGGTCCACAGCATGATATGGCGATGCTGATGACGATTAATAATAATGGGCAGGCAATTACTCTGAGTCATCAACTTCAGCAAGCCGGAGTTACCGAGGATGCTTCGCTTAAAAAAGTGGTCGATGCCAGCCCCAAAGGTACCTATACCTTTGCACAAACATTCCCCACAGGCACCCACGCGATGTGGCTGTATTACTGGCTCGCCAACGCAGGGATCCATCCCTTTAATGATGTGCGTAATGTCGTGGTACCGCCACCACAAATGGTCGTCAATATGAAAATTGGCAATATGAGTGGTTATTGTGTTGGCGAACCTTGGAACCAGCGGGCAATTATTGATGAGATTGGTTTCACGGCCATCACGTCCCAAGCTATTTGGCCCGATCATCCTGAAAAAGTGCTCGGTACCACGGCTTCATGGGTGGCAGCCAATCCTAATGCCGCGCGAGCCTTGACCGCCGCCGTTCTTGAGGCATCACGCTGGATTGACACCTCTGATGCTAACCGTATCGAAACCTCGCAAGTCGTCGCGCAGCGCGCCTATATCAATACGGCCGTTGATACCATTCAGGGAAGGATGCTTGGCGACTACGAAAATGGGCTTGGAAAAAAATGGAAAGATGCCCATAGCATGCGTTTCTTTCACGATGGCGCGGTGAACTTTCCCTATCTGTCCGACGGTATGTGGTTTTTGACCCAGCAAAAACGTTGGGGGCTGATCGATAAAGAGCCCGACTATCTCGCTGTTGCGAAAAAAATTAACCGTATTGATATCTATAAGCAGGCAGCCAGCGCGGTTGGGGGTATCGCTTTACCGTCTAGTGATTGCCGAAGCAGTAAGTTAATGGATGGCAAAGTTTGGGATGGCAGTCAGCCTGCCGAGTATGCCAACAGTTTTGCGATGAAACGCTAAGAGAGGCTCACGATGTCTACACATTCAAAAACCCCTGTCACCTTAGCGGAATCGGTGAATACAGAAGTTGTCGGGCGAACGACCGCAAAAACGAAGGTGGATAAATCGCCGGCTAGCGAGGGAAAGTCGGCTGTTTTACGCCGTGTTATGCAAAAGATTATCCCCGGTCTGTTGGGCGTAGTTGTGCTACTGGTTATTTGGCAGATTGCGGCCCTAAATAGCAAGGGGTTCCCCACGCCGTTCAAAACCTGGGAGGCGGCCAAGGTGATATTTTCCGACCCGTTTTATATTGCGGGGCCCAATGATATGGGTATCGGTTGGAACGTATTAGCCTCGCTTAAACGGGTTGCTATCGGTTTTGGTTTAGCGGTTATCGTCGGTATTCCTGCGGGCTTTCTGATCGGTCGTTTTCAGTTTGTGGCCAACATGTTTAACCCCATTATTTCGCTGCTGCGTCCCGTCAGCCCTTTGGCATGGTTACCGATTGGTTTGCTGTTGTTCCAGCGTGCCGAGCCTGCGTCGGCGTGGACGATTTTTATCTGCTCAATCTGGCCGATGATCCTTAACACCGCGGAGGGCGTAAAGCGCATCCCACAGGATTACTTGAATGTTGCACGGGTACTGAAACTGAGCGAATTCACCGTGATGCGAAAAATTCTCTTTCCTGCTGTATTGCCCTACATCCTAACCGGTGTGCGCTTATCGATAGGGATTGCGTGGTTGGTGATCGTCGCGGCGGAAATGCTAACGGGGGGCGTAGGTATCGGCTTTTGGATCTGGAATGAGTGGAACAACCTTAACGTTGAAAACATCATTGTTGCCATTTTGTTGATTGGTGTGGTGGGTATGCTGCTGGAGCTTGGCCTCATGGCGATAGCGCGTCGTTTTAGTTATGAGAATCGATAACAGGAGCCCGAGATGAAAACGGAAAAAAGTATTATCCGCGTCGAGAACGTAAGTCAACGTTTTGCTACGCCGAAAGGGGTATTTTTAGCCCTCGATAACGTGAGTTTTGCTATCGCTAAAGGCGAAACGGTTAGCCTTATTGGCCATTCGGGGTGTGGTAAATCAACATTACTCAACCTCATTGCTGGACTGAGTCGGCCATCAGAAGGGGTATTACTTTGCGATAATCAAGAAATTATCGGCCCTGGACCGGAGCGTGGCGTGGTGTTTCAAAATCACTCGCTACTTCCGTGGCTATCAGCCTATGACAACGTTGCATTGGCGGTAAGGCAGGTATTTAAGGGCGAGATGAGCAAATCTGAGATGCACGATTGGATAGTCCTTAACCTTGAATTGGTGCATATGGGGCATGCAATGGATAAGCGTCCTAATGAGATTTCAGGCGGGATGAAACAGCGTGTCGGCATTGCACGTGCGTTAGCGATGAAGCCAAAAGTATTGCTTATGGATGAACCCTTTGGGGCACTTGATGCGCTGACTCGTGCACATCTACAAGATGCGGTTATGGACATTCAAGGGCGACTCAATACCACCCTTTTATTGATCACTCATGATGTTGATGAGGCTGTGCTGCTTTCAGATAGAGTTATGATGATGACCAACGGTCCGGCGGCGAAGGTCGGTGAAATTTTACATGTCGACCTAGAGCGACCGCGTTCGCGGCTAGCGCTAGCTAATGACCCATTATTTCATCAATACCGTCAGCAAGTGTTGCAATTTCTTCATGAAAAACATCGGGCAGTAGCCTGATAGCACAGTCAGGATCGTCGCAATGGATAGACCTACACTGATCGTGATTGGGAATGGCATGGCCGGTATAAGGCTCGTCGAACGGTTATGCCAACATGCGGCAGGACAATTTCATATTGTGGTGGTGGGTGACGAACCCCACACTGCCTACAACCGTATATTGTTAACCCCCGTATTGTCCGCAGAGAAGTCTTTCTCGGAGATCATCACCCATGATGTTGAGTGGTACGCGCGTCATAATGTCACACTGCTTCGTGGCGTGACAGTAAGCGCCATCTGCCGTGATACCCGAAAAATTCAGGCGGGCGAACATATACTTGCCTATGACCATCTGGTGATTGCTACAGGTTCGCAACCTTTTATGCCTGCGTTACCCGGCAATGACTTAGCCGGTATTTATGGCTTTCGTCGTCAACAGGATGTCGAGGGTATTTTGCATCAACAGTATGCCGGACAACCGGCCGTGGTCATTGGCGGGGGAGTATTAGGGATTGAGGCTGCGGTAGGGCTAGCGATGCGTGGTATGGCGGTCACTTTGTTACATCGAGGGTCGCACCTGATGGATCAGCAGCTCGATGCGTTTGCGGCTAAGCTATTGAGCGACAGTTTGTTACTCCGCGGTGTGCAGACATTATTACAGGCAAATACCGCCGCTTATTTGGGGAATACCGATAACCATGTACAGGCGGTGATGCTCAATGATGGACGGCGTCTGCCCGCGGAGCGTGTGGTAGTCGCCGCTGGGGTACGTCCCAATATCGCTCTGGCTCAGGCAGCAGGATTAGCCTGTGACCGTGGCATACTGGTCAGTCACACATTACAAACCTCTGATCCGTGTATTTCGGCGATTGGTGAATGTTGCCAGCCAGGCCAACTTACGCCCGGACTGGTTGCCCCTTGCTGGCAACAGGCCGAGACGCTAGCCGCACATCTCGCCGGTTTTCCGGCGACGTTACCGAAAATAAGTCATCTACCAGTACGTCTTAAAGTCACGGGTCTAAACCTATTTAGTGTTGGGGAGCTAACGGGTGGAGACGCTGATCAAGTCCACAGCACTTTTGATCCTTTTGAAGGCCATTATCGTCGCCTGTTATTTCGCGATAACCAACTAAAAGGTGTCTTGCTGTGGGGCGATACGAGTGATAGCGCTGGGTATTTATCTTCCCTTGAACATCCTGACTCCCTCACCGATTCGACCCGCTTGTTCAGTCCGGTAGAGGTATCCCATGTTGTTGAATCTCAATTAACCAAAACAGAACAGTTACCCCTTAAGGTGACGAGGAGCATTGCAATGTCTACACCCATAGTAGTCATGGTCGGGCACGGTATGGTAGGTCACCATTTCTTGCAACAGCTGGTTGAACATAAGCAACATTTAGATTACCAAATCATTGTTTTTTCGGATGAAAATTCGCCAGCTTATGATCGCGTACACCTCTCCGAGCTATTTTCTGGACGCAGTGCTGAGTCATTATCGATGGTGGAGGAGGGTTTTTTTAAGACAACCGGTATTGAACTGCGACTGGGTCAACGCATCGAACACATTGATACGCGCAGGCGTGTGGTGATTGACCAACACGGGCACGAGACACCCTACGATCGCTTAGTCCTGGCCACCGGCTCCTATCCCTTTGTCCCACCTATTGCAGGAAATGACCTACCGGGATGTCAGGTCTATCGCACCCTTGACGACTTGGCAGCGATCAAAGCCAGTGCGGAACAGGGCAAGGTAGGGGTAGTTGTAGGGGGTGGCTTATTAGGACTTGAAGCGGCTAATGCGCTCAAGCATCTTGGTCTAGAAACGCATGTGGTCGAGTTTGCTCCACGTCTTATGGGCGTGCAACTGGATGATGAGGGAGCCGCGATGCTGCGCCGTAAGGTTGAGGCATTAGCGGTACAGGTACACACAGACAAAGCGACCCAACAGATCGTCGCCGGTGAGACGTGCCTCTATCGTATGGAGTTTGCCGATGGTAGCCATTTGGAAACCGACTTGATTGTATTTTCAGCAGGGATCCGACCCAACGATCGTTTGGCAACAGCCTGTGGCTTGGCGGTAGGGCCTCGGGGCGGAATAGTGATTGATGATCAGTGTCGCACGTCTGATCCCGCGATTTTTGCTATCGGTGAATGTGCGCTATGGAAGGGACAAATCTTCGGTTTGGTTGCTCCCGGCTATCAAATGGCTCGTACCTTGGCTCAGACGCTGTCCGGCAGCGAAGTTGCTTTTAACGGTGCGGATATGAGCACTAAACTCAAGCTATTGGGCGTCGAGGTCGCATCGATAGGGGATGCGCATGGTCGAACACCGGGTAGCCAGAGCTACAGCTGGATTAATGGACCAGGCGAAGTCTACAAAAAAATCGTAGTGTCGCAAGACGGCAAACGTCTACTGGGCGCTGTACTGGTTGGCGACAGCAGTGAATATAGTACGCTACTGCAAATGATGCTAAACGATATGCCATTACCTCGCCATCCTGAACAATTAATTTTACCTGCCAGCGCAGGCGCTGCACCGCAAACATTAGGTGTCGCTGCCTTGCCAGAGAGTGCACAGATTTGCTCATGTCATAACGTGAGTAAAGCTGATATTTGTGAGGCGGTTAAAGGGGGCTGTGGCGACATGGCTGCGATTAAGGCCTGTACGCGTGCAGCAACAGGTTGCGGGGGTTGTGCCGCATTGACCAAACAGGTGATGGAGTTTGCCCTGACTGAGCAGGGTGTTGAAGTGAAGAAGGATGTTTGTGAGCATTTCGCTTATTCGCGCCAAGAGCTCTATCATCTGGTTCGCCTCGGTCATATTCGGACGTGGGATGCATTATTAAGTCAGTATGGTCAGGGTCACGGCTGTGAAATTTGTAAGCCGTTAGTGGGATCGATTCTCGCCTCGTGTTGGAATGATTACCTTCTCAAACCCCAGCATTTACCTTTACAAGATACCAACGACCGCTTCTTCGCGAATATCCAGAAAGATGGGACTTATTCGGTAGTGCCGCGTGTCCCGGCGGGTGAAATCACGCCTGAAGGCTTGATGGCCATCGGTAAGGTTGCTAAGCAATACAACCTCTATACGAAAATTACCGGAGGGCAACGTATTGATTTATTTGGTGCTCGTCTCGAACAGTTACCGGCTATTTGGCAGCAATTGATCGATGCAGGTTTTGAAACCGGCCATGCTTATGGGAAATCGTTACGCACGGTAAAATCCTGTGTGGGGTCGACCTGGTGTCGCTATGGCGTCCAAAATTCAACATCACTCGCGCTGCAACTCGAGAGTCGTTATAAGGGGCTTCGCGCTCCGCATAAAATTAAAATGGCGGTTTCAGGCTGTACCCGCGAATGTGCTGAAGCGCAGAGTAAAGATGTCGGCGTGATCGCTACGGATAAGGGCTGGAACCTTTATGTCTGTGGCAATGGGGGAATGAAACCGCGTCATGCCGAGCTACTGGCACAAGATATGAGCACTGAAGCACTTATTCGTACGGTTGACCGCTTTTTGATGTTCTATATTCGTACCGCCGATCGTTTGCAGCGCACCAGTACCTGGATGGATAATCTTGAAGGTGGGATAGCGTATCTACGCCAAGTCGTGCTCGAAGATAGTTTGCATATTGCTACCGACCTTGAAGATGAGATGAGTCAGGTGGTTGGCACTTATCAGTGTGAGTGGCAAACCACCCTTGCCGATCCAGATCGTTTGGCGCTGTTTAAACCCTTTGTGAACAGTGAAGAACCGGACGAAGCCATCGTCATGGTGCAGGAGCGTGAGCAAAATCGCCCCGCCACGCATGAAGAGCGTTTGGCCCTAGGCTTAAAGCGCATCGCAACAACAGCTGTTGATGAGTGGGTGGACATCTGTGCATTAGATGAGATCCCCAACAACGCAGGTATGGCTGCCAGATTGGCCGGACAACAGATTGCCTTATTCCATCTACCTGAACATCCACAGAAAGTCTTTGCTTTAAGCAACCATGAACCGGACAGTGATGCCAACGTGCTAGCCCGTGGATTAGTGGGCGATGTTAAAGGGGAGCCGGTAGTGATCTCGCCACTTTATAAGCAGCGCTTTAGCCTCCTTGATGGTAGCAGTGTCGATGCTGCGCAGACCGCACTAGAGGTTTGGCCGGTAAAAATTGATGACGGGCGAGTATGGGTAAAGCCGCATATGTTGCAACCGGGCGAGCAGCACGCCGATGTTATCCATCAGGTTAGCCTATGAGTCACTCCGCTAGCGCAGTGACCACGACCTGCGCCTATTGTGGCGTAGGATGCGGCGTCCGTATGCAGCCTCAGGAAGCTGAATTTGTCGCGCACGGCGAGATGACGCACCCCGCTAATCTTGGGCGATTGTGTGTTAAAGGCAGCTCGTTGGGTGAAACGCTGGGATTGGAAGGGCGTTTATTGCAACCGGAAATAAATGGTCTTGCGGTTAGTTGGTCACAAGCGCTTGATGCAGTGGCTGACGGGCTGCGAGCCGTGATTGCACAATATGGTCCACAGGCGGTGGCCTTCTATGGTTCCGGGCAGCTGCTTACCGAGGACTATTATGTTGCCAACAAGCTGATGAAAGGCTTTATTGGCGCTGGGAACATGGACACGAATTCACGGCTATGCATGGCCTCAGCCGTGGTCGGCTATAAGCGTGCCTTTGGTGCTGATGCTGTGCCTTGTGACTACCAAGATCTCGAACAGGCAGATTGTGTGATCCTGACCGGTTCCAATACGGCGTGGGCACATCCGGTAGTCTATCAACGATTGGCACTCGCGAAGAAAACACGGCCTGAGATGCGTATTGTGGTTATTGATCCGCGTCAGACAGCAACCTGTGATATTGCCGATCTGCATTTAGCTTTACGTCCCGGCAGTGACGCCGCCCTTTTTTGTGGGGCATTGCAGGCAATGGCCGAGCAGCAGCACTTAGACGAAAACTTTTTACAGCAGCACACTCAAGGATTAACGCAGACACTGGCGGCAGTTGAGTCATGGACGTTAGCCAAAACCGCCGCCTTTTGTGGTCTGTCGTCGACTGAATTACAGCTTTTTTATCAATGGATTGCAGACAGTGATCGTTTGGTCACGCTCTATTCGATGGGGATTAATCAGTCCACTTCTGGCGTAGATAAGTGTAATGCCATCATTAATCTGCACTTGGCAACCGGTAAAATTGGTCGAGTAGGGTGTGGCCCCTTTTCGATAACCGGTCAACCCAATGCGATGGGAGGCCGCGAAGTCGGTGGTTTGGCTAATCAGCTGGCGGCGCATATGGGTTTTACGCCGGAGGAGATTGATCGTGTTGGTCGTTTTTGGCACAGCGATAATGTTGCACAAACTGCCGGATTAACGGCTATCGACCTGTTTCGAGCGATAGAGGTGGGGCAGGTCAAGGCGCTATGGATTATGGGAACCAATCCGGTTGTTTCGCTCCCTGATGCTGATCGTGTCCGTGCTGGACTGTCTCGTTGCCCGCTGGTGATTGTGTCAGACATTATGCGCGATACCGACACTACGCATCTTGCACATATTTGTTTACCAGCCTTGGGGTGGGGGGAGAAAAATGGCACAGTGACTAATTCGGTACGCTGTGTTTCACGTCAACGTAATTTCCTCGCCCCACCTGGCGAAGCGAAGGCGGATTGGTGGATCATTAGCCAAGTTGCGCGCCGGCTTGGGTTTGGGGAGGCGTTTAACTATCAGCATCCGGCGGATATTTTTCGAGAACATGCACGACTATCGGGGTTCGAGAATCAGGGACGGCGTGCTTTTGATATTAGCGGATTAGCACACCTCTCCAATGCCCAGTGGGATGAGATGTTACCGATACAGTGGCCGGTTAACGAGCGCCATCCGCAGGGGCTAACACGGCTCTTCACCGATGGAAAATTTTATCATCCTGATGGTAAGGCACGGCTTATTCCTATTACACCGCGATTACCGATCACTCATCCAACGGCTACTTACCCATTACTTATGAATACGGGGCGGATTCGGGATCAATGGCACACCATGACTCGCACCGGTAAATCTGCGCGATTAATGCAACACCTCAGTGAACCTTTTTGTCAGTTTCATCCCGACGACTGCCCGGCCGCACAGTCGGGGGATTTACTGCGGGTATCATCGCCCCACGGCTGGTTGCTGTTGCGTGCCCAGCCGGATCGCTCACAAGCCCGTGGCACCCTATTCGTCCCTATGCATTGGAATAGTCAGTTTAGTCAGCAAGCACGGGTCGATGCCTTAATTGCAGCGCACACCGATCCGCTTTCCGGTCAACCAGAAAGCAAGCATACACCCGTTCGCCTCCAACGCTGGACGGCGGCATGGTATGGCGAAGTGTTTTTACGCCGTGACCCCACCGCCCCCCCTCAAGTAGCCTACTGGAGTCGAATTACACAACCGGGCGTGACCCACTTCACTTTAGCGGATGCGACAAAACCCGAAGATTGGGTAGGGTGGATAGCCAAGCAGTTCGCAACCGAACAATGGGTCATTCAGTGTGCAGATAGGGGAGAGACGGGGATGAGTATGCTGGCATGGAAGGAGGGGGTCTTACAATTGGCGTTTTATAGCCAGCCTTCGCCACCGATGATCGACAGACAGGCGGTGGTCGCGGCATTTACTAAGGCCTCTTTTGATGCCCCATCCCGATTGGCATTGCTTGCCGGGCGTGGACAAGACAGAAAAACGCTGACGGGCACTATCGTCTGCAGTTGTTTTGCGGTGGGGGAGATCCCGATTATTGCTGCGGTACGTGGTGGCTGCCACAGTGCTGAACAATTGGGTGCGACGCTCAAATGTGGGACCAATTGTGGCTCCTGTATTCCTGAACTGAAAAAAATTATCGCTAGCGCGCGCCACGAGACGCTCGTAGTGGGAGGTCATCATGAATAAGTTCGACAACATCTTAGGGGTGTCATCCTCTATGAGTGCCTTGGTACAGATTATGGCTAATGCCAATCAGCAGAATCCCGTTACAGGCGGGGAGGTGTGGTTGGTCGGTGCAGGACCGGGTGATGTGGAACTGTTAACGCTAAAAGCACTACGGGTCATTGAACAGGCCGATGTGGTGGTGTTTGACCGCTTAGTTTCATCGCCAATTCTCGCGCTTATTCCTCCTGCAACATTGCAAATTTATGTTGGTAAATCTGCCCATGCCCATACCCTCGCACAGGATGAGATTAATCAGTTATTAGTAGCCTTGGCACAGGATGGCAAAAAAGTGGTACGTCTTAAAGGTGGCGATCCTTTTGTTTTTGGGCGCGGGGGAGAAGAGATGCTGTACTGCCAGCAACGTGGGGTGGTTTGCCACATAGTTCCCGGTATTACCGCCGCGATGGGCTGCGCGGCGGCAAGTGGTATTCCCCTAACTCATCGCCATGTGGCACAGTCGGTACAAGTTATCACGGGACATAGTGCTGAGGGAGAACCGGATCTCGATTGGCGAGCATTATCAGCAAAACGCCAGACGCTAGTGTTTTATATGGGTATTGCCCATTGTGGGCAAATCAGTCAGCAATTAATCACGCATGGATTATCGGCTACTACCCCGGTTGCGATAATAGAACGTGGTACGCAACCTCAGCAACGAGTGATTGTTGGTCGCTTGGATACCTTGGCGAAATTGGTTGAGCGACACCACGTTAAGGCACCGGCGTTATTGATTGTCGGGGAGGTGGTGAGTCTTTATAGACGAGAAAAACAGCAATCGACCCGCCAAGCTGAACTTAAGCAATCTGAGCCACAACTTGTAGTCGCTACGGTATGAGAGGCGAAGGACGATGACGCAACACGAAGATCGCGACTGAACCCGCAAAGGGTTGGACGGGTATCCAGCACGAAACCCAGAGAGATGATAAAGCCAAAAGCCCGCTCGGGATAACCTGAGCGGGCTTTTTAAATTTGGCTCCTCTGACTGGACTCGAACCAGTGACATACGGATTAACAGTCCGCCGTTCTACCGACTGAACTACAGAGGAATTGTCCTGAAGACGGGGCAGATAATAGTGTTGCTCACGCAGCTTGTCAAAGCTCTTTTTTCTAAATGTGGTGTGTTTGCTGGTGAAATAGCCAAGATGGAGATTCTCTGTTCAATCCCCCTGCACTAAAAGTTGGTCATTATGCTTTATTAAGGTGCAATGGCGACGAGTGGGTAATCCCTAAACGCAGTAAGCGGCCTGAAAGACACAACTTTACAAAGTTGGCCTAATAATTGCTTTATATCATCACTTGCGGCGAGTTCGACGCCACTTATCCTTAGTAGGAGTTAACAATGAACCTAAGACGCTTAAAATATTTTGTTAAAATTGTCGACACAGGAAGCCTGACTCGGGCAAGTGAAGTACTTCATATCGCCCAACCCGCGCTTAGTCAGCAATTAGCCACATTAGAAGGCGAGTTTAATCAGCAATTGTTGATTCGTACCAAACGGGGAGTGATCCCAACAGATGCGGGACAGGTGTTATATCATCATGCTCAATCGATCCTTAAGCAGTGTGAGTTTGCTCGTATTGCCGTGTCGTCGACACAATTGATGTCACAAACCGCATAATAATCTGCTTAACCCTCGGGCCGTCCAGCAACTTTATTAGGCAAAGTGATAAAAAACTATTGCTCAGGCGGCTTCCCCCCTTTAGGATCTTGCGCCGGAACGAAAACGTTTACGTAGCGAGTGCGTTCTAACACCTTGAGCACGCGATCCGTCACTACGGCTGAGGCGTATCGTGTATAAACGACGATAATTTGAGAAAAAAATATGCTCGAAAAGCTCTTTAAATTAAAGGCAAACAACACCAACGTAAAAACAGAAATTATTGCAGGCCTGACCACCTTCCTGGCGATGGCTTATATTCTTTTTGTTAACCCCTCTATTCTCGGGCAAACCGGCATGGATAAGGGCGCTGTATTCGTGGCGACCTGTTTAGCGGCGGCAATTGGCTCGGTATTAATGGGGATGATTGCGAACTTACCGATTGCTTTGGCTCCGGGTATGGGTCTTAACGCCTTCTTTACCTATACTGTTGTGTTACATATGGGGTATCACTGGCAAGTCGCCTTAGGGGCAGTATTTATCTCAGCCGTGTTATTCTTCTGTCTCTCTATTTTTAAAATTAGAGAGTGGATTATTCGCAGTATTCCACTTCCGCTTCGTTCAGCGATTGCCGCCGGTATCGGGCTATTTCTTGCTATCGTCGCCTTAGAAGGTGCAGGAATTGTTGTCGATAACCCTGCAACGTTAGTTGGAATGGGGGATCTTACAAAACCTGGGCCGTTACTCGCCATCGCCGGTTTCTTCTTAATTGTGATTCTCGAAGCACGCCGTGTAACAGGGGCGATATTAATCGGAATTTTAGTGATTACTGCTATCTCTATTCTTACCGGATTATCGCCATTTGGTGGTGTGATTGCGTCTCCGCCTTCCTTGGCTCCAACATTCTTACAGCTTGATATTGCTGGTGCGTTTAATGTTGGTCTGGTGAGTGTTATTTTTGCATTCTTATTCGTTGACGTCTTTGATAACTCTGGCACCTTGATTGGTGTAACGCGTAAAGCAGGCTTAGTGGATAAGAGTGGTAATATTCCACAAATGGGCCGTGCATTACTGTCAGACAGTATTGCCGCACTGTTTGGTTCTTTACTCGGGACATCAACAACCACCAGTTTCGTAGAGTCTAGCGCGGGTGCAGCTGTCGGTGGACGCACGGGGTTGACGGCAATCGTTGTTGGGATTTTATTCCTGCTCTCGCTCTTTTTCTCTCCGTTGGCAGGCAGTGTGCCGGTGTACGCGACGGCCCCCGCACTACTATTTGTAGCGGTGTTGATGGCCTCGGGACTGGCTGAGATCGATTGGAAGGATATTTCAACAGCTGCCCCAGTCACCATTACCGCATTAGCAATGCCATTAACCTACTCGATTGCTAATGGTATTGCTTTTGGATTTATCAGCTGGACAGTTATTAAACTTTGCACCGGAAAGTTTAAGGAGCTTAACCCAGCATTACTGGTCTTGACGGTACTGTTTGTCATTAAGTTAGGCTGGCTTAACGCCTAAATATGTCAGCGTTAGGGGCATTCCCCCTAACGCTGCTATTTAACGGAAGGGGGGCTCGACAAAAGTCCTTAACTTACGTGAGTGAAGTTTATCTCCCTCCGCACGCAGTAAATCCACGGCACAAATACCTATTTGTAGATGTTCTGATATTGCCCCATCATAAAAGCGATTTGCTTGCCCCGGTAATTTGATTTCACCATGCAAAGGTTTATCCGAAACGCAGAGCAGCGTCCCGTAAGGGACCCTAAAGCGGTAACCTTGTGCGGCAATGGTGGCACTCTCCATATCGACGGCAATAGCACGGCTAAGATTAAAGCGCAGCGCGGAAGCCGCATAACGCAGTTCCCAGTTTCGATCATCGGTCGTGACCACCGTCCCCGTTCGTAATCGTTGCTTAATACTCAGGCTATCCTCATCTCCATAAACATGACGTGTTGCGTCATAGAGCGCACGTTGGACTTCTGCGATACTCGGCACAGGAATATCCGCTGGCAGCACACTGTCGAGTACGTGATCATCACGAAGGTAGGCATGGGCTAATACGTAATCGCCAATGCGCTGACTCTCTCTGAGTCCGCCACAGTGGCCAATCATTAACCATGCGTGTGGGCGTAATACGGCCAAGTGATCGCAAATTGTTTTGGCATTAGAAGGGCCGACACCAATATTGATTAATGAAATACCTTGTTGGTCTTCGGTAATAAGATGCCATGCTGGCATTTGATGTTTTTTCCACGCGTCTTGGCTGAGTTCTTGGTTCACGTTATCTGCATTGATCACATTACCGCCCGCACAGACTAAAGCAACATAAGGGGAGTTTGGATCGGCAACTTGCTGTTTGCCCCAACGAATAAACTCATCCACATAGCGCGTATAGTTAGTGAAAAGAATATAGGGCTGGAAACTTTCAGCCGGGGTACCCGTGTAATGCTTTAAACGTGCGAGGGAAAAGTCAACACGCAGTGCTTCAAATTGACCAAGGGGAAATTCTTGCTCATGGGTAATTAAGCCGTCAGAAATATCATCGCCGATATTGGCTAAATCAGTGGTCGGAAAATAGCGCGTCATCGCGGCCATTTGAGGGCGTTCAATCGTTAGCCCTAGCCCATCGATTACGTAAGGATAGGGGATCTCGACGTTAGAGGGTCTGACTTCAAGGGTAAACTGGTATTCATGACTGAGCATTTCAAGTTGTTCAGTGAGATAACGGCGAAAAAGGGCAGGTTGGGTAACGGTGGCGCTATAGGTTCCCGCATGCGTAAAACGTCCCCATGCACGCACACGTTGGATAGGGATTTGTTCCCCTTGCCAATGTAAAACCAATTCTGGATAACAAAATAACCCCGATTGTCGCGTTTCATTATCGGGGAGTTTGCCTGATGTTAAATAATGCTGTAATGCTCCTCTGAGTGCAGAAACAGCACTTGCATAATAGGATTCGAGTTGATCAAGGGCGCGATCGATTGCAACCGGTGAATGTGACATGATTATGAACCTCTCTTTTCATCAGGCTATCGCCATAAATTACCTAGCAATCACTGTAACCTGTCGTTTTATAAAGTACAAATGGGGCGAAAAAGAGGCTGAGTGATGTATTGTAAATGTTAAAAATGATTGAGTTGTTATATTTTTAGGTCTAAAGTTATTAGGAAGCATACGAAGTTATTGGGTATTTTTCTTATTACCGCTCTTCTCCGTTTTAAATAAAGGATACGCATGGTGCAGCGGTTGGTTGTTTCTCTTCCTCAAATCATTAAACGTACGCCTTGGTACGGTCAACGACATCGCTACCGTACACTTTTTTGGCGTGAAATAACGCCTTTTGCGGTTCCTATCCTTATCGAAAACCTCTGCGTATTATTGATGGGGGTGTTGAGCACTTTTTTAGTGAGTTGGTTAGGGAAAGCCGCAATGGCTGGGGTAGGGTTGGCCGATAGTTTCAATATGGTGGTAATTGCCTTTTTTGCGGCGATTGATCTGGGCACTACAGTGGTGGTGGCCTTTAGTTTAGCGCGGGGTGATGGTCAGCGCGCCCGCGCGGCTGCACGACAATCTTTAGGCTTGATGACCGTGATGGGATTTTTGTTGGCGTTAGTGATTGAGTTTTTTGGGCCAGCAATTATTGATGTCATTGCGGGTAATGCCGAGCCTGAAGTCAAAATAATGGCGCTAAACTACCTTCATATCTCAGCATGGAGCTATCCCGCTGCGGCTATCGCGTTGATAGGCAGCGGCGCAATGCGCGGAGCGGGTAATACGAAAGTACCTATGTTGGTTAATGCGGGCATGAATATCCTCAATATTATTATTAGCTCATTACTTATTTATGGGTGTTTGGGGTGGAAAGGCCTAGGTTTTAGCGGCGCAGGGTTGGGCTTGACTTTATCGCGCTATATCGGCGCACTGATCATTATTATTGTGCTCGCACATCGATTAAGCGGCCACTTACTGATCCCGATTAACAGCTACTTTTACCGTTGGAACACGTCAATATTGAAAGAGGTGTTGAGTATTGGAGTTCCAGCAAGTGTGGAATCGGTTTTATTTAATGGCGGAAAGTTACTGACGCAGGTCTATGTGGCAGGCATGGGAACGAATGATATTGCGGGCAATTTTATCGCTTTTTCAATCGCTTCCTTGATTAACTTACCGGGAAATGCCTTGGCCTCATCTTCAACAATCATCACAGGCAAACGGTTAGGATTAAATCAGGTTTATCAAGCAGAAAAACAGATTCGTCATGTTTTCTGGCTGGCAACAATAGGGTTAACGCTAATTGCTTGGTCGACAATTCCGTTTGCGGGATTATTGGCTCGGTTCTACACCAATGACCCGGATGTTGTTACCGTCACCCAGCATCTATTGTGGCTCAATGCGGCTTTTATGCCTATTTGGGCTTGTTCTTGGGTGCTCCCGGCCAGTTTAAAAGGGGCACGTGATGCGCGGTTTGCCATGTATGTCTCCATGTTTAGCATGTGGGGCGCTCGGGTAGTGATGGGCTATATGTTAGGTATTTGGCTTGGTTTCGGTGTTCTGGGTGTTTGGTTAGGAATGGTTATGGATTGGGCAGTACGTGGGATATGTTTTTGGTGGCGATTATCCAGTGGAACCTGGTTAACTCATTATTGGAAAATGAATAAAAAAGCCCCTAAATGTCCTTAGGTAGCTAAGTAGGATTATTCTTATTGTTTTTGTTTTGTTTACTGTCATCTTGTCGCGTCGGCGGAAATACCACTCTTGCAAAATAAGCATGATTTATCCTGTAAGGGAAGGATTAAACTTTTTGGGGAATTAATGTTAAATACTTTGCCTTCGGCTATCTCACCGCCATTTTCGGATGATAGCTCAATCGATCCCTGCTCTGCAGAGACTCATCATGCTTACAAAGCTATGCTGAATGCTAGCATTGATGGTATAAAAATTTTGACGCCAGATTGGCGGATTGAAAATATGAATCATGCGGCTTGCCTTGCACTGGGCGTTGACCCTAAGCGCGGATTTGGTATGGCGTGGTTACCGCTACTTCCCGCTAACACAAGGCGTAGTGCGCGAAAAGCACTAAAAAAAGTCGCTTTTGAAGGGAAATCAGAATTTTTTGGTAAGCGAGTGAATGAGTTGGGGGAAACCAGTTACTGGTATACGTTGTTGACCTCAGAGCTTAACACTCAGGGAAAATTGGAATCTATTCTCTGTGTTTCGAGAAATATTACGCAGCAATTTTTAGCCGAATCTAAGTTACGACACCTTACTGAATTTGATGAGCTGACCAACATCCCCAACCGCCGCCACTTTCAAAAGTATCTGAAAAAAACGATCCGCATTGCAAAAGTCACTCAACAATCGGTCACACTATTACATGCCGATCTTGACCATTTTAAGCGCTTAAATGATATCCGTGGTAATCATACGGGTGATCATATTCTTAAAGTTGTCGCCAAACGATTAACCAAGCAACTAGCCGGCCAGGGGTATGTGGCACGACTATCCAGCGATGAATTTGCGATAGTTATTCCCAATACTATTACCGTCGATGAAATTAACCAGATCGCCCAAGATATGGTTAACACCATTTCCCAACCTATCAGTTATCACGGTCAATCCATACGTCTTTCAATGAGCATTGGTACAGCGACATGGCCGGGCTCAGTGGAAAATAGCGATATGTTGATGAAAGCGGCGAATATTGCGTTGACGGAAATTAAACAAAATCGGTCTGGCGGGGTATTACAGTATCACAGTCAGTTGATGAGCAGTGTTACCCGTATTGCCGAACAGTTGGAATTGGCACAGTACGCTATCGATCACGCAACGATTGAGCCCTACTATCAGCCGAAAGTCAGGCTTCACGATGGGAAGTTAGTCGGTGTAGAAGCATTGTTACGCTTTATTAAACCGAACGGTGAATTAGCTTCGCCGGGTGCTATTTGGGCGGCATTTGAAAATCGCGCCTTAGTTGAAAAAATCGGTGAGCAGATCCGCACTCGTGTCTTTAAAGATATGCAATCTTGGGTGGCGAAAGGATTGATGTTGGTGCCGGTTTCTCTGAATGCCTCACCGGTTGAATTTATGTGGGATGATTACGCAGAAAAGTGTTTAGCACAGATAGCCGACTATGGCATTGACCCGCGACTGATTGAAATTGAGATCACCGAGCATATGATTGTCGGAAGTGGTGCTGAATTTGTGATTAGGGCGATAAAACAGTTACGAGAACACGGTGTCCGCATCGCCCTCGACGATTTCGGTACGGGCTATTCGACCCTCAGTAATATTAAAGATTACTCGGTTGATGTGATCAAAGTCGACCGCAGCTTTGTGAATAGTTTGGATCAAGGACGTGAAGGTAAAGCGATTATTAAAGCCTTATTATTGCTGGCCAATTGTCTTGGGATGGAAGTGGTTGCCGAAGGGGTCGAAGAACAAGAACAGTGCGATACTTTGATTAATGAAGGTTATCTTATCGGCCAAGGGTTTTTGTTTAGCCCAGCAGTAAGTAACGAAAAAATTGAAAAGTTACTTGGTTCTAGACTGACGCAGAGGTAATAAATTTTAATGGCTAAACCCGTATTATCGGGTTTAGCCAAAACGCGAGACTAACTCAGTGTTCAGGCTGGTAGGCTTGCCACCACAACGTATCGAGTGGGGTGTCTCTGTCCTGTTCTGCGACCGTCGGGTGTTTGGGTTTTTGCCAAGGTTTTTTAAGAATATAGTGAATGTTCTTCACCTCATCAAATTTCCACAACCCTTTATGCTGAAAAGGTAACGTTTTCAATGCGTTGTAGCCATAGGATAACGGTGTCCAGCGCCCTGCGAAGACCTCATTAAGCAGATCCTGTTCTGAGAACGGATATTGACTTAAATCGGTAATTGCTTGCACTTTGTCCGCTAAATAGGTTGCTATCTCCTCGTTGGGGCTTAGCACCAAGAATCCACCGTTTAAGTACAGATCTAAGGTACTGGGGGCCGCTTGATTTTGCTCTTGCCACGTGTAATGGCAGGCTTGTGGCTGCCAATTTGCCGGATAGCTAGCTATCTGGTTTGGGTTACAGCGACAAGCATGGCAGGCAGCGATATGCCCGTCAGCAAGGGGTAAGTCAAACAACTCATCCATATTACGAACGGCAAGCATATCAGCATCTAAGAAGACAATGCGTTGGTAATCCGTCAGAGCCCAAACACGCAGTTTCGACCATACTTCGCCAAATTGCGCCGAGGCATAATGTTCACTTAATCCAGCGTTAGGGTACAGTGGTGTGATATCCACCACACGACACCCTTCCTCAGTAAGCTGCTGACGAGATTCGGTCGTGATCGCTTCGGTCACCATGACCAGAAGAGGCCATTTTGTCTTTTGTTGGCGTAAAGATCGCTGTAATGCGATAACGCCAACAAGGTACTCTTCCTGAGTAAGCAGGGTTGCCCATGCATTCATTAGTGCTCTCCTGTCGTCGAATCAAAAAGTTGACCGATATAGTCATTGCTAAAGCGTTGCTGTGGGTCAAGACGACGTTTCACCCGTTCAAAATCTTGCCATTTCGGGTAAAGTTCTGACCAAGTATAGTGCTCAGGATCATAATATTTACCCCAATGAGGACGTCCACCGTAGGTTGCTAAGATTTTTTCTACTTCAGTTAGAAAATGTAACCCATCCTGAGATAACGAGCCATCATCTGCGTAGTAGACAACGAAACCGAAGTAGCAGGTCTCTTGATGATATGCTGGACTGAGCCAAGCATCAGAAGCTCCGGTACAGCGTAGAATAATCGGATAATGCATATGTGGCTGATTTTCGGCATACCATTGCTTGATATGACGGATGATCTTTGGCGTTTCGGCCAAAGGTACCCCGATCTCCACATTTATCTGCGGTACCGCTATGCCACGACAAAGGAGTTGATAAATATCACCCGTTACATCAGTAAAGTCTTTAAAGCGGGCTACAGTACGAAATTGTTTACCGCCATGACCGTGAACTTGGGTATCGGCATGCATTAATGCGAGGGTTTGATCGATTGCGGCATTTAAGCTCTCATCTTCTTGAGAAGAGTGACGCACCACCTGTTGGTCATTGTCTTGATAGCTATGAATATCGCTGTCCGAAGCAGGATCAATGTTCCAGACGTGAAGTAGGTTGTCGTCGACAAACCACCACGCTTTACTGAATTGGTGCTGTTGGTTCCACGCTAAAATATCGTTTTCTAATGTATCGGCACTTACCGCCACTTTTTCACAGGTGAAATAGGTTTCAGGGACGGTGGCAAGGGTCACTTCCGTTACAATTCCAAGGCAACCAATATTGACCATTACGGCAGGAAACTCAGGGTCGTCACGGGTAAAAACGCGTTTTTCACCATTGGCGAGAATTAAGGTGAAACTTAAGACCTCATCAGTGATAGCACTTTGTTTTAAACCTTGACCGTGTGTTCCGGTCGCAAGCGCACCACCAACCGTTTGCACAGCAATAACACCTGGTGAGCAATTAAGCATACGGCCGTTCTGCTGCAACATCTTAAACAGTTCTTGTAAAGGGGTCCCAGCGGCTACGCGAACACTGTCCTTATTAAGCGCGATAACACCGCGAAAGTGTTTTAAGTCGACTAATATGCCTTCGGATTGTGGGGCGACCATCCTTCCTGGTGACAACCGACTTCCCACAATACGGATTGGGCCTGAACTCTCTTCAAGGAGTTTTTGTAGTGCGGATTCGTCCTTAGGGGTATGCAGTTGTTGCTTTTGACCAAGCACCGCATTACGCGCCCAGTTGAAAAGCTGTTCTGATGAAGGTTCATCCGTTGAACGTTGGGGGTAAAGTTTTGGATTTTGTATCACTTTCGCTCCATTCGCTCATTGGCTAGTGAAAAGTTTCTGGTGGTATAAGCGTAGACGAATTCTATAAAAAACATGAAATAGATCACTCTTCGGTGAAATTCTTATTGAATTTTGGTCAGATGACAAGTTTGCATGATCATCATTAAAGGATAACCGCACAAATTTTCACATTAAGGTGATAATCTGTCCGTTAATAAAGCATAGCATTGTTCATCCGGTTGCACTGAGTTTATGCATAATTGTGTGGTGAGCGCGCGCAAAGGGAAGATGAGTTGTGCGCTAAAAAGCAGTAAGCGCTTGGTGATTGATAAAGAAAAATCGGGCGATTGTACTATTGTTGTTACAAAGGTGCCTGAGCGATGAGGCCAACTAATATCAAAAAATCCGCGACTATCAATAATCATGTGTTTACTGAGTTGTAAATCACCCGTTCTTAATGACCATCGGAACAGAATGGTTAATTTACGATACTCAAGGTGTTATTGCCTATCCTCTAATCTTTCCTTTTTTATTTTATAACGTATTCCTTTCATAGGTTATTTTTATAGATGTAAATAATTTTCGTATAAAAATTCATAAAGTTTATAGATGTTACGTTTTTATCTTAAATTATCGTTCGATAGATGTTAAATATCTAAGTTAAAGATTTAACATTAAAATTAAAAAGTGGTTACTTACACAATCTTGTGGAAACTTACACTCTCTTAATATAAAGTTGCATCTTGTTACAAATATAAACAGGTTATTTCAATGTTTTTCGGGCGAGAATTAATTAAAAATAAGATTGAGTTTTCTTCCTTGAAGAGTGAAGAAGAATTAAACATTGCTTATGGGGCGGATAATAAGTTTATATTGGGTGCAGGGGTATCAATTGAATCAGTAATTATCAATAATGAAAATAAAAAATTTAAGTTTCATTTATTTACTGATGATATCTCATCTGAAAACATTGAAAAAATATCTCAAATATGTAAAAAGTATGAAACAGCGATAGATATCTATAATGTGAATGCTGAATTAATAAGGACATTACCTACTAATAAGGCATGGAACCATGAAATTTATTTTCGATTGATGATTGCTGACTATTTTTGTGGAAAAGTTAAAAAAATACTCTATCTCTATTCGGATGTATTCTGTAACTATGGATGTTAAGTATTGTATTTATTTCTTTTTTTAGCATTATGGTTTTCCTTATAGTTATGTATGCGGTAACTGGAAGTCGGGGAGATCCCAGTCCTTCATATAAAATACGTTATCTTCTTCTGTGCTGTTATCCTCTGGTTTTTCTGGATGAGGGTTTAAAACGGGTTTGGTTAATTCATCTTGATCCTGAGAAGCGATCTTTTCTGTTTCTGACTGGCTCTCATTAATATCGTTCTCTGAATGGTAAGAGTAAATATTCTGGAACATGGGATTGTCGGCAACACAGAATCTCGCTCAATAAAAAACCTGGCTGATTAGTAAGAAAAAAATCCAATACCATCTAAAATTAGATATAAATTTTTTAATTAAAAATCATACTTTATACTGCCATTACGTGTACGGCTTATCGACATAATTATATTTTTATCAATACAGTTTTTAGGTGGTTCAATGTCTGGAAAGCAACGTCTGTCTTCTTCTTCCTCTTCTTTATACCCATAACCAAATGCATAAATAGTGATTTGGAAAGGAGTATTCTTACCTGATGGAATGTTGTATTTTTTCATTATGTTTTCTTTGTTTTCGTTCCACCATTCTATTTTTTTGATTTAAGGAAAGGTAGTTCATCTACAATAACCTGTGCAGTGTTACCATCATAATGTGCATCAATAACAGAGACATGTGGCTTTCTGATAATAAGATAGCTAGCGAAAATTAACAGTAAAAAAATTACTGAAACTAATAACCTCCGCATTATCGTTTTCCTTCTATATTAATTACAGCTTGCATATTTGTCAGGAATGGGCGAAAGCCGAATTTATTAAATCTTTGTAGAACAAACCATATTCTGAAGAATTGAAACTGATTGAATTTTTGCTTGCGTATATCACTAACATCCAGACCAAAATGGTCCTGACCTGTGAATCTGACATTTTCTTTCCAACTATGATCATTAACATCCAGGCGGAGAATTTCGATTTTTGTTGCATAAACATCGTGGATGGTAATTCCCATTCCATTAATTTTATCAAGTAGTAAAGAGTCAAATTTTGGCAGTATAGAATCTTTGAGGGCGCTCGCAAGTTTTTCTAATTTATTATGCGGGAAGCCTTTATTATTATAGTCAATGAATAATCCTATATTATCGTGTAAAACTGTCTTAGTTTGCCTTGTGGCATAGTCAGAATGCAACTTGTCCCGATAAGCTATATCCAACTGTGGATTATGGAAATCTAATCCTCGTGAAAGCTGCAAATTCCTTAGCATCTGATTGATTAAATATCTGTGCGGGCCAATGAAAGAAAAGGGGAGCGATGTAACCTGCATTTCCTCGAATAATAGCTGCGCGCATTGCTGGACACTCAGCTTATCGCCACGGTGAATGCCACCATAAGTTCCTGCGAACCTTGATTGCGGATTATCAAATGCTGTTAGTCGGGTTAGGGTATAGGGCTCAACCACATTCGATATGTTGTTAAGCCCAAACTCTTTTCTGAGTCTGTCTTCCGGGATGTCGCCATAACGCATATCGTCCGTAGAAAAATCATTGAAACGGCGCTTGGTCGTGAAGATCGTTAAAGGAAATAATGCATTGCTCACTGGGGGTACTCCGTTACCTGGTTATCGCAATTATATTCCAATGGGTTATGAAAGCATACTTTGCTGAAATTCACTGAACGATCTTCATATCTGGACTGATTGTTCCGCTGCTTTTCCCTGATCCATTCAATAGATTACCGCCATCAAATCCGATATGTTTACTCATAACATATCAAAGGGATAAGTAAAGCCAGAAGGATAGATACCTCATGACCAACGTGGAGATCGCCTGCGCTGTTAATGAGTGGTTCAACATTGAAAATTACAGTGTGCTTAAGGATTTGACAGTAGAACAACTTTTTCAAGAGATTGAAAACCCCTACCTCATAGGGAAGGCTCGCATTATCTGAAGGAAGCCGGGGTAAATAACGAAGGGTTGATGCTGGTTCAAATTAATCTGGCAGAAACATCACCCGAAGAAATCATCAATTACCTGAAAGTCATGGTGCCTGAGTGGAAAGAACAACTACAGGCTCCTTAGCCTCCAGCCAGAGATTTTCGCTTTGGGGTCAGCAACCTCAAGAGAATACTCGATTACAACATCATTCCCATCATGGATTTGCTGTTCTGGGCGCAGTATGAAGAGGTCAGGATTGGTATGCTGCAACTGACCAGCTTTTCTGGACGCCGGACAGTTCAGGTGTCAATGTTCCTTCAAATACAGACAACCAGAACCCGGTAAGGATACCAAACCCGGTAGTTGTTGATCCGTTGCCGGAAAATACCAGTATTGAGGCCACAACCAGCACTACGCCGGAGGAAAAGAATTTTGCGGATTACATTCTTGTTCTGCCTATATCGGATATTCCTCCGATTTATATATATCTGCGAAACAATTCCGGTCAGGTAACGGGTAAAGGCCAGAAGGTTAGTAGTATTTGGTTGTCGGATGCTAACACGGGGAATGGTTCTCCGGTTCCAAGTCAGATAGCAGATAAGCTACGAGGGCGAACCTTTGAAAATTTTGACCAGTTCCGCAAGGCTTTTTGGTGGAGGTTTCAAAAGATCCTGAGCTTTCAAATCAGTTCCGGGGGAGTAACAAACTTCATATACGCAATGGAAACTCCCCTTTCACACGGGAACAGGATCGTGCTGGAGGAAGAGAACGCTATGAAATCCATCATATTATTCCAATAAGTAAAGGTGGAGAGGTTTATAATGTCGATAATATGGGTGATAAAAAAATATTATCTGATTATACAGAAAGCGAATTCTTAGATTTAGTTCGTAAAATTTATAATGCCGAAGGGCCAACAGAAGAGGACGATAATCGTCGAGTTAGGGAGTTTAGACGACTTGCTGAACATCCATCAGGTTCCGACCTTATCTTCTATCCAGAGGATGGGAAAGATGATAGTCCAGAAGGCGTTGTTCAGGAAGTAAAACAATGGCGTCAGGCCAATGGTAAATCGGGTTTTAAAAATTAGCCTCTGTTCGCATAAATGAGTATGTCTCCGTGTAATTTACCAGCAAAAGGGTGTGGCTTCGAGTGGTTTTTAATAGACGGGAGTAGACAAGCTTGAAGGGCTAACCCATTGATAGAAAGCAAAAAACCAGACGTCAGTAGACATCTGGTTTCTTAAATTTGGCTCCTCTGACTGGACTCGAACCAGTGACATACGGATTAACAGTCCGCCGTTCTACCGACTGAACTACAGAGGAATTGTCCTGAAGACGGGGCAGATAATAGCGCCCCGCCTAAAGCTTGTCAAAGCTGTTTTTCGATTTTGCCGTTTGACTGCTGATAAAAGAGTCAATTCAACGACTTTCATCTTCTTTGGTATGGCTACAGCGCCTGCGCGCGTAGTTTCGCTGCGCCATAATAGTTGATGGCTACGGCTACGGCAATCAATGCGCAACCGGCGAGTAAGCGTATAACCGGGACATCACTTCCCCAAAAAAGCAGGTTAATCACTAGCCCAATCGGAACATGCAGCTCATTAAAAATGGCTAAGGCAGTTACGCTAACCTGTGTACTGCCTTTTGCTAACCAAAGGCTACCTAATGCTGTGGCGATAAGACCTAAATACACCAGCAAGCCCCATTGCAATGACGTGTGAGGTAATTGTGCCGTATTGCCAAATAGGGCGAAGAGAATGGCGGAGATAATCACAGCGCCTAAGAAAAAGTGTCCCAGCAATTTTGGCATCGTTAAATCGGGGCGGCGGCTCAGCAGTAAGCGGCGACAAATAACTTGCCCGGCAGCGAAGGTTGCATTGGCAAGTTGTAAAATCCAGAAACCCCGCCAAAAATCGCCTGTTAACCCGTGGTAGTGAATAACCATACCACCGGATACCGCGAAGAGCGCCGCAAGAAGTGTCCACGGGTTCCATTGACGATCCAACGCATTATTAATGAGACCGATATAAAGTGGGGTGAGGGTCGTGAAGAGTAGCATTTCTGGGACGGTTAATAGTCGAAAGCTCTGGTAAGCTAACGCATAAGTAATCCCAAATTGGAGCGCTCCACATACCCATAAACCGACAATCAGGCGAGTCGGTAAGCCTCGCCATTTCATCATCGGTACAAAGACGATGGCTGCAATAAGTGTTCGGATAAATACAGAGAAAAAACCATCTACATGCCCGGCAAGGATATGTCCCGTCAGACTAAATGAAGACCCCCATAATAGGGTCACCGCTAACATATACCACACGATAATTAAACCTTAACAAAGTGTGACCCGCGAAAGCGTGCGGGTCATCAAGAGGAGTGAAATCCGTTAATCGGAAGGCTGAGTCTCGCCGGGCATCACTTCTTGCGACGCCTTCAATAATTGAATATCTAGCATTACGTAGACCATTGTACTGATAAACAGTGAGATTACGCTGCCAATCACGCCGCTGGTCGTAAAGGTGAAGAAGTTATACAGCACCCCCCAGGTGATACAGACAAATAGCGCTAGCAGACTTTGTGTGTTGGTATGGGAATAGTTTTGCGGGCCACGATTGAGTGCAGCAATATAATGACTGAGTTGCTGACCGGTTTGTGTTTCAAGTTTGCTGATAGCTGTCTGCCAGCTCAGGTTACGACGCCACGCACGGCGGGTTGAGAAGAAAAATAGCACGGAAATAAAAAAGCCGGAAAACGAAATTAAGACGGGAATGGCCTCAATGGCATAGTGCAAATTATAACGGGTAAAATTGGCCGGTAGGGTAGGGAGCGTTAAGGAAGCCCCGAGCATTAAATACAGAAACATAAATAAGCACATATAAGATCGGGTACGCTTATCGGCTAAATGATCTTCATGGCGAAGCTGTTGGCGCGCGACACTAAGTAACTGCTCGCTGCGTGCGGCCTGTTCATTGTCTTGGTGAGGGGGCGCGGCAAACAGCAAATCGCTCTCGGGCAGTTGAGTAGATTTCGGTATATTCATAGGGCTCATTGTTATCTCGATTAAGGGGATAATTCGGCATTTCGTTATCTTAGCAAACGGACAGCCAATCAGGTTATCCGTATTCGCATGATTACTTCACGATTGAATTTTTTTTCACAAAACTGACAGTGATCAGTGAAAGCACACAACCCAAGGTTAGGTAGAGGGCAACGCCATGCCAACTTCCGCTATTGAGGCTGACTAAGCCTGCGGCGATAAATGGTGTAAAACCACCACCTACCACACTGGCCACTTGATAACCGACGCCGGCACCGCTGTATCGGTACCGTTCCCCGAACATCTCAGTAAACATCGGTTGCTGCACACACACCACCATGTCGTGCGCAACGTTGGCCAGTAGAAGAGAAAATAAGATGATGGGCAGTGTTAGCCCTTGCTCAAGCGCCATAAAGAATGGCCAAGCACTGATAGCGCCTAAAAGCGCGCCGATAACGTAAATACGACGACGTCCAAAACGGTCAGCCAACCAAGCAAAACAAGGTATGGTGAGGCAACTCACGCCACCTACGAGCAAACCAATGGACAGAAAAAGTTCACGCGGAAGACCGAGATTTTGTGTGGAATAATTTAGAGCAAAGGTGGTCACGATATACATCGTTAATAACTCGCATAAACGTAACCCTATAATTAAAAAGAAAGCTGAAGGGTGACGCACTATGGCTTCTAACACCGGTAAACGGGATGGCGCTGGTGTATCGGTGATTGTCGGTGAGTCTTCAATACCGGTTCGTAACCATAATGTAATGGCCACTAAGATTGCACTGAGTAAAAAGGGAATACGCCACCCCCAGCTGGCAAACTGCGCTTCACTGGTAAGGTAACTAATAAGACTGACTGAGCCTGTGGCTAGCAGCAACCCAACACCGTAGCCCATTTGTACGCCGCTGCTGTAAAAGGCTTTACGGTGCTTGGGGGCATGTTCTACCGCGAGGAGCGCGGCTCCTCCCCATTCCCCGCCGACGGCGAAACCTTGGATAGCTCGTAGGGTGACTAATAATATTGGCGACCACCAACCTAAGCTGGCAAAAGAGGGAAGAAGGCCAATACCGGCGGTTGCTATTCCCATTAACCACACAGTAATGATTAACATTTTCTTATGGCCTAAGCGATCGCCAAAATGACCAAACACAACTCCACCCAGAGGGCGAAATAAAAAACCGACACCGAAGGTTGCGAAGGCAACCAAGGTTCCCATCGCGGGACTAATTTGTGGAAAAAATTGGTGATTAAAGACTAATGCGGCAGTTATGCCATATAATAAAAAATCATACCAATCGACGACAGCCCCTGCAAAACTCCCCCAAGCGGCGCGTTTGGCTTGAGAGAGGGAAGAGGCATGGCGATGGTTTGGAACGTTACTATTTGCTTGCATAATGGTCTGTATTTTCCACGACGACGCGTTTTTTATTGGCGGACAAATGATACTGAGTTCTCATTGAAAAACAATCGACAGATACTGGCTTTACGTGGTGTTTTCGCGCAGCAGTGGCAGGATTCCGTGAATTGTGTAAAGTTAATGGAATAATTATTACGATAAAACGAGGGAAGTTATGCCGAGTATACGCCTGACGGTGACCCGTCTTTATGCCTTGCAAGATGAGCGGATGGTGGCAAGTAAAGCAACCGCTAAGATCTATGTGGGTGAAGAGTGTGTTGCCACTGAAGAGATATCGGGATTGACCGAGACGCCAGTCTATAAATATATCCATCATGCCTTTCCGGCAGGAAGACCAATTCGTATTGAGTGGGATACGCCGGGTTTTGCTGATATGACAGCGGTTGAGGAAAATACCTGTTCATGTTGTCAAGATAGTCCGATTCTCTAACGCGACTGATAAGGACCCGACTGTGGCTGGAACGAGTTTATTTGCATTATTAGACGATATTTCTACCTTACTCGATGATGTATCGGTGATGGGAAAAGTTGCGGCCAAAAAAACGGCTGGTGTGCTGGGTGATGATCTCTCGTTAAATGCCCAACAAGTCAGTGGCGTTAAGGCCAATCGAGAATTGCCAGTAGTATGGGGAGTGGCTAAAGGCTCCTTACTTAATAAGGTGATTTTAGTTCCTCTCGCGCTGTTGATTTCAGCCTTTGTGCCTTGGTTAATTACGCCATTACTGATGCTTGGTGGGGCCTACCTCTGTTTTGAGGGTATCGAAAAAGTCTTGGATTGGCTTTTTCCTGAAAAAGATAAAAAGAGCCCTGAAGCGCGCCAAGCACGCTTAGCCAAACTGAGCGAGGAAGATGCGGCGAAGTATGAGAAAGATAAAATCAAAGGGGCGGTGCGTACTGATTTTATCCTCTCGGCGGAGATTGTGACGTTAACCTTAGGTATCGTTTCACACGCGCCGCTGCTTAATCAAATTATTATCATGGCGGGTATCGCTTTACTGGTGACCGTTGGGGTATATGGCCTTGTGGGTATCATCGTTAAAATCGATGATGCCGGTTATTGGTTAGAAGTCCGTAAAAATGTGCTGGCACAAGCGTTGGGTAAGTTCTTGCTCCTCTTAGCCCCCAAACTGATGAAATGTTTATCGGTTGTCGGCACGCTGGCGATGTTTTTGGTTGGCGGTGGTATCTTGATCCACGGTTGGCCGTGGCTCCATCACGGGATCGCTCATATCACCCATTCCTTGGCGCTTGTTTTGCCTGCGGGTTTAAACAGCCTCGCAGAAAGTGTCCTGTCAAATATTGGCAGCCTGCTGGTGGGCGCGATTCTTGGTGCTTTGGTCTTGGCGGGCGTCAGAATGATCATGGCCCCTTTTTCCGGTAAGAAGGCCTAGCGCCCACTTACCGCGTTGTTATGCCGTACTGACTAGAGTAAAAAGCCGCTGGTCAATCACTTGCATGATGTGTTGCACGCTCTCTAACAGTAACGGCATGCTTAGATACAGTGCATAAATCCCGATAAGTAGTGTCAGAGGAAAGCCAATTACAAAGGCAGAGAACTGGGGTGTCATACGGTTTAATAGCCCCAGCGCAATATTGACGGCGAGCAAGGTAAAGATCAGTGGAAGAGAGAGTTGTAATGCGTGTAAAAATATCCACTTGCCAAGTTCCACAACGCCAAAAAAACGCGCGGTTAACGAATCGGTTGCAGTATAAGGAAGATGTTCAAACGACTCAGCGAGATGCTCGATCATCCATAAAATCCCTCCGGTGTTCACAAATAAAAGTAGGCTGAAATAGGCCAGTAATCGTGAGACAACAGAGAGTGAACTGTGGCTAGCCGCGTCAAAAAAGGAAGCAAAAGAGAGCCCCATTTGTAGCGCGACCACTTCTCCTGCTAAGCGCACCGCGGCAAAGATACATTGCATACTGACACCCAGTGCTGCACCAATAACACACTGATTGATGAGTAATAACCCCCCTTGTACAGAAAAAAGCGTAATCTGCGTATCAGGATGGGAGAGTGCCAGCAGAAAGCTTAATAACATGGCTAACGCTACTCGTAGACGGACACTGACTGACTTTTCAGAGAACAAGGGCGCAGAGAAAAAGAACGCAACTATTCGGCAAAAGGGCAGGAAAAAGTGCGGCAATCGATCAAGCAGAGTTGTTAGGCTGAGAAGGTCCATACTAACCGACCCATTGTGGGAAAGCGGTGAGGATAGACCTGAGGTAATCGGTCATAGTGGTGAGCATCCACGGTCCGCTCACCAGCAGTGCTGTGATCACCGCGATAATTTTCGGAATAAACGAGAGCGTTTGCTCGTTCACTTGAGTCGCTGCTTGTAACAGACTAATGATTAACCCCGTGATCAGTGCGGCAAGCAACGGAGGCGCTGCAAGCCATAAAGTGACTTGCATCGCGGTTTGACCTAGGGTGGTAATTACTTCCGGTGTCATCATCCTGACCTCGTAACTTAACTAATAAAGCTCTGCGCCAGTGAACCTATCAATAGTTGCCAGCCATCGGCCATGACAAACAGCATTAATTTAAAGGGCAGCGCTAAGGTAGCGGGAGGAACCATCATCATCCCTAAAGCCATTAAGGTACTAGCGACGAGAAGATCGATGATTAAGAAAGGAATAAATAGGGTAAAACCGATTTGAAAGGCGGTTTTCAATTCACTGGTTACATAGGCCGGCACCAGTACCCGAAAGGGGACAGCAGAAGCAGTTTCGGGATCGGGTAGATGGGCAAGGCGGGTGAATAGCGCCAAGTCCGCTTCCCGAGTCTGATGTAGCATAAATTCCATGAGCGGTTTCTTACCCCGCTCAACCGCCTCGACGAAGGTGACGGTTTGTTGTTGGTAGGGGATACACGCTTCTTGCCAAATTCGATCGAAAGTGGGCCCCATGATAAACCATGTCAGAAATAACGATAGGCCGATAATGACCTGATTAGGGGGAGCTGCCGCGGTGCCCAACGCATTACGTAGCAGGCCAAAAACAATGATTAATCGAGTAAAACTGGTCATTAACAGTAGGGCGGCAGGGATAAAACTGAGCGCCCCAATAAATATTAAGGTTTGTACGGGCAACGACCAATCTTTATCCATATTGAATAAAGTATGCTGAGCTTGTGCTACGGCTTGATGGGGGAATAGAGGGGTTAAGGTTGCGACCAAAACCGCGAGACGAATTGCATAATTCATGGTGTTTTCCTTGCATAAAGCTGTGCGAATTGTGCAGCGAAAGCAGAGGAAGGCTCGGTCTTTTGTGTGGCCACCGAAGGGTCGAGTGTACACAGAGGATGAATAGCGTGAGGGGTGACGCCAATAACAATGTGTTGTTCACCAATCTTGGCAACCATAAGGCGTTCACGAGGCCCCAGGACCAAGGTTTCTTGAATAGCGAGCAGGTGCGGTGACCTATTTCGGCCACCGCGAGTAAGAGATTTTAATATTTTTTTCATAGCGAACAGCAGCGTAATGACGACGCATAACGCCGCGCTGGAGTGTAGGATCATCTGGCTGGCGGACGTCTCGGCCAGCGGTAAAAGACTTGAAACAGGCATCATTTTATTATCGACTTAAACGGCGCATACGCTCAGAGGGGGTAATAATGTCAGTGATCCTGACACCATAATTATCATTGACCACGACCACTTCTCCTTGTGCGATAAGGTAATGATTAATCAAAATATCCAGGGGTTCTCCCGCCAATCCTTCTAAGGGGACGATCGAGCCTTGTGTGAGACGTAACAGTTCTTTGATCGTCATCCGTGTTCGCCCTAATTCCACGGTAAGTTGGATAGGGATATCCATAATCAAATTAATATCTTGCAGCGGATCCGCCGGTTCAGTCATCTCGGGGAGGACGGAGGTAGGCGGGGTTTGCGCTAAGGTCTCCTCTTCACTGAGTTGTTGTTCAGTAAGCGCTTGTGCCCAAGGATCGTCGTTTAATTCATTAGTTTCTGTGGTGGATGGCGATTCACTCATGGGAAGTTCCTTCTTGTAGTGTTGAGAGCAATGGCGTGATTAATTGGTTAACACTGAGTGCATAATGGTCGCGATAAATACCGTGAGAGGCAGTAAAAACCGGGACATTATCGACGGTGGCGATTATCGGGTCAGGAGGCTCTATGGCTAATACATCGCCGACCTTTAATCCCATCAGTTGTCGTAAGGTAATTGTGCGCTCGGTCAGTCGTGCGGTGACTTCTAATGGCGATTGTTGTACTTCTGAGACTAAATTTTCACGCCACAGACAATCTTCTTGCTGACTATTCTCTAAGGGAGGATTGACCAATAGTTCGCGCAACGGTTCGATCATGGAAAAAGGGATACAGATATTGAAATGCCCGACTAAATTATTGATCTCAACTTGAAAGGTCGTGTTGATCACTATGTCATTGGGAGAGGTGGTGATATTGGTAAATTTCACCTGCATCTCTGAGCGGACATATTCCATGGTCAGTGGATAGATGGCCTGCCAAGCCTCTTGATAATTATCCAGTGCTAATCCCAGTAAACGGCGAATAACGCGTTGTTCGGTATAGGTAAATTCACGACCTTCCACTTTTGTGGGAAAGCGTCCATCACCCCCGAATAGATTATCAACCACAATAAACACTAAACTGGGTGAAAAAACGATTAATGCCGTACCGCGTAACGGCTTCATATGTAACAGATTCAGGTTAGTTGGCACCGGCATGTTCCGTGCGAATTCTTGATAGGGTTGAATATCAATCGATTCGACGGTGATATCTGGGCTACGGCGGAGTAAATTGAAAACCGCCATGCGAAATTGTCGAGCAAAGCGTTCATTGATAATTTCGAGCGCTTGCAAACGCTCACGCACAATACGCCGTTGTGTCGTCGGATCGTAATCACGGACAGTATCTAGCGAGCTTTTCTCGTTTAAGGTTTCCGTTTTGCCTGAGTCACCGTTAAGTAATTGGTCAATCTCTGCTTGGGATAAACTGGTATCAGCCATAGTCACTATCTCAAGATAAAGGTGTTGTAGAGAATATCCGCAATATTTTGCTCAGGTAATCCTTGAGCAAAAGGGCTATTTAATGCTGTTCGGATCTGCGCGGCTAACGCGGTTTTTCCTTCTTCAGTTTGTAGGACATCTTGTTGTTGATGACTTAATAGCAGCAGAATACGGTTTCTCACTTCTGGTAAATATTTCATCAGGCGTTCTTGGGTTTGCGTGTCTGTGAGTCGTAGCGTAAAACCGACATAAAGCACACGCTCTTCTTGCGAAGCACGATCTACCAAATTAACGGTAAAAGGTTCTAGCGGGAAAAAGAGGGGGTGGGGGACGGTGACTTCTGCGGTCGCAGGCGCCGTGGTGGATGCCGGGGATGCGGATGATAGCCCACGTATCATCCATAGCGCATAACCGGCGACACCGCATGCAATCAGTACAATAATAATAAGAAGAATGATCCATTTACGGGACGTTTTTTTGGGTGTTTCGGGTGTGGTCGACATGAGTCCCTCTATCCTTGTAATAACGAAAAATATTGTGGCACTGATTATCTCAACCTTGAGAAAGCGCCAATCGACGGAACAAAGGGTTTTTTGACAAATATTCAGAGAATTGGCTCAGTCTTTGACCGACTGAGCCCGCGGTTAGACCAGAAGTGAAATGTGACTGCCTTCACGCCGGAGTGGCGCTAAACATTCGGCTTTTTTTATCGCATTATCAACGTCTTTGGATACTGTTTCCTCTCTCTCTTGGGGTGAGGTGGGAGATTGATGAGCGTCAGAGTGTGACGGCGATTGGTAAGTAGTCTCTTGACCGACTTGGCTGTGAGTTAATTGAATTCCATTATCGGCTAATGCTTGACGCAATTGTGGTATGGCGGCCTCTAACGCGGCTCTGACTTGCCCATGATTAGATAACATCATTAACTCCGCGTGCGCGTTATGCACGGTTAATGACATTTTTACGTCACCGAGCTCTTTGGGATGCAGGGTTAAATGAAGGGTCTGCACCCCCGGCTTATGAAAGATAAATTGCTGTGAGAGATCGCGTATCCATTGGCTTGAGCCTAAGGGCGCTCGCAGTTCTTGACTGCTAAGTGTTGGTCGCTCAAGTATCGAGGCTGTTTGAGCAGGCGTGAAAATGTGTGAGGGGGTGGGCGCTGGTTGCGAAGCGGCTCTCTCGCTGAATGAAGACTGTTCAGCCGTCAACGGCGCGGTGATTAGGCTTGATTGTACAGTATTGGGTGCCTTGGCCAAGGTGGATATCGATAAGGATGTTTCGTCCTGAGCCCGTTGATGCATCGCGGGACTCTGCGATTCAGCGGTTAGCGAGACTTTTTTTATCGGCGACGTTGAGACTTGTGTAGTGATCACATGCAGTTGTTGGGCGGCAATATCGCGCGGTGAGATGGGGGAAGCGCTTAGTTCTTCTGACGAAGGGGTAATTAGCGTTGGATCACTCTCCGGTACGGCGAGATTTGCGAGAGTCAGCAGCGGTGTGTCGGGTGAAGGGATAGCGCTTTCTGCGCTATCGGGGAGTACGCTCTCTTTGATGGTTTTTTCGGTCTCTGCCGGTATTGTTGCGGGGGAACGTAATAGATCGGCAAATGATACTGTGGTCTGTATCGCGGTAAGGGAAGAAAGATCATCCTCACTGGAAGTGGGGAGAGAGGCTGAGTTTTTCCCAGGCAGAGTGAGGACGGGGAGTAGGTTTAGGGCCATTATTCTGCTCCTTGAAAACGGCGGTTGGCAAATTCATCGTTGGCTTTTTGTTGGGCGCGAAAGTCGCATAGCGTGTCTCGCTGCGCTCGCCGTTCAATCAATACCTGTAATGCGTTAAGTTTTTTGCGCGACTGTTGCCAATCACCAAGAAGTTGCTGTTGCTGTTGTTCGAGGGTATTTAGGGCAGTGGATTGTGCCACGAGCGCATTCGCGACAGTCTCAAGAAATGAGTGATAATTCTCACGCCGATAAGCGTAAATTCCCCCTTGCGATTCATGGCTCAGCAAAAGCTGGTAATCTTTTTGGTAGTGGTAAAGTAATTGCTGTTGTTGCACGGCATGTTGATGCTCATGGTGTAAGGTCGCCAGTTGTTGTGCGACCGCATCCAACCGATGTGTAGCACGGTCTCGCAACACTTCTAATACATTTTTATGTCCCATTAGTGATTCTCCGTCGACGAAATAAGCGTGGCAAGTTCGGTACAGGCTTCGGCGTAATCACAACGCTCGGTAATCTCTTGTTGTAGATAACGACAAATATCTGGGTAACGTTCTATTGCGCGATCTAATTGCGGATCACTACCGGCGGTATAAGCGCCTACGCTGATTAAATCTTGGTTACGTTGATAGAGGGCGAGTAGCCGTTTGCACTCTCGTGCATGGTGAAGTTGCTCTGGTGAAACAATGTCGTGCATGACTCGACTGATTGAGGCTTCAATATCAATCGCGGGATAATGGCCCGCTTCAGCCAGTTGTCGAGAGAGGACAATATGACCATCAAGGATAGCGCGTGCCGCATCGGCAATCGGATCTTGCTGATCATCTCCCTCTGTTAATACGGTATAGAAAGCAGTGATTGATCCATTGCGGCTGTCGCTATTTCCCGCCCGTTCCACTAATGCCGGAAGTTGGGCAAATACTGACGGTGGGTAGCCTTTGGTCGCGGGGGGTTCACCAATTGCTAGGGCAATCTCGCGCTGTGCCATGGCATAGCGCGTGAGCGAGTCCATGATCAGCAGCACATTATGGCCACGGTCACGAAAATCTTCGGCGATACGCGTCGCATAAGTGGCACCTTGCAAGCGAAGCAGAGGTGAAACATCTGCTGGAGCTGCAACGACCACCGCACGCGCTAATCCTTCCTTGCCCAGAATATGGTGGATAAAATCTTTAACCTCACGACCCCGTTCACCAATTAATCCGACGACAATCACCTCTGCACTGGTATAACGTGCCATCATGCCGAGCAGGACACTTTTTCCTACCCCTGAACCTGCGAATAGTCCCATTCGTTGACCACGGCCAACGGAAAGTAGGCCATTAATTGCCCGTACTCCTGTATCCAGCACTTGGTCAATGGGCTGACGCTGTAAGGGATTGAGCGGCGATGTTGTCAGTTCACCCTGATCGGTGCTGAACAAGGGATATTCATCCAAAGGACGGCCACAGCTATCCACCACTCGTCCAAGTAAAGTTGGCCCTAAGGGTAAGCGGCCTGAGCTTCCCTGTGCTTGGTAGACACGACACCCCGGACGAAGACCTTCGAGTGCTTCAAGCGGCATTAAAAAAAGCTGATTATCTTTAAAACCGACCACTTGCGCTTCGCATTTTTTGACCGTACTGCCGTGTTCACGCTCAATCCAACAAAGGCTACCTAGCGGTAATTGTAGGCCACTGGCTTGTAGAACAAGGCCCGTGGCACGCGTCAAATAGCCATAATGGCGAGGGGCTAAGGATGTGTCTAGGCTCTGTTCAAAACGCGCTAAGTGGGCCATCCATCGACGTAATGCAATCATTAGAATGCTCCCTGCTGTGCGCGTTCACAGAGTGCTTGCCAACGGGTTGAGAGGGCACTTTCGAGTTCGCCTTCCTCGCTTACTAAGCGGCAATCGCCACGGGGTAAGCAATTATCCGCCACCACTTCCCAGCGTGGATGATCGTCTAATGTTGATAAGTATTCCTCAAGGGAACTGAGATCTTGTGGGTTAAGTGTTAATGTTAATTTACCGGTTAATAGGGCTTCTTGCGCCAATAACTGTTTGACTTGCGTTAACACCACTCGCGAGTCGTGGTTTACTTCGTCGCCAATAAGCTGGTGGGCAATTTCTAAAGCTAATTGAATGAGACGCTGACTGACCGTTTCTTCAAGGAGGTCGAAGGAGAGAGTCAGTTGCTGAACAAGGTTCTCAAGCGGGGCTAACCTCTCTTTTTGGGTCAAGCTCGCCGCTTGTTCGGCTTGCAAAAGCCCCGCTTGATACCCCTCATGTTCTCCTTGTGCCTTCCCTGCGCTATACCCCTCTTGCCAGGCTTGTTCACGTATAGAGGCCCGAAATGCTTCTAACTCTTGTTGGTGATCGCGTACCGGTACAGGCTCCGTTTCATTAATCGGTAAGGGATCTGCCGGAACCGCTACGACTTCATGTTTAGCATCATCAAAGTGTTGTGGCTGCCATTTTTGCCATGCAATCTCTGCGTCATGTTTAGACATAGGCTTCATCTGCGCCTCCAATTACCATATCCCCACTTTCTGCCAGACGTCTAACGATAAGAAGAATACCTTTTTGTGCCGTTTCGACATCGGAGAGACGGACAGGGCCTCGATTAATAAGGTCATCACGTAAGATATCGGCAGCTCGCGTTGACATGTTATTTAAGAATTTATCACGAAGCGCGTTATCGGCACCTTTAAGCGCGATAAGTAATTGTTCGGCATCGATCTCTTGTAAAAGGCGCTGTATGCTGCGATCGTCCACGTCCACCAAGTTCTCAAACAGGAACATTTCGTCAATAATTTTCTGTGCGAGGTCGCCATCGAACGCGCGTACGGCATCGATAATGGTTTCTTCTTGCTGAGATTTCATTAAGTTGAGGATCTCTGCGGCAGTGCGGATACCGCCCATTTTCGCCCGCTTAATATTTTGACCATCAAGAAGATTATTGAGAACTTCCGTGAGTTCGGCGAGTGCCGCAGGTTGTACCCCCCCAAAGGTCGCAATACGTAGCATGACATCTTGGCGTAGTCGTTCATCAAATTGGGCGAGGATATCGGCGGCCTGTGAACGCTTTAAATGGACCAAAATGGTGGCGATAATCTGTGGGTGCTCCTCGCGAATGAGATCGGCGGCGGAAGGGGGATCCATCAGGTTTAAGGTATCCATTCCGGAAGTGGTATCTCGGGTTTCGAGTAAATCCTCAAGCAAGCTACTGGCACGCTCCTCGCCAAGAGCCTTCACCAGTACGCTACGCAGGTAATCATTAGAGTTAATTGAGAGCGCCGCATACTGTTCGGCATCTTGCTCAAATTGTTGTAGGACATGGGTCAGTTGTTGATGAGAAACTTGACGTGTTGTCGCCATCGCACTGCCCAAGTGCTGGACTTCCCGCTGGTTAAGGTGTTTGAACACCTCTGCCGCGCGTTCTTCACCCAGCGTCATCATTAATACGGCGCTTCGCTCTGTGCCGGTCATTTTCATAGTTCACTCCCCATCCAATCACGGATCACTAAGGCGACGACTTGTGGTTCATTTTCTGACATTGCTCGAATACGTTGGCTCATCTGTTCGGCGTTAATCCGTAATTGTGCTTTGCGTGCCACCTCATTGATAGTCGGGTCAGTGGGCGCCTTTTCTGCCGCCGGTTCAATGACGGGTGGGCTTATTGCTTGTTGAAGCTGGCGTAATGCTGGGGCAATCATTTTACGATAGAGCACGGTGGCAATAATGATCACTACCAACCAGCGTAAGGCTTGAAGGGCTAGCGATATCAGGTTTGGTTGTTGCCACCAAGGTCCCGCATCATCGTCTAACTCATTAGCCGTAAAGCGGGTATTAACCACATTGATGCTATCGCCACGTTCGGCTGAATAGCCCATCGCTTGCTTAACAAGCCCGGTAATTTGTTCGATTTGCTCTGTTGAAAGCGGCTCTTCTTTGCCTTGTTCATTTTCTTGATAGTTAACGATGACGGCTACCGATAAACGCTTGATTCCTCCTGTGCTTAACTGGGTATGGCGAACGGTTTTATCGAGTTCATAGTTAACGGTACTCTCACTATTAACTTGTAAGGGCGATGCTTTCGCCGTCGCTGTCGCGTCTTTAGATTTTGCGTGAGTTGTTTTTTCATCGGTGATGGCAGCTTGGGCAGCAGGTGCGGGTTGATTGGATAATGCACCCGGAACACCTTGGGCTGTCTGCTGATTGAGCTCACTTTGGCTACGTTGTGCGGAACGAATTGATTGTTGTTTGCTATCGTTATTTGGCTGATAGCGTTCGTCAGTTTGTTCTTGGCGATCGAAATTGATCTCTGCGGTAACTTGAGCACGAAGATTATGCTGACCGAGCATCGGTCGCAGTAGTTGTTCAATACGCTGTTGAATGCTCTTTTCGACACGTTGTGTGTAGTTTAACTGAGTCGTACTCTGCGTTTGGGCTGCCAAGCCAACCCCAGACAATAATTCTCCGGCTTGATTGACGACCGTGACCTGGTCGGTGCTCATACCTGGCACACTACTGGCAATAAGATGCACAATCGCATTAATTTGTGAGGCATCGAGCACTCGCCCCGGCTGGAGCTTTAGGGTCACTGCTGCACTGGGGCGGGATTTATCACGAACAAAGACACTCGGCCGGGGAATTGCTAGGTGTACCCGGGCGCTGATGACAGGATCTAAGGTTTCAATGGTGCGAGATAACTCTCCGGATAATGCTCGCTGATAGTTGATTTGCTCGTTAAATTGGCTTAGCCCAAACTTCTCATCATCCAACAGCTCAAACCCGCTAGTGCTGCTTTTCGGTAGACCTTGGCTTGCGAGGTGTAAACGTAATTCACGAACTTGTTGACTCGGAACACGAATATCGCCGGTATGGCTATCGAGCTGATAGGGCACGTTCATTTTAGCTAATACGCTAATGATGTTGCCCCCTTCGGCTTCTGAAAGAGAGCTATAAAGCGTTCGATAGTCTGGGCTGCGTGCCCAGAGGGCGAGGGCGGTGATCACCGCAATCGAGAACGCGGCCGATACGATGAGTACCGCCTTTTGTTGCTGGCGTAATAGAGCAAGAAAGGGTTGGAGCTTACTCCGTAAGGTGATTGGCATGGTGGCAGTGCTCATGCAGACACTCCTAACATAGCCCAACACTTGGCGTGATGTGACAGCACATGATTCTCCTCATCGACACAAATAAATAATGACTATTAATCACCCTTATTATTTGAGTTCTCGTAGGAAGTAATAGCGTAATGATGGCGTGTTTTCATGGCTAATTTTTAGATTTAAGCATTTATTAGCATGCTACAGTCATGCTCATAAACGAGTAGAAAAGGAGACTCACTATGATAAGTACCTCACCCATTCCGTCATCCCTGACGACAACGATGCTAGCCCATGAGAAACCTTTTGAGACAAACAGCCCCGCTTTTTCCGATGTTTTTTCATCTATGTTTGATTCAATTAATCACTACCAAGAGCACGCTGACCAACAAATTCGACGTGTTGAGTTAGGGGAGAGTGGGGCTGGAATCGATGAGCTAATGGTGTCAGTACAAAAAGCCACAGTCTCTCTACAACTCGGTGTGCAAGTACGTAATAAGATGATTGCTGCTTACAATGAAGTGATGAATATGTCGGTGTAGGAGCGTTAATTCACTGATTAGTATGTCTATATGTTGAACGCTTTTAATTTATGGGGTCCCGATGGGGCAAAGTCGCTTAAATGATTGTTCAGCATGGCCCTTGGCTCTTATCATTTTCAGTTATATCCGCTGATAAACCCATGATAGCTCGACGTACCCACTACTTATGGCCGGTTAAGCGTCACTGTAGAGAGATAAATGTCGCAGGAAGTCGGTGACTGACTCCCCGTTGTGGCGGGGTTATTACGTTAGTGGCCGTGTTTATGTCACTGCCCAGTGTAGAGGCTGAGCAGTGACATCGGCGTTACGAGGATTTTTCGACAGTGACCGATGAGTCTTTTTGCATATCCATACGAATTTGTGCATGGCTGAGCAGGGCAAAGATAAAGGTTCCCCCACAGATATTCCCCAGTAAAGTAGGAATTGCAAAAGGCCAAATAAACTCCTGCCACGGAATGGCACCAGTGAATACCAAGTAAAGGATTTCAATGGTGCCTACCACGATATGAGTCGTATCAGCGACGGCGATAAGCCAAGTCATGGCAAAGATCACTAAAATTTTGGTATTACCTGCAGAAGGTAGCATCCACACCATCGTTGCGACAATCCACCCGGAGATAACTGCTTTTGCAAACATCTGCGTAGGGCTATTGGCCATCACTTTCATACCAATATCGTGAAAGGCTTGCTGAATGGCAGGATCAAACACCGGCATATAACCAAATGCCCAGGCGGCAATCGCGGTGCCGATTAGATTACCCAATAAGACGACCGCCCATAATCTCATCAGCAGGATCAGATTGTTAGCCGTCGGCTTTTGCATAACAGATAAGACAGGGGTAATGGTATTTTCTGTAAAGAGCTGCTGGTGGGCCATAATGACAATAATAAAACCGAAGGTATAGCCGATGCTCTCAATCAGTATCCCTCCTGGAAGGTGGCCGATTTCAGCATGAAAAACGCCTTTTGCCAGAAATGAAGCACTCATCGACAGTCCTGCTGCTATCGCTGAACATAAAAGTGCCCAGATATCACGCTCGAGTTCTTTCGCCCCCTCTTCACGGATCAGTTCATGGGTGGCCATGGCTTGAGAAGGAAGCTCGTTTTCATCGTCATTATGGTCGGTATGTTGCTGATGTTGATCGTAGTGTTTTTCGTTTTTTCTCTCTTCCATTATTAATACCCAAAAAGTGTCGCATTCTGTAAGCGTAGCCGCTTTTGACTAGAATGCTTAGTTCATGCCGAGGTAAGGAAGCGAAGTCACGTTAAGAAAACTATGTTGATTGACAATGAGTCGATGTACAGGAGATAGAGTAGAGGTTAACCCTTATACAGGGCGTAGGGCGAGAGCCTCTTAAACACAATAAGGCAATCTGCGGCGAACGGTCGATACGCTGAATCGAACTGACTTATTTTGGAGAAAAATTACCCAGTGGCGTTAAGGAGTTTCATCAATAGGTTATTGACGATAGTCACGGACAGTGCCTGAAGGGCTTCTTCATTCTGCTCGTCATAAAGGCGATAGGAATAGAGTTCAATGATTTCGATATCGACGATATCCACTTCAAAAAAAGAACTTTCTAGCGCAATCTTTGTCATAGTGTTCTCCTTAAATCATGGGGGAGTACCTATCTATGCTGTGATTCAGGCATAGGATGAAACGGTACAATGTCCGATCCTTCCGGGGAGAGGTCATAGTAGTATAGGTTATTCTCACTAAGCTAAATAATAAGTTAACACCGTCGACATTTCGTCGTGATAGGATCAAGTTTTTCCTTGAAACCTTGCTTACCTCTGATCATAGACTACTATTAAAGGGTGATGTCTAAGTAATAGTCTTTTCTATTTTATCGATGTGCCATCACCCCATTCTCTACCCGCTTTTAGCGGGTCAGATTGCTGACGAACCCCATCTTTCTGGAGGGGTTCTTCTTTTTGAGCGGCCGAAGGTCGCGATCGCGATATTTT
>NZ_JABBFO010000016.1 GCF_018494035.1 Rosenbergiella australiborealis
ATGATAGCGGTTGACGCCTATGGCAAAGGGGTTGCGGAGCTAACGGAAAACGAGAAACAGACGGTGAGTGCGCTAGCAACTCTTGCGGCGGGTCTGGCGGGAGGATTGGTGGGGGGCGATACGGCGAGCGCGGTATCAGGGGCGCAAGCAGGGAAGGTGACGGTTGAGAATAACTCGTTAGGTGATATTGCCGAGAATAAAGCCTCGGGAATGTCACAGGAAGAGAAGTACCAGAAAGCACAGGATGCACTGGTAAAAACCACTGACGAGTTTAAAGCACAAAACTGTGCCGGACTCAGTGCCGAAGCCTGTGGTACGAAAATGGAAGCGCATCGTGATGAACTGCTAAAAGGTTTTGCGGATGCGGGTCTGGATTTTGTACCGGTCGTGGGTACGATAAAGACTCTGGCTGAAGCGCAGTCTGCGCTTGATTACCTGACCGCTGCGGCAACTCTGATACCGGGAGAACGTGTCGCATCAGCCATCCTGAGGAATGTGGAAAAGGCGCTGAAGAAAGGTGATGTAGCTGAGGCGTCGAAGCTGATTAACAAAGCCAGTGATGAAATTGCAGGGCATTTACCTGCGCCAGGTAATATTTCTCGACCCAGCTCAGGTATTGGTTCAAATGCAGTATTTTCAGTTAGTAATGCGCAAATCGGTAAAAAATTAGGAAAACATGTAGAGGATTTTGGTGGGAATCCTTCAAATGCAGCTGACAGGCAACGTGTATTAGATATTATCAATAATATAGGTTCAAACCCGGATAAAGTTATTGCCGGGAAATTTGCAGGTCAAGGTGCAGTAGGTGGAGCAAGTCGTGGAGATGTTTTCTTCAGAATTAAAGGTAATGATGTTGTTGTCACTAAACCTGATGGAACTTTTGTGACTGTTCTAAAAGATGGAATTAATAACACATCTGTAAAAAATGCACTAAAAGGAGATCTAAAGTGATTGATTTTTCGAGTGTTTACAAAGAATGGGCGCATGTGGTTACAGGAATGAAATTATTAACTGTAAAGGGGGTAGTCTATGTCTATGAAAGACCAGAACTTGAGCACCCCCAACAATTACAGTTAATTTTTTCCGGGATTTATGATGATTTTACTTTTAAATGTGGGCGCGATGGTTCAAGTCTTGAGATGACAAATAATCCTCTGCAAGCATATGATCTTGGAGAGTATGGGAAGGAGGTTATTATAGATCTGTCATCCCAGCCATTTTTTAAAGTTTATCTTGATAAGAATTTATTAAAATTATTTTCAATATTTTCCTTATTTGAAAATGCTCAAGTGGGAATAAAGTTGGTGTTTGATGGAGGTATTGATTTAATTATTGCTAATATTGGCGATGAAATAAGTTTCTTTACTGAATTGCCATTAGATTATGAGCAAGAAATAGGTATTGAATACCGATTATTGTAAAATATATCCCGGCCATTGCGCCGGGGTTTTTACTTTCCGGCCTCCGCTGAACGGCTTCATGCCCGCCCGGCTCGCATGCGGCGACAACCGGAAAAGGCATTAGTGCATCAGCCGGTATCAATATGGGTGGTGCGGCGATTGGAAGTGCAATTAAGGGAGAAAATCCGATTAATTCTATAGCTGGAGCTGGAGTAGGTACTGTTGCCGGTGGTATCGGTGGTGAAATAATCAAAGGAGCTGCTTCAAAATTTGGGAAAGATACCGTCACTGATTCAACAGGTGCGATTCTTGGTGGATACATCAGCGAAAAAACAGGAAATGCAGTAAAACACACTCTTGATGAAAAGGATAAAGCTAATGCTAAAAAATAACCTTCTTATCTTGATAAAGCTGGTATTTGCTTGCCTAGTTTTATTTCTAACTGCAAATTTAATATCTGAACTTTTGGCATCCTTAATTATTTATTTAAAAAGGGGTTTTTTTCCATTCAGTTGGGAAAGGGTTTTTACATCTTTCTTTACGTCTGGATATGTGGGCGGTCTTATTTTAGGTATTGGCCTCTGGATAAAAATCTGGTTACAAGAAAGGAAAAATAAAGAGTCATCATCTGAGTAAACTTTTGCTCCCAGCTGTTAGCGGCTGGGATTGTTGCTGAGAATAATTGGCTGAGTCTGCCATCGGGAATGGCGGACTATGGTCAGTCAGCCTATTCATTAGCAATGTCTATGGCTCAGTAAGGCGCAACCCCAGATGAAATCAATACGGCGCTAAGTCAGCATGTGAAGGGGAATTTGCCCGAGGGAACGAATATCACGAAAGCCATTGTGGAAGGTTATACAGATGGCTGAATGATAGGAGGCGCAATCTACTTAGGCCCGGCGGCCTCGATAGGGAAAGTTGTGGGGGGAGCAGTCATCGCGGAAATCGCTAATGGTTCTTATCAGTGGTTTGATATAAACAGTGAAAAAAATCAAAGCCAGCCGGAAAACCAGCAAAAGACCTGGGATTACTGGGGAAGTACTTCTGCTGCTGTAACCGGGGCGTTGGCTCCGGGTCGTAGTATCTGGCAGAACGCAGGAATCGCGGTAGGTGGAACGCTATTTACTGATGGCCCTGATAGAGGTGCTCTAATTGGTACAAGAGCTGGCTGGGCATTTGGTACTGCGGCTGGTCTTGTTGTCCCGCCTTTATTTAACCCTGTTTTAGGCTCAAGCTCAGCTCCTATTGGCGATATTATCGGCTCGGTTGGAGGAGAGTTCATTAATAACGCTTTAAAGGATGATATCAATGAAAAGAAAAAATAGTCCTACTATCGGGTTACTGTTTTTGAGCATTGCATATATGGTTTTTTGCTGTTTAATATTTTTTTTTCTGGCTTTGATAACTGTAAAATACCTCATTAACCATAGTGTGTATCTCGAAAAATCAGATATTAAACATATTTTGATTACCAGCACTATAGCAGGAACAGCAACGGCCTTAAGAGCATGGGTCTTTGCCAAGATAGATCAACATAAAGCCCGTAAATCTCGCCCATCCGACCCATAATTAATAACAATCCCAGCGTTATGGCTGGGATTGTTGCTGAGAATAACTCGTTAGGCGATATTACGCAGGCGCAGTCTGAAAGCAAGACGGTGGAGCAGAAGGCGGGTGAGTACATTGAGGCCGAAAACGAGCGATATAAAAAGGCAAACTGTGGTGGAATGAGCGCTGAAGCCTGTTCGGTGAAGACGTACACGGAACGATGTGAAGCACTTAAAGAAATGGCCTCAACAAGTGTGGACTTTGGCAGTACATTCATTCCTATTTACGGTGATATTAAGAGTATTTCGGAAGCACAATCAGCGATTGATTATCTTGCCGCTGTGATCGGTATAATCCCTGGCGCAGGCGATGTGGCAGGGAAAGCGATTAAAGCTGCTGAAACAGCGCTGAAGAAAGGGGATGTGGCTGAAGCGTCTAAGCTGATAAATGAAGGTAGCCAGCAAATATCGGCGAAAGCTAAAGATGTTCAGATTTGGACAGAGACCAAGAAAAAAGAACCTGTTTCAAATGCTTATGGTCACTGGGACAAACATAAAAATGAATTCCCCCAATATCAAAACTCTAAGCAGTATGTAGAAGCAGCGCATTCTTTTGTAACTAAACCGCCTGCTGGTACGTTGATAAAAACTCGCTCTAACGGGGACACTTTGTATTACAATCCTGGCACAAATACGTTTGCATCTAAAGATGCCAGCGGTGTTCCAAGAACAATGTTCAAGCCGGAAAAAGGTATGGAGTACTGGAATAAACAATGACGGAAAATGAACTTTATCCATGCCCCTGTTGTGGTAATACTACAATCGGAGAATTAGGTAATTACGAGATCTGCTCGATTTGTGAATGGGAGGATGATCCTGTTCAGTCCGAAGATCCTGATTTTGCAGGCGGGGCTAATAGACTTAGTTTAAATGAAGCTATGTTACTTTTTTTTAAAAAGTAGAACTAACTATCCCGCCCTAATCCGGCGGGATTTTTTTACTCATTAATTATCCTTCAGCTACCCGAGTGAACGTTGGAGCGAATTGTTGTTGAGAATAATTCATTAGGTCTGGTTATTCAGGGCGGAAAACTGGCTGCTCAGGGCTGCGTCGAGGTAGCCACCTGCCGGAATGCATTGGTTGAGAAAGGTCTGGGTGCTCTGCTAGGTATTGGTGCTGCAAATACTGTGCTAGATAATCTCTCGTCATCTGAACGAGATTATATCTTTAGCGTAGCCATGTCCGGCAAGGCTGATCTGATAGAACAATTAACACCGGAACAACGGGCTGCCTATAATTATATGATAGGGCAGGATCAAAAAGGCTTAATCACTGTCTTCCCGAAACCGGATAGAGAACTAACAGACGGTAAGTTGATTAATCCGGGTCATAGCGACCAGCAAGGGATAGTTAATACGGGTAATAAACAGCCATTAGAGTTAGGTCCAACACATACAGGTAATAGTGACGGTTTAGTAAATACGGGTGGAACGAGTACAGTAACGCCGCTTCCGGATGGGCCAAGTAAAGATGATTTTATTTATATGTCCGATGGGCATATGTTAGGATCAAATGGTGTTAAAGTTCCAAGTAAAACTATATGGAAAGGTGTAGGAAAAGAACGAATCGACGTGGAAAACCCAAATCCTGGACAAAGACCAGGGCAAGTACATTACCAAGATAATAAAAATAACAAATATTATTATGATCCGAGGAATAATAATTTTTATATTTTTGACTCAACAAAGAATAAAGTTCCTGCACCTTCTTCGATCAACAAACTGTTGGATGATCCTAAGTTCAAGCAAGCTATAGACAAAGGTATGAAACAATATTTGGGAGAGAAATGATTTTTTTTAACAAAGAGTTTGAAAGAAATATACTAAGCAAGGTAATTAAATTGCCATCAATTCCTAATGGAATTTCAAAATTGATTGATGATGGTTTTATTATCCACTCAGATGGCTGTATTTTCTTTAAAGGAAAACAACCTATTGATACTGGTAATGATAATGAAATTTTTTTTGATAAAACTGAGCAGGAGTGCTTTTATAATGAGTTAAGAGTTAGTGATTATATTGAGGGCGATATTGTATCTGTAGCCGTTAATGTCTCAGAAATGATAGCTGAAAAGTTACACAAAACTTTACCCTCCAAATCTTTTGAAATAGTCACATCTTTCGACAATTTTGAGGGTGAAATAGATGCAGTAATCAAACTTCATACTCTAAGGGAAGAGGAGGTACCATATATTGACCTACAATCTATTGATGAGTATCAACAGCCAATTTTTATATGTAGGACTGGATAATAAAAATGATTAAAACCCAGCGCCGGTAGCTCGGGATAAACTTTATAATATTGGAGCTTGAAAACCGTGTAGAGGAAAAAATTAGTTACTTCGGTAAATGTAGTAGAAAAACTGATTCTAACGGACGGTGAGCATATGAGAAAATGGTGTAATCTGGTTGAGTGAATGTCGGAGCGAGCTGTTGTTGAGAATATTAGCTTTTAACGATCCCGGCCATCAAGCCGGGATCGTTTTACTGACTAATCACTCCTCAGCCAGCCGTATAATCAGTTCTCCCTGCTGATCACTGACTTCAACCTTCCTGTCCGTCTCAAATTCCAGCGCCTGCATCCAGTGGCCTTTAAGGATAATCGATGGTAAAGACTGATGCTTAATGTGATCACGAACATATTGTTGAGAATAATTGGCTGAGTGGCATCGAAGGATTCGGTATCGGCTTCCTGAATAGTGTTCAAGCTCAGGGATCGCTGATAAATAATACTAATCTTACTGATGAAAATGGCAAAGTACTTAATCCGGTAACACCAGAGCAAATTAAATATGCTTCTGACAAACTTGTGACCGGGGAATTAGCACCCGGACAGAATGCGGCTACAGGGTTAATTACGGCTTGGGGCGCAGGAATGTCAACAGTTGTTGCACCAGTTCTGTTGCCGGCGACAGCGACAGCAGGAAGTGTGATTGGAGCCAGTGTAATCGGCGGCTCGGCAAATATTTTTAATCAGTTGAACAGTGGCGCACCGTTCAATGCCACGGATGTACTTATCGCGATAGGTATCAGCGGACTCACGCAGGGTAAAGGGTTCTGGTTCACTGAAGCAGCAAGTATTGGCGGATCCTATGCGGGGGCTAAGTTGCAGGGGCAGGATACACTTCCGATTGTTGCAGGTGCGGTGATTGTACTGGGATTGGTGCTGGTGGAGGTAAAGCTGTTGAAACTGGGAATAAATATTTCCCGATTGTCTCAGATAAAACCGCTGGTATTGCTGGGGCTATAGGCGGTGCTGTAATTAGCGAAGCTACAGGAAGTCAAGTTGAAGACAAACTAAAAGGTGAGTGAGATAGCAAATGGCACCTAATACTTATAGCTTAAAATCTCTTTTTATTTGACTGATCGTTTTTATCGTTACCATGACTCTTGCTTTTTTGTCAGGTTGCCTATGTGCTGCAATTTTGGTTTATTTTAAAAATGGCTCTTTCATTATTGGCTGGCATGAGGATGTTCTTTTTTCAATTAAAAGAGGTATCGTGGTGGGTATTCCTACAGGTGCAGGTATTTGGCTTCTATCCAAGATGAAACAAAAAGAAGATCCATCCTCAAAGTCATAAAGATCAGACCGCGGCGCAGGCCGAGAGTATTTTACCCGCTGTACAGGTGAACGGATAGATAAGGATAAAAATAAAGCCAGAATTCTGGCTTTAGTCTTTACGATAAAAACGTTAACGTTTTTTCTTCGTTCCCTGTACGGCTTTAAAGCGCGGATTACTTTTACAAATCACAAAAACCCGTCCGTGGCGGCGCACTATTTTACAATCAGGATGCCGTTGCTTGGCAGACTTTAACGAGCTCAATACTTTCATGACTTATCCTTACTCTGATCGAAAAAACGGCCAAAACGTTGCTTAAAGCGCGCAGCACTGCCTTCCTTAGCGAACTCTTTCTGTTTACCGGTGTAAAACGGATGAGAATGAGAGGAGATATCCAAGGTTACATAGGGGTAAATCTGGCCTTGATAGTCGACAGTACGATCGGTACGAATCGTCGAGCCAATCACAAAATAGTGATCGGCGCCGAGATCGTGGAAGACCACTTGACGATAATCGGGATGGATAGCGGGTTTCATTATCGCTCCTAATTGTTATGTTATATTATAACAATAAAGGATTGGCGATTTTTCTGCAAGTCACTTTGTATCGTCTCCCTCATTATTAATCTAATGCTTGCTCAATCTGCTGCAACACTCTCTTGCTGGCGAGGGTCAAGTAATGGCTGAAGGTTGAACGTGCGGCGGAGTCTGGCCGGTGACGTGGCGTGACAAGATTGACGGTAAAAGGCACGGAATAACTTAAGCGGCGCATCACGACATTATGTGGCAGGTAATCGATAGCCGTGAGTGGATTGATAATAGACACCCCGCAGCCCAGACCGACCATCGCACAGACCGATGCCGCACTGTGCGTCTCTAAGGCGAGCCGCCGAGGAATACCTTGCGTGAGAAAAAGCTGGTCGAGTAACTGCCGATAACTATCGGTACGTGAGAGGCTAATAAACGGAAGATCGCGAAAATCTTCGGGGGTGAGAAGGGAGCGTGCAGTCAGTGGATGATGCTTGGGTAAAATACAGACTTCATCGACCGTTAATAGATTCTCTACATCGCAACCCTCGGGAATAGATTGTGTTTCGGTAATGCCTAAATCAAAACGCTGCGCGGTCAGCCACTCTTCCAGTAGCGGCGACTCTTGAGGGGTAATTGTCATATTCGCCGCGGGATAATCACGTAAGTAGGCCGCACAAGCATTGGGCAGTAACGATTGTGAAAATACCGGCAGGCAGGTAATCGCGATCTCTGCATGTTCTAATTGCGCTAAGCCGGCGGCGGTCTCTTGAATACGTTGTCGCCCGTACCAGCTGCGTTGCACCTCTTCAAATAATCGAAACCCTTGTTGCGTCGGGTGTAGACGACCTTGACTGCGACGAAATAAGGGCACCGCCAGTTGCTGTTCCAAGCGAGCCAGCTCTCGACTCAGGGTCGGTTGTGAGGTACGCAAGAGTGTGGCGGCACTGGTTAAGGTGCCTTGGGTCATTACCGCATGGAAAATTTCAATTTGCCGCCAGCTTAATGGGGTCATTAATCGACTCGTATTAGGTATATCAGAAATGAATAGGGTATCGTACAAATGATATTTTTCAATATATAAAATTTATGGCTTACTGGAGCTCTTGCACAAGGAGAATAGAATGCCTACCCTGATTACTGACCCGACCACCGCACTTCATCAAACGCAATTATTAGCACTTGCTAAGCATTATCAAGGCCCGTTTTGGGCATATGATGCACAGATTATTCGTCAACAAGTTGCTAAGTTACGCCAATTTGATGTGATCCGTTTCGCACAAAAATCCTGCTCGAATACCCATATCCTGCGGCTAATGCGTGAAGAAGGGGTGAAGGTGGACTCTGTCTCAGTGGGGGAACTTGAACGTGCCTTACAGGCCGGTTTTAGTCCTGAAAGTGATGATATTGTGTTTACTGCTGACCTGCTAGATACGGAAGGCCTGGCGCGTGTCAGAGAACTTAACGTTGCAGTGAATACCGGTTCCATCGATATGCTTAAGCAACTTGCTGAGGTTTCTCCCGGACATCGCGTTTGGTTACGGATTAATCCCGGTTTCGGTCATGGTCATAGCCAAAAAACAAATACTGGAGGGGAAAATAGTAAGCACGGTATTTGGTATGAACAGTTACCGGATGCACTAGCAGTGATCCACTCTGCTGGCTTGCAGTTGGAAGGGCTGCATATGCACATTGGTTCAGGAGTCGACTATCAACACTTACAACAGGTGTGTGATGCAATGGTTGAACAAGTACTGAGTAGCGGCTGTGACTTGCGGGCGATATCTGCTGGCGGTGGACTATCAACCCCTTATACCTTTGACGACCAAGAAATTGATCCGGCTCACTACTTTTCATTATGGGACCATGCTCGACACCGCATTGCCGAGCACCTTGGCCATGCTATCACCCTAGAAATTGAACCAGGGCGCTTTTTAGTTGCGCAATCAGGGGTATTAGTCAGCCAAGTACGCGGAACTAAGTGGATGGGAAGCCGCCACTTCACCTTGGTTGATGCCGGTTTTAGTGACTTAATGCGTCCTGCGATGTACGGCAGTTATCATCATATCTCTGTGATGGCAGCCGATAGTAGCGACACGACATCTCGTCCTGTCCAAGCAACGTTGGTAGCCGGTCCACTGTGTGAATCGGGAGATGTCTTTACTCAATTAGCCGGTGGAGAGGTTGAGCCCCGTACACTTCCCCTGGCTTATGTTGGAGACTATCTGGTCTTTCATGATACGGGGGCTTATGGGGCGTCGATGTCATCTAATTACAACAGCCGCCCCTTAATTCCAGAGGTGCTGATTGATAACGGTCACCTCACAGAGATTCGCCGTCGACAAACCGTCGCTGAACTTTTAGCGTTGGAAAGCGCTCGCACCTTAACGCTTTAATCTGATAGTGCTCGGCTAGAGCTCTTCTAGCCGAGCGACTGAATGTCGAATGACCAACGTGGGCTGAAATAGGTGGGTTACCGGCGGGAGTGGGAGTCCATGCCCCAATGCGAGAGCCAGACGTGCAGCCTGTTGCGCCATTGCTACGACTGGATAGCGAACGGTCGTAAGACGAGGGCGGACATAACGCGAAACATGCACATCATCAAAACCAATCACCGAAACCTGTTCTGGCACTTTTAAGTTATTATCCGTCAAGGCTGCCAAGACACCGGCCGCCATTGAGTCGTTATAACAGGCGATGGCAGTAAAATGTTTACCTTGGGCCAACAGAGAGATTGTTGCTTGCTCGCCGCCATTTTCATCGGGTTCCCCATAAGCAATACATTCGTCATGAGGCATTAGACCGTGGTCGCGTAGGGCATCCTGATAACCACCCAGACGCTCTTTCGCATCGGAAATGGAGTGGCTTGAACAGACGTAAGCGATATGCTGATGGCCCTGAGCGATAAGATGACGGGTAGCAAGCCAGCTACCATAACGATTATCGAGGGCGATACACCGAGACTCAAATCCGCTCAAAAGACGATTATTAAGTACCATTCCTGGGACTTGTTCCATCATGGTTCTCAGATCGTCATCACTGATCATTTTTGCGTGGATCACCAGACTTTGGCATTGATGGCGAATAAGCTGCTCAATAGCTAATTTTTCCTGCGCTGCGCGATGGTAACCATTGCCAATTAACAGAAAATTACCCGTTTGAATGGCCACTTGGTCGACAGCTTTGACCATCGCGCCGAAAAAGGGATCGGATACATCGTTAACGAGCAGCCCTAAGGTTGCAGTGGATTGTTGAGCGAGCGCACGGGCATTAGCATTGGGAATATAGTTAAGTTGAGCCATTGCCGCATTCACTACGGTGATGGAGTGGGCACTAGCTTTTGGTGAGTGATTGAGAACCCGTGAGACGGTCGCCACAGAAACTCCCGCTAATCGGGCGACGTCCTTGATAGTAGCCATAATAATACCTTCCAGGGTAAACGTTTACACTGCGATTATGTTACGTCAATCGCCGGTCAGCGCAAGCCCGATAAATGCCGCCTAGATCTCAGTTTTTACCTAAAGTGACAGCTAGAAGTACAAAAACATTACGTTAATTATTGTTCGTTACATTTTGCGTGATTCTGTTGCGTTTTAGTAGTGGCTGTTTTTCTCTATCTTTCAGTAAAGTAACACTCCCAGAGGTATTAATCGGTGAACATCTTTCCATGGATTACACCAGCCTGCGCCAATGCGCAGGTTTTTTTTTGCCATTTTTAGCCATTATCCTATTTATAAATACATTAACGCCTTTTTCCTCAGCGAATTACGAACTGAAACACAGTTTTCGGCACCTTCAGTGGCTTTTTCATGTAAACTACCGCTAAATTCATCATTATTTTTAACTTATCGGATCGCTATGCCCCGGATAAAAAAAATCTTAGGAAAAGACCAAATCAAATCGCCGTTTAACTCATTTCGATTTCGTCTTATTTGCCTCGGGGTTATGGGCTGCTTGACGTTGTTATTGGTACGAGTGGGTGATTTACAACTGGTTGATCAACCGATGCTTGAGCACGAGGCCGATCAGCGCTCTTTGCGTACCGTGACATTACCCACTAATCGCGGAACATTGCTTGATCGTAACGGCGAAACCGTTGCTTTAAGTGTGCCGTCACGCGATATCATCGCCGATCCGATGAAAATCCTAGAATCTAACCCAGATTTTTACAGTCCAAAGTGGGCGTATTTGGCCAATGCCTTAGGGATGCGGCCAGAACAGTTGGCGAATCTGCTAACAGCTAACGCAAAAAAGCGTTTCTTATACTTAGATCGCAAAGTTGAACTGGGTATTGCTAAAGATATTAATAGCCTACACTTACCCGGCTTAACCTCGGTCTATGACGATAGTCGTTTTTATCCTATGGCTGAAGCGGCGGCGCCTTTAATTGGGATTGTCGGTGCCGATAATAAAGGGCTAAATGGATTGGAGCATAGCTTCGACACCTTACTGCAAGGGGTGCCGGGAAAAGAGCGCTACCGTCAAGACCGCCACGGCAATATTATTTCGATGCTGAGCTACCAGCCGCCGACACAGCCACCTACGGTACAGTTAAGTATCGATAAGTTTATTCAATATACGATGTACACCAAACTGCGCGACGGTGTCTTATTGAATAAAGCCGATTCAGGTGCTGCGGTTATGGTTCGCGTCGATACCGGTGAAGTGCTAGGAATGGCGTCTTATCCGTCCTACAACCCAAATAACTATGAAGACGCGAACGCGACACAAATGCGTAACGTGGCGATTAACGACAGTTTTGAACCGGGATCAACCGTGAAACCCTTGGTCGTGATGGAGGGATTGCAACGTCACCTCGTGCGTCCTGACTCGGTTATTGATACGACCCCTTATATGGTCAACGGCCATTTAATTCGTGATGTTGGACATTGGCCCCGTTTGACCATGACCGGTATTTTACAAAAATCGAGTGATATTGGCGTCTCGCATATCGCACTGGCGATGCCGGCTGACGTGCTGGTCAACACTTACCGCTCCTTTGGTTTAGGCCGTTCTACCGGATTAGGGCTGACCGGGGAGAGTGTCGGCTATTTTCCGCTACACCGTCAGCGTTGGGCCGATATTGAACGTGCCACGTTCTCCTTTGGTTACGGTCTACGGGTTACCCCGTTACAAATTGCCCGAGAATATGCCACCTTAGGCTCTTTTGGTCTCTATCGTCCGCTCTCTATCACAAAAGTAACCCCCCCGGTTATCGGTACACGGGTGGCCGATGAAGATGTGGTACGTAGTGTGGTTCATATGATGGAAAGTGATGCACTCCCCGGTGGTTCAGGGGTTCGGGCTGCGGTACCCGGTTATCGTTTAGCGATTAAAACCGGTACGGCTGAGAAAATGGGCAGTAATGGTAAATATGATGGTGGTTATATTAACTACACCGCCGGGGTTGCTCCCGCGAGTCATCCGGTGGTGGCATTGGTGATTATGATCAACCACCCTACCGCAGGTGACCACTTCGGGGGCAGTGTGGCCGCACCGGTATTTGGTAATATCATCGGCCCGGTACTTAAGCATATGAACATTGCACCGGATGCGATTTATACACCACAAGATCCCCAAGCCACTCCGACATCACCCACTCAGCCCTAAGTCTGTGAAACCATTTATAGGACGGCAATAAAGTCGTCCTATCCTGCTAATACAGCAATATTTACGCTGCCAGAAATAATTTAACGTCTTCCTTACCAATTTATACTGGCAACTCCCTGCCAGCTTGCTAATAATGAAGGCAATTTATTGTGACCTCACTGTTAGCACCTGCGCGGCAGAAGGTTGTTTGTGTCTCCTGATAACGAAGAAGAACCATGACCAATACTTCTCAGCGACCGGTGCGTCGTACTTGGCTTAAAAAACTGGCTATTTTACTTAGCCTTGTTGTCCTTGCGGTAATTATCTGGCGTCTGTACGCCACGCATTCCTCCTCCTCATCCGGGGGCCCTCCTATGGGGCGGCATGGTATGCGTCCGGGAATGGGGGGGGCGAACATTGTGCATGCAGTCCGTGCTCAACAAGCAGATGTTCCCGTCTATGTTTCGGCACCGGGTACCGTTATTCCAAATGCCAGTGTTACGGTGACTAGCCGTATCACCGGTCAATTAGATAAGGTGTTTTTTACGGAAGGGCAAAAAGTGACAGCAGGGCAATTGCTGGCACAAATTGATGATCGTGATTACCAAGCGACCCTCGCACAGTATCAAGGGGCATTAGCTGAAAACCAGGCATTGCTTAACAATGCTGAGCTGACCTTGGCGCGCTATCGTAAACTTTACGCACAAGACTCCCTTTCAAAACAAGATTTAGAGAGCCAAATTGCCACAGTGGGGCAGTATCGGGGGTCGGTTCAACAAGATCTCGCACAGATTAATAATGCCAAAGTGAGTATCAGTTATGCGCGTATCACGGCACCAGTTTCAGGGCGTGTCGGTCTACGTCTGGTCGATGCCGGAAACTTGGTGCAGAGTGGGGATAGCACGGGCATTGTGACGATTACGCAGATGCAACCGGCCGCCGTGACATTCAGTGTTCCCCAACGTTATGTGGGCGAATTGTCGACCAAATTACACCAAGGGCAAGCATTACCTGCGACAGCCTTTGACCAAGACGGCACCACGGTACTGGCAGAAGGTGAGGTCCGTTTTATCAGTAACACCATTGATACCACCACCGGCAGTATTGCGTTAAAAGCGATGTTTGCGAATGAAAAGGAATCGCTATTTGCTAATCAGTTTGTCAATTTACGGCTACAAATTGATCGTTTGAAACAGGCGACAGTGGTGTCCACGCAAGCGATTCAGTTGAGCAGTGATGGGAGCTTTGTTTTTATTATCCAACCCGATAATACCGTTATACGCCAAGCTGTGAAAACCGGACCGTTATTTGGTGAGGACCAGCAAGTCGTTTTCTCCGGGGTGAAACCGGGCGACAGAGTCGTTTCCGATGGTATCGACCGGCTGGTCACCGGCAGTAAAGTGACAGTCGCGGATGAGACGCCCTCGACAACATCCTCTGAGTCAGCACAGAGCAAGGCTGAGTAATGAATCCTTCTCGTCTCTTTATACAACGACCGGTGGCAACGGTTTTATTAATGGTTGCCGTCTTACTATCCGGTATCTTTGCGTACCGATTTCTCGCGGTCTCCGCGTTACCCCAGGTTGACTACCCAACCATTCAGGTTACCACCCTCTATCCCGGCGCAAGCCCGGATGTGATGTCCACGGCGGTGACCGCACCCTTAGAGCGTAATCTCGGTGAGATGAGTGGCTTAAGTGCGATGACGTCCAGTTCCTCGTCCGGATCGTCGTTGATCACTTTGCGATTTGGGCTGACAACCTCCTTGGATGTCGCGGAGCAAGAGGTGCAAGCCGCGATCAACTCCGCCAATAGTCTATTGCCAAGCGGTTTACCTAATCCGCCTACCTATAAAAAGGTCAATCCCGCTGATACACCGGTGGTGACGCTCGCTGCAACGGCCGACAATCTGCCGTTGACGCGGGTGCAAGATCTCCTTAATACCCGTGTCGCACTGAAGTTGTCGCAGATTTCTGGGGTGGGATTGGTCAGCTTGGAGGGCGGGCATAAACCGGCGATTCGTATTCAGCTTAATCCGACTGCGCTGGCTGCACATAATCTGACCTTAGAAGAGATTAATACGGTAGTCGGTAATAGCAATGTCAATGGCTCAAAGGGGGGCTTTGACGGTAAATACCACTCAGTCACGATTGATGCGAATGACCAACTGCGAACGCCTGATGAGTATGGCAACCTGATTATCACATGGCAAAATGGTGCCGCCCTGCGCCTAAAAGATATAGCCACCATTACTCAAGGCTCTGAAAATACCTTTCAATCCGCGTGGGCCGATAATCAGCCGGCAATCATTATGAATGTACAGCGTCAGCCGGGGGCTAACGTTATTCAAGTGGTTGATGATATTAAGGCACAATTACCACAACTCCAGCAAACACTGCCCGATGGGGTAAAACTCAGTATTGTGGCTGACCGAACGCAAACGATTCGTGCTTCAATCAGTGATGTGCAGTTTGAAATGGTGCTCTCAATTGCGCTGGTGGTGATGGTCACCTTCCTCTTTTTACGCAATATTGCCGCGACCTTAATTCCCAGTGTGGCCGTGCCTTTGTCATTAATTGGTACCTTTGGTGTCATGTACCTGCTGGGATTTAGCTTAAACAACCTTTCATTAATGGCATTAACTATCGCCACTGGCTTTGTGATTGATGATGCGATTGTTGTGGTGGAAAATATTTCGCGGCGTCTCGAAGAGGGAGAGTCACCGATGGAGGCGGCTTTAAGAGGCTCGCAACAGATCGGTTTTACTATTATTTCTCTTACGTTTTCATTAATTGCGGTACTGATCCCACTTCTATTTATGGGCGATGTAGTGGGGCGCTTATTCCGTGAGTTTGCCATTACATTGGCGGTCTCTATTTTGGTATCGATGATCGTCTCCCTGACTTTAACACCGATGCTCTGCGCCTATTTGCTCAAACATACCCCGCCTGATCAGCAATCGCGCTTCGCCCAGCAGGGCGAAATTTGGTTTGAGAAAATAGTACAAGGCTATGACAGGTTACTCAGTAAGGTGCTAAACCATCAGAAACTCACGTTGCTGGTGGCACTTGGTACGTTTGTGATTACAGCCTTACTCTATCTGGTTGTTCCCAAAGGTTTTTTTCCACAGCAAGATACCGGTATGATCCAAGGCATCACTATTGCTTCACAAGATGTCTCGTTCCAAGAGATGGCTAACCGGCAAAAACAGCTGGCGACAATAATCTTGCAGAACAAAAATGTTGAGGCCCTCACTTCAACTATCGGTATTGATGGCACAAATACCAGCCTCAATAGTGGGCATCTGCAAATTACCTTGAAGCCGTTTACAGACCGCCATGAGCGGGCCGATACGGTGATCAATGAACTGAAGCAGGCCGCTCAACAAGTCCCGGGGATTCAGCTCTATTTGCAATCAGCGCAAGATTTAACGGTTAATGATCAAGTTACGCCGAATCAATACCAGTTTACCTTGGCCGATTTAAGCAGTGAAAATTTAGTAAAGTGGACACCGCGACTGGTCGCAGCTCTGGCTAAACGACCAGAATTTAGTGATGTTGTCAGTAACTTACAGGACCAAGGGCGGATTGCGTATCTTGATCTTGATAGAGATAAGGCTTCACGTCTTGGCATCACGGCTTCGGATGTGGATACGGCACTGTATAACGCATTTGGTCAGCGCTTAATTTCCACCATTTTTACGCAATCAAACCAATATCGCGTCGTGTTGGAAGTGGCTCCTCAGTATCAACAGACTCCGGCCTCGTTGGAGGATATTTGGCTCAAATCTTCTGTGACCAGTAACAGTTCCACCTCAAGTAGTACAACATCAACGCTTACCAGTTCGACAACCAGCGATACGACGAAAAGCGGTATGGTCAAACTGACCGCCATCGCTACGGTCCATCAACGCTTAGGTTCTTTGATGAATATGCGTTTGAACCAATATCCGGCGGTGATGGTGTCGTTCAATTTGGCAGAGGGCTACTCGATTGAACAAGGACAGGAAGCGATAAGCGAAGTCAGCCAGCAGCTCGCCTTACCCGAAAGTATTACTTTGCAATACCAAGGCGAAGCATCGTCCTTCCAGAGCGCGACCAGCAATACGCTATGGTTGATTTTGGCAGCGCTACTGACCATGTATTTAGTGTTAGGCATATTGTATGAGAGTTTTATCCATCCGGTGACGATTCTCTCGACGCTACCCTCAGCGGCGATTGGTGCCCTGTTAGCTCTGTTACTCAGTGGGAGCGAATTTAGTTTAATTGCTTTGATAGGGGTGATCTTACTTATCGGTATCGTTAAGAAAAATGCAATTATGATGATCGATTTTGCATTGCAAGCGGAGCATGAGCAAGGTTTGTCGCCGAGAGAGGCCATTCACCAAGCCTGTCTTTTGCGTTTCCGCCCTATCTTAATGACAACCATGGCGGCACTGTTAGGTGCGCTACCACTAATGTTAGCCAGTGGATCGGGAGCCGAGCTCCGTCAACCTTTGGGGTTAGTGATCGTTGGTGGCTTGATTGTGAGCCAAATCCTAACGCTGTTCTCAACGCCGGTTATCTATCTTTGGTTTGATCACTGGTCAGAGCGTGGACGTCGTTTTGTTGCCCGCAAACAACAAGCGCGTAGGGATAGACAATCACTATGACGCGCCTTTTTATTTTCCGCCCGGTTGCGACCTTATTATTAACGGCAGCCTTAGTGCTGCTTGGGCTTTTGGGGTATCGGCTACTGCCGGTCGCCCCTTTGCCGCAAATTGATTTTCCGACGATTATGGTCTCGGCAAGTTTACCCGGTGCCAGTCCTGAAACGATGGCCGCGACAGTCGCTACACCGCTTGAGCGTGCGCTGGGACAAATTGCCGGAGTCACGGAAATGACCTCAAGCAGTTCGCAAAGCTCAACGCGCATCGTGCTGCAATTTGATTTGGATCGTGATATTAACGGTGCCGCGCGGGATGTACAAGCGGCGATCAATGCCTCACGCAGCTTGCTGCCGAGTAGCATGCCGTCACTGCCAACTTACCGTAAAGCTAACCCTTCGGATGCGCCAATCGTATTACTGGCATTGACCTCAAAAACACGCACGGCGGGGCAGCTTTACGATATCGCCGAAAGTAAAATCGAGCAGGTGATTGCACAGGTCAGTGGCGTTGGGGAAGTCTCGCTAATGGGCAGTGCCTTGCCAGCGGTGCGTATCGACCTTCAACCCAATAAACTGACCCAATATGGTGTGTCACTGGATGAAGTACGAGAAGCGGTGGTTAATAGCACCTCTAATTTACCTAAGGGCATTTTACAGGGCGATCATCTGTCTTGGGCGGTTAACAGTAATGGCCAATTGGATAAGGCGGCGCTTTATCAAGACCTGATTATACGCTACCAAGACGGTAAGGCCTTACGCTTAAAAGATGTGGCTACCGTGTACGATGGGGTGCAGGACAAGTATGTCTCTGGGGCCTTGAATGGTTACCCGGCGGTAATGATCGGGGTAACGCGTCAAGCGGGTGCCAACATGTTGGATACCATTGATGAGATCAAAGCGAAACTCCCGCAACTGAGTGAAGAGCTCCCGGCTGACACCGCTTTACAACTGGTATTAGACCGCTCCCCCAATGTTCGGTCCTCGTTATACGAAACGGAAGAGACACTGCTGGTGGCGATGATGCTGGTCGTCGCGGTCGTCTTTATCTTCCTACGTGACTGGCGGTCAGTACTTATACCGGCCTTAGCCTTACCCGTATCCTTGATCGGTACTTGTATCTTCATGTATTTGCTGGGCTATAGCCTTGATAATCTTTCTCTGATGGCGCTTATTGTTGCCACCGGCTTTGTGGTCGATGATGCGATAGTGGTCTTAGAGAATATTATTCGCCATATCGAAGAGGGACTCAGCCCATTGCGCGCTGCGATACGCGGGGCGAAAGAGGTCAGTTTTACCGTCCTATCGATGACAGCATCACTGATCGCCGTGTTTATTCCTATCCTTTTGATGGGGAGCATTGTCGGGCGTTTGTTTAGAGAGTTCGCGGTAACATTATCGATCTCTTTAGTGATTTCAATGTTGGTCTCACTCAGCCTTACCCCGATGCTTTGCGCCCGTTTACTTAAGCGTCGTCCGCCTGTTACAGAACGGCCGCATCCTTTATTTCAATGGATTGAACGTCAACTGGCCGCATTACTCGCCCTTTATCATCGTGGGCTAAAATGGGTATTGGCCCACCAAAAAATCACGATGGCTACGCTGCTCGCGACCATACTGCTCAATTTTTACCTGTTTAGCGTGGTACAAAAAGGCTTTTTCCCCGATCAAGATACCGGCATGCTAATGGGCATGGTACGGGCTGATCAAAGCACCTCTTTCCAAGCAATGAAGCCGAAAGTTGCGCAGTTCACGCAATTAATTCTCGCCGATCCTGATGTTGATTCTGTGATGTCCTCAAGCGGCGGCGGTATGTTTGGATCTCGCAGCACCGCTTCCTTTTTCGTTAAATTAAAGCCGTTAGACCAGCGTAAAGCTACGGCCACGGAAATCGCGAACCGTTTAAGTATGAAGGGAAATAAGGTCGCCGGTGCTGAAATGTTCTTAATGGCGGCACAAGACTTGCGAGTCGGTGGACGTAGCGCAAATGCCTCTTATCAATACAGTCTGCAAGCCGACGATCTTAAGTTGTTACGAGAATGGACGCCAAAAGTACAACAGGCATTGAGCGCACTCCCTGAATTAACCAGTGTCGATTCAGATTCACAAACCGGTGGACAAGAAGTGATGGTCACCATCGATCGTGATGCTGCGATGCGTTTGGGGGTTAATGTCAAAATGCTCGACACAATGCTTAATAACGCGTTTAGTCAGCGGCAAATTGCGACGATTTATAAAACATTAAACCAATATAAAGTGGTGATGATGTTACAAAGCAACGATACGGCACAGCCCGATGAACTCAACAAGATCTATGTGCTTAATAGCGCTGGTGATCGTATCCCGCTCTCAGCGATTGCCCACTTTAGCGGCGCTAATGCTCCGCTCTCTGTGGCTCACCAAGGCCAGTCGGCCACCACGACTATTGCTTTTAACCTCGCCGATGGCGTGTCACTGGAACAGGCTCAAGCCATTATTAAACAGACGATGGCACAAATCGGGGTTCCAGACACTATTGCGGCCAGTTTCCAAGGCACGGCTAAAGCCTTTAGCCAACTCACCGACACCCTGCCGTGGCTTATTTTGGCCGCTTTAGCGGCGGTATATATCGTATTGGGGATGTTGTATGAGAGCTATATTCATCCATTAACTATTCTCTCAACGTTACCTTCTGCGGGAGTGGGGGCACTGTTACTGTTGATATTGACCAATACCCAGTTAACGGTAATCGCCTTCATCGGCATTATTCTGTTAATCGGTATTGTGAAAAAAAATGCCATTATGCTGATCGATTTTGCCTTGGAAGCGGAACGGCGGGGGATGACCTCTCAGCAAGCGATTACTGAAGCCTGCCTAAAACGTTTTCGACCAATAATGATGACGACATTAGCCGCCTTTTTTGGCGCGTTACCGATGGCTTTAGGCAGTGGTGGTGATGCAGATTTACGAAGCCCACTAGGTATTGCTATTGCCGGTGGCCTTGCACTGAGCCAGCTGTTAACTTTATTTACCACGCCGGTCGTCTATTTGTGGTTAGACCGATTAAGCCAAGCAACTCGACAACGTTGGCACCGTTTTCGTTATTCAGGAAATCAGTGATGAAATTATCGTTAAAAATCTCCACCCTTAGCCTGATGATGGTATTGACCGGTTGTATGGTAGGCCCAGATTATCATCGTCCCAAAGAGACACTGCCTTTGGCGTTTAAAGAAGCGAAAGGTTGGCAACAAGCACAGCCACAGGATGCCGAGCAGAAGGGGGCGTGGTGGCAAGTTTATCAAGATCCGGTGTTAAATCAGTTACTGTCACAGGTCGCGATCTCTAACCAAAATATTGCGATGTATGCCGCCCAGTATCGCCAAGCTTTGGCACTGACGGATCAGGCAACGGCAAATTTTTATCCGACTGTCGACGCGGATATTCAGTCGGCGCGTAATGGTACCCATAGCAATGGCCAACGCAGTACCAGTAATAGTCACTCTGCAAAACTGACGGCCAGTTGGGAGCTAGATTTATGGGGGAAACTACGCCGCCAAGCTGCTGAAGAACGTGCCTCGGCGGAGTCAAGCCAAGCGGATTTAGCAAATGCCACACTAAGTGCCCAATCGCAACTAGCACAAAACTATTTCCAACTGCGAATCATGGACCAGCGTATCGCGCTATATCAAAAGAGTATCGCGGCTTATCAAGGCTATTTGCGCGTGGTTAATAATAAATATCAAGCTGGCAACGAAAATCGCGCCGCTGTCGCGCAGGCACAAATGCAGCTTCAGGGGACTCGCTCAACACTTTTAGGTCTTACTTGGCAACGGGCACAACTTGAGCATGCGATTGCCTTATTAATTGGAAAAACACCGGCTGAATTTTCGTTACCTGCTGCACCGTTAACCGCGAAATTACCGACTATTCCAGTGATGGTCCCGTCACTGTTATTACAACGTCGTCCAGATATTGCTGTGGCAGAACGCTCAATGGCGGCGGCAAACGAAGCGGTGGGGGTTGCGATTGCAGGCTACTTCCCCGATCTGACACTCAGTGCATCAGGGGGAACCAGTGCGAGTGCCTTACATAACCTCTTTTCTCTACCGTCGCGTGTCTGGTCGTTAGGCCCAGAATTAAGTGGAACGGTATTAGATTTTGGTGCGACTCGTGCCTCGGTCGCTCAAGCGCGCGCCGCCTATGACGCTAAAGTCGCCAATTACCGACAAACGGTGTTAACCGCGATGCAAGATGTTGAAGACAGCTTAGTGGAGTTAAACACGTTAGGCGATGAGATTGCCGCACAACAAGCCTCAGCTCAAGCGGCAATGGTTTCAGCGCAAGTCACCCGTAACCAATATGATGCTGGAATGATCGATTATCTCGATGTGGCGACCACCGAGAACAGTAGCCTAAGTGAACAGCAGTCGTTGTTACAATTACAGAGCCAACAATGGGTCAACAGTGTAGCGTTAATTGCGGCACTCGGCGGGGGATGGCATGCCCCCAATCAATAGTAATACGCATCACTCTGTGTGCGATTTAACCTAATTTTAATGACAGTATTTGTCAGAAGGCGTCTAAACGTGTTTAATCAAGGGTATCGAGCTTTGATACCTTTGATTTTAACAGGGAAAACATGTTACTGAAATTTCTGCGCTGGGTGTGCCAAGTTCTATGGCGAGTTGACGTGCAAGGAGAGACTTCCAGCTTTTCCTCCCAAAAAGTGATTATTACGCCAAACCACGTTTCGTTTATCGATGGTATCCTTCTCGCGCTATTTTTACCGGTCAAACCTGTATTTGCCGTTACCGCCACTTATGCCCATCATTGGTCGTTACGTTTGGTCAAGCGTTGGGCGGAGGTGGTGGCGTTAGATCCTGCCAAGCCGATGACCATGAAGCGGCTAATTAAAGAAGTTAATGCTGGTCGCCCCGTCGTTATTTTTCCAGAAGGGCGCATTACGGTAACTGGCTCTTTAATGAAGATCTACAGCGGGGCTGGGTTTATCGCGGCGAAAACAGCGGCAACGATCATCCCGGTGCGTATTGAAGGGGCTGAATATACCCTATTTAGTCGTTTACCGGCTAAACGACGTCTTTTCCCTAAAATTCGCCTTTTTATCTTACCGGCAACCCATATTCCGATGCCGCATGCGGCCAAAGCGCGTCAGCGACGTTTGCTCGCGGGAGAACATCTAAGCCATATTATGCAAGAGGCACGAATGGCCGTTCGTCCGCGCGAGACCTTGTATGAAGCCTTTATTCATGCCGCTCAGCGTTACGGGTGGTCACATGGGTGTGTTGACGATATTAATTTTTCAGTGAATAGCTATCGTCAACTGTTAAAAAAAGTATTAGGTGTTGCCACCATTCTCGAAAAACATACCCAACCGGGGCAAAATATTGGGTTGCTGTTACCGAATAGTGTTGTCAGTGTCGCCACCTTACTGGCCGCGACAGCGCGAGGCCGTGTTCCCGCTATGCTTAATTACTCTGCGGGAAGAAAGGGGTTAGATGCAGCCATTACCGCGGCGCAAATTACGACCATCATCACGTCTCATCAGTTCTTAGCAAAAGGTAAACTTTACGATCTGGTTGAAAGCGCCCCGCAGATTCGCTGGTTGTATCTTGAAGAGTTAAAAGAGACGATCACGCGCCAGGACAAATGGTGGGTAGCAAAACATCTCTTTTTCCCGAAAACCGCGCAGCTGGCACAACAGCCGGAAGATGCCGCGGTCATTCTTTTTACGTCGGGATCTGAAGGTTTGCCAAAAGGTGTGGTGCATAGCCATAAAAGTTTACTGGCTAATGTTGAACAAATTCGCACGGTGGCTGACTTTTTGCCGCGTGACTGTTTTCTTTCGGCGATGCCATTATTTCATGCTTTTGGCCTGACAGTCGGGTTACTGCTACCGCTGTCGACCGGTGCGAAAGCCTTTCTCTACCCAAGTCCCCTGCATTATCGCATTATCCCAGAGCTGGTTTACGACCAAGATTGTACGGTACTGTTCGGCACCTCTACCTTCTTAAACTACTATGCGCGTTTTGCGGACGGCTATGATTTTGCCCGGTTACGTTATGTCGTGGCAGGAGCCGAAAAGTTACAAGAGAAAGTCAGACTACTCTATGCCGAAAAGTTTGGTATTCGTATTTTAGAAGGTTATGGCGCAACAGAATGCGCCCCAGTCTTATCGATTAATCTCCCCTTGGCCGCTAAGATTAATACCGTCGGTCGTCTATTACCGGCAATGGATTTCCGGTTAATCGCCGTGCCGGGTATCGAACAGGGCGGGCGTTTGCAAGTGAGTGGCCCCAATATTATGAAGGGCTACTTACGGGTTGAAAAACCCGGTGAGTTAGAACCGCCCGCGGCGGACAATGGCGAAGGCCAGCCTGATGCTGGCTGGTACGACACTGGGGATATTGTCGATTTTGATGAAGACGGTTTCTGTCGTATCCAAGGACGGGTCAAACGTTTTGCAAAACTTGCTGGAGAAATGGTGTCGCTAGAGTCTGTTGAATCATTAGCCATCACACTTTCACCGGAAAAAAGTCATGCAGCCTCCGTTAAGCAGGATTCGCAAAAAGGTGAAGCTCTGGTGTTGTTTACGACGGACCCACAGTTGACGCGCGAGCAATTGCTTAATGAGGCGAGAAAGCGCGGAAGTGGCGAACTGCTCGTGCCGAGAGATATTCGCTACCTTGCGATTTTGCCAGTATTGGGCAGTGGTAAACCCGATTATGTGACGTTAAAAGCAATGGCAGCAGAGCCTCTACGTAAAGATTCTTACAGTGGGTAATCATGAAATTAGCGATAGATTCACCGCTTCACGTACCAGGGTTACGCCCGGTATTGTTAGCGCAGTTTTTCTCTGCATTTGCGGATAATGCATTATTATTTGCCACCTTGGCACTATTAAAAAATGCGGCTTATCCGGAGTGGAGCCAACCCATTTTGCAGATGGTGTTCGTACTTGCCTATATTCTCTTAGCACCTTTTGTCGGGCATATCGCCGATCGTTTCTCAAAAGGGCGGGTGATGATGGTTGCCAACGGTATTAAGCTGATTGGTGTAATTGCCATAGGGGTCAATATTAGCCCTTTCCTTGGTTATAGCTTGGTCGGTATCGGTGCGGCGGCGTATTCCCCCGCTAAATACGGTATTTTAGGTGAGTTATTGCCGCTTGAGCAGCTGGTCAAGGGGAATGGCTTGATGGAAGGTTCTACCATCGCGGCCATTCTCCTAGGATCAGTCAGTGGAGGGGTTCTCGCCGATTGGCATGTCTCCACCGCATTGCTAGTGTGTGCGATTATCTATGCGTTGGCGGTAATGGCGAACGTGATGATCCCTAAATTGGCGGCGGCACGTCCACATGCCAATAATCATCCTAAGCAACTTTTACAGCACTTTATCCATGCCTCACAGACCCTTTGGCAAGATAAACAGTGTCGTTTTTCACTGATCGGTACCAGTATGTTCTGGGGCGCGGGCGTGACGCTACGCTTTTTATTAGTGATTTGGGTGCCGATCGCTCTCGGTATTCAAGATAACACGACGCCGACGACCCTCAATGCAATGGTCGCGCTGGGGATTGTTGTCGGGGCGTTTATTGCCGCGAAATGGGTTTCTATACAGCATGCAGGAAGAGCCTTACCGGCGGGGATCGCCGTCGGCCTATTGGTCACCGTCTTTGCGTTAGAAACCCATCTTCTACCTGCTTATGGGCTACTGGTTTTGGTTGGCGTATGCGGGGGGTTCTTTGTTGTGCCGCTTAATGCTTTATTACAAGAACGCGGGCAGAAAACGGTCGGGACAGGTAGCGCAATTGCCGTACAGAACTTAGCAGAAAATGGGATGATGCTGTCCATGCTGGTGCTCTATAGTGCTGCGATTTGGTTAGGTGCATCGGCAGTTATAACAGGCGTAGCCTTCGGCATTTTATTTGCCTTAGCTATCACCTGTTTATGGATATGGCAATTACAACGTAAAGTGTAAGCCGCTAAGTATTAGGGCGCAGGATTCGGAAAACGGCGATGGATCGCCTCAATCCCCGCTAACACCTCTTCACTCAATGTCAGCTCAAAACTATCAATATTCTGTTGTAACTGTTCCAGCGTCGTCGCACCCAATAACGTACTAGCAACAAAGGGTTGCTGGCGGACATAGGCCAGTGCCATCTGTGCGGGATCCAGTTGATGGGCTTGTGCTAATTCCACATACTGCGCGATGGCTTGTTCGGTGTATTCACCGTTATAACGCGTAAAACGACTAAATAGCGTGTTACGTGCTTTTTCTGGGCGCTTGCCTTGAAGGTATTTGCCACTTAGCGTACCAAACGCTAACGAAGAGTAGGCGAGTAACTCCACTCCTTCAAACTGACTCACTTCCGCTAAACCAATTTCAAAACTACGATTGACCAAACTGTAGGGGTTTTGAATCGAGACAATACGCGGCAGATCGTGCTTTTCCGCAAGGTGGAGATAACGCATTACACCCCAAGGGGTTTCATTGGAGACACCAATATAGCGAATCTTTCCTGCCCTAACATGTTCGGACAAGGCTTCTAGAGTATCGAGAAGTGTCACCGGGACATTTTCTTCACTGTATTGATAGCCTAATCGACCAAAACAGTTAGTGGGGCGTTGGGGCCAGTGAAGTTGATACAGGTCGAGATAATCGGTATTGAGACGTTTTAGGCTGGCTTCGAGGGCGATGCGAATATTCTTACGGTCTAAGGCTTGTTGAGGGCGTATTGAGGCATCATTTCCTCTAACTGGGCCGGCAATTTTGCTCGCCAGCACAATTTTGTCACGCTGCCCGCTTTTTTTTAACCAGCTACCGATATAGCTTTCAGTCAACCCTTGGGTTTCTGGGCGCGGGGGGACCGGATACATTTCTGCGGTATCAATCAGCGTAATTCCCCGCTCGCGTGCATAATCGAGTTGTTGGTGGGCGTCCGCCTCGCTATTTTGCTCACCGAAAGTCATGGTACCTAAGCCTAATTGGCTAATTTCTAGATTACTATGGGGAATACGGTGATAGTTCATGCTGTAATCCTTATTATTTTTTAATAATACTCGAGATGTCATCACTATTAATTTGCGCGGTATGGCCTTGCTGATCCGTATATTTAATTAATCCGGTATCTTTATCGATCACCGGTTTTCCTTCAGTGACCAGCATTTTGCCTTCTTTGGTCGCCATAACATAATCGCTAGAACAACTGCAGAGTAACAGGCTACAGGTTACGCCGACTATTAATGGAAAAACTCTACTCATCTCTCTCATATCCTCTTTTTCGTTAGCGCAACAGTAAAACGATGATAATGATTAACATAAACGGGAATCATCTGGATTCTTTTTCACTACGGAATAACCGTTTATGACCAGTTTCGATACGGAAGCTGGTTAATCGATTGAAAAATAATATTAAAAATTCAACTTTACGGAAGATAAGTCAGTCAATAAAAACGTAAAAAAGTATGTACTATTTGGTTTCATTTCGCCAGACAGGAACTTTTTCTCTTGCTTCGTTGTTAAGCTAAAACGGAATATTCTTTTTATCAAGCGCTCACGGAATTATTCATTTTTTAATGCAAAGTGTTGAGCCAGTAACGGTGCAGTAAAGCGCTTCTTTAAATAGAAACCGCGAGGCAGCGTTAAAATTTTATTTCCCGATTTACCGATAGCTTCCGTTAATGCTCGATTATTCGCAGCTTTTGGACGAATCTGTAAATATTCGCCATGACGGGCGGTTATTTCTTCAACATGACCCAGCGCAATCATCTCCATTAATTCCTCCCAATCAGCATGAAGTTGTTGCTCTTCTTGTGCAGAGGGTTCCCAGAGTAGCGGGTTGCCAACTCGACGCTCGCCGAGCGGAATTTGCCGTTCTCCCTCGATGGGTATCCATAACACCTTGGCCAGTTTTTGGCGTACATGACTTTCTTGCCATGTTACGCCGATATTGCCGGTGAGCGGCACGACGCAGACAAAGGTGGTTTCCAGCGGGACGCCTTGGGCATTGATAGGGATAGTTTTAAGTTCAATGCCAAGATGGGCGAAGTCTTGCTCGGCTTTGCTGCCGGCTTGCGCACCCAAGGACAATTCAATTAAATTTCCTACCCAGCCTTTATTACGTTGCAACGAGGCAGGTAGCGCAATGTGTCGCTCACTCGCCAATTCTGCGAAGGTTTTCCCGGCCAGATGCTGGGCTCGCGTGAAGAGCTCAGTTTCTGATTGAGGTGGAGTCAGTAGTGGGAGCGGCATTATTAACCCCTGTATAAAAAATAACCAGTGAAACTTATCCCTGAATGATCCGAGGCGATGCGCCAAGGGGAAGAAAATAATAGCATGAAAAATCATGCTTTTTTACTCTAAAACGGAGGATAACGCGCTTGGCCGCTGAAGGTTATCCCACTTTTAAAGTAGTCATAAACAGGTTTGTTACCCTAGTTATCCACAGAAAAATTGGATAACTTAATAAGTTCCCCTGTGCTATTTCTAATTATTGTCTTGACAGGGGTTTTTGATTAGTTTTTTTACGACTTATGCGTAACATTCAAACGTGTTCTGTGGATAATTATAAAATAGAGTGTTTTTTAACCACCTTGTTAAGTGTTGACTGATTAGCCGTTGAGAAATCGGAGAAAAGGGTGTTTATAAAACCCATAACTTTATGTAATTTAAAGGTTTTATATTTTACTGTTGCGAGGGGTACCGCGGGTTTTCGACACGATTATTCATGCGAATCCCATCTTTTTCACAAAGCTATCCACAGAAAAGGTGAATAAGATCGGCTAACTCAGGGGTTATTTGTTTATAACTTTACTTTTACCCCGGACTTATCCCATTTAAGCCGATACAATTCCCCTGCAGGCAATGGTTTACCGCCCGTGTGGAGTATGAAACAATTGGGTTATCTAAAAAGAATATCGAGGTAGTCTAGTGATCGACGATGATGGCTACCGCCCTAACGTGGGTATCGTAATTTGTAATCGTCAAGGGCAGGTGCTTTGGGCTCGACGATTTGGTCAGCACTCTTGGCAATTTCCACAAGGTGGAATCAATGCTGGTGAGACCGCAGAGCAGGCGATGTACCGTGAATTATTTGAAGAAGTCGGTTTGCATCGAAAAGATGTGCGTATTTTGGCTTCGACGCGTAATTGGTTACGCTACAAATTACCGAAACGTTTGGTGCGATGGGATACACGGCCAGTCTGTATTGGCCAAAAGCAGAAGTGGTTTCTTTTACAACTTCAATGCCAAGATGCAGCCGTCAATGTCCAACGGAGTAGCACCCCTGAATTTGATGGTTGGCGTTGGGTCAGTTTTTGGTATCCGGTTCGTCAAGTCGTCTCTTTTAAACGAGATGTCTACCGACGGGTAATGAAGGAATTTGCAACATCGTTGATGGCTCAACCCGACGGGGGTGGGCAGCGTTCAAATTATACGGGACGGCGAAAAAGAGGATGATCAATGGCACTGAAGCTCAAACAGTTACGAGATATTGTTGAAAAAGTGGCGAGTGCGCCGCGACTTAACGACGCACTCGATATCCTCGTTAACGAGATCTGCGATACGATGGAAACAGAGGTTTGTTCCCTCTATTTGGCAGATCATGAGCGCGGTTGCTATTACCTGATGGCAACGCGTGGTCTTAAAAAACCACGCGGTGAAAAGGTGACGCTGGCCTTAGATGAAGGGATTGTGGGGTTGGTTGGCCGCTTGGCCGAACCCATCAACTTGGCTGATGCCCCCTCGCACCCGAGTTTCAAATTTATTCCTTCGGTTAATGAAGAACATTATCGTGCATTTTTGGGTGCCCCGATTGTCTCGCGTCGCACCGTACTGGGTGTGTTAGTGGTACAGCAGCGTGACACACGACAGTATGATGAGAGTGAAGAGTCATTTTTGGTGACGCTGGCGACACAAGTCGCGACGTTGCTCTCTCCCTCACAACTCCGCCAACTATTTGGTCTTTATCGCCAAAGCCGTATACAAGGGATTGCCGCTTCTCCAGGGGTGGCGATTGCCCCCGGCTGGGTCGATCAGGTGCAACCGTTACTGGAGCAGGTGACTCGCGCTTCAGTACTGGATATTGAACAGGAACAAGAGCGTCTGTTAGTGGCAATGTCTGAAGCGGGAGAAGAGTTTCGACGTTACAGCAAACGTTTTTCAGGCAGCGCACAAAAAGAGAGCGCAGAGATTTTTAATCTCTATTCCCACCTGTTAAGCGAGCCACGGCTGAAAAAAAGTCTGATTGCGGAGATAGAGCAGGGCATTGTCGCGGAATGGGCCGTTAAGGTCGTTATTGAAAAATTCGCTGCCCAATTTGCCGAGCTTAAAGATAACTACTTGCGTGATCGGGCTAATGATTTACGTGAAGTCGGTCAACGCTTATTGTTCCACCTCGATGACTCACTACAAGGAAGCAATAGCTGGCCGGAGCATTTCGTCTTAGTGGCCGATGAGCTGACCGCTACCTCTTTGGCTGAAATCCCACAAGATCGTTTAGCCGGCATTATCGTTCGCGATGGTGCCGCCAACTCCCATGCGGCTATTCTTACCCGCGCTATGGGAATTCCCACGGTGATGGGGCTGGATATTCGTCCTGAGCAGTTGAACAAACGACAGCTGATTGTTGATGGCTATCGCGGTGAAGTTCTCGTCGAACCTGAGCCGATTCTGATCAAAGAGTACCAGCGTCTTCTTAAAGAAGAACATGCGCTGAGTAAAACCGCAGAAACCGCCGCCGAGTTACCCGGTGCATTAAAAAGTGGCGAGCATATTTCGATCATGCTCAATGCGGGGCTCAGTGCTGAGCTTGAAATCGATCACGATAAATGGGTTGAAGGGATTGGTTTATACCGCACGGAAGTGCCTTTTATGCTGCAAAGTGGCTTTCCGTCTGAAGAGGAACAAGTCGCGCAGTATCAGGGCATGCTACAACTCTTTCATAATAAGCCTGTGACGTTACGAACCTTGGATATTGGGGCAGATAAACAACTGCCTTATATGCCGATCAGTGAGGAAAATCCCGCGCTCGGTTGGCGAGGGATCCGCCTGACCTTAGATCAACCGGAGATCTTCTTAGTTCAGGTTCGAGCCATGTTACGTGCGAATGCCGCGTCCGGTAATTTACGTATTTTACTGCCGATGATCACCAGTATTGATGAAATTGATGACGCTCGTCACCTCATCGATCGCGCTATTCATGAAGTTGAAGAGCTATTGGGGTATGAGATCCCTAGACCGCAAGTGGGGATTATGCTGGAAGTGCCATCAATGGTTTTCTTGATCCCGCAATTGGCGCGAAAGGTGGATTTTGTGTCGGTAGGCACAAACGATTTAACGCAATATTTGTTGGCAGTAGACCGTAACAATACGCGAGTGGCAAACCTCTATAGCGCGCTACACCCCGCAGTGTTACAAGCACTGTATCGTATTATGACCTTAGCGAAACGTGTCGATTTACCGGTATGCCTTTGTGGCGAAATGGCGGGAGACCCGACCTGTATTCCACTCTTGGTCGGAATGGGCTACCGTCACTTAAGTATGAACGGTAAGAATATTCCACGGGTTAAATACCTGCTGCGCCATCTAGAGTGTAATGAAACAGAACAGCTAGCCGCTCAAGTTCTTCAATCGAGCACGACCAGCGAAGTGCGCTACCAAATCTCAGTCTTTATGGAAAGACGTGGGCTGGGTGGATTAATCCGCGGCGGTCGTTAATACTCCGCTACATTTACTCGCCCGCAATGTTGCGGGCTTGTGCTATGATTTCACACAACTTATTTTTCGACGCCACCAATCACGCGGTGCGAATGTTTGATTTAACAATTTATGGTGCAAGATGACTGCGAGCTATCTTAAATTCCCACAATTTGATCCGGTAATTTTCTCTATCGGCCCGATCTCCCTTCACTGGTATGGTTTAATGTATTTGGTTGGCTTTATTTTTGCCATGTGGCTAGCGACCCGTCGGGCGAACCAACCAGGCAGCGGCTGGACAAAAACCGAAGTGGAAAACTTACTTTATGCGGGATTTCTCGGCGTATTTTTAGGTGGGCGCATTGGCTATGTTTTATTTTATAACTTACCGCTATTTTTAGAAAATCCCCTTTATCTATTCAAGGTGTGGGACGGCGGCATGTCGTTTCACGGTGGCCTGATTGGGGTGATAGTCGTGATGCTGGTTTTTGCACGGAAAACCAAACGCAATTTCTTCCAAGTTTCTGATTTTATTGCCCCCTTAATTCCTTTCGGCTTAGGTGCTGGGCGTTTAGGCAACTTTATTAATGGTGAGTTATGGGGGCGTGTCGATCCGAACTGTCCTTGGGCGATGCTATTTCCCGGTTCACGTGATGAAGACTTAGCTTTAATTCCTACTCACCCACAATGGCAGTCACTACTCGATACCTATGGCGTGTTGCCACGTCATCCTTCGCAGCTCTATGAGTTGGCATTAGAAGGGGTCTTGCTGTTTATTATCCTTAATCTGTTTATCCGTAAATCTCGACCTATGGGCAGTGTTTCAGGTCTATTTCTGATAGGCTATGGCGCTTTCCGGATTATCGTCGAGTTTTTCCGTCAGCCTGATGCGCAATTAGGCCTATTTGGCGGAGTGATCAGCATGGGACAGATTCTGTCTATTCCAATGATTGTCGCTGGACTGATAATGATGATTTGGGCTTATAAACGCCAGCCGACCCCGCAACGAGTGAAGTAAAATGAATCAATATCTACAACTGATGCAGAAAGTTTTATCAGAAGGCGCGGTCAAAGATGACCGTACCGGGACGGGAACCTTGTCAATTTTCGGTCACCAAATGCGCTTCGATCTGCAACAGGGTTTTCCCCTCGTCACGACCAAAAAATGTCACTTACGCTCAATTATTCATGAGCTGCTCTGGTTCTTGAAAGGGGAGACTAACATTGCTTATCTTAAAGAAAATAACGTCACTATTTGGGATGAGTGGGCAGATGAGCAAGGTAATTTAGGGCCAGTGTATGGTCAGCAATGGCGTAGTTGGCCTACCGCTGACGGTCGCTATATTGACCAAATTAGTGAAGTTATCCGCCAAATTAAGCAGGATCCTGATTCGCGCCGCATTATCGTGTCGGCGTGGAACGTTGGCGAGTTGGATAAGATGGCATTAGCCCCTTGCCACGCATTTTTCCAGTTTTATGTGGTTAATGGCAAGCTGAGTTGCCAGCTTTACCAACGTTCATGTGATGTATTCTTAGGTCTGCCTTTTAATATTGCCAGCTATGCATTACTGGTGCATATGGTAGCGCAACAGTGCGACCTTGAAGTCGGCGATTTTGTTTGGACAGGTGGCGATACTCACCTTTATTCCAACCATTTAGAACAGGCTAATTTGCAGTTAACTCGCGAACCACGTCCGCTGCCGACTTTAGTGATCAAGCGTAAACCCGATTCTCTCTTTGATTACCGTTTTGATGATTTTGAGATTGAAGGTTACGACCCACATCCTGCCATTAAAGCACCGGTAGCCATTTAACGTAGCCGTTTAATTTTGAAACAAGCCGTCATGATAGCAATCATTACGGCTTTTTTTATGCCAGTGACTCAAAGAGAAGCCGAAACATCTAGTTATTGCTAGTGGTGATTATTCTCTTATCGACTGACCATAATAATATCCATTCATTGTTTACAGCCCTTACTGCATTAGCCCTGCCTCATTTATTAATTACGCCTTGGTTCGAGGGTAACAGTAATAAAATTTCACTGATTAAGTGAGAGTATCAATCCCCTAGTCCATCGCCGAGCAGGCCGCGACGAGTCATCTATCCGTTGTCACTGAAACAGCTAATCAATCATGACACCCTTCTGGGGCAAGCCTATTATTTTATTGCTACTAAGTATGGCCGTGCTTCCAACATTACTGATAGCGATGGAACGCTCACCCAAAAGTTGGAAGTCGTTGCGAGTGTTATTGATCTGGCTAATGTTTACCACGGTTAGCCGGTATAACCTCGATTTATGCCACCTACTTCTCGCTCGTCTTATTCTGGGTTTACCCTGATCGAAATACTGATTGTTATGCTGATTATCAGTCTGCTTGCTGGGGTAGGGAGTCGCGCTTTGTCTCAGTGGCAGCAGCGTCAGCAGGTGAAGGCCAATGCCAGTGACTTAGCTTACTTTCTGAATCGGCTACGTCAGCAAGCGACTTGGTATCATACCACTATTGCGCTAGCCGCCGAGACCCAAGGGGAGGTGACTTATCTCGTGGCAAAGAGCGAGTCGCGTACAGGCTTCGTGCAGCGTTGGGTATGGAAACCGCTTTCCCCCAACGTCAGGATTATCGCGATACAGGGGGAACCCTCTTTTTATGGTAAACGGGGGACAGCTTGGCCAGGGAGTATTGAGGTGGGAAATCAGCTCGTACAATGGCGGATTATTGTCTCGGCACAAGGGCGTATTCGTTACTGTCAGCGACAAGAGGAGGAGTGTGGATGAGGCGAGCGTATTCTGCGCAAGCGGGCTTTAGTATGATTGAAATGGTGATTGCCCTGAGTATCGGGGCGATAGTGTTACTCAGCGCCGCGCGGCTATTACCGCAGTTATCCGTGCAGCTGCGTGCCTTAGAGCAACGTCAATTACTGCGACAGGAGGTCCATCGGTTGATACTTTTACTCGAAAAAGCGATCCGGCGGGCGGGATTTTGTTATGGTGACGGTTGCCAAGGATTAAGCCTTGAAATCAAAGAGAATGGTAAGTGTTTACTCACTCGTTGGGACGATAATGCTAAGGGGCGTTGGAATGAACCTACACATCAATACAGTGACTATTTTGGTTACCGACATCGTGGTGTGGCGCTAGAGTCCGCGCGCGGCGTCACCCAGTGCTCTACCGGTCAATGGTCACGGCTCACCCAGCCTTCACAAGTCGAAATCCTTGCGCTACATATAGAGGCCAAGACAAAGCATATCGTGATCCACTTAACTGGACGAGCAGGTAAGTACACACTTAACCAAACCCATTTTGTTAACCGAGAGAACGATTAATGTGGCGGCCTCTCTCCTCTTTTGAACGCTTTACCCAGCAGGGAAATACGACGCTACTCTGTGTATTGATGGTGATGACGCTTGCTAGCAGTTTACTGCGCCTAAAGAGTTCTTCGATTCATTACGGCACACAACAGGTTAATGATGAAAAAAAGTATCTCACCGCCTTTTATCAAGCTCAGTCAGCATTGGCATGGGGAGGTAGCTACGAGTGGTCAATGCACCTCGGTTGGCAATGCCCAGCCTCTCCCTCTTCTTCTTTCTCTGTCTGTTTATGGCGTGCGACACCGACGGAGGGTTGGTTACGTGGTAGTTCAGAAAAAAGTGAGTGGTTACTATGGCAGCGGGTTATCTTTCCTAAGACATCGCCATCACGCAGTCAACGTCATCGACGAGGGTGGATCGACGACTGTCCCTTGTCGGTTGAACAGTGTCTGGAGCGGTGAAAGGGGCTTTAGCTTACTTGAGGTAGTCGTTGCCTTAACGCTGTTATCAGTCAGCACTCTACTGATATTTCAGTATAGCGAAGCGCTTCAATTGAGTGAGCAGCAACAATGGCAACGTCGCGAAGCGTGGCGTCAGCTGGCACAGCGGCTTGAGGGGGCTGAAATCGCGGCACCGGCTCTTTATGAGTACACGATTGCCGCTGATAATGGATGCTTTTGGCAGAAGGTGGAATGGCGAGTGGCAGATCACTCGCCATTACGACTTGAACGTTTACACTGTCCTTAGCAATTAACCGCTGTCGGTCGTGATAATGAATAGAGCAAGGTATACTGCTTGTTAAGCAGCAGAACCAAGAGGTTATTATGTTTCGTGTTTGGCATTCAAATCGTCTGGATTTACTTAAAGACTTGGTCACCTCCATTATGGAAAATGATCCACTCCCCGACCCATTAGCTCAAGAGGTGGTGCTGGTACAAAGTCCGGGGATGGCGCAATGGTTACAGATGGCGTTAGCTCAAGGGTTTCAATCACGGATCGCTGCTAATATTCTCTTTCCTTTACCGGCCACCTTTATTTGGCAGATGTTTGTGGCGGTACTCCCCGGTATTCCTGCTGAAAGTGCTTTTACTAAAAGCGCGATGAGTTGGAAACTGATGCATCTTCTGCCATTGCTGCGCGACAATCCTGAATTTGAGGTACTGAGCGATTATCTTTCCCAGGACAGTGATCAGCGTAAGCTATATCAGTTAAGTGCCCAAGTTGCTGACCTGTTTGACCACTACTTGGTCTATCGGCCCGAGTGGTTAGCACTGTGGCAGCGGGGAGAACTTATCCCAGAGCTCGGGAGTGCCCAAATATGGCAAGCTCCGCTTTGGCAAGCATTGGTCCGCTATACGGCTGAGATTGGCCAGCCAGAATGGCACCGTGCTAATCTCTATCAACGTTTTATTCAACGTCTAGCCGATGAAGACTTACAGGCAACGTTACCTCGTCGGGTCTTTATTTGTGGCATTTCGTCGCTACCGCCTATCTATTTGCAGGCATTAGAAGCGCTGGGACGGCATATTGATATTCATCTCCTCTTTACCAATCCTTGTCAGGAGTATTGGGGCGATATTCAAGACCGTGCCTTTCTTGCTCGATTATTAACGCGTCGTCGTAAAGTGTATGCCCTGAATCAACGGCGGTGGCAAGAAACAGGCGAGCAACGTGGGTTATTTAAAACCCCGGATCTTGTCGAGACGCTGTTTTCTGCTGAGGGTGAACAAGCATTACCCAATCCACTTTTGGCCTCTTGGGGGCGGCAGGGGCGCGATAATCTCTATCTCTTAGCGCAGATGGAAAGCGTGAATGATGAAGTTCACGCATTTGTTGAAAGTGAACCGACAAACTTACTGTCACAACTACAACACGATATTTTGACACTGGAAGACTACTCGGTGGTTGGGTTGAACACACAACAGTTTGCGACGAGCCATACTAAACGTCAGCTAGCGGTTGATGATCACTCTATTACCATTAATAGTTGCCATAATGCACAACGTGAAGTGGAAGTGTTACGTGACTATCTGCTGACATTGCTTGATAACGATCCTGACCTCAGCCCGCGCGATATTATCGTAATGGTGGCGGATATCGACATCTACGCGCCCTATATTCAAGCGGTATTTTCACGGGTCAGCAATCACGACTCGCTGCCTTTTTCTATCTCAGATCGCAGCGCCAGCCATGCACATCCGGTTATTCATGCTTTTATCCAATTATTACTCTTACCAGACAGCCGTTTTACCTCTGAACAAGTGCTGGCCTTACTCGAAGTTCCGGCCTTAGCTGAACGTTTTGCCATCAGTGAAACACAACTACAACGCTTGCGTCTTTGGGTCGAAGAGTCAGGAATTCGCTGGGGATTGGACGACGAAAGTGCTGCGACCTTAGCGTTACCGGTGACTGGCCAACATACTTGGCAATTTGGTATTCAGCGAATGCTACTGGGTTATGCGATGGATAGCACCGCGGGTGATTGGCAAGGTATCCTGCCTTATGATGAAAGTGCAGGATTGATGGGCGAGCTCGCCGGGCAGCTTGCCGAGTTTTTATCGGCTTTAACTGAATGGCGTGAGCGACTTACACAGTCCTATACCTTGGAGGAGTGGCTCCCTTACTGTCGACAATTAACGGAGCGCTTTTTTATTGGTGATGCTGAAAGCCAAGCGGCGTTAGAGGTGATCCACGAACAGTGGCGCAAGATGATACAAGAAGGCATTGACTCACGTTATACGCAAGCTATCCCGATGACGCTTTTACGCGATGAGTTACGTGGACGACTTGAGCAACAGCGTATTAGTCAGCGCTTTCTTGCCGGGCAGGTCAATTTCTGTACATTAATGCCGATGCGTTCAATCCCGTTCAAAGTGGTTTGTCTTCTCGGAATGAATGATGGTGTGTACCCACGCACCTTGCAGCCTTCGGGCTTTGATTTAATGCCCAAACAACCGAGAAAAGGTGACAGAAATCGCCGAGATGATGACCGTTATCTCTTTTTGGAAGCCTTAGTCTCCGCACAGCACTATTTCTATATCAGTTATGTCGGGTGTTCGATCCAAGATAATCAGCCGCGTTTGGCTTCGGTGTTAGTCACTGAGTTGCTGGAATATATTGGGCAGAGCTTCTGTTTGCCCGGCGATGAGGCCTGCAATGTTGATGAGAGTGCGCAACATGTTCAGCAGCACTTGGTGAGGCAGCAACCTCGTACCCCTTTTGCGGTAGAGAATTTTACCGACGACAATCCGTGGCACTCATTTTCTCAACAATGGGTCGCAGCAGCTAATCGAGCCGGAACACCGCCCCTTGATTTTGCTCAAACACTCTCAGCTTATACACCTGATGAAGTCTCCATTAATACTTTAGCAAGTTTCTGGCGTCATCCAATACGTGCGTGGTTTACGCGACGCTTAGGCATCTACTTTCAACGGGAAGCCGTCGGTTTACCGGAAAGTGAACCGTTTGTGCAAGATAACTTGACGCGCTATCAGCTTAATCAGCGACTCCTCAATTGTCTGATTGAACAACAGTCCCCGGAACAGCTCTATCGCCATTTTCGTTTAGCGGGTCAGTTACCTTATGGGGCTTATGGTCGGTTGATTTGGCAGCGCCAATGTACGGAGATGGAGAGCGTGGCTCAGTCAGTGGTGGCTCAACGCCAAACCACACAGAGTATGGAAATCGACCTACAGTTAGTGCATACCCGAGTGGTGGGGTGGCTCCCGCAAGTGCAGCCGGATGGATTACTCCGCTGGCGTCCGGGTAAACTTAATCTCACCGATGGTTTATTGCTCTGGATTGAGCACCTACTCTACTGTGCAATGGGAGGAAAAGGGATCAGTCGGATGTATGGGCGTGATGAAACCTGCTGGCGTTTTTTACCCGTGCCGATTGACGATGCGATAACGCAGCTAGAGAGAATGATACAGGGCTACTACCAAGGGATGATGGCACCGTTGTGGCTATTAAAAGAGAGCGGCGGAAGTTGGTTACAGGCATCGATGATGAAAAATAGTCATCCACCGATGATCGATTGGCAGGAAACGACGCAAAATATGGCACAACAACGCCTGCATAATGCTTGGCATGAAGGGTATCTTATGGCTGGCGAAGGACGTGATCCTTATCTGCAACGCTTAGCGCCGCAACTGACGCCTGAGCTTATTAGTGAGATTTGTCAGCAAGCCGAAAACTGGTACCTTCCTGTGTTACAAGCGCATACCCCTGAAACTGTGGAGAGTGAATCATGAGTCCATCTTCAACCGTGATCGCTCTTGATCCTTATACGCTCCCTTTGCAAGGTCAGCGACTGATTGAAGCCTCAGCAGGAACCGGAAAAACCTTTACGCTCGCAATACTCTATTTACGACTACTTTTAGGGTTGGGTGGAGATAAGGCTTGGTCCCGATTACTTTCCGTTGAGGAGATTCTGGTGGTGACCTTTACCGAGGCTGCAACAGAAGAGCTGCGTGGACGTATTCGTGACAATATTCACCAACTGCGGCTTGCTTGCTTACGCGGTCACTCTGATCATCCAGTATTCAGTCGACTGCTGTTAGAGATAGAGGATACGTCACAGGCGGCAGCGATCTTATTGCTGGCTGAGCGGCAAATGGACGAATCCGCCATCTACACCATCCACGGTTTTTGTCAGCGAATGCTGAATCTTAATGCCTTTGAATCAGGGATGCTCTTCCAACAGCAGCTGTTGGACGATGAGCAACAGCTATTACGCCAAGCGACGGAGGATTTTTGGCGTCGCTACTGCTATCCGTTGGAGGATGAGATAGCGCAAGAAGTCGTGGCACTATTTAGCGGGCCGGAGCACCTTTTGCACTCAGTCAAGGGGTGGTTACAAGGTGAATTACCACAACTTAAACACCCGATAGTGACCCAAGATTTGAACGAGTGCCATCAACAGAACTGCCAGCGTATTACGCAGATGAAACAGAGGTGGCGAGAGGTGGCGAGTGAAGTAGCGGCGTTGATTTTAGCCTCCGATGTCGATAAACGCAGTTATTCTAAACAGCATGTACCGAACTGGATTACTACACTCACGCTGTGGGCTGAGAGTGAGGATACCAGCTACCAAATTCCGCAAAAAGAGCTCGAAAAATTCAGCCAATCGCAACTGATAGCCAAAACAAAAAAAGGCCAACCCCCGCAACATGCGGTGTTTGAAGCTATTGATCTATTTTTATCAACGCCGATATCGTTGTATGAACCGCTTGTGGCGTTAGCGCTGCAAGATATTCGGGCGCATTTACGACAAGAAAAAGCGCGGCAGGCTTTACTCAGTTTCGATGATCTATTAGCTAAGTTGGATCAGGGACTGCAACAGCCGCAAGGTGAAGCGTTAGCTCAGGCAATTCGCGAACGCTATCCAGTAGCGATGGTGGATGAATTTCAGGATACCGATCCGACGCAGTATCGTATCTTTAGCCGTATTTACGCCCAGCCCTCAGATACCGCTCTGTTATTAATTGGTGATCCTAAGCAAGCGATCTACGCGTTTCGCGGGGCAGATATTTTCACCTATATCAAAGCGCGTGATGAAGTGACCGATCACTATTCACTCCACACTAACTGGCGATCCTCCCCGGGGATGGTGGCCAGTGTTAACCAGCTTTTTCAACGAGTCGAACATCCTTTTCTCTTTGCTGATATTCCTTTTTTGGCGGTTGAGTCAGCGCCCAGTAACCAGGCATTAAGTTTGTGGCGTGACGGGGTGCAACAGCCAGCGATGCGCTGGTGGCTAAAGGAGGGAGAAGGGTGCAACGTCACTGACTATCAACAGACGATGGCACAATATTGTGCTAATGATATTGCACAATGGTTAATTGCCGGTCAGCAGCAGCAGGCTTGGTTGGTGAAAGGAGAAACACGTCGCGCAGTAACCGCTGCCGATATTACTGTACTGGTACGTAGCCGCCGTGAAGCTAATTTAATTCGCGATGCGCTTCAGCAACAGGGTATTGCCTCTGTTTACCTCTCAAGTCGCGACAGTGTTTACCAAACCGTCGAAGCACAGGAACTGTTGTGGGTACTGCAAGCTATTTTGCAACCTCAACAGGAGTCCTTATTACGAACGGCTCTAGCCACCCGCTTATTGGGGTATTCAGCTACGCATATCGAGGCGTTAAGCCTTGATAGTCGCGGTTGGGATACGCTGACGGATCAGTTTATGGCTTGGCAGCAATTATGGCGTGGAGAGGGTTTTCTTCCGATGTTTCGGCAGTTGATGCACCAACTCGGGCTGGCGGAAAACGTATTATCCAGTGAACGTGGGGAACGTCGACTTACCGATTTAATGCATGTCAGCGAACTATTACAGTCTGCCTCAGCCGACCACGATACTCCCCATGCATTGCTGCGCTTTTTTGCTCAACAGATCGATCAGCCTGATGATAACGCGCGTAGTCAGCAATTACGGCTTGAGAGCGATCGTGATCTCGTACAAATAGTCACTATTCATAAATCCAAAGGACTTGAGTATCCGCTGGTTTGGCTCCCATTTATCGCCGGGTATCGAGAAACCAAACAACCGCTCTACCATGACCGCCAACATTTTTCGGCAGTGCTCGATCTGCATGAAGATGAAGAGAGCTTAGCACTCGCCGAAGAAGAGCGACTTGCTGAAGATCTTCGCTTACTCTACGTCGCGTTAACCCGCTCTATTTGGCACTGTAGCCTGGGAATTGCGCCACTTTTTTACCGTAAACGTAAATACCAAGGGCCGAGCGAGCTTGAACACAGTGCGGTGGGGTACTTAGTACAGCAAGGTCAAGCCGCGACCGCAGAAGAACTGGCCACAGCATTGTCGCAGATGAGCAATACCCAATGTGATGTGGTAATAGCCAGTGATCAGCCGCTTAATGCATATCAGCCGACACCAGTGACACCGCCTCACGTCACGGCGAATGTTTTACAACGTACCTTACAGGACCACTGGCGAGTCACCAGCTATTCTGCATTGACCTATCATGCCAGTCACCATCAGCTGTTTGTACCCGGTTTTGATAGCGAAGTCGTGGCTGAGCGTGAGGATGAAGGCCCGTATCTTCCTACCGTACATCAATTTCCGAAAGGCGCTGGTCCGGGAACGTTTTTACACCACCTTTTTGAAAATCTTGATTTTACAGCGCCCCCTGAAGAGCAATGGGTCGCAGAACAGTTACTTGCGTGGGGGTATGACAGCGAATGGACGACGGTTGTGCATACGTGGATCCATCGTGTTTTAGCACAATCATTACCCCAAGCAGTCACCTCGCTTGCCCAGATCCCTCAGAGCGATCGCTTGATTGAAATGGAGTTTTGGATCCCGATTGAACAACCGTTGAACGCGATGGCGTTAGACCGCTGTATAAAGCAGCATGATCCACTATCCGCCCATGCCGCCTCGCTCTCTTTTTCACAGGTGCAAGGGATGTTAAAAGGCTTTATCGATCTCGTCTTTCGCTGGCAAGGTAAATATTACATTGCGGACTATAAGTCGAATTGGTTAGGTCTGGACAGTCAGGCCTATACGCAGGACGCTATGCAAACGGCCATGATCGAACATCGGTATGATTTTCAATACCAGTTATATACTTTGGCGCTGCATCGTTATTTACGGCATCGCTTGCCTGATTACGACTATGAACAGCACTTTGGCGGGGTCTACTACCTTTTCTTACGCGGGATGGCCGATAACCTTCCCGGTAATGGGATCTTTTTTACTCGGCCTTCACTGGCACTGATCGCGCAAATGGATCGTTTCTTTAGTCAGCAGGAGGACAACAATGAGCCATCTTGAATCGTTACTGAGTGATGTCCAAGCCACGCAATTATTTCGACCGGTGGACTTACAATTTGCCCGACTACTTTGTGCCGGGCGTGGTGACTATTTTCTGGCAGCTGCCTGCTTAAGTGCCCGGGCAGGGGAAGGGGATGTCTGCCTTGCCCTTGAATCCTTAACGCCTAACGCCCTATGGAATGGCGCGCAGCGTAGCGTAGCCGAGCAATTATGGCAGTATTGCCAAGCACCACACAACGCGACTGAGTGGCAACAAGCCTTGGCGAGCTGGCCAGCTCTTTCAACGACGACGCATATCGGTCCTATTTGTTTAGAGGGAGAGCTGCTTTATTTGCAGCGGGCTTGGCATAATGAACAACAGGTTGCGACGTTTTTTAATTCACTCCCCGCGCAGGGTATTGATAATGAGTCACAAGCACGACAGATTTTAGATCAACTGTTTGGTGATGCGCCGCATAATGACCAAAAAGTGGCGGCCGCTGTGGCACTGACTGCACGTCATGCCATTATCTCTGGGGGGCCAGGCACCGGTAAAACGACAACGGTGGCTAAACTGTTGGCAGCGATGATCCAACTGAGCCCAAACAAATTGCGTATTCAGATGGCAGCCCCCACCGGCAAAGCTGCTGCCCGGTTAACGGAATCACTCGGCAAGGCGCTACTGGCTTTAACGGTCGATGCCACGATTCACCAACGTTTTCCTCGTGAAGCCACAACACTACACCGCTTATTGGGGGCTCAGGCTACCTCGCGACAGCTACGTTACCATGCTCATAATCCATTGCACCTCGATATTCTCGTGGTTGACGAAGCCTCGATGGTCGATTTAACCATGATGGCTAATTTGATTGCCGCATTGCCTATGCATGCACGAGTAATTTTTTTGGGGGATCGCGATCAGTTAGCGTCAGTGGAAGCTGGGGCTGTATTAGGGGACATTTGTCGTAGCGCAGAGTACGGTTATAGCCCAGCGCGTGCCGCACAGTTGTCACGTTTGACCGGTTGTGATGTCGAGGGGCATGATCAGCCTAATGCACCGCGATTGCGAGATAATATCTGTCTTCTAAAGCACAGTTATCGTTTTGACGATAAATCGGGAATTGGTCAGCTGGCTCGTGCGGTCAACCAAGGTAATACTCAGCAAGCCCAAGCCTTATTAACCGGAGAAAGCCAAGATATTCACTGGCAAAGCCTCACCGACGAAGCCGAATGGCGAACCATGCTCAATGATATTTGTCTCGGTTATCAGTCTTTTATTACCTCGATTACCGACGGTGAGACGCCGGCACAGATTGTCGCTAATTTTGCTCACTACCAACTGCTTTGTGCTTTGCGTGAAGGGGCTTACGGTGTGAAAGGGCTGAATCAGAGTATTGAAGGCGCATTACGGCAACGAGGATGGATCTCCGCTTTGTCGAGTTCACAACAGTGGTATGTAGGGCGACCCATTATGATTACGCGTAATGACAGTGGGCTCGGACTCTTTAATGGCGATGTGGGGATTACTTTGCAGGATAGCGATCAGCAACTAAAAGTCTATTTTCAATTGCCTGATCGCACATTACGCGCAGTACAGCCATCACGATTACCTGAACATGAAACCGCTTGGGCGATGACGGTCCATAAATCACAAGGCTCAGAATTCACCCATACTGCATTAGTTTTGCCACGCCAGTTTAGTCCGGTCTTGTCACGAGAGCTTATCTATACGGCGATTACTCGAGCAAAGACGCAGCTGACGCTCTATAGCGATGCGGCTATCCTCAGTCGGGCGATACTGAATAAAACATCACGCCGCAGCGGACTCGCCGCGGCATTGAATTAAGTGGCGCTATAATCAGTCTAAGTTGAGCATTAATATTTTTGAACGGCGTTGATAGTTATAGAGTTTCTTCTTACTTTCCGGCAGAAACTCTATATCGACGGGCTGAAAGCCCCGCTCTTGGAACCAATGGATGCTGCGTGTCGTTAACACGAAAAGTTTTTCTAACCCAGCTTGCTTGGCTTGCTGCCTGACTTGCTGCAGTAATACATCACCGCGAGAGGAGCTACGGTAATCAGGATGTACCGCAACACACGCCATTTCACCGATCTTATCTTCATTAAAGGGATAGAGGGCCGCACAGGCTATGGTCAGTTGATCACGCACCACGACGGTAAATTTATCAATCTCCATCTCCAATTGCTCACGGGAACGTCTTACTAAGATCCCTTGTTGTTCGAGTGGACGGATAAGATCTAAAATACCGCCAATATCATCGATCGTCGCTTTACGCACTTGCTCGGCAGAAGCCATCACGACTTGCGTACCAATTCCTTCTCGAGAGAAGATTTCTTGCAGTAACGCCCCATCCTCTAAATAGCTGATGAGATGACTGCCTGGTACACCGCTTTTACAGGCTTGTACTGCACCGCGTAAAAAACGAACGGTGCCTGAAAGGTAATCTCCAGCGGCTTCATACTGTTCAATGCGTTGCTGGGCTTCGTCAGGGAACATCTCAGAAATAATTTTCCCGTTTTCATCGGGAACCCCTTGTTCTGAGCAAAATCCAATCATTTTCGCGGCATTAAGTTTTATCGCGACTTGTGTGGCGATCTCTTCCGAGGTGAGGTTAAAGCTCTCGCCGGTGACTGACACGGCAACTGGACCGATGAGCACAATCGCCCCGGTATCGAGTTGCTGATTAATGGCTTGATAGTCAATACGGCGAATACGTCCTGAATGGCAATAATCAACCCCGTCATCGACACCTAGAGGTTGGGCAATAATAAAGTTACCACTGACTACATTAATATGCGCATTTTGAAGCGGGGTATTCCCTAAACTCATGGATAGGCGTGCAGTAATATCTAATTGCAGTCTACCTGCCGCTTGTTTGACTAACTCCAAAGATTGCGCGTCAGTAACCCGAGTATATTTATGGTACGTCGGCTCAATATGATGCTCGAGTAAATTAGCGTCGATTTGTGGACGCGCCCCATATACGACGACAAGACGAATCCCTAAACTGTGTAAGAGTCCAATGTCGCTGACAATGCTCAGGAAGTTTTCATGGCAGATAGCCTCACCGCCAAGCATAATAACAAAGGTTTTATTACGATGGGTATTGATGTAGGGCGCGGTATGTCTAAAACCTCTAACCAGTTCAGTGCTACGTTCTGTCACGATAACTCCAAGTGAATTTTTATTCGTTATATTTGTATTTTTATGCTTAATAGGCATAAATTGCAAGTTGTGATTGTGATAAATCACAAACTTATCTTTAGGGACAAGGATATGCAGTTTCAAATAAGGACATTGTATTGCCGGCAATGGCGATGCCGTCTTACGGCGATAGCTTGGCTAATGACTTTCCTCTCAAATGCTCACGCGACCGCCGATGTGCAATTTATTGCGGCACGCGTATGGCCCTCCACTTTGTATACGCGATTGACCTTAGAGTCAGAAGCCGCGCCGACCTATCGTTATTTTTTACTGCATCATCCAGAACGATTGGTCATTGACGTTGACGGGGGGGAGTTAACGCCTGCACTGCGTCAATTAAGTCGTCATATCAGTGCGAAAGATCCCTTTATCGCTGGGGTCCGCGTGGCAAAATTTGATCCTAAAACATTACGTATTGTGATTGATCTTAAGCAAGCCATCCGTGCCGATATTTTTAGCTTAAAACCAGTTGCGAACTTTCAGCGGCGATTAGTGATCGACTTTTATCCTAAATTAAAAGGCGATAAAGATCCGTTAGGCGACTTTATTACCGATAAACAGGTCTTAGCTGCCCCTAAAAATGCCCCTCCTTTAGCGCAAAAATCATCTTCTTTTGTCGTGGTCATTGACGCGGGGCATGGCGGCGAGGATCCCGGCGCTCATGGCCTACGTAAGACGTTAGAAAAAGAAGTGGTATTACAGATAGCGAAGCGGTTAAAGCAATTGATTGATCAGCAACCGACAATGACTGCAGTGATGACGCGAAGTGATGACTACTTTGTTCCCTTAGCCGCCCGTGTCGCCAAGGCACAACAGCACAGTGCGGCCGTTTTTGTCTCTATTCATGCGGATGCCTATGCCAATCGGCATGCGCGTGGCTCGTCAGTGTTTATGCTATCGACGCGCGGTGCCACTTCTGCCGCGGCACGTTTCCTCGCACAATCCCAAAACCAATCAGATTTAATCGGTGGGGTGAGTCGCAGTGGTGACAATTACTTGGATACGACCTTACTGGAATTAATACAACGTAAAACACTACAAGATAGTGCATTACTTGGAAAGGATGTGCTGGAACAATTGCAAAAAATCAATCCGCTGCATAAATCACGGGTAGAGCGTGCGGGGTTTGCTGTACTAAAAGCACCGGATATTCCATCTATTTTGGTCGAAACGGCATTTATCAGCCATCCGGAGGAAGAGCGTAAGTTACGAACGGCAAGGTACCAACAACAGGTGGCGGAGGCCATTTTAAATGGGATCAAGCGTTATCAACGTCAGCGGCATGAGCAGTAAGTTATTGTGATTTTCCCCGCGATGCAGGGAAGAAGAGATACTCATGTCGCCAGTTATCGGCAATAAAGCGATAACTGGCTTGATAAATATCAATAAAGTCAACGGTAGACCTAGGGTAACTCTCATCATATTGTTACCCTTTTTTATTGGATGTTTTTTGATCAAAATGTACTGCAATCGCACAGCATAGCGTGACTCGCCGTTTTAGTGAGTGTCAGGGATATTCAATCGAATCATGATCGTAAAGGTGGGGGATTTAGTCGGACTGGACGGCGTCAATAATCACATAAAGCGTGATGGAACGCGGTGCCGGTTCATCACATCCATACCTTACTGCCACATTTAATTCGTCTTCCTGTGTTCTCAGAATGCCTACCGGCTCAAGGCGACTTAATCATTTTCAAAGGGTGTGAGTGAGCAAAATGTGTCTGGCCTATCGAGGAGCGTAAAGAGACCAGCGCAGTGCTACAAAACGGAACGTCTGTGGATAACCAATAGATAACTACTATAGAGGGAACTATGAATATAGCGGAAATACTTTCATCTTATGCGCAGTGTGCATTACAAGATTTAGGGGTGTCATCGACGATAACCGTGAGCGCAAAACCCTCATTACGTGAAGCGTTAGGGGATTATCAAATTGACGCTATTATTCCTATTGCCAAACAGCTTCGTTTACCTCCCCGTCAATTAGCAGAACATGTGGTTGAGCAGATGCAAACATCAGAAGCTGTTAGCCAGATGGTGGATGAATTTTCGGTGGCGGGGGCAGGATTTATCAATATCCGGTTACGTACTGCATGGCTGGCGAATGCCGTATCCGCCCTCGCCAATGATCCGCGTCTAGGGGTAGCGATTCAGCCTGCCACCCATATCGTTATTGATTATTCATCGCCGAATGTCGCCAAAGAGATGCATGTCGGTCATTTACGCTCAACGATCATCGGCGATGCCAGTGTTCGCACCTTAACGTTTCTAGGTCATAAGGTGACCAGGGTTAACCATATTGGCGATTGGGGAACGCAGTTCGGTATGCTTATTGCCCACCTTGAAGAGGTGGATCGTAAAGATCTTCTGTCACTGTCTGATCTGGAAGGTTTTTATCGCGATGCTAAAAAACGCTACGATCAAGATCCGATATTCTCGCGCCAAGCAAGAAATTATGTAGTGAAACTACAACAGGGTGATGATTACTGTCGAAAAATGTGGCGTCAATTAGTTGATATCTCCATGCAACAGAATCAACAAAATTATGATCGACTCGGGGTCTCCTTAACCCCCGCGGATATTCGCGGTGAGAGTGCTTATAACGCGATGCTTCCTGTCATTGTTGACGATCTTTTAGAACGCCATATAGCTCAAGAAGAGCAGGGCGCCGTGGTCGTTTATCTCGACGACTATAAAAATAAGCAGGGTGAAGCAATGGGCGTGCTGATCCGTAAACAGGATGGCGGCTACCTCTATACGACGACCGATATTGCCTGCGCGAAATACCGCTATCAGACACTTCATGCCGATCGTATTTTGTACTACGTCGATGCACGTCAGCATCAACATTTAATGATGGCATGGGCGATTGTTCGCAAAGCGGGATATGTACCGGAACGAGTCTCCTTAGAGCATCATAAGTTTGGCATGATGCTGGATAAACAGGGGCAACCTTTTAAAACCCGTGAAGGGGGAACCATTAAGTTGTCTGAACTTCTGACCGAAGCGGTCAGCCGTGCGACACGGTTAATCGAGCAGAAATCACCGCAAATCACTGGGCCGGAATTGACAGAATTAGCGACAATTATCGGTATTGGTGCGGTAAAGTATGCCGATCTTTCAAAGAATCGAACCACCGATTATATTTTTGACTGGGACAGTATGCTGAGCTTTGAAGGCAATACCGCCCCTTATATTCAATATGCCGGTGCGCGGATCCGTTCTTTGTTAGACAAAGCCCATCAGCAAGGATTGGAGTGGCAAGGTGGGGAGGGGCTCTGTTTCACTACGGGGGAAGAGCGTGCACTGGTTATAGCTATTTTACAGTTGGAAGAGCGCTTAACCTTAGTTGCCCGGGATGGCATGCCAAACATCATGTGCCAATATCTTTACGACTTGGCGTCACTCTTTTCGCGCTTTTATGCCCATTTACCGATATTGGTGCACAGCGATGTCGACCAACGCAAAAGTCGGCTTTATCTTGCAGACATTACCGGACGAGTATTGGCGTTGGGGTTATCAACGTTAGGAATTGGTCTTCCTGAGCGGATGTAACGAAAAAAAGCTTATCAATATGCATTGATAAGCTTTCTTAAAGTGGTTGCGGGGGCCGGATTTGAACCGACGACCTTCGGGTTATGAGCCCGACGAGCTACCAGGCTGCTCCACCCCGCG
>NZ_JABBFO010000017.1 GCF_018494035.1 Rosenbergiella australiborealis
CAGAAGTGAAACGCCGTAGCGCCGATGGTAGTGTGGGGTCTCCCCATGCGAGAGTAGGGAACTGCCAGGCATCCAAACAGACAAAAAGGCCATCCTCACGGATGGCCTTTTTGCATTCGGAAATCACAGTAGTAAAAATTTGACTAATACTATTCACATCATTAGAAAACATAATTTTACATTATGTATCAACCTCTTATTCTGTTTAATCATTAAATAATAAATCGAATAAGTAGGGACTCCCGCTATGAATAAATTGAATGTAACGTCCCCCGTTACAGGACTAAACGAACTACAAAGAATTAGAGCTATTGTAGGAGCCTCTTCAGGAAATTTAGTTGAATGGTTCGACTTTTACGTCTACTCATTTTTTTCCATCTATTTTGCCCATACATTTTTTCCTCATAGCGATAGCACAACACAGCTATTACAAACCGCGGGTGTATTTGCCGCAGGTTTTTTGATGAGACCAATTGGTGGATGGTTATTTGGGTTTATTGGTGATCGTTTTGGTCGAAAAAAATCGATGCTTATTTCCGTCTATATGATGTGCTTTGGATCGCTAGTGATTGCTTGTTTGCCAGGATATGATCGTATTGGTTTAGTTGCTCCGATATTACTTTTGCTCGTCAGAATGTTACAAGGACTTTCTGTTGGTGGGGAATACGGCGCAAGTGCGACTTATATGAGCGAAATAGCGACAGAAGGTAAAAAAGGATTTTACTCCTCATTTCAATATGTCACCTTAATTGGTGGGCAGCTTATGGCCGTACTAACGGTTGTTATCCTACAACATATCATTAGTGATGAAAACTTACACCGTTGGGGATGGCGAATTCCTTTTCTGATTGGTGCTGGGCTGTCTATTATTGCGTTATGGTTAAGAAAATCCCTGCATGAAACGAGTGATGAACAACAACGAATAGATAAACATGCAGGTAGTTTATCCTATCTACTACGATTTCATTGGCGTCCTTTTATTAAAGTGATTGGTATTACGGCAGGTGGGTCATTAAGTTTTTACACATTTACGACCTATATGCAAAAGTACTTGATCAATACAATTGGATTGGATGCCAAAACAAGCAGTATGCTGATGACTGGTGCTCTACTTGCCTTTATGGTTTTACAGCCTCTGGCAGGGGCTCTATCAGATAAAATAGGTCGTAAGGCTTCTGTCATCATTTTCGCAGTGTGTCTACTATTGTTCACCGTTCCTATTATGAGCTATCTTCCTGTAAGTCATAATTTGGGCGTTGTTTTTTTGCTCATTTTCCTGGCTCTAGTGATTTGTAGCTTTTATACAGCGATCAGTGGGCTATTGAAAGCCGAGCTATTTCCACCACAGCTCAGAGCGTTAGGAGTTGGTCTACCTTACGCAATTGGTAACGCTATATTCGGTGGCTCAGCAGAGTTCGTTGCACTCTCACTTAAGCAGAGCGGTCATGAATCGAGTTTTTTTTGGTATGTCGCGGCAATGGGCGTCGTTGTACTACTAATTAGCTTAACGTTACCAAATAAGGAAAAGGTAGAGAGATTATAGATAAATAGGGAGTACCTGCCAGGTGACTGGCAGGTATCTATTACAGAATACGACTTATTAGCTTATCAATCCTGATACGGCGTAGACGGCGAATCAGCTTTTTAATCCTGTTTGGATACTCAGCGATACTTTCTAAATCGTGAAATTGCTTCAATATTGTCGTATGCTCGCGGATCAGTGTCAGTTCTTTACGTTTCTGTTCAGCCAACTGATGTTGTGGGTCATGAACTAAAATCGCATTCTCAAGATCTAAGCGCCATGCCCTAGGATTCAGGTTATTCCCAGTGAGTAACATCCACTCTTCATCTACCCAAATACCTTTGAGGTGATAGCTATTCGTACCGTCTTGCCATAAGCGGATCGTCAGCCGGTCATTATCTAAATAATATTGTAGTCGGCTGGCAAAACGGCGTAAGTTTATTTCATAAAGATAAGGTAATGCACCGATAATTTTAAAGGGTTCTTCAGGAGGAATATAAAAGTCATTCGCTGTCTTATCTCCCACGATAATTTCGACCTCTTTACCTTGTCGTAAAAGGCGAATGATATGTCGTACCAAAATCGCAGGGAGATTAAAGTACGGGGTACAAATCACCAATTTTTTTTCAGTTGCGGGCATTAAATGAAAAATGGTTTGGTTAAGAAGACTACGTTTTCCTAGACCGGCAAGAGGAGTGACTGAAAGTTGCTCTTCGTTTGCTAAATCATCAAATTCGTAGTTAAACGTTCTTAGTTCTTGGCGGAAAATTTTTGTTTCGCTTTTGATCTCAAGGCTTGTTGGGCGATCCTTAAGATCAAGACGGTGAACTGCATCAGATTGCTTCAGATTACTATTGATCCAGTCAAACATGATCCCTGCGAGAGTAGGATTTTTTAAAACCTGATAACGGTCATATCGATAGCGCTGATCTTGTTGAAGATACACATTATTGATACTGGCACCGCTATAAAGTACCGTATCATCAAAAATGAATCCTTTGAGATGCAGTACACCTAATGCCTCGCGAGTATTTACTGGAATGCCAAAAACGGGAATCGCTAATTCCCCAGCTTGTTCGGCTAACTGGCAATACCAATCTGCATTCGTTTCTCCGCGCGCAGCACCAATACGGCCACGTTGCGCCCTATGCCAATCAACACAAATACTGATGTCCAATTGCGGATTATGTTGCTTGGCTTGATAAAGCGCGTTCATTATTGATTGCCCAGCTTCATCATTTTCAAGATAGAGAGCAACAAGGCAAATTCTATATTGTGCCTGTGCTATTTTGTCTAAAAGCGTATGATGAAACTCCGCTGCGGAATACAAAAATGAAAAATCAGTGATTGATTGCGGCAGTTTTGGGAGTTCTGCAAGGTATCGCTGGTGAGAATTCATTTTAATTTTTGACAACATCGCATTACGCTTCTTCTATTAAGGATCGAAAACATGATAAAACAAGGGAATCTTAACCCGTAACTATACCATCAAAAAGCTTAACAATGGCTATTTCTGTGTGGATCTAACGGTAACCGTAAGCTAACAATGCCGTCTTCCACATTATTTTTACAACTGAAACCAAGTTTTTTAGCGAGGGCAATCATCCCAGTATTGTTGGGCATAGTAATACCATTTAGTTGTTGTAAACCATGATCTCGAGTGTAAGTTATCATCTTTTCGAGCAATTTTTTTCCTAGCCCCAATCGCTTCAAGTCTGAACGCACTAATATTGAAAATTCCGCATCGATGTTATCACTATCTGAGATAGCGCGAGTTACTCCAATGATCGTATCGATTCCTTTTTCTTGAATGACAGCAACAAAAGCCATTTCACGGTCATAGTCAATTTGCGTCATAGTGGCGAGATCGTCATGGGTAAATTCATTGATTTCACTAAAATAACGATAATAGAGATCCTCTTTTGTGACTTTACCAATGAATGCTAGAAGTTGTGGTTCATCTTCCGGAAGAATCGGTCGAAATAGCGCCCGTCTACCGTCGTTCAACTCAACCCACTGCTCAAATTTTTGAGGGTAGGGACGAATCGCGAGTCGATCTTCACTATCCCCCTCAAATGACTTGAGGGTGAGTTGTGCATCGATTAACGATAATGGGTGTTGTTTATCGACATACAGCTCAATTTGGCAGTGATTGATTTCTGGACAATCAATAATTAAATCTGAAAGTTGCACCAGTGTTTGACATAACTGATAGAGATGTTCTGGGCGAACTTCCCATCGCCGAAAGATTTTATTTTGAAGTATTCCCTGCGTAACTAGGTGGTTAGCTAATGCCATATTAAGGGGGAACAACGCCGTCACAGCTTGTCTATCTTCATGCCACATTTCACCCTGTTCACCTAATAGAATGATTGGGCCAAATAGAGGATCATGTTGAACCACTATCCGTACTCGTTGACTATTCGGCTCGAAGCGATCTTTTCTTGAATTATCCGCATGTGGAAAGCCATAGTCGTGTAAGAGGCTAATTAATTCATTACCTTGTAGAAGCGTTTTATTACCATTGAGTTGTTGTTGTAAATATTTACGGACTTCCATTCGGCCTAGGGGTTGTATCGCCAGTCTCGCGGGGGTTTCCCTGAGTTGTTTTTGATTGCGATAATAGGCGACTCGGTGCATAAAGGCAGTAACTGTGCCTTCGGGTGTTCGCCAAGTCGGGATTTTGGCTTGCGAAAAAATAGTACGTGCACCTTGTGATGAGAACTCACCGCACCAGTTTGTTAATAGTGTTTTATATTTTGCTCGAGGATGTTGGTTATACAGCGCGGATAATTTTTCTGCACAGTCGGTTGCTGAGGAAACGGCGCTAGGGGCATGTATCACCATAATGGCTTCGGTTTCCGCGCTATCAAGCAATATAGCAATGACGTCTAGATAAAGCTGGGTGGTGGCATCATCTTTTAAGTCAAGAGGATTAGTTATCGGGATATTTTCAGGTAAACAGGCTTGGAGACGTTGGAGGGTTTCGGCGGAGAGTGTGAGAAGCTTACCTTGACGTTCTTCAAGAACATCGAGTGCCAATGCTGCCGGTGCAACGCCATTGCTTACAATAAATAGCGACTCGCCATTAAAATGACGCATATGGCTCAAAGACTCTACGGCAGAAAATAATTCGTGTGAGTCATAAACGCGTAACATCCCAGCACGCTGAATGGCTGCATCCCAAGTACCGTCGAAGGTCTCTTCGTTACCCACTAATCGTCGGGCAGCACGGCTTCGCCCACTTTTAAACATCACAATCGGTTTGTTACGTGAGGCACTGCGTGATGCAGAAACAAACCGTCGGGCATCGTGAAGATGTTCAAGTGCGATTAAAATAGCATGCGTTTTTGTATCGCGTGCTAAAAAATCGAGCAGATCGTCACTATCAATGTCTACGCCTTCACCAAGAGCGATGAACCAGGAAAACCCAACATTTCGTTGTTGCGCCCAATCGAGAATGGTATTTGCAACCGCTGTTGACTGTGCAATAAACGCGACATTACCTCGTGCGACAGGGACGGGAGAAAAACTGGCATTGAGTCCTTGATACGGCGCAATGAGCCCCAGACTATTTGGCCCTAAAAGTCGCATGTTCCAGCGGGAAGCCTGTGTTAATAGTGCTGTAAAATGCTCTTTTGAAGCGGAGAGAATAATGCAACTCCGGCATCCTTTCTTTCCTAATTCGTCGATTATCTGAGCTAAACGTCGAGCGTGAGTACAGAGAATTGCTAAATCGGGAATTAGAGGTAGGGTATCTATATTCGCATAAGCCATTACACCACATACGGCCGAATAGCGAGGATTAACGGGTAATATTGCCCCAGAGAATCCTCCCGCTAATAAATTTTTCATCATGAGATGGCCAGCTCGGCCGACTTTCTGTGATGCGCCGATCACAGCAATCGACGTTGGCTTTAGTAAAGCTTCTAATCCGGCTTGGCTCATAGCTCCTCCGCTAGCGGTGACCTTAACAATCGTTATTTTTTCGGGCGTGGATAGGATGATGAGGCTTACCCGCTAGGTATCGTTCCCGGAAGAGGGAGAAATGTTGGTATAAGCTCTCTGCTGCCAACGTGTCCCCAGCCTGAGCAAGTAATGCGGCAGCAATCTCTGCGGTACAGTGGTGCTCAGCACTATGTGCTTCTCGTAGGGTATATTGGCTTGGCTTAGCAACATCGACAGAGATGACTGGAAATGCGTTGAGCCACGGGCTTTTACGAAACATTTTGCGAGCTTCGCTCCAAGTTCCATCTAACATAATAAATAAAGGCGGTTTTCCTGTGAGAGGCGGTTGATGTAAAACCTCTCTATGCGGTTCTGCATAACTGGCAGGAAAGACCACTAAAGGTTGATACTCATTTGTGAGAGTGAGCAGAGCATCCTTGCTGTCAAATTCAGTTCTCGACCATTGGTAAGCGAGGGTATCTGGGAGAATGTCTGCAATCAATCTTCCGGTATTACTCGGTTTTAGTGGCTCGGTATCATACATCATTAGGCAGAAGCGGCTTCTTGCTATTTGAGGTTGTATCGTGGCACAAAGGCAATTAGCGGCAGGGAGCAGACAGTTCTGACAACGGCTAACGCGATTGCCGCGGGCAAGAAAGGGACGAGTCGCTTTTGCTAAGCGCTGTGCCCGGAGTTGTAATACGGCATTATGATGGGTCATAAAGAGTCGATACTGGATAAAAAAAATAGTTTAATTGAGTTCTATGGGGGATGCTACGCAATCTATCGATTTATGAGACGGTGATTGTTAATTCACCAGTAAAGAAGATAGCTAAGCGGGCGGACATCAGGTAATCTGCGCGCTCAGTAACAGGAGAATGTGATGAACGACGAAAATAAAAGTAAAAGTAGCAAAGTAAAAGTAATGTATGTTCGCGGTGAAGAGGCAACTTCCTCGCGTAATAGTGGTAATCCGCGCACTGGGAAAGGAGGTCGTACCCCGGATCGCAAGGCACCGACAGATCGTCGTTCATCTTCCTCTTCGCGTCGTGATGATGCATCGTCTCACCGTGGTGACTCTTCTTCGCGCCGTGGGGGGTTTTCTGCCCGTCGCGATGATAGTGCGTCACACCGTAATGATTCTCCGTGGCGTACAGTTTCTAAACGTCCCTCAGAAAAAAATGAATCTTTACCCGAAGTGACGACTGATGAAGGATTGACGGCAAAAAGTTATATCGATCCTGAGCAACTTCGCCGTCAGCGTCAAGAAGAGACCCGTGTTTATGGCGAAAATGCATGCCAAGCATTATTTCTAAGTCGACCCGAAGCCATTGTCCGTGCGTGGTTTGTTCAAAGCGTTACCCCTCGTTTTCGTGAAACCTTGCGTTGGTTAGCGGCAAACCGCAAAGCCTATCATGTTGTTGACGATGCTGAGCTAGTGAAAGCTGCAGGTACTGAGCATCATGGCGGTGTTTGCTTTATCATCAAAAAGCAAACTGGTCTGGATGTTGCCGCGTGGCTGGCTCAGGCTGAAGATAAAGATTGCGTAATGGCGTTAGAAAATGTGGGTAATCCACATAATCTTGGGGCGATTATGCGTAGTTGTGCCCACTTTGGTGCAAAAGCTATTTTGGTTAATGATGCCAATTTACTTGAATCCGGTGCAGCAGTAAGAACTGCAGAAGGTGGCGCTGAACACGTACGTGCGGTTACCGCTCCATCTTTCCACCAAGGCCTTGATGCTTTCCGTCGTGCGGGGTATTCCATTGTCACTACGTCAAGCCACGAAGGGCAGCCTCTGGCAAACATGGCTTTTCCTGCTAAAACAGTTATTGTGTTAGGCCAAGAAGGGGAAGGTTTACATGAAGAAACGTTACGCCAAGGTGATGTCAGTGTATCGATTGGTGGTACTGGAAACATTGAAAGTCTGAATGTATCAGTGGCTGCTGGAATCTTGTTAGGTGAATGGTGGCGCCAACAGAAAGCCTAATAAGCCCCCACAAGCTCACGCTGAATCGGGACGTTAGCTTGTTATAGGGGTAAAAAGGGTTCACGTTATCGTGAGCCCTTTTTTAATGGGGTTTCTACTACACAATACAAGAATACGTGTGTGGGTGTTACGATCCGGTAGACGGGATAGGGTGAAAAAATTATTCGCTAATACCCGTTACCTTAAATCACCTACATTCGCAGAAAATCTCGTTTTTAGTGGGCACCTCCGCCACTGCCACCGGAATGGAAAGGCGGTTTTGCGAACCAGATTACGACTAAAAGCACGACAAAAATGCCTCCTGCGGCCCAAAAAATTTCGTTAGCAGAGATAATTAATCCCTGATTAGTGATTTGCTGTGCAATATAGCTGGATGCTTGCTGGTGGCTTAGCCCTAAGGATTCGAGTTGGTGATAGCTTTGTTGCGCGTTAGGATTATAAACATTAATTGATTCTGTTAATTGATTATGGTGTATCGCTTCTCGATCCGTCCAAAGGGTGGTCGTAATTGAAGTACCGATCGACCCTCCTAATGTACGTATAAAATTAGATAACCCCGATGCAGCGGCAATTCGTTCTGCCGGAAGGCCAGATAAGGTAATGGTCGTTAATGGCATAAAAAAGCATGCAACGGCGAACCCCTGAATAAACTGAGGCCAAGCGGCATCAGCAAAGCTCATACCCGGCTCAAATGTATAAGCTCGCCAATAAAAACAGATGGCATACATAATAAAGCTGAATGTGACTAAGTAACGCATATCGATGCGCGGAGCAAAACGACCGATAATCGGGGATAAGATAACCGGAAGTATCCCCACTGGCGCAGAGGCCAGTCCTGCCCAAGTGGCTGTATAACCGAACACTTCCTGCAATAACTGTGGTAACAAGACGATAGTTCCGAAGTAGAGCATGTAAGCTAAGCTAATTGAACCACAGCCGATGGTAAAGTTTCGCGATTTAAACAGTGAAAGATCAATGATCGGATGTTCATCTGTTAACTCCCAAATGATCAGGATCAGTAAAGCCACTATCGCGACAACCGTTAGCGTAATGATTTCTGTTGAGCTGAACCAGTCTAGCTCTTTGCCTCTATCGAGCATGACTTGCAAACAGCCGATACCGAGGGTGAGCATAACTAGTCCGACGACATCTATCGGTTGTTTACGAGTCGGAGTATCGCGTTGCCCTAGGGTCTTAATGGCTAATAACACAACGACTACGCCGATAGGAACGTTGATAAAGAAAATCCATCCCCAATGATAGTTATCACTAATCCACCCTCCCAGTATAGGGCCACAAATCGGTGCGACAATAACCGTCATTGCCCAGAGTGACATTGCCATACTGCGTTTTGCGGGAGGGTAGTTATTGAGCAATAGACTTTGGGAAAGAGGAATAAGCGGGCCAGCGACTATCCCTTGTATCACGCGAAAAAAAATGAGCATAGTGAGATTGGTCGACATCCCGCATGCCCAAGAGGCGAGCGCAAATGCGGCAGTAGAGGCAATGAATAGCTTTACTTCGCCAAAACGTCGCGCCAGCCACCCGGTTAAGGGAATTGAAATCGCATTGGCCACACCAAACGAGGTAATAACCCATGTTCCCTGTGTGTTCGATGCGCCTAAGTCTCCGGCAATCGTGGGTATGGCGACATTGGCAATTGTCGAATCTAGCACCTGCATAAAGGTGGCCAGTGAGAGCGCAATCGTCATTAATATTAGTTGCCCTCGAGCTAAGGGCTGCCTTTCATTATATGCCATGACGATTACCCTGCATTAGCGGTAATGATTTGCTGAATAATGTGATCCGCTTGCTGTAACTGTAAAGTTAAGGCGTCACTTTCGTAGGCAGGATGTTCGCGCATCACGTTAGCTAAAACGTGACCGGACGTATCACTAATATTGATTGTTACTTGCGTCGAAAGTCCAATACGTAAGGGATATTTTTTTAGATCGTGCGGATCAATCGAAATCCTTACAGGTAAACGTTGAACTACTTTAATCCAGTTACCGCTGGCATTTTGTGCCGGAAGCAAAGAAAAGGCACTCCCCGTTCCCATATCCAGACCGACCACATGACCATGATAGGTAATATTATCCCCATAAATATCAGTCGTTATTACTGCGGGCTGACCAATTCTGACCGCTGAGAGTTGTGTTTCTTTAAAATTAGCATCAATCCACAAGTCTTGACTTGGTACGACCGCCATCAGTGCACTACTTGGCGTAATTTGTGAACCGACTTGGACACTTCGCCGAGAAATATAACCATCAAGTGGACTGCGGATGTCGGTACGTTGTAATGCTAGCCAGGCATCCCGTACTGCTGCTGCACTTTGCTGGATGAGAGGTTGTTGATCCAAGGGAGTATCCAATATCATTGCTTGGTTGGCATTAAATTGTTGGATAGCAACTTCAAGTGAAGCCCTCGCACTGTCTGCCGCATCTTTGGCGTGCTGCAACTCTTCTCTACCAATCAATTGACGCTGAGCCAGGGGTTCACGACGCTGAAGGTCGGCTTCAGCTTGTGCAAATGCCGTACGTTTCAAGGCAATATTGGCTTGGTATTGGTGGCTATTGATCATTAATTGTCGGACTTGGCGCACACTGCTTGCAAGTGCTGTTTCTGCCTTGTTCAAGGCTTGAATGGCATCTGTTTTGTCTAGCGAAACAAGAATATCACCTTTATGTACCAGATCTGTATTGTCGAACCAAACCTTTGTTACGCTTCCTGATACTTGTGGCGAAATTTGGATTTGATTACCGGCAACATAGGCATCATCGGTTTCTTGCTGGTGGCTTAAAACGAAAAACCAATAGAGTCCATAAGCTATTGCAACAACAACGCTCGCAATCAGCAATAGCATCAGCAAAGGTTTACGTTTTTTTGACGGTGAAGAGGGTTGGGTTGACGATGTCTCAGTAGCATTCATAACGATAAACCTGCAATAAATAGCGGATAAAAAAAACACTTCAACCTGAGCTGAAGTGTATCAATCAATAGTTTTATTTATTTAATTAGAGTATCTGCACGAGAGATTCTATTGGTCATCTGGCGTTGAAGAATGGGGAAAAGTATCTAGATGATTCAGTAGTTTACGATAAATAGACTCTAATTGTTGTTGTTCTTCCTGTGAAAGAACACCCCATATTTCTTGAAAATTCTCGTATTGAGGAGGCAATATTTCACAAAGAAATTCGTATCCAGCATCGGTGAGATGTAAATGAAGGCAACGACGATCATTCTCACTCTCTCGGCGTTCTACCCAGCCCCGTTTTTGAAGTTCATCGGCGACTCGTGTCGCATTTGTCCGAGAAGAGCCCAGCGCAGAACTCAGTTCGGAAGGCTGAATACTTTGATTCTCGCATGCATCTAAGGTGAGCAGTGCACTGAAAATAGTGTCATTCAACCCGCGCTCTTTGAGCATTTTATTCCGGTTTTCAAGGAGTTTAGTCTGGATATGCATATGTAAACGGGTCAATAGCACTACGCTTACCGGATAATTGTCATGGCGCAGCGACAAATTGGCTAACATTTTTTCAATGGGTTCAAAAGAACTATCCAAGTTACACCTCATATTCACATCTATACGGACACACCACTGCTGCGAAGTGCAGAAGGATGGCTGATTGCTCAACCGGTAACGTTGTCATAGATCGAAACTAATTACCAGTGATAAAATAACTTAGATAACTACTATTATGCTAATTATCTGATCAGGTTATAGAGTGGGATATTATGAAGGCTGTGAGCGCGAACGTTTACGCCAAAAATGGTAAAAAAAAAGGGCCATAATTGGCCCTTAGAGAGATGGGTTGATTTAGCGTAAAGCGTCAGCAATCCATTGGTTAAATAATGCTTGGTGGTTTTTGATCCATCCATCAACATGGCGATTAATATCATCTTCAGAACTTTGCCCAGCGCGCATCGCCGCATTTTCAGCATTAATGTCCGCTAAAGGAAGTTTCATTTCAGCGAAGAGTTTGGCCGCAGCCGGGTTCTTTTCCGCCCACTGTTTGTTCGCAATAATATTAATACTGTTCACAGGAAAACCGTAATTTTTACCATTCGGCAATGCGGTATCTGTTTTTTGTGGGTCGGCGGAGAAGGGAACCTCTAACCACACGACATCTTTTCCGGGTTTGAGTACATCACTGACCCAGAAAGGTGTCCATGTGTAATAGAGAACCGGTTTACCTTGCTGAAAGCGAGTGATTGTATCAGCCATCATTGCTGCATAGTTACCTTGGTTATTGGCAACGGTTTGGTCGAGATGATAGGCCTTCATTTGGTAAGAAATGACCGTGTCACAGCCCCAGCCAGGAGTACATCCGGTAAGGTCGGCACGACCATCACCATTACTGTCGAACAGTTTAGCAATCTTAGGATCCTTTAACTGTTCAATATTAGTGATGTGGTACTGGTCTGCAGTTTTCTTATCGATCAAATAACCTTGTGCAGCACCGGTGACATAATGGCCTTCACGATAAAAAGCCTTATCTCCCCCCGCGGCATCGAACATATTTTCTTGCAAAGGTTGCCAGTTTACGGCCATAAATGTGGCATCGCCTTTTGCAATTGAAGTGTAGCCAACGTTGTAATCCACTTCTTCTGGTGCGGCAACGGTATACCCCAATTTCTCTAGTGCCCGACTAACGATTAGCGTCTGAAAGGTTTCTTCAGTCAGTGTACTTTGAATAGGTTTGACGACCTTTCCTTGACCGGGGAGATCAGTTGCTTGTGCGCCGATGCTGGCAAACAGAGTTATGGCGGCGGAAGTGAGTATAAATTTACGCATAGTCAGTTCTCAGTGGTGAGTGGATTTACGAAATGGAGCGGTGAGCAGGCCTATAGGCCCCGTTTGATACCAGCGATTACTACGCTTATCACGTTTATCGATACCAAAGGATTGGGTGAGACGATCTAAAATAATTGCCAGGATAACAATACCAACACCGCCGATAGAAGCTTGCCCCATATCGAGACGACCAATACCGCGTAATACCATCTGTCCTAGCCCCCCCACAGCAATCATCGAGGCAATCACGACCATAGACAGCGCCAGCATAAGCGTTTGGTTAATTCCAGCCATAATAGAGGGCATCGCAATTGGTAGTTGCACTTTGAAAAGCATTTGCCGGGGACTGGCACCAAACGATTGACTCGCTTCGATCAGATCTTCGGGGACGTGTTTTATTCCTAATATTGTCAAACGAATGATAGGAGGGACAGCAAAAATAATGGTGACGACAACACCAGGCACATTCCCAATCCCGAATAGCATGACAATTGGTACTAAATAAACAAAGGCTGGGGTAGTTTGCATGGCATCGAGTAATGGCCGTACGATTTTTGCTGCCCGATCACTACGCGCTAAAACAATACCAAGAGGTAATCCAATGAATAGGCAGAAGAACAAAGAAGTGAGCACTAATGCAAGTGTAATCATCGCATCGTTCCAGACGCCAATGCATCCGATAAAGATAAGCGCCAACAGCGTACCAATTCCCATCCGTGCCGAAGTCAGCTGCCAAGCAATGAGAGCAAAAAGGATAATTGCTGCCGGAGCAGGGATATGAGTGAGTAGTTGTTGGAAGTGGCTAAGAATGTAATCAATTGGCACACGTATGCCTTGGAATATCGGGCGACAATGGTTAACCAATCCGTTGATGGCTACCGTTACCCAATGGTCCAAGGGAATAAGCGTGTTGTGAAAAGGATCGCTGAAAGAGAAAGCATGATGCTCAACCGGCACGCTATTTAGCCAATCGTCATGTGCTGGTGTGGTGGTCGAGGGACTCGTCGAACTCCCGCTTGTACCTCCCCAAGGATCGGCGCTGGCGGTGGCGTCTGAACTCGTGCTCCAAGGATCGTTGCTTGTTGTGCTCATGAGTTACCGGCCTCCCGATTGAGTGCTTTTAATAGTGTGCTTTTTGAAATAATACCTAAAAACTTTTGCCCCTCGTCCACGACGGGTAGCGCGCAGGGTGCATCAGCGACCGGAGTAAAAAGATCACTTAATGACGTTTGTGCCTGCAAAGGAGCAAGATGAGATAAATATGCGTGTTCAAGGGGTAAATTATCGTTGACTGCACGTTGTAAACTCTCTGCGGTGACAATCCCGTCAAAGTGTTGTTTATTCAGTACGTAGCCATAATCGCGATCATGATCAGTCAATAATTTCAGTGCAGATTTAGGGCCTAATCCTGCGACGCGGTGGATAATTGATCCCGTAGCGGGTCTGGCAATATCTTTTGCACTAAAGACCTGACTAATATCGACACCTCGGAAAAAGGTCTCCACATAAGCATTAGCCGGTTGATTGAGGATTTCATCAGGTGTGCCGACTTGTACGACTTTGCCATTTTGCATAATCGCGATACGGTCACCGATACGCATTGCTTCATCAAGATCATGTGAGATAAAGACAATGGTACGCTGTTGTTGAGATTGTAACTTGACCAATTCATCCTGCATTTCGGTACGGATTAACGGGTCAAGAGCCGAGAAGGCTTCGTCCATCAGCAGAATATCAGGATCATTTGCTAAAGCTCTCGCAAGGCCTACTCGTTGCCGCATCCCTCCAGAGAGTTGATCAGGAAAGGCTTGGGCATATTTTTCTAGACCCACTTGGCGAAGGGCTTCTAATGCTTTACTCAGTCGCTGTGTTTTGTCCACACCCGCTAATGTCATACCAAAAGCGGTGTTATCAATAACTGACATATGTGGCATCAGAGCAAAGGATTGGAAGACCATACTGATTTTAGTTCGTCGAATTTCGCGTAATTTTTTTTCTGAAACTTGCGCGATATCCTCACCGTCGATCAAAACTTGCCCACGGCTTGGAGTGATTAAGCGGTTTAACAGTCTGACTAAGGTGGATTTGCCCGATCCGGAAAGTCCCATGATCACGAAAATCTCACCTTCGTGAATGGTCAGGTCAACATTATTGACCCCAACGGATAACCCCGTTTTATCGAGAATGGTTTCTTTATCATCCCCTTGTTCGAGCAGCTTGTAAGCTCGTTCAGGGTTATTACCAAAAATTTTATGCAAATTTTTGACTTGAAGTTTTATTGTCATGTTTACAGTAAATTCCCAATATTATCTATGTAATCATCGATTTAGTTTCATTCCGATATTTTTTGATATTTAAAGCTACCATACTCAAACTGATTAACAACCTTTTTATGCAATTAATTTTGCATATCTATGCATTGAAATAGGAATTTTCTTAACGAGGACAAGCGGTTAGGTAAATTGTTTCAATAGATTAATAATATTTATATATTTAATGCTAATTATTACTATAGAAACTACTTTGATGTGGAATTGGACGGAGAAATCGAGATAAAAAAACCAGCGTATAAACGCTGGTGAAGGAAGTCAGTGACGGATTTAGCCAGACTTAGCGACGTGACAGGAGCAGTCCAAAAACAAAACCTACTGCAGCGGTGATCCCGAGGGCAGAAGCAGGGTTATCTTGTACCCATTGGGTCGCTTGGCAACCTGAGTCACATAAATTTTCTTTGAGAGATTTTTTACCTTCTTCAAAACTTGCTCGCGTTTTCTTTAATAGGCGCTCGGCGTTACTACGCGCCTCGTCAATTCCCTCTTGAGCCTCATCACCATACGAGTTTAATAATGCTTCTAACGAGTCAGCCAGCTCTTGAACGTCGGCATTATCTTCTGGTAAATCATATTGTTGTAATTTCTTAGCCATCATACTCTCCAAGATTTGAATTTGTGTTAATAATTATAGACAGCTTTTCAATTTTGTATAATCTTAGGGAAAATTCCGAATGATCTGAACTACATGCTAATGACGTTGGGGTAGAGTTCGCTGATAAAATATTAAGGAGTTTTTATTTATGTATTTACGACCTGATGAAGTCGCGAAGGTACTCGAAAAAGCAGGATTTGAAGTCGACGTCGTGACCGCCAAGACCTACGGTTATCGCCGCGCCGACCACTATGTCTACGTTAACCGTGAGGCACGATTGGGAAGAACGGCATTGGTGATTCATCCTACGCTAAAAGAGCGGAGTCAACATTTCGCTGACCCAACTTCTGATTTAAAAATCAGCGACCATTATAAAAAATTCCCGGTCTACCTCGCAGGCGATAGCCAAGAGCACTATGGAATTCCTCATGGCTTTAGTTCTCGCGTAGCATTAGAACGATACTTAAGTAGTTTATTTGGTTAAGTATTTTAAGTTTCTTGTCGAGCTTAATGGCTACTGTGCAGTAGGCGGTAATAATGAATGATGGTCATTGCCGCCATGAAATTTCGCCAGATATTGTGGTTGAAAAATACACATCCGTAAGGTATCGCGGTAGGTACCATTGATAAAGAACTCTTGTTTTAAAATCCCTTCGGTTTCAAAGCCTAATTTTGAATAAATATGAATAGCTTTCTTATTCTCTTTATCCACAATTAGGTAGAGTTTATATAAATTTAATACAGAAAAACCATAATCCATAGCGGCTCGAGTCGCTTTGTTCGCTAATCCTTTTCCTTGATGTTCAGGAGCAATAATTATCTGAAATTCGGCGCGTCGGTGAATATGATTGATTTCCACCAGCTCAACTAAGCCGACTTTTTCCCCTTCGTGTTCGACCACAAAACGGCGCTCGCTCTGGTCGTGAATATGTTTATCGTAGAGGTCAGAGAGCTCGACAAAGGCCTCATAAGGCTCTTCAAACCAATAACGCATTACGGTGGCATTATTGTCTAACTGATGGACGAAACGAAGATCTTCACGTTCAAGGGGGCGTAATTTAATAGTCATAGTTAGGCCTTAGGTCGGCTGCTGGAAGTAATATTGTTACTTAAGCGAAATAATCAGGGAGTTGGCATACGCTTTGCAACAATCGTTTCACGATAGTGTTTTTGATTCATGGAGTATTGTAGATGAAGGGTAGTGAGATTATCAAAGGTCTTCTTAGTGAAGAATATTCTCGAGATCTGATTGGCTACGCGGGAAATCCACCGACAGTGGTCTGGCCAAATAACGCGCGAGTTGCCGTACAATTTGTTCTTAACTATGAGGAGGGCGGAGAGAATCACGTTGAACATGGTGATGCGGGGTCTGAACAATTTCTGTCAGATATTATTGGTGCGGCCAGTTATCCTGAGCGCCATATGTCGATGGATTCCCTTTATGAGTATGGTTCTCGCGCAGGGTTTTGGCGTATTCATCAAGAATTTCAACGACGTGGACTTCCTCTGACGATCTTTGGTGTAGCAATGGCCTTAGCTCGCCATCCAGAAATAGTCAACGCTATTCGTGACGCTGATTATGATGTTGTCAGTCATGGTTGGCGATGGATCCACTATCAAGGGATGTCAACCGAGCAAGAAGCGGAACATATGGAAAAAGCGACTGCCGTCTTAACTGAATTACTGGGTAAAAAGCCAGTGGGCTGGTATACCGGTCGAGACAGTCCGAATACACGGCGTTTATTAGTTGAGCGTGGTGATTATCTTTATGATAGTGATTACTATGGCGATGATTTACCTTTCTGGATGCCAGTCACGACGCAAGATGGAGAACAACATTCTCATCTGGTGATACCTTACACATTGGAATGTAACGATATGCGCTTTGCGACCCCGCAAGGTTTCAATACCGCTGAACAGTTTTATACTTATCTACGTGATAGTTTCGATGTTCTTTATGAAGAGGGGGCGACCTCCCCAAAAATGCTATCAATCGGTATGCATTGTCGATTGTTAGGCCGCCCCGGAAAATTCCGTGCTTTGCAACGCTTTTTAGACCATATTCAGCAATATGAAGATGTTTGGATTTGTACGCGCCAACAAATCGCTGAGCATTGGGTCGCGCATCACCCAGCACCTTAAGTCGTAGGGGGGGACATCCCCCCCTGTTTTAACTCATCAAACTCACGTGGGCAGCAACGATACGCCATCCCTGCGGAAACTTAATCCATGTCTGTTGTTGGCGGCCCACCTTATCAGTAGTCTCGCGCGTAAACTCGGTACTACAGACGGCTATTGTTTCACCGTAGGTGGTAATAACCGTATTTCGTAAACAGCGGTCTAAATTGACAGCGGGACGACTTGCCCGAAACGCTTGGATCTCTTCAATACCATAAAGGTTCTCTCCCGCGCCTAGGCGCACGGTATAGGGGCTATGAAAAAATAACTCATCAAGCACTTCGGTATCATTAGTCGTTAATGCGCGCTCATAGCGTGCAAATTGCAGTTCAACTTCGGCGACAACTGCTGGCTGGTTAATACTTTCTTCTTGCATAACTCACGTCCTAAAATGTATGGTGTAGCGTGATTCCGGCTTGTTCTAATTGCCAAGCGGCTTCTAGAGCCACCGCTTCTTGGTAAGGTGCGGCAATAAGCTGTACACCGATTGATAATCCCTCTTTCGTTCTCACTGGGGCGGTACATACGGGCAATCCGACAAAAGAGATGGGTTGCGCAAGCATCCCCATACTGGCTTTAGTTGGCACTATTTTTCCTTGGATCTCTATTGAGGCTTGTCCGATCGGGGTTGCCGCACAAGGAGTCGCCGGGGCAATGAGGAGATCGACACCTTCAAACAGTGATAGTACTTGGCGGGTAAAATGTTCGCGAAAGCGTTGTGCTTGGATAGACCAACTAGCCGGTAACATGCACCCGGCTAATAAGCGTTCGCGCGAATTAGCTTCAAAACGCTCTGGCATTTCGCGTAACGCATTAAGGTAGTGACTACCTCCCTCGCTTGCGGTAAGAAGGAAGGCGGCGGATCTTGCCAGTTCAGCATCGACTAATTCCACTTCGTGATCGGCGCCTAATGCGTTGGCAACCTGTTTCGTGACGGCTCGGGCTTGGTCATCTGCCCACTGAGAGAAGTACCCCCCGAGCACTGCTACGCGTATGGGTTTTTTATGCTTACCTAACTGTTCTGAGACTCTGTTGACCGGGTGGTTAGACTGAAAACGATCATAGGCGTCGTGTCCTTGTAGTTGGTCATACACTAGCGCCAGATCTTCGACGTGACGTGCTAAAGGTCCAATATGATCAAGACTAGCAACAAAGGGGTGGCTCCCCCGACGTGAAAGACGGCCAAAGGTTGGTTTTAATCCAAATACCCCGCATAGGGAGGAGGGAACACGGATAGAACCGTTGGTATCGGTGCCCAGTGAGAAATGGGTTAATCCTGCTGCTACGGCTGCAGCGGACCCCCCCGATGAACCGCCAGCGATACGGGTGGTATCTAGCGGATTATGACAGGCGCCATAGTGGCTATTTTCTGTGGTAAAGCCATAAGCGTAAGCATCCATATTTAACATACCGGTTAGGATGGCACCGGATTTATCCAGTTGTTGTATCGCCCAAGCATCTTCAGATGCCGCTGGGCGCTGACTAAAGAGTTCAGCCCCTGCTAAGGTTATCTCGTCTTTGACATCAAACAGATTTTTTACAGCGTAAGGGATAGCAGCAAGTGGACCAAAAGAGTCTCCAGCATTGCGCTGTTTATCTAATTTTTCAGCACAATTTCGTGCTCTTGAAGCGGTAATAGTTGTCCAAGCATTGAGTGCTGGATTCTTAGCATCAATAGCAGCGAGATAATAGTCGGTAATTTCTACCGCGCTTACCCGTTTTGTAACCCACTGTTGATGGAGGGCGCTTAGGGTTAATGAAGCATAATTCATAGTTTCCATACCCCGCCGATCTCCTGACGTTCATCAAGTGGGTAGGCCATCAAAGGCGCTGCAATTTCTGCGATACGATCCAATTGTAAGGCTAATTCAGTACGCCTTGCTTCATCGAGTTCCAGATTGAGTAATAAACTCATTTGTTCAATATAACTTGGCCAATCAATAGTTTTGTTCATCGTTTTTCCTTAATAACCGGCAGCACTACCGTTGCTGCGAGGATCACTGGCCCCCTCAACAAAGCCATTAGGATGGCGCACAATAGCGCCCGCGTGTCCGGTTGCTTCACTCCACGCATCTAATCTTTCTGTAAGGTGTCCCAACGCACGTAATCCTTGATAGGTTTCTTCGCTAAAACGCGCTTCGAGTTTCAATGAATCGGAGGCATTTCCCCATGTTCTACCGAGTAACCAGCGAGGAGCACTAATCGCCTCTTGTAAGGAGAAGTGCTGTTGAACATAGCGAGTGAAAAGCGTGGCTTGTGTTTGTGGCTGCCCATCTCCTCCCATTGAACCATAGACCAATGTTCGGCCATCATGCAGTTTTGCGGCAGCAGGGTTGAGGGTATGGAATGGGTATTTTTTAGGGGCTAAGCACCGTGGATGTCCTGGTTGCAGGCTAAAAGCGGCACCTCGGTTTTGCCATATAATGCCTGTCTCGGGAATAACGACACCACTTCCAAATTCATGGTAAATACTTTGAATAAAAGAGACAGAGTAACCGGCTTTATCCGTGACGCCCATCCATACGGTATCGCCCGGCAATAATGGCTCTCCCCACGGTGCAGCTTGTTCGGTATTAAGCTGTTGGCTCAGTTGGTCGAGATAAGGTGCGCTCAGTAGTTGCTGAAGATCGATTGAAACGTCCCGAGGGTCCGTTACATATTGGTCTCGTAGTGAAAAAGCTAATTTTGTTGCTTCAACAATACGGTGAATGGTTTGTATTTCGTCGCAGGCTGAAATGTCCAAGCGATCAAGAATACCGAGCATAGCCAGTGAGACTACCCCTTGAGTTGGAGGGGCAAGATTATAGATCGATCCGCAAGAGTGTTTGATGCTAAGAGGTGTTTTAAATTGGGCATGATGCTCAGCAAGATCTGAGCCGGTAATCGGCATCCCTAATGTTTCCATTCCTGCCGTGATTTTTTCACCCAAAGGCCCACGGTAAAAACTCTCTAATCCGTCTTTCACTAAAGCGCGTAAGCTTATAGCTAGGTCGGGCTGACGTAAACAGTCCCCGGCGGAAGGGACTTGATGATCAGGAAGATATATATCGCTAAACCCGGGGAGATCTACCAGTTCACTGGCCTTATTTTTCGTTGCCGCCGCTTGCGAAGCGGTAACGGGAATACCTGATTCGGCGTATTGAATGGCATCGGCCAAAAGCGTGGAGAGCGGAAGAGAATGGGAGAAGTGCTCGTTTGCATATTCTAAAGCACGTTGCCAGCCACTGACGGTTCCCGCAACGGTTAATGCTGCTTGTGGACCCCGAAAGGGAATAGTTGCCATCGCTTGATAACGTTCTAATGTGGCTAATGAACCTGCCGCGCCACTGGCATCAATGGCAATGGGTTCGCCTTCTGGGGGAACAATTAGCCAAAATCCATCTCCTCCTAACCCATTCATATGAGGATAAACGACCGCAATTGTGGCCGCGGCAGCGACCATCGCCTCAATCGCATTACCTCCCTGGCGTAAAATTGCTAAGGCGCTATGACTCGCTAAGTGATGTGGTGTGACCACCATTCCATTTGGAGCTACATTGCTGTGTCTCATTATTGCCTATCCGCGTGATGCAAAGTGATTGGCTAAGCAAATTTTGTACCGAGATGAAAAAAAAATTTCAGAGTGGTCTAAATCCTGCTTAATACAGTGAAATGTTTGTTACAGGAGTAGACATGACCCCTTTAAACCAGCGATTAGCTAGCCATTATGAGAGTTTGACCCCACAAGAGAAGCGTGTAGCCGATTTTGTTGTCGACCATTTTGATGATTTGATCAGTTATAACAGTGCTGAGTTAGCAAGGGTCAGCGGTGTCTCTAAAGCCACGGTCAGTCGATTGTTTAAACGGCTTGGTTACGAAAAGTATAAGGATATGTATGAAGAGTTACGCTTGCTCCGTCAAAGTGGGATGCCCTTAACTGAACCACGAGATATCGTACATGGGGATACCCTACTTGCACGACACTATAAGCAGGAGATGGCAAATCTACTGGCTTGGACAACCCAACTGGGGGCTGATGATTTTTCGGCGGCGATTACGGCTATGAGTCAGGCACGGCAAATCGGCATTATTGGTTATCGTAACGCTTATCCGGTGGCCTTACACCTGCGTTCGCAGTTAATTCAAGTGCGTTCACGGGTCAGTTTATTTCCTACTCCCGGCCAAACCCTTTCTGAAGAATTAGTGGATTATGGGGCTGAGGATATTGTGATTGTTATTGCCTTTCGTCGGCGACCAGCGGTGATCAAGAAACTGTTACAACAACTTCAACGACAAGCGGTTCCCGTTATTACCCTGTCAGAGCCACAAGCATTGAGTATTCAAGGTCTCGCTACTTGGCAATTTTCCACCCCCTTGGAGAGTGTATCGGCGTTTGATTGCTACAGTGCAGCAATGAGTTTTGTCACCTTAATTGCCAATTCATTACTTCACTCAACGCTCGAGTCAGGACGCCAGCGGATACATAAGATTGCGGAGAGCTATTTACATCTTGAAGAACTTGAGCAGCGATAATGGGGCGTCATTACGGTGCATCGCATTATCTTGGTGCGTATTTAAAGAAGAGACAATTTTCTGATGTCAGCGCCGAGCGTTAATTTAGCGGGATACCGTCTGGCACAATAGTTGCAGTGTCTAAATATAAGAATTTTTAGTTTCAATCACCAAGGACTCGACAATGGATATTTCTACTTTCTCTCAAATTAATCCACCTCCGCGTTTACTGATGGGCCCAGGTCCAATTAATGCCGATCCTCGTGTGTTACGTGCTATGTCGAGCCAATTGGTTGGACAATATGATCCGGCGATGACTGACTATATGAATCAAGTCATGGCGTTATACCGCGGTGTCTTTAACACCCAGAATACTTGGACATTACTGATTGATGGGACTTCTCGTGCGGGTATTGAATCCATTTTAGTGTCGACTATTCGTCCCGGAGATAAAGTTCTGGTACCGGTTTTTGGACGCTTTGGTCATTTACTTTGTGAAGTTGCTCGCCGCTGCCGTGCTGAAGTTCATACTATTGAAGTCCCTTGGGGAGAAGTGTTTTCTGCCGATCAGATTGAAGATGCCATTAAGAAAGTAAAACCACGTTTATTACTCACGGTGCAAGGGGATACCTCTACCACTATGTTGCAGCCGCTGGCACAGTTGGGTGAAATTTGTCATCGTCATGGTGTGTTGCTTTATACCGATGCTACAGCATCTTTAGCTGGGAATAGATTAGACACAGATGCATGGGGGATTGATGCAGTTTCTGCCGGAATGCAAAAATGTTTATGTGGTCCTTCTGGTACTTCGCCTATCACATTAAGCGATCGGATTGTTGACGTGATCCGCAAACGTAAATGTATTGAAGAGGGGATCCGTACAGCTCAACATCAGCAAGGTGATGAGGAAATGATCTACTCGAATTATTTCGATCTCGGGATGATCCTCGATTATTGGGGGCCGGAGCGACTCAATCACCATACTGAGGCAACCAGTGCTTTATATGGTGCGTATGAAGCGGCACGGCTGATCCTAGAAGAAGGCTTAGAGGCGGGAATTGCTCGTCATAAACTCCATGGTGATGCCATGCTAAAAGGCGTGCAAGCGATGGGGCTCGAGTTATTCGGGGATATCAAAAACAAGATGAACAACGTTCTGGGCGTCTATATTCCCCAAGGCGTAGTGGGTGATGAAATACGCCACCTAATGCTCCATGATTTTGGTATTGAAATTGGGACTTCATTTGGTCCATTACACGGTAAGGTCTGGCGTATTGGTACTATGGGTTATAACGCGCGTAAAAGCTGTGTTATGCAGACTCTCAGTGCTTTAGAAGCGGTGCTAAACCATGTCGGCTTTACCACAGTCCAAGGTGCGGGATTGCAAGCGGCCTGGGATCATTATCAAGCGGCAGGTACTCATGCATAATCTTATTCCACACGCAATGGCGGCAAGCGCTGCGCAACGAGTCATGCAGCGTTGTGATCATCTTGCCAGCTTCAGTGAGACTGAGGGGGAACTGACTAGGGTTTACCTTTCAGAGCAGCATTTTCAAGCCAATCGTCAAGTTCAGCAATGGATGGAAGAGGCTGGAATGTCGGTATGGCAGGATGAGGTGGGAAACATTTGTGGCCGTTATGAAGCGGCGACAGAAGGGGCCCCTGCGATTTTGTTAGGATCGCATCTTGATTCGGTGCGTAATGCGGGCCGTTATGACGGCCCACTGGGTGTTTTAACCGCGATTGAAGTCGTCAGTTGGCTGCATCAACATCATCATCGACTGGCGAATGCGATAGAAATCGTTGGTTTTGCAGATGAAGAAGGCACACGCTTTGGTATTACTCTGCTTGGAAGCAAAGGGATTACCGGGCAGTGGCCGGATGATTGGCTAGAAAAAACGGATCATCGCTCAATCAGCGTGCGTGATGCAATGATTGCGCAAAGCTTAAACCCGTTAATGGTGCATCAAGCGGCGCGATCGCCGGAATCAATTGCAGCTTATTTAGAACTCCATATCGAACAAGGGCCATGCCTAGAAGCGGCCGACTTACCGTTAGGCGTCGTTACGGCTATTAATGGTGCGCATCGCTTAAATTGTCAGTTTATCGGCCTTGCGGGTCATGCTGGTACAGTACCAATGTCTCAACGACAAGATGCTTTGGCTGCCGCTGCACACTGGATGGTCGCTATTGAAAAAGAGACTGCAGCCGCTGGTGGGGGATTGGTGGCGACGGTTGGGCAAATCAGTTGTTCTCCCGGCGCAGTTAATGTGATCCCTGGTAGCGTAGCACTAAGTTTGGATATTCGCGGACCTGAAGATGGGCCATTGCGTGATCTTTTAGCACAATTATTGGCAAAAGCAGAGCAGATCGCGGCTGAGCGAGGGATCACCTTTAACGCAGAGGAGTTTTATCATATTCCAGCTACAGCGTGTGATAAGCGACTACGTGATGCATGTACTCAGGCGGTTACCGCGGTACAAGGTAGTGCTCCTCAGCTATCGAGCGGAGCAGGTCATGATGCTATTGCGATAGCGGCGAAATGGCCAGTTGGGATGATTTTCGTGCGTTGTGAAAAAGGGATTAGCCATCATCCTGCAGAAGCGGTAACAGCGAGTGATGTTGCTGCGGGGATTCAAGCGTTCACGCAAGCAGTACAGTTAACCGCAGCACCCGACACGGAAATAAAATCTTATGCTCTCTCTCAAGCAGTTTAATGACAGTGATGAAACTAGCGCACTACAGGCGATTGCCCATTGTGTTGCGATAGAAGCATGGCAACAACAACTCGTTGCCCGTCGACCTTTTCGTGATATTGAAGAATTACAGTCAATAGCACTGAGCTTAACCGATGGGTGGGATGAAGAGGCATTGAACTCTGCACTAAAAGCGCACCCTCGTATCGGCGAAAAACCGGTCGGTGAGACCTCTGAAGCTCAGGCATCACGACAGGAGCAGGCCGCTGTCCAAGATGCGGATCAGCAGAGCAAAGAGGCTATTCGACGGGGTAACCAACAGTATGAGCAGCGTTTTCAGCGTGTATTTTTGATAAGAGCCAAAGGGCGTTCACCCCATGATATTCTTACCGCATTAGAGCAGCGGTTACACCTGAGCGATGCAGAGGAGCTTGTTGTGACCTTACAGCAGCTACGTGAAATTACGCTATTACGTTTACAAGAGGCCATTCAATGAGCACGATCACGACCCACATCCTGGATACCGCATTAGGCAAGCCTGCGAGTAACGTAACCATTACCCTTGAGCAACTAATAAACGATGGATGGCAACAAACAGCAACGGGGAAAACAGATAACGATGGTCGGTTAAAAACCCTGACTCCAGAGCCGATTGTGCCTGGTCACTATCGGCTGACAGCGGAGATTGGTGAGTATTTTGCACAGAGTAATCGCCCATCATTATATTTAACGGCACAGATTGATTTTGTGATTACTCATACCGGCGAGCATTTTCACCTGCCTTATTTAATTACCCCGAACTCTTGGTCAACCTATCGGGGAAGTTAACGTAAAGCTATCAGCATCTTGCCATGCGGGAAACGCATGGCGGTACGCTGTAACGCATTGTAGGTCTATTTTTGCAGACAGAATAACGGCTTGTTCGGCTGCACCGTTCACAATTACCTCGCCTTGCGGTGAAATAATTTGGCTATCACCCCGGTAGCTTAATCCATTATCGTCACTACCCACTCGGTTGCAGCCAATGACCCAACTTTGGTTTTCAATTGCCCTTGCTAATAACAAGGCCTGCCAGTGATGAGCCCTGGCAGCAGGCCAACTCGCAACGTAAAGGATAAGGTCATAGTCATTGCCACTATTGCGCGAAAATACCGGGAAACGTAGGTCATAGCAGATTTGTGGCAAAATACGCCATTCCCGCCAAGTAATAATTTGTCTGCTGTCACCGGACTGGTAGTAATGATGTTCATTAGCCATCCGAAATAGGTGACGCTTATCGTAGTAGTGAATGTCTCCTTCGGGGGTAACGAAGTAAAAACGATTTACCGCCGCGTTCTCCAGCGCTATTGCGGCACTGCCACACACAGCGGCTTGGTGGAGGGTCGCTTGCTCTAGCAACCAATCGATCACCCGCCTTTCGCTAAGAGAGTTAGTAGCGGCTTGCATGGCAAAGCCCGTTGTAAACATTTCGGGTAAGACAATAAGATCACTAGTGGGTGCTTGAGCAATCTTTTCAGCAAAATGGCGAAGATTCGCTTCGCCATCCATCCAGATAATTGGCTGCTGTAATACACTGACGCTTAGAGTTGACATAATTTCTCCGCTGCCGCCCGTAAGGTGGCTTCCTCCTTAGCAAAACAAACTCGAATCAGGTGATGCGGGAAGGTTTCTTTGCAGAATACGGAGAGGGGAATTGCGGCCACACCTATCTTTTCTGTTAAATAAATACAAAAATCAACATCATTCATTGTTGAGATTGCCGAGTAGTCGAGCAGGAGAAAATAGGTACCTTGACAGGGGAGGAGGGTAAAGCGGCTCGATTGTAGCGCGTTGATAAAAAAATCGCGGCGTTGCTGATAGAAACTGGGGAGTTCCTGATCGTGTTCTGGAACCTGATTCAGCATATCAGCAATAGCAAGTTGAGAGGGGGTGTGCACGGAAAAAGTGAGATACTGGTGAATTTTCCGAATTTCTGTGGTCAATGCCGGAGGGGCAACACAATACCCCACTTTCCATCCCGTCATGTGATAGGTTTTCCCGAAAGAGGAAACGGCAATACCTCTAGCACGCAGTTCAGGATGTTGTAAGAGGCTATAATGCCCAGCTTGCTCAAAGCAGATATGTTCATAAACTTCATCACTGAGCACCAATATTGGTTTATCGGCAATGGCTTGCCATAAAGCCTCAAAGTCTTTTTTCTGCCAAACGCTAGCCGTAGGGTTGTGTGGCGTATTGAGGATCACTAAGCGGGTTTTATCGGTGATGAGTGCTGAGAATTCTGACCAGTTGGGCGAGAAGTCAGGAGGTGTTAGGCGTACATGCTTCATTGTTCCACCCGCGAGCTCAACAGCTGGGGCGTAGCTGTCATAGCTTGGCTCAAAGCAGATGACTTCGTCACCTGCTCTAACCAGCGCGGTAATCACAGAAAATAAGGCTTCGGTTGCTCCTGCCGTCACGGTAATTTCAGTTTCAGGATCGACATGGCTATTGTAGCAACGGTTAATTTTTTTACTAATTGCTTCGCGAAGCGCGGGAATGCCTGACATTGGTGCATATTGGTTAGCCCCTTGCTGAACATGGTAAGCTAAGCGTTGCTGCAGATATTCCGGGCCACTAAAATCGGGAAAGCCTTGTGAAAGATTAATCGCACCCACTTTCTGGGCGAGGGCGCTCATCGTAGTAAAAATAGTGGTTCCTAACGTTGGGAGCTTACTCTCTAAAACCAGTGTAGATTCAGTCATTCGTCGCCTCTATACCATCTTAAGAACATATGTTCACCACTATAAACATGGCTTAAGTATTTGGCAATGTAGACGTTTGGATGTCTAAATATATTTTTTTCATTTATCTTTTAGTGAATTTGGGAGCGCTGGCACAAAGAAACATGACTTAATCTTTGCTGTCATATTGCACTGAAAAACGAATGGGCTACACTTGGCACCTGTATTTTTGCGTATTCCACAAGGGATTTAATATGTACCAAGATCTTATCCGAGATGAGTTGAATGAGGCAGCCAAAACCCTCGAACAATTCCTCAGCCAAGACGCCAACCTTCATGCAATCCAGCAAGCCGCTGTGCTACTCGCTACAAGTTTTAAACAGGGTGGAAAGGTATTGTCTTGTGGTAATGGCGGTTCTCATTGTGATGCGATGCATTTTGCAGAAGAGCTCACTGGACGCTATCGCGAAGATCGGCCTGGTTATCCGGCTATTGCTATCTCAGATGTGAGTCATTTATCTTGTGTCAGCAATGATTTTGGTTATGAGTATGTTTTTTCAAGGTTTATTGAAGCAGTCGGCCAATCAGGTGATGTGCTACTCGGTATTTCTACTTCAGGCAACTCCGCAAATATTATTCGTGCGGTCAGTGCTGCTCGCCTCAAGGGAATGAAAGTAATTACCTTAACGGGTAAGGACGGGGGCAAAATGGCAGGTACTGCTGATGTTGAAATTCGTGTGCCGCATTTTGGCTATGCGGATCGTATTCAAGAAATTCATATTAAAATTATTCACATCTTGATTTTGTTAATTGAGAAAGAGATGCAGCGGATTTCAGAATAGCTGTTTTTGTTATTTCTGAAGAGCGCTTTACCCAGTTGCAGCATGACGCAGAGCATGTTATTGATTGATAGGTATCGGCGTTAAGTGACTGATACTCTGTTATCGAGGTTATCTGCATGTGTGAGCTGCTTGGGATGAGCGCAAATGTCCCTACTGATATTTGTTTTAGTTTTTCAGGATTAGTCCAGCGTGGTGGCGGGACTGGCCCCCATAAAGATGGTTGGGGGATCACTTTTTATGAGGGAAAAGGGTGTCGTACGTTCAAAGATCCTTTGCCGAGCTTTGAATCGCCTATTGCCCGTTTGGTTCAAGAATATCCTATCAAATCTCATTCGGTTATTGCTCATATTCGCCAAGCCAATCGCGGTAAAGTCGCACTCGAGAACACGCACCCTTTTACCCGTGAGCTTTGGGGACGTCATTGGACCTATGCTCATAATGGACAGCTTAAGGGATATCGATCGCTCAATACCGGGCAGTATCGTCCTGTGGGGGAAACCGATAGCGAACGAGCTTTCTGTTGGATTTTACACAATCTCTCTCAGCGCTTCCCAAATACTCCTAAAAATTGGACACCTGTTTTCCGGTATATCGCTGAGCTTGCTGATGAGCTCAGAGCGCTTGGCGTCTTTAATATGCTTCTCTCAGATGGCCGTTATTTGATGGCTTATTGTTCTACACATCTGCACTGGATTACGCGTCGTGCACCTTTTGGCAAGGCGACTTTAATTGATCAAGACGTTGAAGTCGATTTTCTTCAGCAGACAACGGCAAATGATGTGGTGACTGTCGTGGCAACACAGCCGCTGACCGGTAATGAAACCTGGCATAAAATTATGCCAGGTGAGTGGAAGCTATTCTGTTTGGGTGAAGGCCAGAAACGTTTTTGATGCGCTTGGTGACGTTGCTCGGAAAAGATTATCTTTTGGGGCAACCGTTCCATTGCTTTGACCATTAACGATATATTGATTATTCGTCACTATTACCGTTGGGGGAAGTTTGTATTTCTCGAAATAATCATAGCCCGGTTTGAGTTGTTTCCAGAAATTGATGTACTGTGACCCCGCATAAAGACGCATGTTGTCATCCGTCATTCGGAACGGATAGATGTTCACCTCAATTTGGGATTGTCCGTTATGGAAGGCGGCGGTGACATAGTTGAAAATCTGCGCTATGCCGCTATTAGTCATCGCATAACAACCAATAGAAACACAGTCACCATGAATCATCAGGTAGTTTCCATGATAGCCATTGTCTCGGTCATATTGATTAGGAAAACCGAGGTTAATCGCTCGATAATAGTGGCTATCTGGATGTAGCTGCGAAGCACCGATGGTGTAGAAGCCTTCTGGGCTTTTAAAATCCCCTTCCGTACGCTTAGGGCCAAGGCCACCTGAAAATTTACAAATAGAAAAACGGTCGAGTAAGCGGAATTGATTGCCTACTTTTGCGTAAAGTTCGAGTACTCGCTCTGACTTAAATATTTGAATAAATACCGGCGAGCCGAGAAGCTCGGTTTTTAGCTGGTTACTAACTGGAGCTTGTAGAGCATTCGAGAGTGGAACAACATTTTCTGAAAACGCGCTACAGGAAAACAATATCGCAAAAACAAGTGCGAAAATACGCATGCTAGGTGTACCTTGATGACAATCATGAGGACGGTCTGCAAGGCAGTTAGACGGCGCTTGCAGTAGATCGGTTTACCCGCGCAACATTATCACTGTTCTCGGTTTAATCAAGCCTTCATAGGGCTTTTTTTTGCTAAAAAAAATGAGAAAATATTGTTAACATTCGACTCGATATATTTTTCGTCATTGATAGCAAGAAAATCTGAAACTTGCATTCTGAACTGGTTATTTATACAGTGCATGGATATTGGTTCAGGAGAGTATCGATGCGAAAAATTATTCATGTTGATATGGATTGTTTTTATGCAGCAGTTGAGATGCGAGACAATCCTGCTTTACGAGATATACCGATTGCGATTGGCGGAAGTCGAGAGCGGCGGGGCGTTATTAGTACAGCCAATTATCCCGCGCGTCGCTATGGTGTCAAAAGTGCAATGCCTACCGCGACTGCGCTTAAACTATGTCCGCAGCTCATTTTACTGCCAGGTCGATTTGATGCCTATAAGCAGGTCTCGGCGCAGATCCAGCTTATATTTAAACGTTATACGCTAAAAGTTGAACCACTCTCTCTTGATGAGGCTTACCTTGATGTCACGGAATGCCAACGATGCAAGGGGTCAGCCACACTGATTGCTGAAGAGATTCGTCGTACGATTTTCGATGAAACAGGCCTAACGGCCTCGGCCGGGGTTGCTCCGATCAAGTTTCTAGCCAAGATAGCCTCGGAAATCAATAAGCCTGATGGAATATATGTTATCCCGCCACATCGGGTTGATTCTTTTTTACAGACATTACCTCTTACTAACATCCCAGGTGTCGGTGAAGTCTCCTCGCGAAAATTAGCCGATCTTGGTTTGTACACCTGTGCGGATGTTCAAAAAATAGAATTAAGTTTTTTATTAAAAAAATTTGGTAAGTTTGGTCGTAGCTTATGGGAACGAAGTCAGGGTATCGATAGCCGGGAGGTCGATGGCGATCGGCAACGTAAATCTATCGGCGTCGAAACCACCTTAGAACAAGACATAGTTCACTGGTCGCAGTGTCTGGTGGTGATAGAAAAACTCTATCAGGAACTAGAACGTCGGCTGCAACAAGTCCGTTCTGATCGGCGTATTGCACGCCAGGGTGTGAAATTTAAGTTTTCTGATTTTCAACAGACGACACAGGAACATATGTGGTCTGAATTAACTAAACAAGATTTTATCGACACGGCTCTGCAGCTTTGGGAACAGCGTCGCCGTGGACGCTCAGTGAGGTTAATTGGATTACATATTCACTTAGTCGACCCGCATGCTGAACGTCAACTTCCTTTGGCTCTATGAGCCGAGAGTTGGTTGAGCCAGGATAAATAATGCTTCGGCCATGCCGATTCGGCAGTACCTACTCGCCCTAAACCAAAACCATGCCCGCCTGTTTTATACCGAATCAAGGTTATTGGTACATGATGCTGTTTAGCAGCAGTAAGCAGAAGCTGGCCATTAATCGGTGGAGCAATCGGATCATCATCACTTTCAATGACGAAAAGTGGCGGTGAACAGTCATTAATATAATGCTGTACTGACCATTTTTTTTCTTCTTGCAGATTAGCTAGAGGGCCAACGAGTACTCGATGCGTTGCACTATGGTTGTAAGGCGCCTCTACCGTCACGATCGGATAAATCAATGCCATTCCCTCAAGCCGAGGCTTGTTTTCAGTTATAGGTGAGGCGATAAGTGTACGATTGATGGCTAAAGCTAATAAATGAGCTCCCGCGGAGTAGCCGAGTACCGAAAGATGGGGATTCGTTGGCATAATAATTTTTAAGGCTTGATGAACGTCATCGATTGCGACATTTTTACCTTCAGGCCAGTGTTCATTTGGGAGACGATAGGTGAGAACGTAAACGCGAAAGCCATGCTGAGCCAGTAAATGCGCAGTAGGGATCGCTTCCTTATTTTGCTCTATTCTTCTGTATCCGCCTCCTGCGGCAATCAATACTGTCTTGCCATTAAAGTGTTCTGGTGTATAGAGAGTTAAAAAGGGGGCATTAACGCCTATCACTGAACCATGTCTATTGTATAAGGCTACCGGTCCTGGACGAACGTTATCACTTGTTGCAGGCCAGAGTAAGTGAGTATTAGGAAGTGCTTGGCTTGATAATGGCAAAAAGCTAATTAAGGCAAACGACAGAGCACGGCGAGAGATCATAGATTACCTCGGTATATCTTGCAGTGAAGCTAGGCGCTAAGGCGCCTAGCTTTTGGCCTTATTTTGTCGGAATGGCTTTTAACAATGCCGTTAATAACTGCCAATAGAGCGCTACGCTACCAATATGAACTTGTTCATCGGGTGAGTGAGGGCCGGTAATGGTGGGTCCAATAGATACCATATCTAAATGGGGATAAGGTTTGCGGAATAGTCCGCATTCAAGACCAGCATGAATTACCTGAATAGAGGGTTTTTTTCCAAATAATTTAAGATAGATTTCTCTCGTCAACCCCATAATTGCGGAGTTGGCATCGGGTTGCCATCCAGGGTAGCTACCAGAGGCTTCGGTTTTGGCTCCCGCTAGTGCCCCAAGTGAATGAAGCATTGAAACTACGTACGCTTTACCGCTATCAATCAATGAACGAATCAAGCAAAAAATCTTTGCCTGTTCATCTTCGAGCACCACGATACCGATGTTTAATGAGGTTTCAACGACCCCTTGTGCCACATCAGAATTACGTATAACACCGTTAGGCGTTACGTTAAGAAGGTTTATAAAACGGTCGCGACTATCTGCTGTTAGCGCTAGGCCTGAATACGCAGCAGGTTTTGCCTCTAAGGTCACTTGTTTATCTTTCGGTGCGACCTCATTTTGTAAAATAGACAAATAATCGCCCAGCACTTGTTGCAGTAAGGCTTCTTTTTCGTGAGAAACGGCGACTATCGCGCTGGCTTCACGTGGAATAGCATTACGTAAGTTGCCACCTTTAAAATCAAGTAGACTCAGTTCAAGCTGCGTGCCATATTCTGCGAAGAAACGGGCCAGTAATTTTGTTGCATTACCTAAACCTAGATGAATATCGGCGCCAGAGTGTCCGCCTCGTAATCCTTTTATACTGATTTCGTAGGTATGAGCGTTTGCCGGTATAGCTTCGCGCTGAATGGGTAATTCTGATAAGAAATCAATTCCGCCCGCGCAGCCCATGTAGACTTCGCCTTCTTCTTCCGAATCGGTATTGATAAGAATTTCAGCCTGTAGCCAGTTAGGTTGTAACCCGAAAGCACCTTCCATACCGGCTTCTTCCGTCATGGTCAGTAAAACTTCGAGTGGACCATGTTCGACGCTCTCATCGGCCAACACTGCAAGGGCCGAGGCCATACCGATACCGTTATCGGCTCCCAGTGTGGTTCCCCGTGCTTTAAGCCATTCACCATCTACCCAAGGTTGAATCGGATCACGCGCAAAATCATGCTCAGTCGCATTATTCTTTTGTGGAACCATGTCTAGGTGAGCTTGTAATGCAACGGGTTTACGATTTTCCATACCCGGTGTGGCGGGTTTACGGATCAAAATATTTCCGGTTGTATCTCGTTCGCACCATAGCTGTTGTGATGAAGCCCAGTTAACAATAAAGGTCGCTAAGGCCTCTTCATGGTAAGAAGGGTGTGGAATAGAACAGATTTTCGCAAAGAAATCCCATAAAGGTTGTGGGGATAATTGAGACAGTTCAGACACAATGAGTCTCCTATGACAGTAAAAGGCGAAGTACTATTTTCTGCCGTTTAGCGGCGTTCAGTGGTCGTGAAAGCATACCATTGTTCGCTATCCAGCAGTGATTTAACCCTAAAAAAAGTCAAACTCCGCGTCAGCCCTAGTTTTTATCTAATCTTATCCTTATAATCACGCGCAAACTTTTTTCGTTTGTCCATTCACCAGACCAATCTGATTGGTCGGAGCCTGATTATTATGAGTCAAAAATACGTAGTTACTTGGGATATGTTGCAAATCCACGCCCGCCAGTTGGCTGAGAAATTACTGCCAGTTGAACAGTGGAAAGGCATCATTGCAGTGAGCCGTGGCGGTTTAGTACCGGCTGCATTACTGGCGCGTGAACTGGGTATCCGCCATGTTGACACTGTATGTATCTCAAGTTATGACCATGATCATCAACGTGAAATGAAAATTTTGAAGCGCGCTGAAGGTGATGGCGAAGGGTTTATTGTTATCGATGATCTCGTGGATACAGGGGGTACAGCGAAAGTTGTCCGTGATATGTACCACAAAGCGCGCTTCGTCACTATTTTTGCTAAGCCTGCAGGCCGTCCATTAGTCGATGATTACGTCGTCGACATCCCGCAAGACACGTGGATTGAACAACCTTGGGATATGGGAATTACCTTTATTCCACCATTAGTTAAGAATTGATTTGAAAAAAACAGCAGCACCACTTATTGGTGCTGTTTTTTTTATCATTTTCATTTCAATGATAAGTCTGCTAAAAATGAAGTCCATAACCAATTTCGGTGATAGGGGTGTAGTCAGATGGTATTGCCAGGAGGCCACTTCAGAGGCCGTTATATCGTAAAGTTTAATGAGTTAGGGCCTTACTTACGTGAGGATCAATGCCACGGTCAACGATTTTTCTTTGATTGCTTGGCCGTTTGTACCAATATCAAACCTGCACCTGAAAAAAGAGAGTTTTGGGGCTGGTGGCTCGTTTTGGATGCTCAAGAAACACACTTTGATTATCGCTTCGATTTTGGTCTTTACGATAAGTCCGGCCAATGGGTACCTGTAGAAATCAAGCGCGATGCGGACAGACATGAAGCGGAAGCCAGTTTACAAAAGTTCTTCCCAAGGCTTGAAGCATTAATGAACGAGTTAAATGCACCTCTTATTCCTGCGAGTGATTTTGAACCCTCTTTGACGTTTTAATCAGCGAAGTTTGCCACTTTATTTATTAAGTTGTGTGATGGACAAGGATAGCTATTGGCAAGCTCTAGCTGTCCTGATACAACAGTAAACTTATTTAAATTTCTAGGTGGCAAGTAATATGCGTGGCAGTCAGACCTTAGTGGTCAAATTAGGAACCAGTGTCCTTACTGGCGGTTCTCGTCAATTGAATCGTGCAAGAATGGTTGAGATAGTGCGCCAATGCGCTCAAGCGATGGCCGCAGGCCACCGTATTGTTGTCGTGACTTCGGGTGCTATCGCTGCAGGCCGTGAGCATCTTAATTACCCTGAACTGCCCCCCACCATTGCGTCCAAGCAATTACTTGCTGCAGTGGGTCAATGTCGATTGATCCAGTTGTGGGAACAGCTATTTGCTATTTATGGTATCCACATTGGGCAAATGCTGATCACCCGTGCTGATATGGAAGATAGAGAACGTTTCCTTAATGCTCGTGATATGTTGCATGCGCTATTGGAGCAACGTATTGTTCCTGTGATCAATGAAAATGATGCCGTGGCTACGGCAGAAATTAAAGTGGGCGATAACGATAACCTCTCGGCATTAGCTGCTATTCTCTCCGATGCTGACAAACTCTTACTTTTGACTGATCAACAAGGGCTCTTTACCGCAGATCCTCGCCATGACCCAAATGCTACGCTCATTAGCGACGTCTACCAGATTGATGATGCTTTAAAAATGATGGCCGGCGGCAGTGTATCGGGATTAGGTACGGGAGGAATGGCGACAAAACTACAGGCTGCAGAAGTCGCGTGTCGTGCCGGTATCGATGTGATTATCGCACCCGGCGATCAACCAATTGTTATTAATAAACTGTTGGAAGGTGAGAAAATGGGCACATTATTTCATGCTCAAGAGCATCGCCTTGAAAGTCGGAAACATTGGATTTTTGGCGCACCGCCAGCAGGATCCGCGATCATTGATGCCGGGGCATTGACTGCATTACTTGAGCGAGGAAGCTCATTACTACCAAAGGGCATTACCGAGGTGATTGGTAATTTCTCTCGCGGAGAAGTCATTGCCATCCGTGACGATCAAGGTAATGATATTGCCCACGGCGTTTCACGTTACAACAGTGATGCGTTACGGATGATTGCCGGGAAGCATAGCCAAACAATCAGTGAAATTTTAGGCTATGAGTATGGTGCTGTTGCCGTACATCGTGATGATATGATCGTAGGATAATTCAAAATGAATCTAGAACTTATGGGGCAGAAAGCGAAAGCGGCTGCTTACCAACTCGCCTCATTGACGGCACAGCAAAAAAATCAGTTGTTGATGGCTATTGCCGATAAATTGGATGAAAAAGCGGCTGATATTTTACAGGCAAATCAGTTAGATGTCGCTGATGCTCTTGAACAGCAACTGTCCGCTGCCTTAATCGATCGCCTGACACTTACCGTTGAGCGTTTGGCTGATATTGCGAACGATGTACGTAAAGTCTGCCAACTGAGTGATCCTATTGGTCAAGTCGTTGACGGCGGTCAGCTGGATAGCGGACTGAAGATAGAACGCCGTCGTGTACCATTAGGGGTTGTCGCGATTATTTATGAAGCCCGCCCTAATGTGACTATTGATGTGGCAACATTGTGCTTAAAAACCGGCAATGCGGCGATTCTGCGGGGTGGAAAAGAAACTTTCCGTACCAATGCACAAACCGTTAGTGTGATTCAGCAAGCATTGGTACAGCAAGGATTGCCAATTGAGGCAGTGCAAGCAATAGAGGATCCAGACCGTCAGTGGGTGAGTCAATTATTAAAACTCGATAAGTATGTGGATATGCTAATTCCTCGGGGTGGTGCGGGATTACATAAACTTTGTCGTGAACAGTCCACCATTCCGGTTATTACGGGGGGGATTGGCGTTTGTCATCTTTATATTGATGAGATGATGAACACAGAACAGGCGATTAATGTCGTGGTGAATGCAAAAAAACAGCGTCCGAGTGCTTGTAATTCACTCGAAACACTTTTAATTCACCAAGCACAGCTTACGGCCTTTTTACCTGATTTTATCGCACGTATGGAGCAAGAGGGGATCACTCTGCATGTTGACTCGGCGCTATTATCTCATCCAGCTTTCTCAGGGAGGGAGTACGCACCAGTCACTGACGCTGCTTATCGTGATGAATGGCTATCCCTCGACCTTAACGTCAAAGCTGTAGAGAGTCTCGTTGAAGCGGTTGAACATATTCGTGAATACGGCACCCAGCATTCTGATGGTATTTTGACTGAAAATTATCACCATGCCCAAGTATTTGTCGATCAGGTTGATTCTGCTGCCGTCTATGTCAATGCCAGTACACGTTTCACCGATGGTGGGCAATTTGGGTTAGGTGCTGAAGTGGCGGTCAGTACCCAAAAGTTGCACGCTAGAGGTCCAATGGGACTCGAAGCGTTAACCACCTATAAGTGGATTTGTTGGGGACAAAATACCTTACGCGATTAAGGAAGGGTCTGATAATACGGCTGGCAAAGCGGTATTACGATCAATCAAGATTAATCTTGATGGTTACCGATAACGTTTTACGCATAATTCCTTTCTCTTTTTAGTGGGTATGAGAAGCTATGTGTAAAAAATCTCAAGTGTTTGCATTGATTGTATTGGCCCTTACTCCGATGAGCATGGTTTACGCCCATGATTATCATGACCAACCTGGTGGACCCGGTTTTCCAGGCCCTCCAGGCCCTCACTGGCAAGAGCATCATCAGTGGCGGGGCGATGATCGAGGTTTCGATCGTCGCCCACCCCCTCATCATTATCAAGGGCAACCTGACTTCGTCTATGGTGGCCATCATTTCAGGCCTGGTGGACGTTACCCGCAGCGCTATTATCAAGACCGTTATTGGGTTAATGATTGGCATGGATGTGGACTAGGAGCTCCTCCTCCTGGGCATCGTTGGGCAAATATTGATGGTAATTATGTCTTAATTGCTGTTGCAACCGGCGTCATAACCTCGCTGATTCTTAATCATTAATAATTACCCGAGATGATCTCGGGTTTTTAATTGTCATTCCCTTTTTTTGTAATTATTAATTTACAGATTAAGGTTATTAAGAGAGTAATTCACTATTATGTAAATTAAAATTTACGGTATATTCTGGAATGGATTGTATTGTTTACTCTTTGTGTTATTGTATGGCTATTGGTCGTCACGACCCCCTAATTTTAATCTAGGTAATGTCATGCAAAAAGATGCCTTAAACGATATTCATATCACGGATGAAACGGTAATGATCACACCTGCCGAACTCAAAAAGATGTTTCCATTAACGGTCTCCCAACAACAGCAAATTAAAGCATCCCGTCAAACGATTGCTAATATTATTGCGGGTAAAGACCCTCGTTTATTGGTAGTTTGTGGCCCTTGCTCTATTCATGATCCGCAAGCGGCTTTAGAGTACGCGGCTCGCTATAAAGCCTTAGCGGAAGAAGTGAGTGACTCGCTCTATTTAGTTATGCGTGTCTATTTTGAAAAACCGCGCACGACAGTAGGTTGGAAAGGATTAATTAATGATCCGCATATGGATGGCTCTTTCGATATTGAACAGGGATTAAAAGTCGCACGTCAATTGCTCGTTGATTTAGTATCCATGGGCATTCCCCTTGCGACCGAAGCGCTAGATCCTAATTCACCTCAATTTTTAGGTGATCTATTCAGTTGGTCAGCAATTGGTGCAAGGACAACCGAGTCTCAAACCCACCGTGAAATGGCATCCGGCCTTTCTATGCCAGTCGGTTTTAAAAATGGTACGGATGGCAGTTTAGGAACGGCAATCAATGCGATGCGCGCAGCATCCATGCCTCATCGTTTTGTGGGAATCAATCAGCAAGGCCAAGTATGTTTACTCCAGACACAAGGTAATGCTGATGGTCATGTTATCTTACGCGGTGGCAAATTACCCAACTACCACCCTGAAGATATCGCGCAGTGTGAGTCTGAAATGATCAAAGCTGGCCTTCGCCCTTCGTTGATGATCGATTGTAGCCACGGTAACTCGAATAAAGATTATCGCCGCCAAACTGTGGTAGCAGAAAGTGTACTTGAGCAGCTACAAGCGGGTAATCGCTCAATTACGGGAATTATGCTAGAAAGTCACTTATTTGAAGGTAGCCAATCCTCGGATCTGCCGCGCTGCGATATGCAATACGGTGTATCAGTGACAGATGCCTGTATCAATTGGCCGACGACAGAGCAATTATTAAAGAAACTTGCTTATGCGATGAATGATATTATGGCGTCAAGTACAGTGGAAGGGTAAAAAGATCAATGGTTGCAGAACTAAATGCACTGCGTGATAAAATCGACGAAACAGATAAAGCATTGCTGGCTTTACTTGCACAACGGATGAAACTCGTTGCCGAGGTGGGAGAGGTAAAGAGCCAGCATGGTCTCCCTATTTATGTGCCAGAGCGTGAAGCCTCAATGCTGGCCTCTCGACGGGTTGAAGCGGAAGCCGCTGGGTTACCTGGAGATTTAATTGAAGATATCCTGCGCCGTGTTATGCGAGAGTCTTACACGAGTGAGAATGAAAAGGGATTTAAGACGCTGAATCCAACTCTGCGGCCTATTGTGATTGTTGGTGGCAAAGGCAAAATGGGGCGCTTATTCGAGCGCATGTTACTACTTTCTGGTTATCAAGTCCGTATTCTTGATAAAGAGGAGTGGCAAGATGCCGCTTCACTCGTCAGCGATGCCGGAATGGTCATTATCAGCGTACCTATTCATCTTACAGAACAAGTTATTCGACAGCTGCCTCCATTACCTGAAGACTGCATTTTGGTCGACTTATGTTCAGTTAAGAAAGCACCATTAGAGGCGATGATGGCGGTACATAGCGGTCCGGTACTGGGATTACATCCGATGTTCGGTCCTGATAGCGGCAGTTTAGCGAAACAGGTCGTGGTATGGTGTGATGGCCGTTATCCTGAAGCATACCAATGGTTTTTACAACAAATCGCGGTGTGGGGAGCTCGCTTACAGGCTGTGAGTGCAGATGAGCATGATAATAATATGGCTTTTATTCAGGCACTTAGACATTTTGCAACCTTCGCTTACGGATTACATCTCTCAGAAGAGAATGTTGATCTTAAACAGCTACTAGCCTTATCTTCTCCTATTTACCGACTAGAGTTAGCAATGGTTGGACGATTATTCGCACAAGATCCCCAATTGTATGCTGATATTATTATGTCATCACCGAATAATATTGCGCTGATTAAACGATATTATACACGATTTGGTGAAGCGCTTGAGCAGCTAGAACGTGGAGATAAAGCATCGTTTATCAACAGTTTTTCAGCTGTACAAACGTGGTTCGGTGACTATGCCGGTACTTTTATGGCAGAAAGTCGCTCTCTGCTTCGTTCCGCGAACGATAACCGTAAGTAGCCAAAGAAACATTAGCACCACTCTACCAAGTGGTGCTTTTTACTAAGCGATTACAGCCGCGACCGTTTCACTCGGATAGCATCCTAATACTTTTAAGTATCGAGTAAGTTCAGTTAATTGTTGCAGGGCTGCTTGCATTGCAGGCTCATTGCTATTCGCTTGCACATCAATGTAGAACATCTCTTCCCAAGGGTTGCCATGAATGGGTCGAGACTCTAATTTAGTCATCACAATGTCATGCTGCCTTAAAATCAGCAATGCATCGACTAATGCACCAGCTTGTTGACCTGTAGCCATCAACAGTGTTGTTTTCGCAGGAACTTGTTTGGAAACTTGTATTGGTTTACGAGCCAAGATAATAAAGCGTGTGATGTTTTGCGATTGATTTGCCAATTGCCGATCAATGGCTTGGAGTTGATAGAGTTGCCCACCAGCTTCGCTACCTAGCGCAGCTATAGCCGGATCATTTAAGCTGGCAACCATTTCCATTGCTGCCGCAGTACTCTCAGTATACTTAATTTGCCAGTGAGGATAGTGGTTGAGGTAATGGCTGCATTGTTGGAAAGGTTGAGGATGGCTATAAACAGTAGTTATGGCGGAAAGGGAAGTCTCTTGTGAAACCAGTAGGCAGTGGTTGATGGGTAATGTCATTTCGCCAACGATGTATAATCCGGTATTTTGCAGAAGATCATAAACATCGTTGATTGAGCCTGAGCTCGTATTTTCCAGCGGTAATACCGCATATTCCGCTAACCCCTTTTCTACTTGATCAACAATATCTTGGAATTTACTACATCCTACCTCGATCATTTGTTCAAAGTGACGGGAAGCATAGCTGCGCGCCGCAAGATGTGAATATGAGCCTTTGGGCCCTAAAAAAGCTACGCGTACAGCGTGTTGTTGAGAGTCATTGAGTGCTTTTTGGAGTAGGGCTTGTTGAATAAGCACTGAATCTTCAATAACTAATTGAAAAAGACGAGTGATGTAGTGGCTATCGAGAGAGAGCGTCTTACCCTGTTCAATCAGTTTTTCGATAAGTTGTTTTTCACGAGTCACATCTCTTACCGGACGCTGGGTTTCTAGCTTGTAATTGCCAACGGCGATAGCCAGTTCGCGGCGCTTCGCCAGTAGGGTAAGCAAGCGGCTATCTATATCACTGATATCGTGTCGCAGTTTGTCAAGCGAAGCATATGGTTGCATGTCCTATCCTTTTCTTTTTTATTTTTTCAAAAAAAAAGCCTCCCAGAGGGAGGCCTTTTGTTCGTCTTTGCATTCATTCTAGTCGAAACGGCTTCCCGGTGTGGGGGAGCTAAAAAAAAATGAAAAGAAGAACAGATTGAGTAACATAAGTAAATTTCTCGATGAAGTTAACCTAGAGAGTATCGTTTGCAGCGCATATCGTCAACCTAAAAACAGCGCACCCTAAGGTGCGCCTTGAAATTAGGATTCTGCAGGAATGATATCTTTAACACTCCCCATTGCTCGTCGAGCTTCAGCTTTATGTTGAACCTTATTTAGTTGGCGTTCTAATTTTGAAATAAGCTCGTTAACGGCAACATACATATCATCATGCTTAGCACTAGCAACCAGTGTACCGTTGGGGGTGTTGAGCGTTGCATCGGCAACAAATTCTTTTGGCTCTTTCGAGAGTACCACGTGGGGATTAATTAGCTGAGCTTGCCATTTTTCTAACTTGGCAAAGCGCTCTTCAATATGACTACGGATTGCTGGGGTAATATCCATTTGCTTGCTGGTGATGTTGATCATCATTTTACCTCTCTTCGTCATTGCCATGGTACCTGCCTTCAGAATACCGACTACACCGCACAATAATGTGATCTTCATCACATTATTGTCATATGATTTTCATTTTAGAATCGCTCTTAAAAGGAAAAGGCACAGTGTTTTTCACCTTTCTTTGTTGAAACAATTATGTAGGAACTAGAGCTACCGTGTCATCTGGGAAAAATCGTTCACGCTGCTATGACGTTATTCATTCTTTGTGTGAAGCCCGATAAGTGAATATTTGAAAAGGGCATATTGCTCCTCCAATCACTGGATTTGCGATAAGTTAGCTTCAACACTTCGATAAAGTGACTGATGATGATATTTCGTGGGGGATATAATGAAGCGATGTGGGCTGAATTTGGCACATAGTTGTGCAGGGCTCATAGATAACATCGAGCGAATCTCGAAAATGTATCCCTTTTCTCTATTTATAAAAAAACCAGTCAGGATGAGTGACTGGCTTTTTCGCATGATTGTGGCTTATCGAGTCTTATTAGCCGCAATTAGCTTGGCCACTTTATCCGCTTCTGTATTCAGTTGGAGTTGGCGATAAGCATTTTTCATATAAGGAAGTGCTTGGCGGGTCGCATCTGTATCTGGATAATCGCTCAACATCTCTTTTGCACGATTAACAACCGCGACATAAGCCCCACGTTTAGTGTAGAATTTAACGACAGATAATTGATACGTTGATAAACGATCCTTTAGCGCCACTAAACGTTTTTGTGCATCTGGCGTATATTGGCTGTTCGGATAGCTTTGTACCAATTGTGAAAAATCTTTAAAGGCTTGGCGCGCGTTTGATGGATCGCGATCCGAACGATCAATTCCGAAGAAGTGCTGTAGCGCAGATTGGTCAAGTGCCATATCCGTTAACCCTTGCATATACATTACGTAATCGATGTTAGGGTGGGTAGGATTTAAACGCATAAAGCGTGAAATGGTTGCTTGTGCCATTGGCATATCGTCATTCTTGTAATAGGCATAGATCAGATCAAGCTGTACCTGTTGCGAATACGGACCAAAAGGATAACGGTTGTCCAGTGCTTCTAACTGGCTGATGGCGCCTCTAAAGTTCCCATCTTGCAGTTTTTGCTGAGCTGTAGCATAAATCTGCGAAGGAGGATTATCGGGAACGACATCTTTAGATCCAGAACATCCAACCAGAGCTAAGCTAAGCGTGGCGAGAGCCACAAGATATTTCATACGCATCATGACGAATTGATTATCCTCAAAAGTTTATTGGAAGCATTTTTATGTGGCTTCCATTGTTTATCAGCTAAGATAGCACATTATCTTAAACGGCTTTGCCGGAAAAACCCAACGTTAACGAAGAACCTTATATGGCACAACAAGTAGAACTCGCTGCAACCATCTCCCTAGAACAATTGGGACAACGCTTAGATCAGTCTTTGGCTGAATTGTTCCCTGATTATTCACGTTCTCGTATAAAAGAATGGATTTTACAGGGCAGAGTGACCATTAATGGGTCAGTTGCCGATAAACCCAAAGAAAAAGTCTTGGGTGGCGAGAAAATAGTTATCAGCGCCGAAATCGAAGAAGAAGCGCGCTGGGAGCCGCAAAATATTCCTCTTGATATCGTTTACGAAGACGATGATATTTTGGTGATCAATAAGCCGCGCGATTTTGTCGTGCATCCTGGTGCGGGAAATCCTGATCAAACCATCCTCAACGCACTACTTTACCATTATCCGGCTATTGCTGATGTTCCGCGTGCCGGTATTGTACACCGCCTCGATAAAGATACCACAGGATTAATGGTGGTTGCTAAGAGCGTTCCTGCGCAAACGCATTTAGTTGACTGCCTGCAACGTAGAGAAGTGACGCGGGAATATGAAGCAGTAGCGATTGGTACTATGACTGCTGGGGGAACCGTTGATGAGGCGATATCCCGACATTCCACTAAGCGTACGCATATGGCTGTTCATCCAATGGGTAAACCGGCAGTGACGCACTATCGTATCATGGAACATTTCCGAGCCCATACACGCCTTAGGTTGAGATTGGAGACAGGAAGAACGCACCAAATTCGTGTTCATATGGCACATATTGGCCACTCGTTAGTGGGTGATCCTCTTTACGGTGGTCGTCCTCGTCCACCTAAGGGATCAAGTGACGAATTTATTCAAGCGCTGCGTGGCTTCGATCGCCAAGCGCTGCATGCCACAATGCTCAGACTTTATCACCCGATTACGGGAATTCAAATGGAATGGCATGCCCCATTGCCGAACGATATGGTTGAGTTAATCGATGCATTGAAAGCGGATACCGCTTTGCACCGTGATCAAATGGACTGGCTATGAGTTCATCATTAATTATCCCTAATTGGAGTGTGCCTCAATCTGTACGAGCTGTCTCTACAACGCGTATTGGCGGTGTCAGTGACGCACCTTGGCACAGTTTTAATTTAGGTACCCATGTCGGGGATGATAGTGATGCTGTGAATAGTAATCGTAACAGACTGATCACTATTGCAGATCTGCCTCATCCTCCCTATTGGCTCAACCAAGTACATAGTAACCGGGTCGTTGAGGTTAATGGTGCCAATGGTGAAATTGTTGATGCTGACGCAAGCTATACTCGTGCTGTTGGCAAAGTCTGTGTCGTGATGACCGCCGATTGTTTACCGGTTTTATTTTGTAACCGTCAAGGCACTCAGGTTGCTGCGGCGCATGCTGGATGGCGAGGCCTTTGTGATGGAGTCCTCGAAAATACGCTTGCTACCTTTGATGATCACTCAAAAGAGATTATTGCATGGATAGGTCCTGCGATTGGTCCTAATGCTTTTGAAGTCGGCCCTGAGGTGAGAGAGGCATTTATTCAGTCTGATGCTCAGGCGGCACAATGTTTCATTCCGCAAGGGAACAAATTTTTGGCCGATTTAGCCCAACTAGCTGAGTTACGCTTACAGCGTGCAGGGGTGACTGCTATCAGTCAATCCCGGCGTTGTACGTTTTCAGAAGACGCGCATTTCTTTTCATATCGTCGAGATGGTAAGACAGGTCGTATGGCAACGCTTATCTGGCTAGAAGACTAACGATGTACGCTGAATTTGCTGAGATTAAAAAATCAGCAATTTTAGTTTCCCTTCTCTTGAAAAATTCATAATTACCTCCATCTTATAGTCATTAGCATGTTGACCTTTGTGGAGGAATTATGCGTCTAGATCGTCTTACTAATAAATTTCAACAAGCCCTTGCTGATGCGCAATCGTTAGCATTGGGTAACGATAATCAATTCATTGAACCCACTCACCTCTTTTCTGCATTACTGGCGCAAGAAGGGGGGGCGATTCGTCCTTTACTCGTGAGTTGTGGCGTAGAGATAAACCAACTTCAAGCACAGTTATCGCAGTCTTTATCTCGGCTCGCAAAAGTTGAAGGTAATGAAGGTGACGTTCAACCTTCAGCGGAATTAATCCGAGTATTAAACCTGTGTGACAAGTTGGCACAAAAGCGTAACGATACTTATATTTCGTCAGAATTATTTCTCTTAGCGGCGTTTGAGTCACGCGGCGTGGTGAGTGAGTTATTAAAGTCTGCCGGTATAACGAGTGAGAAATTAACAAAAGCGATTGAACAACTTCGTGGAGGAGAGGGTGTGAACGACCAAGGGGCAGAAGACCAACGCCAAGCACTTAAAAAATATACCATTGATCTGACCGAACGTGCTGAGTCAGGTAAACTCGACCCCGTTATTGGTCGTGATGAAGAAATTAGACGTACTATCCAAGTGCTTCAACGTCGTACCAAAAATAACCCGGTGTTAATCGGTGAACCGGGGGTAGGTAAAACTGCGATCGTTGAAGGCTTAGCGCAACGTATTATTAATGGCGAAGTCCCAGAAGGCCTTAAAGGTCGCCGTGTCTTAGCCTTAGATATGGGAGCGCTGGTGGCCGGTGCCAAGTTTCGGGGTGAATTTGAAGAGCGTCTTAAAGCGGTTCTCAATGATTTATCGAAACAGGATGGTAATGTCATTCTCTTTATCGACGAAATCCATACCATGGTTGGAGCAGGTAAAGCCGATGGTGCAATGGATGCCGGGAATATGCTTAAGCCTGCCTTAGCCCGCGGTGAGTTACATTGTGTCGGTGCGACGACATTGGACGAATACCGTCAATATATAGAAAAAGATGCGGCACTTGAGCGTCGATTCCAAAAAGTGCTGGTGGCAGAACCTAGTGTTGAAGACACTATTGCTATCTTACGTGGACTGAAAGAACGTTACGAATTGCATCACCATGTGCAAATCACTGATCCAGCTATTGTAGCGGCCGCACAACTTTCACATCGTTATATTGCTGATCGTCAGCTACCGGATAAAGCCATTGATTTAATCGATGAGGCTGCCTCTAGCATCCGCATGCAGATCGATTCTAAACCTGAACCTCTAGATCGGTTGGAACGTAGGATTATTCAATTGAAGTTAGAGCAGCAGGCATTAAAAAAGGAAACTGATGAAGCGAGCGTTAAGCGCTTAGCGATGCTTGAAGCAGAGCTAACACAAAAAGAGCAAAGTTATGCAGAGTTGGAAGAAGAGTGGAAGGCAGAAAAAGCCTCACTTACCGGTACCCAACATATCAAAGCAGAAATTGAACAGGCGCGAATCAGTTTAGAACAAGCGCGACGTAATGGTGATCTCGGTCAGATGTCTGAATTACAGTATGGCCGAATTCCTGAGCTAGAAAAACAACTGGCGCAGGCCACGCAGTCTGAAAACCAAGAAATGAAGATGTTGCGTAACCGTGTCACTGATGTGGAAATCGCCGATGTGCTGGCCCGTTGGACCGGTATCCCGGTCGCTCGCATGATGGAAGGCGAAAGAGAAAAACTTCTACGGATGGAAGAGACATTACATCAACGCGTAATAGGCCAAGATGAGGCAGTCGATGCAGTCGCTAACGCGATACGTCGTAGCCGAGCAGGATTAGCCGACCCTAATCGTCCTGTTGGGTCATTCTTATTTTTAGGACCTACTGGAGTCGGTAAAACAGAACTTTGTAAATCCCTTGCCGATTTCCTTTTTGACAGTGATGAGGCAATGGTCCGCATCGATATGTCTGAATTTATGGAAAAACATTCTGTATCAAGATTGGTGGGTGCACCTCCGGGATATGTTGGTTATGAAGAAGGTGGGTACTTAACAGAAGCTGTGCGCAGACGGCCTTACTCTGTCATCTTACTCGATGAGGTCGAGAAAGCTCACCCTGATGTCTTTAATATACTGCTACAGGTTCTTGATGATGGTCGACTCACCGACGGGCAAGGTCGTACCGTAGATTTTCGTAATACGGTGATCATTATGACGTCAAACTTAGGTTCAGATTTAATTCAAGACAAGTTTGGGGATCTGAACTATGGGGAAATGAAGGATGTGGTAATGGAAGTGGTGAGTCATCATTTCCGTCCTGAGTTTATTAACCGTATCGATGAAGTCGTCGTGTTCCATCCACTGAGTCATGAGCACATTACACAAATTGCTGATATTCAGTTACAACGTCTTTATAAACGGTTAGAGGAACGCGGTTACTCGGTTGAAATCTCTGACGAGGCGTTAAAACTGTTAGGTGAAGTTGGTTTCGATCCTATCTATGGTGCGCGTCCATTGAAGCGTGCTATACAGCAAGAGATTGAAAACCCACTAGCTCAACAGATTCTTTCAGGGAAACTTTTACCGGGTGCGACTATTAAATTAGGTGTGGTAGACGGCGTAATTACTGCCCAGCAATAGTTATTTGATACTTATTAACCCCTAGGAAAGCCAATTCCTAGGGGTTTTTGCATTATTTTTGAACGTATAGTTTGAATTATCACCACTTGGTAAAAAAGTTCAAATAATCCCTTGCGCTCTCGGCGGAACTCCCTATAATGCGCATCCACTGACACGGCAAAGCACGATACGCAGCGCG
>NZ_JABBFO010000018.1 GCF_018494035.1 Rosenbergiella australiborealis
TGTCACCGCGCTGCGTATCGTGCTTTGCCGTGTCAGTGGATGCGCATTATAGGGAGTTAAGAAAAAGGCGCAATACCTTTTTTAATAAAATCTGACTGACTGCTGCATTCCACAGCAAAAGCGAGGTTTATACGCTGTTATCCACAGATTTACTCACAAAGACTTAAAAAAATCATTTAAGGCGAGATCCACGCAAACGTTTTCGCTACAATATGGCCCTGTTAATTATAAAAGCGACGACGCTTTTATCTTTCCAAACTGCAACTCCAGAGGTTTACTTCTATTATGCAACATCGTCCTGTACGCCGTGCCTTACTTAGTGTCTCTGATAAAACAGGGATCGTCGACTTCGCGCGTGGCCTTTCTGAACATGGTATCGAACTGCTTTCAACTGGGGGTACAGCTCGTTTGCTCGCCGATGCAGGCTTACCGGTTACAGAGGTTTCAGACTATACCGGCTTTCCAGAAATGATGGATGGGCGAGTCAAAACGTTACATCCTAAGATTCACGGTGGCATTCTTGGACGTCGGGACAAAGACGATGAGGTAATGGCGGAACACCAGATCCTGCCTATCGATATGGTAGTGGTAAACCTCTATCCTTTTGCTAAAACAGTCGCTAATGAGAACTGTAGCTTAGAGGATGCGGTCGAAAACATTGATATTGGTGGGCCAACCATGGTTCGCTCAGCCGCGAAGAACCATAAAGATGTTGCCATTGTAGTAAATAGCACAGACTACTCCCCTCTACTGAAAGAACTGAGCGAAAACAATCAAAGTTTATCTCTGGAAACACGCTTCGACTTAGCTATCAAAGCCTTTGAACATACCGCTGCATACGATGGCATGATAGCTAACTATTTCGGACGTTTAGTGCCAGCCTACTATAGTGATGAAAAAGTACCATCAGGTCACTTTCCTCGTACACTGAATCTGAGCCTCATCAAAAAGCAAGATATGCGTTACGGTGAAAACAGCCACCAGCAAGCAGCCTTCTATATAGAAGAAACACTTTCAGAAGCCTCAGTCGCCACCGCTGTGCAACACCAAGGTAAAGCACTGTCTTATAATAATATTGCAGACACTGACGCTGCGCTCGAATGTGTTAAAGAATTTGAGCAACCTGCTTGTGTCATAGTTAAACACGCAAACCCTTGTGGTGTCGCAACCGCTAACGATCTCTTACAGGCTTATGATTGCGCCTACGCCACTGACCCGACCTCTGCCTTTGGTGGCATTATCGCTTTTAACCGTGAACTCGATGCGGCTACCGCACAAGCGATTATCAGTCGCCAATTTGTCGAAGTCATTATTGCCCCAAGTGCCAGTTCGGAAGCGCTAGCTATTACTGCTGCAAAACAGAACGTACGCGTCCTAACCTGCGGTGAATGGCAACAACGCCAAAATGGCTTCGATTTTAAACGCGTCAATGGCGGATTATTGGTGCAAGATCGTGATTTAGGTATGGTCTGCCAAGACGAATTAAAAGTCGTGACTAAACGCCAACCGACTGAAGAAGAATTACGCGATGCCCTCTTCTGTTGGAAGGTCGCAAAATTTGTGAAATCAAATGCTATTGTCTATGCGAAAAATAACCGTACGATCGGTATTGGTGCAGGACAAATGAGTCGTGTCTACTCGGCAAAAATTGCGGGAATCAAAGCGGCCGATGAAGGTTTAGAAGTTAGTGGGTCAGCAATGGCGTCAGATGCCTTCTTCCCATTCCGCGATGGAATTGATGCCGCTGCTGCTGTGGGTATACGCTGTGTTATCCAACCTGGTGGATCGATTCGTGATGATGAAGTAATTGCTGCCGCAGATGAACATGGTATTGCAATGATTTTTACTGGAATGCGGCATTTCCGCCACTAATGATGAGGGCAGTAAGTAATGAATATTCTAATTATCGGTAATGGTGGCCGTGAGCATGCTTTAGCTTGGAAGGCAGCTCAATCACCACACGCCACTCAAGTTTTTGTTGCGCCAGGGAATGCAGGAACTGCACTTGAAACGTCATTAGTCAATGTCGATATCGACGCTACTGATATTCCCGCGTTAGTGGCTTTTGCTCAAAAAGAAAATATTGGTTTGACCATTGTTGGGCCTGAGGCACCATTAGTTCAGGGTGTTGTCGATGCTTTTCAACGTGAAGGATTAATTATATTTGGTCCAACACAAGCTGCCGCACAGCTCGAAGGATCAAAAGCCTTTACCAAAGACTTCTTAGAACGTCATCAAATACCGACGGCTGACTATCAGAATTTTACCGAGATTGAACCCGCTTTAGCTTATTTACACGAGAAAGGTGCTCCTATCGTCATTAAAGCCGATGGTCTAGCTGCGGGAAAAGGCGTTATTGTGGCAATGACGCTTGAAGAAGCCGAATCTGCAGTAAAAGATATGTTGGCGGGCAATGCTTTTGGTGATGCTGGTCATCGTATCGTTATTGAAGAGTTCCTTGAGGGTGAGGAAGCCAGTTTTATCGTGATGGTTGATGGTGAACATGTTTTGCCAATGGCCACCAGCCAAGACCATAAACGTGTAGGGAATGGTGATACCGGACCGAACACTGGAGGGATGGGCGCTTACTCACCCGCTCCCGTCGTGACAGATGAAATCCATCAGCGTGTAATGGATCAAATTATCTGGCCAACAGTGAAAGGTATGGCTGAAGAAGGAAATAGTTATACGGGTTTCCTTTATGCCGGACTAATGATCGATGCGACTGGACAGCCAAAAGTAATCGAATTTAATTGCCGTTTTGGTGATCCTGAAACACAGCCAATCATGATGCGGCTACAATCCGATCTTGTCGAACTATGCTTAGCAGGCAGTACTGGTCGTCTCGACCAGGTGAACTCTGTGTGGGATGAACGCCCAGCACTCGGGGTTGTCATCGCCGCTGGCGGTTATCCAGAAGCCTATCGCAAGGGTGATGTAATCAACGGTCTTGCGCAAAGCGAATCGACAGAATCTAAAGTTTTCCACGCAGGAACCGAGTTATCCGCTGGTGAAGTCAAAACAAATGGAGGGCGAGTGCTCTGCGCCACCGCACTGGGTGCAAACATTGCCGAGGCACAAACACTTGCTTATCAACTCGCCAGCCAAATCCATTGGGATGGCAGCTTCTATCGTGATGATATTGGCTACCGAGCTATAGCCCGCATATAACTATAAATGGATAGAGGCTAGTTCGACGACTAGCCTCTATTGCGTTTGAGGGCTCAACTTCTGTTGACACACGTCGTGGGAAGTCATCAATAATAACTGCTGGCCTTCTGGCGCATCAATCCATGCGACATAGACAGGCCCCTTACGCGACATATCAATCAAACGCTGACTTTCTCTGCTATCAAAATAAAACTGTTCCGGTGTTCCCTCGCAATTCTCAACTTGTTGTGCAGAGAGCCAATGACCTTGATGCAAAACGACCCCCCCACTCAGTAAATCTCGACTCATCTCTAACTCGCGCTGAGCCTCAAATTTAGCTAGCTCCAGTTCATTGACTGATAATGGCTGACGTGATGTAGCAAATTTTTGCTGCATGAAAGAAGTGGTTCCATCTATTCGGCTAAATCGTGCAGAAAAGCTGTTCTCTGGTCCTTGTAAAGACGTTTTAGTAATACTGACCAAATGTTCTTGGTCCCAGTGATAAATTGTCTCAGTTTCACTTGAGCCATCAAACGGCGTAAAAAGACTTTGCAGTGTCGTGTATCCCGACGAGGACGTATGTTGCCAAATTCTTACCACGCCGCGGTCGGCTAAATAACCGGTACTGTAGGTCTTTGGTTTTTTTTGAAATGAGGCACAGCTACAGAGTGAACAGAGAAGTAAGGAAAGTAAGAGTGTCCGATAAGAGAGCAAGCGCATAGCTATCTCTATGATGAATACGGTTAATAAGACAGGCCGATCAAGAAGGGGAAAGTTCCCCTTCCGATCAAACTTATCACTGCTAAGAGGTGATTACTTCACCGCATCTTTCAGTGCTTTGCCAGAAACAAATGCAGGAACATTTGCCGCCGCAATTTTGATCTCTTTACCCGTTTGTGGGTTGCGACCAGTACGCTCTGCACGGTGATTAACCTTGAAAGTACCGAAACCTACTAGCTGAACTGCATCACCTTCTTTTAGAGACTCAGTGATCGCAGAAAGAGTCGATTCCAGTGCAGTTTTCGCCTGGGCTTTAGACAGATCGGCTTTCTCGGCGATCGCATCAATCAGTTGAGTCTTATTCATAAGTTATCCTTAAAGTGTATTATCGCTTGCCAGTCACGAGAGCAGAAAGAATCGATAAACTCTTTTCTACCACCGCGTTCTGATAGCCTCAAGATTAGCCCCTCAAATGTAGACTAGACAGGGGGCGATTGTGAAGCCTTCAATATAGGTTTATTAGCTTTGATACCAAATTTCTCAACTTTTTTTCTCAAAAAGCACACCAATATTACTTATTCCGTCTTCGCGTAAGTCTTGACGGAGCCCTTTGATTAATTCTAAGTCCCGTTCTTCACAGTCAGCTAATAAGCGAAAGATCTCCCATTGAGCATCCCACTCGTCGATAACTGCAACGTTTTCTTTTAGTTCATCATCCGTCAGTTCACGACCGCATTGGGTCATTTCAAGCATCGCGACCGTAGTCACAGAAGTTTCACTCACCGCAATGGCATGCTCAAGCGTTTCACCACTTAAACGAGAATGCACCAGTTCACTTAATGCTACACAAGCATCAATCGCAGGATAAACGCCATAAAAGTCGAAGTCGTCACCTGAAGGAATAGCTTCTTCAAATTTTTCTAATTGATTATCGAAGTTTATTTTTGCGTCTTTGACCAGTAGGGTTTCCCATACAAGATCCAGGATCCGCCGATAAAGTTGTGCATCAGCAAAATGACTATTTTGGCAAAAAACTTGATAGTTAGGGTACATACGCTCACATAGACAGGCCATAAAAGTGACATGCTGCCAGCTTTCAAGTTTAGCTAAGCGTAAATGTATTGGATTACGTAACATGCAGGCTACTCATTAAAAAATTGCTACGCATAGTGTATCGCAAAATTAGATGTTGAGCAGTGTTATTGTTGAGCTAACCATCGCTCAAAGCTCGGGCGATGGGAAGCAACTGCGTCCGCCCAGCGAGTAGGTTCCGGAAGGCGATAACCACGCAGGCATTGCTGTGTCCAGATTAATGCTGAAGCAGTGCTAATCTTATGTCCCACTGAAACAAAAAGTGGATTACAGCGGACTTTACTTCGCAGAACAGCCCCTATTACTTGTCCTTGATAGCATAAATCAACGACTGAACCGGCTTCTGGGGCCAATTTTGTATATTGACCACAAAGCCGACTTTTGGCGACACCAATTGTCGGCACATCAGCGAACAGTCCAAAATGACTAGCCACCCCCAATCCACGAGGATGGGCAATCCCTTGTCCATCGATAAAGAGTAAATCTGGCTTAATAGTAAGCATATGCCATACCGCCTCTAACGCGGGGCACTCTCTAAATGAAAGGTAACCTGGGATATAAGGTAGGGTGACCGGTACCCGTGCTACTTGGTACTCCAGCAGCTTGAGTTCAGGCCATGTCACGATCACCATAGCTGCGCGAGCTATCGTACCTTGTGCTTCAAAACCAACATCTCCCCCGGCAATATACCGTGGGGAGAGCGTTTTATCGGTATCGTGTTGAATAATCTTTGTTGCATATTGCTGCTGTAGGGTATTCAACCGTACAAGATCAATACTCATCGTTAGCGATGGTAAGGCTCAGATAAACGATGGACAGACTCAACAAAGACACCCGCATTTTCTGGTGGGACGTCAAGATGTATGCCATGACCGAGGTTAAATACATGCCCGCTTCCTTGGCCATATTGCGCGAGGATGGTCTGTACTTCCGCTTCGATACGTGCTGGTTGAGCATAAAGAATAGAAGGATCCATATTTCCTTGTAACGCCACACGATGCCCGACGCGTTGACGAGCTTCATCAATACGTGTAGTCCAATCCAGTCCAATTGCATCACACCCTGTATCAGCGATTTGCTCCAACCACTGACCACCACCTTTAGTAAAGAGTGTTACAGGGACGCGACGGCCTTCATTTTCATGAATTAAACCATCAACAATCTTATGCATATAATGTAAGGAGAATTCTAGATAATCTCTCCCTGTTAATACGCCCCCCCAAGTATCAAATATCATGACCGATTGTGCGCCTGCTTTGATCTGGGCGTTCAGGTAGCTGGTAACGCTTTCTGCTAATTTATCAAGCATCAGATGTAGGGTTGCTGGTTCGGCATACATCATTTTTTTAACTTTGGTAAACGCTTTACTGCCACCGCCTTCAACCATATAAGTCGCTAATGTCCAAGGGCTACCTGAAAAGCCAATTAATGGCACTTCACCATCTAGGTTTTTACGAATAGTTCGTACAGCATTCATCACGTAACCCAACTCCTGTTCAGGATCGGGAATAGGCAATTTTTTGACATCAGCAATACTTTGGATAGGTGAGCTAAAACGAGGTCCTTCCCCTGCCTCAAAATAGAGACCAAGGCCCATTGCGTCTGGGATAGTTAAAATATCAGAGAAAAGAATTGCAGCATCTAAAGGGAAACGACGTAACGGTTGTAACGTGACTTCACAAGCAAGTTCAGCGTTTTTACACAGTGACATAAAATCCCCGGCTTCAGCACGGGTCGCTTTATACTCTGGTAAATACCGTCCCGCTTGGCGCATCATCCAAACAGGCGTGACATCTGTAGGTTGGCGTAGTAATGCACGTAAATAGCGATCGTTTTTTAATTCATTCATTTTCTAGGCTCTCTTTTGTCTCAGCCTAGTGTAACAGTTATTTAAAAAAATCGTGGGCACTGCGAAGTAAATTATTTCATTGGCGGTATTCATACCGCCATAATTTGTGCTCGAGGGCTAAAGACTTTCAATGTTACTCGGCTCTGTTTCGCTGACGACAGCCGGCGCAATTACTGCTATCTCTTTATCACTATTGATCCGTGGATTGGTAGATTTGTCAGTAATATGTTGTGAATTACCATTAAAGATTCCACCGCATTCAATCGATAACTCACTGGCATGAATATCACCATCAAGACGACCTTGCGATAAAATTTTGACACTGACCGCTTGGCACCGACCTTTCAAGTAGCCATTAATCGTAATTTTCTCAGCGGTTAAGGTTCCTTGAACATTTCCTTCTTGCCCAATACGAATAGAACGACTGCTATGAATATCGCCGACCACGCTCCCCTCAACGAGAACATCTGATTCATTACTGATTTCACCGGTTAAAACCGTTCCTTTAGCGATTAACGTCTCTTTGATAGAACGTTCCCCTTTTGCACCCTGCAGTTCAGTCGTGGGAACACGCTCTTCACTCTTTTTATTTTTTAAAGGAGGAAGTACATCCATTGTCTTCTTAACTTTAAACATAAATACTCTTTTTATCCGATAACGAAAATATATTGCTACTCCACTGCATATAGCTATCCATACCGTAGAAAGCAGCACCCAGTTGACAAGAGAGAAGTATGGAGAAAGATAGGCGAGCAGTAAGCTCCCCCATATTCCCCATACCGCCCATAGAAGAGTGAATTGATCAGTACGCATGGGGTATAGGTAATACCGTATATCCACGGTAAGAATATTGTGTAAGATCAGCTTTAATTCAGTCTTGGCGACAAAGCGCGACAGTATCCTCGATTAGACGTCTTGCAATCGTGCCAATCTCTGGAATTTTCGGTAACTGCGAGACATTAAACCATGCAGCATTTTTTAGCTCTGCAGGATCAATAATAATTTCTCCTCCCGCGTATTCTGCAGTAAAGGCACACATCAACGAATGCGGGAATGGCCAAGGTTGCGAGGCAACATAGTGAAGATTTTTAATCGAAAGCCCACTTTCTTCCATGACTTCGCGATGAACGCACTCTTCAAGTGTCTCCCCTGCTTCCACAAAACCGGCTAGCACTGTAAAAATCGGTTGCTTATGGCGGTGATGCTGCGCCAATAAAATACTGTCACCTTTACGAATAGCAACGATGATACAAGGTGCAATTTGCGGGTAATAGCGTTCACCGCAACCTTCACACAGGCAAGCAAACTCTTTATCAGAGTGGTGCATTTGCGTACCACAATATCCACACCAACGATGAGAGCGATAAAATTCGGCTAATTGTACTCCCCTCCCCGCAAGCTGAAAGAGTAATCTATCTGTCGCCAATAGTCGTCGAACGCTTTCCATATTCATGGACGGTTCATGGCACAGTAGCCAACAGGGTTTGCCCTGATATTCGCCTATTTGCCGGGCATGTTTTCCTTCAAGACCAAGTCCACTGGCCGTTCCATAAGGTAACTCACCATCAGGTAACCAGAGTTTTCGGCCATTACTGACGACCCACCAGCCTTCATGCTCCACTACTGTCGTATTCTGAACCACAAGATACCCCTTAAAAGTCGGGTGATTTAAAGAATATAGTCTACGCTTAGTTAATTAACCTTATTCGGAGCAGCCTACCATGCTGACTAAACTAGCCAATTTAAGCGAAAAAATTACGGTAAGTCATCCGATGATTGATCAGTGGCTTGCCAGCCGCCGTCAGTTATTGGTCGCTTATTATCAATTAGTCGGACTGACGCCCCAAAAAAACAGTAGCGAGACTTGTGATGAAGTTGCGTTAGATACTTTCTGCCAGCGCTTAGTGGATTATCTCTCGTCTGGCCATTTTAAACATTACCAGCAAATCGAGATGCTGCTCGCTTCACAAGCGCAACAACGCCTTCTTGCGCTGCTTTATCCCCAGTTAGAGGAAAGTACCCACACTCTGCTCGCACTCTATGACACCTATCTGGAACCGGCAATTGCCAATGGTGAAATTCCTGAATTACGTAACGTTATTTCAGAAGTGGGGATGCACCTTGAATCGCTCTTTGATCTCGAAGATCAAATGCTGCTCTCCACCGAACTGGTCGGCTCACAAGAATCGCCCTCATCGGTCAATTCTGCATCACGCCTCAATAATCGACCAGATAATGCGTTGTCTGCCGATGCATTAGACAGTTAATACCCACCATTTATATCATCCTGAATAAGGTTACGCTGCGTTGGGAGGGGCTTCTCATCCAACGCTTTCCTCGATGATTAAAGTGCCCTATAGGGGTATACACTTTTGTTCGGGTGTTATGCCAAAGCAGAGCGGGTAAGTCATTACGAAGGGAACACAGAAATGAATAGTTGGACGCAATGTCCAACTATTTCTAAATAACAGGTAATCCTGCCTGATGGTGTTAATGACACGCCTACCATTATCATTCACGACGTTACGACCCTTTATTCGTTCTCGTAGAAAACACTTTCACTATAGCCAACATAAGGATCAAGGATAATTCGTAGATATCATGACCTAACTTAATATCCTTACACCAATGACAATCACAGAAAAACCACTGCTCACTCTGTTTCTTTAAAACCTGGCGTTAACCATACTGATGGCCAATTACCTGGTTCACCCCCATCGCATGTAGGCTGATTGTGATAACTCATGAGCTCAAAGATTTTGCCATTAAACCGCCATATTGCGCTCTCACCACAGTCGGCAAGGCCACGGCCTCTGGCTACGTGAAATAAAAGACCTCGTTGCGGATCATAGTGCGGGTCAGTAAACCAACTGATCGACTGTAGATCACCTTGTCTATTTTTGAGAGGAATGGGTAAGTCGAGCATTTTGGCACGTTCTGGATGGTTTCTGGGAACGATAAAGAGTATTGATGAGGACTGATAAGCCCCTGTTACACAGTTAATCATTACCAATGCATGCTGACTATCGAGCGGTTTTACACTGCTTTTTTGTAACGTTTCATCTTCCGGCGTACACTCCTGATCATCTAAGAGATCGGCTTGTGAACTCATAACCGTTTCAATCAAATGATTGGGATCTTTGATCGGGATAGGTTTCGGCTGAACAGCAAAACGATGCTCAATTGCATAACGATGCGGAACATCATTCGCACTCCCTTCTCCCAGAACAATCAGTGCAGTACGGTTATGTAACCGCCCTTGACGCTCATCGATAAAGTTAAGCGCTCCCATAAGCCCTGCTAGAGAGGTTCCTTCATCTGTATCATCAGAAAGAGAAAGTGTCGTCGCATTCGTCAATAACTGCAAAAAGGCTTGTATTTGTACTAAAGAGTTTGATGAATAACCTGCTGCATCATGGTGTTTATCGGCATTATGAGCGGCAAGTGTTGTTTGCCAGCGATTGCCATCGACCCAGATACCCTCAGGGGTATCACTATCATAACCCGCCATATCCAAGGAAATGGCACCTTTGGGCCCAGCTTGATAGGTTAAGATAATACGAATGTCATCATCCGGATTCGCATTGCGGACATCACAATCATTGAGATTATTACAGGTAACTTGCCATTGCTGAAATAGCCGTTGTACCGGTTCTGAGGCAATACTGAGAGAACTGAAAAACATCCCTGCGAGCAGTGGTAATACTTTCCATCGCGTCTTCATTTCAGGATCCTTAACAGGGACATAGATTATAGGAATAACATAAAAAAACCCTGCCTAAGCAGGGTTTTCGACTAAAACAACAACTTACTCGTCTGAACCGCCCAGACCTGCATTCAGCAGCTCTGCTAGGCTCGCGGAAGCTTCATCTGCAGTCACTTGCGGTGCTACAGGTGTTTCACCTTGCTGGCGACGACGCATACGCTCTTGATGGTATGCATAACCGGTACCGGCTGGGATTAAGCGTCCAACGATAACGTTCTCTTTCAGGCCACGTAATTCATCACGCTTACCGGCCACCGCTGCTTCAGTTAACACGCGCGTCGTTTCTTGGAACGATGCTGCAGAGATAAATGACTCAGTTGCCAGTGACGCTTTGGTAATCCCTAATAGATCGCGATGGAATGTTGCAGCAACTTTACCATTCGCTTCCAGTTCGCGGTTAGCGATCAGGATACGTGAAACTTCTGCTTGCTCACCTTCTAAGAAATCGGTGCTGCCCGCAGAGGCAATCGTTGCCTTACGTAACATCTGACGAACGATAACTTCGATATGCTTATCGTTAATCTTAACGCCTTGTAAACGGTAAACTTCCTGTACTTCGTTAGTGATATAACGAGTTACCGCGTGTACGCCACGTAGACGTAAGATATCGTGTGGTGACTCTGGGCCATCCGACACAACATCACCGCGTTCAACACGCTCACCTTCAAAGACGTTCAGCTGACGCCACTTAGGAATCATCTCTTCGTACGGATCGCTACCATCAACTGGTGTAATCACTAAACGACGCTTACCTTTGGTTTCTTTACCGAAGGAGATGATACCGCTGATTTCTGCCAGAATCGCCGGTTCTTTCGGACGACGGGCTTCAAACAGGTCGGCAACACGTGGCAGACCACCGGTGATATCTTTAGTACCGCCAGATTCCTGAGGAACACGCGCTACAGTATCACCTGAACTGATTTGTACACCATCTTCGAGCTGGACAATTGCATTGCCTGGCAGGAAGTATTGTGCTGGCATATCAGTACCTGGCAGCATGACATCGTCGCCTTTCGCATCAACAACTTTGATGGCTGGACGGAGATCTTTACCACCAGAGGTACGATCTGCAGTATCCATGACCACCAGCGAAGAGAGACCCGTCAGTTCGTCAGTTTGACGCGTGATGGTCTGGCCATCATTCATGTCAACAAAACGTACAAAACCGTTTACTTCGGTGATAACTGGCATTGTGTGCGGATCCCAGTTTGCAACGGTATCGCCCGCTTCAACCTGCTCGCCATCACCTTTCGCCATGACCGCACCGTAAGGAACTTTATAGCTCTCTTTAGTACGACCAAATTCGTCGATCATCTTCAGTTCGGTATTACGTGAAGTAACAACCAGTTTACCGGCTGAGTTGGTTACCGACTTCGCATTGCTTAGACGGATAGTCCCTTTATTCTTCACTTGGATGCTTGATTCAGCCGCCGCACGAGATGCCGCACCACCGATGTGGAACGTACGCATCGTCAGCTGTGTACCAGGCTCACCGATTGATTGTGCCGCAATAACCCCGATGGCTTCACCTTTATTGATGATATGCCCGCGTGCAAGGTCACGACCGTAACAGTTCGCACACACACCGAAGTCAGTCGCACAACTTACTACTGAACGAACCTTGATACTATCAACCGAGTTCTCTTCCAATACGTCACAGATGTGCTCATCCATTAATGTATTACGTGGAACAAGAATATCAGCGGTACCCGGCTTCAATACATCTTCTGCAGTCACACGACCCAATACGCGCTCACGTAATGGCTCTTTAACGTCGCCACCCTCGATAACCGGGGTCATCATGATGCCTTCGTGAGTACCACAATCGTCTTCCGTAACCACCAAGTCTTGTGCTACGTCAACTAAACGACGTGTCAAGTAACCGGAGTTAGCCGTTTTCAGTGCGGTATCCGCAAGACCTTTACGAGCACCGTGGGTTGAGATGAAGTACTGAAGTACGTTCAGACCTTCACGGAAGTTCGCCGTAATAGGTGTCTCGATGATTGAACCATCTGGTTTCGCCATCAGACCACGCATACCTGCCAGCTGACGGATCTGCGCAGCAGAACCACGCGCACCAGAGTCGGCCATCATATAAATGCTGTTGAAGGAAACTTGTTGCTCTTCTTCACCATGACGGTTAATCACGGTTTCAGTTTGCAGATTTTCCATCATCGCTTTGGAGACACGCTCGTTAGCCGCAGCCCAAATATCGATCACTTTGTTGTAGCGCTCACCCGCAGTAACCAGACCCGATTGGAACTGTTCTTGGATTTCTGCAACTTCCGCTTCAGCTTCTGCGATAATCTCAGTTTTCGCAGCTGGGATCACCATATCATCGATACCTACTGACGCGCCTGAACGTGCCGCGTAAGCAAAACCGGTGTACATGGTTTGGTCAGCAAAGATAACCGTTGGTTTTAACCCTAAGATACGGTAACAAGTATTCAGCATCTTAGAGATGGCTTTCTTACCTAACGCTTGGTTAACGATTGAGTAAGGCAGACCTTTAGGAACGATCATCCACAGAATTGCACGACCAATGGTGGTATCCACAATGCTCGTGCTTGGGATGTATTCACCTTCTTCGGTCTTGGTATATTCTGTAATACGGACTTTAACGCGTGCATGTAACTCTGCCAGACCTGCGCGATAAACACGCTCAGCTTCTTTAGGTCCAGTCAGAACCATGCCTTCGCCTTTTCCGTTCACGCGGTCACGGGTCATGTAATAAAGACCCAATACGACGTCTTGAGACGGAACGATAATCGGCTCACCGTTCGCTGGTGACAAGATGTTGTTGGTCGACATCATCAGGGCACGAGCTTCTAGCTGTGCTTCGAGCGTTAACGGCACGTGAACAGCCATTTGGTCACCATCGAAGTCGGCGTTATACGCCGCACAGACCAGCGGGTGAAGCTGAATCGCTTTACCTTCGATCAGGACAGGTTCAAAGGCTTGAATACCTAGACGGTGAAGCGTTGGTGCACGGTTAAGTAGCACTGGGTGCTCACGGATAACTTCATCCAGGATATCCCAAACAACCGCTTCTTCACGCTCAACCATTTTCTTCGCAGCTTTAATGGTTGTCGCAAGACCGCGTAATTCTAATTTTCCGTAGATAAATGGTTTGAATAATTCCAACGCCATTTTCTTCGGTAGACCACATTGGTGCAGGTGCAGGTATGGACCTACAGTGATTACTGAACGTCCAGAATAGTCAACACGCTTACCTAACAGGTTCTGACGGAAACGACCTTGCTTACCTTTGATCATGTCGGCAAGTGATTTCAGAGGACGTTTATTCGATCCAGTGATAGCACGTCCACGACGACCGTTATCCAGTAATGCATCAACCGCTTCTTGTAACATACGCTTTTCGTTACGTACGATGATATCTGGCGCAGCCAGATCCAACAGACGCTTCAAACGGTTGTTACGGTTGATCACACGACGGTAGAGATCGTTCAGATCGGAAGTCGCAAAGCGCCCACCGTCCAGTGGTACCAAAGGACGAAGATCCGGTGGCAATACTGGCAGCACTGTTAAGATCATCCACTCTGGTTTATTTCCAGATTGAACGAAAGCTTCAAGTAGCTTGATGCGCTTAGTTAGCTTCTTACGCTTGGTTTCTGAATTGGTTTCATTCAGTTCTTCACGCAGTTGCTCGCACTCTTGCTCAAGATCCATGTTTTTCAACAGGGCTTGAACGGCTTCTGCACCCATCTTCGCGTCGAATTCGTCACCAAACTCTTCTAACGCATCAAGATACTGCTCTTCAGTCAGGATCTGGCGCTTCTCAAGATTGGTCATACCGCCTTCGATCACAACATAAGATTCAAAGTACAGTACACGTTCGATATCACGTAGAGGCATATCCAATAATAAACCGATACGCGATGGCAGTGATTTCAAGAACCAGATGTGTGCGGTAGGCGTAGCCAGCTCAATATGACCCATACGTTCACGACGTACTTTAGTCTGAGTAACTTCGACACCACATTTTTCACAGATCACACCACGGTGTTTAAGGCGCTTATACTTACCGCATAAGCACTCATAATCTTTTACCGGTCCAAAGATACGTGCACAGAAAAGACCGTCACGCTCTGGTTTAAAGGTACGATAGTTAATCGTTTCTGGCTTTTTAACTTCACCGAAAGACCAGGAACGGATCATATCTGGCGAGGCCAGGGCGATCTTGATCGCATCAAACTCTTCGGTTTTAGTTTGCGCTTTTAAAAACTTAAGTAAGTCTTTCACGGATTAGCTCCCGTCGGAGTGAGACTTCTCAGGAGAGCGGCCCGCAGCCAGCTCTCCTGTAACCAGTAGAAAATCGAGTGCTTACTCGTCTTCCAGCTCGATGTTAATACCCAGCGAGCGGATCTCTTTCAACAATACGTTGAAGGATTCCGGCATGCCTGGTTCCATCTGATGATTGCCATCGACGATGTTTTTATACATCTTCGTCCGGCCATTAACGTCATCCGATTTCACTGTAAGCATTTCTTGCAGAGTATAAGCAGCACCATAGGCTTCAAGTGCCCACACTTCCATCTCACCGAAACGCTGACCACCGAACTGCGCTTTACCACCCAGCGGTTGCTGAGTAACCAAGCTATAAGAGCCGGTAGAACGTGCGTGCATTTTATCGTCAACCAAGTGGTTCAGTTTCAGCATGTACATGTAACCGACGGTTACTTGACGCTCAAACTGCTCACCGGTACGACCATCAAATAGCGTGATCTGACCAGAGGTTGGGATATCACCAAGCGTCAGCAGTTCTTTGATTTCGCTTTCTTTAGCGCCATCAAACACTGGTGTTGCAATTGGCATACCTTTTTTCAGGTTCTCAGCAAGACGTAACACTTCTTCATCAGAGAAAGTGCTTAAATCGACTTTCTGGCGTACATCGGTGCCTAAGTCGTAAGCGCGCTGAATAAACTCGCGCAATTTAGCCACTTCCTGCTGTTGTTTCAGCATGGCATTGATTTTGTCACCAATACCTTTTGCAGCCATACCCAAGTGAGTTTCGAGGATCTGACCGATGTTCATCCGCGATGGAACACCCAGTGGGTTCAATACGATATCAACTGGCGTACCATTTTCATCGTATGGCATATCTTCGATCGGGTTGATCTTAGAAATAACACCTTTGTTTCCGTGACGACCCGCCATCTTATCACCAGGTTGAATTTGACGTTTAACCGCCAGATAAACCTTAGCAATTTTCAGAACACCCGGTGCTAAATCATCACCTTGAGTGATCTTACGGCGCTTAGCTTCAAGTTTTTTCTCAAACTCGTGCTTCAGCTCGTCGTACTGTTCGGCCAGTTGCTCTAACTGATTTTGTTTTTCTTCATCAGTTAGGCCTAACTCTAACCAGCGCTCACGCGGCAGTTTATCGAGTTTATCGGCTTCGACACCACCGGCGATCAGTACGCTATAGATACGGTTAAATAAGCCGGCTTCAAGGATTTGCAGTTCTTCTGACAGGTCTTTCTTAGCCTGCTTCAGTTGCATTTCTTCGATTTCAAGCGCGCGCTTATCTTTCTCAACGCCATCACGTGTAAACACTTGAACGTCGATAACTGTTCCAGAAACACCGTTTGGTACACGTAAAGATGAATCTTTAACATCTGAGGCTTTTTCACCAAAGATTGCGCGCAACAGTTTTTCTTCTGGGGTCAGCTGGGTTTCACCTTTAGGTGTCACTTTACCGACTAGGATATCGCCGCCTTTAACTTCAGCACCAATATAGACGATACCAGACTCATCAAGTTTAGAGAGTGCAGCTTCGCCGACATTAGGGATATCAGCTGTGATTTCTTCAGAGCCAAGCTTAGTATCACGAGACACACAAGCTAACTCTTGAATGTGAATGGTAGTAAAACGATCTTCTTGTACTACACGCTCAGAAACGAGGATGGAGTCTTCAAAGTTATAACCATTCCATGGCATGAATGCCACACGCATATTTTGGCCTAACGCTAGCTCACCGAGGTCAGTCGACGGGCCGTCAGCCAAGACATCACCACGTTCAACCGGCTCGCCCAGCGAAACACAAGGCATTTGGTTGATACAGGTGTTCTGGTTAGAACGTGTATATTTGGTCAAGTTATAGATATCGATGCCCGCTTCACCCGCGTACATTTCATCTTCGTTAACTTTGATAACGATACGTGACGCATCAACGTACTGAACCGTACCACCACGTTTAGCAACCGCAGTTACCCCTGAATCGACCGCAACAGCACGTTCCATACCGGTACCGACCAACGGCTTATCAGCACGTAAGGTTGGTACTGCTTGACGTTGCATGTTTGCACCCATCAATGCACGGTTAGCATCATCGTGTTCCAAGAATGGAATCAGTGATGCACCAACAGAAACAACCTGTTGCGTGGAGACGTCCATGTAGTCGACTTGGTCGCGGCTGAATAAGCTCGATTCACCTTTGTTACGACAAGTAACGAGGTCGTCGATAAAGGCAAAGTTGTCATCCAGGTTGGTGTTCGCCTGGGCAATAACGAAGTTACCTTCTTCAATCGCAGAGAGGTAATGAATCTCATCTGTCACAATACCATCTACTACACGACGATATGGGGTTTCAAGGAAGCCATATTCGTTAGTTTGTGCGTAAACAGAAAGTGAGTTGATCAAACCGATGTTTGGACCTTCCGGCGTTTCGATTGGACATACACGTCCGTAGTGCGTTGGGTGTACGTCACGCACTTCAAAGCCTGCACGCTCACGCGTTAGACCGCCTGGACCCAAGGCAGAAATACGACGCTTGTGCGTGATTTCTGATAATGGGTTGTTTTGGTCCATAAATTGTGAAAGCTGGCTTGAGCCGAAGAACTCTTTGACCGCTGCAGAAATAGGTTTCGCATTGATCATATCTTGAGGCATCAGTGTTTCTAAATCGCCCAAAGATAAACGCTCTTTCACTGCACGTTCTACGCGGACTAAGCCAACGCGGAACTGGTTTTCGGCCATTTCGCCCACAGAACGAATACGACGGTTACCTAAGTGATCGATATCATCCACTTCACCGATACCATTACGGATACCAATGAGTTTTTTCATTACTTGGATGATATCATCGTGGCTCAGAATACCCGCGCCTTCAATTTCATCACGTCCTAATGAACGGTTGAATTTCATACGACCCACTGCAGAGAGATCATAACGGTCTTCAGAGAAGAACAGATTCTCAAACAGGTTTTCAGCCGCCTCGCGCGTTGGTGGCTCACCAGGACGCATCATGCGATAAATCTCAACCAACGCACTTAAGCGATCGCTAGTTGGATCAACACGCAATGTTTCAGAAATATAAGCACCGTGATCAAGATCATTGGTGAACAGTGTTTCAATACGTTTATGGCCAGACTGACTCAGTTTTGCTAACAGATCTAAAGACAGTTCCATGTTAGCAGCAACGATAAGCTCGCCAGTTGCCTGATCGATATAATCTTTTGCAGCGACTTTACCGGCAATGTATTCAACCGGGACTTCGATGTGCTGAATTTTGTCTTTTTCTAACTGACGGATATGGCGAGCGGTAATACGACGACCTTTCTCAACATAAACAGTACCGTTAGATTCGATATCGAAAGATGCCGTTTCACCACGTAGACGCTCAGGAACAAGTTCCATTTGCAGGCGGTTATCGCGGATTTCATATACGACTTTATCGAAGAATAGATCGATAATTTGCTCAGTCGTGTACTCAAGCGCACGTAAAATAATCGTGGCAGGTAGTTTACGACGGCGGTCAATACGAACGAATAAGTTATCTTTAGGATCGAACTCAAAGTCTAACCATGAACCACGGTAAGGAATGATTCGTGCGTTATACAGAACCTTACCTGATGAGTGCGTTTTACCTTTATCACTATCAAAGAACACACCTGGGCTACGGTGAAGCTGAGAAACGATAACACGCTCAGTACCATTGATAACAAAGGTACCGTTGTCGGTCATGAGTGGAATTTCACCCATGTAAACTTCTTGTTCTTTAATGTCTTTAACTGTGCCTTCTGGCGCTTCGCGCTCATAGATCACAAGACGTAACTTGACGCGTAGTGGTGCTGAGTAAGTCACCCCACGGATCTGACATTCCTGTACATCAAAGACGGGTTCGCCCAACCGGAAGCTAACATATTGTAGCTCTGAGCTACCGCTGTAACTCTGGATTGGGAATACGGAACGGAAAGCAGCTTCCAAACCGTGTTGACCTTCGGGATCTTGCTCGATAAATTTCTGAAACGAGTCAAGCTGGATAGAAAGGAGATAAGGTATATCCAAAACTTGTGGACGTTTACCAAAATCCTTACGAATACGTTTTTTCTCGGTATAGGAGTAAACCATAGGTTCCTCAGCTCGCTGACAAGTCGGCCTACGTTGCCCGTTTTAGTGGGCAGTTATGCAACACTGTTATTATTTTTCATCATTCAACACGAAGTCTATGATGCAATACGTCTTTCTATCACTCTTAAATCATTTCATTGCTATTGCGAGACAGGGAACCCCACGGGGATAACAGTATATTAAGTCGTCGATAGAAAAAGATATTGATGAGTTAGCTTGGAAGACACAGTGCGAAACACCAAGTTAACGCTTTAGCGCAAAAAGGCTGGTAACCATTATAGTCACCAGCCATCAGTCTGCAACTACTCAGACTGTAACCCGAAGGTTATCTTATTTGATTTCAACTTCAGCGCCAGCTTCTTTCAGAGCAGCTTCAAGTGCAGCTGCGTCATCTTTGCTGATCGCTTCTTTGATTGCAGCTGGAGCAGCTTCAACCAGATCTTTAGCTTCTTTCAGGCCAAGACCAGTTGCGCCACGTACTGCTTTGATTACTGCTACTTTGTTAGGACCAGCAGCTTTCAGAATTACGTCGAATTCAGTTTTTTCTTCAGCAGCTTCAGCAGGACCTGCAGCAACCGCTACTGCCGCAGCAGCAGAAACACCGAATTTTTCTTCCATTGCAGAAACCAGCTCAACAACTTCCATTACGGACATTGCTGCAACAGCTTCCAGGATTTGGTCTTTAGTAATAGACATAACAATTGTTCCTAAAAATCAGAATTAGTTTAAACGTAAGCGAACACGAATGGTAGAGAAAGTGGCTTATGCCGCTTCTTTTGCATCGCGAACAGCAGCCAATGTACGAACCAATTTGCCTGCAGCGGCTTCTTTCATGGTCGACATCAGACGTGCCAGTGCTTCTTCGTAAGTTGGTAGCGTTGCCAGGCGGTCAATTTGTTCCGCCGGGATCAGCTCACCTTCAAAGGCTGCAGCTTTAACCTCAAAATTTGCATTCGCTTTAGCGAAATCTTTGAACATACGTGCAGCAGCGCCCGGGTGTTCTAAAGAATATGCAATCAAGGTTGGACCGACAAACGTGTCTTTCAGGCATTCAAATTGAGTGCCTTCAACAATGCGACGCAGCAAGGTGTTACGAACAACACGCATGTAAACGCCAGCTTCACGACCTGCTTTACGCAGTTCAGTCATTTTATCTACAGTAACGCCACGGGAATCCGCAACTACCGCAGACAGCGCGCCTTTGGCTACTTCGCTGACTTCAGCAACAATCGCTTGTTTGTCTTGAAGATTTAATGCCATTAGCTTGTGCTCCTGGATTATTTAGCCAGATATCAACTACCTGGAACTCACTTCACCCAAACAATTAATGTTTGGGCGCGAAATACGGTGAGCAGAATCCAGAAAAAATTTTAAGGTTCTGTCACCGTCTACGCAGGAAATTAAGTTTTTATTCAAAACACCTGCGGTCTTGGACGGAGGCCTGGATAAGGCCAGGCTCCAACCGAAAATCTTGCGATAGCACGAAACAAATCGCACTATTGCGCTCTCCATAGGAGAGAATGGGCGCAAATTCTAGTTCAAATTTCCACCCATGTCAACTTAGTTAGTTGATGCGTTCAGACCAGCTTGGTCGATTGCAACCCCTGCACCCATAGTGGTAGACAGGCTAACTTTCTTGATATAAATGCCTTTCGCTGAAGTTGGTTTTGCTTTTTTCAGCGCAACTAACAGAGACTCTAAGTTCTCTTTCAGCTTGTCAGTATCGAAGTCCACTTTACCAATGGTAGTGTGGATGATACCGTTTTTATCGTTACGGTAACGAACCTGACCTGCTTTAGCATTTTTAACTGCTTCAGCAACGTTTGGCGTTACAGTACCCACTTTCGGGTTTGGCATCAGACCACGTGGGCCCAGAACTTGACCTAATTGGCCAACAACGCGCATTGCATCTGGAGAAGCAATAACAACGTCAAAATTCATTTCGCCTTTCTTGATTTGGTCAGCCAAATCTTCCATACCCACTAATTCTGCACCTGCAGCTTTAGCAGCTTCAGCGTTTGCACCTTGTGCAAAGACTGCGACGCGGACGCTACGGCCAGTACCGTTAGGTAGGACAGTTGCACCACGAACGTTTTGGTCAGATTTACGAGCATCAATACCGAGATTTACAGCAACATCTACGCTTTCAACGAATTTAGCAGTCGCTAATTCTTTCAGCAGTGCTACGGCTTCAGTGATGTCGTATTGTTTAGTTGCGTCAACTTTTTCACGGATATTGCGCATGCGCTTGGTCAGTTTAGCCATTTCTTAGTCCTCCACTACCAGGCCCATGGAACGAGCAGTACCTTCGATAGAGCGAGTCATCGCTTCTACGTCTGCACCAGTCATATCCGCTGCTTTAGTCTGTGCGATTTCTTGCAATTGAGCGCGAGAAACTTTACCGACTTTATCTTTGTTTGGTTTACCAGAACCTGATTTGATGCCAGCTGCTTTTTTCAGCAGAACGGCTGCAGGAGGGGTTTTGGTAACAAAGGTAAATGAACGGTCGCTGTATACAGTAATAACTACTGGAGTCGGCAGGCCTTTCTCAAGGCTTTCTGTTTTTGCGTTAAACGCTTTACAGAATTCCATGATGTTAACACCTTGTTGACCTAAAGCTGGACCAACTGGTGGACTTGGGTTTGCCATGCCCGCTGCTACTTGCAGTTTGACATAGGCTTGTACTTTCTTAGCCATGATAATTCCTCTGTTGGGTATAGCGCCTAGTTAGGCTTCCCGTGATGATTAAATTTACCGGGTATAGACCCCATAAATATAAAAGGCGCGGAATTATAATTAAATTCCGCGCCTTTTGCAATCAACTGTTGCTGATTAATTACGCTTTTTCTACCTGACTGAAATCTAGCTCAACTGGGGTTGCACGACCAAAGATCGAGACAGAAACCTTCAAGCGGCTTTTTTCATAATCAACTTCTTCGACAACGCCATTAAAGTCAGCAAAAGGACCATCACTTACGCGTACCATCTCACCCGGCTCAAATAGAGTCTTAGGACGTGGTTTATCACCGACTTGCTGTAAGCGATTCATGATCGCATCAACTTCTTTGTCGCTAATCGGCGCAGGGCGATCTGACGTACCACCAATAAAGCCCATCACTCGAGGAACGCTGCGTACTAGGTGCCAGCTTGCATCATTCATAACCATCTGGACTAATACATAACCTGGAAAGAATTTGCGCTCGCTTTTACGACGCTGACCTGCGCGAATTTCAACAACTTCTTCAGTGGGGACCATTACCTCACCGAAAAGCTCTTCCATGTTGTGCAGTTTGATATGTTCACGCAGAGATACTGCTACGCGAGCCTCGAAACCAGAAAACGCCTGAACGACGTACCAGCGTTGTTTAGGTGCTTCAGACATTTCAGAACCTCAGACCAGTGATAAAGGATACTAAGCGGACTAGGATACTATCTAATCCCCACAAGATGAGCGACATGATTGCCGTAACGATCGCGACAATAACTGTTGTCTGCAGTGTTTCCTGACGGGTCGGCCATACCACCTTGCGAACTTCGGTTCTAGCTTCACGCGCAAAAGAAACCGCTGCTTTACCTTTTTCTGTTGTAAGGAAAGCAATGCCGCCAGCTATCGCGATAATGACAACCACACCTAATGCACGAAGTGGAAGATTAACCTCACGATAGAAGTAGTTACCTGCGATTGCGACAATCAACAGCGCAAAGACAACCACCCATTTGATTATTTCTTGGCCACGTCCACTCGCCTGAGCTTCAGTATTTGCACTCATAACAACCTACCACCATAAATCAAAACTATTAAACCTCGCCATGATTGCGAGGTAACCAACCCAGTCGGTATTCACCATCTGGAGTTTAACGTCACCCAGAGCCTGTCTCAACAATGATTTGGCTTCTAAAAATCACTGATGAGCCAGGTTCTGTATCATCGCGAATAAAAAGGGCATCAAATGATGCCCTTTTCATATGCATGACGTCAAATATTATCGTGATTAAGCGATAACTTTAGCAACAACGCCCGCACCTACGGTACGACCACCTTCACGGATTGCGAAGCGTAAGCCGTCATCCATTGCGATTGGGTGGATTAAGGTAACAACCATTTTGATGTTGTCGCCTGGCATTACCATTTCTACGCCTTCTGGCAGTTCGATGGTTCCAGTCACGTCAGTTGTACGGAAGTAGAACTGTGGACGGTAGCCTTTGAAGAACGGAGTATGACGGCCGCCTTCATCTTTAGACAGAATATAGACTTCTGACTCGAACTGGGTGTGTGGCTTGATTGAACCTGGTTTTGCAAGAACTTGACCACGTTCGATTTCTTCACGCTTGATACCACGCAGAAGAACACCTACGTTCTCACCTGCTTGACCTTGGTCAAGTAGCTTACGGAACATTTCTACACCAGTACAAGTCGATTTCGCAGTATCTTTGATACCAACGATTTCAACTTCTTCACCAACTTTAACAATTCCGCGCTCTACACGACCGGTAACAACTGTACCACGGCCTGAGATTGAGAATACGTCTTCGATTGGCAGAAGGAATGGCAGGTCGATGGCACGTTGTGGTTCTGGGATGTATGAATCTAAGTAACCAGCCAGTTCTACAACTTTAGCTTCCCACTCTGCGTCGCCTTCCAGTGCTTTAAGCGCTGAACCACGAACGATTGGCGTGTCATCGCCTGGGAAGTCATATTGTGACAGCAGGTCACGAACTTCCATTTCAACGAGCTCTAACAGCTCTTCATCATCAACCATGTCACATTTGTTCAGGAACACGATGATGTAAGGAACACCTACTTGGCGACCTAACAGGATGTGCTCACGAGTTTGTGGCATAGGGCCATCAGTTGCCGCAACAACTAGGATAGCGCCGTCCATTTGCGCAGCACCGGTGATCATGTTTTTAACATAATCGGCGTGTCCTGGGCAGTCAACGTGTGCGTAGTGACGAGTTGGTGTTTCGTACTCTACGTGTGAAGTGTTGATGGTGATACCACGTGCTTTTTCTTCTGGTGCGTTATCGATTTGATCGAATGCACGCGCAGAACCACCGTAAGTTTTTGCTAAAACGGTAGTGATTGCAGCAGTTAAAGTGGTTTTACCGTGGTCAACGTGACCGATGGTTCCCACGTTTACGTGTGGTTTATTACGTTGAAATTGCTCTTTAGCCATCGCTTGTTCCTCTATGACACAGATAGGATCAGTGAAATTATCACGTCAACCAGGTTAATCATTACCTGATGAATATGGATTTAATCAAGAGACAGAAGAAACAGGGAGGAAGTTAGGAATGTGGTGCTGATACCCAGAGTCGAACTGGGGACCTCACCCTTACCAAGGGTGCGCTCTACCAACTGAGCCATATCAGCACATCTGGAGCGGGCAGCGGGAATCGAACCCGCATCATCAGCTTGGAAGGCTGAGGTAATAGCCATTATACGATGCCCGCATCCTGGAACTCTGCTACCTGAATCTTTCTGTAGCTTATGAATAATAAAATGGCTTTTATTATTCGAGTCTGCCAGATAAACTGACCGACTTTCGACTGTTACCAGTCTAAACCGGTGTGAGAAAATTGCTTTTTAAAAGCTTTTTTACTTCACTATGCCTCAACAACAGTAGTGGTTGAGATGGTGGTGGGAGAAGGATTCGAACCTTCGAAGTCTGTGACGGCAGATTTACAGTCTGCTCCCTTTGGCCGCTCGGGAACCCCACCTTAACTTGATTGGTGCCGACTACCGGAATCGAACTGGTGACCTACTGATTACAAGTCAGTTGCTCTACCTACTGAGCTAAGTCGGCATCAAGTTGAGGCGCATTCTATGGGGAGTTAGAAAATCATGCAACTAAAAAATGTGATTTTTTTTCTGTTTGATTACTCTTTACACAAAATAGGTGAAATACGTCATTTTTAGTCTAAAAATTAATCTAAAAACGCTATTTTTAACCTATTCTCAGCGAGTATTTTCTAAAACTTTAGGGGATACAACTAAACAAAAAGTCGTTTTTTTTCATTCAAAAATCGAAATAAATTAAAAATTTTATTATCTACCTCGATATTTAACACCTTGGAAATATAATTTCATCATGATATTAACTTATTTTTGCTTTGTGCTACCTGCTACAGATGATAACCTCCTGTCATATAATTCTTTAAACTCCTTTAGTTAACTCATTTTCTGGCTTTATTTGCCCTTACTGAGTTTCGGATGCCAGACGTATAATTATGAATACAATCAATTCGTCACCGTTGACATCGGCTTATCTGCATTTTGACCGCCATCACTGGGCAACATTACGTGACTCGACACCTCTTGTACTTAATGAACACGATATTGAACAGCTAGAAGGAATTAATGAAGACTTATCTCTTAGTGAAGTGGTCGAAATTTATCTTCCCCTCTCGCGCTTACTAAACTTTTATATCAGTTCAAATCTTAACCATCAAAACGTGGTAAAAAAATTCCTGGGGACTGATCGTAAAAAAATTCCTTACATCATTAGTATTGCAGGAAGCGTAGCTGTCGGTAAAAGCACTACAGCTCGTGTATTACAAGCCCTATTGAGCCGCTGGCCGGAACACCGCAAAGTAGAATTAATCACTACTGATGGTTTTCTTCACCCCAATGCCGTATTAAAAGAACGCGGTTTGATGAAGAAAAAAGGATTTCCACAATCCTACGATATGCATAGGCTAGTAAATTTTGTTGCGGATATTAAAGCAGGTAAGGAGAAGCTGACGGCTCCCGTTTATTCACATCTGACTTACGATATTATTCCTGAAGAACAAAAGGTTGTTGAGGCGCCGGATATTGTCATCCTTGAGGGATTAAACGTATTACAAAGTGGTATGGATTATTCACACGATCCACATCGTGTGTTTGTTAGCGACTTTGTCGATTTTTCAATCTACGTTGACGCACCTGAAGAGTTCTTAAAGCAGTGGTATATTAATCGCTTTTTACGTTTTAGAGAGAGCGCCTTTAGCGATCCTAATTCTTATTTTCATCACTATTCACAGTTGAGTATTGAAGAAGCCACCACTATCGCCTCTACTCTTTGGGATGAAATCAATGGACTCAACTTACGAGAGAATATTTTGCCCACTCGTGAGCGGGCAAATCTTATCCTATCTAAAAGCTTTAAACATGCTGTGAGCTCAGTAAGTCTGAGAAAGTAATCATCGCAGGTCTGGCGGGTTGGCGGCTCTTAATGATATTTCGCCACCAACCCATGCCTTAACTTCGCCCTCATGCTCCAGTAGTAAAGCCCCGAACTCATTAATACCCCGCTCAATACCAAATACTTCTCTTTCGCCAATAATCAACTTGACCGGTTTGTTGAGAAAATTATCCAATACGTGCCAACGGGGTAAAAATGGAGCCATACCTTGTATTTCAAAAATAGTTAATGCATGGCGTAGGTTTTCAATGACGGCGGCAGAAAATTCGTTACGGTCAACAACAATGCCTTCTTGGTAAAGGCTCGTCCAATGCTGATTAATTACTGACAAGGGGTCTGATTTCATCGAGATATTAATTCCAGCACCAATCACGATGTGTGCTACATCTCCCGTTTTACCAGTCATTTCTACTAAAATGCCTGCTAATTTACGATCATTAATATAAAGATCGTTTGGCCATTTAACCTTTACGTCCCCACACCCAAATTGTATGAGTGTTTCAGCAATGACGATCCCAACAACAAGACTTAATCCCATTGCTGCTGCTGGGCCCTGTTCTAATCGCCAATACATAGAGAGATAAAGGTTAGTGCCAAAGGGAGAAAACCATTTTCCACCGCGCCGACCACGTCCTGCTTGTTGATATTCAGCAAGACAAGTATCTCCAGAATTGAGTTTATCAATATTATTCAATAGGTACTGATTAGTGGAATCGATAACCGAAATCACTTCAACATTATTAATATGGTAAAGTTGTGAGAGCACTGTCTGGTCTAGTAAGTTAATGGGCTCTATAAGGCAATATCCTTTTCCAGTAACTCTATTCGTGTTAACGCCCCATTCTTCTAATATCTTAAGATGTTGGTTAATCGCAGCACGACTCATGCCAAGTTCTTGACCGAGTTGTTCCCCCGAATGAAATTCTCCATCCGCTAAGATGGCCATGATTTTCAACGTAACGCTATAATCTTTCATGATAAGGTATCCACGGCATTAACCTCACCTTTAGTGCCAATAAACCTCACTTCGGGCTCCAGCCATATTGAGAACTTCTGGTGTACGGTATCTCTAACATGTTTAGCCATGCTAACCACATCCGCAGGCTGAGCTTCACCTAGGTTAACTAAGACTAATGCCTGTTGAGGATGTACCCCTGCACCATGAGCCTGGTACCCCTTCAACCCTGCTTGTTCAATGAGCCAACCGGCTGCAATTTTTACCTGGTCACTATTTTGTGGATAGAACGGGGCATCAGGATAATGCTGTTTAATCGCCTCTGCTGCCTGTGTGGAAATGATAGGATTTTTAAAAAAACTGCCTGCATTACCCATTTTAGCTGGATCAGGTAGTTTGCTACGCCTAATCTCACATACTTTATCAAAAATAGATTTTGGTGTAGTAAGCGTCTCTTTTACTGCCTTTAGCGGGCCATAAGAGAAGTTCGGTTGCCAACATTTAGGTAAGCGAAAACCAACAGCTGTAATGACGTATCCGTGTTGATATCGATGTTTGAAGATACTTTCTCGGTAACCAAAGAGGCACTCTGTGTGAGTTAATCTCACTAACTTATTTTGAGTAAGGTCGAGAATATCGACGTAATCGCAGACATCCTTCAATTCGACACCATAAGCGCCTATATTCTGTATGGGTGCTGAACCTACCGTTCCTGGGATCAGTGCTAAATTTTCTAGCCCAGGCATGTCTTCTTTAATAGTAAACTGGACGAAATCATGCCAATTCTCACCAGCCGCACAGTGAATAAGCCAATTATCTTGAGTTTGCTCGACACTTATGCCTTTTAATTGGTTGATCACCACGGTTCCATCAAAATCATCAAGGAAGAGCATATTACTGCCGCCACCCATTAGTAACCACGGCTTTCCTTGATGATCTTGCCAGCTATCGATAAGGGTTTCGGTATCGGAGGCATACACAATACTTTTGGCACTAACAGAAAGGCCAAAAGTATTTAAGGGCTTTAAAGAGGTCTGCGAACAAGTCATAGCTTCACCTTGATGGGATAATCACTGACTAGTTTACCTGATTTGGTGGATTTTTTTCATTAAACGCTATAAGAAGTTAGCGTTTTCCCAATGCAAAAAGGCCATCCGTGAGGATGGCCTTTTTGTCTGTTTGGATGCCTGGCAGTTCCCTACTCTCGCATGGGGA
>NZ_JABBFO010000019.1 GCF_018494035.1 Rosenbergiella australiborealis
ATTGGGATATCGCCAAGCGGTAAGGCACCGGTTTTTGATACCGGCATTCCCTGGTTCGAATCCAGGTATCCCAGCCACACTCCCTAAAAAAACGCCAACTCTCGCTGACGCTTCTTAGTCACTATAACCCTAATGCATAGCTCAATGCTTTACGCTTAAACCATCCCCCACGTTGTGCAGCCATCAATCCAATATTCCTAATGATTTCCACGGGTGGATGCTGATTGCTGAACGCAAAATAAAAAAGATCCATCCCAGTTTGCATCAATAGATTATCGGTATACCGTTTACGCTGGTAGCGTTTCAATGTGTCCAATTGCCACCAAGGTGCTGCCTTTTGGCGCGCTGAAACCAGTATATCGATCAGTGCATCAATATCGCGATAACCTAAGTTCACACCCTGACCCGCGAGGGGATTAATGGTATGCGCCGCATCACCGACTAGCACAACCCCCGGTTTCACATAAGTATTAGCATGTCGCCGAGTTAGAGGAAAGGCACCACTGCGTAATGTCCTGACTTGGCCAACACAATCGGGAAAATGCTGCATAATTTCTCGATCAAGTTGCGTCGGAGTTAACGTCTTAAGTTTATCGATACGCGCTGGACTGTCATACCACACCAAAGATGCATAATTCTCATAAAGCGGTAGAAAAGCACGGGGGCCTTCAGGCGTAAACTGTTGCCAAGTCGTATCACCCGGAGCATTTTGGCATTCGACAGAGATCAACATGCACGATTGTTGATAATCCCAACCTTGTATTCCAATCCCTGCCCCCTGCCGAACTTGTGAATGAGCCCCATCCGCCCCAACCAGTAAACGACAGGTTATCGGTGCGCCCTGATCTAAGGTAACTGCCCAACGTTGCTCGTCTGACTGGTAATCCATCGTTTTGAGTGTCGCAGGAGAAAACAAGGTCACACCAAGAGTTTGCATTCGCTCCCATAGCACGCGCTGTAATACCTGATTTTCAACCATAAACCCCAATTCGGGTAGATTGAGTAACGCTGCGCTGAATTCTGTTTTTGCGCTCTGCCACTCCCACGTCTCTAACTGCCGATAAGGGGCACAACGCCGCGCAACAATTTCAGACCACACGCCAATCTCCTCGAGTAATGCAACGGAGGTGCGACTAATAGCAGAAATTCTCACGTCCGGCAAAGATGCTGGGTCATAAACCTCAGGTTCTCGGCGCTCGATCACCGCTACACGAAACTGTTGTTGCGTCAAACCGCAAGCAAGTGCAGCACCGACCATGCCACCGCCATTGATAACAATATCAAAATGTTCTGTCTGCATCGTGCATCCTTTATCGCTATAGACGTTAGCTGAATTTTACGTAATGAAGATAATAGATATATTGTACCGTAATTTTCAGGGTAAACAGATTATCCGTTATGCTGGTCACAACGACAGCAAAGCATTACAATATGCGGCTAGCCGATCCTTGCACTAAATCAATGGCCCGTTCAATGACAAAAAAATTACATATTAAGACTTGGGGCTGCCAGATGAATGAATATGATTCATCAAAAATGGCAGATCTCCTCAATAGTACTCATGGCTTTTCATTGACCGAAAACGCTGAAGAAGCAGACGTTTTACTCCTAAATACCTGTTCGATTCGCGAAAAAGCACAAGAAAAGGTCTTCCACCAACTCGGTCGGTGGCGCAGCTTAAAAGAACGTAACCCCGACTTAATTATTGGTGTTGGCGGATGTGTTGCCTCTCAAGAAGGTGACCATATTCGTCAACGCGCCCATTATGTCGACATCGTTTTTGGTCCTCAGACGCTCCACCGCTTACCCGAAATGATCAACAGTGTGCGCGGCAATAAAAGTCCAGTTGTCGATATCAGTTTCCCTGAAATTGAAAAATTTGACCGCCTGCCTGAACCACGCGCTGAAGGGCCAACCGCCTTCGTTTCCATCATGGAAGGCTGTAATAAGTATTGTACTTTCTGTGTTGTACCTTATACCCGCGGTGAAGAAGTTAGCCGTCCGAGTGATGATATTCTCTTTGAGATTGCACAATTGGCGGCTCAGGGCGTACGTGAAGTCAATTTACTCGGTCAAAACGTGAATGCTTATCGCGGTCAACACTATGATGGTAGCGTCTGCACCTTTGCGGAATTGATCCGTTTAGTTGCTGCGATTGATGGTATTGACCGTATTCGCTTTACGACAAGTCATCCCATTGAATTTACAGATGATATTATCGATGTGTATCGTGACACGCCTGAGCTTGTCAGCTTTTTACATCTTCCGGTTCAAAGCGGAGCTGATCGCATCCTTATGCTAATGAAACGCGCCCATACTGCGCTTGAGTTTAAAGCGATCATTCGCAAGCTGCGCGTAGCACGGCCAAATATCCAGATTAGCTCCGATTTTATCATTGGCTTCCCAGGTGAGACACAAGAAGACTTTGAACAGACAATGAAGTTGATTGCCGATGTTAATTTCGATATGAGCTTTAGTTTTATCTATTCTGCCCGCCCAGGAACTCCCGCAGCGGATTTACCGGATGATGTGAGCGAAGAAGAGAAAAAACAACGCCTTTATATCCTGCAAGACCGTATCAATCAGCAAGCACAGGCCTGGAGTCGTCGAATGCTCGGTACGGTGCAACGTGTACTGGTCGAAGGTACATCGCGGAAAAATCTGATGGAGCTCTCTGGAAGAACAGAAAATAACCGTGTGGTTAACTTTGAAGGCATTCCAGAGATGATCGGCAAATTTGTCGATATCGAAGTCACCGACGTATTACCGAACTCATTACGGGGTACAGTTGTGCGGACAGAAGAAGAGATGGGACTACGTGTCGTCGAAAGTCCAGCGTCGGTCATTGCTCGAACTCGCAAAGAAAATGAGTTAGGTGTTGGCGTATTCCAGCCTTAACTTTCGACAAACCTGATCGCTTAGCGATCAGGTAATCCCCTCTTTATACTTGTTTTTACACAAAATGCCCCCAAATTGATGGAAGAACTTGCATCACTTGCATTCAGCATAAATACTCTAGAAAGTAACTGAATTCCATTTCTGCCATCACCGACCATTAGTGACCAAGAGGATGATTTTTGAATATTGAAACCCGTGAAATCACGCTTGAGCCTACAGACAATCAACGCTTATTAAGCCTCTGTGGACCTTTTGATGATAACTTAAAACATATTGAGCGCCGTTTAGGTATCGAAATCAACCGCCGGGATAATCACTTTAAACTCGTCGGACGCGCGCTCGTCGTTGCCGCTGCAGAAAATATCTTAAAAGACCTCTATGTCGATACCGCCCCAGTGCGCGGACAAACTCAAGATATTTTGCCCGAGAACATTCACTTGGCGATTAAAGAAAGTGGTGTACTGGAGCAATCAGCAGAAAGCGTGCCCAACTACGGCAAAGCGATTAATATTCAGACCCGTCGTGGCGTTATCAAGCCACGCACCCCGAACCAGGCTCAATACATTGCCAATATTTTTGGTCACGATATCACATTTGGTATCGGTCCGGCGGGGACGGGGAAAACGTATCTTGCCGTCGCAGCAGCCGTCGATGCGCTGGAAAAGCAAGAAATCCGCCGGATATTACTGACTCGCCCAGCTGTCGAAGCCGGTGAAAAACTCGGTTTTCTTCCTGGTGATTTAAGTCAAAAAGTGGATCCCTATTTGCGTCCACTTTACGATGCACTGTTTGAAATGCTTGGCTTTGAACGTGTTGAGAAGCTAATCGAACGTAATGTCATTGAAGTCGCTCCCCTCGCTTATATGCGAGGACGAACCTTAAATGATGCATTCATTATTTTAGATGAGAGCCAGAATACCACGATCGAACAGATGAAAATGTTCTTGACGCGTATCGGCTTCAATTCTAAAGCCGTAATTACCGGGGACATTACGCAAATCGATCTTCCACGTAATGCCAAGTCAGGCCTGAAACACGCCATTGAAGTGCTATCAGATGTCGATGAACTCAGTTTCAACTTCTTCCATAGCGAAGATGTCGTGAGACACCCAGTCGTAGCCCGTATCGTTATTGCATATGAAGCATGGGAAGAGGCTGACCAAAAACGCCGCGCAGAACGTGCGGAAGAAAGAAAGCGTGAAGCCTCGTCAACAGCTCAGGAAAACTAATGGAACACGATGTTGTTTTAGATTTACAAAATGTGTGTGCCTCTCAAGAAGGTCTACCAAACGAAGCGCAGTTTCATCACTGGCTCTCCGCTGCAGTTAGCCCTTTTCAGTCCGTCAGTGAAGTAACTATTCGCCTTGTCGATGAGGCTGAAAGCCAAGATCTGAATCATACTTGGCGGGGCAAGGATAAACCCACTAATGTGCTATCCTTCCCCTTTGAAGCCCCACCTGGTATTGAAGACTTTCCATTACTGGGCGATCTCATCATTTGTCGGCAAGTGGTGGAGCAAGAGGCGCAGGAACAACAAAAATCTTTAGAGGCCCACTGGGCGCATATGGTCATTCATGGTAGCCTGCACCTGCTGGGCTACGATCATATCGTTGATGAAGAGGCTGATGAAATGGAAGCACTGGAAACAGAGATAATGCTTGCGCTCGGCTACCCTGACCCGTACATTTCTGAAAAAGAGACGTATTAATTTATTTATCTGGTGGCGGTAAGTGATGTTGCCCTTACCGCCAAAGCATACTTAACGAGAGATCTAAATAAAACCGCCATGAGCGACGACCATTCTCAAAACAATGATACCCCAAGTAATAAAAAAGGCTTCTTTTCACTACTTCTCAATCAACTTTTTCATGGTGAACCCAAAAATCGTGATGAGCTTCTGGAATTAATTAGAGATTCTGAACAAAAAGACCTGATTGACGAAGATACCCGTGACATGATCGAAGGCGTAATGGATATCGCCCAACAACGGGTTAGGGATATCATGATCCCTCGTTCACAAATGATCACCCTAAAACGTAATCAAAGCCTAGATAGCTGCTTAGATAGTATCATCGAGACGGCACACTCTCGTTTCCCAGTCATCAGCGAGGATAAAGACCACGTTGAAGGGATCTTGATGGCGAAAGATCTCCTCCCCTTTATGCGTAGTGATGCCGATACATTCAGTATTGAGAAGGTACTGCGTCCAGTCGTCGTTGTCCCTGAGAGTAAGCGCGTTGATCGCATGCTTAAAGAGTTCCGTTCTCAACGTTACCATATGGCGATTGTTATTGATGAATTCGGCGGGGTTGCAGGACTGGTCACTATCGAGGATATTCTTGAACTTATCGTCGGTGAAATTGAAGATGAGTACGATGATGTCGAAGATGCGGATGTACGCCAGTTAAATCGCCACACTTATACCGTTAGAGCGTTGATGTCTATTGACGACTTTAATCAGCAATTTAATACGAATTTTAGTGATGATGAAGTTGATACGGTCGGCGGCCTAGTGATGCAGAGTTTCGGTCATTTACCGACTCGAGGTGAAAGTATCATGATTGAAGGCTACCAATTTAAAATTGCCGTGGCAGATCGACGCCGTATTATTCAAGTTCATGTACGCATCCCTGAAAATGCGCCTCCTATTACTCTTAGCGACGACTAATTCCTATGGCAGTCAGTAACATTGTTGACCGACAATCTTTTCGTCTATTGCTCGCCTTACTTACGGGTGCCATTGGCACCCTTGCTTTTTCACCTTTTGATTATTGGCCTGCGGCCCTACTCTCTTTATTTGGTCTACAATGGCTCACAACTGAGCGTAAGACCTCGCAATCTGCAGCAATTGGTTATTGCTGGGGATTAGGTTTATTTGGTAGCGGTGTGAACTGGGTCTATGTCAGCATTGCGACCTTTGGCGGCATGCCCGGTCCAGTGAATGTATTTTTAGTCATACTCCTTGCCGCATGGTTATCGCTATTCACCTCACTCTTTGCCCTACTGTTAAATCGCTTTTTCCCGCGAGTAACCGCCAGTCGGCTGCTCTTTGCGGCGCCAGCCCTCTGGCAAGGAACTGAATTTTTACGCGGCTGGGTGCTGACCGGCTTTCCGTGGCTACAATTTGGTTACAGCCAAATTAATGGCCCGCTTAAAGGGATTGCGCCAATAGCGGGAGTCGAGACCATTAGTTTTCTGCTAATGATGCTCGCCGGTGCCGGTGTACTGGCTATTAAACAGCGCCAAATACGTTATCTGCTCGGGGCCTTCGCTCTACTCTTGCTCTGCTGGCCACTGCGTTATATACAGTGGTACCACGAACAACCAGCACGTAAAACGACGGTAGCCTTAGTACAAGGAGACATCGCACAAAGTATAAAGTGGGATCCTCAACAACTGTCACGCAGTCTACAGACCTACACACGCCTCAGCGCGAAATACTTTGGGCGAGCAAAACTGATTATTTGGCCTGAGTCGGCGATCAGTGACATCGAATCTAATCAGCAAAGATTTTTGCATCAGTTAGATGACGAATTGAGACAAACTGGCAGTCTTTTGGCTACGGGGATTGTTGATTCACGTCTGATGAGTGACAATCGATACCATGACTTTAATTCAGTGATTACGCTAGGTAATCAATCCCCTTATAGTTATTACAGCCCGAATCGCTACCAGAAGAATCATTTAGTTCCTTTTGGGGAGTTCGTCCCGTTGGCCTCTTTATTACGCCCACTCGCCCCTTTCTTCGACTTACCTATGTCAGGGTTCAGTCGCGGTGCTTATCGACAATCGCCTCTCTATCTTGGTGGCTATCAGCTAACCACGGCAATTTGCTATGAAATCGTATTGGGTCAGCAAGTACGTGATAACCTCCAGCCGGATACCGATTTTCTACTGACGGTCTCCAATGATGCGTGGTTTGGCCATTCTATCGGCCCGTGGCAGCATTTTCAGATGGCAAGAATGCGAGCGTTAGAATTAGGTAAACCGCTGCTTCGCGATACTAATAATGGTATTACTGCAGTCATTGCTGCTGATGGCTCTATCGTCAAGCAACTCCCGCAATTCCAACCAGATGTGCTAACTGCAGAGGTTACGCCAACACGAGGCACCACGCCTTACGCATTCACAGGGAACGCTACCATTTGGCTATTAACCATTGTTTTCGTCCTGACCGCCTTCTGGCGACGTAAAAAACACGACATATTATGAGCCTCCCCGGAGGCTCTTCTCCTGACAAATGATGACTTACGAGAATTGACAGTTGTTGCGCGGCAGCCTTATGGGTATGCTATGCGGATCTAAGTAAAGTCATTGTATCAAGCCCCACGCTTATTAATAAGGATCACTGGCCGCCATGCAAGAGCAATACCGCCCGGAAGAGATAGAATCACACGTTCAAGCCCATTGGGATGAAAAAGAGACCTTCAAAGTTACCGAACAAGAAGGTAAAGAAAAATATTACTGCCTATCGATGCTTCCCTATCCTTCTGGCCGACTTCACATGGGGCACGTGCGTAACTACACCATTGGTGATGTGATTGCGCGTTACCAACGTCTTCAAGGTAAAAACGTTCTACAACCTATCGGATGGGATGCGTTTGGTTTGCCAGCAGAGGGTGCTGCGGTCAAAAATAATACGGCACCGGCGCCTTGGACCTACGAAAACATCGACTACATGAAGAACCAGTTAAAGTTACTGGGCTTTGGCTATGATTGGAGTCGTGAATTAGCAACATGCCAGCCAGAGTATTACCGCTGGGAGCAGTGGTTCTTCACTAAACTTTATGAAAAAGGCTTAGTCTATAAAAAAACCTCTGCGGTTAACTGGTGCCCGAATGACCAAACCGTATTAGCGAACGAACAGGTTATCGATGGATGCTGCTGGCGCTGCGACACTAAGGTCGAGCGTAAGGAGATCCCACAGTGGTTTATTAAAATTACTGACTATGCTGAAGAGTTATTAAACGATCTTGATACGTTAGAAGGTTGGCCTGAGCAGGTTAAAACGATGCAACGTAACTGGATTGGTCGCTCTGAAGGGGTAGAGATTACCTTTGCTGTTGCCGATCGTTCCGATACGTTAACCGTCTACACCACGCGTCCAGATACCTTTATGGGTGCAACTTATGTCGCCGTTGCTGCTGGACATCCTTTGGCGCAAGAGGCCGCAGCACAGGATCCTTCTTTAGCGGCATTCATTGAAGAATGTCGTAACACCAAAGTCGCTGAAGCCGAAATGGCGACGATGGAGAAAAAAGGTCATCCGACCTCTTTTCATGTGATTCATCCGTTAACGGGTGAAAAGTTGCCGCTATGGGTGGCCAACTTTGTGCTAATGGAATACGGTACTGGTGCGGTGATGGCTGTTCCTGCCCACGATCAACGTGACTGGGAATTTGCAACAAAATATCAGCTCACGATAAAACCTGTGATTTGCGACGAAGAAGGGAATATCCCTGATGTCAGCAAGGAAGCAATGACATTCAAAGGTCGCTTAGTCAACTCTGGTGAGTTTGATGGATTAGAGAATGCTGCTGGCTTCAACGCGATTGCCGATGCACTTTCTTCAAAAGGCGTTGGCGTGCGTAAGGTCAATTACCGCTTACGCGACTGGGGAGTCTCTCGCCAACGTTACTGGGGGGCGCCAATCCCGATGGTAACATTGGAAGATGGAACCGTAGTCCCTACTCCCGAAGATCAACTGCCTGTATTGTTACCGGAAGATGTCGTCATGGACGGTATCACAAGTCCAATTAAAGCAGATCCTGAATGGGCAAAAACGACCGTTAACGGACAACCTGCCTTACGCGAAACTGACACCTTCGATACCTTTATGGAATCGTCATGGTACTACGCCCGTTATACCTGTACTCATTACGATCAGGGCATGCTTGATCCGGCTGCTGCCAATTATTGGTTGCCGGTTGATCAATATATTGGCGGTATCGAACACGCTATTATGCACCTTATGTATTTCCGCTTCTTCCATAAGTTGTTGCGGGATGCGGGTCTAGTCAATTCTAATGAGCCTGCAAAACGTCTTCTTTGCCAAGGAATGGTGTTGGCTGACGCGTACTACTATATTGGTGTGAACGGTGAGCGTAATTGGGTATCACCGGTAGACGTGACGGTTGAACGCGATGACAAAGGCCGTGTTATTAAAGCCACTGATACTACTGGCCGTGAAGTTATCTATGCCGGTATGAGTAAGATGTCTAAGTCTAAAAATAACGGTATCGACCCACAGTTGATGGTTGAACGTTATGGTGCAGACACGGTACGTCTATTTATGATGTTTGCCTCCCCGGCTGAAATGACCTTGGAGTGGCAAGAATCTGGGGTGGAAGGAGCTAACCGCTTCCTTAAACGTGTTTGGCGTTTAGTGCACGAACATACCACTAAAGGTAGTGTGGCAGCGCTGAATACTAGCGCCTTAGATGATGCCCAAAAAGCGCTACGCCGTGAAGTTCACAAAACCATCGCTAAAGTTTCTGACGATGTAGGTCGTCGTCAAACTTTCAACACGGCAATTGCCGCTGTGATGGAGCTAATGAATAAACTGACGCGTGCCCCTCAAGAGAGCGAGCAAGATCGCGCGCTGATGGATGAAGCATTAAATGCAGTCGTGCGTTTACTCTATCCTTTTACGCCTCATGCATGTTTCGTGTTATGGCAAGCACTGGGGCAAACAACCACTATTGATGAAGCACAATGGCCGGTTGCGGATGAAAAAGCGATGGTCGAAGAGAGTGTTGTAATGGTCATCCAAATTAACGGTAAACTACGGGCAAAAATAAATGTTGCCGCCGAGGCGACACAAGAGCAAGTACAAGCCTTAGCCGCACAGGACCACCTGGTTGCGAAATATTTGGATGGGGCAACAATTCGTAAGGCCATTTTTGTACCTGGTAAGCTGTTAAACCTGGTTATTGGTTAACTCCGGAGGTTATGTGCGACATTTTCTACTCTGCTTGATCATGGCAACTGCGGTGCTTAGCACCGCAGGTTGTGGTTTTCATACCCGTGGGAATACTAAAATACCGTCGGAAATGAAAACAATGATTTTAAATAGTGATGACCCTTATGGTCCTCTAGCTCGTGCTGTTCGCCAGCAATTACGCTTGAGCGGTATTAAGGTCGTCGAGGATTCAGCCGCCGAACGTATGAACGTTCCAACGCTGCATCTGGAAGGTGAGAATAATCACCGTTCTACAGCTTCAATCTTCCTGGATGGTAGTCGTGCTGAATACCAATTAGTTATGACGATTAATGGTCAAATTCTTGTACCGGGTAAGGGTATTTACCCGCTACATACCACCGTGTATCGTGCTTACTTTGATAACTCCAGTAATCCTTTAGCGGCTGATTCAGAGCAAGAGGTCATTTATCAAGAAATGCGTACAAGAGCATCTGAACAATTGGTTCGACAATTGTTAGCGGTGCACGCTGCGGAGCAACAGATTAATGGATCGTCGGTAAATACCCCCGTAGTCTTGGGCCAACCCGACGTAATTACCAGTAGCTCAGAGCAAAGCAGTAACGCTGGTGTAGCCCTCGGTAACTAATGACCAGAGTCTTCCCAGAACAACTCTCGGCGCACCTCAATAATGGGTTGCGTCGTTATTATTTATTGGTGGGGAATGATCCTCTCTTACACCAAGAAAGCCAACAATCAGTATTAGCTGCTGCTCGCTTGCAGGGGTTTAATGAACATCACTCATTCGTTATTGATCAGCATACTGACTGGGATTCACTCTTCAGTGCATGTCAGGCGATGAGCTTATTTAGTCAGCGGCAAGTGTTTACTCTTCAACTTCCCGATAATGGCCCTAATGCTACACAAGCAGCACAATTAGTTGTGCTGCTCTCATTAATTCATGATGACTTACTGTTAATTATTCATGCGTCGAAAATCACCAAAGCACAAGAGAATAGTGCTTGGTACAAAGCATTGCTTGAGAACAGCTTACTGATAACATGTCATACCCCAGATCATCAACAACTTCCTCGTTGGGTGCAGCAACGTTGCCGGGCTATGTCATTAGAGATTGACGATCCCTCATTACGATTACTTTGCTACTACTATGAAGGTAATTTGCTAGCGCTCTCACAAGCGCTCGAGCGTCTCTTTTTGCTCTGGCCTGATGGTGTATTAACATTACCTAGAGTAGAAGAAGCCGTTTATGACGCGGCCGTTTTTACGCCCTATCACTGGATTGATGCTTTACTTGCAGGAAAAAGTAAACGGGCTCTACACGTTTTAAAGCAGTTACAGCTAGAAGATCACGAACCGATTATTTTACTGCGTACCCTGCAGCGTGAAATCATGATTTTGCTCGATGTCCAAGCGAAACCTATCGATGCGCGACGCGCAACGATGGATAAATTACGCGTTTGGCAAAATCGACGCCAACTTTATACCAGTGCGTTACAGCGCCTTGACCGTATTCGCTTACGTCAAATCGTTCATCATTTAGCTGCGCTTGAAATCGCTGTAAAAAAGGATTTTTCTGCCGAATGCTGGCCAGCATTACATTCACTGAGCGTACTCATTTGCCAACCTCAGTTTCCTATAGGACTTTATCATGTCTAAACTTCGTGCATGGTTTGGGGGCACTTTCGACCCTATTCATAATGGTCATTTAAATTGTGCTCGTGAATTAGCAACGCTTCTCGACATTGATAACGTCACGTTGCTCCCCAATAACGTGCCACCGCACCGCCCTCAACCAGAGGCCAGTGCCCGACAACGAGTGGAGCTCCTCAAACTGGCAATACATGATGATCCCTTATTCTCGATCGATACTCGTGAGCTAGAACGCGATACCCCTTCTTGGACCATCGATACACTGACGCTCCTGCGAGCTGAAGTGGGTGAAACGACACCACTTGCCTTTATCATCGGTCAGGATTCATTACTCAGTATTAATCGCTGGGAAAGGTGGCAAGAAATTCTCGACTACTGCCATCTGATTGTGGCGCAACGTCCGGGCTACGCTAGCCAGCATTCAGACAGTAAAGTGCAGGCTTGGATCACTCGCCACAACGCGAATGTCCCCCAGCTCCAGCAACAACCGTGCGGCGGTATTTTTCTGGCTGATACCGGCTTATATACTATTTCTGCGACGGATATCCGCCGACGCCTCCATCATGGCCTATCTTGTCAAAATCTACTGCCTGATTCGGTGATTGATTATATCGCCACGACAGGATTATATCGTCACCGTTGACAGCGTGGTACAATAGGTTTCCCCCCTAGCTTATCGCCTTTGTTGCGATGCTAGGGATTGTATTTTTATTTATTACCTTAAGGTGACGCTTTTGCAAGGCCAAGCACTCCAAGCTTTTGTTATCGATAAAGTCGATGATCTCAAAGCACAAAATATAATTTCTATCGATGTTCACGGTAAATCAAGTATCACTGATTGTATGGTTATTTGTACGGGAACCTCTTCACGTCACGTTATGTCCATCGCAGACCACCTTAAACAAGAGGCTAAACAGGTCGGGCTACAACCAATGGGAACGGAAGGTAAAGTTTCTGGTGATTGGGTCGTGGTAGACTTAGGTGAAGTCATTGTTCACATCATGGAAGAAGAAGCGCGTCAGCTTTATGAACTTGAGAAGCTCTGGAGCTAATCGGTGAAATTGCAGCTCGTCGCCGTAGGTACCAAAATGCCCGATTGGGTTCAAACCGGGTTTATGGACTATCTGCGCCGTTTTCCTCGTGATATGCCGTTTGAACTCATTGAGATCCCTGCGGGGAAACGAGGTAAAAATGCTGACATTAAACGGATTCTTGAAAAAGAAGGTGAGGCGATGTTAGCTGCAGTGGGGAAAGGGAATCGCATCGTTACCTTGGATATTCCTGGCACACCTTGGGAAACACCCGTGCTAGCGCAGCAACTTGAACGCTGGAAGCAGGATGGGCGCGATGTCAGTTTACTGATTGGCGGGCCAGAAGGGCTAGCACCGGCTTGTAAAGCTGCGGCAGATCAAAGTTGGTCGCTTTCTCCATTGACCTTACCTCATCCGTTAGTCAGAGTATTAGTTGCGGAAAGCCTCTATCGCGCGTGGAGCATGACGACTAACCATCCCTATCATCGCGAATAATCTCTCGACTATTGACTAAGTAGAAAACACTTGCATGAAATTAACCGCTTACGCTTTTCGTGACTATAGCGCTGAACAAAAAGTATTTGTCAAACGGGCAGCCATAGCGCTTGTAGGTGTTTTTCTATTAATTTCACTTTTAGTCATTAATCTCTGTCACTTACAAATCATCAAGTACAATGATTACCGCACACGATCTAACCAAAATAGAATAAAGTTAGTCCCTGTCGCCCCAAGTCGAGGGATTATTTATGACCGTAATGGTATTCCCCTCGCGCTCAATCGTACTATTTATCAGGCAGAAATTCTGCCAGCTAAAGTGGGTAACTTGGCGCAAACGCTTAAAGAGTTACAACCCATATTATCGCTCAATGAAGACGACTTGATCGCTTTTGAGAAAGATCGTAAACAAGCGCGTCGCTTCACACCTGTCGTGGTCAAATATGAGTTAAATGACGAGCAGATCGCTCGTTTTGCAGTCAACCAATATCGCTTTCCGGGTGTAGAGATCAAGGGCTATCAACGCCGTTACTACCCTTATGGTCCAAGTCTTACCCATATTGTTGGCTATGTTTCTAAAATTAATGATCATGACCTAATCCGTTTAAATAACGAACAAAAGGCTGGAAACTACACGGCAAGCCATGATATCGGTAAACTCGGTATTGAGGCTTATTATGAAGATATTTTACATGGTACGACAGGTTATGAAGAAGTTGAGGTGAATAACCGTGGGCGCGTGGTGAGACAACTTAATGAAGTGAGTCCCCAAGCCGGCGAAGATATTACCTTAACTCTCGACCTCGCTTTACAGCAGTATATCGAAACCCTCCTGAGCGGCAGTCGCGGAGCAGTGGTTGTAAGTGATCCACGTAACGGTGATATTTTAGCAATGGTCTCAATGCCAAGTTACGATCCCAATTTGTTTGTAGAAGGTATCTCAAGTAAAGATTATAAAGAATTATTGACCAATCCCGACCGTCCATTGTACAACCGTGCCATTCAAGCAGCCTATCCACCAGCATCAACAGTTAAACCTTTTGTTGCGGTATCGGCACTAAGCACCGGCGTCATTACCAAAAATAGTAGTTTGGTGGATCCCGGTTGGTGGCAACTTCCCGGAACCGATAAACGTTTTCGTGATTGGAAGAAATGGGGCCACGGCCGCCTAAACGTAACGAAATCCCTTGAGGAATCGGCAGATACCTTTTTCTATCAAGTCGCCTTTGATATGGGGATCGATCGCCTCTCTGAATGGATGACAAAGTTCGGTTACGGTCGGCGTACAGGTATCGATCTTCCGCAAGAGAGTGCCGGCAATATGCCAACCCGAGAGTGGAAATTACATCGTTTTAAAAAACCGTGGTATCAAGGTGATACTATTCCAGTTGGTATTGGTCAAGGCTATTGGACGGCAACACCTTTACAAATGAATAAAGCACTTATGGCATTGATTAATGATGGCGTGGTGAAAGTCCCTCACTTATTACTTTCAGCTAATCGTGCTGGGATTAGCGAGCCTTATCGCGCTGCTGATCCAGAGTCTATTGGCGAGGTGCATTCCGGTCATTGGGAAATCGCTAAAGATGGAATGTATGGGGTGGCTAACCGCCCAAATGGAACTGCGCATAAAAGTTTCATAGATGCCCCTTATAAAATTGCGGCGAAGTCTGGTACCGCACAAGTATTCGGGCTAAAGGCGAATGAAACGTATAATGCCAATAAAATTTCTGAGCGTTTGCGTGATCACAAATTGATGACGGCCTTCGCTCCTTATGATAATCCACGCGTCGCAATCACAATGATCGTAGAGAATGGTGGTTCCGGCCCAGCCGTCGGTACAATAATGCGTCAGATTTTGGACCATATTATGCTAGGCGACAATAATACCCAATTACCCTCAGAGTCTTCGCAGCATTCTGGGGATGAAGGTGACGAGTAATGTCTATGAGTGACCATCCACAAAAACAATCTATCTGGACTCGGATCCATCTTGATCCGATGTTTATGATTATTATTTTAACACTGCTCACCTATAGTGGGTTTATTATCTGGAGTGCTAGTGGTCAAGATCCTGGCATGATGGAGCGCAAGATCGGTCAAATCGGGATGGGCTTAGCGCTAATGCTTACCTTAGCTCAAATTCCTCCTCGGGTTTACGAAAGTTGGGCGCCCTACCTTTATATCTTAAGTGTGGTATTACTGATTGCGGTGGATGCATTCGGCCATATCAGTAAAGGAGCTCAGCGTTGGCTCGATCTCGGTATTGTCCGCTTCCAACCGTCAGAAATCGCTAAAATCGCGGTGCCGCTCATGGTTGCTCGCTTTATTAACCGAGATATTTGCCCACCTTCACTGAAAAATACAGCAATAGCCTTGGTGTTAATTGCTTTACCGACTCTTTTAGTGGCGGCACAACCTGACCTTGGTACGGCAATATTAATTGCAGCATCGGGGATCTTTGTCCTTTTTCTATCAGGTATGAGCTGGAGGCTAATTGGGATAGCCCTCCTATTACTCGCCGCTTTTATTCCCATTCTATGGTTTTTCTTGATGCATGATTATCAACGTGATCGTGTGATGATGCTCCTAAATCCCGAAAGTGATCCATTGGGTGCTGGCTATCATATCATTCAGTCAAAAATTGCCATTGGTTCCGGTGGACTACGCGGTAAAGGATGGTTACATGGCACGCAATCACAATTAGAATTCTTACCTGAACGCCATACCGACTTTATTTTCGCTGTTTTGGCTGAAGAGCTCGGTCTAATTGGTGTTCTTGGTTTATTAGCCCTTTATCTCCTATTAATTATTCGTGGATTGGTGATTGCTGCCCGGGCGCAGACGACCTTTGGCCGTGTTATGGCCGGGGGTTTAATGCTAATCTTATTTGTCTATGTATTCGTCAACATTGGCATGGTAAGCGGTATCCTTCCGGTGGTTGGGGTACCTTTACCCTTAGTCAGCTATGGTGGCTCGGCGTTAGTAGTCCTTATGGCAGGTTTTGGCATAGTAATGTCAATTCATACTCATCGAAAAATGTTATCTAAAAGCGTATAAGAGGCAGACATGCGAAAGGAATGGCTTGGAATTAGCTTGGCATCATTAATGTTAGCGGCATGCTCGACAAATCAGCAGCAGAATTACACCGCACCTCCCCTGCCTGCCTATAATGGACAGGTAGTTGAGATACCAGGTATTGAACCGAAGTACGAGCCTCGCAACCCTACGGCTAATAACGATTACAGCGTCAATGGCGTACGTTATAAGATAGTCACCGATACACAGAATTTTAGTCAGATTGGTTTGGCTTCTATCTATGGCCCAGAAGCACAAGGCAATCGTACTGCCTCTGGCGAAGCCTTCGATGGCGATGCCTTCACTGCGGCCCACCCAACGTTGCCTATCCCTTCTTATGTACGCGTGACAAACTTAGCCAATAACCGACAAATTGTGGTGCGTATTAATGATCGTGGACCTTTTATCCCCGGTCGAATTATTGATCTCTCTCCCGCGGCGGCAACACGTCTCAATACATCAAATAATAGCCGAGTACGTATTGATGTCATCAATGTAGCCCCTGATGGCACACTTTCTGGGCCGGGTACCATAGGGACACGCGTGGCAAAACAAAGTTATGATCTGCCTGCACGCCCTGATCTTGACGGGGGTATGGTCACAAGCGAGCCCTCTTCCAGTTCAAGTAGCGCTTTGGCTCCCGTGACAACCTCTACAACAGACGCTGTATCTGATGTTCGTCCTGTGGATAACAGTGAATTACAGAATAATGGCAGCATCGGTGCACCGATTCGTACCAATGGGCTACAGGGAGCACCGCAACCGCTGCGTAGTGGCGTACTGGAGTCAGACGACGATACCCCCACTCCAACCCCAGTGACCAAAACGGTCCGTCCGGCTCCCGTAGTCGCTCCGGTTGAAACGACTTCCCCTCACACCACTCCAGCGGTCAGCCCGGCGGTGAAAACACCAACCGCATCCAATCACGGTACGGGTAAAGGGTTTGTGGTTCAGGTTGCCGCGGTCAACAATAGTGAAAGAGCCAATGAATTACAGAAAAAATTAGCTCAACACTATAATGTCGCAGGACATGTTGAAGCCGTGAATGGCAATATCTATCGAGTACAGCTCGGTGGGTATCCTAACCGAAGCGATGCTAGCGCACTGCAGCATCGTCTTGCTCAAGATAATATCAATTCGTTTATCACTTCTAATAATAATTAAGACTCTCAACACCCCCCACTAAGCCTCTGCTTAGTGGGACTTTAGTTAAAGCCTCTGAATGAGAACGTCGTAATGAATACTATTTTGACACCTGGAATGTTAAAACGTCTGACTTTATTTCCTATTACCTTGTTGTTTGTTGGCTACTCTGCGCTTGCAGACGATAACGTGATACAAACCATGATCCCACAAGTACCGAATATCGATGCTGAAGCCTACATTGTCATGGATTATAACTCTGGCAAGGTGCTGGCAGAAAAAAATGCTGATGCACGACGTGATCCTGCAAGCCTAACCAAAATGATGACCAGTTACGTCATCGGTCAAGCGATAAAAGCAGGGAAAATCCATCAAGACGACCTAGTGACCGTCGGACAGGATGCTTGGGCCACAGGAAACCCGGTATTTAAAGGCTCTTCACTGATGTTTCTAAAGCCTGGTGACCGCGTCCCCGTATCACAACTGACGCGAGGGATCGTGTTGCAGTCAGGAAATGACGCCTGCGTTGCCATGGCGGATTATGTGGCTGGAAGCCAAGAAACGTTTGTCGGCCTGATGAATAACTACGTCAAAAACCTCGGTTTACAAAATACTCACTTTCAGACCGTACATGGTTTGGATGCCGCCGGGCAATATAGCTCAGCAAGAGATATGGCGCTGATTGGTCAAGCACTTATCAGAGATGTCCCAGACGAGTATGCAATCTATCATGAGAAAGAATTTACCTATAATAATATCCGCCAACTGAACCGTAATGGATTGTTGTGGGATACCAGTATGAATGTTGATGGAATAAAGACTGGACATACTGATTCAGCTGGATTCAACCTTGTCGCCTCAGCCACAGAAGGCCAAATGCGTTTAATCTCTGCCGTTATGGGGGGACATACTTACAAAGGCCGTGAAACAGAGAGTAAAAAATTACTGACGTGGGGGTTTCGTTTCTTTGAAACCATTGCACCGATTAAAGCCGGTAAAGACTTTGCTTCTGAGCCGGTTTGGTTTGGTAATACGGATAAAGCCGAGCTTGGGGTTAATAAAGATGTCTATATCACCGTGCCACGCGGTCGTATGAAAGATCTTAAAGCAAGTTATGTGTTGAATAGTGGTGAACTCCATGCGCCATTAGAGAAGAACCAAGTCGTGGGTACTATCAACTTCCAGCTTGATGGTAAAGTTATCGATCAACGTCCGTTAATGGTACTTAATGCGGTACCCGAGGGAGGATTTTTCAGTCGTATGATCGACCATATAAAATTGATGTTCCATCACTGGTTTGGCTAGATGGCTTGATTTTCCCATCTTCTCCCCCACATACTACTAGTACAGCTCCCGCATAAGCGGGAGTGTTTTTGACTTGGAGTGACTATGAAAACTAAATTAAATGAACTTTTAGAATTTCCTACCCCGTTTACCTACAAAGTGATGGGCCTTGCTCAACCGGAGCTTGTCGATCAAGTTATCGAAGTCGTGCAGCGCCATGCTCCTGGTGAATATTCACCGACGATCACACCTAGTAGCAAGGGTAACTATCACTCGGTATCAATTACTATCAATGCTACTCATATTGACCAAGTTGAAACCTTATACGAAGAGTTAGGAAATATTGAAATCGTTCGTATGGTGATGTAATGAGCCAATATCAGTCTTCTCCTGACTTTGAACTCCCCCCTCTTATTGTCCGTCATCTCGGCCTGGTAGAGTGGTCAGCGGTTTCACAAGCGATGCATAAGTTTACCGATCAACGCACACCGCAAACTGCTGATGAGATATGGTTAGTAGAGCACCCTGCTGTCTTTACGCAAGGTCAAGCAGGTAAGACTGAGCATTTGTTGGCAACAGGCGACATCCCAGTGATGCAGAGTGATCGCGGTGGCCAAGTCACCTACCACGGGCCGGGCCAACAAATCATGTACGTATTAATCGATATAAAACGCCGCAAATTGGGAGTACGCGACCTCGTCACTGCGCTGGAAAACACAGTTATCGCTACGCTTGCGGATGATAATTTAGAGGCTTATGCGCGCGCGGATGCTCCAGGGGTCTATATTGCCGGGCAAAAAATTTGTTCCTTAGGACTACGTATCCGTCGCGGTTGCTCTTTTCATGGTCTCGCGCTGAATGTTGAGATGGATCTCTCACCTTTTGCTCGCATTAACCCATGTGGTTACGCCGACCTTACCATGACGCAACTGCGCGATCAGGGTAGCCAACGACAAATTGCCGATGTCCGAGATGCACTGGTACAGCACTTTACCCATGCTATTCATTATCCTGAGAGGGTTGTCCCCCCTACTATTCCCAGCGAGCACCCTCTATACTTTACAAGTTTGTAACTTTTATCTGCTTAGAGCTGTCTAAGCAGCGGCCTAGTGATATACTTTTGCAAATTCATCAGCAACGTTGAACCGGCGTAATAGCTAATTCTTCTGACAGTGACGCGGAATACCTTATGAGCAAACCAATACAGATGGAACGCGGTGTCAAATATCGGGATGCCGATAAAATGGCATTAATCCCGGTTAAAACCGTGGTAACCGAGCGCCAAGAAATACTACGTAAACCCGAATGGATGAAGATTAAATTACCGGCTGACTCAAGTCGTATCCAAGGGATTAAAGCGGCGATGCGTAAAAATGGTCTGCACTCGGTCTGTGAAGAAGCCTCTTGCCCAAATTTAGCAGAGTGCTTTAACCACGGTACAGCCACCTTTATGATCCTTGGCGCTATCTGTACCCGACGCTGCCCATTTTGTGACGTAGCCCACGGTAGACCTGTCGCTCCTGATACTCATGAACCAGAAAAACTTGGCCAAACCATTGCTGATATGGCATTACGCTATGTCGTGATCACATCCGTTGACCGTGATGATTTACGTGATGGCGGTGCCCAGCATTTTGCTGACTGTATTACTGCTATTCGAGCTAAAAGTCCGGCAATAAAAATTGAAACGTTAGTGCCCGATTTTCGTGGACGTATGGATAAGGCATTAGAGATTCTTTCAGCTACGCCCCCTGACGTGTTCAACCACAATCTTGAAAATGTCCCACGCTTATATCGTCAAGTTAGACCCGGTGCCAACTATCAGTGGTCATTGACTTTATTAGAAAAATTTAAACAAGCCCATCCTACTATCCCGACGAAATCGGGACTAATGGTGGGCTTAGGCGAAACTAACGAAGAAATTATTGAAGTGATGCGAGACTTGCGCCGCCACGGGGTGACCATGTTAACTCTGGGGCAATACTTACAGCCGAGCCGTCACCACCTTCCTGTACAACGTTATGTTAGCCCCGCAGAATTTGACGAAATGAAGCAAGAAGCGATGGCAATGGGCTTTACTCACGCAGCGTGCGGCCCTTTTGTACGCTCTTCATATCATGCAGATATGCAGGCACAAGGCATTGAGATTAAGTAAGCCTCTTAGCTAATAAAAAACCAGTCTTCACATAAGACTGGTTTTTTTATATTCAGTTACATTAAAGAGTAATCTTTCGATAGTTCACTCTTTATGTGTGACTCGCTCTGCAGTGGCTTCTTCTGCGGCTGGACTCTTCGCTGCAGAATCATCCTCTTTCATAGCTTTTTTAAAGCCTTTGATTGCACTTCCTAAGTCGCCACCGAGTGAACGTAACTTATTCGTACCAAACAGTAAAACAATCAATGCGCCAATAATCAACAACTTAGCTAAGCTAATACCTTCCATAATTCTTTTGACCTCGATACCCAGAAAGACACTATACCTATCATGATAGAACAGGATTATAACACAATTATGATCTGTAACAGATTACGTATTAACACCCGCGTAACTTAGAGAAAAAAAAACCCGCCTAAATGGCGGGTTTTTGAAATTCTGGCTGTTAACTTACAGGCTGATAACGTTAGCAGCAGATGGGCCTTTAGCGCCGTCAGTAATTTCAAACTCTACGCGCTGACCTTCAGCAAGAGTTTTGAAGCCATTGCTCTGGATAGCAGAGAAATGTACGAATACATCTTTGCTGCCATCTTCAGGAGTAATGAAACCGAATCCTTTGGATTCATTAAACCACTTAACGTTACCTTTAATCTTAGACATCTATATTACCTTTACATTAAAAAAGACACTAAATCTGTGTCGGTATCTAGTACACCAATTGCGGAGCCATTTGTCCAGTAAGATCTGATGAAAAAGTGATAAATATCGTTTTTTTGTGCAATTGCTTGAGATTTAACCGGGTAAAAAGCGTATTTGATGAAACCGGAACCATTCTTAAATACAAAAGCGAGAAGGATGAGTCTTTCCCACATCGCCCCCTTCCTCTTTATTCATCTATTATTGAAACCCTTCCTACTGATTATTGCTCGCATTCATTACGATAATCTCTATACCCCTCCGACAAAAAACGACATCAATCACGATGATCGTTAACGTCAAATACTCGCATTTCTTAGCCAGCCTACTTTTATCAGCATTTCCCGCAAAATAAATAATGACCAACTATGCAGATCATAGCGGTTAACGGGTAAGCCCCCCTTAATTACTACCTTGGTAGGCAGCAACCATACCTGCAGAAGCTAACGCGTGCCCTTCTAAACGGTGAAAGAGCTCCTCAGGCAATAATCCAGGCGGTAGTGCATTAGCAGCAAGGTCAGTAGCAATTAATGTAAAGGTGTAGTAATGCAAATCAAGAGTTGTCGGCGGACAAGGCCCGACATAAGCTAAAGTCCCTTTACTGTTCAATCCACCTACAAATCCTTTACCATTACTCAAGGCTGTACGCTCTAAACGTTGAACATTCCCTGGTATGTCATAGGCGATAAGATGAGTTACCCCCAATCCCTTCCTCCCTTGTGGGTCCTGAATCAATAAAGCGTAACTTTTGGTATTCGCTGGCGGATTTTGCCATTCGAGTAAAGGCGATATATTTTTCCCGTGACAAGCCGGATCACTACCCGGTTTACCTCCGGCCGCTGGTGGTAGTAATTTACCCGAAGAAAAGTCTGGTGAAGTCAGGGTAAAAGGAGCTGCATTCGCAACGGCTACCCCGCCGAGAGTGGCGAGAAATAGGACAGAAGAGAGAAGTTTGCTCATAAAATGTGGCTCTTACTATAAGTAATATTAAACAATCTTATAACAAGAAACATGTTTTTGAATAGGATAGAAAGGCGGTTAATGAGGGGTAATACGTTAATAGGGACTTTTTTACTAAGACACCGAATAGCCGACCACTATTCGGTGCGAATGGATTAATTAGTGGGTAACCTGAATGGATTGACCGGCAAAACTAACGACTTGCTCAGCATAGATTTTGCATCGTTTACGTGTTTCAACCTTGCCATCTACCTTAACTTTACCTTGTTCGATAACGATTTTGGCTTGTGCCCCACTCTCTGTCAGGCCTTCCAGCTTCAAAAGATCACAAAGGTCGACATAAGGATGTTTTCCCAAAGAAAATTGCTGCATATTAGTCTCTCTCACTATGGTATTTTTCACAGGCCTCTAGGGTATTTTGGATCAAGGTCGCAACCGTCATGGGTCCGACACCCCCTGGTACTGGCGTAATTAACGCAGCACGTTCTGCTGCCGCGGTAAACTCCACATCACCGGTGACTTTACCATTTTCTAGACGGTTAATTCCCACATCGATGACAATCGCCCCAGGCTTAATCCACTCACCGGGAATAAAGTTGGCCTTTCCTACCGCGACAATTAAGAGATCGGCACGTTCAACATGAGAACGCAGATCCTTAGTAAAACGATGTGTTACCGTGGTGGTGCATCCAGCAAGCAGTAGCTCAAGTGCCATCGGACGACCAACTATGTTAGATGCGCCGACAATGACCGCATTTAACCCAAAAGTATCTACTTGATGGCGTTCTAATAGCGTAATAATACCGCGAGGGGTGCAGGGACGAAGTATAGGTGCACGCTGGCACAGGCGACCGACGTTGTACGGATGGAAGCCGTCAACATCCTTACTTGGAGCAATACGCTCAAGCACCTTTACGTTATCAATACCTTCCGGCAGGGGTAATTGAACTAAAATGCCATCTATAGCCTGATCTTGATTAAGCTGATCGATAAGTTCAAGTAAGGCTTGTTCGCTTGTTGTCGCAGGGAGATCATAAGAGCGAGAGATAAACCCGACTTCTTCACAGGCCTTACGTTTACTACCGACATAGATCTGCGATGCAGGATCACTGCCCACTAGCACTACTGCTAAACCTGGCGCACGCTTTCCAGCAGAAAGACGTTGTTGAACTTCAGCAGCAACTTCAGTACGAACTTGCTGCGCAATCGTTTTACCATCAATAATTTTCGCTGACATCCGGATAAAATCCACTTTTAGGCTATTAGGGGGAATCTGGGTATTTTGTCAGATGCAGAGAAAACTGTCAGGTTAAGATTTACGAATTATGGTTAAAGCTTCAGCAATAAGTTGATTCGGCGCGTAAAGTGATTGACTCATGCCCCTTCAGACGTATAATCCGTCACAGAAATCAGGGCGCCCTTAGCTCAGTTGGATAGAGCACCGGCCTTCTAAGCCGTAGGTCATAGGTTCGAGTCCTATAGGGCGTACCATTTCAACCTCCACCATCCTCCAGTAACGTCTACTCATACCAGTAAAATCAAGCATCTTAGCCAATCCCTTGTCTACTAACGCCCAGTAATATCCATTGTAATCCACTCACAAGTGGGGATGTATCTTGGTGTCACGTTGGCAGACGCAAGACGGGAAAGCTACCAAAATCCGAGCCGTCCAGAATAGTTTCGAGTCTAACGCTATTGAGTGGCACACCCATAAAAAGAAAACTGGTCTCAGTGCTACGCTGAGGACATCTTTGAGTCGTTGACTACAGACATCCTCCCTTTTATTGGTAGACTCGCCAATCCTGTAGACAGATATTCACTCTGTAGTGGTCAACAAAAACTGGCCACGGCTTTAGAGTTTTTCCAAAACAATCTTTCTGATTCATTCGGCGTCAAACCACCATTATATTGGTGAGGTCTGAGCTGGCTGTAATATCCTGTGATGTAATTCGTTATTGCCGTGCTGGCTTGGCTAAAATTAGCGTAGCCATTATCCGGTACCTACTCTGTTTTCAGACTTCTGAAGAACCGTTCCATTGGGCTGTTATCCCAGCAATTTCCCCGACGACTCAGACTTTGCTTTATCTGATATCTCCACAGTCACTGCCTGAAATTCCTGCTGGTATAGTGACTGCCTTGATCAGAGTGATACCGTAAATTAGCCGGCTTTACCTGTCAGTGCTGAATCAGGGAAAAATGACATCGCCCAGCCAACCGGTTTACGGGAAAACAAATCGAGTACTACAGCCAGATAAGACCAGCGTTTTCCCGTCCAGATATAAGTCACATCACCGCACAGGCCTGATTAGGCTCGGTAACAGCAAACTGGCGATCTAGATGATTAGGGATCTCAATGTGTTCCTTAAACGCCTTCTTATAACGATGGCCAGGTTGCTGACAGCTGATAATATTGAGCGCTTTCATTAGCTTTGTTGCCCGCCAGCGGCTCAGTTTTATACCTTTGGTGGTGACCATCGCGGCAATGCTTCGCGCTCCTGCTGAGCCGTTACTTTCGCGATAAACTTCACGCACAAGGCTGAGTAATGTCACTCTCGTGTTATCAGGCTTCTTGGGCTGCCGCCAGTATTTATAGCTGCTGCGATGAACCCCAAACACGTTGCACACAACGGCAACAGGAAACCGCGGCCTGAGCTTCTCAACTAATGAGAATTGTTCAGGGAGTCTGACATCAAGAGCGCGGTAGCCTTTTTTAATATATCCCTTTCCATTTCAACGCGTTGAAGTCTTTTCTTTAGCTCGCGTATTTCAATCTGCTCAGGTGTCATGGGTGAAGCAGTGGGTGATTTTCCCGCTCGCTCTTCTTTCAGTTGTCGAACCCATTTGTCCATTGTGGATTTCCCGACGTTCATTGCCGTAGCAGCGGTTGCAACGGTGTAATGCTGATCGAGTACAAGCTGGGCAGCTTTGAGGCGAAACTCGGGGCTAAAATTGCGTCTGTTACGTCCGGTCATAATGTCACCTTTTTTTACTGTGAGGTGATGATATCACCTCTATTCAGGTGGCCAAATTTACTGTACCACTACACTTTTTATTTTAATGTTACACTGCCATCAGAACTCTGTAGATATGTTTTATCGCCTACATTTATAAATACTTTGCCATCAACACTCCCTCTAACAACTAATGCTATCCTGTTATATACACATTTATTATGATCGCCATTAGTATCATCAAAGCAGGTGTAGTCATCAATTGAACCATCTCTGGTTCCTTTTGGTAATTTTTTATAACCGCCGAAATCCATGACGATAACCGTGTAATTATCTGGAGTGTTGATGAAGTGATATTTTCCCTGAAGTAAATCTTTGTTTTTCAACCACCAATTTAGTTTTCCTTCTATAGTCATCGGTAAATGCTCTACAAAAACCGCACCATTATCAACTCTAACTATTTTTATTGGTCTTACAACAATCCATATGCAATATACTGTTATTGACAAAATTAGAATTGCTCCAATCCTTTTATATTTAAACATCATTCTCTCCTGTCAATGTTATAGTAGCCTCGAAATTTGTGAAAAATGGCTTTTGAGCAAAATATTTAGTCCTCTGTAGAATGAACCATATTCTAAAGAAAGTAATTGAGTTAAATTTAGCCTTTAAGATATCTTTTTTATCTAAGCCAAAATGGTCTTGTGCTCTGTATTTGATAACCGCAGTATATGTATTGCCTTGGAAGGTCAGGCTTTCTATGGAAATTTCTGTGCTGTTTATGTCATGGACGGTAATACCCATTCCATTGACGAAATCCTTCCATCTTGTGTATTTAGGTAAACGACTTTTAGATAACACATTTGAAAAATGTTCTTTCATCAATTGTGACTTATTAAAATAAAGTTTCTCGATAGTGTTTTTAATTATCGATAATGTGCTATCGGTAGCCTTTTCACTTAAAATAAGATTTCTGTAAGCATTGTTCATAAACAGATGCTGAAAATCATTTCCATTACTACGTTGCATGTGATTGAAAAGATTGATAATCAAGCCCTGGTATGGTCCTCGAAAAGAAAAGGCATAGGACTGAGATCGTAGCTCATGATATAACATCGCAATGGCTTTTTCTCTACTAACTGGCTGTATAGAATTAGTAGCAGGATGCTGATAGGAGAGACCAAAAGTAGTCCAGTCGATGAAAGTTGATACTTGCCCGAGATGATAATGCTTTTTCAGTATATCAGCCTCTATGTCGCCACTTTGCATGTCATCGGCATTTCTGTCATTGAATCTTTTTTTTGTAGTGAAGATGATAAGTTTTTTATCGATTCCTTTCATTCAAAATCAATCCCTTTTGATAAATGATTAAGTATTATACATTTTCTGTTTGTGAGGTGGATTGAGAATTTTATTAACATTTACTGATTTCATCGTCATTTACGCCCATATAATCACGCAGTGATGAACCTCAGCCGTAAGAGTGATCGTTTTCTAAGGGGGTATTTCTGGGGCAGGTAACAAACTGTAATGAAAAAAAATCATATATTGAACTTAAGACTGACTAGAAGGTTTGAATCCTGCAGGGTCCATTTCAACATCCACTCCCCTCGTCGGATAAGCCGCCTCATTAATCCCTTGAGCTATCACCCCCCCGTTATTAAAAACCTACGTAACAGTATCTGCTACCACTTTAAGCACAGCTGTACGAGGAATTTTAGTTTGATATTTTTATTAGGCAGCAGAACTTTGCAGAGTATTTTTCCCCTTTCACCGTTTTCGATAAGGTGAACAGACAATATTTTGTGGGTTCGGGTATCACATTATACTGAAATCAATCGCTAGTCAGTGAGATGCATAACGATTCAGCGCTCAGGATTTATCTAAGCGATTCTAAGTCTTCTTGTCTGAATCCACCTGAACGAATCACCGCTTACAATCTTAGAAACTGAAATATATTTAACATTTTTATTGCGTCGATTGAAAAATAATCTTATTTATATTGAATATAATTTATTAATTAGACTCGATAAAATGCATAAAAAGAATAAAAAGGTGACTCAAGGCGATACAGAGGAAAGGGCTAAGCCGAGTCTATTACAGATGCTTAAATCTTTTCCCGTGACTGTTCATGCATTACTCTTTTTTACGTTAGCCATTCGTTTAAGCTATTTTATGGCTTGGCCGTTTATTGCGGTAATCATGACTAAAAATTACCATATGTCGCCAATCGCAATTGGCTTGGCTATGACGAGCAGTGCGCTATTCTCTGTTGTGCTAGGCATGTATGGAGGTCAGATATCTGATAGGTTAGGAAGACGCGTTATCCTTCTTTTAGGCTGTGCGTTTTCAGCTATCGGATATATCATACTATCTCAAGCAAGCGGAATGGCGTTGTTTATCATTGGTCTAATGATAATCGGTGTCTCCTTTGCATGGGTTGATCCTCCTTTACGTGCGCTCATGAGTGATTTACTGGGTGACCGTCGTCGTCGAGCGCTTGCCCTACAAATTCGCTACTACCTAGTAAATGTTGCGGCAGTATTTGGCCCGCTGGTAATCCCCCCGAAAAACCGGTGTGTTCATAAGTAGAATTTTCTCGTAATCTGAACAGGGGAGATCTCTATGAA
>NZ_JABBFO010000001.1 GCF_018494035.1 Rosenbergiella australiborealis
GCTGGCAATGGTTTTATAATCACGAGCGTCCGAATATGGCACTGAATGGCTTCACACCAATGCAGCATATTCAACGTATTAACTGATTCTACTTATCGCCTCCGTTAAAAATGGGGGGATTACCATTATGCTGTGAGTAATGTATTGAATGATTTAACGATTAATGATGTGGGTAAAAAAATAGGCGAAGCGTGACCGTATTTATACTGAGTAAGGGTTAATCGATATTTGGTAATTGACGGCGAGTGAGCGTTTTCTCCCTTACTATGATCATTACTGATGGTGTTTGGCTGCCGCACTCAAGAAGCTCGATTATCGAACTGGAGCGAATGGGATTTAGAAAACTGGGTCTGGACGGTGCCACGTGAACATAGTAGACACACGTATTGTTCGTCCCATCCCATTATTACTCCGACCATTGATTCTTTCTCTCCAGCAGCAGTTTAAAGAGACTGGATTGTTATTGGGAGAAATCAAAGGCTCTGCCAGTGTGAGTCAATGGGGAAGAGTATGTTGGCAAAAATTAAGGCATGGGCAACCTTGGGGCCTCCATGATTGTAGACGCTCTCTTGCTACTAAAATGAATGATATGGGGATGGCGATTTATAATCGTAGCCAATATTGTTTTATTCACTCAACATTATTAGGGGGTTACAATCAGCCGAAAACCCCTCCCCAAGCTGTCTAAGCGCTCTCGACTTGTTAAGCGTTTTTTTGGTAGGAAAATATCTCAATGCCATACACTCTATTTCGTGATAATAATTAGAAAGCTGGGTCGTTATGTCTGTGTTTTTCTAACTTTATATCTTGTCAAACATCAAACTTATTTATGGATGGAGAACAACGGCTATCTGGACCATAATTGGCTGAACTAGATTAAAATTGATGTGTTTATGAAGAAATGAATTTTTTAAATCGTTGTTTTTTATTGTGGACGCCCAAAATTTCTGAGTAAGGACAAACAGACTATTACTGTTAAGCTTTATGATGAAGGAAAATACACAGTCACACAAATATGTGAATTAATGGCAGTGTCAAGGCCCACGCTTTATAAATATATTGGTGCATCAAAAAACAGCACATCATTCGTTATTGTTGGTTGATGATCGTATATTGAGTAACCTTGAGTATAAATGGAATGAAAAATTCATAAGGAAGGAAAAATAAATGTCATATTATAATCCCCGGATATACTGCTTGAAAGGAACTATTGGGAGTTGCGGAACCAATAATCCTGATGATGTAAAAGAAATACAGAAAATGATTATAAATGCTGGGTATCAATTTTCTACCGGAAGAACTATCAGAGTAGATGGAGTATGCGGCCCGGAAACCGAGCAGGCAGTAATATGGTATCAACGTTTGTTGACGTTATCCCCTTCAGGGCTTGTTCACCCCACTGATAGTTTTTTTATGCAGGCAATGGAAAATGCGTACTCTCCAGGACCGCGACCACAGCACACATCAGGTTCTCTCTGGGTAAGTGAAGGGCAGGTTACATTTGATTCACAAGGAATTGATTACATTACCGCAGTGGAACCTTTCAGACAGCAAAGCTATCCGAGTTTCTCCCGTATACTACACTGGCCTGCGAAATTATCATCTGGTGTTACTCTCGGACGGGGGTATGATATGGGAAGCCGTAGTAGTGGCGAGATAACCTCAACACTCAGACAGGCGGGTATTGAGGAATATAAAGCTGTTATCTGTTCAAAAGCATCACATCTTAAAGGACGTCAGGCCGGACAGTTTGTAAAAGTTTATGGCTCCCTTATTGGTGAGATCACGCACAGTCAGCAAATAAGACTTTTTGAAATTGTATACAGAGAAAAACTCAACTATGCAAAAGGTGTATATTCAAGAAATTCACGTCATGTTCATAATCCACTTACTTGGTACAAACTGGATAAAATAATACGCGATGTGTTTGTCGATACCATTTACCAGGGCAATCGGACCGCACCAGAGATGGTCAGAATAATGGCACGTGGTGGTTCTCGGAGTGAAATAATACAATACCTTAAAAATGATTTAACGTTAAGTCGCGATTTACGAAGAAATGAAATAAGGATAAGGAGTCTGAGAAAATGATTAGATATTTTTCTTCTTATATCTTTGGTGCAGTATTGTCAGTTTCTTCTATAAATTCTTATGCAGGAGAAAATCCAGTCAGTATTGTCGTAAATAAGGAAACTACTGCCTGCACAGCAAAGTACGGTGATAATGACAGTGAGTGCCTGAGTTCACTAAGTAAACTGACAGAAAAAAGATTAAATACCGTATATCAGGATAAATTAAAAGAGATCTCAGATTACGATTACACCCAGTGGTGGATGGGTGATAAAAGACGGAGAGAAGAGATGAAGAAAGCGTTTATCCGAAGTCAGGAACTGTGGTTGAAGTATCGTGAGGATTACTGTAAAGCAGCCAGCGCCGGGGCTGAAGGGATTGATGGTTATGGCGCAATCGCATTAAGCTGCGATATTAATATGGGGATAAGGCGTATAGACGAAATCAGGATGGTACATCCTGATCTTTCAGAGGGTTAAGTTTGGCCATACCTTTTGCTCCTATCGCAATTGAGTTTCAACTTGGATGAGTTTATTTATCCCAGCTGCTAGCCGTATTAGCGAGTACTTATAATCTTCTTTGTACAGCTCGTTGCCTAATTGGTACCTTTCTTCCTTGATAGTTTCTAGGCAATCCTCTAAAGCATTGACCAAGTGGAAAGGGGGGAAGGGATAATCTTTAAAAATTGACATATTGATATATAGGATAGTTTATATGTTACAAATTTATGCGTAGTCATCCATGTAGCCACTTCCATAAAAAAAGGCATTATCCTTGCAGATAATGCCTTTCTTTTAAATCAGTTACGAATGAAGATTAGTTCATGCCGTATTTTTTCAATTTCTTACGCAGTGTACCACGGTTGATACCCATCATCAGTGCTGCACGAGTTTGGTTACCACGGGTATACTGCATTACCATGTCCAACAGGGGCTGTTCTACTTCAGCCAGGACCAGTTCATAGAGTTCGTTAACATCTTGACCATTAAGCTGTGAAAAATAATTTTTCAGGGCTTGTTTAACATTGTCACGCAATGGTTTTTGGGTGACTTGGTCTTGTGAGTTAACAGTTGAAACGGTCAGTACGTCAGAATTTACGCGTTGTTCGAACATAGTTCTTTGAGCTCTTTTTTTTCGTTTACGCCAGATTTTCGAAGTATGCTTCCAACGCTTCCAGTTGTTCACTGGCATCCTCTATAGCGTTGAATGAGCGCCGAAACTGGTCATCAGGAGCATGCTCTTGTAAGTACCAAGAAACATGTTTTCGGGCAATACGGTATCCCTTGGCATGACCATAAAAATCATGCAACTCTCGTATATGTCCGATTAGCATTAACTTCACCTCACCGAGTGGTTTTGGTGCCAGTAGCTCCCCTGTGTCCAGGTAGTGCTGGATTTCCCGGAAGATCCATGGTCTTCCCTGAGCTGCTCGTCCTATCATAAGAGCATCAGCTCCCGTGTAATCTAAAACAGCTCGGGCTTTATGCGGGTCAGTGATGTCTCCATTCGCGATAACAGGAATAGAAACACTCTGCTTAACTGTCCGAATACTGTCGTATTCAGCTTTCCCATTAAATAAGCAGGCGCGAGTCCGGCCATGAATGGTTAAGGCTTGTATACCGCAGCGTTCAGCCAATTGGGCAATTTCAACACAATTGCGATTATCGGGGTCCCACCCAGTACGAATCTTTAAGGTAACAGGGACATCCACACCATTAACCACCGCGCGTAGAATCGCTTCTACGATATGAGGATATTGGAGTAGGGCAGAACCTGCCATTTTTCGATTCACTTTTTTTGCAGGGCATCCCATATTAATATCAATAACTTGGGCACCTGAATCTACATTAATTCGGGCAGCTGCCGCCATTTCATCGGGGTCACAACCTGCAATTTGTACTGAGCGAATACCCGGCTCATCACTGTGTACCATACGTAACCGAGACTTATCACTCGCCCAAACTTGTGGGTTAGACGATAACATCTCAGACACTGTCAATCCGGCGCCATTTTCATAACAAAGTGTCCGAAAGGGCCGATCGGTGATACCTGCCATCGGCGCGGCAATCAAACGATTTCGGAGTTGGTAGTGTCCAATGCGCATAGGGTAAAAAGTGGCCTTAAATGGTCGCAAGGCGGCGTATATTACGCATTTTTTCCCGAAGATGAAAGGCCAAACTTTGAACAATTTGTGGTTATGAGTAAAATATATGATCTCGATAACAATTATTAAGTAATAATTATCTTTTAATTCAGTATGTTAACTTCATTTTTGATGCCTATGTAGGCGAGTTTTATTTTTTTTTAAGCCCTTTTTTGAAATAAAAAACTGGATTTGGCTGATTAAAGGTGTTAATTGTGGAATCGGTATCATTCAGCCTATAAAAGTTTAATGATTCTCCGATTCCTTTTTTTTATTTCCGCTTACCGGTAATTCGGCACCACTCTTCTTTTTCTGCCACCGGATCGAGTTCAAAAAACTCAGCATAGGCTTCACACACGCCGTCTGCTTGGCTGGCCAGAATGCCAGAAAGCCCCAGATGGCCACCTGATACCGGTAATACTCGGATTAAAGGGGCGAGTTCGCGCAGCGGGCCTGCAAGAATATTGGCGACAACGACATCCGCTTGTAGATGCTCCGGTTGTTGTTCAGGAAGATAAAGCTCTAATTTCTCCGCTACACCGTTACGTGTTGCATTGTCTCGACTTGCCTGAATGGCTTGTGGATCAATATCAATACCAATTGCTTTTGCCGCACCGAGTTTAAGTGCTGCAATCGCTAAGATGCCTGAGCCACAGCCAAAATCGATGACAGTTTTTCCCTCGAGATCCAGTCCATCTAACCATGTTAAACACAGTGAGGTGGTCGGATGCGTGCCCGTTCCGAAGGCTAAGCCAGGATCTAACATTACATTGACCGCATGTGGATCGGGTACATCACGCCAACTGGGGCAGATCCACAAACGTTCACCGAAACGCATAGGGTGGAAGTTATCCATCCATTCACGCTCCCAATCTTTATCTTCGATTTGTTCTATTTTGTGGTGAAATCCTTCACCTAACAGCGGGTGTGCGGCCATCATGCTGACAATCATCGACATATCGGTTTCGGCATCAAACAGACCAATAATATCCGTATCACCCCATAAGCGGGTTTCGCCCGGTAGTGGCTCATAGACAGGATTATCATGGGTATCTTGAAACGTGACGGAAACGGCGCCCGTTTCGACTAAAGCATCCGCTAATTCTTCGGCATTAGTACCCGAAGTGTTTATTTTAATTTGAATCCAAGGCATAGCATTTCCATTATTAATGAGAGGGCGTTGGCGCAAGGCGCTGTCCGACATGATTAGCGATAATAAAGGACAGTAAACTTGCAATTAATGCTGGGACGATGGGATGTAACCCAAAAAGGTGTACTGAAAAACTCGCTAACAAACTGTAAAGCACCGCACCGACTAACATACCGCTTATTGCACCATAGGCGTTGGCATTTCGCCAGTAAAGTCCGAGCACTAAAGGCCATAAAAATACGGCTTCCAATGCACCAAAAGCGAGTAAATTTAACCAAATAATCATTTGCGGGGGATGCCAAGCAGCAATAATTACAGCGACCCCTAATAAAAACGTGAAACTGATGGATAGACGACGAAGGTGTTTTTCTTGCGTTACGTAAGTAGGGCGTAGACGAAGATAAAGATCTTTTACCAGAGTGGCTGAAGCCTGTAATAGATGAGCGTTGATGTTTGACATCATCGCTGCCATTGGTGCGGCTAAAAAGATCCCTGCGGCGAAAGGCGGTAACACCTTTATCATCAAGGTTGGGATAACTTGGTCGGGAACCGTTAAGTTCGGCAAGAGAGCCCGCCCGAGAGCGCCAGATAAGTGCATTCCAAGCATTAACAGGGTTAATAATAGGCTACCTATCAGAATACCACGATGCATCGATCGGCTATCCTTATAAGAGATCGATCGGATCGCCGTATTCGGTAAACCCAGGACTCCGAAGCAGACGAGAACGGTAAACGACATAATAAGGCTGGGTGTAATGACATTGCCTTCACCATGCAATGTAATTAGTTGAGGATCGATATGCTTTAGCTGCTCTATAGCTTGTGCGCTCCCCCCGGCTGCATGAATCACTGCGAAAAGTAGGAGGCCAGTCCCCACAAGCATCACTAAGCCTTGTAAGACATCATTTAATACACTCGCCCTAAAGCCACCTAATGAGGTGTAGAGAGCAATAATTGCGCCAAAGATCAGTAATCCGTGGGTATAGGGAATACCGACAACGGTTTCCAGCAAGCGTGCTCCGCCAATAAATTGTACGGTCATGATAGCAATAAAGGCGAGCAACAGTGTGAGACTGGCGATTCCTACGACCCAATGGCTTCGATAATGTGCATACAAAATATCGTTAAGCGTTATAGCCTGATAGCGTCGAGCAAGAATCGCAAATTTTTTGCCGAGTACGCCGAGTGATAATAACACCGTCGGCACTTGTGCCATGGCGATCATCACCCAGCCTAAGCCATATTGATAAGCAGCGCCGGGACCGCCAATAAATGAGCTGGCACTGATATAAGCGGTGGTTAATGTCATCGCGAGTAAAAATCCACTCATCGTACGTCCACCGAGAAAATATTCAGTGAGAAACGGGCCATCGGCGCGTTTTTGTTGCACCATGGCAACGATGGAAATAACCACGACAAGCAGTAAATAGATGATTAAAGGAATGAGTACATGAGTATTCATTGGGTTAGTCCTCTAGCGGCAGGTCAGTAAAGAGGTATCGCACCATCATCCAGCAGAGGAAAATAAACAGCGCTGGTGCAAATAAGCATGACCATTCAAACCAGCGAGGAAATCCAAAAACACCGATCTGTTGGCCGCCGAAATAGGCTGTGGTAATCCAGAGGGCTATCCATCCTAGGCTGAGAAGTAAAGACCAGCGAGCTTCTTTATGTGCTTGTGCAAAACGAGGATCCATTGTTGTCCTCACAGTTGACCAAAGAAAAAGGCCGGTCAGACCGGCCTTGATAAGAGTGGGTAAGGCAATTACTTTTCTTGAAGACCGAGTTTCTTTTCTAAATAGTGGATATTCGTTCCACCTTTTGCAAAGTTCTCATCGTTCATAATGCGTAGCTGTAAGTCAATGTTGGTTTTAATCCCATCAATGATTAATTCAGCCAGTGCATTTTTCATCCGGGCAATTGCAACGTCACGCGTTTCACCATAAGTGATCAGTTTTCCGATCATGGAATCGTAGTGAGGCGGAACGGTATAGCCTGCGTAGATATGCGATTCCCAACGAACCCCAAAACCACCCGGTGAGTGGAAACGGGTAATTAACCCTGGGCTAGGTAGGAAAGTATTCGCATCTTCGGCATTGATACGACACTCAATGGCATGGCCCACGACGTCGACATCTTCTTGTTTGATGCTGAGTGGCAGACCAGCCGCAATACGGAGCTGTTCTTTGATCAGGTCAACACCGGTGATCATTTCAGTTACCGGATGTTCTACCTGAATACGGGTATTCATTTCGATGAAATAGAATTCGCCATTTTCAAATAAGAATTCAAATGTTCCCGCACCCCGGTAGTTGATGTCGATACAAGCCTTAGCACAGCGATCACCGATAAACTTACGCAGTTCAGGGGTAATACCTGGTGCTGGGGCTTCTTCAACGACTTTTTGGTGACGACGTTGCATTGAACAGTCACGTTCAGCAAGGTAGATAGCTTGGCCTTGACCGTCAGCAAGAACTTGAATCTCGATATGACGTGGATTCTCGAGATATTTTTCCATATAGACCATATCGTTATTGAAAGCTGCTTTCGCTTCCGCACGGGTCATTTTAATGGACGTTTCAAGGTCTTTATCACTACGAACGACACGCATCCCACGCCCGCCGCCGCCGCCTGAGGCTTTGACAATGATCGGGTAGCCGATACGGTTAGCAATTTGACGGTTTTTGTCCATATCGTCGCCCAGCGAGCCATCTGATCCAGGCACACAAGGGACACCGGTTTTTTTCATTGCATTGATCGCAGAAACTTTATCACCCATTAGGCGAATCGTCTCAGCTTTAGGGCCAATAAACACGAAACCTGAACGCTCTACTTGTTCAGCAAAGTCGGCATTTTCAGATAAAAACCCATAACCTGGGTGAATCGCATCGGCACCGGTAATCTCAGCCGCAGAAATCAGGGCTGGGATATTCAAATAGCTTTTGACCGATGGGGCAGGGCCAATACAGACAGTCTCGTCCGCCATCAGAACGTGCTTTAATTCACGGTCAGCCGTGGAGTGAACAGCGACAGTTTTAATACCGAGCTCTTTACAGGCACGTAAAATACGCAGTGCAATTTCACCACGGTTTGCGATAACAATTTTTTCCAGCATAGAAACCTCGTTATTCGATGATGACCATTGGCTCGTCGAATTCCACCGGTTGACCGCTCTCGATAAGAATCGCTTTTACCACACCGGCTTTATCGGCTTCGATTTGGTTCATCATCTTCATCGCTTCAACGATGCACAGTGTGTCACCGACGTTAACTTTTTGACCGACTTCGATATAAGCCTTAGCATCAGGGCTTGGTGTACGGTAGAAAGTCCCAACCATGGGTGAGCGAACAATGTGCCCGGTCACTTCTGGAGCTGCGGTAGCTGGCGTGGCAGGCGTCTCGGTTGTTGCAGTCGCAACAGCGGGTACGGTTTGCATCGGTGCCGAATAAGAGTGTTGCATCATCGGGTAACCAGTATTAGCCGGTGTACGGTTAATACGCACTGACTCTTCGCCTTCTGAAATTTCTAATTCAGCAATACCAGACTCTTGAACCAGTTCGATTAACTTTTTAATCTTACGAATATCCATGGTGGGTTCCGTACTCTATATATTAATTTGAATTTAACAGGCGGTTGACCGCTGTATGTAATGCCCAACGATATCCGTCAGCACCAAGGCCGCAGATGACGCCGGATGATATATCTGAAAGATATGAATGGTGGCGGAAAGGTTCACGGGCATGCACATTAGATAAGTGCACTTCAATAAAAGGAACACTGACCGCTAGCAAAGCATCACGAATCGCGATACTTGTGTGCGTAAATGCTGCTGGATTGATGATGATATAATCCACTTTATCACGAGCAAGGTGAATATGATCGATCAGCGTAGACTCCGCATTCGATTGATAATGACTTAATTGCACGTTCAACTCCTGAGCCTGAATTTGCAGTGATGACACAATATCGTTTAAGGTGTCACGACCGTACTTTTCTGGCTCCCGAGTTCCCAACAAGTTAAGGTTTGGGCCGTTGAGGAGCAAAATGTGAAATTTATGAGCCATCTTGCGGGTATCTCCTGCAATAGTTAAGCACTGCGTAAAATACTCTGCCCAACTCTATTTGTCACTCGTTACACTCAAAAAAAGCGGTATTTAACGTCATTTAGTTGATGAGTACCGACGTTTTGGCGATTTTAGCCCCTAAAACCGATTAGTTTTTAGGTTAACTTATTGACATATTTTCCATAAAGGATGTCGATTAAGAATACATTCGTAAAGAATCTTCTTAAATATCCTGGCTATAAATACTCCAGTTGAAGAAAGGCTAGTGTTTAGTGTCAATTTTATGTTGAATAATTACGCTAAAAGTTGAGCAAATATCACCAAATAAGAGTAGAATCCCCCGACGTTTGTCCATCGCAAAGCATCGTGATTTTTCCTTACTGTGTGGTCAGCAGAAGAAAGCACAGATAAGTGTTAGATTTTATTTCTCGATGCATTTTTTCAATTTGCTGATATTTGGATAACGAATTGTTTTTTAAGGTATTTGTTATGCGGGTTGCGCTTGACGAGTACTGAGTGTCAATTAACTTAAAGTTTTCACCGAAGCCCCAGAATTTGCGCCTTGTCGCTGCTTCGAGTGGTTGGTAAAGTAGGCGGATTTTATTTTCGCCCCCAGCTTGCAGGATTACCCCCTAGTATGTTTAAAAAATTTCGCGGCATGTTTTCTAATGACCTGTCCATTGACTTGGGTACAGCCAATACCCTGATTTACGTAAAAGGGCAAGGTATTGTCCTCAACGAACCCTCTGTTGTTGCAATTCGTCAAGATAGAGCTGGCTCACCAAAAAGCGTTGCTGCGGTAGGACAAGGAGCCAAGCAGATGCTAGGTCGTACCCCCAGTAATATTGCCGCAATTCGTCCGATGAAAGACGGTGTTATTGCCGACTTTTTTGTGACAGAAAAAATGTTACAACACTTTATTAAGCAAGTGCATAGCAATAGTTTTATGCGTCCGAGCCCACGTGTATTGGTCTGTGTACCGGTTGGTGCGACGCAGGTAGAGCGTAAAGCGATTCGTGAATCGGCATTAGGTGCCGGTGCACGTGAAGTATTCCTTATCGAAGAACCAATGGCTGCTGCAATTGGCGCAGGTTTACCTGTTTCCGAAGCGACAGGGTCAATGGTGGTTGATATCGGAGGGGGTACGACAGAAGTAGCGGTAATCTCCCTTAACGGCGTCGTCTACTCAGCGTCCGTACGTGTCGGTGGTGATCGGTTCGATGAGGCGATTATTAACTACGTACGTCGCAATTATGGCGCATTAATTGGTGAAGCGACGGCTGAGCGTATTAAGCATGAAATCGGCTCTGCTTATCCGGGTGATGAAGTGTTGGAAATTGAAGTTCGTGGACGTAATCTTGCAGAGGGTGTGCCGCGTGGGTTTACACTTAACTCCAACGAAATCCTCGAAGCACTTCAAGAACCGCTTACTGGCATTGTCAGTGCAGTAATGGTCGCTTTGGAGCAGTGTCCACCTGAACTCGCCTCTGATATTTCAGAGCGTGGGATGGTCTTAACGGGTGGTGGCGCTTTGCTGCGTAACCTTGACCGTTTATTGATTGAAGAAACAGGAATTCCCGTTGTCATTGCCGAAGACCCGCTGACTTGTGTTGCGCGCGGCGGCGGTAAGGCACTGGAGATGATTGATATTCACGGCGGCGATCTCTTTAGCGAAGAGTAATAGACCATTCGCTGAATCTGAGCTTATGCACTACTCTGTATTCAGTAGGATCATCTTTCCGGCCTTGGGGAGTGCATAGAAACGCGCTCCCTTGTTTTTTGTTAAAAACACGCAGGGTTTTATGAAGCCGATTTTTAGCAGAGGTTCCTCTCTGCAGATACGCTTAGTATTAGCTGTATTGGCGGCTATAGCAGTTATCATTACTGATAGTCATGTTAGCTCTTTTCGCGGGATACGTGACTACCTCGACACCTCGGTCAGCCCATTTTACTTTATGGCTGATGGCCCTCGCCGTTTTCTTGATAGTACGGCAGATGCTTTCACCTCTCGTCAAACACTCGAACAAGAAAATCTTGCCTTACAACGTGAGTTGCGGCTAAAAAACAGCCAATTGCTGCTGTTAGGGCAATATCGTCAAGAAAATGTTCGTTTGCGGGAATTGTTGGGATCGCCGCTACGCCAAGATGAGCACAAAATGGTGACTCAGGTTATTTCAGAAGCGACCGATCCTTACAGTCATCAAGTGGTTATCGATAAAGGTGCTAGCAGCGGTGTCTACGAAGGTCAGCCGGTTATTAGTGACAAAGGTGTTGTCGGTCAAGTGATCGCTGTCGCACAATTCTCTAGCCGAGTGCTTCTGATTTGCGATGGTTCACATGCTTTACCGGTACAGATTCTTCGTAATGATTTACGTGCGATAGCTACCGGAAATGGATGTAGTGAAAATTTACAACTTGAACATTTGACGGGTAATGCGGATGTGAAAGTCGGCGATGTTTTGGTGACATCAGGACTGGGTGGGCGATTCCCGGAGGGATACCCGGTTGGCGTGGTTGCTTCAGTCACCCCAGATACCCAGCGCGCCACTACGGTGATTGAGGTTCGTCCAGCTGCAGACTTGCAACGTTTACGCTATCTATTACTATTGTGGAATAACGATAATAAATCTGGCGTACCGGCAACGCCTCAAGAGGTAAATCAAGTGGCGAATGAGCGTTTACAGCAGATGATGCCGCAAGTTCCCACCAGCACAACGACCGATCCTACGACAGGAAAATCGCCACTGGGTGCGGCGCAGCCAGCAGTCTCAGGTCCAGCAGTGAGTACGCCAACGATAACTGGGCGTTCAACTGTGCCAGGAGGGCGTCCTTGAGTCGCTATCGTAGACAAGGAAGTTGGGTAATTTGGCTTTCATTTATTATCGCGTTGATTTTACAGGTAATGCCTTGGCCTGAACAATATTATATGTTCAGGCCATCTTGGATGTTGCTGCTTCTTTTATACTGGATTTTGGCGCTACCGCATCGTGTGAATATCGGCACTGGTTTCTTTGTGGGTGCGGTAATGGATTTGCTCTCCGGGGCGACCTTGGGCGTTCGTGCACTCACCTTTAGTATCATTGCATATCTGATCGTGTATCGTTTTCAATTATTCCGGAATTTGGCACTATGGCAGCAAGCTGGGGTCGTAGTGTTGTTCTCCCTTGTTAGCGATGTCATGGTCTTTTGGATTCAGTTTATGGTGACAGATATTACTTTCCGCCCAGAAATTTTTATCGGTGCACTGGTCGATGGATTGTTGTGGCCTTGGCTATTTTTGTTGATGCGTAAAATCCGTTATCAATTTTCGATTCAATAAGGCTGCTTATGTATCCCATTTATCTTGCCTCTTCATCCCCTCGCCGCGCTGAATTATTAACACAATTAGGCGTTCCTTTTACGCGACTAAAGACAGACGTGATGGAGCAACGTCATCCCCAAGAGGGGCCACAAGATTATGTGGTTCGTTTATCGCAAGACAAAGCGCGTGCTGGCGTCGCAGTTGCCGTAGAGAGTATGCCTGTACTCGGCGCGGATACAATAGTTGTTCTTAATAACCAAGTTTTAGAAAAGCCGCTATCGGTGACTCATGCATTTCAAATGCTGACTCAGCTGTCGGGCAAAACCCATGAGGTGATCACGGCGGTTACTGTCGCGACGAACTCCCAGAGTCAAACAGTATGGGTGAAGACGGCCGTTGAGTTTTGCGTGCTTACTCCGCAGCAAATTAATCACTACATTGCGACACAAGAACCGATGGATAAAGCCGGTGCTTACGGTATTCAAGGTCTGGGTGGAAATTTTGTCCGCCAAATTCACGGAAGTTATTCGGCGGTTGTTGGACTGCCATTAGTTGAAACCCGTGAGTTATTAGCTGACTTTTCACAATACCGAGAGCGATAAGGAGTGTCCATGACTGCTGAACTGCTGATAAATGTTACCCCTTCTGAAACGCGTGTGGCTTATCTCGATAATGGTATCCTGCAAGAAATTCATATTGAACGTGAAGCCAAACGGGGTCTTGTTGGGAATATCTATAAAGGTCGTGTGAGCCGTGTACTACCAGGGATGCAGGCGGCCTTTATCGATATTGGTTTAGATAAGTCAGCTTTTCTACATGCTTCAGATATTGTGCCCCATACTGAGTGTGTTGCAGGAGAAGAGCAAAAAAAATTCCATGTTAAAAATATTTCTGAGTTAGTCAGACCAGGGCAAGATCTTATGGTTCAAGTGGTTAAAGATCCGCTGGGTACCAAGGGCGCTCGTCTGACGACAGATATCACTTTACCCTCTCGTTATCTTGTTTTTATGCCTGGTGCTTCACATGTAGGCGTTTCTCAACGTATTGAAAGTGAAGCCGAACGTACACGCCTAAAGAAAGTGGTCAATCAATACTGTGATGATCAAGGTGGATTTATTATTCGTACTGCGGCAGAAGGTATTAGCGATACTGAGCTGGCACGTGATGCAGCATTTCTTAAACGTTTATGGGCAAAAGTGTGTAAGCGTAAAAAGCGTCATCAAACGCGCATTAAACTCTATGGGGAAATTGCCCTTGCAGCACGAGTATTACGTGACTTTGTTGAAGCACCCCTTGATCATATTCGTGTCGATTCGGTTTCGACATACGAAAGTCTGTTGGAGTTCACCGCAGAATATGTGCCTGAACTGACGGAAAAGTTAGAGCATTACAGCGGAAAGCAGCCTATATTCGATTTGTACGACGTCGAGAATGAAATTCAACGTGCGATGGATAGAAAAGTTGCTCTTAAGTCCGGGGGTTACTTAATTATTGATCAAACTGAGGCGATGACCACTGTTGATATTAATACCGGTGCGTTTGTTGGGCATCGTAATCTTGAAGAGACTATTTTTAATACGAATATTGAAGCAACTCAGGTGATTGCTCGCCAACTACGGTTACGTAATTTAGGCGGTATTATTATTATTGATTTTATTGATATGAATAATGAAGAGCACCGTCGACGAGTATTACATACACTTGAGAGTGCGATGAGCAAAGATCGTGTCAAATGCAGTATTAATGGGTTTTCATCGCTAGGCCTCGTGGAAATGACACGTAAGCGAACCCGTGAAAGTTTGGAGCATATTTTGTGCGGTAAATGCCCGACGTGTTTGGGGCGAGGCACGGTAAAAACCCCAGATACTGTTTGCTATGAAATTATGCGTGAAATAGTACGCGTCCATCACAGTTATGACTCTGACAGTTATTTAGTTTATGCATCGCCTAAAGTGTGTGAAGCATTAAAGAATGAAGAAGCTCATGCCTTAGCGGAAGTCGAAATCTTTCTTGGCAAGTCCGTGAAAGTCCAAGTTGAACCCCTGTATACCCAAGAGCAGTTTGACGTGGTACTGATGTAATTATCGGCAATGGAGAGTGGAGTGAGGGGACAGTGAGCAGGCTATCGAAGTGGACGTTACGTATCATTACCGCTTTACTCGTAATGGCTGCACTGATGGTGACAGCCTTGCGTTTGGCTATGCCGCATATGAACCATTATCGCTCACAATTACTTAGCGCAGCGTCGACAGCAGCAGGTGTTCATCTCTCCGCAGATAAACTACAGGGTGAGTGGAAAAATTTTGGGCCGACGTTGGAGGTCGAAAACTTTTCTGCAGCGTTAGCCGATGGTGCAACCTTACGTATAAAACATGTCACTCTGGCCCTCGATATTTGGCAATCATTGTTGCATGCTAACCTGACATTTCGCGATCTTACCTTTTGGCAATTACATTTCTCTATTCAGCAATTTTCTGAACAGGACACATCCTCTCATTCAGGGTATGACAGCAATAAAGTTAAGAATCTCTTTTTACAGCGTTTTGATCACTTTATTTTACGAGAGAGTTCTGTGGAGTTTCCGACGCCATCAGGACAACGCGTTACCCTCAATATCCCAACACTAACCTGGTTTAACGAAGGCAAACTTCATCGAGCAGAAGGCCTTGTCAACCTGAGTAGTTTTACAGGGCAGCATGGTACCGCGCAATTACGCGTAAACTTACAAGACAACGAACAGCTTCTCGACAAAGGAACGATTTGGCTTAAAGTTGATGATATCGATGCCAAACCTTGGTTAGGTCGTTGGGTCAATGAAAATACCAACCTAAAGAAAGCCCATTTGAGCTTGATGGCCTGGCTCCATCTCTCAGAAGGTACATTGGCGTCTGGTGATGTCGTGATTAATCACGGTGATGCTCAATGGCAGGAAGGGAATCAAACGGCCCACCAGCTTGAACTAAGCCAACTTTCAGCGCGGTTATCTCGTGTCGAAAAAGGGTTTATCTTATCGATCCCTGATACAGGTATTTCGATTGACCAGCAGCGTTGGCCAAAAGGAAGTCTCGCCTTTAATTGGCAAGCAGATAGTCAGCAGCCTTGGTTACCCGCCACGCATTCTATGATGAGAGTGCGAGCGGCAAATATTGATATTGCGGGCCTCACACCTTTAGTACCGTTGCTCTCTCCCTTATACACAGACTATGCCAAACTCTGGCAGCAGGCCGCGCCACAAGGCCACTTAATGACGCTGGCGGCAGATATTCCCTTCGATGACCTGCGTCACACACGTATTGAAGCCAAATGGCGAGACGTAAGCTGGAAAGCATTAGCTCAGGTCCCGGCTATCAAAGATTTTTCGGGCTCCTTGACGGGCGGCGTGGAACAGGGCGAAACACAAATAGAGTTGGGGCAGCAAGCTATCGCCTCACAGGGGCAACTACTTGCACCGATTGAGTTACAGCGCTTTGTAGGGGGATTCTCTTGGAATAAGGGTGAGGATGCTCTCTCTCTTTCGGGACATGATCTGTATATCAAAGCTAAATCGGTTGAAGCAAAAGGTGATTTCTCTTATCAGCAGTCACCTCAGCAACCGCCTAATTTACAATTACTCGCCGGGATTAATACGGACAATGGTGCTGACGCGTGGCGGTATTTTCCAATCAAAATTATGCCTAAAGCACTGGTGCATTACCTAAGTACCGCTATTCAAGGTGGTCAGGCTCGAAATGCAACCTTAGTCTTTGCAGGGAATCCTCATCAATTTCCTTTCCTCCATAATGAAGGTACTTTCCAAGTGACGGTGCCGCTAAAACAGGCAACCTTTGCTTTCCAGCCAAATTGGCCTGCGCTATCTCCCCTCGATATTAATTTAAATTTTGTGAATAACGGGTTATGGATGGATGCGCCTTCAATTAGGTTAGGAGCGGTTCCTGTTCGGCATGTGACGGCAGTTATTCCTGACTATGACAAAGAAGAGCTCTTGGTCGATGGGGATATTCGCGGTCAAGGGGAAGATATTCATCGCTACATGAAGACTACTCCTCTGGCAAACAGTGTCGGTAGTGCATTAGACGAACTCAATGTAAAAGGTGAGGTTTATGGTCATCTCGGACTGACGATACCCCTTAATGGTAAAGAGGTCATCGCGAAAGGGGATGTAAATTTACAGAATAATCAACTGACTATCGTACCCTTACAAACCCGGATGAAAGGGGTAACGGGTAAATTTACCTACAATAATGGTCGGTTAGTCAGCACGCCTATATCAGCTCAATGGTTTGGGCAGCCGGTAAATGTGGTTTTCTCAACACAAGAAAACGCTAAACAATTTGACGTTAATATCCAAGCAGATGGCAACTGGGCAGTAGAAAGGGTGAATGCCATACCAAAAGCGTTATCGCAGCAGTTACAAGGTGAGTTACCGTGGCAAAGTCAGATAACAATCGCGCTGCCTCATGATGGGGGGGCAAACTATCATATTACCCTACAAAGCGATGCGACAAGGGTAAAAGGGCGTTTACCGGATGCGTTAGGGATAGAAACGAAATCATTTCCGATCACTGTGCAAGCAACGGGTGACCTTTCGACGTTGCACGTTTCTGGAGCAATCGACCATCGGCAACATTTTGCGACGCAATGGAACCTGTCTCCTAAGTTAGCGTTAGTGAAAGGCATATGGGCAAATGAGAACAGTGAGTCGGTATCTTTACCACAGTCCTCAGTAATGAGGGTGAGCTTACCGGCGCTGGACGGTAATCGACTCATCACGCTATTACAGGAACTGCGATCAACCACGTCCGTACCCTCTAAAAAAACTGCCCATGCTCGGCCTGTCGCCGAGCGTTGGCAGGATAGTCTTCCTTTTCAGCTTCCTGCGACCATACAGTTGACAACACCTGCATTAACTCTTTATGGGCAACAGTGGCGTAATTTAACCGTTACGGCAGAAAAATTACTTTCTCAACCTTATTTGACGCTGGACAGTGAAGAGGGTCGAGGGAGTTTACAAATTCGTCCAGGACAGCCTTGGCTGCTTAATCTTGGTTATTTTTACTATAATCCGCAATTTCCGTTATCCCTTGCGATGCAGCAAACTTCTGTACCGTCGAGTCCGACACAAATCGATATTAACCAATTACCGAAGCTTGATATCAACTGTACCTCTTGCTGGTTTGCCGGACAAAATTTTGGTCAAGTGAAAGGTAAATTGAGCGTAAGTCAGAATACCTTATTATTGCGGGATGGTGCCATTGACACGGGACATAGCCGACTATCCGTAATGGGCGAATGGAACACAGTGCCCGGTCAAGCACGTACTGCGTTAAAAGGACATTTACGTACTGATAATCTTGCTGATGCCGCGCATTGGTTTGGCTTAACAGTTCCCGTCAGTGACACGCCGTTACAGTTAGGCTATGACCTATACTGGAAAGATGTCCCGTGGCGACCCTCAATCCAAACATTGAGTGGACTCTTGACCCTGACGGCCGGAAAAGGCGCTTTTCGCCATATGGAAACAGGGACAGCAGGACAAGTATTGCGTCTACTGAGTATAGATGCGCTATTACGTAAAGTGAGTCTCGACTTCAGAGGCACTTTTGATAGCGGTTTTTATTACGATAGTATTAAGGGTACTGCGTGGATTAATAACGGGATATTGCACACTGAAAATGTCAATATCGATGGCCTTGAAGCGGATATAGGTATGAAAGGAACGGTAGACTTCGTTCATCATCAGTTTGATCTACTGGCTACGGTGGCACCAGAAATATCCGTCCCTGTTGGAGTGGCCGCCGCCTTTGCTATCAATCCTATTGTTGGCGCGTCGGTGGTGCTTGCAAGTAAAGTATTGTCCCCTATCTGGAGTAAGATATCTTTACTGCGTTACAGTATTACCGGCCCGTTAGACAAGCCTGTTGTGCAAGAAGTTCTGCGTAAGTAAAGAATGAAATAGCCGAAGTGAGATATTGTCTCAAAGGCGCCAATAAAAAGTGAGAATTTATGAAACTGAACTTGGTTAGCGAGCATTTACTAACTCAAAATACAATCACGCACCAAGATCTTTCTCGTGTGCTCAGCCAGCTTTCAGAGCGTCAATTAGACTACGGTGATCTCTATTTTCAGTCGAGTATGCATGAATCGTGGGGCCTTGAAGACAATATTATCAAAGAAGGCTCTTGGCACATCGATCAAGGTGTGGGTATCCGTGCAATAAGTGGTGAAAAAACCGGTTTTGCTTATGCAGATCAGCTGACGTTAAAAGCTCTCGAACAAAGTGCGACGGCGGCGCGTAGTATCGTTCAGGAACAAGGGAATGGAAAAATCCGAACCCTAGCGGCAGTTGAGCATAAAGCGTTATATGCAGCGGTCAATCCGCTGGATAGCCTGACACGCGAAGATAAAATTGCATTATTACATCGGGTTAATCGGGTAGCCCGCGATGCTGATCCACGTGTGCAAGAAGTTAGCGCCCACTTATCCGGTGTCTATGAAGAAGTCTTGATTGCCGCGACGGATGGTACGTTTGCAGCGGATATTCGGCCCCTTGTTCGTTTATCGATAAGCGTACAAGTTGAGGAAAATGGTAAGCGTGAGCATGGTTCTTGCGGCGGTGGCGGCAGAACAGGATACGAATTTTTCTTACTGGATGAACAAGGTGAAGCACGCTGTGACGGCTGGGCAAAAGAAGCGGTCAGAATGGCGTTAGTCAACTTATCGGCAATTGCAGCTCCGGCAGGAACCTTCCCGGTAGTATTAGGTGCCGGTTGGCCAGGCGTACTGCTTCACGAAGCAGTAGGTCATGGTTTAGAAGGCGACTTTAATCGTCGAGGAACCTCAATGTTTAGTGGTCAGATGGGCCAACTTGTCGCCTCGGAACTTTGTACGGTGGTCGATGATGGAACGTTGAGCGGGTTACGCGGTTCAATTGCGATTGATGACGAGGGAGTACCGGGTCAATACAATGTATTGATTGAGAAAGGCATACTGAAAGGGTTTATCCAAGATAAATTAAATGCTCGTTTAATGGGACTGCCACCTACAGGGAACGGTCGTCGCGAATCCTACGCTCATTTACCTATGCCGAGAATGACAAATACCTATATGTTGGCTGGGCAATCGACGCCACAGGAAATTATCGATAGCGTGGAGTATGGTATTTATGCACCGAACTTTGGAGGCGGCCAAGTCGACATTACCTCAGGAAAATTTGTGTTCTCAACGTCTGAGGCTTATTTAATCGAAAAAGGCAAAATTACATCGCCAGTGAAAGGGGCCACGTTGATCGGGTCAGGAATCGAAGCGATGCAACAAATCTCTATGGTGGGTAATGATCTCGCTCTGGATAAAGGGGTCGGCGTTTGTGGCAAGGAAGGGCAAAGTGTTCCTGTGGGGGTAGGGCAACCGACTCTCAAACTCGATCGCTTAACGGTCGGTGGAACCGCTTAACATCGATAAAGGTAGCCAACATGGCTACCTTTTGCTCAGAAAAAGCTCGTAGCGTGTTGCCATTTCCTTAAAATACTCGGTGAGTAACGCTAAACAAATTTGCACTTTTAGCGGTAATTTATCTTTCTCAGTATACAGTGCGTGAACGGGGCGCGGCTTGGCGCTGTAATCGGGCAGTAAAATTTTGATATTTCCTTGTTTGACCTCATCCATCACCCACATCATCGGCATATAGGCAATACCTGCCCCAGATTTTAGCCAATGTACGAGAGTTTGTGGGTCATTGGTGGCGAAGCGACCACGCAGAGACAGATGGATTAACTCACCGTCTGGCGTCGTAAGCTCCATCTCATTATAAGGCGATAGCGTGTATTCCAACCAAGAGAGTGCGGAAAGCTCACTGTGATGGGTAGGTAGCGTAATTTTACTGAGATATTCTTTACTGGCGCAAATCACCATCGGCATGGCTCCAATTTGTCGCGAGAAAAGTGTCGAGTTCTCCAAGTGCCCCGTCCTTAAAACCAGATCTAAGCCATGAGTAATTAAATCTGGTGTCGGGTTATCCGTAATGAGATCGATTTCTAAGCCAGGGTAATCAGTGAGCAAATTTACGGCGATAGGGGCAAGAACATTTTGCGCCATCGTTGTACTGCATCCAATGCGTAGGGTGCCAACAGGGGTATTATTAAACTCATACAATTGTTCGTGAACCAGTGTCACTTCATTTAGCATGCGTTGGCAGCCGAGATAATAAATTTTCCCTGCTTGTGTCATGCCAATGCGCCGTGTACTACGATTAAGAAGTTTAATGTTTAATTCATCCTCCAAACGAGAAATCGTTTGAGAAATTGAAGAAACGCTGACCTGCATCTGCTGTGCGACCGCGGTAAATGAGCCCAATTCGACGACTTTGGCAAAAACAGACATTCTTTTTAATCGTTCCATTATTAACTCTGAGTTAAAAGTGATTTAGTTCACGAAATATAGAAAAGGATCGTTAAGACAAGTTACTATAGTGCCATTGATGAAAGTTTATTTCTCTATTCTCGCATCGTCGTTGTTATCTTTAGCGTTACGTTTTAGATCCTTATAGGGTAGCCACCCTATTTTTGTTAGCTATGTGACAGAATATATTGTCATCATGGATCTTATCGCTTTCCCGTCACCCATGCATTGCCGCCGCTGGGTATTGTGTTAAAGGATTTTACATGAGTGTGCATCCAGTTTTGGTGATATTTGGGCTCTCATTTCCACCTATTTTTGTTGAGCTTATTTTATCTCTGATTGTGTTTTGGCTAGTAAAAAAAGTGCTAACCCCAACCGGCATCTATGATTTGGTTTGGCACCCTTCGTTGGTCAACACCGCTCTATACTGCTGTGTGTTTTATCTTGTTTCGTGCTTAATCGTCTGAGGTTTCAGTGAAAACGTTAATAAAAAAAGTGGCCCGCTATGCAATTACCTTTGTACTGGTGGTTATTGCCATCGTGATTATTTTTCGTACATGGGTATATTATACCGAATCGCCTTGGACACGTGACGCCAAATTCTCAGCGGATGTGGTGGCTATTGCTCCAGACGTTACAGGCTTAATCACGCATGTGAATGTTCACGATAATCAGTATGTTAAACAGGGCGATACCCTGTTTGAAATCGATCGTCCTCGCTTCAAAGAAGCGTTGGATGAAGCACAAGCCGACGTTGATTATTACCAAGCGGTCGTTGCTGAAAAACGTCGGGAAGCAGCAAGACGTAACCAACTGAGTACCATCGCTCTGTCCCGTGAAGCGGTAGAACAAGCGAATAATGATCTGCAAACGAGTGAGCATCAATTAGCGAAAGCCTCCGCTGCGCGAGATTTAGCTCAGATCGATCTCGAGCGTGCCACGGTTAAGGCTCCTGCTGACGGGTGGATAACAAACCTTAATGTGTACGGGGGGGATTTTATTAGTCGTGGCTCAGTCGTGGTCGCTTTAGTAAAAGATCGTACTTTCTATGTAACCGCTTATCTTGAAGAGACCAAACTACACGCGGTACGTCCGGGACTACGCGCTGAAATCACGCCATTGGGAAGTAATTTAACCCTCAGAGGAACCGTGGAAAGCGTCGCAGCTGGGGTAAAAAATAGTAGTAGTTCAAACGATACTAAAGGACTGGCGAGCGTAGACTCCAATTTAGAATGGGTCCGTTTAGCACAACGTGTTCCTGTCCGTATTCATCTTGATGAGCCAGTAAGTAACCACTTCCCAGCCGGAACGACAGCGACGGTTATTATTACCGGTGAAAAAGATCGTCCCGATCCACAGCCATCGCCACTTCAAAAGTTAACGAATCGACTGCGTGAATTTGGATAATCGGGAGGCGTTATGATTCAATTCTTACGCTTCCCGGTTAAATTAACTTTTGCGGTACTGTTAGCGATGTTACTGGGTTTCTATTTTAATTTAGAAACCCCGCGCTGGGCGGTGATGACCGCAGGGATTGTCGCCGGGGGCCAAGCCTTTGCCGCAGGCGGTGATCCTTACTCAGGCGCACTGCGCTATCGTGGTTTATTACGTATTATTGGTACGCTCCTAGGCTGTGTTGCGGCGTTGGCCATTGTGATGACCACGATTAGAGCGCCAATGATTATGTTGTTCTTAAGTTGTTTGTGGGCTGGATTCTGTGTTTGGGTATCGTCCCTCGTTAAGGTGGATAACTCTTATGCGTTTGGCCTAGCAGGCTACACAGCACTGATTATTATTATTTCTGCGAACGCTTCTGGTTCTATGGAATTAATGCCTCGCTTGGCGGTTGAGCGTTGTAGCGAGATTTTTATCGGTATTATCTGTGTGATTTTATCGGATATCTTTTTCTCACCTCGTTCAATTAAGAAAGTCATAGACCAAGAAGTCGATCATCTTTTGCTTGCCCAGTACCAACTTCTTCAGTTCTGTGTCGGGCAGAAGGATAAAGAAGAGGTTGATAAAGCGTGGAGTAGTCTCGTGGCTCGGAGCAGCGCTTTTAGCGGTATGCGTAGCCAACTAAAAATGGAATCTTCACACTGGCAAAATAGTAGTCGTCGTTTGAAAATGCTGAACACTCTTTCACTGACTATGATCACCCACGCGACGGAAACTTATCTCAATCTACAAGCTCATCCTGAATATCTTTCTAGTGCATTTGTGGAACTGATTGAGCAGAAAGTAGCTTCTATCGCTGATTTACGCATTAAAGTCCGTGAGTTGCGAAAACTGATCCATGAGTATCCGAAGGAGTCTGTTCCTCTGGCTCTTTCAACCTGGGTCAGTGCAGCCTCTGAATACCTCCTTCTGTCAAAAGGTATTCGTAGTAATGTCAAAGTGAATGGAACAGAAGAGGCTATTTTACGTCGCGAGGATATTGTGGCTCCTCGCTCAGCGGAAACTCATCATGCCATGATTAATGGGATACGTACTTTTGTTGCAACGTTTTCCGGCGTGTTATTTTGGCTTTACTCTGGCTGGAACGCGGGCAGCGGTTGTATGATCATGTTAGCGGTTGTGACGGCGTTAGCCATGCGGATCCCTAATCCATTAATGATGGCGAAAGACTTTCTCTATGGGATGACGGCTGCGTTTCCGGTGGGATTGTTGTATTACGCTTATTTGATGCCCAGCACCCAGCAAAGTATTTTTTTATTGTGCTTAATTATTGGTTTACTGGCGTTTGTTGCGGGTGCATTGATACAGCGTCGACAAGTCGGTGCCTTAGGGGGATTCATTGGAACGTTAAATGTCATCGTCTTGAGTAATCCGATTACCTTCCCCATTGAGTCATTTTTAGATAACTCTCTGGGCCAAATGATCGGCTGTTTCTTGTCATTAATGGTGATATTACTGATCAGAGATAAGTCTAAAGCAAAAACGGGTCGTAAGATTCTAAACCGTTTTATGTATGCGGCTGTTTCATCGTTAACCACCAATCCTTCTCGTCGTCGTGAGAATCATTTGCCAGCGTTATATCAACAGCTTTTTTTACTGCTAAATATGTTTCCTGGTGATTTGAACAAGTATCGATTGGCCTTGACGCTGATTATTAGTCAGCAACGACTGCGAGGATTTTCGATTCCGCCCAGTCCTGAGCTCTCCGCATTCCATCAGCGTTTACGTGGAACGGGGGATAAAGTGATCGCCGCCCGGAGCGTTGAAAAGAAAGAGTTCTATTATACGCAGCTTATTCAAGAGTTAGAAAAATATGAACAGCTGTTGGAGGAGTACGACGTATCAGTAACCGTTAAAGAGTCGGTACATCGTTTAACGGATATTTTAACGCGTTACCAGTCAACGATGATCAATATTTAGGGTTCTGCTAAGTTGGCAGTCGACATTGGTGTTGGCTGCCACTTTCCCTGATAACGACAGCGTTAGCCATCGCAACGATCCTTGACTTACAGTTCTTGTTCAAACAGCGTGAGTACAACGGCATGGAGCTTTTTAACCGTGAATCCGCGTGAGGGTGTGATAAAGATAGTATCGTCGCCTGCAATGGTCCCAAGGATCCCTTCAGATTTACCCAATGAATCTAATAAGCGAGCAATAAGTTGTGCAGCCCCTGGGCTGGTACGAATGACGACGAGTGCATCGTTATAATCAATATCCGTCACTAAGTTTTTTAATGGACTGCTGGTGGTTGGAACCCCTAATTCGGCAGGGAGGCAATAGACCATTTCCATTTTTGCATTACGTGTTCTGACCGCACCAAATTTTGTCAGCATACGTGAGACTTTTGACTGGTTAATATTTTGGAAACCATCTTCTTGTAATGCATGAACAATTTCGCTTTGAGAGCTAAATTTTTCTTCTTTGAGTAGTGCCTTAAAGGCGCGTACGAGATCATCTTGTTTAGAAGGGGTTCGCATAATAAACCTTTAAAATAGAGGAGATAAGATTATTATGCATCTTGCTGCATTTTTATTCAATAATCTCTCTGCGTGTAAAAATAAGTTATAGAGAATTAATCTTAATGATTATTTTTATAAAAGATTATATCTCATTCATTAACGATAGAGGGATGAATCAGACTGTATTTTACACTAAGACCAGAATTAATTACTAAGAAATCGTTAAACTACCTGCTAAAAAAATCGATTTATTATGCATAGAAAGTCATCATGGCTAAGTCGTATCATCCCTATAAGTCTAGTTACTGTCTTGAGGAAACTCTTGAATCGTAACAGGCAGGACTTTCTTTTGCCCATTTCGTAGAATCTTCACATCGATGACAGAGCCGGGACGGATCTCGGCGACTTGATCCATGGTTTCCTGTGCGGAAATGGCGGGTTTATCGTCGACACTGAGTAGCAGATCGTTGGCTTTAATACCTGCTTGTTCAGCAGGCCCTGTCACTTTGGTCACGATAATTCCTTGTAGCTTTTCATAACTATTTCCCTGTTCATGCATGGGAGGAATTTCTCGTCCAGTGATACCAATAAAACCTCTAATGACACGACCATCACGAATAAGTTTATTCATAATTTTTACAGCTAAGGGGGTTGGAATAGCGAAACCAATTCCTTCAGGTGTTTCACCGTCGTTGCTTTTATCGAAGGTAAGCGTGTTTATTCCCATTAGTTCACCCAATGAATTGATTAACGCTCCACCTGAATTTCCCTGATTAATGGAGGCATCAGTTTGTAGGAAGTTTTGACGGCCAGAGGAACTTAACCCGATACGACCTGTGGCGCTGATAATTCCTTGGGTGACTGTTTGTCCCAAATTGTATGGATTACCAATTGCCATGACGACGTCGCCGATATGCGGCACACGCTTAGGATTGATTGGGATAACCGGTAGGGTAGGCGCAGCAATTTTGAGTACAGCTAGATCGGTCAGTGCGTCCGACCCAACCAGCGTTGCCTCGTAAAAACGACCATCTTGTAAGGCAACAATAATTTGGTCAGCATTACTAATGACATGTCGATTAGTCAGAATATAACCACGTTGGTTCATAATGACTCCGGAACCTAGCGTCGTGAAGTCTTTACGTCCCTGGGTTTGGGAGTTTCGGTTATACACATTGACTACGGCTGGGGCTGCGCGACGGACACCGGGGCTAAAACTGAATACGGACTCTTGGCTATTGGTCGGAGCATCATTACTGGAGCTGCCGTTACCAAAAAAACGCATAACGATAAGCAGGACGATAGCAACCAGAATGCCGATAAATGCTGAGCGAAGTAATTTAAATAACATGCTAATAACATTGCCGAGAGAGGGGTGACAGCAGAATATCATGAGAAGGATAGGTACGCACCTCTGTACCTATCCTTATTAGTATTAGCGCAGTAATAAGAAAAGATTATCTTTACCGCGTATAACGCTCATAGCAATAACCGGAGGCTTGGTTGCTAATATTTTGTTCATGGCATCAAGCGACTCTACACGTTGACGGTTAATGGCCGTAATAACATCGCCAGTATGTAAACCAATCTGTTGTGCTGGGCTTGAAGGGGTAACACTATCGACTTTAACCCCTTTAGCTTTATCTAGTGTTGTGCCATCACTAAACTGTGCACCTTGTAAGGCAGGCAGATCAATGGTTGTTGGTGCAGCACTTGGCGTACTTTGCTCCAGTGTGACCTCAGCATTAATCGTTTTACCATCGCGCAATAACGTCAATGTGACTTTGTCCCCAGGGGCGCTTGTGCTGACTTTGACACGTAACTCAGCAAAGCTACTGATAGGTTTGCCGTTTAGGCCGGTTATAATATCCCCAGCTTTAATGCCTGCTTTCGCCGCTGCGGAGTTTGGAAGCACTTCAGCAACAAATGCGCCGCGTTGGACATCGACATGGAAGGCTTTTGCCATATCGGATGACATCTCGGTGCCTTTTAGTCCTAACTGTCCACGGGTCACTTTTCCGTTTTTGATTAACTGTTGGGCCAGATTCATTGCCATATTGGACGGGATAGCAAAGCCAATACCAATGTTACCCCCGCTAGCGGCAAGGATAGCAGTATTGATACCAATAAGTTGCCCCTTTAGATTCACCAAGGCACCGCCCGAGTTTCCGCGGTTAATGGCAGCATCCGTTTGAATGAAGTTTTCAAGTCCTTCAATATTTAAGCCACTGCGGCCAAGAGCGGAAATAATTCCCGATGTAGCCGTTTGTCCTAAGCCGTAGGGATTACCAATTGCCACCGCAAAATCGCCTACTTGTATAGCATCTGAATCTGCCACGTTAATTTGTACTAAATTCTTCGCATTTTTAACTTGCAGTAGGGCAATATCCGTTTGGCTATCATGACCCACTAAGCGTGCAGGATATTCATTACCATCAGCCAATTGCACTGTGATCTTATCCGCACCGTTAATAACGTGATTATTGGTGAGAATATAGCCATTTTTGGCATCAATAATGACCCCTGACCCCAGCCCTTGAAAAGGGGTAGGTTGCTGTGCTTGCGGGTTTTGCCCCAGAAAAGGTTTAAGCGGGTCAGGGATCTGCGTGTCTTGATTCGCGGTCGTAGTACCACTGACTTGTACACTGACAACGGAAGGCAGTGTTTTAGCGAGCATTGGGGCAAGTGAAGGCAAGGGTTGGTCGCCTACTTGTGCAGGTAAATTTGCATAGGAAGCAGGAAGGTATGCCATACCAAGCGCCATACTGAGCGCGATAGCTAGCGCTAAAGGCGTACGATTTTTTCTCATCATTGACCCTCTACCCTTATTTATCTGTGGTGGTGCTTCTCAGTAAGCCCGATGATTTTTCAGAATAATCTCGAGGCATTTCGGCTAAAGATTCATCGGTTTGATGGGTTGCCGACGTTTGCTGCCAGACAAATGGATTACTTTGTGCTGTTTGTTCAGGGAGAAGAACTTTCGTTGTACTCGACATATGTTGGTAAAGCTCTTGGTAATTTTGTGACATATTTTCGAGCAACTCAGCACTGCGAACAAAGTGTCCATTAAGCTCTTGCTTAAACTCTTTGAGTTCATCTTTGGTTTTTTCTAATTCGTATTGCAAAGCGTGCTGATCACGCAGTTTGCGACTACCGAAACGTGTGATGACAACACCGACAATCACACCAACAACTAATCCAATCAGCCCATATTCCCAGGTCATAATGACTCCCATAATATCCGTTGTTCTAAGAGGACGAGGCAAACAATTACCTATTTTATGTAAGAGGCTCGTCGAAGATAGTTTATCTCACTATACCTCTTAATGCTCAGGATGTGGAATCCTCCGTTAACCTGGCGTACTGTATAGCGATTTTCAAGGTTGTAATTGTCGTCTTCGATTTTCTAAACGGTGTCTACTATGCAAACCATTTCTCCACTTGCTCGTTATCAACAAGCCCTCGAACAGGGTGAGTATCGGCCTGATGAGGTACAAAAAGCCGCAGTTACAGAACTTGATCGGCTTCAGCAAGCGTTAGTCTCACGTCAACAAGGCGCCTCCTCATCCAGCCCTAAAAAAGGATTGTTGGGGCGTTTTTCATCGCTGTTTCATCGTGATACAGACACACAACAGTCTCCGGTACAGGGGCTCTATATGTGGGGTGGAGTGGGTCGCGGTAAAACATGGATCATGGATCTGTTCTATCAATCTGTTCCAGGAGAGCGAAAGTTACGCCTGCATTTTCACCGTTTTATGTTACGAGTACATGAAGAGTTAAGCCAATTACAAGGTCATAGTGATCCGTTACTGATTATTGCTGATCGTTTTCGTGAGCAGACAGACCTACTCTGTTTTGATGAGTTTTTTGTCTCTGACATCACCGATGCAATGCTACTTGGTACATTGATGGAAGCTCTGTTCGATCGCGGGATCACGTTGGTCGCAACCTCCAATATTCCCCCGGATGAACTCTATCGTAATGGATTGCAGCGAGCACGATTTTTGCCTGCGATTGAGCAGATTAAACAACATTGCCAAGTGATGAATGTGGATGCAGGTATCGATTACCGTTTACGTGCGCTTACCTCCGCTCATTTATGGAAGTCACCCCTAAATGATGAGACGGTTCAGGCGATTGCCTCGCTCTTTAAAACACTCTCAGGCTATGATTTTTCCAATGCATCCGCGCCGGTATTAGAAATTAACCATCGGCCCATGAATACGGTACATGTTGCGCAAGGGGTATTAGCCATCCGCTTTACCGTTTTATGTGGTGAGAACCGCAGTCAACATGATTACATAGCATTATCACAGCAGTTTCATACGGTTTTATTACTTGATGTTCCGCAGCTTACTAGCCAAACGGAAGACCAGGCAAGACGATTTCTTGCAATGATAGATGAATTCTATGAAAGACATGTTAAACTCGTCGTTTCTGCGGAAGTGGCGTTGGAAGATATCTATCAAGGTAATCAATTGAAATTTGAATACCAGCGCTGCTTATCTCGTCTTCAGGAGATGCAAAGCGAAGAGTATTTGCGCCTTCCTCATTTGCCGTAAGGCAGAAAACCGCGTGGAGTTGCGAATTAATGATAAAAGAGGTCGATTTTTGATGTCGACTTCTTTATAATCTTGCGACCCCACGTTACAACAAATGGTTTTATTCCCAAAAACCTTTGTGTTCCGGTAGTTCTATCCGAAGGGGTAGGCTTACTGGCAAAATGGTCGTGTGAGCCTCAACCGTTAATAGCGTTTGGGATTTCACCAACGTGTAACTTATATTTGGGTAAGCTTTTAGATGAAAACTTTTACAGCTAAACCAGAAACCGTCAAACGCGACTGGTATGTTGTTGACGCAACTGACAAAACCTTAGGTCGTTTAGCGACTGAACTGGCTCGTCGTCTGCGTGGTAAACATAAAGCGGAATACACTCCGCACGTAGATACTGGTGATTACATCATCGTTCTTAACGCTGAGAAAGTTGCTGTAACCGGCAACAAACGTAGCGACAAGATCTACTATCGCCACACTGGTCACATCGGTGGTATCAAGCAAGCGACCTTTGAAGAAATGATTGCTCGTGCTCCTGAGCGTGTCATTGAAACCGCGGTAAAAGGCATGCTGCCGAAAGGCCCTCTGGGCCGTGCAATGTTCCGTAAACTGAAAGTTTACGCGGGCAACGAGCACAACCATGCGGCACAGCAACCGCAAGTTCTGGACATTTAATCGGGATCAATGGCAATGGCTGAAACTCAAAACTACGGCACAGGTCGCCGCAAAAGCTCTTCCGCACGCGTCTTTATTAAGCCGGGTAGTGGAAACATCGTAATTAACCAACGCTCTTTAGAGCAATATTTCGGTCGTGAGACTGCACGTATGGTCGTGCGTCAACCGCTGGAATTGGTTGATTTGATTGGTAAATTAGATCTGTACATCACTGTTAAAGGTGGTGGTATTTCTGGTCAAGCAGGAGCGATCCGTCACGGTATCACTCGCGCTCTGATGGAATACGACGAATCTCTGCGTTCTGAACTACGTAAAGCGGGCTTTGTTACTCGTGATGCGCGTGAAGTTGAACGTAAGAAAGTCGGTCTGCGTAAAGCACGTCGTCGTCCACAGTTCTCTAAGCGTTAATTCATGGCTGCTTTGCAGCAATGTTTTTACGAAAAAACCCGCTTCGGCGGGTTTTTTATTGTCTTAATACTGCTTTTTTCTTACCTCGAACACCTTAATGATCAAAATTAGCGCCCAGATTGAAAGGTTGCCCACAAAGGCTGCAATTTCTGGTAAACTATCGCGCAGTTTATGGTCTATTATCTGCCATCGGTTATTGAGATGGTTTATCGCGGTTCTTATAAGTATATGTGGAGGTTTTCATGGCTGTCGCTGCCAACAAACGTTCGGTAATGACACTGTTTTCTGGACCCACTGATATCTATAGCCATCAGGTACGTATCGTGCTGGCTGAGAAAGGTGTAAGTGTAGAAATTGAACAGGTGGATAAGTCAAATCTTCCACAAGACTTGATCGATCTTAATCCGTATTGCACCGTTCCAACTTTAGTGGACCGTGAGCTGACGTTATATCAGTCGCAAATCATTATGGAATATTTGGATGAGCGTTTTCCTCATCCCCCGTTGATGCCAGTCTATCCTGTTGCGCGCGGTGAAAGCCGTTTAATGATGCATCGTATTGAACAGGACTGGTACAGCCTGCTGTTTAAAATTGAGCAAGGTAATAGCGAAGAAGCAGATTCGGCGCGCAAACAACTGCGTGAGCAATTGTTAGCTATCGCGCCACTATTTGCTCGTACCCCGTACTTCTTAAGTGAAGAGTTTAGCTTAGTTGATTGTTACTTAGCACCATTGCTGTGGCGCTTACCTTCGTTAGGTGTTGACTTAACTGGTGCGGGATCTAAAGATCTTAAAGGTTATATGAATCGTGTGTTTGAACGTGATTCGTTTCTCGCTTCTCTCACGGAAGCTGAGCGTGAGATGCGTCTCTAACCGAGGCTGAGACTTTATGGAAATGACGAATTTAACAGCACGTCGCCCTTACTTACTGCGTGCATTCTACGATTGGTTGCTGGATAACGAGTTAACGCCACATTTAGTGGTGGACATTAATTTGCCTGGTGTAGAGGTTCCATTAGAATTCGCTCGTGATGGGCAAATTGTCCTCAATATTGCTCCGCGTGCGGTGGGTAATTTGGAACTCGGTAATGAATTTGTAAGCTTTAATGCGCGATTCGGTGGTGTTCCTCGTCAGGTTTTCGTTCCTTTAGCGGCTGTGATGGCGCTCTACGCACGTGAAAATGGGGCAGGAACCATGTTTGAGCCTGAGCCACAATATGACGATATTGAGATAATGGCAGATACTGATTCCTCTGTCTCTACTGAGCCAAAGATGTCAGTCATTGATGGCGATGCAGTAACCTCGGATGAGGATAATGACGATAATCCACCGCCTAAGGGTAGTCGTCCGTCATTACGAGTTGTTAAATAATCTCAGTTTTAAAAAATAGTACGTATTCAGCATAAGACCGGTTACTTAACGATCGGCTTACTTTAAGAAAATCCGGTACAGGTTCTGTGTCCGGATTTTTTTTGCAAATTTTTTGCACGTGAACCCCACCTTAACCTTTCAGTTCAGCTAACGATATTCTCTTTAAGTATGACTTATAGGATTGATGGTATTACAGCAAGGACTATCCTAGAGGGTAGGCATTACAACCATGAGGTTAGCGATAAAATGAAAGCGCTTCAAAATCGCCCAAGATAAAACGAAAAATGCCAATCAGCATTGACTGATTGGCATGATGTATTCCGGGAATTTTGTCTTGTTAACCCAATATTCTAGACTTCAAGGTAGTCCAATATACCTTCTGCAGCTTTTCTCCCTTCCGCAATCGCCGTAACGACCAGATCGGATCCTCTTACTGCATCACCCCCTGCAAAGATTTTAGGGTGGCTAGTTTGAAAAGGATTATCTGCAGTTTCTGGGGCGACAATACGTCCGGTGGCATCAAGTTCAACATTATACTCAGCTAGCCACGGCATACTGTGTGGACGGAAACCGAATGCAAGAATCACTGCGTCCGCAGGGATAACATGCTCGGAACCCGCCACTGGTTGCGCTTGTTGGCGACCCGCTGCATCGGCAGGTCCCATTTCTGTACGCACCATTTTGACACCCACAACGTGACCATTACCGTCAATTTCAATCCCTAGTGGTTGTAGATTGAATTGGAAATCTACGCCTTCTTCACGAGCATTTTTCACTTCACGGCGAGAGCCCGGCATATTGGCCTCATCACGACGATAGGCACAGATAACGTTGGTCGCACCTTGGCGAATCGAGGTTCTAACACAGTCCATCGCGGTATCACCACCGCCGAGTACCACAACACGTTTACCTTGCATATCCAGGTAAGGTTGCTCTGCCAGTGCTTCAAATCCCATCGTTTTACGTGTGTTGGCAATCAAGAATGGTAAGGCATCGTAAACGCCTTTTGCATCTTCATTGTTAAATCCACCACGCATTGATTGGTAAGTGCCCACGCCAAGGAAAACGGAGTCGTATTCATCAAGCAGAGTTTGCATAGCAATATCTTGGCCGACTTCAACGTTCAGGCGAAACTCAATACCCATTCCTTCAAATAACTCACGACGCTTGATCATCACCTCTTTTTCTAATTTGAATGAGGGAATACCAAAGGTGAGTAATCCGCCAATTTCTGGGTGGCGATCAAAGACTGTAACCTTAACGCCGTTACGGGTTAAGACATCAGCACACGCTAAGCCTGCTGGACCTGCGCCAATGACGGCCACACGTTTATTGACTGACTTAACCTGTGACATATCAGGGCGCCAGCCCATCTCCATCGCTTTATCATTGATATAGCGCTCAATGTTGCCGATAGTGACTGCACCGAAATCGTTATTGAGCGTACAGGAGCCTTCACATAAGCGGTCCTGCGGGCAAACTCGGCCACACACCTCGGGTAAGCTGTTGGTTTGGTGCGACAGCTCTGCCGCTTCGATAATGCGCCCTTCATTCGCTAATTTTAGCCAGTTTGGAATGTAGTTATGAACAGGACATTTCCATTCACAATAGGGATTACCACAATCTAAACAGCGATCGGCTTGTGCTTTAACTTGCCCTTCTGAGAAGGGCTCGTAAATTTCAACAAATTCAATTTTACGGAGTTGCAGCGGTTTCTTTGGCGGATCAACGCGCTGTAAGTCAATAAACTGATAAACATTTTGGCTCATCTTTGCTCCTTACTGCGCCTGAACCCGAAGTTCTGCCGCTGACCGGCTACGGTGTCCCAGTAATGCTTTTACATCACTCGACTTTGGTTTGATCAGCATAAATTTTTCTGCCCAGTTTGACCAATGTGCAAGGATCTCCTCGCCACGGCTTGACTGTGTATATTGCACATGCTCGGTAATCAACCCGCGCAAATGCTCTTCGTGAATAGGGAGCGATGCAACGTCGAGCACTTCGACAAGTTCAGCGTTAACACGTTTACGGAATTCGCCATCTTCATCTAATACGTAAGCAAATCCGCCTGTCATGCCAGCACCAAAGTTGACGCCTGTTCGGCCAATAATACAGACAACTCCTCCCGTCATGTATTCACAGCCGTTATCGCCAATTCCTTCAACAACGGTGATCGCTCCTGAGTTACGCACGGCAAAACGTTCTCCTGCGCGGCCAGCGGCAAAGAGTTTCCCACCCGTTGCGCCATATAAGCAGGTATTTCCGGCGATGGTTGCTTCATGGCTACGGAACGCAGAGCCGATTGGGGGACGGATAGCGAGTAATCCACCTGCCATCCCTTTTCCGACATAGTCGTTGGCATCGCCGGTTAAAATCATCTCTAATCCACCTGCATTCCACACCCCGAAACTTTGTCCGGCTGTTCCGTTCAGATGAACCTGAATTGGATCCGCCGCCAAGCCTTGGTCACCGTAGCGTTGTGCGATAGCACCGGATAAGGTAGCACCGATTGAACGATCCGTATTTTTCACATCAAAGTAGAGATGTTTACTTTGTTTTGCTTCAATATACGGAAGAGCTTGTTCTAACAGCGCTTTATTTAGTGTTCCTTTATCAAAAGGAGGGTTGGACTCTGTGCAATACAGAGCCTTACCTGGCACAGGTGTCGCCGTTTCAAGCAGTGATCCGAGCGTCAACTTTTGTTGTTTGGCAGTAAAGCCTTCTAATGTAGTGAGCAAATCCGTACGACCGATCAAATCGGTTAACCGACTGACACCCAAAGAGGCCATGATTTCACGTGTTTCCCGAGCTATAAACTCAAAGTAATTAGTCACTTTAAAGGGTAACCCGTGGTAATGATTCTTACGCAACTTCTCGTCTTGTGTAGCAACGCCTGTTGCACAGTTATTGAGGTGACAAATACGTAAGTATTTACAGCCTAGTGCGACCATTGGCCCAGTTCCAAACCCAAAACTCTCTGCGCCGAGAATCGCCGCTTTGATAATATCGAGGCCGGTTTTTAGTCCGCCATCAATTTGTAAACGGATTTTATGACGTAGTCCATTGGCAACGAGGGCTTGCTGTGTTTCCACTAAACCAAGTTCCCACGGACAACCGGCATATTTCACGGAGGTCAATGGACTTGCACCGGTACCGCCATCGTAGCCAGCCACGGTAATTAAATCGGCATAGGCCTTAGCTACACCGGTAGCAATAGTGCCTACACCTGGCTCGGAAACCAGTTTTACTGAGATTAATGCCTTCGGATTGACTTGTTTGAGGTCAAAAATAAGCTGGGCTAAATCCTCGATTGAATAAATATCGTGATGCGGTGGCGGCGAAATAAGTGTGACGCCGGGTACCGAATAGCGTAAACGTGCAATGTAAGGGGTGACTTTATCCCCTGGTAGCTGTCCACCTTCACCTGGTTTAGCGCCTTGTGCCACTTTAATTTGAATTACATCGGCGTTAACTAAATAAGCGGGTGTAACACCAAAACGGCCAGAGGCTACTTGCTTGATTCGCGACACTTTATTGGTCCCGTAGCGCGCAGGATCTTCACCACCTTCTCCTGAGTTGGAGAATCCGCCAATACTGTTCATTGCTTCAGCTAAGGCTTCATGCGCTTCGGGACTTAATGCACCAATTGACATGGCTGCGGTATCGAAACGTTTAAATAGCGCCGTTGCAGGTTCAACATCGTCGATACTAATCACCTTGTCACTGGATTTTAAGGCCAGTAGGTCACGCAAAGTCGCAGTGGGGCGATTATTGACATGTTGGGCATAGTTTAGGTAATCAGCATAGTCACCGCTCTCTACGGCTTTTTGCAGGGTATTGACGATATCGGGGTTATACGCGTGATATTCTCCACCGTGGACGTATTTTAATAATCCACCTTGTTCGAGTGGCTTACGCGCTAACCATGCTCGTTTAGCAAGATTCACTAAGTCTTGCTCGAAGTCGCTGAAATTAGCGCCACCAATACGGCTGGTCACATTCTGGAAGCAGAGTTTTGTAATATCGGTATGCAGTCCGACGGCTTCAAACAGTTTTGAGCAACGGTAGGAGGCGACCGTTGAAATTCCCATTTTCGACATGATTTTATATAAGCCTTTGTTGATCCCATTACGGTAATTCAACATCGCTTTACGGTAATCATGGTCGATAACTCCGCTATCAGCCATTTTCGCTAAGGTTTCATATGCTAACCACGGGTAAATAGCCGTTGCACCAAAACCAAGTAGAACAGCAAAGTGGTGAGGATCTCGGGCCGAAGCAGTCTCGACAATAATGTTCGCATCACAGCGTAGACTTTTTTCGACTAAGCGTGCTTGTACGGCACCGACGATCATCGGCGCTGGAACAGGAAGTCTCTCTGCTGAGATATGCCGGTCAGAGAGCACAAGTAAGACGGTACCTTCACGAACCATTTTCTCTGCTTGATCATTGAGACGATGGATCGCTGCCTCCAAATGTTCTTCAGCGGGGTTAAAGGTACAATCTAGGGTATCTGCACGATAGTATTGACTGTCTAACTGCGTTAGCTGTGAGAAGTCTGAGTAAAGTAAGATCGGGGACTTGAAACTCACACGGTGAGCTTGCCCTTCTGCTTCACAAAAGACGTTCATCTCTTGACCAATACAGGTTGCCAACGACATTACATGATTTTCACGTAATGGATCGATAGGGGGGTTAGTGACTTGTGCAAATTGCTGACGAAAATAGTCATAAATGATACGCGGGCGGCTACTCAGTACGGCGAAGGGGGTATCATCACCCATTGAGCCGACGGCCTCTTGACCATTTTCGCCGAGTACGCGAATAACGGTGTCTAACTCTTCGCTGCTATAGCCGAATTGCTTATGCCATGTCGCAAGCTCTGTATCATCGAGTTGACGACTGCCTACGCGATCGTCAGGGAGATCTTCAAAAGGAACTAAACGCTTAACGTTTTTTTCCATCCACGTTTTATAAGGATGACGGCTTTTTAGGTCATTATCTGTTTCAGCGGAATGTAAAATACGGCCATTACGCGTATCGATAACCATTAATTCACCAGGCCCTACTCGACCTTTTTCGACGACTTCATCCGGTTGATAATCCCAAATACCCACTTCCGACGCACAAGTAATTAACTTATCTTTGGTGATAACGTAGCGCGCAGGTCGTAGGCCATTACGATCAAGGTTACAGGCGGCATACCGTCCGTCAGACATCACGATACCTGCAGGGCCATCCCAAGGCTCCATATGCATGGAGTTGAAATCAAAGAAGGCGCGTAGGTCTGGGTCCATATCAGGATTATTTTGCCAAGCAGGTGGCACAAGTAAGCGCATTGCACGAACTAAGTCCATTCCGCCATTCAAAAACAGCTCCAGCATATTATCCATAGAACTTGAGTCAGAGCCGGTTTCATTGACGAACGGGGCGACCGTCTGCAAATCAGGGATCAGCGGGGTATTAAACTTATAGGCGCGTGCTCTTGCCCATTGGCGGTTACCGGCAATGGTATTAATTTCACCATTATGTGCCATATAGCGGAAGGGCTGCGCGAGTGGCCAGCGTGGCACAGTATTGGTTGAAAAACGCTGGTGAAATAGGCAGATAGAAGACTCAAGACGTAAATCTGCCAAATCAAGATAGAATCTTGGCAGATCTGCAGGCATACATAGGCCTTTATAAATATTCACTTGGTTAGAGAAGCTACAGATGTAAAATTCGCTATCCTCTAAGGCTTCCACTCGCTTTTCGATACGACGACGAGCCATATATAGGCGTCGTTCCATATCACGTGGGCGCCAACCAGCCGGTGCATTAATAAAAATTTGCTCAATTACCGGTAGTGAAGAGAGGGCTATTTCACCCAAGACATCGCGATTAATCGGGACTTCACGCCAGCCGACAACGGAAAGTGTTTCACGTAACACTTCTTCTTCGATAATTTTACGCGATACGGCTGCTTTTTCCGGGTCATTATTTAGAAAAAGCATTCCAACGCTGTAATTCCGTGCAAGGCTCCAGCCTTGCGTTTCAGCAATATAGCGAAAGAAGCGGTCTGGTTTTTGTAGCAATAATCCACATCCATCACCCGTTTTTCCATCAGCAAGTATTGCACCACGGTGTTGCATCCGCGCGAGACCATGAATTGCCGTTCTGACAACTTTATGGCTGGGTTCGCCTTCTATATGGGCAATCAGGCCAAAGCCACAGTTAGCCTTTTCAAAGGATTTATCATACAACATTGAGTCAACCTCCACGGGCTCTGCGGCCCTTTTCTTCCAGCACTTTGCTACCGATAACGCTGCATGGGCTAGGGTAATGGTTAGGAGCGTAAATTCGCGTTTTAGCCCTGTGGGGTTAAGGGATACCAAGACCTTAAAGTCAGCAGGGAACGTTTAATTACTGAATAAAATAGGCGGGGATAATGCACGCCGCACAGATTACTACCAGCTATGTGTCAACTTATCGGGAATTATGACCGAGGTCAAATTAAGGAGGTAACAAATGTTTCATTGACTATTTTTATGTATCATAATGAATATTAACTATTTTTAGTCTATTTTAATCGGTTTGCATTGTTATGGTGCAACGGATTTGTGTTATCTGTATCACTGTGGTGCAGGCCAAAACATAGCTATACGCTCTGTTATAGTGGTAAATAGAAGTGGTTTATAGTGGTAAATGACATTTAAATGTTTTTTTTAACTATTTTATCCATCGCGGTTTTTTTTATTTCGCCTTCAGAACAAATTGTGCGGAATCGATAAATAACATGAATTTAAATGCAAATAGTTAACATTTAAATTCAAAAGTTAATCTGCTGCTTACCGCTTTATTTTTACGCTATCATGTAGACTCCTCGATGATGGAGTGATTATGAAACATATCCGCCTGTTAGCGCAGTACTACGTTGATTTAATGGTCAAACTTGGCCTTGTCCGCTTCTCTTTACTGCTCGCATCAGCATTAGTCGTGCTGGCGATGATTGTACAAATGGCCGTGACCCTATTATTACATGGCCATGTTGAATCGATTGATGTAGTGCGATCAATCTTCTTTGGTTTACTTATCACTCCTTGGGCCGTTTATTTTCTCTCCGTGGTGGTTGATCAATTGGAGGAGTCTCGGCAGCGTTTAGCGAAGTTGGTCGATAAATTAGAAGAAATGCGTGATCGCGATTTACAGCTTAATCAGCAGATGCAACAGACGATCACTCAACTTAATCAAGAGATCACTGAGCGTAAAAATGCGGAGCATGCACGGGAAAGTGCAATTCAAAAACTCGAAGAGGAGATGGAAGGGCGGATTAAAGCACAAATAGAATTGGAGCAACAATCTTCCTTTTTACGTTCGTTTTTAGATGCATCTCCAGATCTGGTTTTTTATCGTAATATTGACCGCCAGTTTTCGGGGTGTAACCGAGCGTTAGAGTTATTAACTGGGAAAAGTGAACAGCAGTTAATCGGCTTACGACCACAAGATGTATATGATATTGATACTGCAGAAAAAATATTAGCTACTGATGAGAAGGTTTTTCGTCACAATATCGCACTCACTTACGAGCAATGGTTACATTATCCCGACGGAAAGAAAGCCTGTTTTGAAGTACGTAAAGTTCCCTATTATGACCGCATTGGAAAACGAAGTGGCTTAATGGGCTTTGGTCGCGATATTACGGAGCGTAAGCGTTATCAAGAGGCTTTGGAAAATGCGAGTCGCGATAAGACGACCTTTATCTCAACGATCAGCCATGAGCTACGTACTCCACTAAACGGCATTGTCGGATTAAGCCGTATCTTATTAGATACCCAATTGGATGGCGATCAGCTTAACTATCTCAAAACTATCCATGTATCGGCGATTACTTTGGGTAACATTTTTAATGATGTTATTGAGATGGATAAAATCGAACGTCAAAATATTAAGCTTGACCGTCAGCCGATTAACTTTACAGATTTTATTGCTGATCTCGAAAACTTAGCTGGGTTACTGGTGCAACCGAAAGGCCTGACTTTCATCATGCATGTTGAAGAGCCGTTACCGCGAACCGTACTTGCTGATGGTACGAGATTAAGACAAATATTGTGGAACTTGATCAGTAACGCGGTGAAGTTTACAAAGGAGGGAGAGGTCTCAATCCGGGTAAGTTACCAATCGCAACACTTGACGTTTGCAGTGAAAGATTCGGGTATAGGCATTCCGCAGTCCGAACAGGACAAGATTTTCGCTATGTATTATCAAGTTGAAGATGCTCAGGGTGGGAAGCCAGCGACGGGGACAGGGATTGGCCTTGCTGTTTCTGCACGTATTGCCGAGGCAATGGGAGGGAGCATTCGTGTTGAGAGTGAGCCGCATCGTGGCGCATGTTTCACTCTTGATGTGTCTGCGCCTGAGATTCTGTCTTTAGCTTCCGACGTTGTGGATGAGGATGAGGGACTATTACCGGTGCTTCATATCCTTCTAGTCGAAGATATTGAGCTTAATGTGATTGTTGCCCGTTCGGTATTAGAAAAACTAGGTTGTTCAATCGATGTTGCCATGACAGGACAAGAAGCCCTAGACCTTTTTGATCCCGATGAATATGACATGGTACTGCTGGATATTCAATTACCGGATATGACCGGCCTAGAGGTAGCGAGGCAGTTAAAACAGCGATACACCCCGCAACAACTTCCGCCTTTGGTGGCCCTCACTGCAAATGTCTTAAAAGATAAAAGCGAGTATCTTAATGCAGGTTTAGATGGTGTGCTGAGTAAGCCTCTGTCTGTACCGGCGCTAACCGCTACCATCAAGCAGTTTTGGGATCCTAGCTCTACACCCACTCAATCATCCACCTCCTCTTTGGTTACCCAGTCTTCAGACAGATTGGATACCGAGATGTTGGAGCAATACTTAAGCTTAGTTGGCCCATCACTGATCCACGATGGCATAGCCATGTTCGAGAAAATGATGCCGGATTATCTTGAGGTGCTTGATTCAAACATGTTGGCGCGTGATCAAACCGAGATTGCAGAACAGGGACATAAAATTAAAGGGGCGGCAGGAGCCATTGGGCTAAAACAGATACAAAAAATTGCACAGAAGATCCAGTCACCAGAGTTACCGGCATGGTGGGATAATGTTCAAGATTGGGTCGACGAGTTACATTGTGCCTGGCAAAAAGATATTGATGTATTGAAAGCGTGGTTAAAAAGTCAGTCTTAGGAGAAAAATTACCCCGGTTAAACCGGGGTGCGCGAAGATTGCGCCAACACCAGGGAAAGAGAACCGAACAGCATATTAATTATTGATAGTAATCGTACTGCTATTCAGTGGTATTGGATATCGAGGTCTACTGTAGCAAACAAATGGTACCGATTTCTATAAAACATTAACGTTAGTAATGCATTTAATACAAAAAGACCTTTAACGCTTAGTTAAACCCTATATTGTCCTGATACTAAAATCGACTTTATACTTAATAACCTTATATTATCAAGGGTTATATACTATGAGCAACCATTTTCACATGTAAATACCTAAAGTTCTTAAGGTTATTTCTCTTATAAACATTAAAACGATAGATTTAACTAATGAATAAAAGAATAACAAAATGTAATTCTGTGAAAATACCTTAATTTTCTATCCAAAGTATTACGTACTATAGAAATTTCACAATGGTTAGTCAGTTAATTGTCACTATGTTTATTTAATGTTAAGTAAGAGTGTAACAAATGATAAAATTATTGGCGAATGATAATTTACGTTAAACTAAAAAAACTTAGGTATATTGACTGTGCTGGCAAGTAAATTTTATTGTTTACAGTAAGTTGGAACCGTTTCTCACTGTTCAGTTAAGTCATCTTTTTAAGAGATATATCCTCTATTATCACTTAATCTCATATAATTATTAGTTAGGAATTACAAACGGAATGGCTAAACGAGAGTGGGTATGATAATTAAACGTAAAGCAGGGTGGAGCCGGATAAAAAAAGGGCTAATCAGACTCTTTCTCTCTGTTACCGGACTCTGGTTAGTTGTTGTACTACTTTTGACGTTTCTTCCTGTTCCTTTTTCCGCTGTGATGGCTGAAAGACAGATCACGGCCTGGGCCTCAGGGAATTTTTCTTATCGTGCCCATTCTGATTGGGTCAGTATGGATGAGATTTCACCGTGGATGCCTTTAGCCGTTATTTCGTCAGAAGATCAGCGATTTACCGAACACTGGGGGATCGATTTTGGCGCGGTACAAACGGTGCTAACGCAGCAAGGGGAAACTCATCTACGCGGCGCATCGACGCTATCGCAACAGACGGCTAAGAATATGTTTTTATGGGACGGACGAAGTTGGGTACGTAAGGCAATCGAAGCGGGTATGACGCTCGGTATTGAAGCTATCTGGCGTAAAAAGCGAATCTTAACTATTTACCTCAATGTCGCAGAGTTTGGGCCTGGAATATTTGGAGTAGAAGCGGCTTCACAAGCGTATTTTCATAAGCCGGCTCGTCAATTGACAGAGGAGCAAGCAGCGTTATTGGCGGCGGTACTGCCTTCACCGTTACGCTACAAAGTTCAAACCCCTTCACGTTATGTACAGATGCGCGAACAATGGATTATGCGTCAAATGCGTCAGCTAGGTGGCCAGGCATTTTTAACGCAGCATCATTTGTACTCGCAGCGAACTTAGTCTTCGTCGAAACCTGAAGCAAAGAGTTCGACAACGGCCTGTAGAGCCTCTTGCTCTTGCGGGCCACTGGCTTCAACTTCTATCTTCCCGCCTTTTGCCGAATCCAACATGAGTAGTGCGATGACGCTGTTTGCTTCAGCCTCAGTCCCGGCTTCGTTCCTGAGTAATACCTCAGCATCGAAACTTTGTACCAACTCAAATAACTTCATAGCAGGCCGCGCGTGCATGCCTAATTTATTTTGTATTGAAACGGTTTGCTTAACGGTCATGGTTTTTCTTTTCCAAAGTACGGTGCCGGCGTTGAACATTTTTACCTCGGGAGGCGAAATAGTCGGCAAGTTGCTCAGCAATATAAACGGAGCGATGTTTACCGCCGGTACAACCAATTGCAACAGTCAGGTAACTGCGATTATTTCTTTCCAGCATTGGCAGCCACAATTCTAAGTAGCTGCGCGTTTGGTAGATGAACTGGTGAACGTCTGTATGGCGTTCTAAAAATTGACAGACTGGACGGTCCAAACCGGTTAATGGGCGAAGTTTGGCATCCCAATGCGGATTTGGTAGGAATCGCACATCAAATACGTAGTCAGCATCTACAGGCAGGCCATATTTGAAGCCAAATGATTCAAACACGATAGTGAGTTCGCGCTCTGGCTTTCCTGACAGTCGTGTCCGTAACATCTCTGCAAGCTCATGCACTGACATTTCGGAGGTATCAATCACTAGGTCGGCTCTTGAGCGAAGCGGTTCTAGGAGTTCAGACTCATGTTGAATGGCATCTTCGAGTGATAAATTCCGGGCAGTCAATGGGTGTAATCGACGAGTATCACTGTAACGGCGAATCAGTGTATTAGTATTGGCATCAAAAAAAAGGAGTTGAGGTGAGAATGCCAACTGGAGCTTATCAAACACCGCTTTGAATAATTGCGGCGACTCAGGCATATTCCTGATATCAATACTGACGGCTGCCGAAATTTCTCTTTTTGCTAAGGTTGCTGCGAGCTCAGGTAAGAGTTCAATAGGTAAATTATCGACGCAATAAAATCCCATATCTTCCAGTGCACGTAATGCAACCGATTTACCCGACCCGGAACGACCGCTGACGATCATCAGTGCCATGAATTTCTTTCTCCTGTAAATCTTTTACGAGTAAATCTGGATTAAGGGCTATGAGTCTTCATCATCAGTGTTACCCATAAGAATCTGATAAAGCACATCATCGCTTTCCGCTTGGCGCAATTGCCGACAAATCGCTTTATTAGAGAGTCGCTTGGCAATTAACGATAGCGTATGACGATGTATTTTGCTCTGTCCCGCAGGGACTAAAAGTGCAAAAAGAAGATCAACGGGTTGATTGTCGATAGCATCGAAAGCAATAGGGTGTTGAAGTTTAATAAAGACACCCACAGAACGCAGGGTATCTTGCTCAAGTTTACCATGAGGAATTGCTATACCCCCTCCGATACCGGTACTCCCCATTTTTTCACGATTCAGGATCGTTTCAAAAATGAGTTGATGAGGCAGATTCAGCTGGCTCGCCGCGATTTCGCTAATTATCTCTAACGCTCTTTTTTTACTTTGACAATCGATATTGTTGCGTGTGCAATCGAGCGTTAGCACATTACCTAGTTCTAAAGGGAGGTCGCTATTCATAGTACTCACTTGCTGATAATTTGACGATGAGTCAGACACAGACATCGTGGTTAATGATGATCATTAATTGGCCTGCATGGTAACAGAACACTTAATGCAGGCAAATAATTTACATAGCTGAGATCATCATGCACTTTTTATCGATGTTACACATCAACGTTACATGAGTCGTTTCCGCTGATTTGACGGTGGAATGGCTAATGATTCCCGATATTTTGCCACTGTACGCCGTGCCACAATAATGCCTTGTTCTGACAGTAATGTTGTTAACCGACTGTCGCTGAGTGGTTTAGCCGGGTTTTCCGCAGCAATAAAGCGTTTAACCAATGCTCTAATCGCCGTGGATGAAGCCTCCCCACCATTTTCTGTATTGACATGGCTCGAAAAGAAATATTTGAGCTCAAATATACCGCGTGGACTATGTAAAAATTTTTGTGTTGTCACACGGGAAATCGTTGATTCATGCATCTCTATCGCTTCGGCTATATCAGCAAGTACCATTGGACGCATATGTTCTTCGCCTAACTCGAAGAACGCTTGCTGTTGCTCGACAATACAGCGCGAGACTTTCAGTAAGGTATCATTACGACTTTCAACACTTTTGATTAACCAACGGGCCTCTTGCAGATGGCTACGGATAAATTGGGAATCACTTGCATTCACTGCACCACTGCTCATTGACGCATAATGCTGATTGATACCTAAACGAGGTAAGCAGTCTGAGTTGAGATCAACTTCCCATTTCTTACCTATTTTCTTCACCAAAACGTCGGGTATCACATAATCAGATTCACCGGTGTTCACCGATTGTCCGGGACGCGGATCAAGAGACTGGATCAATTGCATCGCGGCTTTCAGTACTTCTTCTTTAAAGCGTGTTACACGCATTAACCCTCGGAAATCGTGATTGGCTAACAGATCGAGGTGTTCCTTAATGATGTGGCGTGCTTCGTTGAGGAAAGGGGTTTCGGGAGAAAATTGCGAGAGCTGAGTTTGTAAGCTCTCTTGCAAATCTCGTGCTCCTACCCCGATCGGATCAAAATGCTGAATACGTTTAAGAACCGCTTCCACTTCGTCAATGTCACATTCGTCGTTACCCAGACTTTCTAAAATATCCTCAAGAGGAATCGTGAGATATCCTGTGGTATCGATCGCATCAATAATCGACGCTGCAATAGCTCTATCTTTTTCCGTAAAAGGCGTAAGATCAGCTTGCCAAGTCAGGTAGTCTTGCAGGGATTGTGTGGTTTCACCTTGATAAACAGGGAGCTCATCATAGTGATAATCATTCCCCGTACCCGAAGGAGTCCCTGCGGTATAAATGGAGTCCCACTCGGTATCGAGCGGGAGTTCTGCGGGCATGTCACGCTGCTCAAGCGCCTCGCGGGTATCTAACGACGCACTTTCTGCATCGTCTACCATGTCGATCTCGGAGAGAGAATCCGTTTGTTCAAGTAGCGGATTGCTCTCTAGCGCGAGTTGTAATTCTTGTTGAAGCTCAAGAGTAGAAAGTTGCAGCAGGCGGATGGCTTGCTGCAACTGAGGTGTCATCGCCAGCTGTTGGCTGAGTCTGAATTGCAGACTTTGTTTCATCATCTTAGACCCAATTGCCAGAAATTAAAAAAAACAGCCCTGAGACTACAGTCGGAATTCCTCTCCTAGATATACCCGTTTTACTTGCTCGTCCTTCAAAATATCTTCTGGAGTACCGTGAGCAATCAATTGTCCTTGGCTTACTATATAGGCACGTTCACAGACCGCGAGTGTTTCTCTTACGTTATGATCGGTAATTAAGACACCCAAGCCGCTATCGCGTAAATGTTCGATAATCTTTTTTATATCAATCACCGAGATCGGGTCAACACCTGCAAAGGGTTCATCCAATAAAATAAATTTAGGATTAGCCGCCAATGCTCGGGCAATTTCGACGCGACGCCGTTCACCCCCCGATAAGGATTGACCTAAACTTTTCCGTAAATGCTCGATATGGAACTCTTGCAGTAACTCGTCGGCACGGGCTTTGCGTTGTTCGTTATTCAGGTCATCACGAATTTGCAGCACGGCCATTAAGTTATCATAAACACTTAAGCGTCTGAAGATAGAGGCTTCTTGTGGAAGATAACCGATCCCACGACGAGCGCGGGCATGTAGCGGCAGTAAACTAATATCTTCTTCATCGATAATAATTTTTCCTGCATCGCGCTGAACGATACCGACAACCATATAAAAGGTCGTCGTTTTACCGGCGCCATTAGGACCTAGTAGCCCGACGATTTCGCCTGATTTTACATTCAAACTGACATCGCCAACCACTTGTCGGCCTTTATAGGACTTCGCTAAGTTTTGTGCAATTAACGTTGCCATAGGGCTTATTGACCTCGGGTTTTAGGGGTAGAGGAGGGTTTATCCTGAAGTTGGGATGGGATCAGAACAGTCGTTACGCGCTTATTTTGACCGTCACTGTAAGCCTGCATTTTTTGCGCTTTGACCAAATAGGTAATGCGATCACCATTGATATTGCTATCTAACTGTTGGACGTGCGCTTTACCGGTCAACTCGACAGAATCGGCAGCTAAATCATAGTGGAGTTTACTCGCACTCCCTTTTACCGGTTTACCATTATCTTGCATTTGATAGAAGGTTGCAGGGTTCCCGTAGGCATCGACTAATGTTTTTTTATTGTCGCCGCCAGGACGAGTAACCACGACTTTATCCGCTTGAATTTTAATCGTACCTTGGGTAATAACGACATTACCGGTAAAGGTCGCGATGTTACCGTCCATATCCAGTGACTGATTAATAGAATTAATATGTACGGGCTGATCCGTGTCACCGGTTACGGCCAAGGCTGGGAGACTCAGTGCGAGTAAACCGCCTGCGAGAAGCAGATTTAATGAAGATTTATTTTTGAATTTCATAAGAAGTATTTACCTTTTCAAGCAACTCGGCTGTTTTGGCGCGTAAATTACCGCGTAATTTCATTCCGTTCGACTCAAAGCCAATTCCCTTGAGCGTCACGCTATCGTTCGATGTGACATCTTGAGTCACTAAGTTAACTTGCGCCGTATCGGTAGTAACGCGTTGTAAGCGCGAGTCTGCAAGTTGAGATTGTATGACAACATGGCCATAAAGATAGAGCATTCTATCTTGCGTTAATTTTGCTTTGTCAGCGGTTAATACCCAAGTTGCACGTTTCGTATCATCGAACGTCGTTAATACCGGTTGGGTAAACCAAGTGAGCTGTTGCGTATCAAAATATTCAACCTGTTGTGAAACTAATCGATACGTTAAAGCGCCTTGCGGGTTATAAACAGTCGTTTTTGACGTTTCACTGGTATAGGTAGGTGATTGGTCATTGACGACTGTCGAGGCATTTTTATTCTGTGATGAGGTCAGATTCCAGCCGATTAGCGCTAACGCAATTATAGCGAGAAGTCCCGTTATCCATTTACGCGCATTACTCATAGTGATAACCCTTCGGCTTGTTCAAATTTATTTTGTGCCATGAGGATAATATCACAAAGTTCTCTTACCGCGCCTCGTCCACCTACAATACGCGTTGTATAGTCTGCACGTTGTTGGATGAGTGGATGAGCATCTGCGACAGCAACACTGAGTCCAACCTGTTCCATTACAGGCCAATCAATCAAGTCATCACCAATGTAGGCCACTTCATGTGGTGCACATTGAAGGTCGGTCAATAGCTGCTGATAAGCGATCAGTTTATTAGACTGGCCTTGATATAAATGTGTTATTCCCAATGTGGCGCAACGATCTTCGAGTAATTTCGCTTTACGTCCCGTAATGATCGCTACCTCGATATTGCTGGTGAGTAAGCAGCGAATTCCATAGCCATCTCGAACGTTGAAGGCTTTTAATTCTTCACCGGAATTTCCTTGGTAAACATTGCCGTCCGACATTACGCCATCTACATCACAGATGAGAAGTTTTATCTTCGCCGCGCACTGCATGACATCATGGGCAATTGGGCCATAACATGAGATAAAGTGGCTTTCTGCATTCATTAAATATTCTGTCCTGTTTATACGACGCCAGCACGAAGCATGTCGTGTAAGTGTACAACGCCAATCAGTTTCCCTTGCTCTTCAACGAGCAGAGAAGTAATGTTTTTTTGTTGCATAAGATTAAGGGCATCTACAGCCAATTGCTGGGGAGCGACGCGGATACCGCCTGGCGTCATCACTTGTGCAATGGGTGTTGTTTGCAGATCGATATTCATATCGATGACTCTACGTAAATCGCCATCGGTAAAAATACCGGAAATCTCTCCTGAAGCATTAGCAATGACGGTCATTCCCATTTTTTTCCGCGTAATCTCAAATAATGCATCACGCAGCGAGGCGCTTTCAAGAACGCATGGCACTTCTTCCCCTGCATGCATAATATCACTCACGTGAAGCAGCAGTTTCCGCCCTAAAGCGCCACCTGGGTGGGACAGCGCGAAGTCTTCTTGTGTAAATCCTCGCGCCTCAAGTAGGGCAACCGCGAGGGCATCGCCCATCACTAAGGTGGCCGTGGTGCTACTCGTCGGCGCAAGGCCAAGTGGGCATGCTTCAAATGGAACCTGAATACAAAGATGGACCTGTGCGGCACGGGCCATGCTACTTTCCGCTCTTCCTGTCATACAAATTAGGGGAATTGCCAAGCGTTTGATGACGGGAATGAGAGTCAGGATCTCTTGCGATTCACCACTATTTGAAATGGCAATGACAATATCGTTGCGACCGATCATGCCCAAATCGCCGTGGCTTGCTTCGCCAGGATGAACAAAAAAAGCGGGCGTTCCCGTGCTGGCAAGGGTCGCAGCTATTTTGCGACCGATATGCCCTGATTTTCCCATGCCCATTACGACGACTTTTCCGGTACAACGAAAAATCATCTCGCATGCCGTGGTGAAGTCTTGATTGATAAAGCGTTCAAGTTGCTTTAAGCACTCGCGCTCTATACGCAGGACCTTTTTTCCCGCCTCAATAAAATTTACGTTTTTTGCTTCAGCCTGAAAACGCATAGTATTATCCTTTAGCATGTCGTATCTAGCTTTAGCGGGCAGCATAACCGCAGTGCCCCGCTTTAAAATCCAGTAAGAAGTATCATCCCTATGATACGCCCACTCATTCTATTTTGTTTAAAACAAAGTAAAGTTAATCGTGCGTGCGCGATAAATACTAGCCAAAAATTGGTATCAACGGTTTTTTCAGAAATAGCCCCAGAGATGATGGCTAACGCAGGTAAAAGAATGCCTACCGCTAAAAATAGTAGCCTTCATGTGCGCTGACTTACACCTAAAAAGTGGCCGACTACCCCTAGATTATCCAAGATGATGCTTGTTGTGACTGGCAGCAAAATCAAAGCAATACCTAACCATAATAAAGCAACGGTTAACGAGATTTATTGATTGGGTAATATGGAAAGCTGCTCTTTTGTCAGGTGGTCGGGCGTAATAGTCGCAGCATAACATAAAGGTAGAGGAAGGCGATGAACAACAATACTACACCGTCCCAATGGGTTAATGAGTGACCTCACACTCATCCTCGAAAATGGTGGTCCATAGTCTCTACGACAGCACATGGCGTAGAGATATTGAGACTGAGAGAATGATTTCGGGTAACGACGCATCTAATCCCTTAATCAAGCGGGTGATATTCCTATCATAGAACTTAATACAGCCGCGCTAAAGGTTAACCGATCGCAGTCATAAGCGAGTAATATTAAGCCAACAATAAATTGTGTGGATGAGATCGACGTTAATCGTCATCGATAGCGACTAATGGATAGAGAGTTGTTAGGAGGCGCTTTGAAGACACTTTGCCAAAAAGTGAATTTTAAGCCGTAATTCATTAAAAAAAATCTTTTCCTTTCGGTAGAATTCGCACACCAGACTAAAATTATCCTAGTCGTAATCACTATTACCGATGAAATGAGGTTGATATGGTTCAGTCACAAACTCCCATTGTGGAAATTCGGAATATGTCGTTTAAACGTGGAAACCGCAAAATTTTCGACAATATTTCGCTAACTGTTCCCCGGGGTAAAGTGACCGCGATTATGGGGCCGTCGGGGATTGGTAAAACCACGTTACTCCGGCTAATCGGCGGGCAGCTTATTCCCGATGCGGGTGAAATTTTATTTCATAACGAAAATATTCCGACCTTATCTCGGCGTAAGCTCTACCAAGCCAGAAAGAGAATGAGCATGTTATTCCAGTCAGGTGCCTTATTTACCGATCTGAACGTCTATGACAATGTGGCTTGGCCGCTTCGGGAACATACACAATTACCCCAAGCATTGTTACATACTACGGTCATGATGAAACTTGAGGCTGTCGGCTTACGCGGTGCCGAAAATCTGATGCCCGCAGAGTTATCAGGGGGAATGGCACGACGCGTGGCGTTAGCCCGAGCCATTGCACTTGAGCCTGACTTAATTATGTTTGATGAACCTTTTGTTGGGCAAGATCCGATTACTATGAGCGTACTCGTAAAATTAATTGATGAGTTAAACCAAGCTCTAGGGGTGAGTTGCATCGTGGTTTCGCACGATGTGCCCGAAGTCTTAAGTATTGCTGACTATGCTTATATCGTGGCAGGTGAGCGTATTATCGCGCAAGGAACGCCTACGGAATTAGGTGCTAATGATGATCCACAAGTCCGACAATTTGTTGATGGAGAAGCCGATGGGCCAGTGCCTTTCCGCTATCCTGCCGGGAACTATCTGACCGATTTGGTAGGCACGAGGAGTGTGTAAACAATGGTTTTAAATACACTGGCCACCCTTGGCCGTTGGGGTATCACGCGTTGTCGTGCAATGGGGCGAGCCGGAATAATGCTGTTTCATGCCATTATTGGTAAACCTGAGCCGCTACAACAAGGACGCCTACTACTACGGCAGCTATATAGTTTAGGAGTGTTGTCGTTACTGATCATCGTTGTCTCAGGTCTCTTCATTGGTATGGTACTTGGTTTGCAAGGGTATATGGTATTGAAGACCTATGGGGCAGAGACAAGTTTGGGTATGGTCGTTGCCTTATCGTTGCTGCGCGAGTTAGGGCCGGTAGTGACGGCTTTATTGTTTGCAGGGCGTGCCGGCTCAGCCTTAACGGCTGAGGTTGGATTAATGAGAGCGACAGAACAATTATCGAGCATGGAGATGATGGCGGTCGATCCTCTACGCCGAGTTATTGCGCCACGTTTTTGGGCCGGGGTGATCAGTATGCCTTTGCTATCTATCCTATTCACGGCGGTAGGGATCCTTGGTGGAGCCTTAGTGGGGGTGCTGTGGAAAGGTATTGACGCTGGGTTCTTCTGGGGAGCGATGCAAAGCAGTGTGAATTTTCAGACTGATCTTGTGAACTGTGTCATCAAAAGTATCATTTTCGCCATAACTGTTACGTGGATAGCGCTATTTAATGGCTACGATGCCACACCGACTTCTGAAGGGATCAGCCGGGCGACAACACGTACTGTTGTTCATGCTTCTTTGGCTATTCTAGGATTAGATTTTGTGCTTACTGCACTGATGTTTGGGAATTAATGCAATGCAAAATAGAAAAAGTGAAATATGGGTCGGATTATTTCTCCTAGTCGCTATCCTTGCGGGGCTGTTTCTCTGCTTAAGAGTCGCGAATATCACCGCTTGGCATCGCGCTGCAACGTGGTCGTTAAGTGCCGAGTTTGATAATATTGGGGGTCTAAAACCGGGATCACCGGTAAAAATTGGTGGGGTGGTTATTGGCCGAGTCACGAGTATTTCCCTTTCCGACAGCACACTGACGCCAAAGGTAACACTCGCCATCGACGAACAATATCTGAATAAAATTCCTGATAGCAGTAGCTTAGCGGTCCGTACCCAAGGTTTACTCGGCGAGCAATATCTTGCATTAAACTTAGGTTTTAGTGACCCGGACTTGGGTACTAGTATGTTAAAAAATGGCGGAACCATTACTGATACGAAATCTGCGATGGTACTGGAAGATCTTATTGGTCAATTTTTATATAAGAGTAACGACAGTAAACCTTCTACAAATACTGCGCCGGAAAATGCGGCTTCCCCACCGACGTCTGTCGCACACTAAGAGGAACTAAGATGTCTAAATCACTATTTCTTGCCGGTGTACTGGCTGTGTTACCTATGACAATCAGCGCTGCGAATGCTGCTACTCCGACAGAGGGAGTCGTGGATCAAACCAATCCTTATACGTTGATGAACCAAGCTGCTGCAAAAACCTTTAGCAGATTGAAGAATGAACAACCCCAGATTAAGCAAAACCCTACTTACTTACGAGATATTGTTCGTCAAGAGCTACTCCCTTACGTGCAAATTAAGTATGCGGGTGCATTAGTTTTAGGCCGTTATTACAACCAATCAACGCCCGCCCAACGGGATGCTTATTTTGCTGCCTTTGGCGATTATTTAGCACAAGCCTACGGTCAAGCTCTCGCCATGTATCATGGACAGACGTATCAAATTGAACCCGCGCAACCGCTGGGTGATGCAACGATGATAGCGATTCGTGTATCTATCATTGACCCTGAAGGCCGTCCACCGGTACGTTTAGACTTTCAATGGCGTAAAAATACCCAAACTGGTAAATGGCAGGCTTACGACATGGTCGCAGAAGGTATTAGCATGATCGCGACTAAGCAAAATGAGTGGGGCGATCTGTTACGGACAAAAGGTATTGATGGATTGACTGCCCAATTAAAAATTTATGCGAATCAACCTATCACCTTAGGTCAAGGTGCAAAATGAGTCAGCCACTTAATTGGCAATGTAAGGAGAGGGTGCTCTCCTTACAGGGCGAATTAGTCCATAGTTCGTTGGTCAATCTGTGGCAGCAGCGTGCTCAAATTTTGCAGGGTATTGATGCCATCGATTTATCACAATTATCGCGAGTGGACTCGGCGGGGTTGGCGTTATTGGTACATTTTTCTGCAGACCATCATGCGACGGAAAAATTGCGACTTCAGGGAGTGACCCCTTCACTACTTTCATTGATTAGGCTTTATAACCTCCAAGGTGTTTTGCTTGATCACGATAACCCCTAAACAAATAAATTTGGCTGATAGATTCAGGAGCTTTCCTTGTTTATGATGAACGCAAATTGGACTAAGATAGCGGCCTTGAATTGAGGAGTAAGAAAGCATAATGGAAACCAATGAAATCCAAGCGGTGCTAGAGCAGGCACTGGTATTAGATGAAGTACATGTCACGGGTGATGGTAGCCACTTTCAAGTGATTGCTGTGGGTGAGATGTTTGCTGAACTGAGTCGAGTAAAGCAGCAGCAAGCTGTATATGCCCCGCTCATGCAATATATTGCCGATAACCGTATTCATGCGCTGTCGATCAAAGCCTATACTCCAGCAGAATGGTCGCGTGATCGTAAACTAAATGGCTTCTAAGACATGCTGATGTCTGGTAAGCAGAGATCATCATCCAATATAGCAAGTGTTAATTGAGAACCGTATTAATGGACAAATTTCGAGTACAGGGCCCTTCGCGCTTAAGTGGTGAAGTCACTATTTCTGGCGCAAAAAATGCGGCGCTACCCATTCTATTTTCCGCTTTGCTTGCCGAGGAACCTGTAATCATCCAAAACGTTCCCGAATTGCGTGATATCGATACGACCATGAAATTATTGACCCAATTGGGAGCAAAGGTCGAGCGTAAAGACGGTGCGGTTCTGGTTGATGCAAGCCAAGTTAATATTTTTTGTGCACCCTATGAGCTGGTTAAAACGATGCGTGCCTCGATTTGGGCGCTTGGCCCTCTAGTCGCTCGCTTTGGCCAAGGGCATGTTTCCCTGCCAGGTGGATGTGCTATTGGTGCTCGTCCCGTTGATTTGCATATTACTGGATTAGAGCAGCTTGGTGCGCAAATAAAGCTTGAAGAAGGTTATGTTAAGGCAACGGTTGCCGATCGCCTGAAAGGCGCGCATATCGTAATGGATAAAGTTAGCGTTGGGGCGACAGTAACCATTATGAGTGCGGCAACAGTCGCTAAAGGTACCACAATTATCGAAAACGCCGCGCGTGAACCAGAAATTGTGGATACCGCGGAGTTTTTAAATACCCTCGGTGCAAAAATTACTGGAGCCGGGACAGATAAAATCACTATTGAAGGTGTCGAACGTCTAGGTGGCGGAACCTATACCGTTGTTGCTGACCGTATCGAAGCCGGTACTTTTCTTGTTGCTGCGGCGATCTCAGGCGGTAACATCTTGTGTAAGCAAGCACGCCCTGACACGATGGACGCTGTCTTAGCTAAGTTACGTGACGCAGGAGCCTCTATTGAGACCGGCGCCGATTGGATCAAATTGGATATGCACGGCCGTCGGCCTAAAGCGGTTAATATCCGCACTGCTCCGCATCCAGGTTTCCCGACTGATATGCAAGCCCAATTTACCTTACTTAACTTAGTCGCGGAAGGAACGGGGATTATCACAGAAACGATTTTTGAAAACCGTTTCATGCATATTCCTGAGCTGATCCGTATGGGGGCTCATGCCGAAATCGAAAGTAATACAGCGATTTGTTATGGTGTAGAAAAACTGTCTGCCGCTCAAGTGATGGCGACGGATCTACGCGCCTCCGCAAGTTTAGTCTTAGCGGGATGTATCGCGGAAGGAACCACCTATGTCGAGCGTATTTATCATATTGATCGCGGTTACGAACATATCGAAGATAAGTTACGTGGATTGGGAGCGACCATTGATCGTGTTCCCGGTGACAACGAATAAAAGTTAAATCAATAGAGAGTGAAAGCCCCGATGTCCTTTGATATCGGGGCTTTTTTTATATCATTATGATTAGGGAGTAATCTCTGACTCACTGCTTTTTTTCTTTCTTTTTGTCCGGATGAGCTGCGATCTATCCAGTAACTCGTGAGTAATCGGATCATAATAACGGCTTGGCCAAATTTCGGCAGGATGAATATTGATTGCTTGGGCAATTAATAACTCACCTTTCGGCCAAGGTCTTGATAGCGCATTAGCGAGGGTCGATGAGCTCAGCCCTGCATTACGCGAAACTGCAGCTAATGAGGTCCCTTTCTTACGCAATGCTGCAATGATATCGGCACTGTGCCAGTCACTTTTTAACTTTTCCATGTCTTTCTCCATGCTATTTGAATTATCTATTTAATTCCGTCCCTATAGGAATATATAGCAGAAAATTACCTAAAATTTCCATATAAATATAATTAGTTTGCTTTTAGATGGACGATATATCGCAAAATTATTGTAATTACTGCAACGTATTAATATTCCTATTAATTCCAAAAATGGGGGTTATTACTTGGTATGACGCATAATGTTAAGGAAAGAATAAAGCTGCTCTGATATGTTAAATAGACGTGAAGAAAGAAGAATGACTACTACATCGTATTGAATTTTCTTTTTTGGAGTCGATAAATGATCAACAATATCTATTGTATTGGCCGTAATTATTCTGAGCATGCTCAGGAACTCGGTAATCGCGTTGAAGAAGACCCTGTGGTTTTTAGTAAACCGAACAGTTCGTTGATTGTAGGCAATACCATTACATTGCCGACCTTTTCTCAAGATATCCACTATGAGACTGAAGTGGTGGTGAGGATCTCTGTACCGGCTTATCAGATCGATGTCGATCAGGCTGAAGGGTATTACGATAGTATTGCAGTAGGACTCGATCTGACCGCGCGGGATCTACAAACTGAATTGAAGAATAAAAAATTACCCTGGTTATTGGCAAAAGGGTTTAACGGATCCTGTTATGTGAGTAATTTTTTTCCAAAGGAAACTCTGCCTGAGCCCATTCACTTTGCGTTGGATATCAATGGCAATAACGTGCAGCAGGGAGATACTTCTGAGATGGTCTTCAGCATTCATCATATTATTGCGTTTGTTAGCCAATATATTGCATTGCAGCCGGGCGATATTATCTTTACCGGCACACCAAAAGGTGTCGGTAAACTGGAGCTTGGCGATAAACTAACGTTACTGTTAGAAGGTCAGACACTCGCGGAACTACGAGTTAGATAGAGTTGTAGTTCCGCATCGGTCAGTGGTCGCGTTTGACTGACATATGGGCTAAGGCTTCTAGCGCATCACGCCAAGGAGTTGCCGGTAAAATAGATAATGCTTGGATCGCCTTATCGGCTTCTTCTTCTGCTTTTTGTTGCGTCCAAGTTAGCGATCCACACTCTTGCATGGTAACTAACACCTGATCCAAAAGATGACGCCCATTGCCTTCCTCGATCGCAGAACGGATCATTGAGGCTTGAGCCGGTGTCCCGTTACGCATTGCATGAAGTAAAGGCAGGGTAGGCTTACCTTCGCTCAGATCGTCACCGACATTTTTGCCTAGGGCTTCATTATCCGCGCTGTAATCGAGAAGATCGTCAATGAGCTGGAAAGCGGTGCCGATATAGCGTCCGTAGTCCTTTAAGGCCTGTTCTTCTTCGGGGCTGGCATCAGATAAAATCGCTGAAGTTTGTGCGGCTGCCTCAAATAAACGGGCAGTCTTACTATAGATAACGCGTAAATAACTCTCCTCAGTGATATCCGGATCGTTACAGTTCATGAGCTGCAATACTTCACCTTCGGAGATAACGTTAACCGCTTCTGACATCAATTCAAGGATCTTTAACGATCCAAGTTGGGTCATCATCTGAAAAGCGCGAGTGTAAATAAAATCGCCAACCAGTACGCTTGCCGCGTTACCAAAGGTGGCATTAGCGGTTGCTTTACCACGTCGCATATCGGATTCGTCCACAACATCATCATGAAGAAGTGTTGCTGTGTGAATAAACTCAATCAGGGCGGCATTAAGAATATGCAGCTCACCTTGGTAACCGAGTGCACGTGCAGCGAGAACCGCAATCATCGGCCGAATTCGTTTACCGCCGCCGCTAACAATGTAATGGCCTAGCTGACTGATGAGTACCACATCTGAATCAAGTTGCTTGAGAATATTTTGATTTACCGCAGCCATATCTGGGGCGGTAAGTTCTGTTATCTGCTCTAAATTCATACAATTAGTCAGTTTATCTCTGTGAGCCATCTTTATCGGCATTTCGGGTGAAAGTCGCGGAAATTCTGCTGGTGCCCAGAACCACGCCAAATAGTTAGTGTAACACTTGAATCGGATGTTAATTTATCAATAACGATCACTAAGAATAAACTTATTGTACTAGAAATTTTGTATTGCGAAACCTTGGAGCATGACTTGGCTTTTTTTTCTGCAATACCTGAAAAGTTCGCTTGTTTTCTGGAGGATAGTTGCGTAGAATTCGCGCCCTATGTGAATATTTTATCGCGCCGCCTATTTAATCTAAAAGGCTAGCGCAGAAGCGGAGTTTATATGTACGCGGTTTTCCAAAGTGGTGGTAAACAACACCGAGTAAGCGAAGGTCAGACCGTTCGCTTGGAAAAATTAGACATTGCAACCGGTGAAACTGTTCAGTTTGACCAGGTTCTGATGATTGCTAATGGCGAAGAAGTGACTATTGGTGCACCGTTAGTTTCTGGTGGTGTTATCAAAGCTGAAGTCGTAGCTCATGGTCGTGGCGAGAAAATTAAAATTGTTAAGTTTCGTCGTCGTAAACACCATCGTAAGCAGCAAGGCCACCGTCAGTGGTTCACTGATGTGAAAATTACTGGCATCAGCGCTTAAGAGGAGATTTAACAAATGGCACACAAGAAAGCTGGTGGTTCGACTCGTAACGGTCGTGACTCAAATGCTAAACGTCTTGGCGTAAAACGCTTTGGCGGAGAAACTGTATTAGCGGGTAGCATCATCGTTCGTCAACGCGGAACCAAGTTCCACGCAGGCAACAATGTTGGTTGTGGTCGTGACCACACTCTGTTTGCAACCGCAACAGGTCAAATCAAATTTGAAATCAAAGGTCCAGACAACCGTAAATACGTTAGCATCGTTGCTGAGTAATTCGGTTATCTCCACAGGTTTACCTGTTAGGACTTAAGAATTAAAGCCCCGCAGCTTTGCGGGGCTTTTTACATTCTGATGTAAAATATCGTAGAGTACGCGAACGAATCCCTTGTTTGATCACCCATTCCTACTCACAATTAATGAGATCAAACATTACGATCCGCTGCCGGTCAGCTGATATGACCCTGGCGGACCCGCCGACCTGATTTTGGACGGTGTATGCATGACGGAGAGAAAACATGAAATTTGTTGATGAAGCAACGATCCTTGTCGTTGCGGGTGATGGCGGAAATGGCTGTATCAGCTTTCGCCGTGAAAAATATATCCCTAGAGGCGGCCCTGATGGCGGTGATGGCGGTGATGGTGGTGACGTTTGGCTTGTGGCCGACGAAAACCTGAATACGCTCATTGATTACCGCTTTGAAAAAGCCTTCCGTGCTGAACGGGGACAAAATGGCCAGAGCCGTGACTGTACCGGTAAACGAGGCAAAGATGTAACGGTAAAAGTCCCGATGGGAACGCGTGTCATCGATCAGGGGACTGGCGAAACGCTGGGCGATATGACGGTACATGGGCAAACGCTGATGGTCGCTAAAGGCGGCTGGCATGGTTTGGGGAATACCCGCTTCAAGTCATCCGTTAACCGTACACCGCGCCAAAAAACGAATGGTACGCCAGGTGAAGAGCGCGATATCCAGCTTGAGCTCATGTTGTTAGCTGATGTCGGTATGCTCGGCTTACCGAATGCGGGTAAATCAACGTTCATCCGCGCAGTGTCCGCGGCGAAACCCAAAGTGGCTGATTACCCGTTTACCACCTTAGTACCGAGCTTAGGTGTGGTACGTATGGACAATGAGCAGAGCTTTGTGGTTGCCGATATTCCTGGGTTAATCGAAGGTGCTGCGGACGGTGCTGGACTTGGGATCCGCTTTCTAAAACACCTTGAGCGCTGTCGTGTATTACTTCATCTGATTGATCTTGCGCCGATCGATGAAAGTAATCCGGTTGATAACGCTCGTATTATTCTGGGTGAGTTGGAGAAGTACAGCGACAAACTGTATCAAAAACCGCGCTGGTTAGTCTTCAATAAAGTCGACTTACTCGATCCGGAAGAAGCGGCGAGTCGTGCAAAACAGATCGCTGACGATCTGGGCTGGGAAGGGGATTACTACCTGATTTCAGCCGCCAGTCATCAAGGGGTTAAAGACCTTTGTTGGGACGTAATGAAGTTTATTAATACTCAGCCGAAAGAAGAAGCGAAGGCAGAGAAAGCCGCTGAGAAAGTCGAATTCATGTGGGATGATTATCACCGTGAAACCCTCGAAGAGCATGCCGTCGAAGAAGAAGAAGATGAAGACTGGGATGACTGGGATGACGAAGACGAAGAAGGCGTTGAGATTATTTATCAACGTTAATTAAGAGGCGGGGCAACATTGTGTTGCCCCGTTTTTTTATCCCAGTAATGCGACAGTCAGCCGGGCACTGCAACAGAGTTTTCCACGAATATTTTTAATCTCGATTTGCCAAACTTGTAATTGACCACCGAGATGAAGCGGTTGGCATACCGCCGTAACCTTGCCACTGGCTACTGCACGATGGTGACTTGCATTCACTTCAACGCCGACCACGCTTTGTTCCTCGCGACAGGTTAACCATCCCGCCATTGACCCCATTGATTCGGCTAAGACCACACTGGCTCCACCATGCAGTAATCCAAAGGGCTGTTGAGTCCGCGAGTCAACAGGCATTTCTGCTTCTAAACTGGTTGCCGTGATCGCAGTAAATCTAATTCCCAGATGCTCGATCAAACAGTTCTCCCCCATCTGATTTAGAGCATCAATATCGATCGCTTTCTTCCAAATTGTCTGCATGATCATGAACCCAAAGTCGCGCCGCCATCGACCACGATATCTTGTAAAACAATGTGGCTGGCAAGATCCGAGGCTAAAAAGAGGATCGCGTGCGTAATTTCACGAGGCTGAGCGATCTTTCTTAATGGGATACCTAATTTAAACTGATCCGGAAAGCCATTGATCATCTCTTGTTCCGCATCAGGGGTATGCCACAAGCTGCGCTGCATTGCCGTATCGGTTGAGCCAGGAGAAACGATATTACAACGCACGCCATAAGGAGCCATCTCTAATCCGACTGTTTGGCAAAGACTGCGAAGTGCTGCTTTCGAGGCTCCATAGGCAGACATTCCTACGCGGGGCGCGTGGGCGGAGTTTGAAGCAACGGTTACAATAGCGCCGAATCCTTGTTGGCGAAAACGCGGTAAGGTTTGAGAAAACAAGTTAAATGCACCGCCGGCATTGACATTTAAACAGGCCTGCCAGTCTTCAAAACTGAGTTCATCAGTCGCCCCGACGCGCAGAATACCTGCGGCATTGACCAAGACATCCAGACGAGGTTGCTGCGCTAATTGCTCTTGACAAATTTTGGCGACTTGTCGCGGGTCGGAAACATCCAGTATTTGGCAGGTAAAAGGATATTGTTCGCCAGAAAACTGTTTATCAAAGCCGATAACGTTAGCCCCCGCTTGGTGAAACGCGCAGGCCGTATCATAACCAATACCTTGACCTGCACCGGTCACCCAGACATATTTTTCGTTGAAATTAAGGCTTATCATCGGTTAATTCTCCCCAGAAAGCAGTGCCCACCAAGCATCAAAAGTCGGCGTTTTAGCCAAGGTAATGAAATCCATGCTTGGGATAGCCTGCCGCCAGCGAGAGGCGAGCGCCATCATTCGTACTGAGTCGAGACCATAGTCGATAAGGTTTTCATCGTCCTCTGGAATATCCTCATCTTCAAGCAGTGGCAAAATGGTATCGCGTAATGCCTGTTTTGATGTTGGAAGAAGTAGCAGGTCTTGAGTCATAACGACTTTACCGCTACGCCCTGCGGTATAAGTCAGCGCCATCATGTGTTCATCACGACTAAAGTCGGCTAGAGCATCGGCAACCATAAAGGGCTTTATATCACGCATAAATGCATCAGTTGCCGTGGTCAGGCAACCAATATGGGCATATACCCCAGTGATGATGAGTTGGTCACGGCCCATCGCCTTGAGCTGTTGTTCCAGATCGGAACGTTGAAAAGCGCTATAACGCCATTTAGTTAAGACGATATCATGCTCATCGGGTGCTAAAGCCTGTGTGATTTTCTGTTGCTCGGGATGACGGTTAAGCCCTGGGCCCCACATATCATTGAGTAATGCACGGTCCGTATCACTTTGCTCATTAGGTTGGGCGGTATAAAACACCGGAATACCCATCGCTTTGCACTGTTGGCGAAGTGCCGCGATATGTGCGACAACGGTATTGATAAATGCACTTTCTTCTCCCCAAAAATTGAGGAAATAATTTTGCATATCATGGATCAGTAAAGCCGCACGTTGTGGCTCAAATGTCCAAGTAACTTTGTTATGTGGTAATTCTTCAGTAGTCGGCAAGGAATAGGCCGTTAATTTAGGAATACTCATTACAACTCCAAACTGGGTATAGTAAATAAGGGTAAGAATTAAGCTTTATTCTTATTATCATCAATAAGTTGCTGACGTAATTGTTTTTTATCCACTTTGCCAACCGGTGTGAGAGGTAGCATTTCGGTAAATACAAATCTGTCCGGTAACTTGAATTCAGCGATACCTTGCTCACGTAAATGGCGGCGAAGTTGTACCGCTTTGAGGGGCTGTTTGGCGACAATGTAAGCACAGCTCTTTTCACCCAATAACTCATCATTCATCGAGACTAATGCCGCATGAATAATATCGGGATGGCGCTGTAACAGGTTTTCCACCTCTTCCGCTGCGATTTTTTCACCACCACGGTTAATTTGATCTTTTTCTCGGCCTTGAACAGTGATATAGCCTTGCTCGCTGATGGAAATCAGATCACCTGAGCAATAAAATCCTTGTTGATCAAAACAGGTCGCATTATGTTCAGGACTATTGTAATAGCCGCGAAAAGTGTAGGGCCCCCTGGTCATCAAGCGACCGGTCGTGTTTGGGGGTAATGGATTTCCCTGTGTGTCGGCGACCCAGACTTCGTCATCTGGTGAAATGGGACGACCTTGGGTGGTGAGGATAGTCTGCAAATCGTCATCAAGACGGGTATAGTTGACCAAACCTTCAGCCATACCAAATACTTGCTGTAGTTGGCAGCCTATTTCTGCGGGGATACGCGCTGCAAGCGATTCGCTTAATTTTGCGCCACCCACCTGTAGCAAGCGTAGTGAACTGAGCTGTTCGGCGCAATCCCACTCCCTGATCGATTGTAGCCAAAGACTGACTGCTGGGGGTACCAGAGCGGTTACGTTTATTTGATGGTCTGCGATTAACGTAAAACAGGTTGTTGGGCTGGGATCTGCCGCTAATACACTGACTCCTCCGGCATATAACACACCCAGAATACCCGGCGAGCTCATTGGATAATTATGGGCGATGGGTAGGGCACAAAGGTATCGTGTCTGTGCAGTAAACTGGCAGATCTCCACACTCGCTACAATGCTGTAATAATAATCATTATGTGTGCGAGGTATCAGTTTTGGTGTACCGGTGCTACCGCCTGATAACTGAAAAAAGGCGACGTTATCGGGAGAGCTAGGGGTTGGGGTAAACGTTTCATCGTGTTGTGTAAACAGGGCATGTAATCCACTGTCATCGGCGAAGGGATGATGCCAAAGCGTTTGTTCGAGTTCAGGGCACTGCGCATGCAGCTGCTCCAAGAAGCGATTATCGGTAAATACCGGATGCTCGCGATCCGCAATCAGCAGCCGCGGACGGATTTGTGTGGCATAAGCCGTTAACTCACTTTGCTGATGACTAAATAGGGCATTAACGGGAGCGATACCAAGTTTAAGTAGCGCGAAAAAGACGATATAGAATTCGCAGCAGTTGCTGAGTTGTACCAATGCCGTATCACCGGTTGTCAGTCCGCGAGCCTGTAGCTGTGCGGCCAATTGGTCGCTGTAAGTGGCTAACTGGCGATAACTTAAGGTCTGAACCTGATCGATAATCGCGGGATGATCACTCTGACGGTGACGTTCGCTGATCGCCGTTAGCGGTTTATCTTGCCAATACCCTTTTTTACGATAACGTGTGGCCAAATCCGCCGGCCAAGGCGTAAATGAAATGCTCATCAAAGATTACCTACATTAATGTAAACCAAATGCTTGCAGCATGGTGCTCAGCTTTGTACCCGTTTCATGCCATTCAGAGAGTGGGTCGGAAGCAGGAACAATTCCCGCGCCAGCAAAGAGAGTGACCAGTTGTTGATGGAGTCGCGCACAACGAATCGTGACAACCCATTCCCCATTACCTTCGTCATCACACCAACCGACCATACCGCCAAACAGATCACGAGAAAAAGGTTCTAGTTGTTGAATAAGCTGACAGGCTAATTGATGAGGGTAGCCACTTAATGCGGGAGTAGGGTGAAGTAATCCCGCAAGCTCCAGCGCATTTTCGTTGGGCTGGTTAATCTCACCCTGTATGGTCGTAGCAAGGTGCCAAAGTTTTGAGGTCGTGACTAAGTGTGGGGTTTCTGGCACGCTTAATTGTGTAGCGATAGGCGTCAGAACTTTAGTCATTCCTTCAATAACAAGTTGATGTTCATGGCGATCTTTCTGTGAAGCCAGTAAACGTTCACCGATTTCTTGGTCATCCCCCCACTCAACTTGACGTTTAGCAGAGCCCGCAAGAGGTCGGGAGCTGAATAGGCTTCCTCGTTTACGGAGTAACAGCTCAGGGCTTGCTCCTGTTAATACCTCTTGACCCGATAGGGGTACATGAAAATGATAATTATCCGGATTTTGTTCCATAATCCGTGCCATCAAAGCGGTACTATTTATCGGGGCACGAGTAGAGAGTTTCAATAGCCGTGAGAGAACGACTTTATCCAGTTCTCCGCGCTTCATTGCCGCTACCGCTTCACTGACCATATTGGTGAAGTGGTGCTGATCAGGAAAAGCCTGCTGAGCAATAACTTCAGCCAAGGAGATTTGCTGATAAGGGCGTAATTGAGTGATGAGCTGCTCGCGATCTGTTTCAGTAACATGCTCTGGAATAAACAGCGCGGTGGGCTGATAGGAATTAAAAGGAATGGCTCCGACAACTTTAGGGCGCGTAATACCAGCAGCACGCGCTAGGCGAAACTGCTCACGAAGAGCCTGCTGGAAGGCAACTTGATTTCCCGTGTTATCCAGTAGTGGTTGCGAAATTCGCTTAAAGCAGCCGCTAGTAATAAGACTGGTTTCAGGAGAAGTAAACAGAAAACGTTCGTTTAGTGCGCTCTGTTGTTGAATTTTACTGTTTAGAATATTTTCAATGGCAGTGATTTCGACCATAATAGCACCATTAAATGATAAGATAATTAATAATGATTATCATTTGAACTTTGGCGGTAAGCTACGCTTAACTCCTTTACCTGTCAACTGATGAAGCCAGCTTACATATAACTTCTCATTTAGAGCTCACGATTACGCACTAGATGCTCATTAAGGATAGCTATTATGACCCGAAGCTCAAGACTGCTTAATATTCTCTTAGCCATTGTTTTATTCCCACTAGCGGGAATGAGTCAGGCAGCGGGGTGGCCGAGGCAAGTGGTCACGGATAATGGAACGGTAACCTTAAAGAGCGAACCAAAAAGAATTGTCTCTACCAGTGTGACGCTGACGGGATCATTACTCGCTATTGATGCTCCAGTGATCGCCAGTGGCGCGAGTGTCCCAAACAGTCGGTTTACTGATAATCAAGGTTTTTTTAGCCAGTGGGGTGCGATTGCCCAGCAAAAACAGGTACAACGTTTATATATCGGTGAGGCAAATGCCGAAATGGTCGCAGCGCAGGCACCGGACTTAATCATCGTGAGTGCGACTGGGCACGATAGTGCTTTACGTTTAGTGAATCAATTATCCAGTATTGCACCGGTTATTGTGGTCAATTACGACAATAAAAGCTGGCAACAAGTCGTAACCTTATTAGGACAGGCTACCGGTCATGAAAGCCAAGCTCAAACCATTATTAAGCAGTTCGATCAACGCGTGGCACAGCTCAAACCAAAACTGCAACTACCACCACAACCCGTATCTGCCTTTGTATGGAACGGAGGAGGTAAAGAGGTGAATCTTTGGACACCTGAATCGGCACAAGGAAAATTACTTGAGCAGCTTGGTTTTACTCTTGCCCCTGCGCCGGCTGAGCTCGCCTCTAGTCAGAGTATGGGGCGGCGTAAAGATATCATCCAACTGTCAGGTGAGAAGATGACGGAGGGATTAAGTGGTAAGAGCTGGCTAATGTTTGTGGCCGATAGCGACACGCTCAAGCAGGTGAGCGAGGATCGCTTCTTACAGCAAGCTCCAGCCGTTAAGCAGCATAATGTCTATGCCTTAGGGAATGATAATTTTCGTTTAGATTATTATAGTGCAACTCAGACATTAGCTACGCTCGAAAAACTGTTTGTGCATTAAGGTGAAACTCTCTACTACGTCTTTGCTGAGTAAACCGTTTTATCTTTTTACATTACTGCTACTGGTGTTATTCGGTTTAGTTGTGATGAGTTTAGTGACGGGTGCAAAAACGATCTCCGTGTCAGAAAGCTGGAGTAGCCTTTCACTGTGGCAAGTTTGTCATAGCGAGAATTGCGATATTATTCGTTTTTCGAGGCTTCCTCGAACGTTGGCGGGCCTGGTAGCCGGTTGCGCGTTAGGCCTTGCTGGGGCGTTAATGCAGTCCCTTACGCGTAATCCTCTTGCTGATCCTGGTTTATTAGGGGTAAATTCCGGTGCCAGTTTTACTACCGTGCTGGGCTTGAGCGTGTGGGGATCACTCTCTTTTTGGCAAAGTTACTCTCTAGCTTTCTTCGGTGCGCTGCTTGCCGCTGTAATTGTGGCAGTCACTGGCGCAGGGCGTGGGGGGCGATTAAATCCAATCCGACTTACTTTAGCAGGCGTCTCTTTGGCGGCCATCTTAGAAGGGCTGACCAGCGGCCTTTCATTGCTTAATCCGGAAATTTATGATCATTTACGCTTTTGGCAAACGGGTTCCTTAGATGTACGCCAGCTTTCTGTCTTCACGCTCTTAAGTCCGTTTGTTATTACCGCGGCAGGGCTGACGCTTATGATGAGCCGATCGTTAAATGCCCTCAGCCTAGGAGAGGATTTGGCGCGTACGCTCGGAATACGTGTTGGCCTTGTACAAATATTAGGGGTGTTATTGATCGCACTATTATCTGCATCGGCGACTGCATTAACGGGCCCTATTGCTTTTATTGGTCTTATCGCTCCGCATTTAGCCCGAGGATGTTTCGGCAGCGATCACCGCTATTTTCTTCCCGGCACCCTACTGCTAACGCCCGCTGTACTCTTACTGGCCGATATCATTGGGCGTAGTATTGGCCCGGGCGAGATCCGCGTATCCATTATTACTGCCTTTATTGGTGCTCCGGTATTAATTGGACTTGTTCGGTATCGAATAGGTCGAGGGATATCATGAAAAAGCGGCCACTGTTTATTTTTGGTTTATTACTGATAGCGCTCTGTGGGGTCATGATCAGTGCGTTATCTCGTGGTGCGATGCCTCTTTCTCTCCACGATCTCTGGCAAATTCTTAACGGACAAGGGCCAGCAGGATTACGTTTGGTCGTGATGGAATGGCGTCTACCGCGCGTTTTGATTGCAGTAGTCTGTGGGGCGGCTTTGGGAATAAGTGGGGCTATTTTTCAGTCTATTTTAAAAAATCCGCTGGGGAGCCCAGATGTACTGGGTTTGAATGCAGGGGCTTTTTCTGGGGTATTAGTGGTGATGGTATTTTGGCCCACTCACCTTTTTGCGATGACCTTAGCTTCACTGGTTAGTGCAGTGATCACTGGAATTACGATTTATCTTTTGGCTTGGCGTCAAGGTATTACACCTTACCGATTGATCCTCATCGGTATTGGTATCCGTGCGTTATTAATGTCTTTTAATGGCTGGGTGATGACTTCAACGTCTTTAAGTACCGCCATGAGTGCAGGACTGTGGAGCGCGGGATCACTGAATGGCGTGACGTGGCAAAGTTTATCCCTCGTTTTCCCAATGATTGGACTCACCGTTTTTGGCGTTGCAGCTTTAGCTAAGCGTATGCGCTTGCTCGAAATGGGCGATGACTTAGCCTGTGCACTGGGCATCCACACTGAGCGGACTCGCGTAGGGCTTTTAGTGCTAGCGACCTTACTCACCGCCGTGCCCACAGCCGTGATCGGGCCGGTCTCCTTTGTTGCCCTTGTTGCCCCACAAATTGCCAGACGGCTGACAAAGAGTGCTTCAGGAGTTTTATGGAATACGGCGATTTGTGGAAGTCTATTGTTGTTAGCTGCAGATTATTTGGCTCAACATGCATTCCTTCCCTATCAACTTCCAGTGGGCGTAATTACTGTAAGTTTAGGCGGTATTTATCTGTTATCGCTTTTAGTAAAAGAGGCTAGACGTTCATGAATTCATCGCCATCTCGTCTTGCAGCCAGTGATCTTACGCTGGCTTATGAGAATAAAATCGTTACAGAACATCTCTCTGTCACGATACCTGACGGGGAATTTACCGTAATTATTGGGCCTAATGCGTGTGGTAAATCGACACTTTTAAAAGCATTGAGTCGTATCATTAAACCCAGTGCAGGACAGGTCATTTTGGATGGCCAAGCCATCCAACAACGTCCGGCAAAAGAGATTGCACGGCAACTTGGTTTGCTTCCACAAAATAGTCATACGCCAAGTGGGATTACGGTCGCGGATTTGGTTGGGCGTGGTCGCTACCCCCATCAATCGTTATTTGGTGGATGGCGCGCAGAAGATAGTCAAGCGGTGGCTGATGCGATGGTGGCGACCCATATCGAACACCTGGCCGAACGTCCCGTCGAGCAGTTATCAGGGGGGCAGCGCCAACGTGTATGGATTGCCATGGTGCTGGCACAACAAACGCCACTATTATTGTTGGACGAGCCAACTACTTGGTTGGATATTACTCATCAAATAGAGCTGATGGAGCTCCTGCGTGAATTGAATCAAAATCATGGCCGTACTTTGGTTGTCGTACTCCATGAATTGAACCAAGCCTGTCGTTACGCCACTCATCTGATTGCCATGCGTGATGGCGAGATTATTGCTCAGGGTAAACCCAACGATATTATTAGTGCGGAATTAATCGAACAGGTGTATGGCTTAAAATCCGTTATTATTGCCGACCCAATCGCCGGCACGCCGATGATCGTGCCTATTGGTAAATAAGGAGGCCTTAGCCTCCTTAAGAACTAGCGGATGAGGTTTTTTAGGCGGCGGTTAATTTCAGGGCCAATAGTTTCAAACATTTTTGGCGAAATAATCTCCACATGGGCACAATCAATGGGAACAATATCCAAGGTGTGAATAAAAGGAGCCCACGCCTGTTGTGCACTCAATGAGGGCTGTACCGTTTTTAAGGCTGAAAAGAGGGTCGCTTGCCCCTTGGTTTGACGGCTTCGAGCCGTTGTGAGTAAACGGACAGAGTGGGCATAATTTGCTTCAATCTGATCGAAAAGATGAGCAAGCTCTTCCCCTGCTTGCTGGCGTTGACTCTGTACGAACTGCTCCCGCTCGCGGTTGACCTCTTCGATGACCTGAGCATCGAGTACGTTTTTCCCCTGTTTTTCATCCCAGTTCTGTGTTTCCGGCGGCCAAGTATCCAATAGACCTAGGAAAGCGACTTCTTCGCCACGCGCTTCGAGCCGTGAAGCGATACCTTGTGCTAAGGTTCCCCCCAATGAATAGCCAATAAAGTAGTAAGGGCCTTTAGGTTGATCTGCCAATAGGGTTTTGAGATGGCGTTCGCAGACATCGTCAATATGCTGGCCCTTGCCTAGCGCGCCCTGTTCATCGGGCGATTGGATACCAATGATCGACCAAGTTGGGTCGAGGTAGCGCTGTAATATACTAAATTGCCACGCGAAGCCGGAAGCGGGGTGGAAACAGTAAAGCCGAGGCCCGTTAGTTTGGCGAAGTGGCAGGAGTGTTTGTAGTCCACTATTTTGCTGTTCAGGATTTTGTTGGATCAGCTGCGCCAATTTTTCTACCGTTGCATTGACCATCACATGTCCAACGGTCAGTGGATAATCAAGTTGCTTACGAACTTGCGCTGCTAAGCGCATGGCTAAGAGTGAGTGCCCCCCTAAAGTAAAGAAATCTTGAGTCGCACTGACGTTCGGTAACTGCAAAAGGTCGGCAAAGAGTTTGGCTAACGAAACCTCTATTTCTCCCTTGGGAGCACGCAATGTGGCATTAGGGTCGAGCTGTGGCATCGGTAAGGCTTTACGATCTAACTTACCGTTACTACTTAACGGAAATGTCGAAACAGGAATAATGACGATGGGTACCATGTGCGGCGGTAAACGATCGGCGAGTTGTTGGCGTAGCTGATCAGTCTCTTGTGGGGTTTCAGTGATAATGTAGCTCACTAACTGTCGGTCATCAGCCAGTCCCGAGAGATTTTGGTTAAGGCTGACCGCGACTGAAGTTGCTTGTTTTATACCAGGTAATGAGAGGAGAACGGCATCAATTTCGGATAGTTCGATGCGTTGTCCACGAATTTTTAGCTGATCATCATTTCTTCCTAGATACTCAATTTCCCCATTTGGTAGACGCCGGGCGATATCGCCACTGCGGTATAAGCGCTGGGTAGCATCCCAAGGTGCAGGCATAAAACGTTCAGCGGTTAACGTCGCACGTCCTAGATAGCCTTCAGCTAATTGAACTCCCCCTAACCATAGCTCGCCGGCGATGCCATAGGGGACAGGTTTACGTTGGCTATCAAGAATATGTAATTGAGTATTCCACACTGGCCAGCCAATCGGTACGCTATGCCCTGTCACTTCAGCCAATTCGCGGCCAAAAGCGGGGAACCAGCTGACATCGACAGCCGCTTCTGTTGGACCATAGAGATTATGGCACGGGATAGCCAGTGTGCGTTCCCATTGTCGTGCCAGCGCGGTAGGGAGGGCTTCACCACTACAAAATACAAGACGTAATGTTTGCGGTAATACGTCAATAGCAGAATTTGTTAAGCTCTCTAAAAAAGCGGCTAACATCGATGGGACGAAGTGAGTAACCGTTACTCGTTGTTCAATCATCACTTGCTGTAACCATTCAGGATCACGATGGCATTCCGGAGGTGCCATAAACAGTTGTGCACCAGTGAATAGTGGCCAGAAAAATTCCCAGACAGATACATCGAAGCTACTAGGTGTTTTTTGCAGTACAACATCTTGCGATTGGAGGGGATAGTGATTTTGCATCCACTTCAAGCGGTTGACGATCGCTCGATGACTGACTAAAACGCCCTTTGGTCTTCCGGTTGACCCAGAGGTGAAAATTAAATACGCACCTTGTCGTGGGGTTGGCGCGGCAATGCAAAGAGAGGCAGTCTCCTCAAATAATGATTGATAATAATAGTGAGGTGTACCGCTAATTTTCTCAAAGCGTGTGCATAACGCTTGTTCAGTAATGATAAGACGAGGGGTGGAATCTTCTAACATCATCGCCAGGCGATCATCGGGATAACCTGTATCCAGTGGCAGCCAGATGGCCCCGATACGGACGATTGCCTGCAATGCCAACGAAAGAAAAATCGAGCGAGGGAGGGCGACGGCAACGATATCGCCGGCTTGAACGCCTCGACTCACTAGTTGGTTCGCTAATGCATCAACTTGCTGCCTCATCTCCGCATAAGTGAGTGCGTACTGCGAGTCTGCTAAGGCAGTACGGTCGGGGGTTTGCTCACACTGCTGAGCGATTAATGACCATAAAGTCTCGTCACTCAGTGTCACCTCAGTGGCATTGACAGCGGTAAGTTGCTGCTGTTCTTGTTCAGTAAGAAGATTAAGATCACGCAAGGGTAGCGTCGGTTTTTGTATTAACTGCTCTATAATCAGTGGGATGCGTTGAAGATGCTGAGAAAGTTCTCGTGCATCGTAGCGATTTTTATTGGCCAAACACTCTATCGTGATAGCCCCTTCGGCATTAATGAGTAAAGCAATTTCGATATCTCGCACAGGTCCTGAGGCGAGATGCTCAGTAGTCACCGATTGACCTTCAAAGACTAAATCATAATCGAAAAGTTTGACGTTTAATACCGGGCCAAATAGTGGCGAGTTATCACCAGTAAGCCCAAGGTCACGGCTAATCTGTTCTGCATCATAGCGCTGGTGGCGACGATTTTTCTTAATTTCTTTACTTAAAATGTTCGCAAACTCGGCAAATGAATAGGTGGGTTGATAGCCAATACTCATCGGGAGAACATTAATCACCGGGCCGATGGCGCTGAGCGCCGTAGAACCCATCCGGCGCATAAAAATAAATCCAGCGCTAAAAGGCTGTTGCCCCGTCAGATGTGCCAGCCAAGTGCTAACAAGTGTTATGGCCCCTTCGACAGGGGTTAATCCCTGATCGGCTAGGTGTTGATAAAGGGGGGCAAGCGTATGGGCCGGAAAAGTGATGTGCTGGCGTATCACTTCTGGACTGGCAATCGCTCCATTAAGCGGAGTTTGCGCAAGGCTTAAGGGATCGGGCAGTTGTGAGACTTTCTCCTGCCAATATCGTTTATCCTTTTGGTACGTCGCACTTTGTTGGTAGGCGATATACTCTTCAACCACTTCATTAAATGACGTGAAAGGTGTCGCAGTTAAAGGTTGTTGTTGCCGTAAATTCGCATAAATCTCACTGATCCGTTTAGTGATTGCGACAAAACTAAATCCATCAACCTGTAAATGGTGATAGCGCTGATACCATATCCACTGCTCTTCATTAATCTGTAGGAGAACCTGCCTAATCGGGGCACCTTGATCGGTAATACGTAAAGGGCTATCAAGATCACGTTGAATTAAAGATTTTGCAGTATCAAGCGCTTTTTTCTCGTTACGTAAATCGATGCATTCTATGTAAATAGGGGTCGGCTGATCTGGAATTTGGTATATTTCGCCCTCACACTCTTCAAAGCGAAAATGTAAGGTATCCGCCTCTGCCAGACCTTGCTGAATAGCTTGTTTCATCACAGTGATATTGAGTGTGCCCGGTAAGGTAATCGCGTGGGCAACAGCGAAAGCGTTATGGTAAGGAGAAAGCTGTTCAGCAATCCATATTCCCGGTTGTGCGGCAACGAGCGGTAAGCGACTCACCGGTAAAGATGGTGACACATTCTTTGTGCTATTACTTTTAACTAACTGTTTCTCTATGACTTCTTCGATGTTAATCATATTATTCATCCTGCCATAACGCTTGTAATCCACGTAATAAACTTCCCCGCCACCAAAGTGCATCGTGCCCACCTTCAACATAACGCAATTGATGGGGGATATGGTAATGGCGCAACCACTTTTCCATTTCTTGGTTAGCCTCACAAATCAATTTTTCTCGGCGACCCGCTTCTAAAATAATATGTCGTGGGGCCAAAGGGGGAGCATGTTGTTGTAACTGCTGAATCAGGTGGCCATTGGCTTCGCCTCGGTGGGGCCACCAAAATGATCCGGATAAACTGAGGGCTTTTCCGAAGTGTTCAGGCCAGTTTAAACAGGCATAGACGGAGGCTAACCCACCAAAACTTTGCCCGGCAACGAGAGTTCGATCTGGCTGAGGCCGCCAGTGTAGAGTTTGACGGATTAAAGGCAATAGCTCTTCATGAATCGCTTGCCAAAAATTGGGATTGCAAGGGTATTCTTGTCCACGATGTTCGCGATCGATAATATCCGGCATGATGTACAACGCTGGCGGAAGTCGCCCAGCATCAGTTAATTGCTGTAATGGGCCAGCAATAGGCATAGTATTTGCCCAAAATTGACCATCTAGTAGTAGTGCTAGGTGTTGATGCTGCTGATCGGCCGGACTTGCGGTGCTATACCACCATACTTGGCGTTGGTTGCCCAATCGGGCGCTTGTCCAAGTCATTGATTGCAATGTGATCCCAGAGTGCTCGCCCTGATCCCACGCTGCCCATTCTCTTTGAGGGGGAGCATCCGGCATATGCAATGGCGAAACTGCCATTCCTCGTCCCGCAGACCACGAACGTAACCCATTCAGTTTATCATGCTCAGCTTGCCGAAATTGTTCTCGCCACCATTCACGACGCTGAAAGGTACCGTTTTGGGGTCCGCTAATTTTGTCGCAGCCATCTGGGATAAGGCAATAACTTCCCCGCCAATCGGCAGGCAAGGTAATGGTGATATACCAGACGTCCGTATTGGCGTGATGTTTAAGCGATACCGGTGGATTGGGCTGATGATGATCAGTCATCCCCGTAATGTTGATCCAGACAGCGCGCACTGGTTTTGTTTTGTCTTTGACTATCGGTTGGCGCCAAAGGAAAGTCACGTCGCATTGCTGAGGGTTAATTCGCTCAATACGCGGAATTCCATGCTGTTGCTGTCGTTGCCACCATGTTTCAGAACCGATATCAGAGGTAAACCATTCAGGAATAAGCATTTGAGTCATTATCTTTCATAAAAGTTATCAGTAGATAGCCATTAGGATCGCGATTTGTTGATAATAGTATTGATAATTATTTGCATCTGCAATAGATTGCAATATCTCTTTACGTAGTTTGTGATTTATTGCCGTCTTTATTGCAATTTTGAACAAATAGTAAAGGACTCTATTACTTTTACTTTCATACTCAGCGTTAGCCTAGGGAACTGGGATTATAAAAATGACAAAATTATCATTTCTTTCTGCTGCAATTTGTTTTGAACTCGGTAGTTCATTATTAATGTATGGTTTACCCGCTTCTGCCGCGTCTATCGATACTACAACTAATAGCTCAGCTTCAAAAGAAACCTCTGCAGAGGCCGTAGCAAGTAAAAAAAGCGAGCGTACACTCTCTACAGAAGATGAGTCGCATAATTCTATTGTCGTGACCGCTCGCCAGCAAACGCTGCAAGCACCGGGTGTCTCGACAATCACTGCGGACGCTATCCGTAAACATCCACCGGCTCGTGATGTCTCGGAAATTATTCGTACAATGCCGGGAGTCAATTTAACCGGTAACTCCACCAGTGGTCAGCGTGGCAACAATCGGCAGATCGACATTCGAGGTATGGGGCCGGAAAATACCTTGATTTTAATCGATGGGCGTCCGGTCAGCAGCAAAAACTCGGTACGTTATGGCTGGCGCGGAGAACGCGATTCGCGTGGCGACACCAACTGGGTACCGCCGGAAATGATCGACCATATCGATGTTATTCGTGGGCCTGCGGCGGCACGTTATGGCAGTGGGGCGATGGGTGGCGTGGTCAACATCATCACGAAACAAGCGAACAAAGAGTGGCATGGCTCTTGGAATGCTTACTACAACGTCCCACAACATAAATCTGAAGGGGCGACGAAACGAACCAATTTTAGTTTAATGGGCCCAGTCAGCGATAGTTTAACTCTTAGTATCTGGGGAAATATCGATAAGACGCAAGCCGATGCATACGATATTAACCAAAACCACTCTGAAGCACGAACGGGGACTTATGCAGGTAGCTTCCCTGCGGGTCGGGAGGGGGTGAGAGATAAAGATCTCCACGGTAAACTGAATTGGGAATTTGCCCATAACCAACATCTTGAATTTGAAGCAGGGACTAGCCGTCAAGGTAATATTTATGCGGGTGATACGCAGAATACTAATACGTCTGACTATGTGAAAAGTCAGTATGGCAATGAAACCAATCGTATTTACCGCCAAGATTACGCCTTAACCTGGACTGGAGTTTGGGATAACGGTGTCAGCACCAATACTTATGCACAATATGAAAGAACCCGAAATTCAAGGATCACCGAAGGACTAGCCGGTGGAACAGAAGGGATCTTCAATAATAATGCCGGGTTCTCTGATATTGATCTGACCGATGTACTGCTGCACAGTGAAGTCAGTATTCCGTTTACGGCTTGGGTAGACCAGAACCTCACCTTGGGGACTGAGTGGAACCAGCAGAAAATGAAAGATGGTACATCTACCAGTCAAGCGCTTACCGGTACTAATACCGGAGGAGCGATCAGTGGTGTCGGCACGAGCACTCGTTCGCCGTATTCTCAAGCGCAGATCTTCTCTATGTTTGCTGAAGATAATATGGATGTGACCAACTCCACGATATTGACGCCAGCAATTCGTTTTGACCACCACTCGATTGTGGGAACAAATTGGAGCCCATCACTTAACCTAACTCAGCAGTTAACCAATGAGTGGACGTTAAAGATGGGGATTGCGCGTGCCTATAAAGCCCCTAATCTCTATCAAACTAACCCTAACTACATTCTTTATAGTAAAGGACAAGGTTGCTACGGTAGCTCCAGTACCGGGTGTTATCTACAAGGGAATAGCGACCTCAAAGCAGAGACTAGCGTCAATAAAGAGATCGGCCTGGAGTATAAAGACCTTTCTGGACTTCAAGCAGGTCTGACGTATTTCCGTAATGACTACCACAATAAAATTGAATCTGGCACAGTGGCTAGCTCAATCAATAGTAAAGGAACTCGTCTTTATAAATGGCAAAATGTCCCTCGTGCGGTCGTTGAAGGGTTAGAAGGGACATTTAATGTTCCTGTGACCGATACGGTCACTTGGAATAACAATATGACCTGGATGCTACAAAGCAAAGATAAGACCAATCATGATCGTTTATCGGTGATCCCACAGTTTACGCTTAATTCTAACTTAGCATGGCAAATACGCCAGGATCTGTCTGTGCAAGCGACCTGGACGTGGTACGGTAAGCAAAAACCGAAGAGCCTTAATTACCAAGGAAATAAAGTCAGCTATCCGGACACTCGAGAAGTTAGCCCATATAGTATCATTGGCGCGAGTGCGACGTGGGATGCGACTAAAAATGTGAGTATTACAGCAGGGATCGACAATCTGTTTGATAAACGTCACTTCCGCGAGGGTAATGCACAAACTACCGGCACTATTAACTCAAAGACAGGTGTCACAAGCTACCTATACGGTGCGGGTGCCTATACTTACAACGAGTCCGGTCGAACCTTCTATATGAGTCTTAATACACACTTCTAATAAAATATGCACAGCGACTGCACCCTAAAAGTTGGAGACCTCACTGAGTAAGGTGCAGTTTTTATGGCTAATAATTACGATATAAATCACTATAGAGTCGGCTCTCAAACCGGACTAAAGGGACTCGTCTGGTTCGTTGATCCTCGGGAGGTACGGCATAGCCAGAGAGGTATTGTACAAAGGCAATACGCGTTCCGCGTGATGTCGTTAAGAAGCCTGCTAAGTTATACACTCCCTGCAGCGACCCCGTTTTTGCAGAAAGTTTTCCATCGACGCCCGCCTCATGTAATCCGCCACGATATTGTAATGTTCCATCGTAACCGGCTAATGGCAGCATGCTGATAAAATCAAGCGTCGTGTCATTTTTCGCGATAAATTGTAGGGCCTGCATCATGGTATCGGGGGCGACAAGATCATGGCGCGATAGGCCTGAACCATCGACTTGAATAGTATTCCCCATATCGACGCCGGCTTTCTCGCGTAAAATTCGGCGCACAGCATCCGATCCTGCTCGGTAAGTTCCAGGTACATTAAAATAGTGATGACCAATGGTACGAAAAATAGTATCTGCAATCATGTTGTCTGATTTTTTCAGCATAGTATGCAGGAGATCGTGTAGAGGTGCTGACTGTTCGATAGCCAGTACCGTAGTCGGTGAGCTTGGCTGCGTTTGGCGGACTAAGTGCCCTTGGTAGTCAATATCGGCTTTCGTTAATTCGTCACGAAGAATCTCACCGGCCCAAGCAGCGCCGTCTTGTACTGCAAATGCCAAGGGCAGGGGGTCATTACGTTGACGCAAGCAGCCGGTTAGGGTGTAGCGGTTAAGCTCGCCGGGATTAACATCCAGTTCACAGTATTGTGCTTCGCCAGAATTAGGGGCGAGGGTCTTTACTTCGCTATACATATGAGCAGGATAATAAGACGCGATACGAATAAACGCATTTTCTCCCGGTGTTTTTGCACTATAGAGTGAAATAGAAAAACAGTTCTTATCGATAATCGCCGCTGCAGGGGGAGCACTAAAACATTGGGTTAAATCATTCCACGGCCAACCCGGTGCCATATCATGGCTGGCGAACACTGAGGTATCGATAACCAGATTCCCTTGAATGTGGGTAACACCTTTTTGTTTGAGTTGAGCGACCATGTTACGTAAATCTTGACGGGTAAAGGTAGGATCGCCGCCAAAACGTGCGACTAAATCACCTTGTAACGTATCCCCTGATATTTTACCGCTACTTTCAAAGGTCGTTTGAAAACGAAAGTCCTTCCCGAGTTCCAACAGTGCAGCCAGTGCGGTAAAGACTTTCATTGTACTGGCCGGCAGTGCCATTTGTTTTCCGTGATAATCGACAATCGGTGTTGTATCGCCTACCCTTTGCGCCAAGAACGCGAGATTGGTACCATCAGGAAGGTATTGGGTATATTCCTCGATAGGCGTTGCGGAGGCTTGAAGCGTTACCCCAAAGGTAAGTGCTATGATGAGTCTTGAAAGTCGCATAATCTCGGCGTCATTAATAATGGAACCCGCAATACTACGTCCCCTTGAGGGGCAAAGTAAACGATGATCCGGGCGGAACTCTCGGGTAAAATATGTATCAAACTGAAAAATTTACTCGTCTTGGGTGGCATTACTATCTGAGACGGGGTTGTTTTGTTTCAAATTTATGTGCGGCTTAATACGTTAAGCTAGTCATGAATCAGGATGATTGACTGAATAACAGAATAATGAGGAGTAGAAGATGAGCCAAATTCCAATGACTCTGCGTGGTGCAGACCAGCTACGTGAAGAGCTGAATGAACTGAAAAATATTAAGCGTCCTCGTATTATTGCGTCTATCGCTGAAGCGAGAGAACATGGTGATTTGAAGGAAAATGCTGAATACCATGCTGCCCGTGAAGAGCAAGGTTTTTGTGAAGGGCGTATCCAAGAGATTGAAGCAAAATTATCTAACGCACAAATTATTGATGTGACGAAAATGCCTGCTACGGGACGCGTTATCTTTGGGGCAACAGTTACCGTTTATAATACCCATTCGGAAGAAGAAGCAACTTACCGTATTGTTGGGGACGATGAAGCTGATTTCAAACAAAATTTAATCTCCGTTAATTCACCGATGGCACGTGGTCTGATCGGTAAAGAAGTGGATGATGTGACGGTGGTTAAAACACCGGGTGGTGATGTGGAGTATGAAGTGATTAAGGTCGAATACCTGTAATCAGCAGAATACGATGATATCTCGCGATTGTTATGGCTTTTCGCCATTTCGGTCCCGCAAGGGTGATTAACCGTGCTAATATATCTATAGGAAAAGAAAAAGGCTGTAAAACAGCCTTTTAACTGGATATAAAATAATGTTATTTTTTCCAGAATTAGCGCGGTAAAGAAATTTTCTTTTCTTTAGAAGGACGATAGAGCACCAGCGTTTTACCGATAACTTGAACTTCGACTGCTGAAGTCTCGCGAACAATCGCTGCCACAATCAGAGCTTTCGTCTCTCGATCTTCAGTTGCGATTTTGACTTTGATCAGTTCATGGTGTTCTAAGGCTTGATCAAGCTCAGCGAGAACACCTTCGGTTAATCCATTGTTGCCTAACATCACGACTGGCTTCAGTGGATGGGCGAGACCTTTTAGGTGCTGTTTTTGTTTAGTACTTAGATTCATCGTATTATTTACTTACTCAGGGATTGAAAACAGGTCATTGTACCGCCATCTCTAGTATATCGCCAAATCTACGCAGCATTTTGCGTAATGATTTATCACTGCGATACAAAAATGTTGGAAAAAGTATGACGGGAAAAAAGCGTTCAGCCAGCTCGAGTCGCTGGTTACAGGAACACTTTAGCGATAAATATGTGTTACAAGCACAAAAGAAAGGTCTACGTTCGCGGGCTTGGTTTAAACTAGATGAGATCCAACAAGGTGATCGGCTATTTAAACCTGGTATGACGATTGTAGATTTAGGTGCTGCACCCGGTGGTTGGTCACAATATGTGGCTGAACAGATTGGGTCAACAGGCCGAATTATCGCATGTGATATATTACCTATGGATCCGATTGTTGGTGTAGACTTTCTTCAAGGTGACTTCCGTGAAGAAGCTGTACTAAAAGCGTTGCTCGATCGTGTGGGTGACGGTAAGGTGCAGGTAGTAATGTCAGATATGGCACCGAATATGAGTGGCACTCCTGCGGTGGATATTCCTCGCGCGATGTACCTCGTAGAACTCGCACTTGAAATGTGTCGCGATGTTTTGGCGCCAGGTGGTAGTTTTGTTGTAAAGGTGTTTCAGGGAGATGGGTTTGATGAGTACCTACGCGAAATTCGCTCCCTATTTACGAAAGTCAAAGTTCGTAAGCCAGATGCTTCGCGTTCACGTTCTCGCGAAGTATACATTGTAGCGACTGGGCGCAAAGTATAGCTCCCTACGCTTTCTGTTAACATCGTTGTAAATAAGAGGTTAATCCCTTGAGTGACATGGCGAAAAACCTAATTCTTTGGTTAGTTATAGCTGTAGTGCTAATGACTGTGTTCCAAAGCTTTGGGCCCAGCGAGTCAAATGGCAAGAAAGTTGATTATTCAACTTTCGTGACAGAAGTGAATCAAAATCAGATTCGCGAGGCGCGTATTAATGGGCGTGAGATTAACGTAACCACAAACGATAGCAATAAATACACCACGTATATTCCTGTCAATGATCCACAATTACTGCAAAATCTTTTATCTAAAAAGGTAAAAGTTGTAGGTGAGCCACCTGAAGGTCAAAGTTTGTTGACCTCTATCTTTATCTCTTGGTTCCCGATGCTGTTGCTGATTGGTGTATGGATCTTCTTTATGCGTCAGATGCAGGGAGGCGGTGGCAAAGGTGCCATGTCTTTCGGTAAAAGCAAGGCGCGCATGTTGACGGAAGATCAAATTAAAACCACTTTTGCTGACGTTGCAGGTTGTGATGAAGCGAAAGAAGAAGTCAGTGAGCTGGTTGAGTATCTCCGTGAGCCTTCGCGTTTCCAAAAGCTGGGCGGGAAAATTCCTAAAGGCGTACTGATGGTTGGTCCTCCTGGTACTGGTAAGACATTACTGGCCAAGGCAATTGCGGGAGAAGCCAAAGTTCCTTTCTTCACTATCTCGGGCTCAGACTTCGTCGAAATGTTCGTCGGTGTTGGGGCTTCACGTGTTCGTGATATGTTTGAACAGGCGAAAAAATCAGCACCTTGTATCATCTTTATCGATGAGATTGATGCGGTTGGCCGTCAACGTGGAGCAGGGTTAGGGGGCGGTCACGATGAACGTGAGCAAACACTAAACCAAATGCTGGTTGAGATGGATGGCTTTGAAGGGAATGAAGGAATTATCGTTATTGCGGCGACTAACCGTCCTGACGTACTCGATCCTGCATTGTTGCGTCCTGGCCGTTTTGACCGTCAAGTCGTTGTTGGACTTCCTGATGTACGTGGCCGTGAGCAGATCCTTAAAGTTCATATGCGTCGTGTTCCTCTGGCAACAGATATTGATGCCGCGATTATTGCTCGAGGCACGCCAGGTTTCTCTGGTGCTGATCTAGCAAACTTAGTCAATGAAGCCGCGCTATTTGCTGCACGCAGTAACCAACGTGTTGTGTCGATGGTTGAATTTGAAAAAGCGAAAGACAAAATCATGATGGGTGCAGAACGTCGCTCAATGGTGATGACAGAAGCCCAAAAAGAGTCTACCGCTTACCACGAAGCAGGACATGCCATCATTGGTCGCTTAGTGCCGGAGCATGACCCTGTGCATAAGGTCACGATTATTCCTCGTGGTCGTGCCTTAGGTGTCACCTTCTTCTTACCTGAAGGGGATGCGATCAGTGCTAGCCGCCAGAAATTGGAGAGTCAAATTTCGACGCTTTATGGCGGACGGTTGGCTGAAGAGATTATCTATGGTTCAGAGAAAGTCTCTACTGGTGCTTCAAATGACATTAAAGTAGCGACAAACCTTGCACGCAATATGGTCACGCAATGGGGTTTCTCTGAGAAATTGGGACCTCTACTGTACGCGGAAGAAGAAGGTGAAGTATTCCTCGGCCGTTCAGTGGCGAAAGCGAAGCATATGTCTGACGAAACTGCGCGGATTATCGATCAAGAAATTAAACATTTGATTGATAGTAACTACCAGCGGGCTCGCCAACTGCTTAATGAGAACATCGACATTCTTCATACAATGAAAGATGCACTGATGAAATACGAAACTATTGATGCACCGCAAATCGATGATTTGATGGCACGCAGAGAAGTTCGTGCTCCAGCAGGATGGACGGAACCAGCAGTGAAAGAGGAAGAGTCTGTTGCGCCACCGCAAGCGGCTCGACCAGTTGATGCCCCAGAGAATAATGATCCCGGCAATCCAATGTAGTGTCTGAATCATTCGATATGTAGTGTCAGTTCGCGCTACAATAAAACCCCGCTAATGCGGGGTTTTTTTTTGCATCGATAGAGTAAAAGAGGAAATTGAATGAAATTGCGTGCCAGAGGGAGCGAACTTGATCTCTCCTTTCCCCATATAATGGGGATCTTAAATATGACTCCTGACTCTTTCTCTGATGGCGGCCGTCATAAGACGTTAATTGATGCTATTACTCATGCCAATCAAATGGTTATTGCTGGGGCGACTATTCTCGATATTGGTGGAGAATCTACTCGACCGGGCGCCGACGAGGTTACTGTGGATGAGGAGTTGGCACGTGTTATTCCTGTCGTTGAGGCTCTCGCCCAGCGTTTTGAAGTCTGGATCTCAGTCGATACCTCAAAACCGGAGGTCATCCGTGCCGCCGCCGCCGCGGGCGCACATTTGATTAATGATATTCGCTCGTTAAGCGAGCCCGGTGCCCGTGATGCCGCTGCACAGGTCGATCTACCCGTTTGCTTGATGCATATGCAGGGTGAACCTAAATCGATGCAACATAATCCTAATTACCAACACATTATCGAAGACGTGGATAGCTTCCTCTCCACTGAGATTGAAAATTGTATCGCAGCGGGTATTCGTCGAGAGAACCTATTAATCGATCCCGGTTTTGGTTTTGGCAAAACACTACAGCATAACTACGAATTACTCGCTAAGCTGGGGCATTTTCATCATTTTGATTTACCATTGTTAGTAGGAATGTCTCGAAAGTCTATGATTGGTCAACTCCTTAATGTGGGGCCAACACAGCGGTTGAGTGGTAGTCTGGCCTGTGCAGTCATCGCCGCAATGCAGGGAGCACAAATCATTAGAGTGCATGATGTTAAAGAAAGCGTTGAAGCGATACGCGTGGTTGAAGCGACTCTCAGAGCAAAAGGATAATCCATGAGTGAACGTAAATATTTTGGTACCGATGGTATTCGCGGTAAAGTTGGTGAAACACCGATTACCCCTGATTTTGTTTTAAAATTAGGCTGGGCGGCTGGAAAGGTACTTGCTGGGCAAGGATCTAAAAAGGTCATTATTGGTAAAGATACCCGTATATCCGGATACATGTTGGAATCTGCACTGGAAGCTGGACTGGCAGCGGCCGGATTATCCGCCGCTTTTACAGGCCCAATGCCGACACCTGCTATTGCCTATTTAACACGGACATTCCGTGCAGAAGCAGGTGTTGTGATTTCGGCCTCGCATAATCCCTTTGATGATAATGGCATTAAGTTTTTCACTACCGAAGGGACGAAACTCCCCGATGAAGTGGAAGCCGCTATTGAAGCCGAAATGGAAAAAGTTATCACCTGTGTACCCTCTGCAGAACTCGGTCGAGCGAGTCGGATTGTGGATGCCGCGGGGCGATATATTGAGTTTTGCAAAGGTTCGTTTCCGAGTGAGCTGAGTTTAAATAGTTTAAAAATTGTTGTCGATTGCGCGCATGGTGCAACGTATCACATCGCGCCGAATGTTTTGCGTGAGCTCGGTGCTGACGTGATTACCATTGGTGTTTCACCAGATGGTATGAACATCAATAAAGAGTGTGGGGCAACTGACTTACGGTTACTTCAGCAACGTGTTTTGGCCGAAAAGGCCGATTTAGGAATAGCACTCGACGGTGATGGCGATCGTATTATGATGGTTGACCACCTTGGTAATACCGTAGACGGCGATCAAATTCTTTATATCATCGCACGCGAACGCTTACGCCAAGGTAATCTTCGTGGGGGCGTTGTAGGGACCTTGATGAGTAATATGGGTCTTGAGCTGGCGCTGAAACAACTTGGTATTCCTTTTGAACGTGCAAAAGTCGGCGACCGCTATGTATTAGAAAAACTTAAAGAGCAATGCTGGTTTGTTGGGGCAGAGAATTCTGGACATGTGATCTTGCTTGATAAAACCACAACGGGTGATGGCATTATTGCTGGACTACAAGTGCTCGCCGCCGTGGTTGGAAATAAACTATCGTTACATGATCTCTGTAGTGGAATGAAGCTCCTACCACAAGTTCTTGTCAACGTTCGCTTCTCGGCGGGCAGTGATCCACTACAACACCCAGACGTAACTGCCGCATTGCATCAAGCTGAGCAACAGTTAGCCGGCCGTGGTCGGGTTTTATTACGTAAATCGGGAACTGAACCTTTGATTCGCGTCATGGTAGAAGGCGCCAATAAAGACGAAGTAACTGCTTTGGCCCAAGGGATTGCGGATATTGTCGAGCGCTTATAGTCTGCGGTGCGAAGAGAGTGGTGGTGACTTTTCATTTTTTTAGCGTCGCTGAAGGCTGTGTGATCTCTTCAGTTATCGCTATTTTTGATCTGTACTACCGTAAGCTGCTGTTTTTTTCCGCGATCAAATACCGCAACGTAAATTGCACTTGCAGAGTCCGTTGCCTTTGGTTAGTATTCACATCCACTTCAGGGGAGTTCTTTCTCTATGAAGGTAGATGCGTTTTAAATGTACGATTATGTACAAGGAAACAGGTTAATTATGTACGAAGCTCTTTTAGTTATTTTCCTGCTGGTCGCTGTTGCGTTAATCGCTATGGTGATGCTACAGCAAGGTAAAGGCGCTGATATGGGAGCATCTTTCGGTGCAGGTGCCTCTGGAACATTATTTGGTTCAAGCGGTTCAGGTAATTTCCTGACACGTATGACCGGTATTCTTGCTGCGCTGTTTTTCATTATTAGCCTGGTGCTTGGTAATCTAAACAGTAATAAAACACATAAAGGCAGTGAGTGGGATAATTTGAGTGCACCAGCAAAGTCTGAGCAAACTCAACAGCCAGCGAAAACCTCTTCGCCAGCAAGTGATATCCCGCAGTAACGCCAAACTGATTGCAAGTATCAGCAGTGCCGTGGTGGTGGAATTGGTAGACACGCTACCTTGAGGTGGTAGTGCCCAATAGGGCTTACGGGTTCAAGTCCCGTCCTCGGTACCAAATATTGAGAAAAAAGACGCTAAATTAGCGTCTTTTTTTGTTTTTGAGAAAAAAAGGGTAATGAGTGCCATCAATACCGGATTTGTAATGACACCCTCAATAATCGCAACCTCTTCATGCTTTGCTAGGTTACCCCAAGATATAACAATGAGCGGATCAGTGATTATTCCTTTTTGTCCCCACGATGAAGTAAACACCCGCGACAATTAATCCTAAGCCTAAAAGCGACTGCCAACTTAATTCTTTTTGTTCTTCTGGGAGCAAAAAAGAAGAAGCCCATACCAATATGTAACTAATACTCAGTAAGGGGTAAGCTTGGGAGAGGGGGAGGGAACGTAATGCTTGCGTCCAACTGAATACGGATAAAAAATAGCAACCCAAGCCTAATAATAGATAGAGTGTTTCTATTTTCCCACTGAAAAGCCATGTGGGCGATAGTAGCGTAATACCACTACGGTAGGCAGCTAGACGTAGTAAAATCTGGGCAAGCGTGACTAATCCAATACTGGCAATTATCCAGTAATACTTTTTCAATATGTCGCTCCTAATAACACTGTTCCGACGATGATGAGCAATATGCCTAACCATTGTCGCGGAGTGATCCTGTCATGCCATAGCAAGCGAGAGAGTAAGGCGACCCATAAATAATTAAGACTTAATAAGGGATAGGCTATACCAACCGGAAGTACAGATAATACGCATAGCCAGCACAACATGGCGATAGCGAGTAGCCCTAATGCGACAAGCATCCAAAGGTAAAAATGGTAACTTGGTGAGTGAACATGATGGTTCATGGCTGCTTGTTTTTGACACAATTGTGCCATGCCGCTCAGTACACTCGTTAATAGTAATAACCCCCAAACCTTCATTGTGGAAAATACTGAATTAAGATCACTTTACCCTGTTGTACGTAACGATCAGCAGGTGGAAGTGCGGGAAGCGTTTTTGTATTTTCTAATTTAAGGAAAAGCGAGATTGTTCCTGTTTGTCGATGCTGAGTAAGCCATTCTGGAAATTGTGCCAAAGATACATATTTATGTTGTGCGTCAGCATAGTTGAGCCCGTAGCTTAATTCACCGTGATTATTGAGCATCATCACGTCACTCCGCTGTAGTTGCCATGCGATACCTGCAGCCATCCCCACATCATTACTTAAAACAAACTGACTGGTACGTAGCGTTATAAGATGAGGTTTGAGAAAAAACTCTGGGGATTTTGTTAGTAAGATTTTCGTCGGTATGACCGAACCAAACGTTAGGGCTATACCAATTAAGCAGCTAGCAATCAGTTGCCAGTAGCATTGAGTAATATTGAGAGCTAGATAGGCGCAGAGCCACCAGAATGCAAAGGCAAGCATAGCCAACAGCGGTTTTGAGGGCTCAGAGAGCAGCCAAAGTGGCTTATTCAGAGGCCCCCAAGGGGATACAATAATGATCGCAATGATCATGATGCTGGCAAAAATGAGGTTTATCCAAGCATTTATACGCAAAATGGAACATTTTTTTTCTAAACTGTCATACAGATAGCGTGCAATAAGTAGCGACAATGGTGCAAAACAGGGCAGTATGTATGTCAGTAATTTCCCATTCGCCAAGCTAAAAAAGAGCAATGGCATTAAGGCCCAGGCTAATAGATAGCCGCCTGTTTTTTGACGATCTTGCCATCCCTGATATAACGCACCCGGTACCAGTCCTAGCCAAGGAAGTGAACCGGCAATTAACCACGGCAAGTAATACCAGAAAGGAGCATTGTGTTGTGCATTACTTTGGGCAAAGCGTTGAATATGCTCTACCCAAAAGAAATAGTTCCAAAAATCAGGCTCTTGCCGGGCAATAATTAAGCTCCAAGGGAGCAGAGTTAATAAACAGCTGATCATCGATATAAAGCTGTAAACAATGATCTCTCTACGCCGTGATGTAATGAATAACCAAGGCATAATACTGACTACGGGGAGTGCTAGCGCAATAAAGCCCTTGGTCATCACACCCAGTCCACAGCAGACCCCTAAACAAACATAGTAAAATAGTTTATCGCGTCGACACGGGGCGTTGTGGGCAAACCAGAAGCTCACCATCGCACCTACCAGCCAGAGTGAAACGATAGGATCCAATACGGCATAAGTCCCGACACCGTAGACGAGAAATAGACTCAAATGAATCACGGCTGTTAAATAAGCAATCAGGCGGTTACGCCACAAAGTCCATGCAAAATAAGCACAAAGGAATGTTGTTAGCAATGTTGAAGCGATAGCTCCGAACCTAACGGCAAAATGACTTTCGCCAAATAACCATTGCCCAATGCTATTGATCCAATACCCCATTACGGGTTTCTCAAAATAACGAATGTCGAGAAAATGAGGGACGGCCCATTGTCCTGTGGCTAACATTTCACGACTAATTTCAGCATAGCGTGTTTCATCGGGTTGCCAGAGTAATCGACCATTGATAGGAATAAAATAATAGATGATCACTAAGGCAAAAATAATAATGAGTGATGAACGGTAGCGGCTCACGAACATTGTTCCCTTAGTTGCTGATGACCCACCCAGCCTTCTCGCCCGGGGAGAGATTGACGAACAATAGTTCCTAAAGGTAACTGTGTGATATCGTCGGGAATCAGTTCACCCAGAGGACAAAACTCAATACCTTCTTCGGTAGCTAGTTGTAATAACTGTTTAAAATATGTTGATGCAACAAGCCCTTCGACCTCTGCATGGATGGTATAAACGGGGTTTCCGCCCGCACGATGAATAGTATCTAATAAATAGCGATTAAACGCTGAGGCGGACAGTGTTCGACCCACTACTTCATCCCATGTTGGCAAGGTAACAGGAATTTGTATTGTGCTGATATCTGAAGATAAATATTGGGGTCTAAATAAGCCGACACCCCGGCAATCGCTCTGGTAGCGTAATCCAAAACGTTGTTGACTCTCAATGACTTGCTGGTCAGCTCGCCATCCAGGGGCAGCTGAACACTCGACAGGGCGGTCAATAATACGCGAAAGTTCGTTAAGGCCTAGGGTGAATTGCTCGTGTAACTGTTCTTCACTCCAGGTATCGATATGGGTTTGCCAAGCGTAGTGATCCCAAGCGTGCAAGCCAACCTCATGCTTATTGGCGGCTGCACGAATAATGGCTTCACATTCTTGACCGATTTTTTTACCCGGCCAGCAGGTTCCTGCTAACAGAATATCCCACCCATATAGCGAGGCTGCGCGAGAACGGATCATTTTTGCTAGGAAAGCCGGTCTGATCAAGCGCCAAAGGTGTCGGCCCATATTATCTGGGCCAACACTGAAGAAGAAGCTCGCTTTGCAGTGGTACTGGGATAAATCCTTAAGGAGGGCTGGAACACCGTAGCGTGTTCCGCGTAAGGTATCGACATCGATTCGTAACCCTACGCGCTTTACATTATTTTTCATCATCATTAGGCACAATTGAACGAAGGAAAAAATCAAGGGTACGTTCGATAGTTTGTTCTATAGCAATCGTCGGTTGCCAATCAAGGTAACGTTTTGCGTTAGTGATACTTGGTTTACGATGTTCGACATCTTGGTAACCTTCGCCGTAATACTGGCGACTTTCAATTGCTTTGAATCCAGCAAACGGCGGAAAGTGATGGCGTAAAGGGTGCTTTTCAAAGCTAGCTAAGAGCATCTCGGCAAGTTGGCGTATACTGACTTCATTATTCGGATTACCAATATTGATGATTTTGCCATCACAGGCATGGTCGTTGTTCTCAATAATACGAAATAGTGCAGAAATACCATCTTCGATATCGGTAAAACAGCGTTTTTGTTGCCCGCCTTCAATTAATTTAATCGGTGTACCTTCGACTAAATTAAGAATTAATTGTGTAATGGCGCGCGAACTGCCGATGCGTGCTGCATCAAGACTATCTAAACGTGGCCCCATCCAGTTAAAGGGTCTAAATAGCGTAAATTGCAGCCCTTGCTTATCACCGTAGGCCCAAATGATTCGGTCGAGTAATTGTTTTGATACGGAATATATCCAGCGTTGTTTATGTATCGGGCCGACAATGAGAGAGGAATGGTTTTCATTGAATTCATCGTCGGTGCACATCCCATAAACTTCTGAGGTCGAAGGAAAAATGACTCTTTTCTGATACCTGACACAGTCACGAATGATTTTTAAATTTTCTTCAAAATCGAGCTCAAAAACCCGTAGTGGGTTACGGGTATATTCGATAGGTGTTGCAATGGCGACTAAAGGCAAAATAATGTCACATTTCTTGATATGGTATTCAATCCATTCTGAGTGGATACTGATATCACCTTCCACAAAATGAAAATGAGGGGAGTTAAGAAAACGTGCTATTGCTTCCGAGCTGATATCTAAGCCATAGACATCGTAATCGCCCGCAGCCAATAGTCGCTCGGTCAGATGGTTTCCGATAAAGCCATTTACCCCCAAAATCAGTACTTTTCGCCGTCTTTTTTTCCGTTCAGTGGGAGCGAGTTGTAAACATGAGCCAACGACTAATCCTAAATGCTCTGCAAGCTGGACGCCTTGCATATAGAGGCCTTGTGGTGTCTGGCCAGTAATAATCTCTAGCGCATTTTCCTGACAGGCAATACGTAAGGGTGAAAGGGATAAAACTGTTCCTGGCTTTTTACCATGCTGACACGGATAGATAGCCGATTGCCAAACTACTAATGGGTTATTTCCCACATAACTGAACGCACCGGGCCAAGGTTGGGTAACTGCCCTAACCAGATTATGTAATTGTTCAGCAGATTGAAACCAGTTGAGCCGCCCATCTTGGGGATTTCGGTGTTGATAATAAGTGGCTTGCGTCTCATCTTGCGGGTAAGCGGTATAGTTTCCTTGAATAATAAGCGGTAACGTTTCTTGTAAAAGTACCCTCGCAACATCACACATTTTACGGTGCAGAGTTAATGCATTATCCTCGTCATCAATCTTAATCGGATATTGTGCAATGATTTCTCCAGCATCGGCACGTTTGACCATGCGATGTAGGGTTATCCCCGTTTCTTTTTCACCGTTCGCGATGGCCCAATTGAGTGGTGCACAGCCGCGATACTGAGGAAGTAACGATCCATGTAGATTGAATGCTCCGCAAGGGACACTATCAATGATTTCTTGTGCGAGCAGTTGGCGATAATAAAAAGAAAATATTACATCAGCCTTATATTGCGTTATTTTTTCAATCCATAAGGGATGGTTAATATTTTCAGGTGCATAAACTGGAATTCCATGTGTTGCTGCTAACTGAGCGACAGAATCAAAAAAGATATTTTCATTCTGATTATTAGTATGTGTAAATATTGCGTCTATAGAAATGCCGGTGTCGAGTAAAGAACGAATCCCTGTGCAACCAATATCGTGATAAGCAAATACGATAGCTTTCATTAATAATATTCCTTTATTTATTATTTCTTATTTGATTTTATCGTCTTTTGGATAAAATAACGGGGCCTAGCTCTGACATCATTATAAATTCGACCGATATATTCGCCGAGCAAGCCCATTCCAATAAATTGAGCACCAATAAAAATAAAAAGCAGTGCGAATAAGATAAATACACCTTCGGCTGACCATTGTGGGCCGATAATGAGTCGCATAACGATCAAGAAAAGAGAACAGAGGAAACCCATCAATGCGATGATGCCACCAAAAATACTGAGCAGTCGTAAGGGGGTTGTAGTTATGCAGGTCACTAAATCGAACATTAGATTAATGAGCCGCATGGTGTTGTACTTAGATTGCCCAAATTCACGCTCTGCATGCTTCACGGGAATTTCAATAACGCGGCGTGCGAAGGTGTTAGCAAGCAGTGGGATAAAGGTACTTCTTTCGTGGCAGCTCATCATAGCATCAATAATATGGCGCCGATAAGCCCGTAACATACAGCCATAATCTCCCATCTGTTGACCGGTCGATCGCTGAATTAAGTGATTAATTATTCGAGAAGCCGTTTTACGAAAGCGGCTGTCTTGACGATTTTTACGCACTGTTCCGACGACGTCATAACCTTCTGCTGCCTTTTTGACCAAACGAGGGATCTCTTCCGGAGGGTTTTGTAAATCTGCATCAAGAGTAATGATCAGGTCGCCCTTTGCTTGACTAAAACCAGCCATTAATGCCGAGTGTTGCCCATAATTACGATTTAGGAAAACCGCAGTAATGATGTTTTCACTTTTACAAGCGGCTTCGCTAAGGAGCTGTGCGGAACGGTCGTGACTGCCATCGTCGACCATAATAATCTCGTACGAATAATCCAGGCCTTTGCATACAGCTACCGTACGAGCAATTAACTCTTCTAGGCATAGCTCCTCATTATATACAGGGATGACCACGGATATGAGGTGTAGTGGGGAATGAGTTGACATAGTATTACCTTAAGGTATCGCGAAGTACGTTACTTACCAAGAGAACATCATCTTGTGTCATTGCTGGAAACAAGGGGAGTGAACAGACAGAATCACTGTTCCACTCACTATGGGGTAGAGAAAGGTGAGGATATTTTTGACGGTAGAAAGCATGGGTATGTGCGGCTCGAAAGTGAAGGCCACTACCAATTCCACGTAAGTGTAGTTTAGTCAGTAAAGTATCGCGGTCGAGACCACAGAGTTGCTTATCAATGCGAACAATGAACAGATGCCAAGCATGGGTGTGTTGCCATACTGGTTGTTGGAGAGGGAGCAGTGGTAAATCCTGCAATAATGTCAGGTACTGTTTGGCTAACCATTGACGTTGTTGATTAAAAGCGGCAAGTTTCTGCATCTGTACGATTGCAATTGCTGCATTGATGTCGGTGAGATTATATTTAAGACCGGGTTGTATAACTTCAGCGAATGGAGATCGCCCTAACCGAGTAGGGGTTGACGGTTCAAGACGTAAACCATGGAATTTTAAACTTCTTACTCGTTCAGCCAATTCATCATCGTCGGTGACGATCATCCCACCTTCTCCGCAGGTAATATTTTTAATCGCGTGAAAGGAGAAGATTGCGGTGCCCTGTTTGCCAATCCGTTGCTGCTGATATTCACTGCCCAAGGCATGGGCGGCATCTTCAATAATAGGAATCTGATAGCGCTTGCCGAGTGCATAAATAGGCGATAAGTCAACGGGTACACCAGCGAAATGTACCGGGATAATAGCTTTAGTTTGCGGAGTGATAGCCGCTTCAATCGCCTGAGGGGTGACCATTAATGTCTCACGGTCAATATCAATCATAATCGGGGTAGCACCGACCATTTCGATCATATTAAGGGTAGAAACCCAAGTAAAAGAGGGCGTAATCACTTCGTCCCCTTTTCCTATTCCAAGGGCCAATAAAGTGACATGCATTCCTGCTGTGGCAGAATTAACGGAAATCGCATGTTGATTACCGGTATAATGACGAAAAACCGCCTCTAACTCGTTATTTTTAGGTCCAGTGGTGATCCAACCGGAATCAAGCACTTCTTTAACAGCGAGTAATTCCATTTCGTCGAATGTTGGTTTCGCGAACGGTAAATAATCACGCATAAATCTTCCTTGAAATGTAGAGTGGTATTATTCATTCGCTACATGATTATTTTTATATTATTGAATGAGCGATGGTGATAGTAGAGTGTTTGTTTTCTTTTAAACGAGAGATAAACGAAGAGAAATTGTCTTATTATTTTTTAAATTTCAATGATCGTAATTAATATTTTTAATGATTATCAATTATTGAGTTTTAATAATATAATTTTATGGTAATAACCGGATGGGAAATGAATGATTAATGAATCTAACTATTTATTAATGGATTAATTATTTTTCTTTTTCTTATAAATTTAATATCAACTTGGCAGTTTTGCCTACACTTCGTCTTTTATCAAGAAACGTGCATTTTCCTCGATGCGGCCATCAGTTAAATTTGCTTTTGTTCTTTTCTAGGCGTAATATTGAGCTGTTTTTCGGACGCGGGGTGGAGCAGCCTGGTAGCTCGTCGGGCTCATAACCCGAAGGTCGTCGGTTCAAATCCGGCCCCCGCAACCATTTTCTTAGTTTTTTTTCCAAATCGACGTCGCATTGCAACGGGTTTTAGAAAAATGTCTATCGAAAATGGCTCCTGTCTTTGACAGGCCCATACAGGATTCTGATTAAAACCCCGATTTTTCGGGGTTTTTTATTATCAGAAAAGCGTTGTTATACTGGGCGTTAGCCCTTTTTTTATGTCTTGGGGGTGGCTTTGTCCACGTTAGAACAAAAATTAACAGAGTTGATTACAGCACCAGTTGAAGCACTGGGTTATGAATTGGTCGGTATAGAGTTTGTGCGGGCTCGCACCTCTACGCTTCGTATCTATATTGATAGCGAAAATGGTATCAATGTTGATGACTGTGCCGATGTCAGTCATCAAGTGAGTGCTGTCATGGATGTTGAAGATCCGATTACTGTGGCTTATCACCTTGAAGTGTCTTCCCCAGGGCTGGATCGACCCTTATTTACCGCAGCGCATTACGAACGTTTTACTGGCCAAGATGTCAGTGTGGTATTACGTATCGCTGTACAAAATCGTCGCAAATGGCAAGGCACTATCAAATCTATTGAAGGTGAGATGGTCACATTGTCTGTTGATGGCAAAGACGAAGTGTTTGCACTGAGCAATATTCAGAAAGCAAACATTATCCCCCGTTTTTAAACGTTCTGATTGAGGCTAACCAGGATGAATAAAGAAATTTTAGCGGTTGTAGAAGCCGTTTCAAATGAAAAAGCCCTGCCGCGTGAGAAAATTTTTGAAGCGTTAGAAAGCGCGTTGGCGACGGCAACTAAGAAGAAGTATGAGCAAGAAATTGAAGTTCGCGTCGAGATTGATCGTAAAAGCGGTGACTTTGATACCTTCCGTCGTTGGGTGATTGTTGATGAAGTCACGATGCCAACGCGCGAAATTACGCTTGATGCGGCACGTTTTGAAGATGAAAGCCTGCAGCTTGGTGAATATGTCGAAGACCAAATTGAATCGGTAACTTTTGACCGCATCACTACACAAACGGCGAAACAAGTTATTGTTCAAAAAGTCCGTGAAGCGGAGCGTGCATTAGTTGTTGACCAATTTCGTGAGCAACAAGGTGAAATTATCACCTCGATTGTCAAGAAAGTGAATCGCGATAATATTATCCTTGATTTGGGTAATAATGCAGAAGCGGTGATCTTACGTGAAGATATGCTGCCACGTGAAAACTTCCGTGCTGGCGATAGAATCCGCGGTGTATTATATGCGGTACGTCCAGAAGCACGTGGTGCCCAGCTGTTTGTTACTCGCTCTAAACCAGAAATGTTGGTTGAATTGTTCCGCATTGAAGTACCTGAAATTGGTGAAGAAGTCATCGAAATTAAAGGTGCTGCACGTGATCCGGGATCTCGGGCGAAAATTGCAGTAAAAACCAATGACAAGCGTATTGATCCAGTTGGCGCTTGTGTAGGGATGCGCGGTGCACGTGTACAAGCCGTTTCAAGTGAATTAGGCGGTGAGCGTATTGATATCGTACTGTGGGATGATAACCCAGCGCAGTTCGTCATCAATGCAATGGCGCCAGCGGATGTCTCGTCAATTGTCGTTGATGAAGATAACCACACTATGGATATCGCGGTTGAAGCCAGTACATTAGCTCAGGCTATTGGACGTAACGGCCAAAACGTTCGTCTCGCCTCTCAACTGAGTGGTTGGGATCTGAACGTGATGACGGTTGAAGATTTACAAGCTAAGCACCAAGCGGAAGCGCATGCCGCAATCGCAACTTTCACCAAATATCTTGATATTGATGAAGAGTTTGCCACCGTGCTAGTAGAAGAAGGGTTCTCTTCTCTCGAGGAGTTAGCTTATATTCCAGTTGATGAATTACTGGACATTGATGGCCTTGATGAAGAGATGGTAGAAGCTTTGCGTGAACGCGCTAAGAATGCGTTGACCACCTTAGCCCAAGATACAGCTGCTGGAGCCATTAAACCTCCTGCAGAAGACCTGTTAAACTTAGAAGGAATGACTCCTGAGTTAGCTGGACGCTTGGCCGCTATTGGTGTTTCCACCCTGGAAGATCTTGCGGAGCAAGGTGTTGACGATCTCGCAGATATTGAACAACTGGATGAAGGAAAAGCCGGTACGCTGATTATGGCGGCTCGTAATATCTGCTGGTTTGGCGACGACGCATAACACACAGGAAGGAAAAGCATGACTGACGTAACAGTAAAAGCGCTAGCAACACAACTGAATACTCCGGTCGATCGCTTAGTTCAGCAATTGGCTGATGCGGGTATTCGTAAATCGGATAATGATTCTGTGACGCAAGAAGAACAAGACACCTTGCGTACTCATCAGAAAAATACAGCGTCAAGTAAATTGACGCTACAACGTAAAACCCGTAGTACGCTTAACGTCCCGAGTACCGGTGGGAAAAGCAAATCGGTACAAATTGAAGTCCGCAAAAAACGTACTTATGTGAAAGAAGATGCCGAGGCTGAGCGTAAGGCTCAAGCGGAAGCACAGGCACAACGTGAAGCGGAAGAAAAGGCTAAGCAAGCAGCTGAAGAAGCCAAAAAAGCAGCTGAAGAAGCGAAGCGTCAAGCGGAAGAAAAGGCTAAACGTGAGGCGGAAGAAACCGCTAAACGTCAGGCGGTGGAATCAAATAAAGTGACCCAACAGAATCAAACTATGAATAAAGACGCACAGTCAGAAAAAGCACGTCGCGAAGCTGAAAATGCTGAGCTAAAACGCAAAGCGGAAGAAGAAGCCCGTCGTAAAATTGAAGCGGAAGCACAACGTGTTGCCGAAGAAGCTCGTCGCCTTGCTGAAGAAAAAGGCGAAGAGTGGGAAAAGGCAAGTCAGAAGACTGAAGAGGATACTGACTATCACGTCACCACTTCACAGCATGCACGTCAAGCTGAAGACGAAAATGACCGCGAAGTTGAAGGCGGCCGTAGCCGTACCCGTACAGCGAAGGCACCTCGCGCGAAGAAAGGTAATAAACACTCTGAAGCCAAAACTGACCGCGAAGAAGCGCGTGCAGCTGGCCGTGGTGGTAAAGGTAAACAACGGGGTAAAAGTTCACTTCAGCAAGGTTTTAACAAACCTGCTCAAGTCGTTAACCGTGATGTGCAAATTGGTGAAACTATCACCGTTGCTGAACTGGCTAACAAAATGGCCGTTAAAGGTTCACAAGTTATCAAGGCGATGATGAAAATGGGCGCAATGGCGACCATTAACCAAGTTATCGACCAAGAAACTGCACAACTCGTTGCGGAAGAAATGGGTCATAAAGTGATCTTACGCCGTGAAAATGAGCTTGAAGAAGCGGTAATGAGCGACCGTGATACGGGGACTACTGCAGAGTTAGAACCTCGTGCTCCAGTTGTGACGATCATGGGTCACGTTGACCACGGTAAAACTTCATTACTGGACTACATTCGTTCAACGCGTGTTGCCTCAGGTGAAGCAGGCGGGATTACTCAGCACATCGGTGCTTACCACGTTGAAACTGATAACGGTATGGTCACGTTCTTAGATACTCCAGGACACGCCGCGTTTACCGCAATGCGTGCACGGGGCGCACAAGCGACCGATATCGTTATCCTTGTTGTTGCGGCTGACGATGGCGTAATGCCACAAACTATTGAAGCCGTTCAGCATGCGAAAGCGGCTGGTGTGCCGGTTATCGTTGCAGTAAACAAATGTGATAAGCCTGAAGCTGATCCGGATCGTGTTAAAAACGAACTGACTCAGTTCGGTATCGTGCCGGAAGAGTGGGGCGGTGAGAACATGTTCGTTAATGTCTCAGCGAAAGCAGGTACAGGGATTGACGATTTACTGCAAGCAATTCTGTTACAAGCCGAAGTATTAGAACTGACGGCTAACCGTAATGGTATGGCAAGCGGTGTAGTCATCGAATCCTTCCTAGACAAAGGTCGTGGCCCGGTTGCTACTGTCCTTGTCCGTGCAGGAACGTTAAACAAAGGCGATATCGTTCTTTGTGGTTTTGAATACGGTCGCGTCCGTGCGATGCGCGATGAATTAGGTCGTGAAGTGCTGACTGCAGGTCCATCTATTCCAGTCGAAATCCTTGGGATGTCGGGTGTGCCGGCTGCAGGGGATGAAGCGACTGTTGTTCGTGACGAGAAGAAAGCGCGTGAAGTTGCCCTGTATCGCCAAGGTAAATTCCGTGAAGTTAAGCTTGCGCGTCAGCAGAAGTCTAAGCTGGAAAACATGTTTGCTAACATGACCGAAGGGGATGTTTCTGAATTAAACATCGTCCTGAAAGCGGACGTTCAAGGTTCTGTCGAAGCGATTAGCGATTCATTACTGAAACTCTCTACGGATGAAGTTAAAGTGAAAATCGTTGGTTCAGGTGTAGGTGGAATCACCGAGACTGATGCAACCTTAGCGGCAGCCTCTAATGCAATTCTGGTCGGATTTAACGTTCGTGCGGATGCCTCAGCACGCCGTGTGATTGATACCGAAAGCTTAGATCTTCGTTACTACTCCGTCATCTATAACTTGATTGATGAAGTTAAAGCGGCGATGAGTGGTATGTTAGCTCCAGAATACAAACAGCAAATCATTGGCTTGGCACAAGTTCGTGATGTCTTTAAATCGCCGAAGTTTGGTGCGATTGCTGGCTGTATGGTAACTGAAGGGATCATCAAGCGTCACAATCCAATCCGTGTGCTACGTGATAACATCGTTATCTACGAAGGTGAGCTCGAATCATTACGCCGCTTTAAAGATGACGTCAATGAAGTGCGTAACGGTATGGAATGTGGTGTCGGCGTTAAGAACTATAACGATGTTCGCGCGGGTGACCAAATCGAAGTCTTTGAAATCATTGAAATCAAACGTACTATCGATTAATTGTTAGCTATGCTGGCAGTATTTGGGAGGCCTTTGGCCTCCCGAATTGTTTGAGAGGAAGACAAAATGGCAAAAGAATTTGGACGCTCGCAACGCGTCGCTCAAGAATTACAAAAAGAATTAGCGCTGATTATTCAACGTGAAATCAAAGATCCCCGTGTTGGGATGATGGTTACCGTTTCAGGTGTTGAGGTTTCTCGTGACCTCGCCTACGCAAAAGTGTTTGTGACATTTTTAAACGATAAAGATGAAGATGCCGTGAAGCAAGGCGTGAAAGCGCTTCAAGATGCGTCTGGTTTTATTCGCACTTTACTGGGTAAAGCGATGCGTCTGCGTATCGTACCTGAGCTAACTTTCTTTTATGACAACTCCTTAGTTGAGGGGATGCGCATGTCGAACCTCGTCACGAGTGTCGTAAACAAAGATAATGAACGTCATGTAAAGGATGAGAGCGAGGATAAGGAGGACTAATGGGTCGTCCACGTCGTCGCGGTCGCGATATCCACGGTGTGCTATTGCTGGATAAACCACAAGGCATGTCGTCGAACGATGTCCTACAAAAAGTTAAGCGGCTCTACAATGCCAATAAAGCGGGGCATACCGGAGCGTTAGATCCTTTGGCTACGGGTATGCTGCCAATCTGCCTCGGTGAAGCAACGAAGTTTTCACAATATTTGCTCGATGCAGATAAGCGATATCGGGTGATTGCGCGCTTAGGGCAACGCACGGATACGTCAGATGCAGACGGGAATATTGTCGAAGAGCGGCCAATTCAGTTTAGCCAAGCACAACTCGACCAAGCATTGGCACATTTTCGGGGAGATACAGAGCAAGTCCCGACCATGTTTTCTGCGCTAAAATATCAAGGCCGTCCGCTCTATGAATACGCGCGGCAAGGCATTACTGTGCCACGTGAAGCCCGACCTATTACTGTGTATGAGCTACTGTTCATTCGGTGGGAAGGTGAAGAGTTAGAGCTTGAAATCCATTGCTCGAAAGGGACCTACATTCGTACCATCATTGACGACCTTGGTGAGCGGTTAGGCTGTGGGGCACATGTAAGCATGTTGCGTCGTTTACAGGTTGACCGTTATCCGGCCGAAAAAATGGTGACCTTGGCACAACTCCAACAATGGGTTGCTGAGGCGGAATCTGCAGGTACTTCGGCTGCCACGCAGCTGGATCCATTACTATTACCTATGGATACTCCGGCTGCCGCTTACCCTATGGTCCACCTACCGCAAGTCAGCAGTCACTGGTTCAAACTAGGTCAAGCTGTACAAGTCGCTGGTGCGCCTATCGAGGGTTTAGTGCGTGTTTTTGAGACTGAGAGTGAAAAGTTTTTAGGGATGGCACAAATTGATGATCAAGGTCGTGTTGCACCAAAACGCTTGGTCGTTGAATTTCCTCTCTGAGTCATTTGCACTCTTGTCTAGCGCAGAGTAGAATGGCTGCGCTAAAAGTGAGTCGCTGAATTAGAGATCGGCGGCTCGAATTCATTTAATTTATTTGGAGTATATTATGTCTCTAAGCGTAGAAGCTAAAGCTGAGATCGTTGCTAAATATGGTCGTGATGCTAACGACAGTGGTTCAACTGAAGTTCAAGTTGCTCTGTTAACCGCGCAAATCACTCACCTGCAAGGTCACTTTTCTGAGCACAAGAAAGATCACCACAGCCGTCGTGGTCTGCTGCGTATGGTTTCACAACGTCGTAAGCTACTGGATTACCTGAAGCGTAAAGATGTTAAGCGTTACACTGACCTGATCGCAAGCCTAGGTCTGCGTCGCTAAGTTAAAAATCTTTACGCGAAACTGCCTTGTATTTATACAAAATGCAGAATCAATGTTAAGATTAGAACGCACAAGATGTGTAAGGGGCCTTCAAGGCCCCTTTTTTTGAATACTCGTTGTCCATTTTGTAACGAGCGTTACAGTGTTATACTGTTATTGAGTGAAAAAAAGTTGCACGATTCGCGCGGCTAATGATAGGGCTTAACATGAATAATGAACCTTACCATTAGTCGCGAGGATGCAAACCACTCTAATAACCACTAATAATTGCTTTACTCTCCTCGATAAAGGAAAAGATTTTGCTTAATCCGACAATCCAAAAATTCCAATACGGTCAACATACCGTTACCATCGAAACCGGTATGATGGCTCGTCAAGCCACCGCCGCAGTGATGGTCAGCATGGACGATACCTGTGTATTTGTTACTGTTGTAGGCCAGAAAAAAGCGAAAGCAGGCCAAGACTTTTTCCCTTTAACAGTTAACTACCAAGAGCGTACTTACGCCGCAGGCCGTATTCCAGGCAGCTTCTTCCGTCGTGAAGGCCGTCCAAGTGAAGGCGAGACATTAATTGCTCGTCTTATCGACCGTCCGGTACGTCCATTATTTCCAGAAGGCTTCGTTAACGAAGTACAGGTTATTGCGACGGTTGTTTCCGTTAACCCACAAGTACACCCTGACATCGTTGCGATGATCGGTGCTTCAGCAGCGCTGTCGCTGTCAGGTATCCCATTTAACGGTCCTATTGGTGCTGCACGCGTTGGTTATATCAACGATCAATATGTTTTAAACCCAACGGCTGACGAGCTGGCGACCAGCCGCTTAGATTTAGTGGTAGCGGGTACTGAAAACGCAGTATTGATGGTTGAATCTGAAGCTGAAGTTCTGTCAGAAGACCAAATGCTAGGTGCAGTGGTCTTCGGTCACGATCAACAACAAGTTGTTATTGAGAACATCAAGCAACTGGTTGAGAAAGCGGGCAAACCACGTTGGGATTGGCAGCCAGAAGCTGTTAACGAAAGCCTTAACAGTCGTATCGTAGCACTGGCAGAAAGTCGTTTAAGCGAAGCTTACCGTATTACTGAAAAACAACAGCGTTATGCTCAAGTTGACGTTATTAAAAGCGAAACAACCGCGACTTTATTAGCAGAAGATGAAAGCCTAGACGAAGGTGAAATCAGCGATATTCTGCACGCGATTGAGAAAAACGTAGTACGTAGCCGTGTCTTGAACGGTGAACCGCGTATCGATGGTCGTGAGAAGGACATGGTTCGTGGCCTCGATGTCCGTACCGGTGTTCTACCGCGTACCCACGGTTCAGCGCTGTTTACGCGTGGTGAAACTCAAGCGTTAGTGACTGCAACATTAGGTACAGCCCGTGATGCACAGAGTCTTGATGAGTTGATGGGTGAAAAATCCGATGCGTTCTTGTTCCACTATAACTTTCCTCCATACTCAGTGGGCGAAACCGGGATGGTTGGTTCACCTAAGCGTCGTGAAATCGGTCATGGCCGTTTAGCGAAACGCGGTGTATTAGCAGTAATGCCTAAGCAAGATGAATTCCCGTACACTGTGCGTGTTGTATCTGAAATCACAGAGTCTAACGGTTCTTCTTCTATGGCTTCTGTATGTGGTGCTTCGTTAGCGCTGATGGATGCAGGGGTACCGATTAAAGCAGCGGTAGCCGGTATTGCTATGGGTCTTGTGAAAGAAGATGAGCGTTTCGTCGTGCTGTCTGACATCTTAGGTGATGAAGACCACCTGGGCGATATGGACTTTAAAGTTGCGGGAAGCCGTGAAGGTATCACTGCACTGCAAATGGATATCAAAATTGAAGGTATCACTCGCGAAATCATGCAAGCGGCCCTCAGCCAAGCGAAAGGCGCTCGTTTACATATTCTGAGTGTGATGGAAGAAGCGATCGGTACTCACCGTGGTGATATCTCAGAGTTCGCTCCACGTATCCATACCATTCGTATCAGCCCAGATAAGATTAAGGATGTCATCGGTAAAGGCGGTTCAGTGATCCGTGCACTGACTGAAGAAACCGGCACGACTATCGAAATCGAAGACGATGGTACCGTCAAAATTGCTGCTACAGATGGCGATAAAGCGAAAGAAGCTATTCGTCGTATTGAAGAAATCACTGCAGATATTGAAGTTGGCCGTATCTATCAAGGTAAAGTTACTCGTATCGTCGATTTCGGAGCATTCGTTTCAATCGGTGGCGGTAAAGAAGGTCTAGTGCATATTTCTCAAATCGCGGATAAGCGCGTAGAGAAAGTGTCAGATTACTTACAAATGGCGCAAGAAGTACCTGTTAAAGTATTAGAAATCGACCGCCAAGGCCGTGTGCGCTTAAGCATGAAAGAAGCTGTGGAAAAACCACAGACCGAATCGAATGAAGCTACCGAAGCGCCGACCTCAGACGCAGAGTAATCTTTATTATTTCTCCTGCTTCAATGATGAAGCAGGAATTATTTTTTAAGGTGTCAAGCTAATGAGACACCTTAATGTTGACTGCATCCGCATGCTGGTACCTGGGAGTGGAAGAATGAAGCCTTATTTACGCTGGGGTTTTATTGCGACAGCTTTGTTGCTGGCTGGATGTAGCAACGCAAATTGGCGTAAGGATGAAGTATTAGCGGTTCCGCTACAGCCCACCTTACAACAAGAAGTGATGCTCGCACGTATGGAACAAATACTTGCCAGTCGCTCACTTACAGAAGATGAACGTGCCCAGTTGTTATATGAGCGCGGAGTGTTGTATGATAGTCTAGGTTTGAGGGCACTTGCGCGGAACGATTTTTCCCAAGCATTGTCCATAAGACCTGATATGCCCGAAGTCTTCAATTATTTAGGCATTTATTTAACGCAGGCGGGCAACTATGATGCTGCCTATGAAGCGTTTGATTCTGTACTGGAACTTGATCCAACTTACAATTATGCGCATCTTAACCGCGGCATCGCTTTTTATTACGGTGGTCGGTATAAGCTAGCGCAAGATGATCTGCTGGCGTTTTATCACGACGATCCCAATGATCCTTTTCGGAGTTTATGGCTTTACTTGGCAGAACAGAAAATCGATGCCGACAAAGCAAAAACTGCACTGCAACAACGTTACAATGCAGCGAAGAGAGACCAATGGGGATGGAAAATTGTCGAATTCTACCTGGGAAAAATCAGCGAAAAGCAGCTGATGCAGAGCCTACAGGCAGATGCTACGGATAACACCTCGCTCGCTGAACATCTCAGTGAAACCAACTTCTATTTAGGTAAGCATTACCTAAGTCTGGGGGAGAAGGATAGCGCAGAAGCGTTATTCAAACTGACGGTCGCTAACAACGTAAATAATTTCGTTGAGCACCGATATGCATTGTTGGAGCTGGCGCTACTTGGCCAAGCACAAGACGACTTATCAGAATCTGACCAGCAATAGCTGACAAACTTTTCACCGAGGAATTTATTTTCCATCATCGTTTACGATGAGAGTGTTTATTTGTCAAAAACTTCTAATTTGAGCCGGTTCACACTTATCAATGAAAAGACCTGAAAGTTTTCATGACGAGTTATGTAGACTGGCCGCCGCAATCTAAGAGGCACTTGTACTACATGACTGATATTCAAACCACTTTTTCCGATCTTGGCCTAAACGAATCTATTCTTTCTGCATTGAATGATCTGGGTTACGTAAAACCATCTCCTATCCAAGCTGAGTGTATCCCACACTTATTAGCGGGACGTGATGTATTGGGTATGGCGCAAACCGGAAGTGGTAAAACTGCAGCATTCTCGCTGCCATTACTGCACAACATCGATCCTACCTTAAAAGCCCCTCAAATTTTGGTGTTAGCACCAACTCGTGAGTTAGCGGTACAGGTAGCTGAAGCGTGTAACGAATTTTCTAAACATATGCGTGGCGTTAACGTTCTGGCACTTTATGGTGGCCAACGTTATGACGTACAGCTACGCGCATTACGCCAAGGTCCACAAATTGTCGTGGGTACCCCTGGTCGTTTACTTGATCACTTAAAACGCGGTACGCTTGATCTGTCTAATCTGCGTGGCTTAGTCCTTGATGAAGCCGATGAAATGCTACGTATGGGCTTCATCGAAGACGTTGAAACCATCATGGCGCAGATCCCAGAAGGTCATCAAACTGCACTGTTCTCGGCAACTATGCCGGAAGCGATTCGTCGTATTACGCGTCGTTTTATGAACAACCCGCAAGAAGTTCGCATTCAATCGAGCTTAACAACGCGTCCTGATATCAGCCAATCTTATTGGACTGCTTACGGTCGTAAGAGCGATGCACTTGTGCGTTTCTTAGAAGCTGAAGACTTCGATGCGGCAATTATTTTCGTACGGACTAAAAACGCAACGCTTGAAGTCGCTGAGACGTTAGAGCGTAGCGGTTATAATAGTGCAGCATTAAACGGTGATATGAACCAAGCTCTACGTGAACAAACGCTTGAGCGCTTGAAAGATGGCCGTTTAGATATCTTGATTGCAACTGATGTTGCTGCGCGTGGTCTGGATGTTGAACGTATCAGCCTGGTTGTCAACTATGACATTCCATTAGATGCGGAGTCTTACGTTCACCGTATCGGTCGTACTGGCCGTGCAGGCCGTGCAGGTCGTGCATTACTGTTCGTTGAGAACCGTGAGCGTCGTTTACTGCGTAATATCGAACGTACGATGAAACTGACCATTCCTGAGGTTGAATTACCTAACGCTGAATTGTTAAGTACTCGTCGCCAAGAAAAATTTGCAGCACGTGTTCAACAGCAATTAGAAAGCAGCGATTTAGATCTCTACCGTGGTCTGTTAACTAAACTTTCTCCACAAGAAGATCTTGATATGGAGACGTTGGCTGCAGCATTACTGAAAATGGCTCAAGGCGAACGTTCACTGATCGTTCCTGCTGAAGCACCACGTCCTCCACGTCGTGAATTCCGCGAGCGTGACGATCGTCGTGATGAGCGTCGTAGTGATGATCGTCGTGGTAACCGTGACAGCGGTCCACGTGAAGATCGTCCACGTCGTGAGCGTCGTGATGTCGGTGATATGCTGCTATATCGTATTGAAGTTGGCCGTAACGATGGTGTTGAAGTCCGTCACATCGTGGGTGCGATTGCTAACGAAGGTGATATCAGCAGCCGTTACATCGGTAACATCAAATTGTTCGATGGTCACTCTACTATTGAGCTGCCTAAAGGCATGCCTGGCGAAGTGTTACAGCACTTCACCAAAACACGTATTCTGAATAAGCCTATGAACATGCAGCTAATGGGCGATGCTCAACCGAGCGAACCACGTCGTGGACGTGGCGGTCGTGACGGTGGCGGCGCTGGACGTGGCGGCCGTGATGGTGGTGCAGGTGCGGGTCGTGAAGGTGGACGTCGTTTTGGCGGCGGAAACCGTAATGAAGGTAACCGCGGTGAAGGTCATCGTGGACGTCGTGAAGAATCGCGTCGTTAATCATTACGTATGATGACTATCTAGGGAGCCTATCGGGCTCCCTTTTTTTATGCCGATAATCGGTGTATGGCTTGATGGGCTTCCATCGCCAGTTGATAAGAATAGATCCGCGCATCATTATCGTAAATCTGCCCATTAACGATCATCTCATCAACTTGGTACTGGTGTTGTAACGTTTCAAGTCCATGCATTATCGTGGCGAGATCACCGACCAGTGACAAACTTAATGCACGTTCTACCCCAAATTTTTCTGCTGGTGTCCAAATTTTGTCCATCGTTTCTATTGGTTCGGGCAACTTACCCGGCACTCCACGACGTAAATTAATAAATTGCTGTTGTTGAGATGTAAATAAATAGCGCGCTCGAGCGCGACTCTCAGCCGCAATAATATTTACGCCAATCATCACGTAAGGATGTGATAGGCGTGATGAAGGGACAAAGGCTTCTCGGTAAAGTGCGATAGCTTGGCTTATCACATCGGGTGCAAAATGAGAGGCAAACGCAAAGGGAAGTCCTAATTTTGCCGCGAGTTGTGCGCTGTACATACTGGAACCCAATAGCCAAATAGGTACCTGTAATCCAATACCGGGAACGGGTTGGACATTGAAGTGCTCATTGGCGGGGGCATCAAACCACGTTATTAGCTGTCGAACATCCTCTGGAAAATGTTCTTCTCGCAGGACAGAGGTATCACGACGTAACGCATGCATCGTGGTGGGATCACTACCTGGTGCACGGCCAATACCTAAATCAATACGCCCGGGATACAGTGATTCCAAGGTGCCAAACTGCTCGGCGATCACTAATGGTGAGTGGTTAGGTAACATTACTCCCCCAGATCCTAAGCGTAAATGATGAGTGTGAGCGGCTAAATAGCCAATCAATACGCTAGTGGCTGCACTGGCTATACCGGGCATGTTGTGATGTTCAGCTAACCAATAACGATGATAGCCGGATTGCTCTGCAAATTTCGCTAAAGCTAAAGAACGTCTGAATGCCTCTTGCGCGTCACCCATCTGCGGAATGGGGGCAAGATCGAGTACAGATAATTTAAAAGGACGATTCTCAGACATAGGACACCTTCGTTAAAAGGGATGGCTTTGATGGTGATACTCTACGCATAGCAAGCAAAACGTAACGCACAGTTTGTGCGAACTTCGATTTCACTGTATTGATGCTTCACAATTTTTAGTGTCGCTGGGCAGTGCCTTGCGCGATTACCTTGATAGAAAGGAGTATGCTATGCTCACTTTTTATTAAGGTAAACTGATGGGCGTCACGACTCTCTTTTTACCCGTTGCCAATATTTTCACGCTTAGCAGAGGAAAAATTATGCTTCTTCGTACTGAAATTGGTCTCGACGCAACAGGCATTGATACGCTCATCCGTCACGGCCTTCAACGCCCTGAACTTGCTGAGCATATTCAGGTTTTACGTGAGGCGGGGCTGATTACTTTAGGGGTAGTGGCGACTGATGACGAAGGTAGAGTATTAGGCTATGTGGCGTTTAGTCCAATATTAGTCGAAGGTGAAGAGCAAAATTGGGTTGTTATCTCGGCAATCGCCGTTGAACAACATTACACCTCGACCTCTTTAGCCAAGGATCTTCTTTTTGAAGGACTTGATAGCTTAAATGAATTTAGTTATCACGCCGCAGTTGGCTATCAAGACCTTGAATGGTTGAAGGTGCAAGGTTTCCAGCCGGCAGCCAATCTGACTATCGATACTCTTACCGATAAAGTGATGGTTTACCCTCTTAACGACAATGCTGCCGCGCAACAGCAGGGGGTATTAACTTTACCCAATGTCGAGGTATCTACTTTAACCACTCACTAATGTCAGCGGGCTGCACACGAACTATCTCGAGTTTTTTTAAGTGACTCAGTTGTTTAATCCGGTATTCGAGGCGTAATGCATCGGCGCGGTCACCGACAGAACATTGAAAGACTAATGTTAGCGGACCTCGACCCCGTAATGCTTTGGCACCGCGACCCCGTTCATGCTCGCCGAAACGACGGAAAACATCTGTGCTGATACCGGTATAGAATGCGCCTTTCGCTGTTTGAATAAGATAAACAGACCATTGCGGTTTGTAATCTTGTAGTGGCGTATTCTGATACATTTCAAGGGGATCCTTATGGATGAGTTAACACATTGTCTTGACTATTTAGCGCGTCAGCATGTACTGACACTCTGTACTTACAGTGGTGACGAGTGTTGGGCGGCCCACTGTTTTTATGCATTAGACCGCGAGAATATCAGTTTTTGGTTGATGACAGAACCAAGCACCTGTCATGGGCGCTTAATGGTGGCTTCGCCGCAAGTTGTTGGAACAGTCAGTGAACAAACGGAATCGGTATCGACATTACAAGGCGTACAGTTTCGAGGCGAAATAGTGTTGGCTGAAGGTGAAGACTATCAACGAGGTTTAGCTGCCTACCAACAGCGTTTTCCGATAGCGAAGAAAAAAATTGCACCGCTTTGGGCGTTACGGCTCGATACATTAAAAATGACGGACAACAGTTTAGGTTTTGGTACTAAGCTACACTGGCAGAGACCGGAGTAATGGCCTCTGCCTGATATTAATTTAACTACGCAATGCAATAGCTTCAATTTCAATGCCGACATCTTTTGGCAGGCGTGCAACTTCTACGCAGGACCGTGCAGGAAAAGGAGCATGGTGTTCAGTAAAAAACTGTTCATAGGTCGCATTAACCGTCGCGAAATCGTTCAGATCTTTCACAAACACTGTTGTTTTCACGATATTTTTCACACCTAACCCAGCTTGCTCAATGATAGCTCTAACATTTTCTAAAGATTGTCGCGTTTGAGCGGCAATATCTTTAGCCACTTCCCCAGTCTTGGGATCGATGGGAATTTGGCCAGATGTAAGGACCAGTTGTCCCAAATCGACAGCTTGTACGTAAGGCCCGATTGCGGCAGGTGCGTGCTCAGTATTGATTTCACGTGACATACTATTTCCTCATGACGATAACAGTAAAGTGAGTTCCATTATAGGGAGCCCTCTGTTGATTACCAGTGTCCGATAACCGCCTGACGTGAAAACTCTTTTTCACAATAATGGCAGCGTAAGTAGAGGTCGTTACGGCGCGTTTTTACGGCAAAACGTGAATTCACCGGTTCATTGTGGCTTATACAGTTGGCATTGGGACATACCAGAGCGGCCTTGATTTCGTCGGGAAGTGTCGGCCGTAACTTCGCGACGACTTTGAAATTTTCGATTTTATTAATCGTAGCGTTGGGGGCGTAAATCGCGAGCTGGTTGATCTGATCTGCCGTAAGAAACGTGTTTTCAATTTTAATTAGATCTTTGGTGCGCCCTTCACTTGTTGGGAGATTTAGGCCAATGGTGACACGCTGATCCGTTTCAGTGAGGCGAAATAACGTTAATAGTCGAAAACCTAATCGCGCCGGAATATGGTCGATAACACTACCATTATTAATGGCTTCAACTTGTAGTTTATCTTGATTCATGACGCCTCTCCGAGTAACGAATTATTTAAGACCAATGACAAGAGTGCTTGTCGCGCATAGATACCATTTCCCGCCTGTTGGAAATACCATGCATGCGGTGTTTCATCGACATCTGTGGCAATTTCATCTACGCGAGGTAGCGGATGTAAAACTTTCATATTAGGTTTTGCAACGTCTAAATGTGAGGCTTGTAAGATAAACTGAGCCTTCATATTGGCATATTCAGAAGGGTCTAAACGCTCTTTTTGGACGCGAGTCATATAGAGAATATCCACTTTAGGAACGATCTCTTCGATACTTTCGTGTTGTGACCAAGGGCAGCCGCTTTCTTCCAACATATCGGTTATATAAGTCGGCATTGCCAAGGCTTGTGGTGCGATAAAATAAAAGTGATTCCCTGAAAATTTAGACAAGGCTTGTGCTAAAGAGTGTACGGTACGGCCATATTTCAAATCACCGACCATTGCGATATGTAAATTATCAAGACTCTGTTGCGTTTCTTGAATCGTAAAGAGGTCTAACAACGTTTGAGTCGGATGCTGATTAGCTCCGTCCCCAGCATTCAAAATGGGAATATTACCGGAAAACTCGGTAGCGAGGCGCGCAGCGCCCTCTTGGGGATGCCTCATAACAATGGCATCTACGTATTGGCTGATAACCGATATCGTATCAGCCAGCGTCTCTCCTTTTTTCCCAAGTGAAGTGTTCCCGCCATCAGCAAAACCGACCGCAGAGGCACCCAAACGTTGGATCGCTGTTTCAAATGATAAGCGAGTACGCGTTGAGGCTTCAAAAAAACAGCTACCAATCACCTTATGCTTTAATTGTTCTGGCTGTGGGTTTGCTTTTAGGTAGGCAGCTGTTTTCAATACCAGTTCTAGCTCACTACGGCTGAAATCATTAATTGAAATTATATGTTTTCCATAAAGGGGGTTAGCCATGAATTACGTCCTCGACATGGTTAGGAAATAGCAAAAAAAAAGCCCCTAAATTAGGAGCTTTTTTCTGAATGGACGAGCTTAGGGAACCAAAACGCTTACTCCCGCTGCAAAGCAGGAAAAAGACAGGTAGTGGCCGAGTATGGGTGAGCATAACAATTTTTCTCTAAGCTGAATGCCCCATATTATACGCAGAGAGCCAAGGTTGGAAAATAGCTAATCGTCACTTTTTCCTTCGTCGAGTAGCCAATTGCGTAAACCACGACAAAGTTGGGGAGTGCGTTGACAATCTTTGGGCGCAATCCAGACATTATCATTTCCCGCTACGACGCCTAAAATATCTTCAGCATGTTGGCAGTCGATCAATCTTGCAATGGCTTGACTATACCCGGGTGCTGTTTGTACTAGGACAAAACTTTCACTACTCACGATATCCAGAACCATTTCAGCCAAGGGTTTTTGTGGGGTCAAACTGGGTTGATGTGACCCATCAATCGCATAAATACGTTGCCCTCGCGCATTTTGAATTTTAACTACCCCGAGTTGATGCAGTAATCGAGAAATCGTTGCCAAACTAATACTGCCTACTCGCTTTGCTAAGGCCTGTTGTAATGCGGTTTGATTGGTATAAACACCTTGTGTAATCAGTCTCTGACAAAGATTCAGTAATTCTTTCTCTGTAATACCTTTACGTTCCATGTCGTGGTCTCCTAATGAGAAGGAAATTACGTAATTAAATCAAAGCACTAATACTTAATAAGAGAAGGTTGACGATAATTAATCCCAGCATGAGCGGAGCGACCCATTGCAGATAACGCACATAGGGAACTTTAGCAATGGCCAATCCACCCATCACAACACCTGAGGTAGGGGTGACGAGATTAATAATCCCTGAGGCTGATTGATAGATGGTTACCATCAAATCACGCGGTAATCCTGCAAAATCTGCCAATGGGGCTAAAATTGGCATACTCATCACGGCCAAACCGGATGAAGAGGGCACAAGGATAGAGAGGATCGCTTCTAGACACCAGCTAACGAAAACGAAGATTAATGCAGGCAATCCTGACACTAAACTCTCTGCAGCATGGAGTAGAGTATGTGTAATCATACCGTTATCCATCATCACCACTATCCCTCTCGCAATACCAATAATCAACGCAACACCGAGTAATTCTTTTGCACCCTCGATAAAGGTTTCGGTAAAGAGGCTTTCACCCATGCGTGCGACAAGACCAATCAGTATTGAAAACCCTAAAAACATGGCCGAAATTTCAGCCATCCACCATCCCTTGGCGGACACGCCATAAATCATTACGGCAAAAGCACAGGCAAAAAGAATCAGAATAATTTTATGTGTGCGAGTGAAGGGGATGTGTGTGGGCGCGCTGGTTTCAATCGGACTCTCACCGGGCAGCGATGCCAAGCAAGAGGCTGCGGGATTTTTTCTAACGGCAATTGCATAACGTAGCACCCATGCGACAGCAAGGCACCAACAAATGACGAGTAAGAGGATACGAAGGCCCATTCCTTGAGTGAAGGGGATCCCCGCAGCATTTGCCGCGATCACTGTGGCAAAAGGGTTAATCGTTGAACCCAAGGTTCCTATGCCTGCTCCGAGTAATACCGTCGCGGCAGCAACCAGTCGATCAAAACGGGCAGCAACCATAACGGGAACTAAGAGTGAATAAAAAGGGAGTGACTCTTCTGCCATTCCATAAATGGTGCCGCCTAACGCAAAGAGAGCCATCAGAATCGGGATCATGAACTCTTCTTTCCCTGCTAAGCGACCGGTAACTCTTTGGATCCCTGCATCAATGGCGCCAGTTTTATTGGTGACTCCTAAGAAACCACCAATAATTAAGATGAAAAGAGCAACATCAATAGCTGCCGCTTGACCCGTACGGTGGTTCCAAAGACCATCTATAGGGGCGAGTAGAATATCGGCGATACCTTGTGGATGGGATTGCGTCACAGCATAAGTGCCAGCAACGGGGACTTCAGTGCCAAGCAAAGGGTTAACGACGAGCTGATATTGCCCAGCAGGGATCACCCATGTTAATAGTGCAACGAAAATAATTAACCCAAACAGAATGGTGTAAGCAGAGGGAAATTTAAGGCTTTTCATAACTGAGCTCCAGGGTGGGACACCGGCCCCACCCTTACAGGTTAGTCAGCGAGTGTCGCAACCATCACCGCTTTGATGGTGTGCATACGGTTTTCAGCTTGGTCAAAAACAATAGAGTGGTCAGACTCGAAGACCTCCTCTGTTACTTCCAATCCAGTCAGTCCAAATTGCTTCTCAATTTTTTTCCCAACGGTCGTCTCGGCATTGTGGAAGGCCGGTAGACAGTGCATGAATTTAACTTGCGGATTGCCGGTAGCATCGAGTGTTCGCTGGTTCACTTGATAAGGCTGCATGATACCAATACGTTGTTGCCAAGCCTCATCGGCCTCTCCCATTGAGACCCACACATCGGTATAGAGAAAATCGACGTCCTTAACGCCGAGTGCTACATCGTCGGTCAGTGTGATTTTTGCATGGCTTTTTTCAGCTAATACTCGGCATGTGGCAACAAGATCGGCATCAGGCCAATATTCGCGAGGTGCAACAAGGCGAATATCCATTCCCATTATTGCTGCGCCAACCATCAATGAGTTCCCCATATTATTTCTAGCATCACCGAGATAGGCGAAACGGATATCTGCCAGTTTTTTACCTGGCGAATATTCCAGCATGGTCATTAAATCGGCTAGAATTTGTGTGGGGTGGAATTGGTCAGTAAGGCCATTCCAAACGGGCACACCAGCAAAGGTTGCTAATTCTTCAACGATATCTTGCCCGAAACCACGATACTCAATCCCGTCATACATTCGGCCTAATACCCGGGCGGTATCTTTCATTGTCTCTTTATGGCCGATTTGTGAGCCAGAGGGGCCGAGATAAGTAACCTGAGCCCCTTGATCAAAGGCGGCGACTTCAAAGGCACAGCGTGTACGCGTCGACGTCTTTTCAAAAATAAGAGCGATATTTTTATGCATTAGCTTAGGTTGCTCACGGCCCGCGCGTTTGTCTGCTTTAAGTGATCGAGCGAGGTCGATTAAGCCGGCAATTTCATTGGCATTGAAATCAAGAAGTTTTAAAAAATGCCTGTTTTTTAGTGAGAGAGTCATGCGCTATTTCCCTATATGATTTACTGTGGATGAATACGAGTTCCTTGTTGGCCTCTTAAAATATCAAGTGCGTCCTCAAGAGCGCCAATGGCGGCAATACCCTGTGTTTTCTCGACAAATGTACAGCAGGCTTGTACTTTAGGGCCCATTGAGCCTTTATCGAAAGATAGCGCTTTTAACTCGCGAGCAGTGATATCTCTCAGCGCGGTTTGTCGAGGTGTGTTCCAATTTATATAGACGGCATCCGCATCGGTAAGAATCAGTAAGGCATCAGCTTGCAACTGTTCAGCGAGTAAGGCTGCCGCTAAATCCTTATCCACCACAGCCGGGATACCTTGTAAGCGTGAGTCTTGTTCGACGACCGGCACTCCACCACCGCCACAACAAATCACTAAATGGTCATGATGGAGTAGATCGAAGATGGCGGAGGCTTCGAGGATTTTTTTCGGTTGTGGCGAGGCGACGACACGTCGAAAGTAGTCGCCATCTGCTTTGATGTGCCAAGTAGGGTCGAGATGCTGTAGTGCTTCGCGTGAATATATTGGGCCAATATATTTACTGGGTGAGAGATAGGCCGGATCATCGCTATCAGTCAATACTTGTGTTAATAAACAGGTCACCGATTGGCCAGGTAGACAATTTTGTAATGCTTGCTGTAATAGGTAACCAATCATCCCTTGGGTTTCAGCGACTAAAATATCCAGTGGATAGGGACGAGTATCGCGGTAAGCCTCATTTTGTAAGGCTAATAAACCGACTTGCGGGCCATTGCCATGTACTAATACAATCCGCCAATCTTGGCTCAAGGCAGCAAGTTGTTGTGCCGCTAATTCGATATTTTGTTGCTGTAAATGGGCCTCTAATGGCTGGCCCCGTTTCAGTAAGGCATTGCCACCTAGGGCGACGATTAATATCGGTTTTTGGCTCATCAGCGATTTCCTTCTAAACCATCGCGCTCGATTGGGCAGCTCATACAGCGAGCTCCGCCGCGTCCCCGACCGAGTTCGTCACCACGAATTGTTAATACGGTAATACCGGCTTTATCGTATTTTTCGTTGGTGCGTAAATTACGGTCATAACCCACGACAACGCCTGGGCGTAGGGTGAGTACATTATTTGCGTCATTCCACTGTTCACGTTCTGACTCAAAAATATCGCCGCCTGTGGTGATGAAGCGAATTTCAGTGACCGCTAGCACCTCTTCTAATATTTTGACTAAGGGGCGAGGTGACTGATGAGTAATACTTCCCTGCCCATCCGGGGTCAGTACCCAGCATGGCATATTAGGTTGGATGACTTCCGGGTAAATGGAAAACGTATCATGGTCAAGATGGGTCATCACCGTATCAAGATGCATACAAGAGCGATGTTTAGGGAGTTCAACCAAGATGATTTTATTCGCTTGATGATGTTGGAAAAGAGAGGTCGCCAAGAACTCGACACCTTGCAGCGTTGTACGTTCGGAGAGCCCAATTAATACCGCACCATTACCGATGACTAAGACATCACCACCTTCCAGTGTTGCATGATCATAACGACGCTCTTCATCACCGTAATAATTGATGTAGTGATTACCTTGGAATAATGGATGCCAACGGTAGATAGCACGTAAGTTATCGGTCTCTCTTTGACGCGCTGCTTTTGCCATCGGATTAATGCTAACTCCTTGGTAAATCCAGCAGGAAGTATCCCGTGTAAATAAGTGATTAGGTAGAGGTCGAGTAATAAACGGAGAGTGTGCCTGAGGAGTGATACGCTGTAAGATCAGGGATTCAGGGATCTCTTGCCAAGTCAGCCCGCCGGTTAAATAGCGTGACAGGGCATCGGCAGGCATTTCCCCTAACCACTCCCTTAAGGGCTGGGCAAAGGTTGGGCCTAATCGGTAGTCAGAAAGCTGAGCCTCAAGTAACCATTTCCGGGCGTGTGGATTTTCTAACGTCTCGGTCAGTAACTCACTCAGCAAGAGAACATTAATATTTTGATCACGTAATAGTTGTGCGAACTGATTGTGCTCTTCGACTGCACGTTCAACGCAAAGGACATCATCAAATAAGAGCTCTTGGCAGTTTGACGGTGTTAAACGTTGTAGACTTAAGCGCGGACGATGCAAGAGAACGGTTCTAAGCTGTCCAATTTCCGAACCAACATAATGACGTTCCATAGAAATTCCTTCTTCTAAATGATGAGGTGGGAAAGCCCCTGCGTGGCAGGCGTAAGAGCATTGCCGCGGAGTATGCGTTTCGCAAACGGTAGAAAAAGAGATCTCAATCACATTAAATCGGGGATTTTGAGGTAATCGATGGGGGGCTGACATAGGTCACAGAACAGAAGGTTTTCTTCATGCAAGAGTTGAGTAACTATGCAAGTAAATAGCGTTTTCTCTCTTAGAGTCTAATGAGAGTAAGGGGATAATTTCCCGTCATCTGTCAATTATTCAAGACTTATGCAAGGATTATTCATCTCTACTCAAAGTGGCTGGAAATTAAAGGAAAATTTACCCGCTAATACCGATAAAATCATTGTTTTATATTTGTGATTTAACGCATATTTTTTATTATTACTCTTTATTTTCAATGGGATAAAAATAATTTATATGGCTCTTTTTTTGCTAGATAAACTTTTTCTGCATAAAATTACTAGGTAGTGAATGACGAAAAGATCTCCTAGTGATATTTATGCACAGGAAATCTAAGTTATTAGTGATTGATGCTAAGGGTAAGAGTCACTAAGAAGTTAAGTCGTAGGGCTTGGCATAAAATCTATTAGAAGAATAGCCTCATTTGAGGCTATTCTATTGAGGGCGATTAGGCTTGTTGACTCAAGGTCGCCACGATCAATGCTTTTATACTGTGCATTCTATTTTCAGCTTGATTAAAGACAATGCTGTGCGTGGATTCAAAAACCGCATCGGTGACTTCAATACCATCAGGTAAGTTGTATTGCTCAGCAATTTGTTTGCCTACGACGGTCTCAGTATCGTGAAAGGCTGGCAGGCAGTGTAGGAATTTGACTTGAGCATTGCCGGTTGCGTTGATGACCTGCTGATTCACTTGGTAATCACGTAACAGTGCAATACGTTCTGCCCAGACTTCTTTTGGCTCGCCCATTGATACCCACACATCGGTATAAAGAAAATCAGCGCCACTCACGCCTTCTTCGACATTCTCGGTCAGGGTAATCGACCCGCCATGCTGGGTGGCGAGAGCTTGGCACTCAGCAACCAGTGATGCCTCAGGCCAACAGGCTTTAGGCGCAACCATCACCAACTGTAATCCCGTCAGTGCAGCGGCTTCTAATAAGGTATTACCCATATTATTTTTCGCATCACCTAGATACGCCAACTTCATCTTATTCCACGGTGTATCAGGCAAGTGTTCTTGCATTGTCAGTAAATCGGCAAGTAGTTGGGTAGGGTGAAACTCGGTGGTTAATCCATTCCAGACAGGGACTTGTGCATGAGCAGCCAAGGTTTCGACAATAGTTTGCCCATATCCCCGATACTGAATGCCATCGTACATCCTGCCGAGAACTCGTGCAGAGTCTTTAATGGATTCTTTGTGGCCAATTTGGCTACCACTCGCGCCGAGATAGGTGACGCGAGCACCTTGATCATAAGCGGCAACCTCAAACGAACAGCGGGTACGTGTTGAATCTTTTTCAAAGATCAGCGCGATATTTTTTCCCTCTAGATAACGTTGTTCTTTCCCCTCTTTTTTCGCTTTTTTTAACTGTGTAGCGAGTTCAAGCAGGTAAGTTAACTCTTGTGGTGAACAATCGAGTAATCGTAGAATCGACCGCTGGTACAATGAGGACATGACAAACTCCCTAATTATGAATTGATATTCAATTTATATGAGTAAGAATTCACATTCAACTTATTTCGATGATTATCGATTTAGGGAGTAGTGCCAAGACGCGGTGTGTGGGAAAATAGCATCATAATTATAGTCTGTTGTGAAAGAGGTGTTGTATGTCCAATGAAGAGTTATTAGCCGAGCAACGGGAAGATACGTTAGCGATTATCGAAGAGCTACTGGAAGATGGCAGTGATCCAGATGCGCTCTATACGATTGAACACCACTTTTCTTGTGACAGCTTTGATGCGCTTGAGAAAGCAGCGGTTGACGCGTTCAAAGCAGGCTATGAAGTGACTGAGCCTGAAGAGCTAGAGCTTGAAGATGGCACGACAGTGATGTGCGTCGATATTATTAGCGAATCAGCGTTAAAAGCCGAACTGATCGATGCACAAGTGGTTCAACTTGTTGCGATTGCAGGTAAGCACAACGTTGATTACGACGGTTGGGGAACATATTTTGAGGATCCTGACGCACAAGACGAAGATGGTGATGAGAGTGATGAACACGACATCGATGAAGATGATAACGGTGTTCGCCATTAATGATGTGAATACAGCAGCATTCGCTGCTGTATTATTCTCGACCGATAAGATGCTATGAACACCCAAATTTTACTGCAACCTATCCAACACTTCCTACATTGCTCAACGCCTGAATCTTGGATTATCGAAGCCCGTAAACCTGAAAACTTACCGCTATTATTAACGGATCATCTTGTCTGTGAATTAAAGGCAGCGTTGACTGCAACTTGGCTAATCCGTAAATATGTTGCCGATAAACCCAGTAGTGAAGCTATTCTTGAGTGGTTAAAGCCTTACGAGGCGTTTGTTTACCGGGAACTACCTGATCCAGATTTTCTTGCTGCACATAAGGGATTGAGTCGACCTATTACGGTGGCGACGGAATTTTCTTGGGCTGGTGAGTTAGTCGAAAAAATGATGTTATTGATTAAAGAAGAGTTACACCACTTTTATCAAGTATGGGAAATCATGCAGCAGCGTGGGATTACCTATAAAAAAATGACCGCCAGCCGTTATGCCAAGTCGTTAATGCGTGAAGTCACTACTCATGAACCGATGACGTTGGTGGATAAACTAATTTGTGGGGCCTATATCGAAGCCCGCTCGTGTGAGCGCTTTGCGGCATTGGCTCCTTATCTAGATACTGAGTTAGCGAAATTTTACCGCTCACTGTTACGCTCTGAGGCCCGTCATTATCAGGACTACCTCAATTTAGCACAGCAAATTGCCGATTTTGATATTTCTGCACGAGTCAATGCCATTGGACGTGCGGAAGCGCAGCTAATTACTTCGCCTGATCCTGAGTTACGTTTTCATAGTGGATGCCCCATCGTCGGCGCTTAAGGCTTTATCTATTAAGAAAGATGGCGAAAATTCGCCATCTTTACCAGTGGGACGAGGGACTGATGAACCTAACGTTTACACTACGAAACGTGCCGTAAAAAGGTTTGTAGCCGTTCGCACCCTTGGCCTTCACTGAGTAATTCTCGTGGTGAACCATCTTCAGCAATTGTGCCACCATCAATAAAAATTAGTCGTGAAGCAACATCCCGAGCGAAGCCGATTTCATGCGTCACAATCACCATTGTCATTCCTTCTTCTGCCAGAGACTGCATCACCTGCAAGACTTCATGGCGTAATTCTGGATCCAATGCTGAGGTAGGCTCATCGAATAACATCATTTTAGGCTTGATCGCTAGAGCCCGTGCGATGGCAACACGCTGCTGCTGCCCGCCTGAGAGTTCAGCTGGATAGTGATGTGCTCGACTGGCTAATCCAACGCGCTCAAGCAGGTCGAGAGCTAATTTTTTCGCTTCACGCTTACTACTGTTGCGGACTCTCAACGGGCCGAACATGACATTTTCTAAGGCAGTCAGGTGCGGAAAAAGGTGGAATTGTTGAAAAACCATTCCGGCCTCTCGGCGAATCTCACACTCATTGAGATGTGGATCGGTCATATGCATTCCGGCGACGATCAATGTGCCGGAACTAATCTCTTCGAGCTTATTAATACAGCGTAGTAGCGTTGATTTTCCTGAGCCAGAAGGGCCGATAATGACGACAACTTCACCGCTATTAATTTGTAGATTGATGTCGTGTAACACTTCTGTCTTACCGAATCGCTTAGAGACATTTTGAAATTCCACCATATTCATAAGATATGCATCCTTTTCTCTAAGACCTTCAATAAGAAACTTAAACATAGGGTAACTGCTAGGTACAAGACTGCGACAGCCGTCCACACTTCTAATGCGCGGAAGTTACCGGCGATAATTTCTTGCCCTTCGCGAGTCAATTCAGCCACACCAATAACGATAAATAAGGACGTGTCTTTAATACTGATAATCCATTGATTTCCTAATGCGGGGATCATTCTGCGAAGTGCAAGCGGCATAATAATATGCCAAAGGGTCGCCTTCGATGAGAGCCCCATTGCAAGGCCAGCCTCTTTAAATCCTTTATTAATGGAAAGGATCGCACCACGGGTAATTTCAGCGATATACGCGCCAGAGTTAATCATAATCGTGACGACCGCTGCGGTAATAGGTTCTATTCTGATTGGCAATAGCAGCGGTAAGGCAAAATAGATAAACATCACTTGCACCATAATCGGCGTGCCGCGAATCAGTTCAACAAAAATGAGCGATAGGGTTTTACTGAAACGTCCGCCGAGTGCCCGGGCGATACCGGCAACTAGCCCAATAAAAAACCCGCCGCATAATCCAACCAGTGAGATGAAGAGGGTGAGTTTAAGTCCCTGTAGTAAAATAGGGATTGCTTGCCACACATAAGTAAAATCAAAATTCATAAACTGCGTCCATTAAGGATGACAAAAAAGTTGGCCAGCTTAGCTGGCCAACAAGACTACTTAGGCGCTTTATCAAACCATTTTTCATAAATTTTTGCGTAAGTCCCATCTGCCTTAAGTGCTGCTAAAGCTTTATTGACTTGTGCGGTGTAAGGACTATTTTTCTGTAGTGCAAAACCATATTGTTGCGGTAACACGCTATCATTCTGACCAGCAGCTTTGATTTTGCCGTTACCTGAAACCTTGATGTAGTACATCACGTTTGGTGAGTCATGCACGACGGCGTCGATATTGCCTGCTTGCAGGTCAAGGTATGCGTTATCGATATTCGGGAATTCTACATAATCTGCCTTAACATGCGCTTTCATATAGGTTGCTCCCGATGTGCCTTGCTTGAGGCCCACTCTTTTTCCGGCTAAATCACTAAACTTGGTGATTCCGGTAGCGCTACTCTTAACCGCCATAAGTAAGTCAGCATCGTAGTAAGGAGCACTAAAATCAACGGCTTGAGCACGTACAGGCGTAATAGTAATACCCGCCATCGCAACATCTAAGTTGCGAGATTGCAGGCCAGGAATCAGCCCAGCGAAGTCCATAGGTTGTAAACGGTAATCAACGCCCATTTTTTTGGCAATCGCATCCCATAAATCGATATCGAAGCCAACATATTTGTCGCCTTGTTTAAACTCGAAAGGAACGAAGGCGGTATCGACGCCGACGGATAAGGTTTCTTTTGCAAACAGGCTGGCACTGAATAAAGAAGAGAGTAGCGTTAAACCAATACTGACCTTTTTGACGGTATTAAACATGTTTATTTCCTTCGGTGGCGTTAACAGGTGTTTGAATAGAAATAAGCAAAATACATGCCAAAAAATCATAAGTCAGTGCTAGAGCGGCTTTGAGAATAAAATAATAAAGAGGGAATAATAGGCGTTATGTTATGAAATTATACTAAGCCTGCTATTTATCTCAGTTTTTTTATTAAAAATAGGTAAAAAAATCGTAGAAAAGTTGAGGTGTGCGAGTTTTTTCACCTATCGAGCGACGATTTATTTTTATGCTTTGCGCTATTTCAGTGCAGTAAAAGAGGGGGGTGCGATAATAGGGCGCAGCTACGTATTGCTTTAATTTATAGAGAGACAATGAATTATAGATAATAAAATCAGTATCTTAATAAATTTATAGTAAATAAGTGCAGAAGCGATAACTTAACTTGTCCTCGCTGAGCGGGTCATTGCACTGAAAAGATCCGGCATGTCAAAGATACTTAGCGATTAGCGATATAGCTACCGGAGTCAAAAAGGTATTTCTCCGACTTCTCAATACTTTGCACTGCCGGTTCGCCGTGTTTAGCGACTAAGCTGGCGAGCAGCGCTTCAGCAATTGCCATGCCTGATACGACCGAAGGAAAAAAGGAGGCACTTTCGATGGAGAAAAGCAGCGTACAGTCAGCAACTTGGGCAAGAGGGGAAGAGGGGGAGTCAGTAATGGCGACAATATTCGCGCCTACTTGTTGTGCCGTTTCTAATATTTGCAGTGTTTCCCGCGAATAAGGTGAAAAGCTGACTAACAGTACGCTATCTTGCGCGGTCAGTTCTCGCGTAAAAATTTGTTGGCTGTTGGCTAGATTATCGATGAGAGTCACGCGTTGCTGAAAAAGGCGGTAAACGTAATACACAGACCAAGCGATGGAGAAACTGGCTCGAAAACCACAGACATAAACTTGATTAGCACCATCAAGCAGTGCGACCGCACGATGGAGTGAATCTTGATTGAGTGACTGGGTATCTTCTAACGAATGTCCGAGTGTCGAAAAAACCGCGTCATAAGCTGATTCTTGTTGTAAATTTTGCTGTAAGCGTACCGCCCGGCTAGCATAGCTACTGCGCGTTAACTTCAACGAATAGATAAATTCTGCTTTCAAGGCTTCCCAGCCTTCATAGCCCAGTTTTTTGGCTAGCCGAGAGAGAGTTGCTGGTTTGAGATCTGCATTGTGTGCAATGGTCCGCATTGAGATCAGAGCGACATCATTAATGTTTTCCAATACAAAAGCGGCTGCCCGTTGCAGTTCAGGGGTGAGCGCGGGGTAATGATCAATGATTAATTTGCGAAGATCCATGCGTAAGCCTCAGTAAAATCATCCTACAGCAAAAAAGCCGGGACGATGCCCGGCTATTATGCAGTTTTTTTTGCTTAGAGTGCAGCAATCACACCCTGTTGTTCGATAATTTTTGCCTTAGCATGTTCTAAATCGGTTAACCGCTCACGCTCTTTTGCGACGACCGCTTCGGGAGCGCGGGCGACAAAGCCCTCATTAGCCAATTTCGTGGCGATTTTTTCAATCTCGATATCGATTTTACTCAGCTCTTTCGCAAGACGCTCCAACTCCACGTCTTTATTGATTAAGCCCGCCATTGGAATTAGAAGCTCCGCGCCGTCGACGAGTTTAGTCACGGAGACTGGACCTTTATCCTCTGAACTCAGGATAGTAATAGTTTCCAGCTTCGCTAAACGTTTCAGGAACGTAAGGTTTGCTGCGACGCGTCGCTCAACTTCGGTAGTGGCGCCACGTAGCAGTAATTCCAGTGGTTTACTTGGCGAGATATTCATCTCGGCACGAATATTACGTACTGCGATAATGGCTTGCTTGATCCATTCAATATCGCTTTGTGCTTGCGGATCTTCCTTTTGTGCAGACCACTCAGGGAAGGCTTGCAGCATTAAGGTATCATCAGTAATCCCTTTCAGCACTTTCACCCGTTGCCAGATAGTTTCTGTAATGTACGGGATGATCGGATGAGCTAAGCGTAAAAGTGCTTCTAGCACATTGACTAAGGTATTACGGGTTCCACGTAATTCCGCTTCGCTACCACTATTCATGACCGGTTTAGTGAGTTCTAAATACCAGTCACAGAATTGGTTCCAAGTGAAATCGTAAAGTAAGTTTGCGGCAATATCGAAGCGGTAAGTATCTAGGGCCTCGCGGTAGGCTTTTACTGTACGGTTAAATTCACTCAGAATCCAACGATCGGCCAAAGACAGCACTTGCTCACCTCCTTGGAAACCGCAATCTTGCTCTTCGGTATTCATCAGAACAAAACGGCTCGCATTCCATAATTTATTACAGAAGTTGCGATAGCCCTCAAGACGCTTCATATCCCAATTAATATCGCGTCCGGTTGAGGCTAATGCGGCAAGGGTAAAACGCAGCGCATCCGTACCGGAAGGCTCGATACCATTAGGGAACTGCTTCTCGGTCCGTTTACGGATTTTTTCAGCCAACTGTGGCTGCATCATATTACCGGTACGTTTCTCAAGAAGTGCTTCTAAAGAGATACCATCCACCATGTCTAAAGGATCGATCACGTTTCCTTTAGATTTGGACATTTTTTGCCCTTCTTCATCGCGGATCAGACCGGTCATATAGACGGTCTTAAATGGAACCTGTGGTTTACCTTGTTCATCTTTTATAAAGTGCATGGTCAGCATGATCATGCGGGCAATCCAGAAAAAGATAATATCAAAGCCGCTGACAATCACATTGGTCGGATGGAAAGTTCGTAGTGCTTCAGTATTTTCTGGCCAACCCAAGGTTGAGAACGTCCACAGTCCAGAAGAGAACCAGGTATCTAAGACATCTTCGTCTTGTGTCAGAACAATGGTATCGGCAAGGTTATTTTCGTGACGGACTTCTTCTTCATTACGTCCGACATAGACGCGCCCAGCTTCGTCATACCATGCGGGGATGCGGTGTCCCCACCAAAGTTGTCGAGAGATACACCAGTCTTGGATATCGCGCATCCATGAGTAGTACATATTCTCATATTGCTTCGGTACAAACTGGATATCGCCATTTTCTACTGCTTCTACCGCGACTTTTGCTAAAGGAGCCGTACGTACATACCATTGGTCAGTCAGCATTGGTTCGATCACGACACCACCACGGTCACCATAAGGAACGGTTAAATCGTGAGGCTTAATCTCTTCCAGTAATCCTAGCTTTTCAACTGCGGTGACAATCGCTTTACGGGCGGCGAAGCGCTCGAGACCAGCAAAAGCGGTAGGGATATCGCAGGAGTACGCATCACATTCTTCACCATTAGTATCAAACACTTGTGCTTCTTGGCGAATATCGCCATCAAAGGTCAAGATATTGATCATCGGTAGTTTATGACGGCGTCCAACTTCATAGTCATTGAAGTCATGGGCAGGCGTAATTTTAACGCAACCCGTGCCCTTGGTCATATCCGCATGTTCGTCCCCTAAAATAGGGATACGACGGTTGACCAGCGGAAGCAGAAGTTCCTTACCAATCAGCGCGGCATAACGAGGATCTTCTGGGTTGACGGCTACACCGGTATCCCCTAATAGGGTTTCAGGGCGCGTAGTCGCCACTACAATGTAGTCTTTTCCATCTGCAGTCTTAACGCCATCGGCAAGAGGATAGCGGATATGCCACATTGAGCCTTTTGACTCGCGGTTTTCAACTTCAAGGTCAGAAATCGCTGTACGGAGTTTCGGGTCCCAGTTAACTAAGCGCTTGCCACGGTAGATCAAATTCTCATTGTATAAGCGGACAAAGACTTCTTTTACTGCATTGGAAAGCCCATCATCCATGGTGAAGCGTTCACGTTCCCAATCAACAGAGTTACCAAGGCGGCGCATCTGGTTGGTAATGTTGCCGCCTGATTCGGCTTTCCACTGCCAAATTTTATCAATAAAGGCATCACGGCCATAATCCTGACGGGTTTTGCCTTCTTCCGCAGCGATTTTACGTTCAACCACCATTTGGGTAGCGATACCGGCATGGTCGGTACCCGCTTGCCATAAGGTATTTTTGCCTTGCATGCGTTGGTAACGCACTAAGGTATCCATAATGGTTTGTTGGAAAGCATGACCCATATGTAAGCTGCCGGTGACATTCGGCGGGGGGATCATGATGCAGTAGCTTTCTTTACTCTGATCGCCATGCGGTTTGAAGTAGCCTTGCTTTTCCCAGTGCTCATAAAGCGGCTGTTCGATCTCTTGCGGGTTATATGTTTTATCCATAGGAATTATGCCGATGCTGCCGTTACAGTATTCAATTGAAATCCAGCACTGCGATACGCTTTATAGCGATCACGGGCCAGTTGTTTTAAGGTGTTTTCTTCGGGAACAAAGTCTACCACTTCATAGAATCCGGTGGCAAAGTCTGCAAAGTAGGGAAGTAGGCTAATTAATACTTCTCTCGCGCTACTTCCTCGCTTTTGTGGCCAAGCTAGCTCCACTGGCGCACCTTGACGTGGGCCTTCGCCCGCCAAATTATGCGGAACAAAAGCCTCTACTGGGCGTTGCCATAGCGCTTCATCCATCCGTAAGGCCTGTGCTTCGTCGTTACAGGCGATGAGAATACGTTTACCGTCACGCCAAAATTTAGCAGCGAGTTCACAGGCCTCGATTTCAGCTGCAGTAAGCGGCTGGTTCTCAGGATCTGCAGGGAGCAGGTAAAACGTCGCATTTTTCATGGTTAGCCTGTTAACGATAAGAGGAGAAAAGGAACCTTATAATAGGCTCCTCAATTCCGTTTACTCTTCAGGGATTAATCCCGCCCGATTGAGTAAAAATTGCGAAAGTAATGGGACTGGGCGACCGGTCGCTCCTTTCGCTTTACCTGAACGCCAAGCCGTACCCGCAATATCGAGATGAGCCCAGTTATACTTACGGGCAAAGCGAGAGAGATAACAGCCTGCCGTAATCGCACCACCAGCACGCCCGCCAATATTAGCGATATCGGCGAAATTAGACTCCAGTTGTTCTTGGTATTCGTCGGCGAGTGGTAAACGCCATGCCCGGTCACCGGCTTGTTCTGACGCACTGACTAATTCGTGAGCGAGTGGATTATGGTTAGACAGGAGTCCGCTAATATGGTGGCCTAATGCTACGATACAGGCACCGGTTAAGGTTGCGACATCAATGACCAACTCTGGGTCGAAACGCTCAACATAGGTGAGGGCATCACACAGTACCAGTCGACCTTCTGCATCAGTATTGAGTACCTCAACGGTTTGTCCTGACATGGTGGTCAGAATGTCACCAGGACGCAGGGATTTGCCATCAGGCATGTTTTCACAACCCGCCAAAATACCGACAACATTGAGCGGTAATTTAAGCTCGGCGACCATGCGCATTACACCGTAGACGGTGGCGGCTCCACACATATCGTACTTCATTTCATCCATGGCTTCGCCTGGTTTGATAGAAATCCCACCTGAATCGAATGTGAGACCTTTCCCTACCAAAACAATAGGTCGGCTGTCGGCGTCGGGATGGCCTTTATATTCAATCACCGACATCAAGGATTCAAAGTGCGACCCTGCACCGACGGCTAGGTAAGCGTTCATGCCTAGCTCTTTCATCTGCTGTTCACCAATGACACGCGTAGTAATATGGTTACTGTTAGCATCGGCTAACTGACGCGCTTGCGAAGCAAGATAAGCTGGGTTACAGATATTGGGCGGCATGTTGCCAAGATCTTTTGCGGCTTGCACACCAGAGGCAATGGCTAAACCATGTTGAATCGCACGTTCACCACTGGTGAGTTCACGACGAGTCGGGACATTAAACACTAATTTGCGTAGTGGGCGACGTGGTTCAACTCGATTGCTTTTTAGCTGATCAAATGAGTAAAGGGACTCTTTCGCAGTCTCAACGGCTTGGCGTACTTTCCAATAGTTATTACGTCCTTTAACGTGTAACTCGGTCAGAAAGCATACCGCCTCCATTGAGCCGGTTTCGTTTAACGTGCTAATGGTCTTTTGAATGATTTGCTTATATTGACGCTCATCTAACTCACGTTCTTTACCACAACCGATCAATAAGATACGTTCTGAAAGTACATTTGGCACGTGATGAAGTAACAGCGTTTGACCCACTTTGCCTTCAAGCTCGCCACGACGTAAAAGGGCGCTAATATAGCCGTCGCTGATTTTATCAAGTTGTTCCGCGATCGGTGATAACCGACGAGGATCGAACACCCCAACGACGATGCAGGCACTGCGTTGTTTCTCTGGGCTACCGCTTTTTACACTGAACTCCATGTATTCTCCTGAATCTTAAAGACAACGACCTCGACACTCAATTAACATGCCTAACGGCTTCGGTGTATAATGACCGTTAGTGCTTCACTTTATGTTATTGTCGCTCATAATGAAGGGTGAGTCAGCTTAAGCGCTCACCACTAAGGCTTAGGGTGTATGATACACTGTAACAGCAAAAATGTGTTGATGAAGAAAACCGACATATAAACGTTGAAATTATCGACTTTCCTGCAAAAAGACAAGTTTTCACAGGCGTATTTAGCGTGATAATAATCAGATATTTGGTTCGTGAGACGCTTAAGAGTCAACTAGCGATTCTCTTTATCCTATTACTAATTTTCTTTTGTCAGAAATTAGTCCGTATTTTAGGGGCTGCCGTTGATGGCAATACTCCCGCAGATCTAGTGCTAACGCTTCTAGGGTTAGGTGTACCAGAAATGGCGCAGTTAATCTTACCCTTAAGTCTCTTCCTCGCTATTTTAATGACGCTAGGCAAACTTTATACCGACAGTGAAATTGCGGTCATGCATGCTTGTGGCTTAGGCAAAAGCGTATTGGTGAAGTCTGCGCTTATCTTGATGCTTTTCACTTCAGCCGTTGCCGCGGTAAACGTGATTTGGGCAGGCCCTTGGTCTGCGCGCTATCAAGACGAGATCATGAAAAATGCGCAAGCAAACCCCGGTAGCGCTGCGCTGGCAGCAGGGCAGTTCCGTCCTTCTTCTGATGGGAGTTTCGTGTTATTTATCGATAACGCGAAAGGTAATCATTTTAGTGATGTCTTTTTAGCTCAACTTCATCCGCGTAATAATACCCGTCCTTCAGTAGTTGTTGCGGATCGCGGCCATATGGTTCAGCAGAAAGACGGTAGCCAAGTTATCACTCTAGATAACGGTACACGTTTTGAAGGCACTGCGATGTTACGGGATTTCCGTATTACGGATTTTACTCAGTACCGTGCTTACGTCGGGTATAGAGAATCTGTGCTTGATCCGAACGACTCTGATGAAGCTTCTTTTACCACGTTATGGCACAGCAATACGCCGGCGTTTAGGGCTGAACTACATTGGCGTTTAACGTTAATTTTCTCGGTGTTAGCGATGGCATTGATGGTTGTTCCGTTGAGCGAAGTGAATCCACGCCAAGGGCGAGTGTTGTCGATGTTACCGGCTATTCTCCTTTATCTTATCTTCTTCCTGATACAGAGTTCCTTTAGAACGAATGCCAGTAAAGGACGGCTCGATCCGGCAATTTGGATGTGGACAGTTAATGCCGCTTATTTAATATTAGCCATCATCTTAAACGCTTGGGACACCCTGCCTGTTCGTCGATTGCGTGCAAAATTTAGTCGTAAAGGAGTCGCGTAATGTTTGGCGTATTAGACCGATATATCGGTAAGACTATTTTCAATACCATTATGACGACACTCTTTTTGTTGGTGTCGCTGTCAGGCATTATTAAGTTTGTTGAACAGTTAAGAAAGACAGGGAAAGGGGCTTATAGCGTTTGGGACGCGGGGTACTTCACTATCCTAAGCGTGCCTACCGATTTAGAGCTTTTCTTCCCGATGGCGGCTTTACTTGGCGCTTTGCTTGGACTCGGTAACTTGGCGCAGCGCAGTGAATTAGTCGTTATGCAAGCGGCTGGCTTTTCTCGCTTACAAGTTGCGGCCTCCGTTATGAAAACGGCAATACCCCTTGTGTTCTTATCGATGGCAATTGGTGAATTTCTTGCCCCAGCAGGCGACCAATTAGCGCATAACTATCGTTCCGAACAAATTGATGGTAGCTCACTACTCGCCGCTCAAGGGGGATTATGGGCGAAAGACGGTAATGATTTTATCTTTATTCAGAAGTTGCAGGATGAGCGGCATCTGGAGGGCGTGACGGTTTATCATTTTAATGATCAACGTCGGCTTGAGAGCGTACGCTACGCCGCCAGCGCTCAGTGGGATCGGCATGCGAAAGCCTGGAGTTTATCGCAAATTGATGAGTCCAACCTGACTAATCCTGAACAAATTACTGGCAGTCAACAAGTCAGCGATATGTGGAAAACCGCCTTAACCCCCGATAAATTACAAGTCGTCGCGTTAGATCCGGATTCACTGTCGATTCGTGGGTTACATGACTATATTCAGTATTTGAATCAAACGGGGCAAAAATCAGATATTTATCGTCTGAATATGTGGAGCAAAATCGTTCAGCCGTTATCGGTGGCCGTGATGATGCTAATGGCACTTTCTTTTATTTTCGGGCCATTACGCAGTGTGTCGATGGGGCAGCGTGTTGTCACTGGAATCAGTTTTGGTTTTGTATTCTACGTCCTAGATAAAATTTTCGGTCAATTGAGTCTAGTAAAAGGTTTACCGCCCGTGCTCGGTGCCATCGTACCGAGTGCTGTGTTCCTTGCGTTAAGCTTAGTATTGTTGATTAAACGTAAATAAACAGAAAAGGCCCCGTTCACTAAACAGGGCCTTTTTCGTTAAAGCATTACATATTAAAGCTGTTGAAGCAGCCAAGGTAACTGCGATAGCGCAAAGAGTAGCAATCCAATTAATCCTCCTACTACCGTACCATTGATACGAATAAACTGTAGATCTTTACCGATATTCATCTCAATTTGGTCAACCAATAGTTTATCGTCCCAACCCTTGATGGTATCGCTGATATGACGCGTTAAAAATCGAGCACTTTCTGGGCCAATGGTACGAACAGTTTGTTCGATATGCTGATTGAAGGAGGCTATGAGTTGCGGGTCTTGGCTCAGTGTTTCCCCCATCCAGCTGGCAGCCCGTTGTAATTGTAATCCAATCCGTGACGCATCCTGATCCAAATCTTTGTGTAGCCAACCTCTAAGATCCTGCCAAATCTGATTAATATACAGCGCGAATTGCTCATCCTCTTTGAGCCACTGTTTCATACGCGTCATACGCTCGGCCATTTTTGGGTCATGTTCTAGGCTATGGATAAATACCTTCACCGCACGGTTGAACGTTCGTCGCAGCTGGTGGTCAGGGTCACGTGCGACGTCCAACAATATCTGGTCTGTGAGGCTGGCGACTTTTCGCGCGCCTTTTTCACCTAGCCATTCACTGGAGACTACCCGTGAAATCGTGGGATATTCCCGCTGAAACCATGCGCTGATCTGCCCGGCGACAAACTGGCGCGTTTGCGGTTTTTCCAATAATTTCACCACCTGGCGAATAATCGTATCAAGCACGGCTTGATGGCGATTTTCACGGGTTAGACTTTCTAATAAAATGACCGCACTGTGTCGAAAATCGACCTTTTCTATTGCACGGTTAACGGCCTGACGTATAAAACGATTAATCGAGTCATCGTTGCTGGCGGCGAGCATCCCCCGTAAGACGGTTTTGATGGCCTGAGCAAAACGTTGCTGGTTAGCCGGTACAAGCAACCAATCTGCGAGTTTTTGTGAGAGGTTATGCTGTTTAACCAATCCTGATAACGCGTCGGCGTTGAGAAAACGCTCCTCAACAAAAGCCCCTAAATTATCGGCGATACGCTGTTTGTTACGCGGCACGATAGCGGTGTGACGACTGATAAAAGGAATGGGAATCCGGCGAAATAGCGCGCTAACGGCAAACCAGTCAGCTAATCCCCCGACCATCGCCGCTTCAGCTACGGATTTTAATGCTTCTACACCTAATGTTGGAGGTAGAAATAAGCTAAGGATAAAGAGCCCTGTCGCACTGATAAGAAGGAGTAAGGCAATTCGCTTAGTACGATAGAGGGCTTGATATTTTTGCATAGCACCTGCTTAGTCAATGAAAAGAGGTCATTGACGCGATGACCTCTTGATAAATACTTATTTACGGCCGCCAAAGAGATTGCCAAGAATGCCTCGAATAATTTGGTGAGCAACTTGGCGTCCGGCACTTTTTGCCATATCTTGCACAACGCCATCGTGGCGACCTCCGCGCGGGCCGGTATAACCAAAGAGGAATTTTTTTAACTCCCCCATGAGCCCCTCTTCTTCATTATTCGAGGACGGATTATTAGCCGACGATGTTTGGCCATTACTCTTCTCAACCCCTTTTTGCAGCATTTCAAATGCAGACTCTCGATCGATCACTTCATCATATTTTCCATAAAGTGGAGAGTGATTAATCAAGCCATTGCGTTCGTCCAAGGTTAATGGTCCCATTCGTGATCCTGGGGCGATAACCATCGCGCGTTGAACGACAGACGGACTGCCTTTTTCATCGAGGAAGGAGATCAGTGCTTCACCGGTAGCTAGGGATTGAATCGCTTCTGCGGTGTTGAATTCAGGATTAGCGCGCATGGTGTCTGCGGCAGCCTTAACCGCTTTCTGATCACGAGGGGTAAAAGCGCGCAGGGCATGCTGTACCCGGTTACCGAGTTGCCCCAAGATGTTATCTGGGATATCGGACGGACTCTGGCTAACAAAGTAGACCCCTACGCCTTTGGAGCGGATCAGGCGCATTACTTGCTCAATTTTTTCGAGCAGCACGTCTGGAGCGCCATTAAAGAGAAGGTGTGCTTCATCGAAGAAGAAGACTAACTTTGGCTTTTCAATATCACCTACCTCGGGTAGCTGCTCATAGAGCTCGGAGAGCATCCACAATAAGCTGGTCGCGTAGAGTTTAGGCATTTGGTACAGTTTTTCTGACGCCAGGATATTAATAATACCTTTGCCCTGCTCGTCGGTACGCATCCAATCCTTAATATCGAGCATTGGCTCGCCAAAGAAGTATTCGGCACCTTGCTGTTCTAAGCCCAAGAGTCCTCGCTGAATCGCACCAACCGACGCACTATTGATATTGCCATATTGTGTAGTAAAGGATTTTGCATTATCTCCGACATACTGCGTAAGCGCTCGCAGATCTTTAAAGTCGAGCAGCAGTAGCCCTTGCTCATCGGCGATGCGGAAGATAATGTTCAGCACGCCGGTTTGAATATCATTAAGGTTGAGCAAGCGGGCAAGCAGTAGTGGCCCCAAATCGGTGACGGTAGCGCGAACCGGATGGCCTTTCTCGCCGAAGATATCCCAAAATATGGCAGGGTTCTCGACGGGCTGCCAATCGGTAACCCCGATAGCCTCCAGCCGTTTGATTAGTTTTTCTGACGCTTGTCCCGCCGCCGCGACACCGCTGAGGTCGCCCTTAACATCGGCCATAAAGACGGGGACACCAATCGATGAGAACGACTCCGCTAATTTCTGTAGCGTGACAGTCTTACCTGTTCCCGTCGCCCCCGTGATCAAGCCGTGGCGGTTGGCAAGGGCAGGAAGTAAATCGAGCGATAACTCTTTGGTGCAGGCAATACGCAGCGGTGCAGTCATAATTAGGGTCTCATCCATGCTTAAATCCTAAGCATGCAATGATCCCGAGGTAGGTGTCAATCGGTAGGATCTGTAACCAAGGCTAATCAATGTAGATGAGTCGCGACGTCTACCACGCCGTTGATCACAAATTGAATACCCATACAGACCAGTAAGAAGCCCATTAAGCGGGAGAGGGCTTCGATACCGCCTTTGCCGACTAACCGCATGATCGACCCAGAGCAGCGTAGCGCTACCCAAAGCATAATTGCCACCAGTAAGAAGCAGATGACAGGGGCTACTGTCAGGATCCATGCCGGATAGTCGACACCGGATTTGACCGATGCTGCCGTGCTGATGATCACCGCGATAGTCCCCGGACCGGCAGTTCCCGGCATGGCAATAGGAACGAAGGCAATATTGACCGTTTGTGGGCTATGTGGCGCTGCATCCAGCTCGTCTTGTTTATGTTGCACTTCCGGGGCTTCATGCACTTGCTGAACCGGGAACAACATACGAAAGCCGATAAACGCGACGATCATCCCACCGGCGATGCGTAGACCAGGAATCGAGATACCAAAGGTATTTAATACCGCACTACCCGCAAACCAGGTGATCAGCATAATCAGAAAAACATAGACTGCCGACTGTAGCGCTTGTCGATTGCGTTGCTGGAAATTCATCTCATCGGCGAGGCTGAGGAACATCGCCACAGCAGTCAACGGGTTAGCCAGCGGCAGCAGGATCAGTAATCCCCAGCCGATAGCATTAAGCAGCGTCATCATAGTCATTCCTTAACAGCAACAGTTAAGGTTAAGAGTAGAGAGTGGAAAAGCGTGTTGCAATGGAGAGGACGAATATTAGGCACAAAAGGGCATTACTGGCTGGCGAGACCTTAGCTCGCCAGTCAGAGCATTACATGCCGAGGTATTTTTTGCCTTGGTTTAAAACGACATTACAAGCCTTCGTTTTTAGTTTTTGTCCCATCTGTGTATCGCTTAAAGATTTCAGATCGATTTTTTGGTTATTACCGGTAGTCAGTAACCCCTCAACCCCTTGTAAGTAACTATTCTGTTGTTGAGAATTGCTTGCTTGCGAGGTAGTTTGAGTAAGCCCTAATTTACTTTTAAGCTGATCGGCAACAGAAGTGACGTTGTTATCGACAATATTGTTTTTGACACAATATTGCAGGATACCAGTGACGTTAGACATATTTTTGGCACTCACGGCTTTATTACTTCCACCGAGTAATTCAGTAATAGTACCGAGTGATAGGCCGTTATTTGCGCTCGAGGTTGTGGTATTGGTTTGGCCGCTATTCGTACTGTTCATCAGGTCAGTCGCCGTGCTGCTCAACTTATCTTGCCAGCTTGTCGCATGGGCAAAAGAAGTGAATGCCGATACAGCGATGCCGAGTACGAGAAGAGATCTAGATGGAAAACGCATAGTGTTGCCTCATTGCAATAAAAAAGGTGTCCAGTAACGATTAGGGATGTTGTCGCCAATTAAGTTCCCTATTTCGTATCTAAACAGTGTTCTATCAGAATTATCTGCCTAACAGAAGGCGTTAAAGGTAATAGGGCGTATCCGCCGTTTTTTTCAGCAATCGAACACTGCTTGGTGTTAATCTCCTTGCGCCTATGAGCCAGGTAGGTATAATCAGCCACGTTTACACATCCCCTTCAGTGCCGAAGTGGCGAAATCGGTAGACGCAGTTGATTCAAAATCAACCGCCCTTTGGGTGTGCCGGTTCAAGTCCGGCCTTCGGCACCAATCACTCTTCCGGCAACGTCCGAGAAAGTCTGAAAAATCCTTTTAAATCATACATTATCATCAATTTATCGTCCGAATACGTCCAAGAAGCCCCGTTGCAATCCAGGCTCTTCTGGAAGCATAATTGGGAGCATATTAACTTCGATGGAAAATATGCCCCCAAATGAAGCTGAACGCCAGACAGGTAGAGACTGCGAAGCCAAAAGATAAAGCCTACAAGATGGCTGAGGGGGCATTGACCTGCGAGACTATCATCGACCAGTGTATAGGCGAGGACGAAGTCGCTAAGGCCGAAAGCGAAGCAAAACCTGTTAGGCCAGTGCTACCCGCGCAGGATATGACCTAGTGTGGTTAGGTGTAGTGACAGGTAGCAGCCAGCAATCCGATTACCGCCGTGACCAGTTACACTGCCCTGAATCTGCAAAAAATGACGATCAGAGGTTGTACAGTATTTACACACTGATCTTTCCCCGCGTAGTATTCCCTGTGAAGATTAAACGGACAATGACACAAGGAATGTATCACGATGGCTGCACTGCAGTTTCCCTATACACTTTTTCAAACGCGAAACCGGATGGACGACTACGGCGCTAAGGATATGCGCTGCGGCGATCTGACCGAAGCACAGTTAACCTCTCATTACGGGCTGGTGGACGTTTCAACTAGGGCCAACCCCTACACATTCACAAAGATCACTCCGTTCAATCAGCCTCAATCTATGTTTTATGGCTCCCGTGGAGAGGGCGAGAAAATTACCCGTCAACAGTGCGTCGCCATGTTGTTTGATGAATTCCGCGATTTATCGCGTCTGTTCTCAGTATATGGGCCATACCGCCATCTGATCGAGAAGATGATTACTCATATGCAGTACGGCAATGGTAAGCCGTTTCGGGATATGTTGTTGAACAGCGCGTTGGAGGCGCATATTCTCAATGACAAGACTGAGAACAGTACGTTGTCAAAAATAAAAAATGCTTTAATCGAGAATATTGACTGGGTAAATAAGTATTACCCGGAAAAAGAGACAGATGAATTGCGAAAAGCTATTCTCAGTGGAAAGCTCCCTAAGTTTGACAGATTCCAGGATAACTTTAACGGCATGGGCATAACCGTCCATGATACCTGGGCAACACATATCACCTTAAAATCACTGCATATTGACAATGATCGATACCGGGCAGTGGTGAATTACAAGATGCAGGATCACTTTGGGCTGGATAGTGATGATATTCTGAAAATAAAATTCAGGCAGTTTCATTTCTTTCGTATTTGGTTTGTTCTCCAGCGGTACAATCAATTTGGCTTTAAGCCATTTATGACCGATATGGACGCCATTGTAGAAATTATTGGAGACCGCAAGTGAGAGTAAAAAATAAGAAATCTATTGTCTTACTCACCTTGGCTGGCTGCGTATTACTTGGTTACTGGCTTTGGTTGTCTCTGCGTCCGGTGGAGATTATTGCCGTTCATGACAATGGTAATCATAGCTATGTTTTAGTCAGGAGTTTCCCATCAACAGATAACGGAAAAATTAACTGGTGGCTTGAAAATAAATCTAGCCTTAAAGAGAAATATAGTATCCCTAGACCATCCTCCTCGGGTAATTTTACTATTATATTCTGGCTATTCGGTGAAGGATATAAAGAAACTGATGGGTATGACAGACTATGCTTTGATGATATGCCGCCCCCACTAAACTGTATTGATAAAGAGGCTGTTTTCTCTGTCAACAATAGCAAGAATTTGGGGACGATCTTTGCAACATATGATGGAAAATATCAGCGACAAAAAAACGGTGATATAGTTAAATTCACAGATGAATTTGAATTTAAATAGCACTCCCGCCCTGAATCTGCAAAAAATGACGCAGGGACTGTACAATATTTACACGCTGACCTTTCACCGCGTAGTATTCCCTGTGAAGATTAAATGGACAATGATACAAGGAAGGTATCACTTTGGCCTTGATGTTGAAAATATTTCAAAGTTTACGTTTAACCAGTTTCTATTTTTCCGTATCTGGTTCGTACTCCAGCGATACACTCAGTTTGGTTTCAAGTCATTCATGACTAATATGGAAACTACAATTGAAATATTCGGGGGCCGAAATACTGGCTAAAAATAAAAAAGTTATCAGTATGCTGTTATTGATGTGTTGCGTTGCATTATAACAGGATACATATTTTGGCGATCACTTCGTCCTGTAGAGATCATCGCTGTCCATGAAGAAGGGGAATTTAACGATATTTTAGTGAAAAAATTTCCTTACACCGACCAAGGAAAAATAAAATGGTTGTTGAAAAAAAATCCATATTAAAAGAGAAATATAAAATCCCTAACCTTGCAACGGATGGTTTCTTCTCTATGACATTTTGGTTGTTTGGTGATGGATATAAACAAGAAGGAAAAATGACAGATTGTGTTTTGATGATATAAAAACCAAAGAAAAATGTATTGAAAAAGGCCCTATTTTTTCTGTCAGCAACAGCAAAATAAGGGGAACTTTACTTACAGTTTATGATGGGACGTATCATTAAAAAAATAATGGAGAGGTAGTTAAGCTTAAACGTGAATAAAACCGTTCATCCCGCGTAGAGGCAGCAATAAAACCTCGCTCCTACCCGACTTGCACCAGCCATGCATAAGTAGCCAAATGCCGTCGAGGCTATCTCGACGGAACGCCAGCGCCATCCCCCCTATTTATTTTAAGAGGGAATGACTGTAGCTAACGATTGAGGGCTACTCTACTTTATCATTTAGCAGGCCAACAATATCGTCATCAATGGAGAAATTATCCGTTTTTGCCAAGATAAACTGACCTCCTTGAACACTGGTTAGGCTGAGTGTTTCTAAATACTCAAACACCAGTTGGGGTACCAGCTTTACGCCCAACGAAGTGGCTTTTCCACTCCCCAGTAGGTCATATTCAGAAACTGAGAACACTTCATCCATGGTTAACAGCCTGTTCATCGCTAGACCGCTGCGGCTGATAAATACCACGATAAGCCTGCGGTAGATTCCAGATCTCTTGATCATAGGCTTTGAGCTCGTAAGCCATTGTTTGGTGATCATGGCGCCGTAAAGCATGGTTACTACCAAAAAGTGTATCCAGATCGTCGGTTTTCTCAATCACAAATTGCAGGCTGTCGTCTTGCTTTTGGTTGTCTGCCAGCACCAACCTGATCTTGTTCCAGTCATCGAAAAAGTATTCCTGTAAAAGCGGAATGATTTTTTCTGAAATGCGATCTTCAATTGTTTAAACGCAGCTTCTTCATCACCGACATCGAGAGCCTTTTTTACCGGCATAAAGAATGCGTGTCCCAGCATGTGTTCACGATCGTAAAGTGCTTCGATGCGGTGATTGAGTTTTTCTAACAACGACTCGATGTCTATACCCTTTACCTTGACACCACTGAGTAACGCGAGATCCGGCATCATCTCGAGAAAGTCAAAGCGGCGGCGTAATGCTGTATCCGTGACCTGCATAAAGATGAAAAGATGGCCGCCATCCATAAAGCATTGGACGAATTTAGCGCAGAACATCCGGTATTTTATGAAGATGAGGTGGAGATCCATCTCAATCCTAAAATCGGCGCGAACGGGCAACTACGCGGACAACAAAAACGTGTGATAACACCGGGACAGAATGAAAAATATTATCTGGCAGGCGCGCTGCACAGCGGAACGGGAAAAGTCAGCTATGTAGGCGGGAGCAGTAAACGTTCGCTGTTGTTCATCAGTCTGCTAAAACACCTTAAAGCGACGTACCGGCGGGCAAAAACAATAACGCTGATCGTGGATAACTACATAATCCACAAAAGCCGAGAAACGCAGCGCTGGTTGCATGAAAATCCGAAGTTCAGGGTGATTTACCAACCGGTTTACTCACCATAGGTGAATCATGTTGAACGGTTATGGCAGGCACTTCATGACACGATAACGCGTAATCATCAGTGCCGTTCAATGTGGCAACTGTTGAAGAAAGTTCGTCATTTTATGGAAACTGTCAGCCCGTTTCCCGGTGGGAAACATGGACTGGAAAAAGTGTAGCGGTATTAGGCGCAGCTATTTAGTCATACAGGACATCAAAATATTATAAATAATTTATATTCATACTTATCGCCCTTAGATTAATACATTTTATTATGTTTCCCCTCAAAGAAATCTTAATAATTCATAGAGGAATGGAAATTTTTCAATTTATTTTTAATATAGAGAAAAATTCAAATGTAAATAATAATAGTGATATTTTACATTATATCTATACAAGGGTGCTTTTGAAAATAATTAATTGTATTTTTACTTTTTGACTTGAAAGGTTCTCAATACATAATATGTTAAGTAACCAAAAGGGATTACGGTATGCTAGAGCCAAATATTGGGATACTAACTTTTAGGGCAGAGGGGGATAATGTTAAATCAAGCAGAGATTACTCCAAGAAAATACACTGGCCTGGGAATTCGATATCTTGCAGAAAGAATAACTCTGGTGTAACTATTGGCCGAGGATTTGACCTTGGCGATAGGACAAGATCTGAGATATTGATGTCATTACAAATAGCGGGAGTCGAAAAGGAAAAAGCCGAGAGAATATCTGATGCGGCCAAGTTGAAAGGGTGCTTAGCATATAAATTCGTCCTTGAAAATAGAGATGCTATAGGTGAAATTACAGATAGACAACAATTATCACTATTTATAGTGACTTATGGAAAAATGAAAAAGGATGTGGAAAGAATATGCAAAACTAAAAAAAATATAGTGGATTACCATCCAAATCCAGACATTTCACCAAGCTTAGCTTGGGATAATATTCCAGAAAAAATAAAAGATATTCTAATTGATTTACGCTATCGTGGTGATTACAATATTTCAACAAGATCTTACTTACAAAAATTAGCCTATGAAGGGGACCTTGAAAAATTTGGTAAGATCCTTTCAGATAGATCACTTTGTCTATTCGTTCCCAAAGATAGGTTCAAAAGAAGGGTCGATTTCTATGAAAATTTTTAGTGCAGTTTTAGTTTATACTTTAGTCTCCCCGTATGCCAGTGCGGCATTTACTGAAACAGAGCTAAATCAATTACAAGAGATAAACGAAAAATATATTAGGAAAGCTGAAGCTTCTAAAGTTCTGTTGGATAAAAAAGTACAAGAAACAATTCAAAATCTCCCAGAGCAGAAGAGCAAGATAGTCAACTTGAAAAAATCATGGGATAAAACAATAGAGAAAAAATGTCATCTTTTTATTTTTGAATCTATAAACACGGATGCAGAGATAGCAAGAGAAAATGATTGTTTGGCCAATGAATATCTATCCGAAATGGATTTTTTTGAACGACTGAATAAATAGTCATTGAGTTAATATGCTGTCAATGAGGTAGTCACTTAGCTAATCGATAGCACTTTACTGTCGTTCAATAGCCTACCTATTCATCTTTAAACTCCTACGCTACAGTTGCCTGTGTAGGTATAGGGTTTATAATGAACGATGTGACTCAAATTACATGGAAAAAACTCAACGATATAATCTAAATACAAAAAAGAGTGACAAATTATGGTAAAAAAAAACGCACAAGATGCGGTATTCGCATGGTATGACCAGAGCTATAACGTTAAACCCCTTCTTTCAAAAAATAAGCCGCAAGTCACTCTCGATACTGGTCTATCAACAAGTAGATATCCTTGAGCCGGAGAGACCGTTAATGAGGTCATGAATGACTTTTTTAAACGTTTTAACGTGGGGAGTCGTCAGTTTGAATTCTTACTATACTGGCCTTATGAAAAAGGCTTATTACCGAACTTCTTAAGGCCTTTATCTCAAAAGGTTCCTTATATCTCACCAAAACTTCTTACGACTCGTATGTTGGTGGAATCAGCAAAAGCTGGACGCTGGATTTTTAAATAAGCTAATGATAGCGACAATCAACACTACATAAATTCAAAGTCATGGTAATAGTCTATTCGCTGTCTATAACGATTGATCAGGCAACTATATTTTGTTGAGAAAAAAGCATAACTATCTTTTTCGTAAACATATGCCTCCAATAAACAATCAGTATTTACAGAACTCTGCCAATTTCTTTTAGAATCGGCTAGTTTTCTTTTAATAATATTGTAATGAGTAATATATTTCTGTTGTGATTCTATTTTTTTTGTTTAATTCTATAAATGTTAAATAAAATTCTTTTCTTATTTCATTGTAGCTATCATAAAGACAGTTATTAATAGCTGAAGATATAGTCGTTAAGGAGTAGCAATGAGTGATTCTTTCTTCGGCAGTAAGCGATGCATAGACCGTATTACTTATTAATAATAGCGATAGTATTAGTATTTTCACCGGTTATTTCACCAATTAAGCCACACTAAGATATTATTAACATTCACACTGAATGGCAAAATTTTTCCGCTCACCAATCTGATAGTGGGTTGATCGCAATATTTTCCAATGGTATGGGTTCCTTGTTAGGAGTAATTCCATTACATTAATTTAATATAAAAAGCTAGAAACTACAACTCTATTTTTATTTATTTCTTTATTGCTTACGTTTTCACTTCCTATCACTAAATAGATGAAATACTCATTATTTGGTATAAGATCCAAGGGTTTCATTTTAAGGCAGTAATTATCACCTTCAAACTTACCGTGAATTTTATTTTTTATATTTATCGATGGTTCTTTTTTATTATATATTAAGGAGTATGTAATGAATTCGTTGTCCTTTATAAATGGATTTAAACATATTTCCCTGTTTGTTATATGAGCAATAACATTGGTTTCTTCTCTATATCTTCTACTTAAGTCATCACCTAAAATACAGCCACTGATAGAAAGGATGAATAAGAGAGATAATTTTTTTAATATTATCATGAATTTAGAAAGTCCCGCATAATATGTTTATAATCTTCATATAGATTGGGTTTTATAGGTCCTATATAAGAGACTATTTTATGAATTCCTCTATTATTTAACCAGATATCCACTCCGAATTTATCTAATAGGAAAAAGTCTGCAATAATCTGTGCTTGCAGCTCTAACCTATAATCAAGAAGTTTTTTGCTTTTTTCTAATCTATATTCATAGCTAATAAATCCACTTGCCAGTCCCCGCATTCTAACCCATTTCCCGTGTTGAAACTGCCAAACATGGACCATCTCATGTATGAAAATATGCTGGTGCTGAAATGATTTTTTTGAGAAATCATCACAATACCAATTTTGAAAATAAATTTCCCCATTTGGACTCATGGCTGTATTTTTTCCTTGTAGGTTAAAGGGTAGGTAACTGCCTTAATGAATCCAGGTGCAGGAATAAATAACTAAATTTCTGAAAATACTTTTAGATAGTGCTATCTCCCCGCTTGTTAATAACCTTAATGAACCTTTGCTCATAAAAACCTTCTATTATTATATTTAAATTTATATAGTATGCCGAGATTTTTTATATATGAAGATTTAATAATTAATGGATGGGTGATGGTAAATCAAAATTCCCTTTCAATAGTCAAATACCCATTAAACCGAACGGAGCATTCATATTTATTTTGCAGGCTAGAAGTAATAAATATATTTTTTTGATTTTTTTCATTACGGTAGGTATATTTTGCGATAATAACTTCGGTGTTGTCTGTAGAGTAACCTTCAATATAATTATCAAGACTGAGGATATGTGTATTTAGTTTTTTATAGTCCTCCTTAGCCAGTTGTTCAGCATAAACCTTCGTAATTGGTAATACTGAAAGAACATCCACACTGACATTTTTCTGGATAATCTGATTTCGGCTAATATTTAGATCCTCCACGATTGCATCGGTTAACCCTATATACATTGAGGCTCCGACTTTAGCGCAGCCCACATCATTACTCGCGACTGACTGGGTGGATAATACGACTAAAAAAAGCCCAATAATTTTTTTCATTACTCAACCTCTAAGTAAAGGATCATCGCTCTCAGGTATTAATCGTCTAAAATAATGCAACCATCGGAAGCCTCGCCAGGATGCTTTTGGCTGGAGGGTGTAAGCATCAGACTCTTAATATCAAATAACTGGTTTGGAAGGATGGAGGGGTTGTTCATGGATTATCCCCACTTAGAGGGGGGAATTGCCAGAAATCAAAATTCCCTATCAACAATCATATAACCATTAAATCGTAATGAGCATTCATTGTTATTTTTTAAGCTTGATGCAATAAATATATTTTTCTGATTTTTTATATTACGGTAAGTATATTTGGCAACAACAATTTTTACATCTTTTGTCGTATAACCTTCTACATAGTCATCCTTGCTGAGCACATCTAAGGGCTGATGTTTGTAATCGTAATCAGCCAGTTTTTCAGCATAAAATTTTGAGATTGGCAATACAGATAGGACTTCGACGGTTACGTTATTTCTAATTATCTGATTTGGGCTAATTTTTAGATCTTTGATGATAGCATCGGTTAAATCTATATACATCGAGGCACCGACTTTGGCGCATCCTACATTGTTGCTTGCAATAGTTTGCACAGATACTAGCCATAAAATTATTCCAATAATTTTTTTCACTGTTCTACCTCAAGTAAGGTAATACCCGATTCGGCTAACATTTTTCTATAAAAGAAATCTAAAATAATACACCCATCCGAAGCCTCGCCAGGATGTGTTTGACTGTCACCATGGATCATAAAACCGCCTCGACCACACATCTGGTTGGAGGGAGAAGGCGTCAGTCTTAGTGTCCAACGGCCTGTTTTCGGATGATGGAAAGGTCTGCCGATGGTATAGGATCCTTTAGGTATGGGCCCTTTAGATTTCACACACTGGTGGTCACTATTATCTTGATAGCCGGGGCGGCCTGAGTATTTTGCTGAAAACCGATAATGTCCATTAAGCAAAAACTGTTTAGTATTGACGCGATATAACCATGCCATCACTCTATCCCTAAGTTTTGGTTATCATCATAGTGTTATAAAGTTTCAGTTTGATTTTGTATAGCCGATTATTTTTAGAATAGAATTATTTATCAGTTTTTATCCTAATAGCTATAAGGTTATCGTTAGTGAGTGGGAATCGATTAGTTTAGATGGCTTATTAAGTCGGTGTAAAACTAAGGATAATTTCTCTTTATGAGATTATTGGTAGAAACAGAAAATCATAATCAAAACAAGAATGATAAGGGTTAGTGAGGTGTATCTTTTCATCGTTTATGAAGCGGGAGTAATTTTTCGCGATACGGCGTGGCAAAGAGAAGTATTTTCATCATAACCCTCCTGACTGTTCATACTACTATAGAGTGGTAATTAAGGATTTATTGAGAGGACGATTACAGATGAAGTTAATATTTTTGATAAAAAAGATTGAGGGGAAGGTATGAAGAGGGGGGTTGAAGTATCGCCCAGTAAGTATAATTTATCATGCTTCACTGGGCGATTAGAGAGTGACTTATTTATTCAATAATTCATTACGAACAATCGCAGCGCCGGCACTTAGCGCACGTAATTTAGCATTAGCGATATCACGAGATAGCGGTGTCATCCCGCAGTTAGTACTTGGATAAAGCTTATCCGCGTCAACAAATTGTAATGCCTTGCGCAGCGTTTCAGCCACTTCTTCTGGTGTCTCGATTTCGTTGGTGGCCACATCAATGGCACCGACCATCACTTTCTTGCCGCGGATTAATTCGATTAAGTCCATCGGTACGCGGGAATTATGACACTCCAGAGAGACGATATCGATATTCGATTTTTGTAACTTTGGAAAAATCTCTTCGTATTGACGCCACTCTTCGCCGAGGGTCTTTTTCCAATCGGTATTTGCTTTAATACCGTAGCCATAGCAAATATGGACCGCCGTCTCGCATTTTAAGCCTTCGATAGCTCTCTCTAAAGCTGCGATGCCCCATTCGTTGACTTCATCGAAGAACACGTTAAATGCAGGTTCGTCGAATTGGATGATATCGATACCCACTGCTTCTAGCTCTTTCGCTTCTTGGTTTAAGATCTTAGCGAATTCCCATGCCAGTTTTTCGCGGCTCTTGTAATGCCCATCATACAGGGTATCAATCATGGTCATTGGACCAGGAAGTGCCCATTTAATCGGCTTATCGGTCAGCTGACGTAAGCGTTTTGCGTCTTCAACAAATACCGATTTTGGACGAGAAACAGGGCCGACTACGGAAGGAACACTCGCTTCATAGCGGTTACGGATTTTGACGATTTCGCGTTTTTCAAAATCAACGCCGTCTAAGTGTTCGATAAAAGTAGTCACGAAGTGTTGGCGTGTTTGTTCACCATCGCTCACGATATCGATGCCAGCGCGTACTTGATCATCTAAGCAAAGGCGTAACGCATCGTTTTTACCATCGATCAGTTCTTGGCCTTCTAGCTTCCAGGGTGACCATAATTTTTCTGGCTCAGCAATCCAAGACGGTTTCGGTAAGCTGCCCGCTGTGGAGGTAGGGAGTAAAATTTTCATAACAGGTGACCTTATTGTTTTAATTTATTAGAGGACTTGCTGAGCTGACCATTGTTCAAGTTGTGCTTCGTTCGGCTTGATAAAATATTCTTCGGTAAATTTACCTTGTTCGGTCGCCAAACGCGTACGTTCTTCACGGTCGTATTCAATAACGGTTAATGAATGATCTTGATGATTCAATGCCGGTTGATAACGTAATCCTGCCGGTGAGTTGGCATTATAAATTTCAGGACGATAGATTTTTTGGAATGTTTCCATCGTACTAATGGTACTGATTAATTCAAAGTTACTGTAATCACTGAGTAGATCACCGTGGAAATAGAAGGCTAAAGGTGCAACGCTATTTGCAGGCATGAAATAACGAACATGTAACCCCATTTTTTCAAAGTAATAGTCAGTGAGTGATGGCGCATCTTGTTGATATTCAATCCCTAATACTGGATGAACATTCCCCGTACGGTGATATACGTTTTTACTGGAAACGCTTAAACAAATAACGGGTTGCTTGCTGAAATGCTGGGCATAAACTTCAGAATCGACGAAAGCCTTGAAGATATTACCGTGTAACACACCATAATTATCAGGGATGGAAAAATTCTCTTTATTCTTATTAAAGTCTGGAAGTACTACGCTGAAATCGTAATCACGGACGTATGAAGAGAAGTTGTTACCCACGATGCCTTCAATATGTTGACCGGTTTTGGTGTCGACAATAGTGGTCTTAAGGATTTCAATCACAGGAAAACTATCGTCACTGCCTGCATGAATTTCCATGCCTACAGAAATAATATCCAGTTCAACGGCATACCGGTCAGAATTTGGATTATCCCAAGTGACTAAAGAATTAAAACGGTTGTTGATCATCGTTAAAGCGTTACGCAAGTTTTGTTGGCGTTTTTCGCCTCTCGCTAAGTTAGCGAAATTAGTCGTGATGCGTGTGCTTTCTGACGGATTGTAATGCTCATCTAAGCGAAGGCTCTTAATACTAAAGGAAAATGCGTTATTCATTATTATTGGTATCCTAATTCTGTTGTGATGCCTGATCCGCACGCCGGCTTTAATTGTTCTTTGAGCGCGCTGAGTTCAGTGATACATGCTGTCTGCCGCCAATGACTTATTTATGCCAGAGTCGAGGCGACAGGGGAAGTGACTTAATTTCATTTCTGTATGAGTCATCTTCATGTTGCAAAATGCTCAAGATTATATCGGTACTATACTGAGAGATGAATAATAACCGTTACATCTATTTAATTGATTTTATTTATTTTTATTGAAATCTCAGTTGTAAGCTGGCGGTACATGGTGCTAGGTAGGCGATAAGAACTGTTGAATAATATTCACTAATCGCTCAACGGCATCAGCGATCGATGACGTTTCAGTGTTACCGTAGCCAATCACCAATCCAGATTGTTTTTGCTGTGGATCCTGAAAATATTGAGAGTAAGCTCGCACACCTAACCGCTGCTGATTGGCTGCCGCCGCAATAGAGATATCATCACTGTTACTAGGTAGACGTAACGTGAGATGCATTCCCGATTTTCCCCCAAGAATATTGTAGTCAGAAAAATAGGTATTTAAGGCTCGGCGAAGCGCTGTCTGGCGTTGTCGGTAGAGCCTACGCATACGAGCAAGATGACGAGCAAACTCACCACTGTCGATAAAATCAGCCAGTGCAACTTGTTGTAAGCGATTGCTACTTCTAAAAATTTCATGCAGTACGGATTCGGCTTGCTCGATAACCGTAGCAGGAAGAACGATGAAGCCTAAGCGTAGTGTAGGGAAAAGGGTTTTACTGAACGATCCAATATAAATAATGGGCGCGTCCTTGGTAATGCCCTGCATCGATGCGATGGGTTCTCCTTGGTGACGAAACTCCCCGTCGTAATCGTCCTCAATAATCCAACTACCGTGTTGGCGTGCATGGTGGATAAGTGACAGGCGCCGAGAGATGGAAAGGACGGCGCCGGAAGGATATTGGTGGGCAGGGGTTGTATAGATTAAAGAAGGGGAAAGATGCTGCCATGTACCTTCAGGAATATTGAGTCCTTCTTGATCAACAGGAAGGGGATGGGTAGTAAGGTTACCCCCCTGAAAGATCGTTGCCGCTGCACGATAACCTGGATCTTCGACCCAAACATGATCACCGGGCTGCGTAAAAAGCATCACACAGAGTTCAAGTGCCTGTTTTGCCCCTTCGGTAATAATAATCTGTTCTGGCCGACAGACCACGCCTCGCGCGAGATAGAGATGCTGGGCAAGGGCTTGGCGTAAGCATTCTTCCCCTAGAGGGTGGTTAAAACCGAGTTGCGGGATATGCAGTGATTGGCAAGCGCGTTCTAAGGAACGGCGCCATTTCGCCAAGGGAAATTGACTCAAGGCGGGCATACCAGGTGATAGCATCATATTTGCTGATAGTTTCTGCCGAGCACTTAATGTCTGTACGAACCGAGTCGGAAGCGGATAAGACGTTGTGACGTGTTGCTGAGTAGGCGAGGTATTTACTGCGAGGCGGGGCGCCACGCGAGTCCCTGTTGAGTCAGTAACCACGTAACCCTGAGCAAGTAAATGTTCATAAGCGTTCACGACCGTATTACGCGATATATTTAATTCTTTAGCCAGTAACCGCGTCGGTATCAACAGCGTCCCAGCGGGAAGGTCGCCGTATAAAATAGCCTGCTGTAAACGTGTCACTAACTGCTTTTGTAATGAGGCTTTTTTCTCTCCCAAAGGCGAAGAGGTTTTATCTAAGGGTAGCGAGAAATCAAACATTCATATGGTCCTATAAAATACCCCAGTCTTGGTACTTTAAACCCTACCAAGGGTTTGTCATCTTATTGTTCTCACACCATGAACTCAGGATCATAAGGATCAGTATGACGCACTATAATCAGTATCAACAGCCTATTGGTGAACCGATTGAAAATTGGCAGGGGGCACAACGCCCAGCGAAAAAGCCGCTTAGTGGTAGATATTGTCGACTTGAGCCCATCAATGCGACTAAACATGGCGAAGATCTGTATAGGGCGTTTGCCGAGGCTAAAGACACGCGGGATTGGACCTATTTACTCTCCGGCCCTTTCGATCAGCAAGGGGATTATCTAACCTATCTTACTCATTTAGAGACACTTAACGACCCATTACATTATGCGATTATTGATCTTACGACGCAGCGAGCGATTGGCAGTATTGCACTTATGCGGATTGATGCATTACAGGGTGTGATTGAGATTGGCAGCGTTACTTACTCATCTAAACTTAAACGTACGCGCCTAGCTACTGAAGCCATCATATTATTATTACGTTACACGCTTGAAGACCTCGGTTATCGCCGGGTGGAGTGGAAGTGTAATGCGCTAAATCAGCCATCGCGCGCAGCAGCGCTACGCCTGGGCTTTACATACGAAGGTCTCTTTCGCCAAGCGATGGTGGTACGGGGACACAACCGTGATACGACATGGTTTTCGATCATTGACCACGATTACCCTACGTTACAGGCGGCGTACCAGCGGTGGTTGGCCCCAGATAACTTTGATATGCAAGGACAGCAGCGACAGAAACTCAGTGTATTGATTGCACAACAGCTCGCTATCACGACTGGTCTATAACCGGAGTAGCGCCGTTAGCCTTGCGTGAATAGCAGATAGCTTCGTGATGGCGATCTGCCCACTGTACCAATTGTTGTAAAGGATACAGGAAGGATTCACCCAACGTCGTCAGCCGATACTCCACACGAGTTGGAACCTCAGCGAATACTGTGCGAGAAATATAGCCATCAAATTCTAACCGTTTTAGCGTTACCGTCAGCATCTGACGTGAAATATCACCAATTTCTCGATGCAGCTCGTTAAAACGAAATGCTTTAGTCGCCAACGATTCTAGAATCAATAAACTCCATTGGTCACCAATACGATCCAACACATCACGGATCGGACAGGGATGCCCGTATTGCGCATATTTGTTTGCCATCACTCATCCTTCATTTGATCAAGTAGTCACTTTGGCGTGACTTAGGTGCAACAGGCCAACCTCTTGCAAAGAATCAGGCGGCACAGTAGCATCAAATTAAGCAGTCTACAATTAAGACTAGGTTTCGTTCTCTTCAGGAGGTTTATATGGTTTCGGTTGCAGTTGTTGGTGCGTCAGGTCATGTAGGGGCACGTATTCTAAAAGAGCTTTCTCAGCGCGGTCACAGCGTCACGGCGATTGTTCGCCAGCCGGATTCCGTGCCCCATCTACCTCATGTCACAGTAGTTCAAGGCGATATTAATGATACACAAGCGTTTATCGAGAAGTTAAGTGGTCACCAGGTTGTGGTGAGTGCGGTGAAGTTTGTACAAGTTTCACCAACGCGACTTATTGATGCGGTAAAAGCATCTGGGGTACCTCGCTATTTAGTTGTAGGCGGTGCAGGGAGTTTGGAGGTAGCACCGGGTGAGCTACTGGTCGATCAACCTAACTTCCCAGAAGCATATTTGCCGGAGGCGCGTGCCGGCCTTGATTTTCTCAATCAACTTCGTAGCGAGAAAGCCTTAGATTGGACCTTTATTTCTCCCTCTGCGCTATTTGAGCCGGGAGAGAGAACCGGCCATTTCCGGTTAGGGAAGGATTCATTATTAAGTAATGAGCAAGGCAGTCGCATCTCTTTCGAGGATTTTTCGGTGGCATTAGTGGATGAAATTGAAAAACCTACCCATTCTCGTCAACGTTTTACAGTCGGTTATTAAGGTCAGAGACGATAATGCGTAATTGCAAAGCATTAGCGATTGGCGTTAGCTTACTAATAGTCAGCGCTTCACTATTCGCCGCACCGAATGATAGTGTGGCGAGCTCACAAAGTGAGGCGAATCGTCAGCTAGTCGTTACTTTCTATAATCAATTTTTTAACCGACACGATACTGATGCGGCGGCGAAAGTCGTTGCAGAGGGGTATCGTCAGCATAATCCACAGGTATCGGATGGTAAGAAGCCTTTTGTTAGTTACTTTAAAGGTTATTTTCAGCAGCATCCGCAGTCCCATGCGCAGATTATCCGAAGCGCGGTAGACGGCGATCTTGTATGGCTACATATTCATTCTACGGAAAGTCCACAAGATCGGGGGCAGGCGATTGTCGATATCTTTCGTGTCGACCATGGGAAAATTGTTGAGCATTGGGATGTCATTCAAGCAATACCCGAGAATGCTGCCAACGGAAATAGCATGTTCTAGGTAATAGTGCGGTGTAATAGATAGAAAATATAACTGTCTCCCTTGTTTCTGCGAGATGAGTTAGGTACGTTCTCTGGCGATTTATTTATTTTAAAGGAACGTCCCTTGCTTTATGTCTATTATTTCTTTCTATTTATTGTCACCGCTATTGCCGAAATTATTGGCTGTTATTTACCGTGGTTAATCGTTAAGCAAGGTAAGTCTCTGGTTCTCTTTATCCCCGCGATGCTTTCATTGTTGATTTTTTGCTTGCTGCTGACTTTGCACCCTGCGGCCGCTGGTCGTACCTATGCTGCCTATGGAGGTGTCTACATTCTTGTCGCACTAAGTTGGTTACGATGGGTTGAGGGCGTTAATCTAATACGTGACGATTACCTGGGCGCATTCGTTATTTTTCTAGGTGTTATCATCATCATGGCGCAGCCCTTATCTCGATTATTCGGCAAATAACTGAGTCTTTGCGTAACCCCTCGGGGGCGCTGAACTATGGGGCATTTATAGGGCTCGGAACTTCCCACGTACTTTATTCCATAGGGTAATGACTTACCCGAAATCGGGGACTACTCAGCGAGAGTAATTTAGGTGACTCATATTGAGTAAGAAACTCTCTTCCCATCACATTTTGAAAAATTCTCATCATTACGATCGCAAATAAGTGTGCTGAACGATAGATTTCGATATTTATTCGCGGTTTGATTGCACTTTCTACATCCTCATCATTTTTAGAAAGGCGGCAAGTATGACAATAACGACTCGCTCTTGTGTGGTGAAAGGAAAACAAGCTGTGGAGGTCGTGACACAAACCGTCACTTATTCAGGGCAAGGGACACTAATCAAGGTATTGCGTGGCGGAATTTGTGGCTCAGATCTGCACTATTATCAGCACGGAAAGGTCGGCAATTATGCCATCAAGATGCCAATGGTGCTCGGTCATGAGGTGATTGGTACGGTAGAGCAGAGTGATAGTCCTTCGCTACACCCTGGACAAAAAGTCGCGATCAATCCCGCTAAAGCCTTTGGACAATACCAATATTGTTTAGCTGACGAATCGAACCAATGTCTTGCCATGCAGTTTTTTGGCAGTGCGATGAGGGAGCCCCACGTCGATGGCGGCTTTACCCAATATAAAGTGGTGGAGACATCGCAGTGTATTCCGTTCGCTGCCTCATTGGATGAACGTGTAATCGTCTTTTAGTTTTTTGATATTGGCATCGAATAGGTATTGATCTCCATTAAAAGACAGCCTGTCGTGTGTTCATTTAACCAATAATTATTTAAAAGGTAGTTATATGCCTATTACTATTATTGCTTTGGGTGTTGTGCTGTTGCTTGTGTTAATGATTGTTTTTAAGGTTAATGGATTTTTAGCGTTAATTTTTGTTTCCGCTGTCGTTGGGATCGCTGAAGGGATGACGCCTCTACAGGTGATAGCGTCAATTCAAAAAGGGGTGGGTAGCACCCTTGGTAGCTTAGCCATGATCCTCGGTTTTGGGGCGATGCTCGGTAAATTAGTCTCTGACACCGGCGCAGCGCAACGTATGGCAATGACATTAATTGACGCCTTTGGGAAGCAACGCGTCCAGTGGGCAATGATGGTTACTGGCTTGGTCGTTGGGTTAGCCATGTTCTATGAGATTGGCTTTGTCTTGCTGCTACCCTTGGTCTATACCGTTGTGGTCTCAGCGGGTATTCCACTCCTCTATATTGGCGTCCCCATGGTGGCAGCGCTATCTGTTACGCACTGCTTTTTACCTCCTCATCCTGGTCCAACCGCGATAGCGACTATCTTTGGCGCAAATCTAGGTACAACCCTGCTTTATGGCATGATATTAACCTTACCGACGGTCATTATCGCTGGGCCTATCTTCTCCCGTTTTTTAAAAAAATACGAGAAGACACCGCCAGAGGGCCTCTATAATACAAAAATATTTACTGATGCTGAGATGCCGGGGTTCTGGACCAGTATCTTTGCCGCGGTAATCCCCGTGGTCCTTATGGCCCTAGCGGCAGTATTTGAATTAACAGTCGCCAAAGAAAATCCTATTCGCCAATTCTTCGAGTTTATCGGCAACCCGGCTGTCGCCTTATTTATTTCGGTGATTATTGCAGCGGTAACATTAGGTTTACGTAATGGCCGTAACATTGAAGAGGTCATGGAGATGTGCGGGTCGTCGATCGCCGCTATCGCCATGATCGTATTTATCATTGCAGGGGGTGGGGCTTTCAAACAGGTCTTGGTTGATAGTGGTGTCGGGGAGTATATTGCGGAGACGATGCGTAACTCCTCGCTTTCACCCTTACTGATGTGTTGGACCGTTGCCGCAATGTTACGTATTGCACTAGGGTCTGCGACGGTAGCCGCTATTACCACCGCCGGAATTGTGACACCTATTATCGCAGTTACCCATACAGATCCCGCTCTGATGGTCCTTGCCGTGGGGGCTGGTAGCGTCATCGCTTCCCATGTTAATGACCCTGGTTTCTGGTTATTTAAAGGGTATTTTAACTTAAGCGTGGGGGAGACGCTTAAAACGTGGACGGTGATGGAGACCATTATCTCAGTTATTGGTTTAGTTGGGGTGTTGGTGCTTGAGGGTATTGTGGTGTAAGTAAGGGGTATCGCGAGGAGTGGCTGTCTGCTCGCGGTGGATTTACGGCTAATTCAGCAGTGCTGCGGGACAAGTAGAGTATCACCGCTAGGCAGTCCAGGACGATGGTGAGAAAAAGAGACTCTTGAAAGGCTGTTTATGTATTTCACGTCGAAAGAGTTGTTGAGCAATAAGACTTTGTAGCCAGCCAGTAAGCAATAAATGGCTTTGTTGAGCAAATCGAGCTTTTGCTGAGTTGGAAGATCAGATCATGCATCCCCTGACAACACAGGCCGTACCGTGGCAAGCAGAAGTTCAAAATCACTAATAGGAAGGCCTGCAATAAAGTCCTCATCAACCGTGGTTCCCTCACTTTTTGGCTCGATGATGAGACGATTAAGTCGTGGTGTGACCATACAGCCACACCTTCAGCACGGGGAAGACCCCAGCGTTATTCTGATCTTGCCATCACCACCGCTCTGATGAGTAAACGCTTATTCCGGCCGAGCCTGCGGGCTGCACTGGATTTCATTAATTCTATTTTCGCCCTGATGAACGTTCCGTTGCCCGGATTACACTTGCGTTAGCAAACGGGCGAAGTCGGTCAATATCAGTTTCAAAACAGCTACCCGGAGCGAAATCGTGCATCTTGTGATTGATTCCACCGGCCTGAAGGTCTTCGGTGAAGGAGAGTGGAAAGTCAGGAAACACGGCAAAGAGCGGCGTCGGGCCTGGAATAAGTTGCATCTGGCCGTTGATGCGAAGACGCATGAAATTATCTGTGCAGACCTGTCGCTGAACAATGTCACGGGCTCGGAAGCCTTCCAGGGCCTTATCCGACAGACTTACAGAAAAATTAGGGCGGCGCTTACGACACCCGGTTGTGCCACGATAAACTTCGGCGTAAGCATATCAGCGCACTGATCTCTCCCCGTAAAGGAGCGGGTTACTGGCCCGGAGAGTACGTGGACTGAAACCGTGCAGTAGTAAATCAGCGTCTGAGCGGGAGCAATGTGCGGTGGAAACGGATAAGAGATTACAACCGTCGCTCGATAGCGGAAACGGCGATGTACAAGGTAAAACAGCTGTTTGGAGGTACACTGACACTGCGTGGTTATGATGGGTAAGTAGCGGAGGCTATGGCCATGGTGTGTGCACTGAACAAAATGACGAAGTCTGCTATGCCAGAAAGCGTCAGAATTGCCTAAAATCTGGCCAACTGCAGAGATGCTTATCCGAATACTGATTTATTTAACAGAGCCGCGATCGACTATTCGGCGCAGTTATTTAGACTGTTAGCACATGAAATTAATATGTTGACTTACTGATTTATAGAAAAATTAAGCTATCTAGTTAGATTAATTTGAGAAATATCCAAAAATTAATGTGCATAATTTCAGTTTAGTCTAAGAAATCTATATAATTCTACCCATAAAGCTTACTATTCGCATAGTGGCTTGAAGTTAATACTACATAGAAAGACTCTAAGTTACTGAGTTTAAATTAGATTAGTGCTGGGGGTCATAATTTTCACCCGTGATTTGGTAACGACAACCAAGGGCGGTAGCATGCATAAGATAGATTAATCGGTATCAACGACCATAAGTGAGAACATAGTTTAATGAAAGTGATTGTAACGGGAGGCGCAGGCTTTATTGGCTCAGCCGTAGTCAGACATATTATTGAGCAGACCGATGACTATGTGCTTGTATTGGATAGCTTAACTTATGCTGGCAACTTGACGTCTTTAAAAGATGTGTGTGATAACCCACGATTTAGCTTTACGCGCACAGATATCACCGATAAGCAGGCCGTGGTTGAGCAATTTACCAAGTTTCAGCCTGATATTGTGATGCACCTCGCAGCAGAAAGCCATGTAGACCGATCTATTGATGGACCCGCTGAATTTATTCAGACCAATATCATTGGAACTTTCACACTATTAGAAGCGGCTCGAGACTTTTACAATAAACTATCGGATGATAAGCAGGCACAATTCCGTTTCCACCATATATCTACTGATGAAGTGTATGGCGATTTAGAAGGAACAACAGACCTTTTTACCGAAGAAACACCTTATGCGCCAAGTAGTCCTTACTCTGCTTCAAAAGCCAGCAGTGATCACCTAGTTAGGGCATGGCATCGTACTTACGGTTTACCAGTGGTTATCACTAACTGTTCTAATAATTATGGTCCTTATCATTTCCCTGAGAAATTAATCCCGCTGACTATACTAAATGCTTTAGCAGGCAAAGCTTTACCCATTTATGGTAATGGGCAGCAAATACGGGATTGGTTATATGTTGAAGATCATGCACGTGCACTCTATTTAGTCGCAACGACTGCACAATTCGGTGAAACTTATAATATTGGTGGCAATAATGAGCGCAAGAATATTGAAGTTGTAGAAACTATTTGTAGTATTCTTGACAAGAGAATAATTAACAAACCTAACGATATCAAAAGCTTTTCAGAATTGATGTCGTTTGTAAAAGACAGGCCTGGTCACGATGCTCGTTATGCAATTGATGCGTCAAAAATAACGAAAGATTTAAATTGGCAACCTCAAGAAACGTTTGAAACAGGGATAGAAAAAACGGTGGATTGGTATTTAGCCAACAAAGACTGGTGGCAAAGTGTACTAGACGGTTCTTACACAGGTGAAAGTTTAGGCTTAGATTCGCAAAATGAGGGGAATCCATAATGAAAGGGATTGTTCTGGCAGGTGGGTCAGGAACTCGACTCTATCCGATTACACAGGGTGTATCTAAGCAATTGCTTCCTATTTACGATAAGCCAATGATTTTTTATCCAATCTCTGTATTAATGCTAGCAGGGATTAGAGACATTCTGATTATTTCAACACCTGATGATATGCCGAGTTTTCAACGCTTATTAGGTGATGGAAGTCGTTTTGGCGTTAGTTTTTCCTATGCTATTCAACCTTCTCCTGACGGTCTAGCACAAGCGTTTCTTATTGGTGAGAAATTCATTGGTAATGATACGTGTGCATTAGTGTTAGGAGATAATATTTATTTTGGCGAAAGTTTCGGTAAAAAATTAGAAAATGCTGCGAACTTAGAATCAGGGGCTCTAGTTTTTGGTTACCAGGTTCCAGACCCAGAGCGGTTTGGCGTAGTAGAATTTGACCAAAATTTCAAAGCCATCTCTTTAGAAGAAAAACCCACCTCACCAAAATCTCTTTGGGCGGTGACGGGACTCTATTTCTATGATAACCACGTTGTAGATATGGCGAAAGCAGTCAAACCATCTCCACGTGGTGAATTAGAAATAACAAGCTTAAATCAGATGTACCTAGAGAAAGATCAACTGCAAGTTGAGTTATTAGGGCGTGGGTTCGCTTGGCTTGACACAGGAACACACGATAGCTTAATGGAAGCTTCACAGTTCATTCATACAATTGAAAAACGCCAAGGTATGAAAGTTGCCTGCCTTGAGGAAATTGCCTTAAGGAAGGGCTGGCTTTCGAATGAACAAGTCGCCAAACAGGCCAAATATTTAAGCAAAACTGAGTATGGGCGCTACTTAGCACATTTATTGGCAGGCCATTAAATTACATCATGAAAATATTACTATTGGGTAAAATTGCTCAGTTTTGATGGGTACTATAGCGATTGTTACCTACCTTGTGTGTTATTGCTATATTTAATAGAAGCAGCACTATTTATTGTGGCGAATAGCCCAGGTATCGTAGACACTTTTTTGCTTCATAATGGAGGCCTAAAGAGGAGTGTTTATGTCAGTCAAAACGTTCACTGAATAGTTCAAAATTGAAGCTGTGAAACAGGTCACTGAGCAGGGGTACCCTGTATCTGAGGTTCCCTCTTGATTTGGTGTATCCACTAATAGTCTTTACGCCTGGTTTAAGCGCTACCATGTAGTGGTACAGTAAATTTGGCCACCTGAATAGAGGTGATATCATCACCTCACAGTAAAAATAGGTGACATTATGACCGGACGTAACAGACGCAATTTTAGCCCCGAGTTTCGCCTCAAAGCTGCCCAGCTTGTACTCGATCAGCATTACACCGTTGCTACCGCTGCTACGGCAATGAATGTCGGGAAATCCACAATGGACAAATGGGTTCGACAACTGAAAGAAGAGCGAGCGGGAAAATCACCCACTGCTTCACCCATGACACCTGAGCAGATTGAAATACGCGAGCTAAAGAAAAGACTTCAACGCGTTGAAATGGAAAGGGATATATTAAAAAAGGCTACCGCGCTCTTGATGTCAGACTCCCTGAACAATTCTCATTAGTTGAGAAGCTCAGGGCGCGGTTTCCTGTTGCCGTTGTGTGCAACGTGTTTGGGGTTCATCGCAGCAGTTATAAATACTGGCGGCAGCCCAAGAAGCCTGATGCCACGAGAGTGAAATTACTGAGCCTTGTGCGTGAAGTTTATCGCGAAAGTAACGGCTCAGCAGGAGCGCGAGGCATTGCCGCGATGGTCACCACCAAAGGTATAAAACTGAGCCGCTGGCGGGCAACAAAGCTAATGCAAGCGCTCAATATTATCAGCGGTCAGCAACCTGGCCATCGTTATAAGAAGGCGTCTAAGGAACACATTGAGATCCCTAATCATCTAGATCGCCAGTTTGCTGTTACCGAGCCTAATCAGGCCTGGTGCGGTGATGTGACTTATATCTGGACGGGAAAACGCTGGGCTTATCTGGCTGTAGTAATCGATTTGTTTTCCCGTAAACCGGTTGGCTGGGCGATGTCATTTTTCCCTGATTCAACACTGACAGGTAAAGCCCTCTCGATGGCCTGGGAAGTACGGGGAAAACCGGCTAATTTACTGTATCACTCGGATCAAGGCAGTCACTATACCAGCAGGAATTTCAGGCAGTGACTGTGGAGATATCAGATAAAGCAAAGTCTGAGTCGTCGGGGAAATTGCTGGGATAACAGCCCAATGGAACGGTTCTTCAGAAGTCTGAAAACAGAGTGGGTACCGGATAATGGCTACGCTAATTTTAGCCAAGCCAGCACGGCAATAATAAATTACATCACAGGATATTACAGCCAGCTCAGACCTCATCAATATAATGGTGGTTTGACGCCAAATGAATCAGAGCGATTGTTCTGGAAAAACTCTAAAGCCGTGGCCAGTTTTTGTTGACCACTACACCAGAAGCCCGAGCTGCAGCGTAAGTAGGACGATACACTTCAGCATGAAGTACGCCTTCATTAAAGAAATGTCGTCTTTTTATGCTGTACGCCGATTATTTCTGGTTCTTGCCCTCCATCACAGCGGTTATTACTAGTGGCTAAAGCGGCCCAAATCTTTGCGCACCCGGTAAGATGAACAGCTAACAGGCTTGATTAACTAACTGTGGCTTGAAAGAGGTACGGTTTACGGCTATCGAAAAGTCTGGCTCGATATGAAAGATCTAGGTGAGTGCTTCGGACCTAACATGATCGCGCGCCTGATGAGGCGCGCTGAACTAGCATCTCAGACTAGATACCGAAGATGCTTGCCGATTCAAATTACTTTGAACGCCAGTTCGTTGTCCCAACCGCAAATACGCATTAGGTGAGTGACATGACTTATATAAGGACGCATGAGTGTTGGCTATATCTGGCTGTTATTCTTGATCTCTTCTCAGGCAGGGTTATCGGTTGGAGCATGAGTGGACGAATGTCCGCTGTTTAGTAATGGATGCATTATTTATGGCGGTATGGCGATGTAAACCCACGTTGGAAGTATTAATCCATTCAGATCAGGGCTCTCAATATAAGAGCGAAAGATGTCTGAATTTTATGACAGCACACAATTTGAGAAGCAGCATGCGTCGTCGAGGTAATTGCCATGACAACGGCCGTGGCAGAAAGCTTTTTCCAGTTGCTAAAACGGGAACGCATCAAGAAACGGATCTACAAAAATAGGCAAGAGGTGAAGGCCGATATCATCGATTATGTCGAGATGTTTTATAATGTTAAACGCCGCCACAGTGTCTGTGAGGACTAACCCTGTAGTTTATGAGGCACGGAAGAGTCTAGGAAACTAAGGTTGATTCAATCTGATCCTCCAATTCAACAAGAGTTCGATTTATTCAATAAAGCTATAAATTCAAAAAATAAAAATCATGGTCAATATTCAATCGAAATTAGTGATTAAAAATTACCTGTGCAAGTTAGGATATCGACCACCAACACTTCATTATCATGGTCAGTAACTAGAGGTTTCACAACCGCTGAGCCGATAAAACATACACTATCAATAACTAAAATATTCATAAATATTAGTATGTTGTTGTACAGCCGATTCATCTCATGCCATATTAAACTGACGTCAATAATTTATCATCATGGCGGGTTAATACAACTCTCAACAGTTAAAAAATCAAAAGCATAGAAAAAAGCAAGAATTTTTAACAAAAATAATGTTAGTGAATGCATTAATAGATTACATATAACAACTTTGTTTATTTAATTAACAATTCTACACTATGAACCAATTTTTTATGCAGAAGAACACCACATAATCCCTCTGTCATATTCCTAATAAAAGTCCTCCCGTGTTAGAATTGTATTGTTTCAGGGCAGGCATGGCATGGGTTGTATTTTTTACCGGGAAAAGTAAAAATATCAAAAACTTAAGTTTTTTAAACCACACTAGTAATGTTTTGATGAGGACTTTAGTTACTACAGCTAAGGGCGGTAGCCTGCTGATTTTCATGATCTTTTTCTGTGTACTCGACCTATCTTAGTTGAGAAATTACTGCTTAATTGATTGGTATTTTTAGGGTTAATCTTATGGAAATTAAAAAGGTAAATCAGTTTATCCGTGGGTGGTTTGTTGGCGGTTTTGAGCCTACTCTTTACAAAACAACTGATGTTGAAGTTGCTGTTCAGCACTTCAAATCCGGTGATAAAGAAGCCAGTCATTGCCATAAAATCGCCACAGAGATCACTGTGATTGTCAGTGGTCGAGCTTTAATGAACGGTAATCTCATCAGTGCGGGAGAAGTTGTTAAAATCTCACCGGGTGAGTACACAGATTTCGAAGCACTCGAAGACACTGTGACAACAGTCGTAAAAGTTCCCGGCGTATTAAATGATAAATATCTGAAGGCAGAATAAAATGTTAAATATCGTTGTTCCTATGGCTGGTCGAGGTAGTCGATTCTCTAGAGAAGGTTATACTGATCCAAAGCCTTTGATCCCCCTTAACGACAAACGCATGATAGAAGTAGTTATTAATAACCTTAAACCCAATCAGCCTCATAAATTTATTTTTATCTGCCAGCAGGATCATATCGAAAAATACGATTTATCAACAAAGCTCAATGAATGGGCACCAGGGTGTAAAATTGTTTGTATCGATGGTATTACTGATGGGGCCGCCTGCACTGTGTTGTGTGCAAAAAAATTCATTGATAATGATCAGCCGTTGATGATTGCCAATTCTGACCAGTGGATCGATATCGATATTAACGATTATCTGAAATATATGGGTGATGAAAATCTGTCAGGTCTGATTATGACTATGTCAGCTAACGATCCTAAATGGTCTTACGCTGAGTTAAACAGTGGCGACAGAGTTATTCGCGTTGTCGAAAAGGAAGTGGTATCGGAAGAAGCTACGGTAGGTATTTACAATTTCAAACATGGCGCTGACTTTTGCCGTAACGCTAATAAAATGATTGAACTGAATGAGCGTACTAACGGTGAATTTTATGTAGCTCCTGTATACACCTGGATGTATCGTGAAGAAGATGCAGACATTGGTGTCTATAACATTGGAGCTGAAGCAGATGGAATGTATGGTTTAGGTATCCCTTCTGATTTGAAATTATTTTTATCACTGGATATTTCAAAGAAAGCGTTGGACTTTTAAGTATGACAAATGCCAAGAAAAAGATATGTCTCATTGGTCATGAGTGTGGCTATTACAAAGGACAAGGTGGTATTGCTACTTACATAGAACATACTGCTAAAGGTTTTAGTAAGTTAGGATACGAAGTCCATACCATTTTTTTGCATGGCAGCGATCTTGATGATCCAGCGATCAAATGTTGGAAAATTAATGATAATTTCAGCATTTTCAAAAATTCTAAAGCAGTGGATGAGGTCCTCTCACAGATAAAACCTGACTTTGTTGAAGTCACCGATTTCATCGGTCTAGCGAGTTACACACTTGCAAAGCGCGCGATCGAGGGACTGGATTATTCATGTCGTTTTATCACGAATAATCATACAGGCATCCGTGAGGTTTGGGAGTGGGGTACAGCACTTGATTTTATGGAGTGTGCACCACCATGGATGATTGAGATGTATCAGTATGAGAGAGCACAATCAATTCTGAGTGATGCTAATTTTTCAACATCTCATTTTCTTGCCAATTATCTCAGCGCCTTACACGAAACTAACGTTCATACATGTCCATCTTATTATCCGCTAGAAGAACGAGCTATTCCACCTGTTAGGGATAATAATAATGGTACTATTCAGATTCTTTCTCTGGGGCGGTTTGAACTCAGAAAAAAACAGGAACTGCTTATACTTGCGGCCTGTGAATTAATGGTCGAGGGTTATGACCTGCATGTTACATTAATCGGCAACAGCGGAGATGATTTTTATGATCGCAGAGATTATATGGACACATGCTATGGACTTATTCCCCTAGAACTAAAAAAGAACTTTAGTTTTTATGATTTTATTCCCTATAAGGAATTACAAAAGCAATATAAAAACTATGATCTGTTCGTCATTCCATCTCCTTATGAGAACTTCCCTAACACTGCGCTTGAGGCCATTAACTATGGTTTAATTGTGGCAGGAAGTAAAACTAGCGGCATCAAAGATATGAGCGGATCAGCTGCTAATAAACTCTGTTTTGAGAAAAACTCTGCCGATTCTATCAAGCATATGCTGACAAGTTTTAGTAGTATGAGCCGTGACGAAAAAGAAGAAATCAGAAAAGTTCAAAGTGAATCACTAAAAGCCCTAGTCAGTTTTGAAGTTGCTATTGTCAATAGGGTTAGCAAGTACGAGAATATTGAAATTAAATCCCGCACTGTCCAACCACTCCGCGAAAAATGTCTCTACGTTACTATGAGAGATGATGCACGTCTCGAATACATGCTGTTAGGTGATAAGAAAATTCATATTGATAGCAATGAGGCTTATCAACTAGTGAATGCAGCAGAATATATGATTATTTTGCCTTCTGATAATTTTAAAGATACAATTCTAGAAAAAAATTATTTTCCTGAAAAAAATATTATTTCTGCATTTTCTTATCATCATCCTTATGGGACCATTCTGGATATCAATAAATCTAGAAAAGCATTCTCACAAATAACTATCAACGTCGCTGATGTTTTTATCAGTAAACATGTCAAAACGTCCAGATTAATTGCAGAAATACTTTTCTCCTGCAAAGATGTCGTCTTCTTCAGAGAGGACTCATCGAGGGTAGAAAAAGGCATTGGAATTGACTTAATGTATGAACTTGACCTGTTGAGATATAAATATAATGGTTAATAATATTTCTGTGATTATCCATGGTCCTCTTGAAGAGGATTTTTTAGAAAAAAACTTAAATGCAATTTACAGACAACTTAAAAATGCGAAAGTAATCATTTCAACATATAAAAAAGATGCAGAAAAAGTTAATATTCTTCTAAAAAAAACAAAAAATTATACATGTGAAAATATTGAGGTATTAAGTTGCGATGATGTTTTTAACCCTGGTTTTTTTAATATAAATCGTCAGATCAATCTGGTTAATGCTGCACTTGATGCTATAGATAAAGAATCATTTATTATTAAAGTAAGGATGGATCAGACGATTAACTTTACGTTATTGATGAAATTGGTAAATGTTTTTTCTTCGGACATTAAGGGTAAGTTAATTACGACTAACTGTTATACCCGGGCAGATCGCTGGTATCATCCATCAGATATGTTACTAGCAGGTGACTACAAGATATTAAGAGATTATTATCCTGTTGAATTCTTCAGAGAAACGCACATGGATAATATTCTTCTGATCAGAGAATTAGTTAAAAGTAACCATGTGAAAGATTTCCATAGTTACTGGCCAGAGTCTCGACTTTTTACGAATTTTGTAAAAAAGAGAGGAGATATCATTAAAGAGTCCGCAGAAGATAGTCTTGAAAAACTAAAAACACACGTTTTCGTAATAAATAGCTGGGACATTTCTCTGAAATGGAAGAAATTCCTGAAAGGGTGGATCCCTGTCCTGCCATATACTTTTAAAATGGCTCCTTTCAGAGATGGTCCTGAAGAAGATGCTTATAATTTCAAAGCAAGCGATCTGAATAGAGTCCCCTCGAAAAATAAAGAAAGTATGTTTATCAGAATTTCAAAAATTTATTTTAAAACGGGAATGTATCACTTTAATCCGCTCTTCTTTAGCTATCGAAAATTTCTACTGAGAGTCGGACGAAAAGCATTTGATATTTCTTTAAAGTTCATCCCACCTATTTTTCATCGCACTCTCGTTACAATAGGTCGAAAATTTTATTATGCTATCAAGTAATATTTATATCGTTGGTTGGCGTGGTTACATTGGCCAGTCTCTGTTGAGTTATTTGAGCAGGACTGGTTTTAAGAAGCAGGTATTTCTTTATAGTCGTAACAATGAAGCTAACGACCTTACTCCTGACTTTATTGATGCTATGCTATGTCAGCATGAGGATTTCGTTAGTAAGATAGTTCACGATATCAACCCTGTTGTCTATTATCTTGCTAACTACCTCTCCCCAGCCGAATCGCAGAGTCATGCTTTTGAGAGTGTTAACTCTAATCTCTTACCATTTATCCGCTTTATTGAAGATATAAAATTAGTAGCTAGTAACGTTACGTTTATTTTCGCTTCATCGGGTGGTACGATTTATGGAGATATGGGAGGTGAGAAATGTCGTGAAGATCACATTCTTTCGCCAAAAACTATTTATGCTGCCAATAAACTTGCTCAGGAATCTTACCTTCAGGTTTATAGGTGTAACTACGGGTTGAATTATCGGGTATTACGAATTGCTAACCCTTATGGACCCGGGCAGGTTTTCAAAGGTGGGCAGGGGCTTATTCCTGCAATCATGGACTCATATACGAATAAGGCTCCAGTAAAAATCTATGGAGACGGTTCGGCTTCACGTGATTACATTTATATTGATGATCTTCATGATTGCTTTATAAAATCTGCTTCTTATCAAGGTGATATAAGAATCTTTAATGTTGGTTCTAATTCGAAATATTCTATTTTGGATATTATCGAGAGCTTTAATCGGCATGGTATTATTTTCGATACTGTTAAAGTGAAAAGTGATATATCAGTTGTTAATTCTATATCCTTAGATATTACACGAGCTAAAAGAGAGTTTAATTGGTCCCCTCAAACAAGTTTTGATAATGGTTTAAAAAAATATATTGAATGGTATAAATTAACCTCACAACAAATTAAGCTATGAAAAATAAGTAATATGTACAATGCATCTTGATAATTTAATCTCACAGAGTGAAGTTTCCATCGTCATTCAGGGGGGGATTCTAAATTCCTCAGGCGAATTAGATAATGACTTCATTTTCAATCTCGACTTGATATTAAAAAACTTCCCCCAATCCGAAATTATTGTGTCAACATGGAAGACCGATGATGTTACTCAAAATAAACTCATAATTTCCTACCCGGGTATCTTATTTTTGTTTAATGAGGATGTAGGTTCGATATCTGAGAATATTGATGGTGTGAATGTTGTCAGTAATGTCAATCGAATGCTGGTATCAAGTCTTAATGGCTTAAGATTCGCCTCAAAAAAATATTCAATAAAAATCAGGACAGACTCATACTTATATAACGATAATATTCTTTCGTGCATGAGTGATTATTTTCTAAAAAATAAATTCTTATCAGTTGAGAATATTTTACGGCAAGAGGAATATACGGTTTTTAGTCGACATTTAATTAACTGTAACTTATTCGCCCGTAATCCCTACAGCCATCTTCCTTTTCTTTATCATCCTGGTGATATTATGGTGGCAGGTTTGACGCAGGATGTTTTGAATTTCTTTGACATTCCACTAGCTGAAGAAAGTATTTTTAAACATTGCAGAAGCATGATGAATGCATGTTATATGCGTTTTGTACCAGAACAATATGTTTGGATAAAAAATCTTGAAAGATCAATACATGGTTTCAAATTTCCGGGTAATTTTTCAAGAAATGCTGTTGAGGTGGAACGCTCTGAAAAAATGTATCTTAATAATTTTCTACCTTTAGATTCAGCACGACTGGGATTTGTTTGGCGTAAACATAAGGAGGTCTACTTCAATAAAGGATGGTCCAGTCTTTATCAACCATTCGACTGGATTTATTTGTATTCTAGATACATCAGAAAACAGAAATATTTTCGTCCATTAATCTGGAGTTTAAGATTTATTCAAATAATGCTGATGAAAATTTATTTCTTTATCAGGACACAACTGCTTAAGTTGCCTTGTGTGCGTAAAATTGCGTATCGTTTATTTGTAAAGAGAGGAAATTGATGAAAGGTTTTATATCCACTCCGCAAAGTAGAACGACTTTAGCGGAAGTATTAAAATCCAGGAATTTGATAAAGGAGTTTATTCTAAGAGATTTCAATGTTCGCTATAAACAGACAAGCTTAGGCATCTTGTGGGCAATTATCAATCCTGGTGTAAATATACTCCTTTACTTGTTCGTGTTTGGATTGCTGGTGAAAGTCCCAACACCAGAATATAATGCATCTTATGCAGCGGTTTTAATTTCTGGTATCCTTTTTTGGAATCTTTTTGCTACCAGTATGATGGCTGCAAGTGATGCAGTAATCAATAATATGCATCTTTTGACAAAGGTCTACTTTCCCAGAATCTCGTTATGTATTGCTAGTGTTTTTGTAGCGTTTATTGATTTCATTATCGCTTTTTTTGTTTTTATACCCCTCGCGATTTTCTATGGCGTACACTTCGACTTCTCACACCTGATTTTCCTTATCCCCTGCATAATTATTACGCTTATGTTCGGATGCGGTGTAGGTTGTTTCATGGCAATATTGAAATTACGTTTTCGTGATTTACGACATGTTCTACCATTAGCAACACAGGCCCTGTTTTTTGCTTCTCCTGTTGTTTATACGCTCACAATAGTGCCGAAAGAATTTCATCAATATTACTCTTTCAATCCGATGACAGGCATCGTTGCGCTCTCCCGCTGGGCATTACTGGGTGGTAGTAGCATCGATATTACTACACTAGTATATAGTTTTATCACTGCCATTGTTTTAGTCATCTTTGGTGTGTACTACTTTATCAAAAATGATAGATTAATTGCGGATTACGAATGATTACCTTTGAATCTGTTACACGCGAATTTAGTGTTGGAAACTATCAGCATACCACTCTTAAAGAGCTTTTTTCATTTAGTAAAAAACCTCCACAATCAGGAAAAATTTACCGGGCTGTTGATGATGTCTCTTTTTCAATTGCACCAGGACAAGCCGTGGGTGTCCTAGGGAGAAATGGAGCTGGTAAGTCAACTCTACTAAAGCTATTGACCCGAATCATTGCCCCTAGCTCCGGTAAAATAACAGTCGAAGGTTCAATATCCTGTTTACTTGAAGTCGGCGCAGGCTTTCATCATGAGCTATCAGGTTATGAAAATATCTTTCTGAGCGGTTCAATATTAGGTATGAGCCGCAAAGAAATTGAAACTAAAATTGAAAGTATTATTGATTTTGCTGAGGTACGAGATTTCATTTATGAGCCGGTGAAATATTATTCATCTGGTATGTATGTCAGACTTGCTTTTTCAATTGGCGTACATCTTGACTCTGAAGTTCTTGTCATCGATGAAGCATTAGCTGTAGGCGATGCAAACTTTCAGTCGAAGTGTTTAAATAAAATAAATGAAGTTAAAAAAAGCGGGAAAACTATTTTTTTTGTAAGTCATAATGTTCATCAGGTAGAGAATATCTGTGATGCATGTCTCGTTATGGAAAAGGGGAAGCTTATTTATCAGGGTGAAACTGCTCAGGCTGTAGAAATCTATAATCAACTAATTAAGTAAAGAAGGTTAAAAATGATAGTTATTTCTCATCGTGGCTACTGGAAGTCTTTACAAGAAAAAAATACTGAAGCAGCTTTTATCCGTTCATTTCAGCTCGATCTTGGGACTGAGACTGACTTACGTGACTTCAATGGCGAAATCGTTATCAGTCATGATATTCCTGATGCATCATGTATCTCATTCCATCACATGCTGGAACTGTATAAAACACATACCAGTAACAATCCACCTTTAGCACTTAATGTTAAAGCTGATGGTCTACAAGATGAAGTCAAAAGCATTCTTGAAAAAATGAACATCACAAATTATTTCTTCTTTGATATGGCATTGCCTGATTCTCTTACTTATAATAAGCGCAACTTAAATGCTTTTGTCAGATACAGTGAATATGAAAGCCTTAATGCACTTTATGATGTTTCTAAAGGTGTCTGGTTAGACGGGTTTGAAAAAGATTTGGTTGAAGAGGATCTGTTACAAAAGATAATCTCCGACGGAAAAAAAGTTTGTATCGTTTCTCCTGAACTACATAAAAGGAACCATATTGTAAGTTGGGAAAAATATAGAAAATTCGATGATAAATTGCTTTCCTCATCTGATTTAATCATTTGTACCGATTATCCTGAAGAATGTATGGAGTTTTTTAATGGCTACTAATATTAAAGCTGTTATTTTCGATATGGATGGTGTCCTTATCGATGCGAAAGATTGGCATTATGAAGCATTGAATACTGCTCTGGATCTGTTCGGGTTGACGATCTCTCGCCAGGAACACCTAACTACTTATGATGGACTACCAACCAAAGACAAGCTCATCATGTTAAGTAAAGATAAAGGCTTATCAACTACTCTTCATGGCTTCATTAATGAAATGAAGCAGCAATACACCATGGAGATTGTTAACAACAAATGTAAGCCTATGTTCCATCACGAATATGCCCTTTCCATGCTAAAAAAAGATGGCTATAAAATGGCCATCGCTTCTAATTCAATTAAACATTCAATCGAAGTAATGATGGAACGTGCACACCTTGCGCAGTATCTGGAATTTTACGTTTCTAACCAGGATGTTGTGAAAGGTAAGCCCGATCCGGAAATGTACAATAAAGCTATTTCAATGCTGGGATTAACACCTGCAGACTGCGTCATTGTCGAGGACAATGAAAATGGAATCAAAGCGGCCAGAGCAAGTGGAGCACATGTATTAGAAGTTGAAACCGTTAATGACGTTAATTACACGAACATAAAACGATTTATCTCATTGGTAGAGAGCGAGGTTTGATGACATGTTAAATATTATTATTCCAATGAGTGGAGCCAGCCTTTATGAAACCAGTGCTGATTTCATCTACCCAAAAATTCTTACGGAAGTTAATAATCGCACTCTACTGGAATATTCTCAGGATATATTTTCTACGTTAACCGAAGAATATAAAAGTCTTTTTGTTGTTCCTACGGATAAGCTATCTAAGCTGGGACTGGGTAACATCATTGAGCTGATCTCACCTCAGGCAGTTATCATTCCGTTGCACGGTATGACGAAGGGTGCTGTTTGTAGCAGCATGATGGCCATCGACGAAATAAATCTTGATGATGAGTTGATTATCTCTTCTGCCGATCATTACATCAATGATGACTTGCAAGAGGTTCTGGAGCATTTTAGAAGTGTGGAGGCTGATGCGGGTGTCCTCACCTTTGAATCAGTCCATCCAAAATGGTCTTTTGTTAAAACGAATGAAGAAGGCTTAGTCATTCAGACTGCAGAAAAAAATGCGATCAGTCGCAACGCCGTTGCAGGGCTTTATTATTTCAAACGAGGCTCTGATTTCATCGAGGCCGCTAAAGAACTTATCCGTAAAGATAACTCGATTGATAATAATTTCTATCTCTCTTCTTCATTAAATGAATTGGTGCTGAAGGGTAAAAAGATAGTAATGTGCCCACTGGGCGATTCTGTATATCACAACTTCTATGATGCACATGCTGTTAAAGCATTTGAATCATGTCACGCTAATCAGTTACCACCCGTTAAAAAATTAACGGAAAAATATATCGCAGCTTTCAATTCCCGTTCTTTACATGAAGTGGTCGAAATGTTTGACCATAATGCTACGCTGACCGATCCTGGCAATCACAAAATAGGTCGGGAAAATATTCGTAGTATGTTACTACAACTTTTCAACGATACTAAGATACTCGAATTTAAAGCTCTCTCTGTGCTGGCTGAGCAAAACAGATCCGTCATTGAATTTGAGCTTAAGCTTGATGATAAATTGCTGCGTGGTATTGATCTGATTGACTGGAATAATAAAGGCCATATTATAAAAATTAATGCTTACTTGTATTAGTTTACCAATAGGTATGCATGGTAATGAACCAATTAGTAGAACATGAGTTTTTCAATGAAGGCCCCGATGACCTTTTCATGTAGCTCAATTGTGCGTGAGAAGCAGATTATTTTCCGGCTAAATGCTTAATACGGATCCTTAGCGTCAGGTTGTTAAGCTCAATATGCTGAATGAGTATTTTGCCTGTCGGAGGCTTTGGAACTTCTCGGGCATAACTTTCCCAGTCATCGCTTGTTATCATACCGATAGTAAACGGAGTGAGCTGGGTAAGTCGTTTACGACAGTTATCATCCATCCGTTATCCAAACGTATAAGCCAGCGTTGCCGGGCTTTACTGCCGACAAAGCTCCATTGCTAATCAAGTTCGCAAATAAGCAAAACCTCTGCATGAGCGACCGGAGAGTAAGTCATTCGCCTAGGACGGGTTTTTAAAGTGCGAATGACAGTGTTAATGCCAATTTTGAGCGTTCTTGCAGTATCCCGGACACCGACACCTTTGAATGACATTTCGTTACTTTATTCTTTGACGCCGGGCTTGTGGACTTCATAAGCATAGGTGAGCAGAAATACCGGTAGCACTCACGACAGTGAAATCGGTCACGGCCTTTAGGGTTCTCTCAATGACGGTAAAACTGAGCAGGCTTAAAACGTGGAGACAATGAACGGTAGAGTTGGCTATGATGAAACCTCAAAGCGGTCATTATACATCAATTCAACTAATTTTATGTATTATCTATTTTAGTAATAGCATTTGCATACATATTGCACTGGGTAGTCGAGTTGCCATTTATTTAAATCGGAAAAAAGTCACACGGAAAGGCTATGCATTAAATTAATATTCTGGTTCACCGGGCCACGTTACAGTGCTTGAAATATCAGTATCTATCCGGCTTGGCAAAACGGGGCACTTCTTACATAATGTAAGCCCTGCAATTTCATCATCGGTCGCCATCCCAATATCCACTGCACCCTGAAGAGAGCTTATACGCGGACCGGCTTCTTTCAATAGCGTGGGTTTCAGAGTAATCACTACCACAGAACGAATATCAATACCTAACATAACCATATGTCAGTTTTTTGGTGTTTATTTTTAAGATTGGTCTGAATATGTTTCATTAATCCAGTTAACGGTTTTATGGAGATGCCCTAAACAGAACTTGCGATGCAAGGACACTTGACCATATTCTTTGGATCCTAGATGAACAACTACCGCATAAATCTTGATATTGAGATGCTACGTGGCGTAGCCATTGTCATGGTACTTTTTCAGCACTACCCTTCCCTTTATTTTTGGAGCGATCACTCTTTTTTCAGCTGGATTTCTCAGTATTTTACCTTCTGGACAGGTGTTGATTTGTTCTTTTGCATATCGGGCTTTGTGGTGGGAAAGACTCTAATAAACAAGCTTGATGAAAGTATGTCAATAAAATGTCAGAGAAATATAGTGATTAAAGACTTCTTCATAAAAAGGGCTTTTCGTCTCCTGCCAACCTCAATATTTTGGGCGGTGGTTGTGGTCCTACTTTCGAAACATTTTAATAACTCAGGAGCTTTTGGTATATATCATGAAAACCTAAAACAGGCCCTTTCTGTTATAACCTATAATTACAATTGGTATGTGAAAACGGTCAATGAAGCTGAAATTCCGGCAACCTTCGCGCCTTTTTGGTCTCTGAATCTAGAGGAGCAGTTCTATTTTGTATTTCCCCTCTTCCTAATTATATGTCCTCGGCGGTTTAGGATTGCACTTCTTTTAACAACTTGCGCTGTTCTTTTCTTTATAAAAAGACAAGGCTTCTTATCTTTTAATTTTCGTATTGACGCAATTTCATATGGAGTCATCTTGGCTATCCTATCATCTCGTGAAGAATACTCAAGGCTAAGAGACTCGATCAGATCTAAAGTTAGATCTCCCGTTATCATAACGATTACGTGTGTGGCATTGCTAATTGTCATCCCCAAAGTATTATGGAACACATCCATAATGGTTGGTGTCATTGCCTTTATATGCTTTTTTATGATTTACATGGCATCAATTAATTCAGGCGAAATCAACCATCCAAACGTTATAAGGAAGCCAATGATTTACATTGGCAACAGGTCATATGGTATTTATGTGATACATATGCCTTCGATATTTATAACACAGGAAATTTTCGCTCGTCACTTTGCTTCACAAGGTGTGAACCCACATGGCGGGCTATTAATAGATTTCGCGATTACCATTGTTAGCATCGCCATAACATGGACTCTTGTAGAGTTTAATTACAGAATAATTGAAACTCCATGCAGAAAGATTGGCGCTTCAATCGTTGCTCGACGAAAGATTATATGTGCTTGTTGAATCGACCCTAAATAGCTGCGCCTAATACCGCTACACTTTTGCCAGTCCATGTTTCCCACCGGGAAACGGGCTGACAGTTTCCATAAAATGACGAACTTTCTTCAACAGTTGCCACATTGAACGGCACTGATGATTACGCGTTATCGTGTCATGAAGTGCCTGCCATAATCGTTCAACATGATTCACCTATGGTGAGTAAACCGGTTGGTAAATCACCCTGAACTTCGGATTTTCATGCAACCAGCGCTGCGTTTCTCGGCTTTTGTGGATTATGTAGTTATCCACGATCGGTGTTATTGTTTTTGCCCGCCGATACGTCGCTTTAAGGTGTTTTAGCAGACTGATGAACAACAGCGAACGTTTACTGCTCCCGCCTATATAGCTGACTTTTCCCGTGCCGCTGTACAGCGCGCCTGCCAGATAATATTTTTCATTCTGTCCCGGTGTTACCACACGTTTTTGTTGTCCGCGTAGTTGCCCGTTCGCGCCGATTTTAGGATTGAGATGGATCTCCACCTCATCTTCATAAAATACCGGATGTTCTGCGCTAAATTCGTCCAATGCTTTATGGATGGCGGCCATCTTTTCATCTTTATGCGGGTCACGGATACGCAGAGTTGGCGCGGCTCTTCGCCATACCAGACCCGCTAAAGGTAGCCAGCGGCGGATTGTTCCAGGATGAAGTTTACATCCGGTTATCTCATTAATTTTTATTGCCAGAAGTTCTGTGCTCCAGCGGGAACGCTGGTAGCCAAAATCACCAGGAGCATGTCTGATTAGTTCGCGTAATAGTGTGCAGATATGCTCAAATGGCCAGCGACGGGCCCCCCCGGCGGGTAAAGACTTCAGCCCTTCAACACCTGACAGCGTGAACCCGTTAATCCAACGTCCAACGGAAGAACGGGCACAGCAGAGCGTTCTGGCAACGTGACTCACACGGTCACCCCGATGTAGCATCAGCATGGCAGTCAACCTACGGGTATAATTTTTATCCTGCGTTTTATGGATTGCTTTTTGCATCATACGTCGTTCGTTACGAGAAATTGGTGCGATGATCGACATCGCTCAGTCCGGTTAGTGGTTTGTTTCTTGTTGGCGATTGATCAGATCGCATAATCCGGGCTGAGTTCCCTTAAAGTGATCGACTATTCGGCGCAGCTATTTAGCAATTGGATACCCTATTAGTGTTAGCAAAGCTTGGTGCTACTCATAAATTTTATTGAATTTCAACTTTAATGGTATATATCTTGTTGACTAATAGTGTTCTTGTTAGGTGTTCATCGGTGCTATAGGCCCTCCTTAGTGAGTAGGCTCAGGTGCACCCAATGCTATATATTTTCTCACGAATTAGTGCTCACTGGTGGTTGGACCTAATGATTTTACTACTCAATTAACGAGGCCTCAAATGCAAGGTACTTGCTTATGCACAACCATTCAGTTCACTCTTACTTACAGCCCCAAAAAGTTCTACCGCTGCCATTGTTCCTTATGCCGGAGGCAAACTGGAACAAAGTCCAATTATGCAACGTTAGTCCATATCGATAATTTTTCATGGGTTTCGGGAGAAGTAAGCATTCACTCTTGGAAGAAGTCTTCCGGTTATCGTAATGATTTTTGTTCATGTTGTGGGAGTACCGTACCTAACGTATTAGAGGGTGTCCCCTATGTTTGGGTACCGCTAGGGTTACTCGAATTCACGGCGAATGACGATTATTCCTGTGTTGCAGACTTCTGTATTGACCAACACTCTTCCTCTATTCCTCCTATACCTCCGCAAAAATTTAATGAACCGGTACAATCCTTAGCGGCACTCATTCATATACTTGGTATCAATTGATAAAGATAGTAGGCGCTCACTTTAGTATTGTTTCATAAATATTCATCCGCTTTTAGAACAATTCTGAGGTTCCACTCGTACCATACTCAGGATTTTGACTTACTCAACAAAAGTATCGTTAGTGAGGGATGTCGTTGCTAAGAGTAGAAAAGAATTTCTTAATTAACCGGTAGAGTCATCCATACCCCAGTGTACGACGTTGCTTTTCTGCTTTATGGGAAGCAATTTTCAGGGAGGGGTGATTATAGAGAGCAGTAGCAGGGAGAGGGCCGCTTAAATTTTTCTTGATATTTTGGTTCGTGTAGTCAGATGAGTTTTTAACATTTTGTCGGTTGCCGTATTTTTCATCGTAAGGCTAGTTATACTGACAGCGAAGGACGGTCAGTCTGTTAGTAATCACTTACAATCGTCAATTTCTTTTTTAGAACCAAACACGATAAAAACATCCCTAATCATTCTTTTTTCTTTAGTATGTACATTTTATGTTAAATAAAAATTGAGTGATTCATAAAAATTGTCAACGAACTGTGCAATAAATCATATTTTGTATAGAAATTTTTTATTAATAAGCCATACTAACCGCAGTTTTGGGAAAAGCGTAAACATTGGTTACAGTTTGGTGCTTTTTTCATCACAGGTGAATGTGAAAAATCGGAGATTGGCGCGGCAAACTGTATCCGACTTGAGTAATTAATAAATATAAATTTTCTGCTTTAGGGCGGTCTTATTGCTCCGATTTTTACATTTTAAAATAGCTGTTTTATTTAAGGTAGATTTCGATGTCTAGGGAACGCAGAGGCTTACGTCTCATAACGTTGTTATTCTCTCTGTTCTGCTGCTTATGGTTAATCATTGGTGGTGGATACTTGTTATCTCTTGGTGGAAGTAGTTACTACTTAATCACCGGTCTTGTCATGGCTCTCTTTACGGCACTACTTGCTAAACGTAAAGGCGGTGCTTTCTTTGTTTATGCCTTGATTCTGATTGCGACGGCCATCTGGTCTTATGTCGAATGTGGTATTGATTTCTGGGCATTGGCACCTCGCTTAGGTATTTGGACGCTGTTTGGTGTCTGGATGCTGCTGCCTCCTGTATACCGTCAGATTTCACGTCCTGAGACCGGCAACACACCTCGTACAGCAATGTTAATTGGCGTTATCGTTAACTTGCTAATGGTCGCAGGGAGTTTTGTGGTTAAAGATCCTCAAGAAATTGATGGAACCTTAAATATCAATAACGAAGCACCTGCAACGCCAAGTGTTGCCGCACAAGATTGGCCGGCTTATGCTCGTACTCAAGATGGTGTTCGTTATTCGCCGTTAACGCAAATCAACGATCAGAATGTCAAGGACTTACAAGTTGCTTGGACATATCGTACTGGTGATCTTAGGCGTGCGGATGACCCAGGCGAAATCACTAACGAATCAACACCGATCAAAGTCGGTAATCTACTTTATACATGTACCGCGCACCAGATTCTTATTGCCTTGGATGCGGCAACAGGTAAAGAGAAATGGCGTTTTGATCCTAAGATCAAATATGACCCTACCTTCCAGCATATGACCTGTCGTGGTGTTTCGTACCATGAAGTTTCTGCAGTACCTGCAAATGGTGCTCAGCCTGCAGCTTGCTCACGTCGTATCCTGTTACCCGTCAATGATGGTCGTCTCTTTGCGGTCGATGCAGAAACTGGACAAGTGTGTAAAGATTTCGCGAATAATGGTGAAATTGACTTACAACACAAACAACCTTACGCATACCCAGGGGGCTATGAGCCAACTTCACCACCGATTATCACTGATAAAGTGATTATCATTGCGGGTGCAGTAACCGATAACCTGTCAACGAAAGAACCATCAGGTGTTATTCGTGGGTATGATGTTAACACCGGGCAACTCCTTTGGGCGTTCGATCCAGGTGCAAAAGATCCGAATGCTATTCCTGCCGATGGTCAAAGCTACACCCCTAACTCGCCAAACTCATGGGCACCTTCTGCTTATGATGCGAAATTAGATATTGTCTACATCCCTATGGGAGTCAGCACACCAGATATCTGGGGGGGTAACCGTACACCTGACCAAGAGAAATTTGCGACAGGTATTTTAGCACTACACGCTTCTACAGGTAAGTTGGCATGGTTCTACCAAACCGTACATCACGACCTGTGGGATATGGATGTGCCAGCGCAACCGACATTAGCTGACATTAAGGATGAGCAAGGGAATACTGTTCCTGTTATTTACGCTCCTGCTAAAACCGGTGATATTTTTGTTCTGAACCGTATTACAGGGAAACCTGTCGTTCCGGCCAATGAGCACCCAGTTCCACAAGGTGCGGCAGAAGGCGATCATGTCTCAGCAACCCAACCTTACTCCGAATTCAGCTATCGTCCTAAAGCGATGCTGACGGATAAGAAAATGTGGGGTGCGACCATGTTCGACCAAATGATCTGTCGTATTATGTTCCACCGTTTACGTTACGAAGGTCCATTTACTCCTCCTTCCGTCCAAGGAACATTAGTCTTCCCTGGTAACTTAGGGATGTTTGAGTGGGGCGGTATTTCAGTTAACACTGATAAACAGTTTGCTATTACTAACCCAATGCAACTGCCGTTTGTCTCTAAACTGATTCCACGTGGTCCTAACAACCCGATCGAACCTGGTGAAGATGGTGCGAAAGGTTCAGGTAGCGAACATGGCCTTCAACACCAATACGGTGCGAAGTTTGGTGTAGAATTAAATCCATTCTTATCACCGCTTGGCCTGCCATGTATGGAACCTTCATGGGGCTTCGTTTCTGCAGTTAACCTGCAAAACCATGAAATTATTTGGAAGAAACGTATCGGTACTGTTCGTGATAGCTCACCAATTCCATTGCCACTGACAGTGGGTACCCCAATGTTGGGTGCACCAATTACAACAGCAGGAAATGTGTTCTTCATTGCGGCAACACTTGATAACTACTTACGCGCTTATAGCGTGAAAGACGGTAAATTGTTATGGCAAGGCCGTCTGCCTGCAGGTGGACAAGCAACGCCAATGACTTATGAAGTGGATGGTAAGCAATATGTAGTGATTAATGCTGGTGGTCACGGTTCATTCGGATCGACTATGGGCGATTACATCGTTGCGTACAAACTTCCTGATGCGAAATAAGCTCATCAAATCATCCCATTAGGGATGATTTGAGCGCAATATAAAAAGCCCCGAATAAGCTCATTTATTCGGGGCTTTTTTATGGGGTTAAAATAGGTATTTGGCGATAGATTAGCGAAGAGTGTGCAGCAAGAAGAAAAGAGGGGGGAAGCCTTGTAGACTATGACCATCGACTTCCCATACCCATTAGAGGGGTTATAAATTATTGCTGATGTAAATATCGGGTGATTGCTGTAGAGCGTAGTTGAAGGCATCGGTTGCGACATTGGCTATAGATTGCCAATTTTGCATAGTTAAATCGATACCAAAAAGACTAATAACGAACCAGCAAGAAGTACATAGCCCCAGCCCGGAGAACGCAACACTTGCCGCTTTTAAGCTACGTTGCTGGCATTTAATTTTCATTGCGCTTGCCATATACATTAATCCCGCACTCACCAGGCCCCAACGCATAATCAACAAACTTGTTGCGAACGTGGTCATTAACACTCCTCATAAGTTATCGATAGATAAGGTCATTGATCGATAGTTATACAATCAATAAACGTTAAAATGTGATTTAGCTCACATTATAACCAGAGAATGGATAAAATTGAAGGCGAGGTTAAAAAGTTAGCACTTTAGGCTCGCTATTGTTAACGAGCCTAAAGAGACAAAGCAGCAGTAGACTAAGCAATAAGCATCTTACTGAAAATTTTGCAGGCATTGGCAGTGTTGTGAGTGGCGGTATGCAGTCGGCGTAAGATCGAATTTACGACGAAAAACGCGCGAAAACGTTTGCTGAGACTCATAGCCGTATTGTAATGCAATGTCGAAAACGGGACGCTGACTAGAGCAGAGGGCTTCAGCCGCCTTAGCAAGTCGCTTGTCGCGGATATAGTCGCCAAGTGTTTGGCGCGTCATGACACGAAACATTCTTTGTAAGTGCCATTTAGAATATCCGGATTTTGCGGCAACTTCATCAATAGAAAGATTATTTCCAAGATTCTTATCGATCCACTCGGTGAGTGAGATGATGATTTCTTTTTGCATTTGGCGTCATTCCTCTGTTTAGTCATCACATACTGTGATCTCGAACAAGTTTTTAAAGTATAATTCCTCAAGTTAACTTGAGGTAAAGCCCAAAAATGAAAAAACAACGATCTCAATTAAAATCAAGACTTTCACCTGGCGAAGTGGCTAAACGAAGTGGAGTTGCGGTGTCAGCATTACATTTTTATGAGGCAAAAGGGTTAATTGCCAGTAGCCGCAATGCCGCTAACCAGCGGCGGTATAGTCGAGATGTCCTTCGTCGGGTGGCAATCATCAAAATTGCTCAACGGATAGGGCTTCCTTTGGCCACGTTAAGTGAGCATCTGGCGAGTTATCCACCGGATAAACGTATCACAGCAAAGGAGTGGGAACAGCTTACGGCTCAGTGGCGTGACGAGCTAGATAAGAGAATAGAAACCCTGATAAGACTGCGCGATGATCTCAATGGCTGTATTGGGTGTGGCTGCTTATCAATGAGTGATTGTCCGCTGCGTAATGCGGATGATCACCTCGGTAATCAAGGTAAGGGAGCTGTGTTACTTGAGCAAGATACAGACGATTCAGAGCTTTCAGCTGGGGATTTGCTTAATGAACTGTTAGTCTCCACAAAGAAGTTATAATAGGCTATAGGGGTGTTGTATTATAAAAATCGTTAATAACACGTTATTCAGCATACTCTTGCACTGAGTTCGGATTGACCGGTGTATTGTTAAGTCAATAAGAGAGCCTGTGACAGTTAATAGGTTTTGTTTTCTTCTGGAAAGGTTACAAGGAAAGCATGGAAATTTTTTTCACCATACTCATTATGACGCTAGTGGTGTCACTCTCCGGTGTCGCGGCACGAATCATTCCCTTTCAAATTCCGTTACCACTAGTACAAATTATCGCGGGTGCATTGCTGGGGTGGCCAAGTTTCGGATTACATGTCAATTTTGATCCGGAGCTTTTTTTAGTCCTCTTTATCCCGCCGTTACTTTTTTCTGATGGCTGGAAAACACCCATCAGTGAATTTCTGCACCATGGCCGAGAGATTATTGGCCTCGCGCTCGTTCTGGTGTTGATCACCGTAATCGGTATTGGATACCTTATTCATTGGACGGTACCCGGTGTTCCTCTTATTCCTGCATTCGCTCTGGCGGCAGTCTTATCACCGACCGATGCAGTAGCCCTTTCCGGGATTGTCGGTGAGGGCAGAATTCCCAAAAAGATTATGTCGATAGTCCAAGGTGAAGCATTAATGAATGATGCCTCTGGACTGGTATCGCTTAAATTTGCGATAGCGGTTGCAATGGGCTCAATGGTCTTTACTTGGTCAGGGGCTTCTATCGAATTTCTGAAAGTTGCTTTAGGCGGGTTGCTAGCTGGAGTTGTCATTTGCTGGCTATACGGTAAGTCCTTACGCCTATTTAGTCGCTGGAGTGGTGATGATCCGGCAACGCAAACTGTATTATTAATGTTGTTGCCCTTTGCCTCTTATCTAATCGCCGAGCATTTTGGTATGTCGGGCATTCTTGCTGCGGTAGCTGCGGGGATGACAATCAGCCGTTCCGGCATTATTCGACAAGCTCCACTGGCTATGCGTCTAAGAGCAAATAGTGTTTGGCAAATGTTAGAGTTTGTTTTTAATGGCATGGTCTTCTTGATGTTGGGCCTACAACTTCCCGGTATTTTGCAAACGACGTTGACGGAAGCCGAAGTTGATAACAACGTTAATATCTGGATTTTATTGCTAGCGGTTGCGATGATCTATACCGCATTAATTATCGTTCGCTTTGGCTGGCTGCTACTGATGCAACGCATAAGTAAGCGCTTACTTAATAAGCGGCCGATGGAGTTTAGTAACTATTCACTGCGCGAACTATTAGTCGCTACTTTCGCAGGGGTTCGCGGAGCAGTAACGCTTGCCGGTGTACTATCGATTCCTCTCTTCTTACCGAATGGCGAAAATTTTCCTGCACGTTATGAGTTAGTTTTTCTCGCGACGGGGGTGATTCTTTTTTCACTGTTAGCGGGGGTAGTAGCTTTGCCAGTATTACTGAAAGGTGTATCAGGGATCGATAAGGGAGAGACTGGACGTGAACTGCGTAATGCGCGAACTATTATGGCTAAATCCGGTATTGATAGTCTGTACAAAATGGAGGCCCGGTTAGCGAAAGACTCAACAGAGAATATTGACCCTGAATTACTGAAGGAAGTCAGCTCGCGGGTTATCGGTCAGCTACGTCGCCGGTTAGATGATAAGGACGATGTTGAACAAGCAATGTTCATGGAAAACCTAGAGAGACGCCTACGACTCAATGCACTGCGTGCGGAGCGGGCTGAGGCCTATCATTTGCGAGCGACAAAGCAGATCTCCGATGAGTCGATGCGTAAATTACTCCGCGATTTAGATCTCTTAGAAGCATTGTTGATCGAAAAAGAAGAGTAATGATGTCCCTATCCGGTAAGGATAGGGAACATGCTGTTTATTATCGATAATTTTTATTCATTTCACTGTTGATAAGCCTCGCTATATACTTAACTTTTATTAAGACAATAACGAGGCTCTCGTATGTCCACTTTATGGCGAACGCTCCGCCAAAAGTTGGTAACCGGTTCCATATGGCAAATTCCACTGCAACTCTGTATTTATATTGGGTTGTACCTTCTAGCCGGTATATTGGTGAACATTTTGCATCTTCCTCTTCCTGCAAATGTGGTTGGCCTAGGTATTTTATTGTTGCTGATCATGCTTCGCATTATTCCGGTTAAGTGGATTCGTGCGGGAGGGAATTGGTTATTAGCAGAGATGCTTCTCTTCTTTATTCCTGCGGTGGTCGCGGTGGTTAACTATGGACCGCTATTACGTACTGAAGGGTGGAAAATTGTTGCAGTGATTGCCTTAAGTACCGTTTTAGTCTTGGCCGCAACAGGCTGTGTGGTCGAGCGGGTCTTTCGTTACGAGATGTCCAGGGCTCAACGTCAACTAGGATCACATGATGAGTAGTGTGATGGTTAACTTTTTCTACTTACTGCTCACCGTCGTAATTTACTATTTAAATAAACGACTCTATCGGCGCTGGCGCTTACTACTGCTGATGCCGCTGGTCTTCACGCCATTGGTTTTAGTGGCCATACTAATGACCACGCATATTCCTTGGCAAAACTACATTGGCGACAATCATTGGTTAATCTGGCTGCTGGGCCCTGCAACTTTAGCATTCGCACTACCGGTCTATGAAAATTTACATTTAATACGTCGGCATTGGATGTCATTGGCTGCTGGCGTACTGACGGCAGTAACAGTCGCGGTATTGAGCTCGGTCTGGTTAGCTCGTTTGTTCTCATTGCCCGAGATGGTCGAACGAAGTTTGGCCGTTCGTTCGATAACCACCCCATTCGCATTAGCCGCAGCAAAACAAGTGGGAGGACAACCGGACTTAGTCGCCTTATTCGTGGTCATTACGGGGGTTTTTGGTATGGCCGTTGGCGATATCCTTTTTCTTCGCCTAATGATCACTCAGAGTATCGCCAAAGGGGCGAGTTTGGGGGCAGCTTCACACGGTGCGGGCACAGCAAGGGCTTATCAATTAGGGCCAGAAGAGGGGGTGGTATCAAGCCTTGTCATGATGTTGGCAGGAATTGTCACGATCTTATTTGCCCCCTTAATTCGCTTTATTTTTTAAAGCCGTAAAAAAGGGTCACACTCTTGTTGTGACCCTTGTCAATGATTAACGTAGTTGGATACTTTGTTTCTCTTCCAGTAATTTTTCTACAACACCCGGATCAGCCAAGGTCGAAGTATCACCAAAGTTACTCGTATCTCCAGCAGCTATTTTTCGTAAAATACGACGCATAATTTTCCCAGAACGGGTTTTGGGAAGCATTTCTGCCCAATGAAGAACATCTGGGGTGGCAATAGGGCCAATCTCTTTGCGTACCCATTGGCGAACCTCATTATAAAGTTCACTGCTCGGCTCTTCACCGCTATTGAGCGTAACATAAGCATAAATAGCCTGACCCTTAATCGAATGGGGAATACCCACTACTGCAGCTTCCGCAATTTTAGGATGAGAAACCAGGGCAGATTCAATCTCAGCGGTCCCTAAGCGGTGCCCGGAAACATTTAGGACATCGTCGACACGTCCAGTAATCCAGTAGTAACCCTCTTCATCACGACGAGCGCCATCACCACTAAAATAGTAATTTTCAAAGGTCGAAAAGTAGGTCTGTTCGTAGCGTTGATGATCACCAAATAATGTACGTGCTTGACCTGGCCAAGAATCGGTAATGACCAAGTTGCCTTCACATACCCCTTCCTGAATGATCCCTTCGTTATCGACCAACGCAGGGTTAACACCAAAGAAAGGACGTGTTGCAGAACCCGGCTTCAAAGGCGTCGCACCTGGTAAAGGGGCGATCATAAAACCGCCGGTTTCTGTTTGCCACCAAGTATCCACGATTGGACAACGGCTATTTCCCATTTTAGAGAAAAACCATTCCCACGCTTCTGGATTAATCGGTTCACCCACAGATCCTAATATTCGTAGAGAGCTGCGATCTGTACCTTGAATAGCTTTGTCGCCCTCAGCCATTAAGGCGCGTATTGCGGTAGGTGCGGTGTAAAGAATAGTGACTTGATATTTATCGACGACTTCAGCCATCCGCGAGGCAGTTGGCCAATTTGGTACGCCTTCAAACATTAAGGTGGTCGCCCCGCAAGCTAATGGGCCGTACAGCAAATAGCTATGGCCAGTTACCCAACCGACATCAGCGGTACACCAATAAATATCGTCGGGTTGATAGTCGAAGACATACTTGAAGGTCGTTGCAGCATAAACCAGATAGCCACCAGTAGTATGCACCACGCCTTTGGGTTGCCCTGTTGAGCCTGAGGTATATAGAATAAACAGTGGGTCTTCGGCATTCATGGCGAGAGCTTGGTGAGTCACCTCCGCCTGCGCCATTAATTCATGCCACCAGAGATCGCGTGATGCCTGCCAATTTGATACTTGTCCGGTGCGTGATAAGACCACTACGTGGTTGACGCTGGTCACCGAAGGATGAGCCAAAGCATCATCGACATTCTTCTTTAGGGCAATCGAGCGGCCTGCGCGTAAGCCTTGGTCAGCCGTGACAACCAATTTTGCCTGGCTATCTATGATGCGACCCGCGACGGCTTCCGGTGAAAAACCAGCAAATATCACCGAATGAATGGCACCGATACGTGCACAAGCTAGCATGGCGACGGCCGCCTCCGGTACCATTGGCATATAGAGGGCAACAACATCGTGTGCCTGAATTCCTAATGACGTTAGTACATTGGCAAATTGACATACCTGTTGATGTAATTCACGGTAAGTCAGCGTGCGGCTTTCTGAACCGTCATCACTTTCCCAGATAATGGCAGGCTTATCGGCATGTTGCTCAAGGTGGCGATCTAAGCAGTTGGCCGCGAGGTTAAGTTTTCCATCTTCAAACCAGCGGATATCAATATTACCGGGTGTAAAACTAGTATTCTTTACGGTAGTAAAAGGGGTCATCCAATCAATGATTTTTGCTTGCTCACGCCAAAATGAGGTGGGGTCTTCGACTGATTGACGATACAGTGCAGAGTATTGTTCTTGATTGATCAACGTATTGGCAGCGATGGTATCCATAATAGGATGGGTAATAGGTTGGCTCATGACAGGTCTCCTTTTCTTGTTAGTTTTATGTAAAAAAGCGCATGATAAAAGACCAAGCCAGTGATTTGTTCGGGTTATGTGCCAGAGATCACGGGATTGCATCATTAATTACCGAACTCTCTTTTTTATCGGTATTCTCAGCCATTCTGGCAAAATCAATCCTTATTGCCTAGCCAGTGACGAGAACAATAAATTTTTTTTTTCAAAACGTGCGCTTTTTTGAGGCTCAGAAATTATTCTTTTATAAGATAGGGTTATAAAAAACTATCGTTTATATAAGATAATTGATTATTAAAAGAGAATAATCTGATGTTCATCAGAGCTTGCGCTAGGTCAATAGAAAATGGTAATACATAGCACACAAAATCGCAGGGAGCGGTTTTAGCACACAAACATCAAAGACTTGCCTGTTTTAACTTTGGCATTTTTATTTCTGCGTACGTCTCTTGTCACTGAAGAGTAAAAGGCAGTTTGACTGAGGAAACCACTATTCTATGAAAGGCTTCAAAATCACCCTTGCTTGGCAAATCCTAATTGCATTGGTCTTAGGGGTTATTGCTGGCAGCATCCTCCATAACGCACCCGATAGCCGTGATTGGCTGGTGGTCAACATTCTGAAACCTGCGGGTGATATTTTTATCCATTTGATAAAAATGATTGTTATCCCAATTGTTGTTTCTTCTCTGATTGTTGGCATCGCGGGTGTTGGTGATGCGAAAAAATTAGGTCGTATTGGTCTTAAAACGATTATCTATTTTGAGGTCATTACAACAATCGCGATCGTCGTAGGACTGACATTAGCGAATGTCTTCCATCCGGGCACGGGTATTGATATGTCGGTATTAACCGCGACAGACATTTCAAAATACGAAGCGACGACGCAACAGGTTCAGAGTGGACCGCACAGTTTAGTGACCACTATTCTGTCGATTATCCCGCAAAACATTTTTGTCTCCTTTGTAAATGGTGACATGTTAGCGATTATTTTCTTCTCTGTTCTATTCGGTTTAGGTCTCTCTTCTCTTCCAGCCGAACATCGCGATCCCTTGGTTTCCGTTTTCCGCTCAATTTCGGAAACTATGTTTAAAGTAACCCACATGATCATGCGTTATGCACCAGTTGGTGTATTTGCGCTACTCACTGTGACGGTAGCTAACTTCGGATTTGCCTCACTCTACCCACTTGCGAAGTTAGTGATCTTAGTGTACGCAGCTATCCTACTGTTTGCATTTGTGATTTTGGGGTCTGTTGCTAAGATCTGCAAACTCAACATTTGGACGTTGATGCGTTTGTTAAAAGATGAACTGATCCTCTCTTATTCAACTTCGAGCTCAGAGACAGTGCTTCCACGGATCATGGAGAAGATGGAAGCCTACGGAGCACCGAAATCGATTACCAGTTTTGTGGTTCCAACCGGCTACTCGTTTAACTTAGATGGCTCTACGTTATACCAAAGTATTGCTGCGATCTTCATTGCTCAACTTTATGGTATTGAGCTCTCGCTAACGCATCAGATTATTTTAGTCCTAACCTTGATGGTGACATCTAAAGGTATTGCTGGAGTACCAGGTGTCTCCTTTGTCGTACTTCTTGCAACCCTTGGAAGCGTGGGAATTCCTCTCGAAGGACTTGCCTTTATCGCGGGTGTTGACCGAATCATGGATATGGCGCGTACGGCATTGAATGTTGTGGGTAACGCATTGGCCGTATTAGTGATTTCCTGCTGGGAAAAACAGTTTGATGTCAGCAAAGCTCGAGCTTATGAACAGAAAATGTTAGGAACTTCTCAAGCAAAATAACTGATTATTGATCCATAATGAGTCGGGAGTGACGGCGGGGTATAATGCCCACCATCACTCCCGTTTTTTTTGTCCAAAATAAGGTTTCATTATGTCAATTAATCTCCATCGCTTAGTGACAGAGGGCCGCAATGTTGCCAGTGAAAACATTGACCAGTTATCGACGGAAGAGATGCTGAAAGTCATTAATGATGAAGACAAAAAAGTGGCCTTAGCCGTCGAAGCTATTTTACCGCAGATAGCACAAGCTGTTGAGGCTATTACAACAGCCTTTGCTAACGGGGGGCGTTTACTCTATTGCGGTGCCGGAACCTCAGGGCGTTTAGGTATCCTTGATGCGAGTGAGTGCCCACCTACATTTGGTACACCGCCTGACCAAGTAATAGGGGTTATTGCTGGAGGACATAAAGCAATTTTACAAGCAGTTGAAAACGCTGAAGATAATATGGAGAAAGGGGCTGAGGACCTACGTGCATTGGGGCTGGGAGAGAACGATGTTCTTGTTGGAATTGCGGCCAGTGGTCGCACACCTTATGTACTTGGTGCATTAGATTGGGCAAAGCAATCTGGTACCGTCACCATTGCGTTGAGTTGTAATCCCGAGAGTGAAATGGCAAGCCGCGCGGATATCGCGCTGAGTGTAATTGTGGGGCCGGAGGTGGTGACTGGGTCCTCACGAATGAAAGCCGGGACAGCGCAAAAAATGGTTCTAAATATGCTCACAACCGGGGCTATGATCCGCAGTGGCAAAGTCTTTGGAAATTTGATGGTCGATGTGGAAGCCACCAATCTGAAACTTATCCAACGACAAAGGAACATAGTTATTGAGGCGACAGGTTGTCAGCCAGAGCAGGCGCAGGCAGCATTAACCGCTTGTGGTGGCCATTGCAAAACGGCTATTGTCATGATCCTCGCCGAGATAAGCGCTGAACAAGCGGTGGCAAGGTTAGCGAAGTACAAAGGATTTATTCGTGCGGCGTTAGCCAACGAGAATAATAAATAACGAAATGATTATATTTATCATTTGAAAAATCGATTACACTCTTAGCGTTTCTCAACATGACAAGCGCTAAGGACTCTGTTTTTATTCCCCATCGCGCAATTACAGAGGTAATGATTAATGCAACGCAATACTCTTTTTCGTCCGCTGTTGTTGGTGACTGCACTCCTTTCAACAACTGCTTTTGCTAATGAATCAAACGTCATAAGCCACCCTATTTCCAAAGGGCTTTATGAACTGTCTTATGGCCAATCACCTCAGCAATTGTATGTTGCCAGTGCAGGTGCTAGGCAGGAAGCTGGCGGTGCCGTATACGTTCTTAACCCTCAAGATCTAACTGTTGAGCAAATAATCAAAGAGCCGCTTAAACCTTTTGGTATGGCGATCGATAATGCCCAACATATCCTCTATACAGGTAATACGCGTGATGGTTCGATTACCGCGATTGATTTAAAAACGCAGAAAATTATCGCGCAACAGGTTGTTGAATCACGTCAACGTAGCGAAACATTTAGACCACCACAAATCCGTGAAATTGCGGTCGATCCGACGACTCATCAAGTCTACGCTACCGGTGTAGGGGCTGATAGCGTGGTATGGGTTCTGGACGGAAAATCCCTCAAGGTGATAAAAACGATCACTGGTGTGGGTAAAATGGCTACCGGGTTAGCGTTAGATCCACAGCAGCATACACTTTATTTGACCAATGCTGATGCAGAATGGATCAAAATTGATACTCAGCGCAATACCGTTGTCCAACGGACTAAACTCGCGATCGATGGCGAACATATGCTGTTAAATATTAGCCTAGATACCGCGGGACATCGGGCCTTTGTTTCTGACTTTAAACAGCCGCAAGTGTTAGTCATCGATACGCAAAACAGCAAGGCATTAACCAGTATAAAAGTGCCAGAGTCGTTAGGCGTGTTATTTAACCCTCATCGTCAAGAGTTGTATGTCACTCACCGTCAAGCAGGTCTGATTAATATTATTGACACTAAAACCTATCAAGTTAAGCGTACTATTAAGGCAGACGGAATGCCAAATAGCTTAGCGCTCTCTGATAAAGGTGACGTGTTATATGTCAGCGTTAAGCAGGCTTCTTCGCGTGAAAAAGAAGCCACGCAACCGGACACGGTACTTCGTATTACGTTATAAATACGCTGTTCAAGGCCTCGTGTTGAGGCCTTGAATACCGATTATTTGCCGTTAAATAAGAACGATATCTTCCCGCCGGGTTCCGCTAATTTCGCTAATTTTTTCTCATTCACTGTTTTACGTTGCCCCAACTGGTACAGTGTGGGCGATTGAGCACTCTGTGTTGCTGGCGAGCTCCCTTTTGCTGCCACGAGTTTTTCTGCCGCGCGATGAAGATAAGCCATGTAGCCAGCTTGGGTTGAAAGCTGTTGTGCGGTGACTGGCTGTTCGCTGCGAAGCCAGCTACCAAGATAAAACTCTAAAAAAGGTGGTGCGTGCTCTGGCTTATCGTAGGCGATGCCTCGTAAAAAATAGACGACTGAACGATAAGGATCATTTTGCATGGCCTGCATACTGACCTGAAGGGGTAACTGGTCAGGTGAGATCGTTTTTCCTTGGGGATCTTTCAGCCAAGCTAAATGCTGCTGCTGCATTATCTCCCAAAATGCTGCCATTGAGGGGAGATGACTAAAATTGTTGGTGATCCGTACAGAGAAAGGAAAATCTTGGTCATTCGCTAAAGCACGATAAGTTGAAATGGTATGGTGACCATCAGTGAGATAGATATGGTGGTCAGGCCCTATCACGGCGCTTTTAACTTTCTTTGCCTCGGTACCCTGAGCGGCTAAACAGGTAAAACTATCAGGGCGGCTCAATGACGAACTATCATCAAACTTTTTTATCCCTTTTGCGCCAATATCCTGACAGAAACTTTCAAATAGCGCTTGCCGATCGAGGCGTAATTTAGCCACCTTGATCTTAACTTCATCATCACCAATTGCTGGTTGTGTCGGGCGAATCTGGCTCACATTGATGGTTTCAATCGTCTGAGCTTGAGTGACAACACTGCACGTTAAACCGGTGGTCAGTAATGAGCTGAGAAGAAGGGATGTGGTATATTTCATCGTTATCATCTTGTTCCAAGAAGGAGAAATAAAAGGCGAGTCCTTTCACCTTTTATTCTCGTTAGTTATTCGCAAGCATCATCGATTAAGTCTTGATGAGGCTTATCTTTGAGGATCATTTCAAAGCTATGGAGACGTTTGTAGATGGACATCAATTCTACCAATGTTGACCACGAATTAATCAAATATTGGAATGACGAGCGAACTTGGTCAAAAACGTTAGAGATTTGATTCATCAATCCCAGTGTGATAGTTCCTGCCACTATCGCTGGGAAAAGAACAAAAAGTCCAAAAATATTATCCACTTGCAGGTATAAAATACGTGTAATATTAAAATAGAGATAGTGGAAATAGAGACGAAAGTAGTTATAGCGAACTTGATGGAACAGCGCTTTTACCGTGGGAGGAGTCGCCCGGTCTGGGTTATCTTCACCGTAGACTAACTCTTTACGATAAGCAGCTTCAACCCGTTGATTTTTAAATGATAGTCCCGGCAATTTTATCCCGACCACGGCCAATAGTGCCGTACCAAATAATGACCATACAATCGCAATAATCACCAAGGCGTAAGGGATATTGCCAATAATTGGAACCTCTTTCACATGCACTGAAAGTTGTGCCAAAATCGGCAGGAAAGCGATAAGCGTCATGATGGCTTGTAATAAGCTTACACCCCAACTTTCTAATGTATCCGCAAAGCGCATGGTATCTTCCTGAACCCGCTGTGAAGCCCCCTCAACATGACGTAATTGTTTCCAGTTCGACATAAAAAAGTTATTCATCGCCGTCCGCCAACGGAATACCCAGTGGCTAACGAAAAAATTATTCAGCACACCGACTACAACCGCAACCAAGGCAATACCTAAAAAAGTATAGATTTGGTGATAAAAGGTTTCTATTTTTACCGATCCTGCTTTACTCAGCGCCTGTTGGATAAGATCACCGAAAGGTGCGTACCAGGCATTGATCGCGACACCGACCTGCACACCAAACCATGTGGAAAAAATAATCAGTGCCGATCCCCATACTGACCATCGTTGCCAAGGGTGCTTATCGATAATCCACCATACTATCGCAAAGAGTCCGACCGCAGTCCAAAAATAGAAATAAAACCAGAGGTAATTTAGCTGCCAGAAACGCGCAACGGAAGTGGGTAGTGGTGCCAGAAAGGCTTTGGCCATTAGTGGGATGTGCGCGGGAAATTGCGCGGCAACACCGAACCAAAATAGAACCACGACCAGACTCCACATCGCTGCGCTTATAAAAAAGAGCAGAGGGCGTGGAAAAAAAGACTTAAACATGAGAACTCCCTGAAAATTAATTTCTACGACGACTATACTAGATAGACCGGCTGGAGAAGCATCTTAGCGGCGATTAAAAAATATATTCCTATAACAAGATGTTAAATCTCGTCACAAAAAATAAGTGTATATAATTTTTGGTGTTACAAAACTGTGATATAATTGAATTGTTACCGGTAACCAACTTATAAAACCCTACAGAATTGCCGGACAATACCGTCACGCTATCTTTCAATTTTTTCATGCTGCATCATTTGCAGTATTAAGGCAATGTCATGTCAGAACAAAAAAACGGCCAGTCACGTCGTGATTTTCTGCTGAGAACTATCGCTATTGCTCCCGTTATGGCCGTTGGAACTGCCGGGATAGGAGCCCTAGAGAGTCGAAGCGTCTTAGCGGCAGATAACACTTCTTCCCTCGACGCTCCTGCGCGAGACTATCAGCCGACGTGGTTTACCGCTGAGGAGTTTGCATTTATCACGGCAGCCGTCGCGCAACTTATCCCGAAAGATGAGCGTGGTCCCGGTGCGCTAGAAGCGGGGGTGCCTGAGTATATCGATCGTCAAATGAGTACCCCTTATGCCACCGGTTCCAACTGGTATATGCAAGGACCTTTTACGCCGGATGTTGATAAAGATTTTGGTTATCAGCTCCCATTGGTACCCCGCCAAATCTATCGTTTGGGGATCGCGGAAGCTAATCAACAAAGCCAAAAGCTCTACGGCAAGGTTTTTGCTGAGTTAACGCCCGCACAACACATTGAATTTCTGACTGCCTTAGAAGCAGGTAAAGTTGAATTCCAACAATTACCCTCAAAGACTTTTTTCTCATTCCTTTTACAGAATACGCGCGAAGGCTTTTTCAGTGATCCAATCCACGGTGGTAACCAAGGACTGGTCGGTTGGAAGCTGATCAATTTTCCAGGTGCGCGAGCAGACTTTATGGATTGGGTTGAGCGTGGTGAACGCTACCCATTACCGCCAGTATCAATTCGGGGTGAGAGAAGTTAATTATGGCTAATGAACAGCAAAAAGTAGATGCAGTCATCGTCGGTTTCGGTTGGGCGGGGGCAATTATGGCGAAAGAGTTGACCGAAGCTGGCCTTACCGTTGTCGCACTGGAGCGTGGACCACATCGTGATACCTACCCAGACGGATCCTATCCGCAGTCGATTGATGAATTGACCTACAACGTGCGGAAAAAACTTTTCCAAGACTTATCAAAAAGTACCGTGACTATCCGCCACAATCCTTCACAGACAGCTGTACCTTATCGTCAGTTGGCCGCTTTTTTACCCGGTACAGGGACTGGCGGTGCAGGATTACACTGGTCTGGCGTGCATTTTCGTGTCGATCCTGTAGAGCTGCGCTTACGGAGTCATTATGAAGAGCGCTACGGTAAAAGTTTCATTCCAGAAGGGATGACGATTCAAGATTTTGGTGTGACTTACGACGAATTAGAACCTTTTTTTGACCAATCGGAAAAGGTTTTTGGAACGTCAGGCACAGCATGGTCCATTAATGGCAACGTTGTGGGGAAAGATAAGGGAGGAAACCCATTTGCGGGTGACCGCTCAAATGATTTCCCATTACCCGCACAAAAAAGAACCTATTCAGCTCAGCTCTATTATAAAGCCGCCCAAGCGGTAGGCTATCATCCTTATGATATGCCTTCTGCTAATACCTCGGGGCCTTACACCAATACCTATGGGGCTCAGATGGGGCCGTGTAACTTCTGTGGTTATTGCAGTGGTTATGCCTGTTATATGTATTCAAAAGCCTCGCCTAACGTCAACATACTGCCTGCTCTTCGCCAAGAACCGAAATTTGAACTGCGTAACGACTCTTACGTGTTAAAAGTGAATCTGACTGACGATAAAAAACGTGCGACAGGTGTGACTTACGTCGATTCGCAGGGTCGTGAGCAAGTACAACCGGCAGATCTGGTTATCCTTTCTGCGTTTCAATTCCATAACGTCCACCTCATGCTATTGTCGGGTATTGGTAAACCGTACAACCCGATCACTAACGAAGGCGTTGTGGGGCGTAATTTTGCTTATCAAAACATCTCGACCTTAAAAGCCTTATTCGATAAGGACACGACAACGAATCCTTTCATTGGTGCGGGAGGTGCAGGTGTCGCAGTGGATGATTTCAATGCCGATAATTTTGACCACGGTCCCTACGGCTTTGTCGGTGGCTCGCCATTATGGGTAAACCAAGCGGGAGTTAAACCTATCTCTGGGTTGCCTGTTCCTGCAGGAACCCCCGCGTGGGGTAGTCAATGGAAGGCGGCTGTTGCTGATACCTACACACACCATGTCTCAATGGATGCACACGGTGCTCATCAGTCTTACCGAAATAACTATTTAGACTTGGATCCTAATTACAAAGATATTCATGGTCAGCCACTACTGAGAATGACATTCGATTGGCAAGAAAATGATATCAAAATGGCCCAGTTTATGGTGTCTAAAATGCGTAATATCGCGGAAGCGATGAACCCGAAATCAATCATCGGTTCTGCAAAAAAGGAAGGAACGCATTTTGATACCACGGTTTACCAGACGACCCATATGAACGGTGGTGCCATTATGGGTGAGGACCCTTCAACGAGTGCGATAAACCGTTACTTACAAAGCTGGGATGTGCATAACGTCTTTGTACCTGGTGCGTCTGCTTTCCCTCAGGGATTGGGGTATAACCCAACCGGATTAGTCGCCGCTCTGACTTATTGGTCGGCAAAAACTATCCGTGACGTCTATCTTAAGAACCCAGGCCCGTTGGTTCAGGCATAAGGAGAGGCTAATGAAAAAGACTTTTTTGACGTTATTATTAACGATAACCTCTTTCAGTGTGCTGGCTGATGATTCCGGTGATTTGGTTAAACGGGGCGAGTACCTCGCTCGTGCAGGAGATTGTACCGCTTGTCATACAGCTAAAGGTGGAAAACCTTTCGCAGGGGGATTACCGATGGTTACCCCAATTGGCACAATTTATAGTACCAACATCACTCCGGACAAACAGACAGGGATCGGCGATTACAGTTACGACGATTTCCAAAAAGCAGTGCGTCAGGGCATTGCTAAGACTGGTGAAACGCTTTATCCAGCGATGCCTTATCCATCCTATGCCGTTGTAAGCGATGACGATATGCACGCACTCTATGCTTATTTTATGCAGGGTGTGCCAGCCGTGAATCAAGAGAATAAAGCGACTGATATTCCGTGGCCGCTGTCGATGCGCTGGCCGCTTGCTATCTGGCGTAAGATGTTTGCCCCAGACGTGAAATCTTTCGTACCGAACGCGCAAGATGATGAGAGCGTTAATCGAGGACGCTACCTTGTCGAAGGCTTAGAGCATTGCGGTGCTTGTCACACGCCACGCAGCATTACAATGCAAGAAAAAGTACAGAACGGTGAAGGCAATACCCTTTATCTTGCAGGGAGTAGTGCGCCGATAGAGGGTTGGACGGCCAATAATCTACGTGGGGATAACCGCGATGGATTAGGACGTTGGAACCAACAAGAGATAGAGCAATTTTTGCGCTATGGGCGTAATGATCAAACGGCCGTTTTTGGCGGTATGACGGATGTTGTTCAGCATAGTCTTCAATATTTGACCGACGCTGATATTACAGCGATAGCGCGTTACTTAAAAACCCTCTCCCCTCATGATCCGCAGCAAGCACCGTTTACTGAAAATAATACAGTGGCTAAAGCCTTGTGGCAGGGCGATGATCAGATAACAGGAGCGAGCGAATATGTTGATAACTGCGCCGCTTGCCATAAAACGGATGGTACGGGTTATAAGCGCTTTTTCCCACAACTAAAAGGCAATCCGGTTGTTTTAACTGAGGATCCAACCTCGTTAATTCATATTATTTTGACGGGGGCTCATTTACCGGGCGTTAGCGGTGCACCTTCGGCAATCACCATGCCAGCTTTCGGATGGCGGTTGAATGATCAGCAGGTTGCTAATCTGGCTAATTTCGTTCGCACCAGTTGGGGCAATACTCAATCTTCAGCAGTGACGGCGGAGGATGTCGCGAAAATACGTAAGCAAGACAATGTAAAAGACCAGCTAGGAAGCAGTAGTATTGGAACGCTAGAAAAACAGCAATAGTCTTTCTTTAATTGAAAAAACGCGGTGATGAGTATCATCACCGCATTTTTTTTAGATATTTTCGAGATCTTTCCCCCGAGTTGTTGGACCAAAAATCGCGACGGACAGCATGACCATCAACATACTAAAGACAATAAATAGTATAACGGCACTGCTTCCGGCAGAGGTCAGAATCAAACCAATCAGGATACTACTTAATGCTGTTGAGAGGCGGCTAAACGAGTAACAGAAGCCGACTGCCCGAGCACGGATAGCGGTCGGGAAAATCTCGGTTTGATAAGCATGATAGCTATAGGTTAACCATGCATTGGAATAGGTAATTAGGAAACCACAGAGCACCATTATCCAAGGTTGATGGGTGAGCGCAAAACCTGTCCCGCAGATTACGGTCATTAATGATGCCGCTACAATCTGCCATTTATTTTCGAGTTTATCGGCATAAAGCGTACAAAGTAGTGACCCCAATGGGTAGGCAAGGGTGATAAAGAACGCATACAACAGACTGTGTGAAAGCGAAGCCCCTTTACCGGATAACAGGGTTGGTAGCCAGTTACCGAAGCCAAAAAAGCCAATAGCTTGAAAGAAATTCATCACCATCAGCATCAGAGTACGCCGACGCCATTTAGCTGACCAAATATCGCGAAATTGACCTTTAATGACTTCCGCATGGGCATTAGTGGGTAAATCGGTCACTATCTTTGCACCGCAGCGTTTTTCCATAGCCATCATAATATGATGTGCCTCTTGAACCCGGTTTTTCTCCATAAGCCAACGTGGTGACTCAGGAAGATGCCGTCTTATCAACCATATTATTGCGGAAAAGAGTGCACCAATAATGATGACCCAACGCCAGCCAGCTAAGCTAAACCATTGGTGAGGGATCAACCACCAAGATAATAGCGCTACGGCAGGTACAGAGAGAAACTGGATAAAGAAGGCGAAAGCAAAGGCTTTGCTGCGTAAATGGGCCGGTGTCCATTCAGCTAAATAAGTATCGATCGTGACGAGCTCAACACCTAGACCCATACCGACTAAAAATCGACATAGCAATATCCCTTCACTACTTTGTTGAAAAGCCATGATAAGTGAAAATAGCCCGTACCAGCCTAGCGCAAAAATAAACGTTAACCGGCGACCATAACGATCAGCAAAGGGGGCGAGGAGGCTGGCGCCAACGAATAGTCCCAAAAAAGTTACTGAGGCAAAAGCAGCCTGATCAGAAATACCGAAGAGACCCTCTTCTCCAAGATGAAAAATATGATCAGCGACTAATCCACTGCTGATATAGCCCGTTTCAAACAGGTCAAACAGCTCAAAAAAACCACCGATTGCGAGAAGGCTGATAAATACCCACAGTGGTCGAGTTGCTGGCAGGGCATCAATACGTGCGGCGATGGTTTGAGGGGGGAGAGCATTGAAATCGACAGTCATTAGCAGGTTCCGTTAATATTCTGTTTGCATAAAAATTATTATTTTTTTAGTTCAGTGATGGCATACGTATTCGTTACCAGCATAAAGCAAGTTAACAATTGAAGTTATGAAATTTGAATTGTTGAACGATAAAATTATCTTAGCGCGGTTGATCCTGCAAAGAGACCCGATGAAAATTTTAGTTCAGCAATACCCAGTAGTCTATCGCTCAATATTTAACCGAATAGAAGTATTGTTTGGTTATTGATCGTAGAGAAGAAAGGCGGCGCGAAGGGCATTGGTAACAATCAATGAAAATACCATAATGGATGACTATAAAAACAACTGGCCACATTATGTGGCCAGTATTTATCACAGCGATGAGGGTAAATGGAGGGAGAGTATTAGAAACTGTAACCGGCAACTAGATAGTAACCCCAACCTGTGTTATTAGTTTGTGAACTTCCCAGATCTGCACTACCTTCCCATTGACCGCCATTATGGAAATAACGAGCGACAAAAGAGTAATGCCAATGATCGTAACTCAACGATAAAATATGGCTAGAAGCGATCGCATTTTTAGTGCGTACAGTACTGTTATTACCTAAATCCGACCCCCAATCAAAATTGGTGAAACCAATATAAGTCAGATTTCCGCCCCAGAGTGGGGCAATTGGGTACATATATTTTACTTTGAAGCGATAACCGTCCCAGCTATTTTCATTTACTGCACCGTAGTTTTCCCATTGATATTTGGCATAGACATTCAATGAAAGCGACAGTTTTGTTCCGGTATCGATATCGGTACCTAAGCCCATATACCATGTATTTTGACGGCTTTTATTATTTGGACCCATATCGTAGATATAGTTGTTTGCAAAATACCACTGCTTAATTGGGCCAATACTGAGGTCTGTGTTAGTCAGTTTATCAATAGAGAAACGGGGTTCTATTTCCATAAATAATGGCGAACCTTTTCCTTTATCCCATATACCGACATCGTTTGCGTTACCTGTACCAAAAAATTTTGGTACATCAATATAGCCATAAAAATCTAACCAATCTTTATGAGCAAAAGCTTCATATTCTAAATAAATATCATTATTAGGATGAGGTCCAAAACGCGTATGGTAACTACCAACGATATTGGCACTTTGGTGCCACCAATCAGAAAGGTATTCTGGAGAATCGTCTGCCCAGACGGAGGTTGCAGCTGTCGTCGCTAATACAGTTGCGGCTATCAGTGATTTATAGTTCATTATTATTTGCTCATCGATGGTGTAAAACGCGAAAAAAATAGGTCTTACAGATCGTTATGGTTTGTTCCATTGCGAAAGATCTGTTTGACGGAGGGGATTTTACCCGTAAAAGAACCGTTGTGCGGAACTATAAAAAAATTATAATGTGATCAATGTCTCATTTTTTATTCCTAATAATGAACTTTTCACAAAATTTTTACTATGTGATGGAAAAATAACCACTATTTTCTACCTGATAAGGGATATACGTCGATTGTAAGATAAAGCCATGCTAATATTAAAAAAATGAATAATTAATCGGTTGATTGTTAAAACCTTCTTAATATAAGTGCTTGCTATTGCAACATTAGGGCGTACGTTTGCTTTAAAGGATGCTATTTATGATAAATTCTGCCTCAGAATCGTCTTCATTACGTGAGGACAGATTTGAACTTGCGTCAATATTGCGAACATTCCAAAAACAAAAGCAAACGCTAGTTTTGGGTTGTCCTGACAATGAGACGGAGAGCTTTAAACTAATAAGAATGGAAGCTAGCCGTATTCGATTTGCGCCTATACATACCTGCGAGACTTTAGGAAAGTCCTTAGTTTTAGTGGCTGAAGGTAGCGAAGCAAAAATTATATTTAGCGTCACCAACATAATCAGTGTCGAGCAACAAGGTGAGAAACAGTGGTTAGGTGAACTCGTACCTAAGTTTTCCTATATTCAACGTCGCATCAATTTGCGTGTTCCTGTTCCACTGCGCGAAGCTTTTTCGCTGTCTATCCATCTTCCTGGTTACGTAGAATTACAGCGTTTTTTTATCGATAACTTCTCAAATGCCGGTATTGGTTTATTTAGTCATGGTGAACCCAATGAAGCCTTTAAGATTGGTGCTATTTTTAAAAAAGTAGACCTAGATTTAGGGGAATATGGCAAATATAAAGTTAATATAGAGGTTATTTCTCTTGGTGAACTGGACGAACCGTTACCTGAACATCCAGAGTTTACACATCGGCTCTCCGTACGATTTTTAAATCTATCACTCATTACGCAGCGCACATTTAATAAGATCGCCTATACCTTTGAGGTCAATTTTAACCGTCGGCGCTAAGCAGAGAGTAGGCATGAGTACTCTTTTGGTGTATTAATTATCCTTAACTAACTCGTTTTTCTGCTTAGAGAAAGATTAATTTTAAGGGGTGGTCATGGTGCTTGAAACAGAACGTTTGCGATTACGTCAGTGGCAAACCTCTGATTTGATCCCGTTTCGGGAAATGAATCAAGATCCCGCAGTGATGCGCTTTTTTATGAATCCTCTCAGTGCTGCACAGAGTGATGAATTGGCGAAAACATTTCGTTTAATCATTCAACGTAAAGGATGGGGATTTTGGGCGGTTGAGTTAAAGTCTACTGCCCAGTTTATCGGCTTTTGTGGACTGCATGAGCAGCCAGATAAGTTTACGTTTTCACCTTGCGTCGAAATCGGTTGGCGGTTTGCTTCGCCATTTTGGTCACAAGGATTGGCGACAGAGGCTGCCCAGCGAGTGCTACAATTTGCTTTTGAAAGTCTTAGTCTTCAGCAGGTCGTGGCTTTCACTTCTGTGCATAACCATCGTTCAGAACGGCTAATGCAGCGGCTTAATATGTCGCGACAACGCACTTTTAAACATCCCCATATCCCTGCCGATCATGAATTATCCGAACATCTTTTGTACGCAATACAACATTCTGAGTTTTTATTGCCCTAAAACAAGGTATCCGGATAAAAGAGGGGTTTCTGACGATCTATCTCACGTTTTATCGATAACCGACTTGAGGCTCACTGACGAGTCTGACAAATTACGTCGATTAAGGTAAAGGGGTGTGATGAAGATCGTCAAAATTTTGAACAACAATGTGGTCGTTGTTCAACAAGGCTCTCAAGATGAGCAGATTATTATGGGTCGAGGTATCGCCTTTCAAAAACGTTGTGGCGACAGCATTGATCACAGCAAAATTGAGAAAGTTTTTGCTCGGCAAAATAATCCACTTTTCGACCATTTTATTGAACTGATCAAACAGATTCCGCTCAATGTGCTGCTCACCTGTGATCGTATCGTGGCCTATGCACGTGAACAACTTGGTCCATTGCAAGAAAGTCTATTTATTTCCCTTGCGGATCATTGTTTTGGTGCTTTGGAACGAAAGCGTAAAGGACAAGAACTTCATAACCGTTTGTTGTGGGAAACGCAGCATTTATATCCGAAAGAGTACCAAGTTGCAGTGACGGCATTACAGATTATTGAACGAAGACTGGGGGTTCTACTAAAGGAGGACGAAGCGGGGTTCATTACGCTCCATTTCGTGACTGCCCAGCTTCAGGGAGATATGCGTGAGATCACTCAAGTCACTCGTCTCATGCAAGAAATATTAAACTTGGTCAAATACCACTTAAGTATTGATTATGACGATAAAAGTTTTAGCTATCATCGTTTTGTCACACACTTGAAATTTTTTGCACAACGTTGTCTTAATCATACCGATGTAAGCAGTGACGAAGGAGAATTGACCGAAACGATCCAAAAGCAGTACCCCGTTGCGTGGGCGGCGGCGGAATTAGTCGGTAAACATCTTTTTCAACACTACCAACATCAAATTCAGCCTGAAGAGTTACTGTTTCTCTCCTTACATATAGAGAAACTTCGTAAAGAAGCGCAGCGTATTCAATAAATTAACAGGGTTGTTACTACCTCGGTAGGCAAAACCTGGAACCGGCCCAATAGTGGCAGGTTCCGGGTTTTTTTGTTTTTAAGGGATATAAACCGTATATGGGATTATTGGAGGAAAGATGGATTATCAATCACTCGCGAAAAAGATTTTGGCAGGAGTGGGGGGCAAGGACAATATTAGTCACTTTGTTCACTGCGCCACACGCTTGCGTTTTAAATTAAAACAACCTGAACTCGCTGACACAAAGGCGCTAAAACAGTTACCGGAAGTGATAGCGGTGGTGAATAGCGGTGGTCAGTTCCAAGTGGTTATCGGTAATCAAGTGAATGAGGTCTGGGAGGCTATTAAGGCTCTTTCCGGTGAAGGAACAAATAGCCCAAACACTGCCAGCGAGACAGAAACTCAGTCGCGCGAAAAAACAACATTATTAGCAAGGCTTATCGATATTGTTTCGGGTATTTTCACACCTTTTATTGGCGTGATGGCGGCATCGGGAATTATGAAAGGGTTGCTTGCCCTAGCCATTGCTTGTGGTTGGCTTACCGATAAAAGTGGTACCTATCAAATTTGGTATGCGGCCAGTGATGCACTTTTCTTCTTCTTTCCGCTTTTTATTGGCTATACCGCCGGGCAAAAATTTGGTGGAAGTCCATTTATCACGATGGTTATTGGTGGGGCACTCACGCATCCATTGATGATTCAGGCATTTGAAGCTAGTCAGTCCGCTAGCGGCGTAAAAGAGTATTTCCTCGGAATACCGATTATTTTTATCAACTACAGCTCTTCGGTGATCCCAATTATTTTATCGTCCTGGGTCAGCTGTGAGATAGAGAAGCGTGTCAAGTTACGTCTGCCTCTGGCAGTGCGAAGTTTTTTAACTCCGGTTGTATGTTTAGCGGTGGTCGTCCCGTTGACATTTCTTGGCATCGGTCCATTAGCGACTTGGTTGAGTCAACTTTTAGCGGAAGGGTACGAACTGATTTACCGTTTTGCACCTTGGCTGGCAGGTGCTGCCTTAGGTGCCGTATGGCAAATTTGCGTTATTTTTGGCCTACATTGGGGGTTAGTCCCACTTATCTTCAATAACCTTGCGGTATTGGGGCAAGACTCTATGTTACCGATGATCTTACCTGCGGTAATGGGGCAGGTCGGCGCAGTGCTGGGGATCTTCCTTTACAGCAAGGATCCGCAACAAAAAGCGCTCGCAGGATCGTCCTTTTCTGCTGGGATCTTTGGGATAACAGAGCCGGCTATTTATGGCTTAACCTTGCCGCTACGACGCCCTTTTATTATTGGATGTGTGGCCGGATCAGTCGGTGGCGCTATCGTTGGTTTTGCGGGGAGCCACAGCTACTCTTTTGGAATGGCGAATATTTTTACCCTGATACAAATTATACCTTCTACCGGGATCGATAGCACAGTATGGGGAGCATTTATCGGTAATGCCTTAGCCATTATGATTGGTTGCGTGGGAACTTATTGTTGGGGACGTAGCGTCGGAACTTCGCTACCCACAACGATCGCTGAAACATCACCGCCTGAAGCCACGGTGAGCGATGAACCCTCCTCTTCTATTATCCTTACCCCGCTTGTCGGGCAGATTGTTCAAGTCGAGGAGATCCCTGACCCAACATTCTCAGGGGGCCTTTTAGGCAAAGGGATTGGAATATTGCCGAGCAAAGGTGAAGTACGAGCCCCCTTCTCTGGAACGGTTGAATCCCTCTTTCTCACTAAACATGCTTTGGGACTTCGCAGTGATCAAGGCGTTGAATTATTGATTCATGTCGGTATTGATACCGTCAAATTAGCCGGAGCGCCTTTTACGGCTCATGTACAAGAAGGGGATCGTATTCACCCGGGAGACTTGCTACTGACCTTTGACTGCCAAGCTATTATTGATGCCGGGCTCTCTTTGGTGACGCCAATTCTTATCACTAACAGTGATGATTTTGGCGAGGTTGATTGTCTAGCAAGCGGTGAAGTCACAGAGCAACAGCCATTATTACTGATAAAAGCCTAAGTTAAGGAGATGACAATGAAACAGTTTCCAACCGATTTTCTGTGGGGGGGAGCCGTGGCGGCTAACCAAGTAGAAGGTGCTTGGCAAGAAGGCGGTAAGGGGGTATCGACGTCAGACGTACAACCTCATGGTATTTTTGGTGAAGTCAATCAGCGGCATGACAACACATTTAGTCTTAAAGATAAGGCGATAGATTTTTACCATCGCTATCCTGAAGACATTGCGTTAATGAGTGAGATGGGATTCGGGATTCTTCGTATCTCTATTGCATGGACGAGGATTTTCCCTAAGGGAGATGAATTAACGCCCTGTGAGGCTGGACTCGCTTATTACGATAAGTTGTTTGATGAACTGGAGAAACACGGCATTCAGGCGATGGTAACCCTATCTCACTATGAAATGCCGTGGCATCTAGTTACCGAGTATGGTGGTTGGGTGAATCGTGAAGTGATTACCTGCTTCGAGCGCTATGCCAAAGTGGTCTTTAAGCGATACGGAGAAAAAGTGAAATGGTGGTTAACCTTCAATGAAATCAATATGTCGTTACATGCCCCATTGACGGGTGTCGGCCTGCAAGCCGGATGTACGGAAAGTCATGTGTATCAAGCCATTCATCATCAATTAGTTGCCAGCGCATTAGCGGTACGTGCTTGTCATCTTCTTATTCCAAATGCAAAAATCGGTAACATGCTACTTGGTGGCTTAGTCTATCCACTGACCTGTAAGCCCAATGATGTCTTTGAAACGCTACAAGAAAACCGTAAATGGTTATTTTTCGGTGATGTGCAGTGCCGAGGGACTTATCCTGGTTATATGTTGCGTTATTTTCGAGATAAAAAAATTGATGTCGTGATCACGGATGAGGATAAGCAGACCCTTAAACATACCGTCGACTTTATCTCTTTTAGCTATTACATGACGGGCTGTGTTACTGCCGATAAGACCTTAAATAAACAGATCCGCGGGAATATCCTCGATATGGTGCCTAACCCTCATCTCCGTGCTTCTGAATGGGGGTGGCAGATTGATCCTGTTGGTTTACGAACATTACTCAACGTGTTGTGGGATCGTTATCAAAAACCACTCTTTATCGTTGAGAATGGATTAGGCGCGAAAGATCAGCCTGATGCCCAAGGAGAGATCAGTGATGATTATCGCATTGATTATCTTAACGATCATTTAGTGCAAGTTCGAGAGGCACTGCAAGACGGTGTTGAAGTGCTTGGCTACACCTCGTGGGGGCCTATCGACTTGATCAGTGCCTCGAAAGCAGAAATCAGTAAGCGCTACGGATTTATTTACGTTGATCGTCATGATGATGGTTCGGGGACGTTAGCCCGGTCACGTAAAAAAAGCTTTTATTGGTATCAGGAAGTCATTCGTACGCACGGTGCGAGTTTAAAAGAATCTTAATGGTAAAACGCAGGGAGGCGATATTTCAGCCTCCCTTTTTTTCAGTACATCCCGCTTAGAGTTAGAATATCATCATCATCCACGGATAACCGATAAGCAGTAGGGCGAGTAGAAAAATCAATCCAAAAATCGATCCGAGTCGCCAATAATCTTTTGTGGGGAGATAGCCGCTGCCGTAATAAATGGGGCTTGGGCCTGTGCCATAAGGCGTGATAATTCCCATAATGCCGAGAGAGGTAACGAGCAATAAGCAGAAGATCGGCATATTTATGCCCGGTATTGCGGCTCCAATGGTTAATATTGCCGGAAGTAGCGCAGTGGTATGTGCTGTTGAGCTGGCAAAAAGATAGTGGAGCAAGTAGAACGCTAAAAATAGCATAATGGTTGCAACGGTAGGGCTAATGCCGGTTAATAAGATTCCAGCTTCTTGGCCTAACCAACGGATGAAGCCGACACGGGCGAGTCCATCGGCGAGCGCCACTAAGGTGGCAAACCAAGCAAATGTGTTCCAGGCAGGTTTATTGCTCGTAATGTCATTCCACGAGAGCACGCCTGTCCATAACATCAAGACGACCACTAACAATGCCGCCATAGCCGGCTCAATCCAAGCAGCAGCGAAGATCCACATGAGTAGTGCACAGCATACAAAACAGAGCAGTAAAATTTCGTTACGCGACATTTTACCTAATTTTTTAAGTTCGTTAGCGGCCCATTGTGGTACTTGTTCATTGATTTTTACTTCAGGCGGATAGAGCCAGTAAGCAAGAAGAGGCATTGTTGCAATCAGGATAATCCCTACCGGAAGAAAGGCTAAGAACCAAGTTCCCCAACTAATATCAATTCCGACCACACTCTTCACTAATGCAAGAGCTAATAAGTTAGGGGCTAAAGCGGATAAAAACATTGAGCTCGTGATACATGCTGCCGTAATCGCTACCCACATTAAGTAAGAGCCAATTTTGCGCGCACTCGGATCATTTGGCTTTGAGCCATAAAGCGGTGGAAGATTTGCGATAATCGGGTAAATCGTTCCACCACTTCGGGCGGTATTCGAGGGCGTAAAAGGAGCCAACAGAAGATCTGCAAGGGTAATTGCGTAACCAAGCGTGAGGCTTTTTCGACCTAAAAACTTCACTAAAATTAAGGCTAAACGTCGACCCAAGTTAGTTTTGTCATAACCTGCGGCAAACATAAAAGCACCGAAAATTAACCATACTGTCGAGTTACTAAATCCACTGACTGCCCATTTAAAGGCTTGGTTGGCCGTTTTGAAATTCGGATCGGCTAACTGTTCCGGGCTGAATAACAGCCATTGATTAAAGATGGCTACAATGACGATTCCGGTCAAACCAATAACTGCACCTGGTAAGGGTTCAAAAATTAAGCCGACTATCACGGCGGCAAAAATAGCAAAAAAATGCCAAGCGTGAGGCGATAAACCATTTGGAGTCGGTGTCACTAATAATAATAGAGCGACCAGAGCGGGAAGGAGAAAAATAATAATCTTTTTAGTCTTCCCTTGCATAGGAGGGGGCTGGGAAGACAGCATTTTTTCATTGTTTTTATTCATGAATAATTACTCAGTAATATAGCGATGAAGGAAATAATACAGTCGAATATCTCTTCACCATCATCGATTTTTTAATCGCTCGGGTGTTGATTTCTATCAAAAGATAAAGGGGTGTTTTGCATCCTACTATAAACTTGATTTATTTATTGATCCTAAACAAATTTATATTCATTTAATACAAAATAAAGAAAAATCATATAGTTAAATAAATGTTAACAGTTATTTAAATTTAAGAGTTATTAATTTTTTAGACCTTTAATTTTTGCTCTTTATTAATATTCTTTGATCTAGACAAAGAGGAGACAAAATCAGTTCCGCTTATAGTGGAGGGAAGTAAATGTCTTAGCAATCCGATAACTGCTCTGGAGCGCCAATGAACCTTCCTACAATTTTTAATACTGCACTGCGTTTTTCAAAGGGAAAAACCATCAAAAATAGATTATTGATGGCCCCCATGACGACCTGTAGTGGTTTTTATGATGGCAGCGTGCCGCAAGAATTGGTCGAGTATTACGGTAAGCGCGCACAAGGATTAGGGGCAGTCATTGTTGAGTGCTGTTTTATTGAACCTCTCGGTCCGGCATTTCCAGGAGCGTTAGGGATTGATAGTGATAAAAAAATCCCCGGGCTTGCTCGGATTGCAACAGCGATTAAGCAGCATGGTGCACTGGCTATTCTACAAATCTATCATGGCGGGCGTATGGTTGAGCCTGAACTGATCGGTGGTAAAACGCCTGTTGCCCCCAGTGCAATTGCCGCAGCGCGGGAAGGTGCCGCGATACCGCGGGCACTCAGTAGCCAAGAGGTGGAAGCGCTGATTACTAAATTTGGCGATGCAGTCAATCGTGCAATTAAAGCAGGATTTGATGGCGTAGAAATTCATGGGGCCAATACCTACTTAATACAGCAATTTTTTTCCCCACATTCTAATCGTCGTGATGATTATTGGGGAGGTGACCGAGAAAAACGTAGCCGTTTTCCATTGGCAGTATTGGATATCACCCATCAGATGGTTGATCGTGCAGAAGCCTCGAATTTCATTATTGGTTATCGCTTTTCGCCAGAAGAAATGGAAAAACCGGGAATTACATTTGAAGATAGCCTTTATCTACTTGATAAGTTAGCAGAACGGGGTCTGGATTATATCCACTTCTCTCTCGGTCATTGGTCTCGATCCTCCATTATCGATCTTGATGATCAGATACCGTTGATCACTCGGTATCGGCAAGCCATAACTACCACCAAGTTTCTTGCCAATGTCCCAGTTATCGGTGTTGGTGGTATTGTTAACCGATCAGATATCGATCAAGCCTTCGACGCCGGCTACGATCTCCTAGCCGTAGGTAAAGCCTGTATTGTTTATCCCGATTGGTATCAGCGTATGAACGCGGGTGAAGAGCTGCGCCTTGAGATGGCGAGTACACAGCGTCAAGTCCTCTGTATTCCAGAGCCCTTATGGCATTTCTCATTAGTCGACGCGATGATCCGTGATGTGCAAAGTGCCGGTAAGAAGTTTAAAGCGGGGATCTATCATGAGAAAGTGGAAGCTGAGGCTTTAAAACTCAATATCGACGTCCAGCTTGATACGGATCGCATTACGGATATTAGGCTGCAACCGGATAGTTGTCTTGATGTGGATTTCACTCAAACCTTTGAACAATTGCGTACACGTATGCTAGTCGCTAATAGTCCTTATGTTGATGCTATTGCGGGTGCGACTACTCAAAGTGAGGCACTTAAGAAAGCGGTATCACGCGCACTCTCAACCTCCAGTAAAAACTGGGTGCTGGAGTCGGGCAAAGATCTTGCAAGTATTGAGCAGTACGATGTTATTGTCATTGGGAGTGGTGGAGCGGGGTTAGCGGCAGCGATAAATGCCCATGATTTAGGGGCAAAAGTTGTTATCGTCGAGCGTATGCCAACTCTAGGCGGCAACACAATAAAAGCCTCTGTAGGGATGAATGCTGCTGAAACTCGCTATCAAGAAGAAAAAGGGATCCACGATTCCAAAGTCTGTTTTTACGAAGAAACGCTCAAAGGGGGAAAGTATAAAAATGACCCTGCTCTATTACAGCAATTTGTTGAAAAGGCTCCTGATGCTATTACTTGGTTAGCGCAGCAGGGTATTACACTCAGTGATATTACCATTACTGGAGGGATGAGCATTGACCGTACCCACAGACCTGCAGACCGCTCAGCAGTAGGGGCATTTCTTATTAGTGGTTTAGTGAAAAATCTTAACCAGAGACATATTGAAGTCTTACTGGATACGAAAGCCGAACAGATTGAATACCATCAAGGAAAAGTTACCGGCCTGAGGGTGGTGGATGAATATGGAGAAAGTCGTATTTTACAGACCAAAGCGATCATCGTGGCTACGGGAGGATTTAGCGCCAATACGAAAATGGTAGAGCATTATCGCCCTGAGCTGGCCGGGTTTGTCACGACAAATCATAAAGGTGCAACTGGAAGTGGTATTACACTGCTACAAGCCTTAGGTGCGGCAACTGTCGATATGGCTGAAATACAAATTCACCCAACGGTTGAACAGCATAGCGCTTATCTAATATCTGAATCGATTCGCGGTGGAGGAGCAATACTGGTTTCACAAGCGGGTGATCGTTTTTGTAATGAGATGGAGACGCGGGATAAGGTCTCAGCGAAAATTATTGGGCTACCAGAGCACAGTGCCTGGATCGTCTTTGATGAACAAGTCAGATCCCAAAATAAGGCCGCTGATGAATACTTAGCTAAAGGTTTTGTGATCCAAGGTGAGGGTATTAATGATCTTGCCTTACAGATCGCGATGGATCCGGCCGCGTTAACTCGTACGCTAACGACCTTTAATCAAGCTGTTCGTCAGCAACATGACCCCCAATTTGGCCGTACGACAGCATTACGGCATCCCTTAGAGCAGGGCCCTTTTTATGCGATTAAAATTGCCCCCGGTGTTCATCACACTATGGGCGGCGTCGCCATCACAACGCGTGCACAAGTTTTAGACACACAGCATGAGCCGTTAAACGGAATATGGGCTGCTGGGGAAGTCGTGGGGGGGATTCATGGTGCTAACCGTATTGGCGGTAATGCCGTGGCCGATATTATTATCTTCGGGCTCTTAGCTGGCGAGCAAGCGGCTACTTGGGTTAAAACGGCTTAACTTTCAACTGAACTAGGCACTATGATTCATTATGAAGCAGTAATGATGGGATCGCCGATCCGTTTATCGTTATCAACGGATAAGCCAGATCGTGCACGATCGGTTTTTCAACTGATCCGCCAACAAGAGCAACTATTAACGGTTAATCGGAATGACTCTCTGTTAATGGCGGTAAACAGATCTGCGGGGCAGTGCCCCGTCGTTGTCCCCAATGATGTATTTCAGCTAGTTTCACTTGCTAAGCAGGTCAGCCTATTACCGGGGAGTCTTTTTAATGTTGCAATAGGCCCCTTGGTGAAAGCCTGGCGTATCGGTTTTACCGGTTGTTCACCACCGCCCACGAGTGTACTCCGTTGTGCGATGCAACATATTGATCCACAAGATGTTGTGCTTGATCCTGATCGCCAATCGGTATTTTTACGCAAAAAAGGGATGGAAATTGATCTGGGGGCGATTGCTAAAGGCTATATTGCAGATAAGATCTGTCAGTATTTAAGTGAGCAGCAGGAACCTTATGCTCTGATCAATTTGGGAGGCAATATTCATACCCTCGGACAACCTGAGCACGGGCCTTGGCAGATTGGTTTGCGTAAACCATTTGCAGCAGCGACGACCTTAAGCGCACGTTTAGCTGTTTGCGGACGTTCGGTGGTGACTTCGGGTATTTATGAACGTTTTTTTCTCCATCAGCAGCAGTGTTACCACCATATTCTTGATAGTCGCAGCGGCTATCCCCTGAATAATGATTTATTGAGTGTCACTGTTGTGAGTGAATCTTCTTTAATGGGCGATATATATAGCACGCTGTTGTACGGAATGGGATTGGCAGGCAGCCTAGCATGGCTAGCTCATCATCCGGAGCTCGAGGCCATCATGATCACACGAGACAATGCAGTGATCTGCTCCTCACAGCGAAACTTCCACTGTCAGGTGCTTAATGAGCTTGTCTAACTCGCTATCCAGGGAAACGGGAAAGTGGCGATATTCAGTGCAAGAGATCATTAACTACATTCTCCCTTCTTTGAGGTCACCTCAAAAAAGGGAGTGGCTGGCTAGGCGACGGCCTGCTGTTGCAACGGGCGGCGTTTCAATGCTTGATGGAAAGCCTCAAGATTATCGTGAAGCCGTGTTTTTACGTCTTCATCAATTCGCGCTGGGTGTGTCGCATCGCCATAGTGAATTTGTTGATCACAGGTATAGACGCCACTAATGATCTCTTCCGCTTTTAATGCTGCGACCAAAGGTTTTAAAGTGAAATCAAGCGCTAACAAGTGATTTGAACTGCCTGCGGTCATCAAAGGTAAAACCACTTTATGTGCAAAAGCACGTTCTGGCAGTAAATCAATTAGCGCTTTAAGAATGCCGGTATAGGCAGCTTTATAAACGGGCGTGGCGATAATAATGCCATCTGCTTGCGCGACGTCTTCCCGGAACTGAGCAATCGTTGGATGTGAAAATTGTGCATGAAGCAAGACCTCTGCAGGAATATCAGTTGCACGCCAAGTTAAGGTTTTAGCTCCACGGTGGCTTAACCAATCGGCAGAGTGCTCTAAAAGAATTTGGGTGCGTGACCGATCGGCAGGACTACCCCCTATTAATAAAATTTGCATTAGTTAGCCTTCTTTATGTGAGATAGATCCCCAGTGTGGCGATATTTTTCCTCTGTGTGAAGCAAAAAAATTAGCAAAGTTTATCAATAAAGAGCGTTTAGCGATCTAAGGCGTGAATATCCATGAGCATTAGGGCGTTCTCGAAAGGGGGGAGAGAACGGAATTATTACTCGTTACAGAGCAACTGAGGGGGTTGGGTAGGCACTAGAGTAGGGCGGTTGCCAACGTCTTATCCAGTGGTAATAGGATCTTCGGGTCAATGAGTTAGGGGGATCATGGCAAGATCGCCATGATCCGTGATATTTAACGGGCCGTCAGTGGCTCGGTGCAGGGTAACTGTGCAATAATCCGCTCCGCAGCTTGAGTAAACTGTTGGTGATTGAAATGATTCCTCACATATTTACGGGCGGAAGCACCATAAATACCCAAAATTGAGGGGTCGATAAATATCTCTTGCAGTGACGAGGCAAGCGCTTTTTTCAGGTCACCAGATAATACAAAGCCAGTTCTTCCCGCTTGTACAGCATCTCGCATTTCACCGACCGGTCTTGCCATAATGGGTAAACCTACATTCATCGCTTCATGTACGGCTAAACACATCCCTTGCTGATCTGACGGCTGTACATAAAGATGCAGTCCAGATAAGAAGCTCGTGATATCGGAAGAAAAATCGGGAAGTCGCACAATACCCTGAAGATTGCGCTCAATGACTTTATCTTCTAATCGCTCACGCTCAGGCCCATCGCCGAGGATGGTTAATTGTATCCGCTGACGCAGATGAGGATACCTCACTAAATAATCACCTAAAGCATCAATCAGTGCTAAATACTGTTGAGCCTTATAAAGCGGGCCCACGCTGCCAATTTGCAGACGAGATTGCCCATCCCAGGGTTTGGCTTGCGGTGTCTGTTCATTATATTGAAATAGCGGCCATGTCATCACTCTCTCAGCAGGAATATGCATACGGTGTTGTAGATAATCGACAACCGTTTGTGAATCCCCGACCCACAGTGTGGAACAATGACGTAAGCAATAGGTGTAGCTCTTTACGTTCGCACTGTGCTGAAAACTAATCACTGGGATCCCCCGCATTTTTCCAGCACATTGGCCAACTAAATTACCAAAACTCGAGGAAGTCCAGATTATATCTGGGCGCTCTCGATGGATTACAGAAAGATAGCTGGCAAGAACAATAGGTAAAGCACGACGTCGAGAAGAGAGCTCAGTATAACTCAGTCCTGCTTCCATAAAATGAGGCGCTATATTGAGCTCGCGGGGCTGGCACGCAATAATCGATACGTCATGGCCGAGATCTTTTAACGCAGTAACGATATCAGGGATAGCGAATTTAGCTTCCCCGGTCTCTAAACTTGTAATGAGATAATGAATTTTCATCAGCTTGCACCTGTTTTCGAGGTTTATGCGGTAAGTTGGCGATATCGTTTGGGATGCCAAGCTGTTTTCACTGCTTTCCCGCAATTTCCTCTATTCTACCGGTTGTAAGTTAAACAATTCTTATACATTACAGAATAAGGGTACCGTTACGTTGATCCATGAGAAGATAAATATTTTTTCGGGTAAAAAGAAACAATGAGTAATAGAAAATAGTATTTAATTAGATTTTATCATAAATAAACATAGAGTCATTTATAGGGCTAAACTAGTAATATTATATATATTATTTTGAGTAGGTGACGGGGTTATTATTATTTTTTATCAAAATAGAAATTATAAAATTCAATCAAATTTACCTCATTACATATTATAGCATTAACTTAGCACTGTACGATAGTACGTCAGTCTTTGGGTGATTTTTTCCTTCTTCACCTATTTTTATAAATAATAACAATTTATTTCTATATTAGACGGAAACTTAACATTCCCTATTCCTGATTTTCCCACTGTGGCAGATAAAGACAATATTACAGGAGTCCCCCCTCTTGCATTACTTAGTGGCAGGCTACCAAATACTGTCACCTTAATCACATAGGCGATTTATCAATAACCTTTACAACGCGAAGGTATCAACGACTACAGTGTGACGCGAGGCGTTTACATACGGTTTTAATGATGCGAGTAGCCCTTAAATATATCGATTCTATTCAAGGGCACTTGGCGACAATCATCGGTCATGGTTACAAATATAGCGAGGCTTCTTCAGTGTGTTTTTGGTGGTATTAACGTTATACACACAGATAACTGCGACCAATAGTGCGCTTGCCATAAAGCAGTACGAAGCGTTGGGACTCCCCATTGCCCCGTTGAGGAATCCTACAAAATAGGCCCCTAAGAAAGCACCTAATGCTCCAAAACTATTAATGAGCCCAATAGCAATACCGGACACATTTCTGGGAAGTAACTCGGGGATTAGGGCGAAAAAAGGGCCATATGGCGCGTACATACAAGCAGTGGCAATAATCAATAAGCCATAAGAAAGCCAAAAGTGACTATCCGCAAGCAGACATGAGGCGATAAAAGCTAAACTGGCGATCATCAATATAGGCCAAATAAATACTTTACGATTCAACAGATTATCAGATAACCACGAGACGATAACCATCAGTATCACGGCCGCTAAATAAGGGGGTGCCGATAACCATCCAACCGAAACAATATCTATTGATGAAGCGGATTTGATAATCGAAGGGAGCCACATCATCAATCCATACACACCAATACTCCATAGCGTATAAGCGAAGGAGAGCAGTATGACATTGGTACAACGAAGTCCTTGGACGTAATTGGCTATTGGTTTGATGGAGGCTTGTTCATTATCCATGACTTGTTGTAGTTCAGCTTTTTCTTTAGCAGATAGCCAATTCACGTCAGCCGGTTTATCCCTAACTAGCCACCACCATATTGCCGCCCAAAGTAGTGCAGGGATCCCCTCGATAATGAACATCTCTCGCCAACCGTAGGATTGAATGAGATAGCCGGATAACACGGACATCCATAATACGGTTATCGGATTACCTAAAATTAAAAAGGTGTTAGCACGTGAACGTTCTTCCTGTGTAAACCATGTACTGATATAAATCAGCATCGCCGGCATCGCCGCGGCTTCCACAATTCCCAGTGTAAAACGAATAACTAATAAAGCCGGAATATTGTTTACCATGCCGGTTGCTGTCGCACAAAGGCCCCAAAGTACTAAGCAAATAAACAGTAGCTTTCTGACGCTTCGCCTTACAGCGTAAAGCGAACTGGGGACTTGAAAGATAAAATAGGCTAAAAAGAATAGTGCGCTCATCAACGATGCGGTATTTTTAGAAATGCCTAAATCATTCTCTATCCCTGCTACGACTGCAAAACCGAAGTTAGCCCGATCTAAGTAAGCGAAGCTGTACGTCGTAAAAATGATCGGCATTAAATACCACCACCGACGTGCACTAAGTATTTTTGCTTTGTGAGACATGGTATGCCTGTTGCTCATGAGTACATAAGAATAAGTGATAACTAAACCGCTATGTAATGGTTAAACTCTTCCTGTCCTGACTTTTTATATTCATAAATTTTGTTACTAAATATGTGAGTGCGGGTAAATAGTAGCAGAGTCCATGATGGAAGCGAGTGAATACGATGAGCCGACGGAATAAAACGCAATGGAACCGATTGCGTTCGCCCATGAGTTGTAAAACCCGAGGAGCCAGTAATGATAAATATCGATTTGAACGCTGATTTAGGCGAGGGAAGCCCGCATGATGCCGAACTCTTAGCTCAGGTTTCCTCCGCCAATATCGCTTGTGGATTTCATGCCGGGGATGCCACCACAATGCTTAACAGTGTTCGCGAAGCAATTAAAAGAGGGGTTGCTATTGGCGCCCATCCGAGCTTTCCGGATCGAACGAATTTTGGTCGAACGGCAATGACATTGCCTGCTGAAACGGTCTACGCACAAGTACTTTTTCAGATCGGTGCTTTAGCCGCCATGACACAAGTACACGGTGTTCGTCTGCAGCATGTTAAACCTCACGGTATGTTATATAACCAAGCAGCACGTGATCCCCAGTTAGCCGATGCCATAGCGAAAGCCGTGTTTGATTTTAATCCCAAGCTGAGGTTAGTCGGACTTGCGGGGAGTGATTTGATCCGTGCCGCAGAGCACTATGGATTAGCGACGCGCCAAGAAGTCTTTGCCGATCGCCGCTATCAATCGGATGGTAGTTTGGTGCCCCGAACACAAGTTGGAGCGGTGATCGAGGATGAAGAGCAAGCGGTGGCGCAAAGTTTGCAGATGATTCAACGCGGAGAGGTTCAGGCAATTAGCGGTGAACGAGTTGCCGTTGTGGCACAAACTCTCTGTTTGCACGGAGATGGAGAGCATGCGTTACGTTTTGCTCGCCGTTTACGTCAAACGTTTCAGTCCCTGAATATCAATGTGGTTGCTTGATGCGAACGATAGAGAGAGGAATTTGAAGTATGACAGAGAGTATTTCTTTGTGGCCGTTAATCGGCATTGCCGTAATTGTCATCGGGTTTATTTTACGTTTTCATCCCGTGCTAGTGGTTGTGGTTGCGGGTATTGTGACAGGGTTGGCGGCACAAATGTCCCTGCTCACTCTCTTGGAAAAGATGGGTGCGGGCTTTCTTAACACGCGTAATTTACCGTTTATTTTGCTGTTACCTCTTGCAGTGATCGGATTGTTAGAACGCCATGGCTTGAAAGAGCGTGCACAATGGTGGATCAGTAAGATAGCGGGGGCGACCACCGGACGTTTGCTGATTGTTTACCTTTTGATTCGCGAGCTTACTGCTGCATTGGGTCTTACCAGTTTAGGTGGCCATCCACAAATGGTTCGTCCTCTGTTGGCCCCCATGGCCGAAGGGAGTGCCGAGCGTGTTTATGGTCCACTTCCTCCAGATGTTCGTTACCGCATTCAAGCCATGGCTGCCGCGACGGATAATGTTGGATTATTTTTTGGCGAGGATATTTTCGTTGCCTTCGGTGCTGTGCTTTTTATGCACAACTTTATGTTTGAATCGGCGGGCTTACAAACTGAACCCTTGCATATCGCGTTATGGGGGATACCGACAGCCTGTTTTGCTTTCGTGATCCATAGCGTACGTCTTTCTCGATTAGATCATTATTTACGTCGTGAAATCGCCAAGGCTGCACAAGGTGACACGGGAGAAAAAGCATGATTTTCCAGCAGAACTATCTTTACTGGCTGGCCGGAGCTGTGTTGTTGGGCGTCGCGGTAATGTCGTGGCGAGATAAAAATAATCCTCGACGTATTACCACTGGGCTATTTTGGGGAATTTATGCTGTTCTATTTTTTATCGGTGATTGGACTTATCAGCTGATAGGGAGCACGCGGCAGGTCAATATCATGGTAGGGATTGCGGTAGTGATTATGGCATTAATGGCTGGGTTAGGAGGAGTAAAATTAGGGAAATATACGCAGCGAACCCCCGAACAAAGAGAAAAGAGTGCACGACGTCTTGGTGGGCGCCTTTTTCTCCCGGCATTAACCATCCCGCTCGTCACCGTGATTGGTGTTTTACTCTTTACTTTTTTCCCCTCGCTTCAAGCCGGTTTCTTTGGCGCTGAGCACTCTGCAACGTTAGTGACACTTTTTTCAATGACACTCGGATGCGTGATAGCGTTGGTGATGGCTCTGGTTATTACCGGTGATAGAGTTTCTCAGCCTTTGCAAGAAGCTCGGCGACTACTGGATTCTGTTGGCAGTGTTTTTATTCTACCGCAAATTCTTGCGATGCTTGGACTACTGTTTACTGCTGCAGGGGTAGGGCACAGCCTCTCTTGGCTTACCGAACACTATTTGGCCGTCAATAATCGTCTTATCGCGGTAATGGTTTACGTAGGAGGGATGGCGCTATTAACCATGATTATGGGGAATGCATTTGCCGCTTTTCCGATTGTTACCGCTGCGGTGGGGATCCCTATTTTAGTCTTACAACAAGGGGGAAATCCTGCAGTGATGGCCGCTATCGGTATGTTTTCCGGATATTGTGGCACGTTAATGACACCGATGGCTGCTAACTTCAATATTGTTCCTGCTGCCTTATTAGACTTGCCAGATAAAAATGCTGTCATTAAGGCACAGATCCCCACAGGGCTGTTGTTATTAGTCGTCAATGGGGTCCTGCTTTATTTCTTCATGTTTTTATAAGGATGGAACAGTGAAAACGGTATTGCTAATGGGTTTTGAACCCTTTGAACAGGAAGTTGTGAATCCTTCATGGGAAGCGATAGCGGGATTTCATGGTCAAATAATGGCTGGCTATCATATTATTTGCCGCCAACTTCCGTGTGTATTTGGCGAATCTCTCGATATGCTTTTCACGGCTATCGACCGTTTTTCACCTGCTTTAGTTATCGCGGTTGGCCAAGCAGGGGGGCGAACGGATATATCGATTGAGCGCATTGCCATAAATATTGATGACGCACGCATTGCGGATAATAAAGGGAATCAGCCTATCGACCAGCCTGTGATAGCTGACGGGCCAACTGCATGGCTGAGTACGTTACCCATCAAATCAATCGTGTGGGCGTTACAACAGGCAGGTATTCCAGCTTCTGTCTCTCAAACAGCGGGAACCTTTGTTTGTAATCATGTCATGTATGGATTACTTCATATGCTCAGTCAACGTCCAATGAGTAAAGGGGGATTTATCCATATTCCGTATCTTCCACAGCAAGCCGCAGCACATCTTGGTGCGGCGAGTATGTCTCTTGAAACGATGCAGCGAGGGATAGAGATTGCCATTCTGACTGCCCTTAGTGTTGAGACAGATATTCCATTGACCGGAGGAGCAACGCATTGAAAACTATCCCTCTTCAGAGTGATACAGAGAACGAATTATGTGCGCCTCATAAAGGGGTTGAGTAGACGCGCGATATTTTCCATGGTAGCAGTGATATCCGCTTGCCCTTGCTCAAGGGCTTCTTCTTGAGAGCATACTCGACGAAGAATACTAAATATCGCGGTGAAGTTTTCATCATAGAGATCCTCAATCTGATCACCCACACATCCCGCCAGCGCAATGACTGGGATCAGCGGTGAGATGTCTTTCGTTACTTGGGCGACACCATAAGGTGTCTTACCAAATTTTGTTTGAAAATCAATGCGACCTTCTCCGGTAAACACGATGTCGGCACCGATAATTTTTTTAGCTAATTCAGTGTGTTCGATAACAATATCAATACCTTTTTGTAGCCGTGCGTCAGCAAAGGCAACAAGTGCAGCACCAAGGCCTCCCGCGGCACCCCCACCGGCTACTTTCGCAATATCTCTGCCTAAGGTTGCTTTAATTTTTTCGGCGTAGAGGGTAAGATTTTTATCGAGTATATCGACCATCTCAGTCGTTGCGCCTTTTTGTGGTCCAAAGATAGCAGAAGCGCCCTCAGGACCGATTAACGGGTTTGTGACATCACAGGCGACTAAAAACTCGGTCTGCGTAAGGCGTGAATCGATATTACTCATATCGATGTGTGCGATCTTATGCAGAAAGCCCCCACCCAGGGGGACTGATTGCCCATTATTATCGAGAAATTTCACACCTAGAGCACAGGCCATTCCTTGCCCGCCGTCATTAGTTGCACTGCCACCGAGCCCAAGAATAATTTTACTTACCCCGTTATCTAGCGCGTGCGTAATGAGTTCACCTGTTCCAAAGCTGGTGGTAAACAGTGGATTGCGATCTTTCGGTAGGATATGGCAAATACCACTGGCTGAGGCCATTTCAATGACGGCAGTCTTGCCATCACCTAAAATACCCAATTGTGCTTGCACGGGGTGGTGGTGTGGGCCGGTAACGGTTACCTGAATAATTTTTCCCGCAGTGGCATCGACCAGCGATTGCACAGTGCCTTCGCCACCGTCTGCCATCGGTACTTTCACAATATCACAATTGGGAAAGATACGTTTCAACCCTTTTTCCATGCTGTCTGCCACTTCCTTTGCGGTCATACTTTCTTTAAATGAATCAGGGGCTAGGACAAATTTCATTACTTACCTCACCGTGAGTTTTTTCATTTTCCTATAGGCCATCGTATTCTTCAGCCCAAGCAAATCCCTCTTTTCTCTGCAAGGTTTATCACCACGTTATCTATTAACTCTCTACCGATAAGCGGCGTATTCACGCCGCAGGCTGTGATCTCAACCTATCATACTGGAAGAGGGGATCGAGGCTGTGAAATGTTGAAGGTGAGCGCTAACGGAGAATTTAGTAGTGAAAAGCTCTTAGTTAATACAGAACCCCGGCCAATGTAATTAACTTACCTAAAGGCCAGGTATTCTCGTGGCAAAGCAGAATTCAGAAGTACTAGCTGCCGCGCTGGTATGGTGGCTGGGCGTCGTTATCTTGGCGATGTTGGCTTCTGCTATACCGGACAATTAGCGCGATGAACTGAGAGCGTAAATTGCGTTCAGCTAGACCTACTGCAACCACTATGTCATGCGCCAGATCTTCTGGCTGTTTTAGTACATAGGCTCAACATTCCAATGCACGGGGATTTCGGCTACACCCGCTTCAAAAGGCAGTTTAAGAACGGTTAAAATGAGGGTCGCGATTGATTCCGGCTGAGTCATCTTTTCAGGGGATAGATCAGTAATTGATTTCGCCATATCAGTGGCGACGTAACTCGGGCAAATTGCTGTTACCCTGATTCTTTCTTCTGCTCCTGTAAGACGAAGCGCATGGGTCAGACCGGTCAGCGCAAACTTACTCATTGAATAGAGGCCTGATCCGGCGCTGGCGACCCTTTTTCCTGACAAAGAGGACATGATCACAATCTTACCATTACCTGATTTTTTCAGAGCAGGCCAGACGAGTTTTGATAGTCGCCAAGGCGAAGTGACATTAATTTCAACGATTTGCTGATATTCGTCATCAGTTGCATCGATGACCGTTCCCGGCGTCATAATGCCAGCATTAATGATTAATGCGTCAACCCGGCCAAATTTACTGATGGTATCCGAGAACCATTGTTTTTCTGATTCAGGGTCCTGTGCATTGTAATAAAACACACTGACACTCTCGCCCTTTGATAGATCAGAAATTTCTGTCTGGCGGCAGCCGATACTCACATACCAGCCTTCTGCCAGTAATTGCCTTGCGGTGGCTAGGCCAATCCCGCGATTTCCACCACTTATCATGGCGACTTTTGGTACTGAATGCATGATTAATTCCCTCTTGCGGCACGTTCACCTGTCTGACTTCACCAGTTTGCCATTCTGCATAATATGGGTAATGTATTTTTCGCCTTCAACCAGTAGATTGATATCATCGGCTGGATTTCCGTCAACGACCAATATGTCTGCGATAGCACCGGACTTAATACAACCCAGTTTACCTTCCATATTCAGTATTTTAGCCGCAATAGTTGTGGCGCTTTGTAGCGCTTTTAAATTGCCAAGAATTTCGGCACGAATCAAAAACTCATGACTCTGGTATTGGTGCATTTCACCTAATAAGTCGGACCCGAAGCCCATTTCCACACCAGCATCATCAAAATACTTAATCGCTTTACGTCCAGCCTCTCGAACATCTTCAATTTTGGCGACAGACTCTGCTGACAGTCCCCCTTCTTCGCCGAATCTGGCCAGCATTTCATAGGTGACCTGGGTCGGAACAGCAAATACATTATTAGCAGCCATAAGTTCGGCGGTTTGCTGATCGGCCAGATTTCCATGTTCAATCGTTCTTACCCCGCACTCCACCGCACGTCTGATCGCCCTTGGAGTATAGGCATGTGCCATAACATAAGTATTTGCCGCTGTCGCCTCATCTACGATCGCGCGGATTTCCGCTTCGCTATACTGGGTATTTGCAATAGGATCGGTGGGCGATGCCACCCCGCCAGACGCCATGATTTTGATTTGATTGGCACCTTGCTGGATTTCTTCACGAACTGCCAGACGAACGTTATCTACCCCGTCCACCACACGGGCTATCGCTCCGGCACGAAAACAGCAGGAACAAGGTTCAGAAAGCAGTAGGCTTCCCCGGGCTCGCATGTCCCCGTGTCCTCCCGTTTGTGACAAAGCCTTACCGGATGCAAATATACGCGGCCCCTTAATAAGGCCTAGCGCCACAGAACGCGCCAGTGACCAGTCAGCGCCTCCGGCATCGCGTACCGTCGTAAATCCACGCATCAGCATGGCTTTTAAGACTGGAATGGCTCTGTACATGACTATAGCATTAGGCTGTAATGCATTTAATCCAAGGTTTGCTTCTGAAGCCAGTACATGAACATGGCAATCGATAAGTCCTGGGATAACCGTTTTCCCCCGAATATCGATTTCCTGATACCCGTTATCTGTCAGAGAACCTTGTGGCACCACATCGCGAATTTTATCTTTCTCAACATAAATATCATATCCTTCAAGAATTTCTCCTGTCGCAATATTCAGTATGTTTCCGTTTTTAAAAATAATTTTATCAGACATAAGATTCACTTTTTATCGTTATAGAAGTTTCAGATTCCCGGTAAAAATAGGCGCCAATAGCACTGATTAAGGCGGCAATCATAATATAATAGGCGGGTGCAACATTATCTCCGGTAGTCGCTATCAGCCATGTAATAATTAAACCGGAAAACCCCCCGAATAGGGTTACGGCAAAGTTATAAGCAATTGAGATGCCTGAAGACAGAACTTGCGTCGGTAATGTTTCGTTGAAGGCCGCTAAAATAGCACCGATATATCCTGAAATTAAAATACCCATCACCACCTGAAAAATACTCACGGTAAATAATGACGGGTAGATATTAATAAATTTAAACAGTGGGTAAGTTACCAGCAGCGTGATTATCGAGGAATAAAGTAAAAATGGGCGTTTTCCCCATTTATCAGCATAATATCCAACTATGGGTGTAAATATTATTAATGCCAGGCCGCCAATCATGCCGCACATAAAGCCATCTGAACGCGATAAACCCAATAACCGCGTACTGTAAGAAGGTACGTAAAATAAGATTGCATAAGTAAATACGGTCCATAGCGCGACCAACATAAAGCTTATGACTATTTTTGTCTTGTGCTGTGTCAAGGCCTCTCTTACCGGGGCATTGCTTACCCTAACTTTCTTAAAGGTCTCTGGTTCTTCAATACGATGCCTGATATACACTCCAATTGGCCCAATAAGGGTGCCAAGGAAAAAAGGAATCCGCCAGCCCCAGCTTTCTAACTGTGTCTGTGTGAGGGCCTGGGTCAGACATAAGCCAATGAGCGAGCCCAGTAAAACTGCAACACCGACGCTGACCTGTATCCAGCTGGAGTAGAATGCTTTTTTATTTTCGGGGGCATGTTCCGTTAAAAATGCCGCCGCACTCCCCATCTCTCCGCCGGCAGAAAATCCTTGCAGTAATCTGGCAAAGACAATTAGCACCGGAGCCATAAAGCCAATTTTGTCATATGTTGGTGCAACCGCAATCAACAGGGTACCAACCGCCATCAGAATAACAGTCAGTGATAATGCAGATTTTCTGCCATAACGGTCGCTATAGCTTCCGAGAATCATTCCACCCACCGGACGCATAAAAAAACCGACACCAAAGGTGGCGAGTGCCAGTAAATATGACGTCATATCACTGCCACTGGGGAAAAACAGTTTAGCTATCGTGGATGCCATAAAACTATAAATAGTGAAATCGAACCACTCCATGCCATTTCCAATCACCGTAGCGATGACGACTTTTACACCTGATTGTTTACTTTGCATATTATTCCCGTCTATCGTCATTCATTTCTCTTATTTTTTATATAAGAAAAATAAAGCAATAAATATGCCACCCTATTCAACACCCTTTTTATAACGTTCTGACAGAGAGAGTTCCGGTTCTAATAATGTCCGAGGACAGCATACAAATACAAAAGGATGCTGGTGGGTAAAGAATCGTTAGTTGAAGGCATGAATGTTATCGAACAGTGGTAGGTGTAATTTTTTTCTGGACAGGAGTTCTCAGGATGAAAAAGAAGCGTATTTTTATTCTGATGACACGGGTTGGTGTGCTGGATGGCATGGTCAGATGTGACTTGCGGCGTTATGGGGCGGGGTATGAGTCGAGTTCCTTTATTATCACGCCAAATGGATTTAAAACCTGCCGTATGTATTTCCTGCCGCACTACTGATGGGATTGGCGGTATCGGTGACGATGGGGAGTTTCAAAAAGTATTTATGACGTATGGTGCAATCTTCCGGGTGGCGGTCGCTTTTCTCAGGGATATTCTTGGCGGGCATGAAGAACATCAAGAATTTCAATGCACTCTGCCTGTACCCGATAGACCACTACATAATTGGGATGAGCGATAATTTCGCGTGTGCCGGGAACTCTTCCCGGACGAAATATATAGGGATTTGTCGTCGCCGGAAGGGTCGAGTCTTCAATACGGTGAAGTAATGATTTAGCAGCGAAGGGATTCTGTTCTGCAATAAACCCGATTAATGTATAGAGTGAGACTCTGGCATTGTCAGTCCATTTGACGGGTAACATTATGCTTGCTTCTTTTTTGCTTTCGCCTCTTCAATAATTTCCCATGCCCCAGCCATCACTTCATCGTGAGGGATAGTAGGCTCATTACTGCTCATCGCAGCCTGAACTTTAGCCCGGAACCAGCGATCGTAGCTGTCAGCCTGCTCCTGAGTCTCAAACTCGGACACGATTGGGGACAGTTTAGTGGTCATATTTTCGTTCCTTATATTGCTGGTATTTTGACCAGTATAGCGCTTAATATCTTCCAGTCCAAGCCGGGATACTCGGTAAATTAATTAAGGTGGAATGGATAAAAATCGGCTCAGAAAAAGTCTATCAAGCTGAACAGGTAAGCTCAACACCTCTTCAGCAAGAGCACTATGCAGTGTTCTTTTTCCACTTACCGGAGACCCCGATGGGAATTCGTTATGATACCGATGTCGTCGCCTGGGCAAATGAACAAATGGCTATCCTGCGTGCCGGTAAATTGAATCAACTGGACATTGAAAACATTGCCGAGGAGATTGAAGTCGTGGGCAAAAGTGAAAAGCGTGAACTGGCCAGCCGAATAGCAGTTTTACTGGCCTACCTTCTTAAGTGGGAATTTCTACCCAGTTGTTGTGGCTCTAGTTGGTAGCGGACCATCAAATAACAGCGTAAAGCTGTTGGTTTACGGATACGTAAAACGCCTCTGCTGAGCAGGTACTGGATGAGAATTTTTATCCATAGCAATAGACTCTGACAATAGTACCCCTCGCCAACGATTCATATTGGCGTTTTTTTTGATTTCAATACAGCTGTAGTGGTCAAGTAGTTTTGGCCACAGTTTTACAGTAAAAATGCTATCTGTTCTCTGACTCTTGCGGCATAACCCACCGTTATAATGGTGAGGTCTGACGCTATTGTAGTAATTCAATATGTAATCATTAATTTACTGTTGGGCCTCGTCCTTGCCTTCGTAACCATCCTGTTTTCAGACTGTGGAAGAAGCGTTCCATGGGGCTGTTATCCCAACAGTTTCCACGTCGGCTGACGCTTTGACTTATTCTGTAACGCCAGAGGAGTTGTTGATAGTTAAGCCCGGTATACTGGCTTCCTTGATCGCTATGGAATATGACATTACGGGGTTGGTCTCGCATCTCATAGGCCATCCGCAGGGCACTGCTTACTAACGCTGCATCGGCATTTGCTGACTGACAACCGTGTGGCTTGGACTCAGTCTGGCGGCTATCGTGAACCGTTCAGTGAGTCAGACATCAAGAGTGCGATAGCCTTTTTTCATGTTGTATTTTATTCCTCCAAGCATCGAACTTGCTTTTCAAGCTCGCGAATACGTTGCTGCTCTGCAGTCATGGGGGTTGCAGAAGGAGTCATCCCCTGGTGCTCTCACCTGAACTGGTGCACCCAGCTCTCAAGCGTTGTAGAACCGACATCCATTGCTTCAATAGCTTGCCGATATGAGTAGCCCTTATCAACAATCAGCTGTGTACATTCCAGTCTGAACTCAGGAGTGAAAGTACTTTTGGTTTTTTTGTTCATTATGTCACCTGTTTTATGCAGAGGTGAGAATATCACCTTTAATCAGGTGGCCAAATTTACTGTGCCACTACAAGTCATTCTGGTTGGAAATTTAGGCCAGGATCCTGAAGTGCGCTATATGCCCAACAGTAACGCTGTGACCACGCTGTCGATCGCGACTTCAGAGAGCTGGCGCGATAAGCAAACCGGCGAAATGAAAGAGCAGACCGAATGGCACCGTGTTGTGCTGTTCGGCAAACTGGCGGAAGTGGCCAGCGAATATCTGCGTAAAGGCTCACAGGTGTATATTGAAGGCCAGTTACGTACCCGTAAATGGCAGGATCAGCATGGTCAGGATCGTTATTCTACCGAAGTGGTGGTTAACGTGGGTGGTACCATGCAGATGTTGGGGAGTCGTCAGCAGTCGGGTGGCTCCCCTTCCCAACACCAGGGTTCTCAACAGCAGGGGTGGGGGCAACCTCAGCAGCCTGTATCAGGTGGCCAGCCGTCCCAGGTTGGGCCGTCGTCAACCGGAAGCTCTGCTGCCGGCATGCCGATGGATTTTGACGACGACATCCCCTTTATCGGATATGGTTATGGTGTTAATTGGGTAACCATACACGCAATCTGACAGGGAGAGTATTATGCCAACAGTAGTAAGGATCGGCGCCTATCGGTTTTACTTTTACAGCCATGAACCTAATGAACCGGTGCATGTCCATATTGATAAAGGCAATGCAACCGCTAAAATATGGTTACATGATATCAGCATCGCGCGTAGTGTAGGTTTTGCTTCGCACGAACTTCGTGAACTACAACGTCTGGTTAAAGAACATCAGATAACACTCCGGGAGGCCTGGGATGCTTACTTTGCAAAGTGAGAATGATATTCGCGTAATGAATGTCTGCATTGATGATGATCGTCTGACGGTTGATCTCATGGATGGACGCAGTATCTCTGTGCCCGTTGCCTGGTTCCCGCGTCTTGCTGCGGGTACAACTGAGCAGCGACAAAACTGGGAGCTGTGTGGTGCTGGTTATGGTATCCACTGGCCTGAACTGGATGAGGACCTGAGTACCGAAGGGCTGCTTCGTGGTGCTAAAGGTGCAATTCCACGACATTAACCGGTGTAATTTGACAAACAGAACGCTGACCTTACGGTCGGCGTTTTTTTCATCTGTGGAAAATCAGTTGTTAATTGAGTGAATGCGGGGGGATTTCGCACAGTGAGGCCTGTTAATCACTGTAAAGGAAACCGCGGATGAAATTTCAACCCCGTTATAAGACCCTGTCTGTTGTTCTGCCGCTGCTTTTACTGGCCAGCTGCGCCTCTCCAACTGAGAAGCTACAGCAGCGTGAAGCCGCTGTACCCACGCCTTCCGTGAGTGTCACCCGCAATGTTCAGACCGTTGCGCCTGATGAATATGCCAGAACGCCGGAAGTGGTGCGTTATGGTCGCTATCTGCTGGTCAGCACGGATCCAATGGCTGCCCAGCGAGATCCGCTGTCGCAGATTATTGATATACGTATCCCGTCATCCCTGCATCCGACCGTGGCGGATGCCCTGCGCTATGCCCTGAAGCAGTCCGGCTATTCACTTTGCGTCACGGGAACAGCAAACAGCGTGCTGTATCGCCAGCCACTGCCGGCCGTGCAGTATCAGTTAGGGCCCATGCGCTTGCGCACCGCCCTGCAGGTGATGGCTGGCTCGGCCTGGCAACTGGAGGTTGATGATGTTCAGCGCGTGGTCTGCCACAGTCTGCGTGACGGGTATCAGTTACCGGCCAGCCAGTTACCACCGGCATTAACCCCCTCGCAGGTCACTCCCCCGGTTAAGGGAGGGTTTCTGAAAAAATGAGCGAAAAGAAAATCACTGAGTCTGTTCCCGCCGGGGAAAAGAGGCGTCAGTGGTCATGGTGGTCTGCTGCCGGCGTCTGTCTTTGTCTGATGATGGCAGCGGCCAGCTTTGTATTATACGTGCTGGTCAGTGGCGTGACTGACCTGGATACACGTCTTTCACGTCTGGAAGCTCAGGATAATACAGCCACAACCAGCACGATGTTATCCACTCTTCAGTCGCAGGTCTCAACGCTGCAGGCCGGGCTGGGCGATAATCAGCAGCGCGTGGCCGTACTACAGAAAGAGACTGAAGCCCGGACCGGGCCCTCGCAGGAACTGGCCACTCTGCAGGCATCTGCAGCACGGCTGCAACAGGAGATGGAGACCCGGCTGAGTGCGCTTGCTGACCAGCTGAATGCCCTGAAAGCGGTACCGGCTACTGCGACTCCGGTTCCAGAAAAAACACCGACAGAAGTCAAAAAACCGTTACCGGTTAAATCCCGTTCGACGTCTGTTGTTGCACGTCATGCTCCGTTTGCGCTGACCGGCGTGGAAAGAAGAGGCGCGGAGTCCTGGGCGGCGGTGGCCCCCCGCGGTTATCACAGCCTGTCGCAGATAACGCTTATCGGGGAAGGGGAAACGGTCTCTGGCTGGACGCTGGTTCGTGCCGGTTACAGCGAAGCGACTTTCCGTGTCAACGGGCGCCTGACCGTCCTTAAGGTGGAGTAAGCCATCATGCAATTGAAACTGACTTTTCTGGCGCTGGTCATGCTGAGTTCGCAGGCTCTGGCGGGCACAGATATCTCCGTCGTTGAAAACTCGCAAACCACACAGAGCCAGACACAGTCCCTGCAGCAGAAAGCTGGCGAATGGGGGCTAAGCCCGGAGGATTACCAGCGGTATCAGCAACTGATGAATGGCCCCAGGGGGATTCAGTCCCCGGGGCTGGACCCACTCTCGGCGCTGGGGATTGAGGCCCGCACGCCGGCAGAGCGCCGTCAGTACGCGGAAAAATGGGTTAAAGAGGAGTTTGCCCGTACGCAAAAAGAACTGGATTTCCAGCGGGAAATCAATACGGCATGGCAACGGCTTTATCCGGACAGGCTGCTGGTGAATTTGAGGAATGCTGCCGGTGTTGCCCGGGATACCGGGGAGCGTCTGGCGTTGTTCGTTAAGTCGAAGAATTGTCCAACCTGCGATGCGCGGCTGTCTGCGGTGCTCAGTGACAATCGTCCGGTTGATATTTACCTGGTCGACAGCGAGGGGAGTGACGATAAATTACGCCAGTGGGCCCGTGCTCACCGTATCCCGGCGGAAAAAGTACGTTCCCGCCAGATTACGCTGAACCATGACGGTGGCCGCTGGCTGCGCTTTGGCGACGGAATGATGCCGGTGTTGCTGCAACAGGGAGAAAAAGGATGGCATATCGCCGCATTCTGATCGCCCTGATACTGGCTGTAAGTGGCAGTGCAACGGTAGCAGGTGAGACTGTACCGGAAGGGTATATCCGGGTGGCCGTTGCGCATGAGGTACCGCCGGAAGCGCTCTATTCTGTCTCGCTAACGGAAACCGCTATGGCGCCACGATCAATTGCCGCGGTGGTCAGGCAGAAGACAAACCTACCTGCGGTGAGTCGTCCCTGGCCGTGGACGATTAACGTGGCGGGTAAGGGATACCGCTACGCCAGCCGTCTGGAGGCCTGGCGGGCGCTGCAGGTGTTTATATCACGTTATTCCCTGAAACGTATTGATGTCGGTCTGGCTCAGGTAAACCTGGGCTGGAACGGGCATCACTTTGTGTCGACCTGGGCGGCGTTTGACCCGTACACCAACCTCAATGCCGCAGCCAGCATTCTGCGCGAGTGCTGGCTGCGTAAGCCGGGTAGCTGGCTGGATGCGGCCGGTTGTTATCACCATCCGGCGGGTGGGCAAGCTGCAGCACGATACAAAACTATCGTGGAACGTCATCTTGTCCGTCTCAGCGGCACGACCCGCCAGCCCCTTTTGTTGCAGCCTTCTTTATTACAGCAGACAGGGGCAGCCATTGCCCCTGAATCTGGTTTTATCTGGACTGAGCCCAGGAGTGAACCCTGATGAAAAAACGGTTTTTAATAATGTGTCTTTTTCTGCCCCTGACGTGCCATGCCGAACTGAACGTCCTCGCTGACCTCGGCGGGGAGGATGCCACGCCTTATTTTGATGGCATTAATAAACAACCCGGCCTGCCGGAGGCGTCACCGGCAACCCCGCCAGTTTCTGCGATGGTAGCGATGTTTCCTATCAGCACGCCGGAGATGACGCCAGGGACGGTGGAAAATCGTCCGCTGCAATTGCCGGGCATTGGTGTGCTTTTCCTTATCGGTGATGACGAACAGTCACGCTACTGGCTGGCGGAGAATGCGCAGGCGCTAATTGCCCGACATGCGGCAGGCATGATTGTCAGTGTTGACAGTGCGTCGGCTGTTGAATCATTGCGGGATCTAGCTCCCGGTGTTCCGATGGCGCCGGCATCCGGCTCTGAGCTGGCCCGCCGTTTACAGTTACGGCATTACCCGGTGCTTATCACCGATACCGGATTGTCCCGACAGGTGTGGCCGTGATGAGCTCACTGCAACTGAGTGCTGCGCTGTTGGTCAACCCGTTGCCGGCCCTGCTTCTGGCGGCGCTGTTTATCATGGTGATGCTGCGTCTGAGCTTTCGCCAGCGGGAGAAAGCCAGCGTTCGTCGCCACCGTCGCTATCAGGCTGCGGCGGCACGGGTACTGGAAAAACTGGGCACTCTGCCGGGGGACGGCCAGCGTATGCGCTACCTGCGCAAAATTAACCCTTATGTATTTGAGGAATTGCTGTTGCTGGCGCTGAAACGACAGGGGCTGACGGTCGTTCGTAATGCGTCTTACAGCGGTGATGGCGGCACTGACGGACAGGTCATTATTGATGACGAATGCTGGTTGATCCAGGCCAAACGCTACAGTCGGGCGATTACACCTGCCCATATTCGTGACTTTGACCAGCTTCTTGAACAGCGCACCTGTTGCGGTTTTTTCATTCACACCGGGCGGACCGGACACATGAGTCGGGCGGTCTGCTCCACCTCTCCGCGTCTTTTTATCATCAGCGGTCAGCGCTTGATGGATCTGCTTGCCGGCCGACATAGCTGGCTGTCAGGTTGTTCATATTTTCAGAGGAAATCTGTATGACATTTTCTTTACTGAGGACCTGCCGCCTTATCCACGGGGAGGAAGATAATGAGTAACCGCTATGTGATTGAAGCCCTGTTGCGTCCGGCGGTTGAGCTGAATACTGCTGTCGTGGCCGGTATGGCGGCATATGTTTGTGTAAAGGCTCCCTGGGCTGTGGCGCTGGCACCTTCAGTCAGTTATGTGACCGCGTCTGGCTTCGCGGTGTTATCCGTTGTGCGTGCCCGGCAGGGGATGAAGATCCTTCGTTATCGCCGCAATCTGACCCGGCTCCCCCGCTACGTCATGAGCGCCGGACAGATACCGGTCAGCCATCAGCGCCTATTTCTCGGGCGCGGGTTTCGCTGGACGCAAAAACACACCCAGCGACTGCAGGATACGCTACGTCCGGAAGTGGCGAAGTACCTGCAGCCAGGCTGGCTGTATCAGACCGCTCGCTGGCTGGAAATGAGGACGGAGCACTCAGCTCCGGGGCTGGGGAAACTGCTGCGTACGGATTCGCCCCTGAACCCGGTTCGCCCATTGCCGCAGGTGGGTGGTAATCCGGTGCTGCATGGCATTGAGCCGAATGAGCAGGATGTCTGGCTGACGCTGCTGGAGCGTGTGGGGCACACCATCGTCTATGGCACCACCCGCGTGGGAAAAACACGCCTGGCAGAGCTGCTGGTTACCCAGGATATTCGTCGCGGTGAAGTTACCATTGTTTTTGACCCGAAGGGCGATGCCGATCTGATGAAGCGCGTCTGGGCTGAAACATACCGTGCCGACCGGGGCGACGCGCTGTATATTTTCCACCTGGGCTGGCCCGAAATCTCCGCCCGCTATAACGCAGTAGGACGTTTTGGTCGTGTTTCCGAAGTGACGTCCCGCGTGGCGGGGCAGTTGTCCGGCGAAGGGAACAGTGCGGCGTTTCGCGAGTTTGCCTGGCGGTTCGTCAACATCATCGCCCGGGCTCTGGTGGCACTGGGGGAGCGTCCGGATTACACGCTGATTATGCGCTATGTGAATAATATTGCCGATCTGTATATTCGTTACGCTGAGAAGGTTATCCGTGAGCAGCTTCCCTCGTTACAGGCACAAATTCAGAATAACGAGCAGGTTCTGGGGGATGATGATGTTCCACGGAATATGCAGGGGCAGCCGGATGCGGTACGTATCTGGTCCATTGAGGTGGCACTCAGTTCAGAAGAAGGAAAGCAGCTTTATGATCCCATTCTGGATGGTCTGCGTAGCGCAGTACGCTATGACCGTACCTATTTTGATAAAATTGTGGCTTCCCTGCTGCCTTTGCTGGAGAAATTGACAACCGGGAAAATAGCGGAGTTGCTGGCACCGGACTATCTGGATATGAGCGATTCACGACCGATTTTTGACTGGGAGCAGATAATCCGCAAAAAGGCCGTGGTGTATATCGGCCTCGATGCGCTCAGCGACAGTGAAGTGGCCAGCGCCGTGGGAAACTCCATGTTTGCCGATCTGGTGAGCGTGGCGGGTCACATCTACAAGCACGGTATTCATGCCGGGCTACCGGGAGAGGGGGAGAGCAAGGTCCCGATTAACCTGCACTGTGATGAGTTCAATGAGCTGATGGGTGATGAATTTATCCCGCTTATTAACAAAGGGGGTGGCGCTGGCATGCAGGTGACGGCCTACACTCAGACCTCATCGGATATTGAGGCCCGGATCGGCAATACGGCCAAAACGGCTCAGGTCCAGGGCAACTTCAACAATCTGATTATGTTACGTGTCAGGGAGAACCGTACCGCCGAACTCCTGACCACGCAGCTGCCGCAGGTGGAGATTTACACCAAGACGCTGGTCTCTGGTCATCAGGACACCGATATCAGTGCAGGCCAGGATTTTACCTCCAGTACGCAGGATCGTGTTGGGACGGTTAAGGTGCCGTTGTTGGAGCCGGCTGATGTGGTAACACTACCGAAAGGGCAGGCATTCGCCCTGCTGGAAGGCGGGCAATTGTGGAAAATCCGCATGCCGCTGCCTGCCGGTGATGTGGATGATAAACTGATGCCGCAGAGTATTGCGAAAATTGCCGAAGAAATGCGCCGCAATTATCACAGTGGTGAAGCGTGGTGGAATGATGCACCGACCATGCCAGCAGGAGGTGAACGTGGCTGAACCTCAGCGTAATAGTCCTCCTCCGTCCCGGCCGGAGAAGCCACATGGTTTGCTTTATAATGTGTTCTGGGGCTGGCCCTGGGCACTGATCGGCATGCTGCTGGGTTCGCTGATGCTGAGCCTGCTGATTGAGTACACCGGCATAGCATTTTTCTGGCCGGAAGCGGGGGCAGCGCACAGTGAGGCGGTGATGAATACCGAACTGGGCTGGCTGTCGACAGAATTCACCCGTAGCCTGTTGCTGTCTGAGCCTTCTGTGACTGTTGTTAAATGGGTAACAGCAGCGTATCAGTGGCTGTTTGTTGACAGTGGTTTTACTGGCTGGATAAAGCAGCAGAATGTGTTGCAGACTGGCAGCGATAACGAGCTGACCCGTAATCTGAACAACTGGAGTGGGTGGCTTGCGGGCTATCTGCATGAATATCTGATGGCGACCGTATGGATATGCGTGATTACCCTGGTACGGGTAACCATACTGGTTCTGTCAGTCCCGCTGTTTCTGATGGTGGTGCTGGTTTCGCTGGTCGAAGGGCTGGGGCGCAGGGATCTTCGGCGCTATGGGGCGGGTTATGAAAGTTCGTTTGTTTATCACCATGCTAAAAAGATGGTGAAACCAGCGATCGTAGTACCCATGATGCTGTATCTTTCCTGGCCGACGGCAGTATACCCCAACCTACTGCTGTTGCCTGCTGCCATATTGCTGGGTGTTGCTATCACGGTCACCACGGCTTCATTCAAGAAATATCTTTAGTTATCAGGGCTGGACGAAGACGCACAAAACTTGCTTTTGTGCGTCTTCGTCAGCAGACAAGCCGATGAACGGTCATTTACAGGCGCGTCAGACTTATTTTGCTGTCGTTCTTGCTAGCATCGGATACTATCGACGTTTCCTTTGCCTTGGGCGTTGTTACACCACAGCGCTAAACTTAATCTGACAGGCTGTTCTGTGCCAAAAGCGTATGTTGCTAACATCAGTCTGTTTTAATCAACGGGGAGCAGGTCGATGATGCTGAATTTTCAAAAATTAAGCTCACAGTACACAATATGACCGATTATTTTGTTTACCAAATGAAGTTGCAAGTGGATAAAGAGTATGAACATTAACGAACAATGGTACTGACAAAATTTCCGCAGGATTAAAAGCCCTTCAGGGCTTTTTGTCGTTGTCAGCTGGCGGCTGTTCATGAGTAAAACTCTTAACGCCTAATCCAGTTGGATCATCCGCAGGCAACAATTTATCAACCAATCCCTTTGCTAGAGAATTAGCAGTGGCGCTTAAAGTTGGGTTTATAATTGCCAATAAACCTACTATACAAGCTGTTGCAATTGCTCCACCTAAAACACTTATTACTGAGCCGCCAATGACTTTCAATAAAGCTAGTGAATTTCTTTTCCACCAACCTGGCTTAGTCTGGTTAACAGCCCAATCATTTGTTTTTACAGCCCATTCTTCACGCGCTTTTTTTTCAGCATCTAACGCACGTTGCTGCAACTCATCAACTTCAATTTTATGAGCATTTTCGAGAGCAGTAATTGCCCCTTGATGGGCCAAATTGATGTCAGGCATAGCATTCTGAACCGCCTGTATCTCTATCTCTTTGATAAGTAAATCGGCTTTGCTTCTGTAGGTATCGAGCCATTGGAAATCGTTCGCAACGCTATCGTGCCATTCTTGTAACTTCTTAGGGACTAATGCTTCTCCAAAGTTAGCGTGAAAAAACTCTGCCCTTTCGTCTTTATGGGATTTATAGATTGCATATGATATTAATTGCGGGGCATCTGTTCTGTTTTTAACCAGTTCCCTGAATACATATTTCTTTTGCTGTCCCGTCATAATCAATCCATAAAAAGCGCCCCAATCGGGGCGCTTAATGATAACCGTTATTGTGCTGCTATTTTGGAGCTCGAGGCTGACCCAACAGCTATATTTTCGCCATGATCGGCAGAATCCAGCTGGCAATCAAATTCATGAATTGTCACACCAATCTCATATTCTTGATGGACATCTGTGACTAAACGACACTGGCGAAATGACTTATAACCTGCGCTTATTAAGGCTGCTTGTGTGCGGTTTAGATTGGTTGTATTCAAGCCGTAGAACACTTCATATGGCTCATTCAGATTCACAATGTGCATGTCCAGCACAGCACGATTTGGAACTTCATGTTCGTGCTTACCGAGGTTTACCCTCCTTTCATGAATCTGTTTCAGCGCGGATTTCGCCATATCGCGGATTTCATCAGGTTCAAAACCTGGAATGAAGTAGTTGTCTTTCATAGTTACTCCCCCGACATTTCCCTTATTTTACACGTTCGACAACCGTTTGTGCAAATAATCCTCAGTGCAAGAACTGTATGAAGGTTTTTGCCATAACTTGTTGCCCGTAGCTTAGCTCGATAACTCTGATGATATTGGCACAAACCGCACGCGACACTTAGGTGAGATGATGCTGGAACACTTCGCGAAGAAAGACATTCGCTTTCGACCCCATACAATACAAACAACTCAGATGTTCGTCTGATAGATGTCTATCTTTGTAAAAAATCCGAATGACTTCAGCCGTCATATGATTGAATTTGTCTTCCTTCTCAATGTTGGCATTTCCTACTTCTCCACAAAATTTTCAGAAACGCAAAAAGAGTTTATCGCTGACTTGCCTTCCTCTCCAGCCCATTCTGTAAGCACCTGTTAATACTCAAGGAGGCGCGTATGAATCATCCCCGTCCGGCCTGGCGATATATTGCCTGCATACCGGGCATCACTGGCTTATTGCTGTTGGCCACATTGTCCACGACGGCACATGCAGCAGAAAAAGACGAGCTTGCCTCGGTCCAGCGCCAGCTGGATCAGGTACAGGCCTCCCTTGAACGCGCCCGTGTGGCGGCGGCTCAGTCAGATCCTGCTGAACAGGGGCGCTTCTTTTTTGACTACCGTCAGGCCACATCCGATTTAAACACCATTCGTGCCGGTATTGACCGCTATCTGGAGCCATCCCGGCCCCAACCCCGGGCTTCATCTGTCAGCGGCAATTATCGTCGGGAGCGTCCCTGATGGGCATGACCTCCGCACAATCGACCGCCTTTAAAGCGGCCTCCGGCAATGTCGAAGTCAGCATTCTGCACCTGGTCTGCATCGGTGTGTTGCTGGCCTTTCTGTTTCTGTGGGCCGCATGGGCACTGTCCGATGTGTGGACCGGCTGGAGTAACGAGAAAGTTCGGAATGCTGCGCTGGGTCGCTTTGCTATCCGGGCCGTGCTCCTGCTGGTTGTAAGTATCTGGATGTTTGCCAGTTGAATTAAACAATCAATTTCTGGAGAAAAATTTATGTATCACTTTGCGTCTATTGCCACCCGCGTGCGTCGTGGTATTGACCGCGTTATTAACCGTGCTTTCACGTGGGCGTTACTGGTCTGGCTGACCTGTAAACCCGCATTTGCTGACCTGCCAACGGTTGAAGCGCCAACCTCTAATGGCGGATCTGGTCTGATGGGACAGATCAAAGGCTATCTGCAGGATGGTGTCGTTATTGGCGGACTGGTAGTGGCGGCCATTGCGTTCATTAATGTAGCGATTGCTGCAGTCCATACCTTTACCGAGGTCCGGAATGAGAAGTCAACCTGGACGAAGTTTGGCTCCATCATCGTAGTGGGGGTGGTGTTACTGGTTGCCGTTATCTGGCTGCTGGGCAAGTCCGCCAGCATTATTCTCTGAGGCGGCCCCATGCAGACCATTCGCTTTTTACCTGACCGCCTGAACAGTGAACCTGTCGTGTTTCGCGGATTCACTACACCGGAGATGGGACTGGCCGCCCTAGCCGGTCTGGGCGTGGGGCTGCTCCTGTCTCTGCCATTTATCCCTCTTGCCGGCTGGGTCATTATCCCGACCGGCATGTTACTGGCGCCGCTGATGGTTACCGGTTTCGGCGGTCGGTGGCTAAGCCGCATCAAACGCGGTAAGCCGGAAAACTATATCTGGCAGCGACTTGAGGTGTTCAAACGTCGCCATAGTCTGGGCAACCCGACACTGATCGTTGATGCCCGGGGATGGTCCCTGAAACGAACCGGGAGAGAAAAATGAGCCGTTTTCGTCATGCGGTCAAAGACCGGGATCAGCATATTATGACACTGCGTATTGCCTGCTGTGTGCTGGTCTTTTTCCTGTTAATCACCTGCGCCGGCTGGATGCTGGCCCCAAACAAACTGACTGTCCATAACCCGCCGGATTTACGTACTGGCAGTACCCGACCCTGGTGGGAAGTACCGGCGTCATCGGTCTATTCCTTTGCCTTCTATATTTTCCAGCAGCTCAACGCTTGGCCGAAAAATGGTGAAGTGGATTATCCGGCAAAAATTCATGCGTTGTCAGCCTATCTGACCCCGGGGTGCCAGGATTATCTGAATACCGAGGCCCAGAAAAGAAGCAACGCTGGCGAACTGACTGACCGTGTTCGTGTGGTGTATGAAATTCCCGGTCGGGGTTATCAGTCGAAGAGCGTCAGCGTTATCAGCAGAGATAACTGGGTGGTGCGTCTCGACCTGGTGGCGGATGAGTATTTTCATGCTGAACCGGTAAAACGCGCCCTAGTCCGTTATCCACTGAAAGTGGTGCGCTGGGAAGGGGATGCTGAGCGCAATCCGTTTGGTCTGGCGCTGGATTGCTATGACGGTGTACCGCAGCGACTGGAGGCGGCATTACCGACGGAAATCCCTGCGAAATCAGGAGTATTTCAGTAATGAAGATCCGTAATCATACCCGCGCTGGGCTGATGGCGCTGTCCCTTTTGCTGTTGCCGCTGGTCTTTCTGCATAGCGAGCCGGCTAAGGCTGATAAATTTATGAAATGGGAGCGTATCCCGTTGCAAATCCCGTTGCAGGTGGGGCAGGAACGGGTGGTATTTGTGGATAAAAATGTCCGGGTGGGGTTTCCTCCGGCACTCAACGGTAAGCTGCGTGTGCAGAGCACCGGCGGGGCAGTCTACCTGAAGGCCGACAGCGCTTTTCCTCAGACACGGGTGCAGTTGCAGGATGTGGAAAGCGGTGAGGTTATTCTTCTCGATGTCGCCGCCGGTGAAAAAGGTCCTTCCGAGCCCGTTCGCCTGGTCTACAGCGGCGAGGTGAACATGGTAAGCAGTACGGCCGATACCCGTCGACAGACAGAAAACAGCAGCGGCAGTATCCAGCCGGGAAGTGATGACGGTACGCAGGCGAAGCGTAAAAAGGTGCAGTACAGCGCTCCCGTTCCGGTATTGCTGACCCGTTATGCTGCACAGAACCTGTATGCGCCGCTGCGTACGGTCGAAGCCGTGCCGGGTATCCGCCCGGTGAATCCGCATCTGCCCAAACGCCTGACAACGCTGTATCCCTCCGAAGCCATAACGGCCACGCCGCTGTCCGCCTGGGGCGTGGCAAATCGCGCCGTCGTGGCTGTTCGCCTGCAGAACAACACCAGCCGCAGGATTGTACTAGATCCCCGTGCCCTGCAGGGGCAGTTTGTCGCGGCGACGTTCCAGCACCGCTGGCTGGGGCCGGTGGGCACGCCGGAAGATACCACCACAGTCTATATCGTGACGGGCACGCGGCCGAAGAGCGCTTTTATCGCTGAACCTTCCTCGATGCGTAAGGCTGTTCGTACCGCGAAGAAGGAGGTCAGCCATGCAGATTAAATCCAATCCCATGGTGAAATTTATTGTTCCTGCCGTGGTGATGGCGGGGCTGGCCGTGGGCCTGAAAAGCTGTAAGGGAGAGCAACCGCCTGAGAATGCCTCGGGTGATGTGACGACGGTACTGAAAAATCTTTCACAGGATGAGCTTAAGGCGCTCGGGGTGGAAGGCGATACGCCAGAAGATACCCTGCGCACACTGATAGGTCGGCTGAATGACGTTCGCGATCGCCAGAAAACGCTGGATAAACAGAATGCCGATTTGCTGAAAGAGAATGAGCAACTGCGTAAGCGCGGCACGAATGTATCCGGGCAAGTTGACGAGGCTGTGCAGGGGTTGCGTAAAGAGTATGACAAACGCCAGCAGCAACTGCAGAACGAACAGACCAGCCTGCTGGCAAAAGTGCAGGCTCTGTCTGAACAGCTGAAAACTACCGGCAGTGGTTCCGCAGGTGTAAAACCGGCTTCTGACAGCGATATTCCTCTGGGCCTCGGTCTGGATGGTCTGGGTGGTAGCACCCATGGTACCGCCACTCGGGGCGATGATGGTCTGATGTGGGTGACGCCAGGCGATCAAAAAGCGGTCGATCCGCGCGATGCCGCCAGTGGTAAGGCTTCACCGCAATTTCCCACTTCATTTATGGACAACAATCCTCTGACCCGGCAGAAAGCGGTCTATGAGCAACAGGTTAAGGGGCACACGAATGAGAAGGGGGCACAGGACAGCGCTGAATCTGTTTACACTCTGCCGGAAAATTCCACTCTGGTGGGCAGCCGGGCGATGACGGCGTTACTGGGCCGCATCCCGATTAACGGCACGGTGACTGATCCCTATCCTTTCAAGATCCTGATTGGCAAAGACAACCTGACCGCAAATGGGATTGAACTGCCGGATGTGGAGGGGGCGATTGTCTCCGGCAGCGCCAGCGGTGACTGGACTCTCTCCTGCGTTCGTGGGCAGGTGAACAGCATCACCTTCGTTTTTGCTGACGGTACGGTCCGTACCGTGCCCCAGCCAGATGCCAGTGGGAAAAACACAGGTAACGGCAATACGCAGAATAAAACCGGTACCGACGGCGGCATCGGCTGGATTTCGGATAATGACGGTATTCCCTGTATCAGCGGTACCCGCAAGTCTAACGCGTCAACGTATCTGCCTACTCTTTTTGCGCTCTCTGCTGCCGGCGCTGCCGGGGAAGCTCTCAGTGAGGGCCAGTACACCACGCAGAACAATGTTAACGGGATTTCATCCACGCTGACCGGCAGTGCTGGCGAAGCGGCACTGGGGAAAGCCCTCTCCGGTGGCATGAGTGAGACCACTGACTGGGTTAAGCAGCGCTATGGGCAGACGTTTGACGCGATTTATGTGCCGCCGGGTGCGAAGCTGGCCGTACATATTACCCGCCAACTTGCCATTGACTATGAAGATAACGGCCGCAGGGTTCGCTATGATTTCACCCTGCCGGGTGGTGTCAGCGACAACGGCGGTCTGGACTAAGGTGCTAAAATGACTCAGAACCTGAATTGTAAAATGCTGGCCGCTCTCTGCTTCGTCGTTCTCTTAGTTGGTTGTTCCACGTCAAAAGAAGAGATGCTGCCGACTGGCGAGCATACCATGCTTGAACTGTGGAACGGGGCAGACGGTGAAGGGGGAACCACTCGTCAGTCCGCTGTTGCGAGGGACACGCTGCGTCGTCCGTTAACCGACGATGAACACCGGAAAGGTACACAGGACGATCGCAGCTACAGCCGCTCGCAGGAGAGTGAAATTTCACAGCAATTCTCCCGGTTGCCCAACCCGGATATGGTGATGTACCTGTATCCCCATCTGGCTGGCGGCAACACGCCAGTGCCTGGCTATAGCACTGTATTTCCTTTCTACAGCCAGACACAGTATGCGATGCCAGGTGAACGTACGGAGGCGCTGTAATGTTTTCTCTTTTCGTCCGTAAAAATGAAGTGAAACCAGACGGCACGCCAGGGCAGCCAGAGGGGAAGGATTCTCCTCTGGTTATTCATGGTCGGGAGCCACTGACGCGACCGGGCCGGATGACCCGGCAGGAAGAGTCAAAAGTGTATCACGCCAACCCGTCCATCATTGATTATCTGCCCTGGGTGGAATTCCTGGATGAAGAGGAGTGTCTTCTGCTTGAGGACGGTATTTCTGTCGGTGCGGTTTATGATGTGACGCCGGTGGCCACGGAGGGACGTACGGATGACAGGCTGGAGCAGATCCGCGATACGGTGGAAGATGCCCTGCAGGACAGTTTTGATGAATATGACGAGAACCCCTGGGTGGTACAGTTCTTCTGCCAGGATGAAGATGATGCTGAATCGTATCTGGACCACTTACGCGGTTACGTGAAACCGCATGCGCAACGCACGGCATTTACGGAAGCCTGGCTGGGCGAAATGGCGCGTCATATCCGCAGTATCTCGCGGCCGGAAGGGCTGTTTACCGATGCGTTGATCACCGGTCAGCCCTGGCGCGGCCAACAGCGTCGCACCCGTATGGTTATTTATCGCTGGATAGGGAAGTCTGCGTCCCGGGACCCGATGCCGCCGGTGGCGATGCTCAACCAGGCGTGTGAACGTGTGGTAAGTGCGCTGGGTGGGGCCGGTATTCGTTGTACCCGTCAGAATGGCCTGCAGGTGCACAGCTGGCTGCTGCGCCTGTTTAATCCGTCTCCGGACTGGGTGGAGAAATCCACACTGTATCATCAGGCGGCGTATGTCGATCCGCGCAACTTCCCGGCGGGCGTGGCGCCGGTCAGCAATGATTTTGCTGAAACGCTGTGGTTTACGCCACCCGTTTCGGATCCGGAAAACGGCGTATGGTGGATAGATAATAAACCCCATTGTGCGCTGCCGGTTGAAAGGCTGCGTACTCCACCAGAGCCGGGTACCATTACCGGTGAACAGGCCCGTGGTGAGAAAAAAATCAACGCGCTGATGGATATGTTTCCGGAAGGGACACTGCTGTGCATGACGATTGTTGTGCAGCCGCAGGACAGGCTGGAAGAACAGTTTAACCGCCTGTCGAAAAATGCCGTCGGGGAGAATACCGAATCCGGCCGTGCCCGCCAGGATGTGAAAACGGTGAAAGAGTATCTGGGAAACCGGCATAAGCTGTATCGTGCCGGGATCACCTTCCTGCTGCGCGGGGATGATATGGATAATCTTAAGCGTAAACGTCTTGATTTGACCACCGTATTGCTTGGGGCCGGTCTGCAGCCGGTTCGACCGGAATTTGAGGTGGGGCCACTGAATACCTGGCTGCGGGCGCTGCCAATGTGTTTTAACCCGGACAGCGATAAAAAATACTGGTACACGCGTCTGACCTGGGTACAACACCTTGCGGGGTTGCTGCCGGTTACCGGGCGGGAAACCGGTACCGGCAACCCGGGTTTAAGCTTTTTTAACCGCGGCGGCGATATTCTGACGTTTGATCCACTGAACAAGTATGATCGTACCCAGAATGCGCATCTGTTGTTGTTCGGACCGACGGGGGCAGGTAAGTCGGCCACGCTGTGTTATGCCTTTTCTCAGCTGATGGCGGTTCACCGGCCACGTCTGTTTATCGCTGAAGCCGGGAACAGTTTTGGCCTGCAGGCTGATTATTTTGAAAGCCTTGGACTTTCTGTCAACAAGATAAGCGTCAAACCGGGTAGTGGGGTCAGCCTGCCGCCGTTTGCCGACGCGCATAAACTGGTCGAAGAAGGGCTGGCAGCACATGCTGTTGATGAAAGCGACCTCCCTGATATCGATGCCGACAGCGATGGAGAGGGTGAAGACGAGGATAAACGGGATATTCTCGGTGAGATGGAGATTTCAGCCCGGATGATGATAACGGGCGGCGATCCGAAAGAAGAAGCCGAAATGAAGCGTGCCGACCGGGCTATGATCCGTGAAGCGCTGCTGATGGCCGCGCATGCAACATATAAAGAAGGGAGGCAGATGCTGCCTTCTGACCTGCAGAAAGCATTATACAGCATTGCTGGTGATGACAGCGATAAGGGGCAAAATGTCCGTAATGCCCAGCGTAAGGCGAAAGCCGCAGAGATGGCGGAGGCGCTGGGGATGTTCACTCAGGAAGGCAGCTTTGAGGCGGAGCTGTTCAACCGCGAGGGGGAGTTGTGGCCTGAAGCGGATGTGACCTTGGTGGATCTCGGTCATCTGGCGCGTGAGGGTTATGAAGCGCAGATGGCGCTGACCATGGTGTCAATGACCAACATGATTAACAATATTGCGGAGCGGGACCAGTATCTCGGCCGCGATATTGTCTTCGCGGTGGATGAGGCGCATATCGTGACGGTTAATCCACTGTTGTCGCCGTATATGACCAAAGTGGTCAAAATGTGGCGAAAGTTGGGGGCCTGGCTGTGGCTGGCCACGCAGAACCTGAAGGACTTTCCGGATATTGCGGAGAAAATGCTGAACATGGCGGAGTGGTGGATTTGCCTCACCATGCCACCGGAGGAGGTGAAAGATATCAGCCGGTTCCGTGCGCTCACGCCTGAACAGGAAGCCGTACTACTTTCCGCCCGCAAGCTGTCGGGTTGCTATACCGAAGGGGTGGTGCTGGCCAAGCGTATTGAGGCGCTGTTTCGTGCTGTTCCCCCCAGTCTGTATCTCGCGCTGGGCATGACGGAGAAAGAGGAAAAGGCGGAACGCCGGGCGCTGATGCGTGAGCATCACTGTAGCGAACTGGATGCGGCGAAGCTGATTGCCCGTAAACTGGACCGGTTGCGAGGACTGACTGACGCACACGACGAGGAGAGCACAGCAGCATGATGACGCTGAAGTATCCGGTTCCCTGTGTCTGTGGTAGTGACAGCCCGGATAACACTGTTTTCAACCTGCCCCCGCAGGGTGAACCCGGGATATCAGTGGTGACGCAGGCTAATCTGCAACGTCTGAGCGAACACATCAGACAGCGAATGAACGGCCCGGTGACCGTTACCTATCACCCTCATCGGGTGGGCCTGAGAAGCTGTATGGCGGTGACGGTGGAGAGCAGATTCCGCAGAGCGGTTAATATTCTTATCACCGTTAGCGGGCAGGGAAGCTGGCCGGCAGAGGAGGAGTACGAACATCCCCGCTGGTATATTACCGTGACGGACGCGGCGGATATGGTTTACCTGGTGCTTTGGTTAGGTGATATATTAGGCTAACTTTTAAATAACCTGATGGTTTGGCCATTCTATACTGGCCTACTATCAGGCGACAATGGCGGCGGACTTGCGGAGAAATTCCGGGTAGGTGATCAGGAACCAAGTCAGTCAATGGTAAGGAATTGGTATGGCTCTATTGGATGTAATAAAAGGCTGTTGGTCAGCAAAAGAAACTGGTGCTTCGATTAATGAACAACAGGGAATTTACGATACCTTAACGCCGAAAATAATTACTGATAGCAGTGTTGAAGCTTATTTTGATGCGCTGGATTTTGCTTTTTCTAAATCAGATGTGAAAAATATTGCTATTACTGGGCCTTATGGTGCAGGTAAAAGCACAGTTATTCTTTCTTATCTTAAGTCTCGTCTTAAAAAAGAGTTTATCAATGTGTCACTTGCTGATTTTTCCTTATCCGGAAAGAGTGAAGAATCAGAATCAGATAACGTAGAGATTGAATTAAGCATACTCCAGCAGATCCTGTACAAGGAAAATAAAGATAATCTTCCTGATTCACGTATTGATCGGATTCAGGATAGAAATGAAAAACACATTCTTTCTCTGTTCGCTACTGTATTAACAATAGTTGGGCCGATATTATTGTTGGCTGTGACGCTGTTTCCTAAAAAAATCCTGTCCTTATTTAGTGTAGATGAAGTTACGCTAAATTCGATCATTGATGCCTATCCAGCGCGGTTGCTATCTAGCGCTGTTATGGGAACGGTTGGTTTGTTTTTTATCGTTCGGGCTGCTTCCAAAGCCGGTATTTTCGATAAGAAAATCAAGCTTAGCAAGATAGCATTGCTTCAGGGCAGTGCCGATATGGCATCCCAGGATGCTTCTTCACTGCTTAATAACTGCCTGGATGAGATTGTCTATTTCTTTTCCCGTTCACAACATAAAATTGTGGTATTTGAGGATTTAGACAGGTTAGGTAACACCGAAGTATTTGTTAAGCTAAGAGAGATTAACCAGATAGTTAATAATAATATCCAGGGTGAGCCGGTTAGATTTGTCTATGCCTGCCGGGATGATATTTTCCTTGGTGCAGATATCCGGACTAAATTTTTTGACTTTATTTTGCCAGTAATCCCGGTGATGGATTCCCGGAATGCCTACACTCATTTAAAAAACAAACTAAATGATTTTCCGGCCAATGAGCAGGCGCTTCTTAAGCAGATGTCATTGTATATAAGTGATATGCGCTCTTTGCAAAATATTGTCAATGAGTTCAATCTGTTCAAAAAGGTGGTTGATGACAATAGGAATCAGGCGAAGATTTTTTCACTTATCTTTTATAAGAATATCTACGCACAAGATTATAACCTGACGGATAAAAAATCAGGTGTTTTGTATTCATTTATCCACGACTATCGTCTGCGTCGTCTACATGAAAATTATTTCATTAGTTTGGATGAACGATTGCAGCAGCTTAATACTAAATTAGCAAGGATAAAACAGGAGTCTGCTACCTCTGATGCAGATTTGCGTAAACAAATTATTAGTCGCTTTATTTCTCCGGAGTTGTGGCCATTAATCTCATTTGCTAAACAGAACCCTAATTATCATGGGCAATATAACAAATATTCAGCACAGAATTTTTATGAAAGTGAGAGTGGTTTTAAAAGTTTCTTTTCTAATTCTGCACAGTTATATATTGGATGTGAAACTAATAGAGGACTGCATTTTTTTCAAATTGACACAACTTCAATATTAGAAGAGTACAACAAAAGAGTTGAAGTTATCGCCAAAGATAAAGCAGCAGAATATCAAAAAATCATCAGTGAAATTGATGAGGTAAAAGAAAAAATTCGTACCCGAAATTCCATTTCTATGGCGGATTTATTAAATTTAATTGGATGGGAAAGATTTAAAGAAATTGCTGAAGGTTATATTGAAAAATGTGATGATCGCACGATTATTGACTTGGAACAGCTGGAAACTATCCGCAATGGATTCCGCTTTGGTGGCTTAGAGGCTCTTTATTACCTGTTGACCAATGGTCATATTATGCAGGATTTCATGATGTTCCGGTCTGTCTTTCATCAGGGAACCATCTCTATTAATGATAATGACTATATAAAAGCCGTTGGTCGTCATATGGGTTGTGAAGAAGTAAATCAAAAATTCTTACTGGACAACCCGAAAGATGTGTTGGCGGAATTGATTGGCCAGCGTTATCAATATCGCGCTGGTGCTATCCACCATCAAATCGTAGCACTATTGCTAGATAGCCGTCATAACGTTGACAAGAATACTTTGTCTGAAATGGTTGCGATGATATTTCAGCAATCTTCTACAGACATTCTGGCTATATTTAATGTTTTAGAGTCCAGATTTTTTGATGCCGAACATTTCACCCGGTTAGTGGTCTTTTCCTTGGGAGATAGCCGCTATCTGGATAAGATGATCGTGGTGATTGAGGAACAGGAACGCAGCAGTATCGTCACGTCAATTGTTGCGAAGATGATAGCTTTAATCTCACCTGAGATATCAGCCAATCAGGAAAATTATCGACAATTTATTGTCGAGCAAGGGTTTAGTTTGATTTCTTTTGTAGAAGGTAGCAATCTTGAACCATTTCTTAATAATATAAAACTGCTGGGTGTTATTTACCAGGATATTTCTTTGCCGATCACTCCCTCTGAAACTCAGGCATTAAACTTTATCGCCGAAAATCAGATGTATACTCTGGATAAGAAAAGTTACAGAGTTATCGTCGCTGGATTATTACAACATGAAAATATATCTTGCGATCGGGTAGATGAGTTGCCATGGTCATTACTGGAGAAGTACCAATTATCCAGCGTAAAAGAGTACGTGAATGACAATATCGATATTTTTGTTCGGGAAATATTTATAGACTCTAAGAAAAGTAGTGAGGCTATTGTATCGGTGCTTACTCACCCAAATTTAAGTGATGACCTTAAAATTGGTATGCTGAAAAAAATGCAATTTACTGTGGTGGATTTACATGATTTCCCAGAGCATATTGATGCTGATATGGATGAATTATCATACCATGATCTGTTCTACCGCTACGATCGCATAGCGCCGGGATGGGATGCTTTATTAAATTATATTTGCGAAGGGTGCAACCTCGAGGTATTAACCCAGTATATTGAAGAGCATGCTCAGGTTTTGAGCCAAAAGGAAGTGAGCCTGGTTGATGGGGATCGCTATGATCTTCTTTATATGAAAGTTATTTGCAATGATAAACTCAGTGATAGTGCATATTCCTCAGTGTTAAAACCAGTTTATATTAATATTCATCACTGGGATGAAAGGTTGAGTCTGGTTAACTTTCTGCGCCTGATAAAAAATAGCAAAGTAGAGTTGAATGCAGAATCCTTTAAACAGGCAGTGCAATGTTTCATTTCGGATACTGCTAAAGGACGTATTGAACCATTTGCACTGTGGTTTTCTCAATTTAAAGAAACCTTTTTCTCCGATACAGATTATTATCTTCGGGATGAGCATGACGATACTTTTCTTGAGGAAATGTTGGTTGCTATTCATAACTCCCAGTGCTTCACTTTTTCGGAAAAAGCTACGCTACTGTTCAAATACCGTGAGCGTTACCATGAGTCCTTCCTTGATGAGCTAACTATCTCTAACGAAGGTTTACTTGCTATAACTGCGCTTTCTACTGATGATGATTTTTCCATGAATCTGATAGTCAGGCTGTTAAAAAATGGCTATCGCAGTCGAGTGGAGATCGGCCGTCTGGTGTGTAGGCTTGAAGAAAAAGAATTCTCTAAAATATTTAATCAAAAAAGCGCAACACTGAATCTCAGTAATGGTCAACAAGCGGAGCTATTCCTTTCTGCTTTACAGCAAGCTGGTCTTATTAAGAAATGGTCATTTCGGGAAGCAGGCAAATATCACGTACACTGCTGTTATGAAGAGGATGAGAGCTACATTGATTGAGAATAAGGGCAACTGCCTTCTCCCGTTTCTATGCTGACGGGAGAAAAGAAACTGTTCTGCATCTGAATAGCGCTACAAAAAGCAAGTTATGTGTTGTCCTACGACAGCTACATGCTCATAAATGGCAAGTATAGAGGTATCAGGAATGGCTATATTAGCAGTTGTAATTAGCAGGACATAACATTTACTGGTAAAAGGCAAGCTCAGCGTAACACCAGTAACTAATCTTTATTTTTGGATTTTTAGTTTTTCGATGTTTTATTGAGCGTTGGCGAGCACGCTGTCAGGCGATTCAGTCTGATGGAGTCTCCCTAATGAAATTACGCAACTTTCTCCCTCTGCCGGCATTGCTGCCGGTATCCGTTCTGGCCGGCACGGTGGTTTATACCGACAGCCAGCACTTACCTGAAAATCTTTCCCCGGATGTTGTGGTTGTGTTGCTGGATGAACCTGAACGCCTGCAGGCGAAAGTGTTTGGTCAGCTTCCGGCTGACCCGGATCTGGCAGCAATGCAGGCCAGGCAGGTGATGTCCTCCCCCCAGTGGCAACAAAAACAGCAGCAACTGGTTACGGCATATCGGCAGGTAGTGAATGCTCAGGAACTCGGTATCCGCAAGGTGCCCGCTGTCGTTTTTGACGACCGGGATGTGGTTTATGGCACAACCGATGTGGCGCAGGCTCAGGCACTACGGCGGCAGGCAGGAGGTGGCCAGTGAATCAGCCTCCTTCCCGGCTCAGAAAAACGTTCTGTTCTGCTGCTGTCGCCACTGTTCTGGCCACAGCTTCAATACCTGCAGCGTTTGCTGCGCTGAATACGGCACAGATAGTGGCCAGCGCAGTGACGCAGGATTGCATTAGTTGGCGGGTAAGCGGTATCTGCTACTGGTTGTTCTGTACTGCATTCGGCTGCAGCGTAAAAACCTCTGTAAAGGCCACCCATTTTATCCCGGAAGCGGTGGTTTCGACCTACGTTGCGCCCGGTGGAAATCCCTGGACAGAGATGGCTTTTGTCAGCCAGACGGCAGGCGGGCTGGAAAATCTCGTTACGGGTGCTTTGTCCGGTGTGGCAGCCGGTGGAGCCAACCCGGCCGATATGAAGAACCCGGGGCAGCGCAAATCCAGTATTCGCTTCAAATATGCCGATGCCATCGGGCATCCGGCCACGTCTCTCATCGGCGGCAGTATCGCCGGGTATTCCTGCGACAGCGTCGCCACACCTCTGATGCCGTATTTCCTCAGCACACTGGACTCGATTGCTTGGCGAACGGGTGTACCGGAATCGCTTTATCCCGAGGCACTGATCCCCGGTCGACGGGAAATCGGTAGCCAGGCATCCGGCAACATGTGGGGCAACGTCTACCCGCGCTCCGGGTTTGTCAGCCAGACCGATGATGACAAAGCGTCGGCGGTGGTGGCACAGCGTGTGGCAGACATTATCACCCGGACAGGCCAGCCGCACGTTTATCAGGTGCTAAAGGGGACCCGCCGCGACGGGTACTGGCCACCGGGAGAAGTCACGGAAAACACCGGTACTAAGAACCATAAATGGCAGCGTCTGGCGCCTCAGATGACCCAAAGCTGTGCGGTATTCCCGGACGGGAGTCACGGCGTGGCTAATGATAATAACGAGGCCTTTGCGCTGTGGCAGCCCTACAGCTGTTGTAAGCGTATGGGGCAGAGATTTCTGAGCAGCACGGATTTTTGACGAGGTAAAACATGAACATCGAAGTATTGAAATCGGCAACCCTCGCAGTGTTACTGCTTGCCGGCACAGTGGGTACCATCTTGCCTGTCCGGGCTGAAATTTCGCTACCGCAGGTTAATGACAGCGCCTTTGGTTATGGCAAATCCGTGGATGGCGCGGTATCCGATAAATTGTTTTATACCCTAGGCGGTGGGTCGGTGATATCGCAGCCAGCGACGCGTAGCAATATGAAAAAAATGGGTCTGGATGTTGGGTGGAGCAGTGACCTGATGTGCGGCAACTTTGACCTCAAAACCACAATTGGCAACCAGTTAAACGGCGTAACCGATGGCTTTAAAAACCTGATGGGCGACGTTATTCAGGGGGCAACTGGCGCGGTGGCCAGCCTGCCGGCGATGCTTATTCAGCGGGCCAATCCGGGACTGTATGACATGCTGACCAACGGTGTGCTGCAGGCGAACGTCTCGTTCGACAAAGCACAACTGAACTGCCAGAACATGGCGAAGAAAATGATGGATTTCAGTGATACCAGTAAATGGAGCCAGGCAGCTATAGCTGAAGAATATAAATCTCTCGTCAATAGTGGGGAAACGGATGCAATACGTGCAGACCAAAAATATCAGGATGCAGATGGAACCGCTGGCAAAAAATGGATTGGTGGTCAGATAAGAGGAGGAAAAGGGCAGAGGGCGATCCGGCCGACCTATGATTTGGCATCTGCTGGTTACAACATGATGAACAGCCTCAACGTACTAAGTTCAGAAACCGTGAGTAGCACCAGTTGTAACGGTGGTGCCTGCAGTAAGTTCAGTAATGCTGAAGAAGCTGCACAAGCCGTGGTGAGAGTTCTTGGTGATCGCTCAATGCGCACCTGCAGCAATGCGTCGCAATGCACCAGTGGAGATACTGATGATCAGCCCGGTCTGTCCGTTGCTGGTACAGGATTTGCCCCGATGCTGGAAGAAGCCACAAAGCACAATACAGAGCAACTGGTGAAACTGGTTAATGGTGCCGTAAAACCCACGGCTACTGAACTGGCGAAGCTGAAGACGGGTGGTTTGCCAGTAACGGCCAATGTCATTAAAGCTCTGCAACGCGACCCGGATAATACTGCGCTGACAGTTCGTCTCGCCAGTGAGCTTGCCATGTCTGATACGGTCGAAACCGCTTTGTTGATGCGCCGGATGCTGACAACAGGTATGAGTGAGCCAAATGCTCAGGATCAACCTATTGCACTGGAAGATGGTGTTCGCCGGATTGATGCACTCGATCGCGAAATCATGGCATTGAAGAATGAAATGGACCTTAAACGAGAGCTGGCGAGGAACTCGGTACTGACCATCATTGAACGAGACAACGAACGTGTCGGCACAAACCCGATGATTCAGCAGACGGATAATGCCGATAGTCGGTTCCAGAAGCTCGATTCTCCGGATGCAGAATAAGGGCGTTGTGAATATGGAAATCAATCACCGTGACCTACTGCGTAAATCAGGAAAAGGGTTAAAAGTCGGGATGCCTTATCTGCTGGTTCTGGCATTGGTAATGGTCCTGGGATTCTGGCTTGCCGATACGGGAATGCGTCATCCGGAGAGCGTGGCATCCCTGAAGCGATGGATGCACGCAACGCGCTACGGCTGGCTGGCGTGGCGGCTGGTTATCTACTGTGCCGTCGGGTGGGGGCTGTGGAAAATCTGGCATGCACCGGGCTTTCGGCAGGAATATCGTCGGCCACTGCTGAGCATCGCCGGCGCCAGCACATTATTCTTTCTGGTCTGTGAGTACTCCATTTTTTCCGGCGTAGGAGGCTGATTCACTATGACAACGAACAGCTATCTGGAGTATTTCCTGACCTTGCTGGGCTGGCTGGTCAATAATGGCCTCTGGGATGTCCTTGTCAGTACCGGACTGTTTGCGCTACCGCTGGCTTTTAAAGTCGTAGGTATCTGGCTGAAGGTCCGCGAGGAAGGGGAAGATGAAGGTAACAAGGGCATGCTGTCACTGCCCCGTATTGAGAATGCGCTTTATGGTACGTTCTTCGTGATGATTGCCTGTTGCGTTCCGCTGATTCAGGTGAGCCTGACTACGTTGGAGTTTGATAAAACCCGGGCGAAAACGTGTGGAACCTGGACACCAAAAGCGCCTGATGAAAGTGGTTACAACAACATTATCTCCAGTATGGACGGCGAAAGCGCAGCTGCGCCGGTCTGGTGGGTGCTGGTCCATAAGTTATCCAAAGGTGTGACTCAGGCGGCGGTGGCCAGCATTCCCTGCCGACCGGATCTGCGGCAACTGCGGTTTGAGGTGCAGCGGACGTTCATTGAGAACCGCGCACTGGCTGATGAGTTGCAGGATTTTACCAACGATTGCTACTCGCTGGCGCTTTACCAGTGGAAACGACGTGATCAGGGTCAGACAACGGATAAAGCCGTTTTGTCAGACCTCAGTTGGATAGGCAGCAGCACCTTTCTGAAAGGGGACTACACCACCCTGCAGTCGAAATTGCCGCGCGGGATATTCTCCTGGAATGATGCCCGTGACAGCGGTCGGCCGAATACTGGTAATGGGGGATACCCTTATTGTTCCGAGTGGTGGTCGACATCTGACACCGGGCTAAAGGACAGGGTAATGAAGCAGGTTGATGACAGCTACTGGCTGCGGTTATCTGCGGGGATGAAGATGATTGGCAGCAGCCAGACTGATTATCAGGAGGAGGTAATACGCCGGCTCGTCAGTCCGGCGAACCTGACGGTATCGCATGGTGGTGAAGTATATAACGGCTATGGTGGTAATGCGGATATGACGGCAATGAATGCGATTTCCCGCATCATCGGAACGGCAGGCGCTTCGGTGGCCTCATTGGGCGCGTTCCCGGCTCTGGACGCGATGCGTCAGGCATTGCCGATGGTACAGGCCGTTATGCTGATGGCCATTTATATTATGGTGCCATTAATCCTGGCCTTTGCGGCCTATGAGTTCAAGACGGTGATCACCCTGACGTTTGTCATTTTTGCCGTGAACTTCCTGACGTTCTGGTGGGAACTGGCCCGCTGGCTCGACAGCTGGTTGCTGACGGCGCTATACAGTTCTGATACCCACTCACGCTTTAATATGATGGGATTCCAGAATACATCGGATGATCTGATTATGAATCTGGTTATGGGGACGATGTTTATCGTGCTGCCAACCGTATGGATCGGTGCATTGTCCTGGGCGGGTGTAAATATTGGTGTGGCTATCAGTAATGCATCTAAAGAAGGGACTGGCAGTTCACATCAGGCAGCTCAGAATGGTGGAAACCTTGTGAAAGGAGGGATTAGCACTTTCCAGGCAGGAATAAGTAAGGGAATGAACAAATAACTACCGAAACACAGCGCTGGTATGAGCAGCGCTGTTAGTTGTTATCGTTATGCCATTGCTCAGAATCTAAGTAAGAGCGTGTATCAAACAATGCCGGCGTCTCTTCCGCTTCATCGTTGAAACTTGTTAGTAAAGATCTGTCGTCAGCGTGATTGTCTGGCTGAGGGTCAGGTAGCACCGCATTCAGTAGCTTTTTCATGAAAATATTCATATCCCAGTTTTCTCCAGTTTGACTGAGCGCTGTTTTTTTGTTCGAATCACCCTTGTATCATAAAGATTGTTGAAGAAGTGCGCAACCTCAGCGTGGCTGGAGATAGCGACATTAATTGGATTTTAAATAGTTTTTAAGGAGGAAAGCATGTTCAGGAAGAAAGTACTGGTTGTTTGTATTGTCTCTATGTTTATAACAGCATGTTCCATGGATGAGTTATCTTCAGTAAATAAGAAAATTAGTGATTTTGGATCGTCAATAGCAGGTAATCAGTCATCGCAGAATGAATCAGGTATGCCTAAGTTAGCACCTAAAGTTGAAGCCAGTCAGGATTCCACATCAAAAGATTTATCTATTCCAGTTGATGTCGATACTGCTGCTGCTCGTTTACGTCGTTATTATAAATTTATGACGATAGACGAGTTAAATAGTATTAAAAATAGAGAAAGTACTTCTGCCCGTTTGACTGCTGCTGCGATTGAGGAACAAAGGCCTGAATGGTCGGCATTGGCAGGAAGTTATTATAAAATGGGGCGAAACTGGGGAGATGGTAAGGATCATATTACACTGGAGGTTGAAAAGAATGGTGTCGGAAGCCGTGTTTATATTCAGTTCTTTTCTTCAAATCCTCAGCATTTAACAGAAGCCTATTTAGGTAATTTGTTTGCACAGGTGAAAGGCGTTGCAGAGGGTAAGGTTCGATAATATATGTAAAAATAAGAAGAAATTTCCTTCTTGTTTTTTATGTTTATGAATGGGGTTAGGTATTATGAGCGGAAATGATGATAGTATTATTGATTATATAAAGCTGTTAAAAGACCATGAGTTAAAATATAAGGAAAAAATAAAACCGAATAAAATAAGTAAGATTGATAAGGTATTATTTTCTTCCCTTGTATCTTTAGTTTTTATTTCGTTCATTTTTATTGGTGTTTATGCAATATTTAAGCCCGATTATAGGTTTTTGCTAAATATATCAATCGTGTTGATATCTTTCTCTTATGTACTCTTGCTTCTTATGCCGATCGTTAAAGTTTTTGAGGAGCGTAAGACGATAAAACATTTCTTTACTATGCCATTGAGTTCATCTATAGATCAAAACATAAAAAGAGAATCTTTGATAGATAATGATTTCCTTCCAAGGTTTATATCTCTAGGGAAAGAGCTTCTTGAGTTGGGTTTAATGGAAGTAAGACATGAGAGAGAGTTTTTGAATAAGAGAATTACACTTTTGGTTGGTCCAATTGATAAGTTGGGGATTTTGCCTGGCATCATATCTATGATTATAACTATTTCAAAACCAGTGGGCGGGTATGATTGGGTAATGGGATTAGCATACGGATATATTGCTTTAATTGTTATATCTCTGTCGTTTTTCAATCTATTGGTTAAATATGACCGTATAATTGCCTTAACAGAACTTGCTTTATCACGATGTGAGTCGAGGGATTAATTTGACTGGCTAAATTCAGATTGCTAATATCGATAGCGTTGTAATGTCGCTATGGCGACCACCAATGTTCCGTGCAGTCTGTGAGGAACGCCTTCGGGTGACTGCAAAAGAATTCTCCTGTAGCCTGAAAGGGAGATCATCAATGTGGTACATCTGCACACCTTTGGAAGCAGATATCGTCAATACAAGCGCACTATGACGCGGCGATGAGGGTTTCTTTCTCTTTGCTCAGTTGCACACCGGTTTGGGTGTTGCACAACGGGCTGGCAGCTTCCAGTCAGACAAATATCGTCTGTGGAAGTCACATCAACATTTCGTTTCTTCAGTGATACGTCCTGAGTTTCGTACAAATTTTGCATCGACCGTATAAGGCCATTTGGTACATTTGGCTGCTTACGGCGTTGCATTATGAGCACGAAACTGCGCGGCGTCACTTGTGTGCAAGCGAAGCGAACACCAAGTGACGCGCGCAGCGCATACCATTCAAACACACGCACAGCGTGCTTTTCATCGTTTTCGTACCATCTGACACACACGTAGTCCGTGCTATTCGGAGAGAAAACGTCTTCACATCAACGTTTACACGACGTAATACCCGTCTGAACGTCTCAAATTTAATAAGGAGAAAATCGGCTCGATATCGATGGCGACACTACGCAGGTAGTGTTGGAGGCAGCTTGACGAACGTCAGCTCTGCATTAGCAGCAAACAGGTCAGAGACCTGCGGTGCCTCGCAAGAACTCAACATTTCGCCGCCCCGATGCACAGATATCAGCTGAGACGCAGGAAGCGCAAAAGTAACCATGTCGTCGGGGGGAAATTATGGCTACAAATCCGTCCGTTTTGTGAAAAGCAGAAGGCTGTGTATGTCATATGGAGGTATAGCGATGTCCAGATTCAGCAAACAACTCAAAAAACAGCTTGTCACGCTTGCGCGTCAGGGGCAGGGCAGTTTTAAAACTGTTGCAGACCGTTCAAGAATTGCCGAACGGTTATCTGAACATCTGGAAAAGTTAAATATTCAAATTCGGGATGTAAAACACATAAAAATAGTGCATATCCAAAAATATATTCGTAGTCGACAGAATGAAAATATATCAAGGCGTACGCTGCAAAATGAAATGGCGGCTGTGCGTGCAATCATGTCTGTCGCCGGCAGGAATAAACTGGCTGATCCGCAGCATGAAATGTTGAGTAACAAAGCGCTGGGCATTTCTGGCGCAAGCCGGGATGGCACTAAAAAACCAATATCTGATGAATTACTTCGGAATGTCGTTAATTATGCTTCCAGTAAAGACGAAGGTGTAGCCCTCGCGGTTCAACTGGCACGTTATATTGGACTTAGAACTGAAGAAACTGTTCAGTCAGCTAAATCATTAAAAACGTGGCAGCAGTCACTTTTAAGTGGAAATGAACGTGTCCGGGTTGTATTCGGAACAAAAGGGGGGCGCTCCCGGGATACCACGATATTTGACAGGGAGAAAGTCCTGGTGATCTTAAATATGGGTATCGAATATTGCGATAAAAATAATGGAAAGCTAATTGATAAACCAACATTGCACACTGCGATAGAACGGTATCGTAACATTATTCGTGATGCCGGAATGACAGGAGAAAATGCTCCACATTCTTTGCGCTATGCCTATGCAAAAGATGCTGTGAATTTTCATGTCAAAAATGGCATGAGCAGGAATGAGGCGGAGGCTTTAGTATCGATGGATTTAGGTCATGGAGATGGACGAGGACGTTATATAAAGCAGGTGTATTTTAAAGAGGGTTTGGATGAGTGAATGTTTATAAGTTAGAGCATGAATATTCCCGCTCGCATAAGCTTTATGGTGTGCGTACAACATTGACATTTCACGAACTGAATGTCCTGTGCGCATATCTACAATTGTTACATTTTGAACTTCCCCGTATTGATGGTGCAGAAGATACCATCGCAGAGGATAATGGAGGGAAATTACTTAAAACCATCTTTAATGCTGAGTCTGTTTATGAAGAGGAAAACTATTCACAAACACTGGTTTTTCATGATAACTGGAATGAATACTGTGGTGGCCGTTTGGCAGATGATGGGTGGTGCTTCGTGTACAGGACGTGTTTATGTGCGTAATGATAATCAACCCGACGTGCTGTCTCCGTATGATGACTGAAGAAGTTTGTCACCGTCGCTCACAATAGGCGACGGTGACTTGAAATCACCTTGCGGGTGTGCTTATTATTTAAACGCTAACCTGTCGCTTAAGCGACCACCAATGTTTCAGCAGTCTGTGAGAAACGCCTTCAGGTGACTGTAAGAAAATCTCCCTCAACCTGAAAGGGAGAGCATATCGAATGCGGTACATCTGCGCACCTTTGGAAGCAGATATCGTCAATACAAGCGCACTATGACGCGACGATGAAGGTTGTTTAAACTAACCAGACAGTCAGAACAAAGTCGTTTCTGACTCCCCGACGGGAAATATCTTCCCGATCGGGCAGGTGTTTCCCATTTTTTTACAGGAGAAACACGATGCCCGAATCATCCGGTTTAGCACTTTCCCTCATTGTTCACTGGCCTTATCGCTTAAAAACGCTCATCCAGCGAATAATCCGGGGCAGACGGTTAACCCATGACAGTAAGTGATCTTGCTCACTTTCGTTATCGCTTCCAGCCATAACAGTCATCCATTACCTCATAAAGCAGCTCATCATCTGCAACGCCGAACAGAATGTGTTTCACCTGACGGGGTGCTGCTGCTTCTGAACGCCTGATTTAACGATCACCCGCCTGCGGCGTGCCTCACGCCCGCAGGGGAGGGGCACGCCTGTTTTAAGGAGTGCTCCATGAAAACGAATAAACGCAAAACCACTGCCACGGTTTGTAAAAAGCCGGCGGCACGCAAAACCTCCTCCTCCGGCAAACGTCGCAAGGCAGGAACGATCGCGACGCTTACTGGTAACAGCGATATTTACCGACTGGTCACCGACCGGATAATTGTCGCGCTGGAAAATGGTACTCCGCCCTGGCGACGGCCGTGGCGAAATGCGCAGCAGGGGATAAACACCCTGATGCCGGTCAATGCGCTTACCGGCCGGGGCTACAGCGGCGTGAATGTTCTGCTGCTGTGGCTGGCGGCTGAAGAGCGTGGTTTTACCAGCGACCGCTGGCTGACATACAACCAGGCACGGGAGGCCGGAGGTCAGGTCCGCAAGGGCGAAACCGCCACGCTTGCGGTGATATACCGCGACTGGACAAAGCAGGCTGAAGACAGCAACGGCAATAAGCTGTTTGATGCTGACGGCAAGCCGCAGATGGAAACGGTGCCGATGTTGCGTCAGTTTCCGCTGTTCAATGCTGAACAGTGCGATGCTCTTCCCGACCAGGTGCGTGGCTCTGCCACTGTCACCCGGCCGCAGGAGGATTTAACTGATGTCAGCCCGGTACAACTGCAGCAGGTTCTGTCGGTGGTGAACGCCACCGGCGTGCAGTTTTCACCCAGGCCGCAGAACCGGGCGTATTACCGTGCTGCCACAGACCAGATAGTGCTGCCCCTGACATCGCAGTTTGATGCTGAGGGTGACTACTGGTCCACGGTGCTTCACGAGCTGGTGCATGCCAGTGGCCATGCGAAGCGACTGAACCGTGAAGGGATAACGCGGGAGTCAAAGAAATTCGGCGACCCGGTGTATGCCTTCGAGGAGTTGATAGCCGAAATCGGCAGTGCCTTTCTGTGCGCACATCTCGGGATAACCGGTGATTTGCGGCATGAAAGTTATGTTGACGGATGGCTGTCAAAACTGAAGTCCGACAAAAAGGCGCTGTTCAGTGCCTGCCGGCAGGCCCGGGAAGCGTCGGAATATTTGCTCGCGCCACTCAGCTGTCAGGCTGAGACGGTGTAATTAATCTACCGGGTGACGGCAGTAATACCATCGTCACTCTCCCGTGAGGGCATTGTTCCTCACGGGACGATGCCCTCTTTTTTTACTGAAAAAAGGAGTATCAACTTATGTCTGAATGGTGCAAGAACCGTTTTGAAATTACCGGTAAATCTGTCTGTATCGATGTGTTGTTGCAGTGGATAAACGGCGCAGACACGCCGCGTTATCGCCACGCAATACTGCAGAGTATACAGCTCTTCCTGGCAGGGTGTGCGGGGATACTGAAACCGGTGAAAACTGTCTCGTATATCACTTTTCAGGGGCTGGTTCGACACGGTGTCGGACAGGCGACGGCCGCTAACCTCGCGTTTGAGCAGTGGCTGGAACTGCTGCAGAAAGACGTGGCGCTGGATACGGAGAGTATACGCCGGATTGACCGGCTGTATCACCAGTCCGGCCTGGGGGCGCTGAAGTGGGAAAATATCCCTCAGGCGTCACGGGACATCATGGCTATGCTGATGAAAAGGCAGTATGCGGACTGGTTCGGTCTGGCAGGCCTGAACGGTGAGCCTGATGCTACGGTTTGCTGGGAACGTCTGCGGGAATACCCGGAATGGTCGCAGCCCTGCGATATGCTGACGGTTATTCCGACGCGGCTGGCCACAGAGCTTAATGGCTCCGGTGGGCTGCTGGTGGGCATTCCCACAACGGTGAGCTTCTACAGCCGTATTTATGGGATGGAGTGGCCTGCCGGGCATAATGTAAACCTGCACCGTCATGCCACTAACGGGTTAACGTTGCGGCTGGATTCACCCTGGTATCCGCCGTCAGGTGAGGTGGTGGCCGGTATTTCCGCTCTCTTTGAGTGTGAAGTGCGACATACGTACAGCGAACCGGTCAGCGGCCTCAGTGGTTATGACTGTTATGACCTCGGGGCGCATGTGGATGGCCACCGGGGGTTGCCGGTGGACACTCTACAGTCCGCTCCGGCACTGTATCTGGTCAGTAGTGAACAGTCGCATTCTGAACCAGAGATAGCTGGTTACAGCGAAGTCCGGGGATAACCGGTTTCTGACCAATTAACCGCGCTACAGCCTTCACCGGCTGTAGCTTTTTACCCTCAGGGGAACACTGTTCTCCTGCCGGGGATACGTGTTCCCTTTTTTATGGAGAATGCGTATGGCCGATTTTATTGACCATGAAAAAGCGTTTATCTCACTTTTTAATCAGACCGCACGATATCATCACCGCCATAAGGTATTCGAAGATTTTGTCAGTTGCAGCGTTATTGCGCTGGAGAACCGTCTCTGTTTCAGCGAAAAGCGGGAAGGTAAATATCTGCGAATAATCGGTGGTTATGAAAAGCCGGATGTTGTCCGTATGGCGCAATTGCTGGCTCATGTGGTTAACGGGCTGCAGAATGGGTTCTGTGATTTTCTGGGTAACGTGTTTATGCAGCTGGAACTGGGCGATAAGTATCGCGGCCAGTTCTTCACCCCCTGGGATGTGGCCAGAACGATGGCGCAACTGCAACTGGGGGATGTGAAGGCTATGTTTGATGAAAAGCCTTTCATCACTCTCAGCGAGCCTGCTTGCGGTGCCGGTTGCATAATACTGGCTTTTGCCGATGCTCTTAACCAGGCAGGCTATGCGTCACACCGCTATCTGTGGGTTTCCGCAACGGATATCGATCCGCTCGCTGCCGGGATGGCCTATATCCAGCTATCGCTTTGCGGAGTAGCCGGTGAGATCGTCATTGGTAACGCATTGTCTGATGAACGACGCCGCGTCTTGCTGACGCCAGGCCATTACCTTGGCAACTGGTCAATTCGTCTGCATTCACTGCGAAATAAGGTCGCATAATCACACTATAGCGCTCCCGCCCGGGAGCGTTTTTTTGTTCAGAATCGCTGACGGATGTAAGGCAGCGAATCGTCAGCTAAGTGCGAGGAGCTGAAGTTGGCAGAGTTGTTAAAGTGAATGGTTCGTATTGCGGAGGTGCTTACATCATGATACCAGTTCGTTAGATACGAACTGGTATCATGATGTTATGGATTGTTAATACCATAAGATTTTTTAGTACAGATCATATAACTGTATGAAAAACATACCTATCGTATTAAAGTTAACCTTCATGTGCCCTAGCTCAAGGAGGTATAAAGAAGGCTGATTGGGCGAAAGTAATCAAGCAGGCGTAGACAACAAAGATTAATCATTACTATCAGTGGATTATGAATACCGTGGACAGATTAAGGATAGTCAGATGCAAACAGCAGAGATGTTTCGAATTTTTTTGGACAATTTGAAAATTCCAGACGAACGTATGCAGGCAATTGCGACACATTATAAAAATGCCACAAGAAGACTTAACATCGAGTTCCGGGGGGCAGCGAATGGATTCAACAATCGATTGAAAGTCGGTTCAGCAGGTCGTCGAACAGCGGTTAGTAAAACTTCAGACTTGGATATGCTGTATATTATGCCTGCGAGATTGTGGGGAGACTACCAATCCGGAATTAATCCACAGCGCCGTTTGCTTCGCGATGTAAAAGAAGCATTAAAACTTTCCTTTACCCAGCAAGAGATCAAGGTTGATAGATTAGTTGTGCAGATTATTTTTGACTCTTTCCATATAGAAGTGCAACCAGTCTTTGAGACTGATGAAGGGCATTTTAAATATCCTGATACTAAGGCCAACGATGGTAATGGCGGGTGGCGAGTAACAAAACCTCGGATGGAAATTACCGAGATGAGGTATTTCCGTAATAATAAAAGTAGTAATCTTCATAATCTTTTCCGCATATTAAGAGCCTGGAAAAATAGAAATACCGTTAATATGGGAGGACTTCTCATTGACACATTAGCGTGGAGGTTTCTGAAACAAACAGATGCTTATGATAATACCGGAATGGTCAGTTATGGACTCATGTGTCGAGACTTCTTTGACTTTTTGCATAAAGAAGATGCCCATGAACATTATTCAGCGATAGGAAGTGGGTAGAGAGTTAAGGTCTATAAAAATTTTCAGCGGCAAGCAAAACGAGCCTTTAAATTATGTACAAAAGCGATTGAAGCTTATGAGAATGGCTCGATAACGAAATGCCATGAACACTGGCGAGAAGTTTTCGGACTAAATTTCCCTAAAGTAGTTGTAGAAATGCGTGACTCTCAGGGGTTAAAGTCAGCTAATTTCATCAATGAGTCCTATATGGTTCAGACATGGCGCAATACGGAAGAGTTTACAGATGAAAAGTTTGGTGATGTTGATATAAGATATCCCCTCGAAGTTGACTGCATTGTCAAAGAAAACGGGTATAGGGAGCGTTCTATTAAGGCTTACCTGTCGGATATAGCTCGTTATTGGCTACCATCGAATAGAATTTTATCATTTTCGATCAGCCAGGCAAGTTTGGATCTCATTCCCGAACCTTATGATATTTACTGGAAAGTATTGAATAGAGGTCTAGAAGCTGAACAGCGTGATGAAGTTCGAGGCCAAATAGTTTTAGGTCAAGTAACTCATACTGAACATACAAAATTCAGAGGTGCTCACAAGGTTTGGTGTTACATAGTTAAAAACCATATAGTAATTGCCCAAAACGTTATCGACATACCAATTGAGTAATTATTATGCAAAAAAATGACCTGTTATCTCATATTGCTTCTGCTGGATATAATGTTGGATTTGGTGCTAAGAAAATTTTGCTACATTCGATATTGTCAGCAAAATTCCTGGCTGGATTGGCATCATATCACTAGCAGTCTCTATTTTAGGCCTTTACATGGACGAAATGAGTTCTAAGCATATTGCAGCCATTTTCATCATCCTGAGTATTGGCAGTTTTTACATCAATTTCTATGATGGTGATAAAAATAAATATGAACAAGCAGGGAAGAAGCAAACAGCAATATTCAGAAAGATTGAAAGATTGTATTACGATGCGAAATCAGAAAACAAACCGGATTCTGTTAAATATATTGGACAACTTGACATTCTGATGAAAGAATTTGATGGAACCACTATCACCAAACAAATTTGTGGGAGCAATTGGTATGCTCATTATAAATTATTTAGTGAAATGGAAAAAAGGTGGATTGAAGATCAGTTGTCATTGACTTTCTGGAAGGATAAATTTCCTAATACATTGAAAATTTTTATCCTGATAGTTTTCTGCGTCATCCTGCTTTCGATAATTTATAGGTTTAATTGATTGTCGTGATAGAGGAGTTGTACTCCTCTATCATTTCTAGGAAGTTACTGGCTCTGCTTTTCCCGCCTCGGATAATATACTGTATGTTTTCGACTTCCACTTCTGGCACGAGAAGACATGCTAAGAGGGCAAGATGTCTGCAATGAACGAAAGTGGGAGTTTTAATCATGACTACATCGAGTATAATATCTCCTAGTGGCCTCCCTGAACGCACCTTAGCGCGTTTCTGACGCGGGCGGAAGATGAGTTGCCGCAGATTCACCTCTGAACTGCTCAGCAGACTTATTAATAAAGAAGCTTATATCAAAACATTCTTCATCAATGATTATTCGCGTTAGTTCATCAATGAGAGAGCTGAGAGCAAGGATAACCTCTCGCTTGTTCTCCTCGAACCTCTCCTCGTATTTTTCCTGTGAAATGCTTCCCCAGGGTAAATCATCTTCTCCATTATCAGGATCGTATCGTTCGGCACTGACTTCCTCTCTGAGTTTATCATCATCAATCACCAAATCGGCGAGATGTTCGGTGCACGTATCCGTCATTCCCGAAAGAAATTCTTTTGTCAGCTCGTGGTTAAAATCATCTTCGTCGTCATCATCCTCCTCACCATCGCCGGAAGAGAATTTAATAAAGCCGGGGCAATTCAAGGCAAGAAAATCAGTAATAAAAACCTCACCGTCATTTACCTGAAAATAACGAACCGTTTTTTCAACCTCATCTTCGGAAAAAACTTCATTTTCTAGCCGGTAGTGGGCGTTAATGTCTAAAATATGCCTGACAGTTGAAGAAACCTGCGAACGTATCAGCGCTGGCAATAGCTCCATTAGTGATTTAGTATTTTTCTCATCAAGTGCACGCTGCTGAAGCAATTTCGTTTCCCGGGTTCTGCCGATAGTTGTTCTTGTGCGTTCCTGAAGGTACTGCGTTAACTTACTGCGGTAGTTGGACCTGTTGATTTCAAAGTCGATGGAGTCAGTTAACCCTCTGATTTTGTTAAATAGGTTTTCGGAGAATCTTTTACCTCCTCGGTTAAAGTAAAAAAGCACTTCATGGTTGAAGAAGCTTTCTTTCTCGTCAGTTAGTCCGTCATTTTGCGCAGAATCAGCGGTAGAACTGTAATTCATCGACCCCATGTATAGTGTGTCATCAACCTGCAGCATCTTGATATGCGTGTGGGGATTGACGATGACCTGAATAGTCAGGTCTTGCCTGCTTTCAAACAGTTTATTGAAGGCGGAGATAATGCCGGATATATTTTTGCCCTGATAGCAGAAGGCGATGCGCAGTGAGGCCTTTTCTGATGCGCGTTTTATGAGCTCAGTAACGTCTGCTGAAAAAGCGTTCACGACGGTGTAGGTTATGACGGTAATCTCTTCAGGTAAAGAACAAGAAGTCTTTTTTTCATGAGGGAAGCGGTTGCCCATTAACTCTTTTAGACCCGTGCCTTTTTCGCGAAAGATAACCTCGGAAGGCTGAATGAGCGGTAACAGGGAGTTCTCACGTACAGATAGAGGCTTATGTTCAGGCACGTCTTCAAAATATTTAGCACCTATTTCTTCATCTAATAGTAAGTCTTTCATACCACCCATGATGCGTTCCTTATTGATTAAGCTGACATCCGACGACGGATAAAATATGGAAAGGGGTAAACATACTTAATAACAGAATGTTGTTTCATAAAACAAATATTTTATGCACTTTCTTATTACAGACATACTGAACAAGCACATTTCTAGTAATAATGGTGTTTTCAAGAAAGATTCTACTTCAGCCTCTGGCACTTAGCTAACTGTCAGGGCTTCGATAAGCTCGATCGTTACCAGTAACATTACTAATTATTGATTGGTGCCTTTATCTACGACTAAGTCATACTTTTTCCCGGAAATTTTTTAATTTCTGAAAATACATATCTGGTTTTTTATTGCCGAAAGGCCCCCCGGGTGACAGTGTGATTGTTCCAACTGTCACTCCCGGAGAAACCAATGGCCCGGAAAACCACACCAGAGCAAAATGCCATCATCACATGGCGGGGAAATCAGCTTGTGGTCAATGCTTTTGCTGGCAACGGTAAAACAGCCACTCTGGTAACGTTTGTACAGGCGAGCCCGGACAGTAAGATGCAGTGCCCAGCCTTTAACAAAGCCATCCGACACGAAGCCGAACAAAAATTTCCCTTCAACGTTGAGTGCAACACTTCCCATCAACTGGCCTGGTCGCATTTAGGCCGACATTTCAGAAACCGACTGACAGCGAATCTGCGTATTACCGATGTGGCCCGGAAACTGAACACCCGGTACTGGTTGCTGGTCCGTCTGCTGCTGAATGAGTTGATGCAGTGCCTGAAGGCTGGTGAAGAGCAGAAATATTGCGAACAACCTGCAACGGATGATGTTGAGAACGATGGGGAGACGCGGTTTTCCCATGTTAAATAAAATAAAAACGTTTTTGTCCGGTAAGCCGGCTATCACAGAGCCCTCCGGCAAACACCCTGTTTCGGCGCCGATGGGGTATTTCTCTCCGGTTAAGGCTGAAGAACTGACCATCAGCGCATTACGCCAGGATGCCCTGCAGAAAATCCGGGAAAATAATGCGCTATCGGGCGAAGTATATCAGCGACTTTATCTGGATCCTGTGCACCTCCTGCTTGAACGGACCCAGAATGTGCCGGCGGTACCTGATGGCCGGTGGGCTTATGCAGGGGGATTTGGTGATTTAAGCCTGCGTTTTACCGCTTATGCCGTCAGGCTTGCCCGGGGGTATATGTTTCCGCCAGGCGCGGCACCGGAAGAACAGGCCGCTCAGGGTGTTATCTGGCAGGCCGTTATTTTCTGGGCTGCGTTGTGTTATCACCTGCCGTTACTGGCCAGTATTGAAGGCGAAACCACCGGCGGCGTTAACTGGCAACCTGGCATATCTGTGCCTGATACACCTTATCGCTTCCGGTTTCGTCATTCTTCTCCGAACGCGCATGATGCTTCTGCTCTGGCGTCGTTGGCCGCCGGTCAGTTGCTCCCTACTGAAGCGATAAACTGGCTTTCAGGTACCCCGGCAGCGTTGTTCAGTCTTGCCTGTGCATTTCGCAATGGTTCTCCTGATATACCCCTCATCAGGATATTGCTCGACCAGGCGGCAGAGAAGGTTGATTCGCCAGTACTCTGGAAAGAGACAGGTGGCTCTTCTATGGTAATTGCGACGCCAGATTCGGTAACGTCACAGAAGGGGACGTCGGTCGTTCAGACGGACGATAACTTATCCTCTTCCGCAGTAGAGTTGGTAGCTTCGGAGCTGATGACGTCACTCAACGATACCGGTGGCGGGGACTGTCAGCCACAGCTGAACGGAGTGAGTAGAGTTGGTCCGCTGGAAGAGCAGGCTAACGGCAACCCGGGCAAGGGGGATGCTGACGTGTTGCTCAGTCTTTTTTCCGCAGTATCGGATGCTGAGGTCACGGATGACGCCGATGTGAATACACCAGCCACTATAGTGCCGGATGAAACCGTGGTGGTCATCGGGAAAGACGTTCCTGATGAGTCTGCTGAGACGGAAGAAGTCTCCCGACGTAACGATATCGATGCCGATTGTTTGTTGCTTGGCACACAGGAAGATCAGGGGCACCCGGTTAATGTCGGTGCTGATGCCCGTCGGTCGGGTGAGGCGTTTCTCGCCTGGCTGTCGGGCGGCATGGCATCCGGTAGGATCACCGTCAACCAGCCTGATTCACGGGTGCATTCCGTTGCCGGTTTTATTTATCTTCTGGTGCCGGATATTTTCTTTCTTTTTCTGAAAGATACCGGAAGTGACAGTCACAGGGAGCAGATTCAGACATCGTTTGAAAAACTGCGACTCCATCGCATTCGCAAAGGGGAACGTTTCACTCAGGCAAAATTGTATTGTTCAGAAGAAAAACAGGGGCGATTTATCAGGGTTAATGGTTATCTTATTAAAGCTGGCCACCTGAAAGGGGGAAAACCTCTGGAGGACAGCAAACTCCTGTTCTTCCCATAAGGAAGGCAACCTACAGGGATCTGTTATGATTTTTAGGGAAAAAAAATGTGTAATGAAATAACCTGGGACGAACTGCTTGAAGAATACTTTTTTTCGCACTGGCTTAGGCCCGCCACTGAGTGGAGCTACAACAAGGTTGTCAGAGGATTCAGACGTTATTCTGCCAATACCCTGCCAGCGCAAATCACGCACCGTCAGATACTCGAGTGGCGGCGTTACTTGCTTCAGGAAAAGCATCAGTCAGCGCAAACATGGAACAATAAAATTGCCCATCTGCGGGCACTGTATAATTACGGGATTGAGCATGAGATGTTTCCCGCGGGAAAACATCCGTTCAGAAAATGCAATGTCCAGCGGGATACCAAGAGGAAAAAAACGCTTACTCGCGCACAGCTGATTCGAATTTATCTGGTCATGCAGCAGTTTGAAGAGGCTGAACGCGCAGGACATGGTATCCGGGGAGGACGTAATGCTCTCTGGCCGGCAGGGTACTGGCTGACGGTTCTGGATGTGTTCAGATACACGGGCATGCGATTAAATCAGCTGCTGCATATCCGGCTGGGTGATATCAATCTCAGTGAGTGCTACCTGGAGCTCTGCCTTGAAGGGAGTAAAACACACCGGGAATGGCGGGTGCCGATTGTCAGTGCGTTAAAACCACGCCTGCTTCACCTGGTCGAAAAATCAACAGAGTTCGGAGCAAGAAGTGAAGATTATCTGTTTGATGTGAACAGAATACAACTCAGCCAGCAGGTCACATGGGATGCTGATACGGTCCATCAGAAGACCCGATCATTTTTTCGGCGACTTTCGAAAGAGTGTGGCTTTGCGGTGTCATCCCATCGTTTTCGTCACACGCTGGCGACAGAGCTGATGAAATCTCCTGAACGGAACCTGCAACTGGTAAAGGAGCTACTGGGACATCGAAGCGTCAGTACAACCATGGAATATGTAGAGCTGAAGATGGATATCGTCGGAAAAGCACTGGAGGCTGAATTATCACTTCATACAGATATTATGGTCGAAAGGAATTTGCATTTGTTGACACAAGCCTAATTGGCTGAGATGATAATCATTGATCGAGAAAAGGGAGTCTGGTAGGACAGACTCCCTATCTTGAGGGACAAGTTCCGAATATTAACCAGTGCAAACGCTCTTGAAACACCGGAGGACATTCCGTATGACCGGCCCCTGCATTTATCGCCCGTCAGGTTTCTCATTTCCTGACCAGCGTGCTTTGATGCAAATTAGTGGTGCCCGAACTCGGAATCGAACCAAGGACACGGGGATTTTCAATCCCCTGCTCTACCGACTGAGCTATTCGGGCAACGGGGCGCATTAAACCGTAATCGGGCTGTCTCGTCAATGCCTTTTGATGAAAATAGTTAATTTAGTGACTGTTTGTACTGTTTTTATGCGATATGAAGAAAAAACAAACGAGAATAGTGGGTTTTATTAAAGGCGTAAGAAAAACGTCTTAACCATGGCTGATTTTCCATCCAAATAATTATAGTGGGGAGAAAAGCTCTCCCACTAATTAGTAGGAGGCGGGTAGACGTTTAATAAACGCTTCCGGGGGCAGAAAGCCAGTAATCCGTGAGTTGGGAATTTCGTGCCCTTGTGCATCAAAAAAAAGTAATGTGGGGAGCCCTAGCACCTTCAATGAAGAAAGCAGTGCGACGTCTTGGGGGTTATTCTCAGTTACATTCGCCTTTAAACGCTGCATTGAGCTCATTGCTTGTTGAACCGTTGGGTCAGAAAACGTGTATTTCTCAAATTCTTTACACGCAACACACCAATCGGCGTACAAATCGAGGATTGTCACCTTTTGCTGTGGGTTATTGAGTTTCAGATCGAGTTCCTGACGATTAGCGATAGGAGTAAATAGAGAAGCCGGAGCTTTAACGGTGACGGCTGGCGGATAAAAAAGCTCCTGGAGGGGATGAGCGGCAACTATGGCAAGTATTAGCCAGACGAGAGCTAACCAACGGGCCCCGGTTTTAGTACTCTTTACCGATAAAATAAACGCCCAACCAGCGGCGGCGATAATGAGTAATGCCCACAGACGTTCACCCCAAACTTCGCCGATAACCCTCTCTAACAAAAATATCGGCAAGGCGAGAATCACAAAGCCAAAGCCTTCTTTAACCGTTTGCATCCAAGGCCCGCTACGTGGCAATAATCTATTACCGAACAGTGTCACGACGATGAGGGGTAAGCCCATACCTAATGCGTACAGATACAGTGTCCCAGCACCATTTAGTATCTTTCCGCTTTGTGCGATATATAACAAAATTGCACTCAATGGGGCGGTCGTACAAGGGGAGCAAATTAATCCCGCTAATACCCCCATACACAGTACTCCGGGGACTGAGCCTCCACGTTGTTGATTACTCCAGAGAGCTAAACGGGTTTGTAAAGATGCCGGGAGTTGTAAACTGAATGTACCAAACATCGATAGGGCGAGTAAGATAAATGCCCCGGATAGTAGAATTAATAAAATCGGATTTTGTAGTGCGGCTTGGAATTTCATGCCAGCGGCGGCTACAACTACCCCAAGGATCGTATAAGTGATCGCCATACCTTGGACATAGACGACGGCGAGCAAGGCAGTACGTGTAAAGGAAAGCTGCTGATGTCGACCTAAAATAATTCCCGAAATTAAGGGGTACATCGGTAAGACGCAAGGCGTAAACGCAATCCCAATACCTATTAACAGTGCCCAAAGTGGCGTGTAGGGAAGGTGGTGTGAAGACGATGATGATAACGTTGTCGATTGTGCTGGTTGAGCAACCCCCTCATTTAAGGGAACGGTCTTTGTCTCAGGGGGATAGCAAAAACCTGCCGCCGCGCAGCCTTGGTAAGTCACGACTAACGTTGGATTACTTCCGTTCTGGGTCACGGTTAGCGGCACACTGATATCTTGCGGGTAAATTTCACTCTCCCCGAAAAATTCATCATGGTGTGGCTTTCCTTTGGGAAGCTGCCAATCGCCTAGGGATGCATTACGAGACTCAATATTGATTTTTTGTCGGTAAAGATAATAGCCTGGTTTTATTTGCCAATGCAGCGTAACCGTATTGGCTTGCTGAGAAAAATCAAAGGAAAAGGCTTGGTCGACCGGAACAAACCCTTTATTTTGCCCAAAGATATCCGCTTGTGCCGCTACAGGTAATAGCGTGAGTAACAGTAAAAAAAAACGAAAAAAGAGGCCTGAACACATAGAAGAATTCACTATTGTTTGGGGACGAAGCATGTTGAAAATGAGGATTCGGCGAGCATAACATGAAATCAGCACTGCTGAAAAAGCCAGCAATGCTGATTGAGTCATCAGGGGTCAAGAATTAAGCATCTTCATTAAACAATTTTGCTTTATAGGCAGGATGCATCAAGTTCTCAACAGAAAATATATCGTCGAGTTCAGCTTCGGTGAGTAATTCACGCTCAAGCACAACTTCACGCACACTTTTCCCTGTTTCCGCACAAATTTTACCGACAATATCACCGTTGTGGTGACCAATGTAAGGGTTTAAATAGGTGACTATCCCGATCGAATTAAAAACATAAGATTCACAGATCGCTTGGTTAACAGTGATACCGTTAACACATTTTTCCAACAGATTATAACAAGCGTTACTCAGAATCGAGATAGACTCGAACATCGCTTGACCAATCACAGGCTCCATTACATTGAGCTGTAACTGCCCAGCTTCAGCTGCCATAGTCACGGTAGTGTCGTTACCAATAACTTTAAAACAGACTTGGTTGACCACTTCTGGAACCACAGGGTTGACTTTCGCGGGCATGATGGAAGAGCCAGCTTGTAGCTGTGGTAAGTTAATCTCATTCAGCCCAGCGCGGGGGCCGGAGGAGAGTAAACGTAAATCATTACAGATTTTCGACAGTTTCACCGCTAAGCGTTTGAGTGACGAGTGAACCATTACATAGGCACCACAGTCAGAGGTTGCTTCAATAAGGTCTTCTGCTGCCACTACCGGTAGTTGGGTGACTTGTGCTAGATAGTTAACCGCAAGTGTTTGGTAGCCTTCAGGTGTGTTTAACCGAGTGCCGATTGCTGTTGCGCCGAGGTTAACTTCCAGTAAAAGCTGTGCGGTATGTAGAATACTTTTAGTCTCTTCTTTTAGTAACACACTAAAGGCTTTGAATTCTTGACCGACCGTCATTGGCACAGCGTCTTGTAACTGAGTCCGGCCCATCTTGAGGATATGCGAGAACTCTTTTGATTTCCGATCAAAGCCCTCACTAAGGCTGTTAATGGCATCAATTAATTTAAGCAGAGAGTGATATACCGCAATGCGAAAGCCAGTTGGGTAAGCATCGTTAGTTGACTGACACATATTAACGTGATCGTTCGGATTGAGATGCTGATACTCCCCTTTTTGATACCCCATCAGTTCTAATCCAATATTCGCCAGAACTTCATTGGTATTCATATTGACCGAGGTGCCTGCACCGCCCTGGTAGACATCGACCGGGAATTGGTCGATACAAGTCCCGTTATTCAAGACTTCGTCGCAGGCTCTAATAATCGCTTCTGCGATGCTGCGAGGTAACGTTTTTAGATCACGATTAGCCAGTGCTGCGGCCTTTTTTACCATTACCATGCCACGAACAAATTCAGGAATGTCACTGATCTTGCTGCTGCTTATATAAAAATTTTCAATCGCACGTAACGTATGAATTCCAAAATAAGCGTCTGCGGGTACCTCACGCATGCCGAGTAGGTCTTCTTCGATACGAATATTTTTGGTCATGAGAGCCTTCTTATAATAGGTCGTCGTTTTCCATGTCGACGGTAATATTGCCGTATAAATTTTCAGCGGTATTGCGCTGCACTGCCGCTCACCGTGACGCGATCATAGGGTGTTTTTTAAAAAAATCAGCCGCACAGATCACTATATAATAACTTTATTTTTACATTTGTTCCTTCGGTAATCGTTATTACCGAATTATTGTGCTTAGTGTAGGGATAGCTATCGATATTTAACAATAGTAAAAACGAATTGTTTACGGCATTAATTCCACTTTATCAAAACAGTCATGACAAATACTGACAAAAAAGTCCTAAGTTTCCGGTTCTTTCTGTTGTATTCAACTTGAATTGCTAGATAGACGTACCCATCATTATGGGATAAGTCGGTATTCTGTCGAAAAGACAGTTTTTTGTGAATTTGAGGAGACCACCGTGCGTTGGTTACCATTTGTTGCTTTATTTATCTTGGCTTGGATCGAGATTTCGCTCTTCATTGAAGTTGCTCATGTATTTGGTGTGCTGATAACCCTGTTGTTGGTCATCATGACTTCAGCACTAGGGATATCCTTGGTAAAAAATCAGGGCATAAAAAACTTTCGATTAATGCAGGAAAAATTGGTGAGGAATGAAAACCCTGCACCGGAGATGACGCGTGGCTTATCCCTTTTCTTAGCTGGCTTTTTATTAATCCTTCCAGGTTTTTTTACCGATTTTTTAGGGGCATTATTGCTATTACCACCCGTACAGCAGCGATTGACCCATAAGTTAATGCCTTTTATTAGCGTTTGGGGTGGACGTGGTAATGCAGGCAGTAATGCTGGATACACCATGGAAGGCGAGTTTGAGCGTAAAGAAGAACAGCGCCTTGAACATCGAGATGAAACATCATCAACTCATAAAACAGATTAGCCCTGTCTCTTCACGCTAGCGGTGCGTTAGCGTGACTTTCTTGCTGTTAATCCTCTATTTTCGCGGCGTCCTCTTTCTATTATCGCCATTAAAATAAAAAAAATTTTCTTTCTGCCCTTGAAAGTGATGGTGTTCGGCCCTACCTCTGATGTCACGAAGCCTTAATGGCGTCAAAAATTTAAAATAATGCGTGATTAGCTATCTCATAGGAGAACGATCAAATGAACATTCGTCCATTACATGACCGTGTAATTGTTAAGCGTAAAGAAGTTGAAGCAAAATCAGCAGGCGGCATCGTCCTGACTGGTTCTGCAGCTGGCAAATCAAGCCGTGCAGAAGTATTGGCTGTGGGCAATGGTCGCATTCTTGAAAATGGTGAAGTAAAACCGCTGGACGTAAAAGTCGGTGATGTTGTGATTTTTAACGAAGGTTACGGCGCGAAAACTGAAAAGATTGATAACGAAGAAGTTCTTATCATCTCTGAGAACGATATCCTTGCCGTAGTCACTGCGTAATTACACGAAATATTTCATCTATAACATTTTGAGGAAATTAGAAAATGGCTGCTAAAGACGTAAAATTTGGTAATGATGCACGCGTAAAAATGCTACGTGGTGTGAATATTCTTGCCGATGCAGTAAAAGTAACCTTAGGCCCTAAAGGTCGTAACGTTGTTTTAGATAAATCATTTGGCTCACCGACTATCACCAAAGACGGCGTTTCGGTAGCACGTGAAATCGAACTTGAAGACAAGTTTGAGAACATGGGTGCCCAAATGGTAAAAGAAGTTGCTTCTAAGGCGAATGATGCTGCGGGTGATGGTACAACTACTGCAACCGTTCTTGCACAATCTATTGTTAACGAAGGCCTAAAAGCGGTTGCTGCGGGTATGAACCCAATGGACCTAAAGCGCGGGATTGACAAAGCGGTTATTGCTGCTGTTGAGCAGTTAAAAACGCTATCTGTACCATGCTCTGACTCTAAAGCTGTTGCTCAAGTTGGTACTATCTCCGCAAACTCCGATGAGAGCGTAGGTACCCTGATTGCACAAGCAATGGAAAAAGTCGGTAAAGAAGGTGTGATTACCGTAGAAGAGGGTACTGGCTTACAAGATGAGTTGGATGTCGTTGAAGGTATGCAATTTGATCGTGGTTACCTCTCTCCTTACTTTATCAATAAACCAGAAACGGGTGCCGTAGAGTTAGAACAACCTTTCATCCTGTTAGCTGATAAAAAAATCTCCAATATCCGTGAGCTGTTACCGGTGTTGGAAGCGGTAGCAAAATCAGGAAAGCCGCTGTTGATCATCGCAGAAGATGTGGAAGGTGAAGCATTAGCAACGCTAGTGGTTAACACCATGCGCGGTATCGTCAAAGTTGCGGCAGTTAAAGCACCAGGCTTTGGTGATCGCCGTAAAGCGATGTTACAAGATATCGCAATTTTAACCGGTGGTGCCGTTATCTCTGAAGAGATTGGTATGGAACTGGAAAAAACCGCGTTAGAAGATCTGGGTCAAGCAAAACGTGTTGTGATCAACAAAGACACCACGACTATCATCGACGGTATCGGTGAAGAAGCGAATATTAAAGGCCGAGTGACACAAATTCGTCAACAAATTGAAGAAGCAACGTCTGACTATGACAAAGAAAAACTGCAAGAACGTGTAGCGAAATTGGCTGGCGGCGTTGCGGTTCTGAAAGTCGGCGCAGCGACTGAAGTGGAAATGAAAGAGAAAAAAGCACGTGTTGAAGATGCGTTACACGCAACTCGTGCAGCAGTAGAAGAAGGTGTTGTTGCCGGTGGTGGTGTTGCCCTAGTTCGTGTTGCAGCGAAAATTGCTGGCCTGAAAGGTGACAACGAAGACCAAAACGTAGGTATCCGTGTTGCACTGCGTGCAATGGAAGCGCCACTGCGTCAAATCGTTTCTAACGCCGGTGAAGAGCCGTCTGTTATTGCCGATAAAGTGAAACAAGGCGACGGTAATTTTGGTTACAACGCAGCGACTGAAGAATACGGTAACATGATTGATTTCGGTATTCTGGATCCAACTAAAGTGACGCGTTCTGCACTGCAATACGCTTCTTCTGTTGCCGGTCTGATGATCACTACTGAGTGTATGATCACTGATTCACCAAAAGAAGATAAAGCTGACTTAGGTGCTGCGGGTGGTATGGGCGGCATGGGTGGAATGGGCGGTATGATGTAAGGTGACTTTCGTCACAATTTGATATTGTCTTTCTGTCGTTGCCCTTCAAATGGGCAACGTCACCCTACTGAGACCCTAGCAAAGCTAGGGTTTTTTTTGTCCGTAATAGTGATCATGTTTTTATCACACATCTTATCGCCTGAATAAACGCTCTTGCTGGTGATGTTTGCTTTGCTTAGCTCTACCGAACAGGGGCCTCTGCGGGACTTTTCATACATGGCTGGAATTTAGTGAGAATTGCCGATATTCTAACGGCTCAGAAGTGAGCCGAAGTGTTTTCAAACCTGCATCAGGTCACAGGGAAGACACTCATACGTATAATAATGAGGAATACAATGCGTTTACTTTCAGGCATCTCAGTTCTATTCGCTGTAATGGTAGTCGCTGGTTGTAGTTCGTCTGGGAATCAACTTAATTCAGCAGGGAAAAATGTACGTTTTGTTGACCAACAACCTGGGGCCGAATGTCACTATATTGGTACGGCTAGCGGGGAGCAAAGCAATTGGTTCTCTGGTCAGCAAGTTGAGGGTGGTAATTCACTACGTGGTGCGGCGAATAGTCTTCGTAATCGTGCCGCTGAAATGGGCGGAAACGTAATTTATAATGCCAGCACTCCAGGGTTAAGTTTGGTGTCGAGTTTTGTCCCGGTTGCAACAAAAATGTCCGGGCAAGTTTATAAGTGCCCTTAATGCTTGAGTCATAAGCGTATCAAGTCTTTTTGATACGCTTATGTATAAATTAGTTTAGCTGACGCAAACCTTGCTGTTTCTTTTGCAGTTCTGTAGTGATTTTTTCAATATCACTCTGCTTATCAGCAATTTTTTCTTTATATTTCGCTATTTTCTCAGCATTATTTTTAGCTGTAGCTTGCTGAAGATCATGCTGACTCTCTTGTAAATCTTGTTGTTTCTCTTTCAATTTATGCTGTAATTTCTGAATATCTTGTTCCGCATCACGTCGAACACTTGATGCCGTACAGTGATCTTTCACTTCAGCTAAGGCCTTTTTCAGTCCAGCGACTTGGTAGCTATTGTTGTGCTGTTGCGCTTGGTTAATTTGCTCGTTTAATGCTGCTTCTTTTTGGGCACAGGTTTGTACCGCGAACGCTTGCTGCGCACCAACAAGTGTGACCAAGGAAAATAATGTGGCAGATAATCGCTTTTTCATAGAAACCCTTTTCTTGAGTGATTAACAGTTAAGTGTAGCCATCTCTTGCTATCAAACCTGACGGAGTTGTAAGTCCAATGGGGTTTTACTCGGCTCTCCACCAATTTCTCTTGCAAGGCGAGGAACCAGATAGCCTGACACTTTACCTAATAAGCCATGCATAATGCTGCGGGCTTGTTCGTCGGAGACATAAAAGTGTGCGGCCCCCTGCACTTTATCCAGAACATGGAGATAGTACGGGAGAATTCCGATATCGAAGAGACGATTGCTCAGCGTAGCAAGAATAGAGGCATTGTCATTGATACCGCGCAATAAAACACTCTGATTAAGTAATGTTACATTCGCTGCTTTTAATCGAGAGATTGCTTGCGCTAATTCATCATCAATCTCTTGAGCATGGTTAATATGTGTGACCATTATTACTTGTAACGGCGATGCGGCAAGCCGTTGACAGAGCGTATCAGTGATACGAGCAGGAATAACCACTGGCAACCGTGAATGGATTCGTAAGCGTTTGAGATGAGGAATAGATTCCAATTCACTGATTAAATAATCGAGTTCGTGATCCTTAGCCATTAAAGGATCGCCGCCGGAGAAGATAATTTCGTTTAATTCTGGGTGTTGGCGGATATAATCAAGCGCGACTTGCCAATTACGTTTATTACCTTGGTTATCTTGGTAAGGAAAATGGCGGCGGAAGCAATATCGGCAGTTAACAGCGCAGCCGCCTTTCACTAGTAATAGTGCGCGATTAACGTATTTATGGAGTAGCCCAGGTACTGCGGCAGTTTGTTCGTCCAAGGGGTCAGTGCTATAGCCGGGGGTTAAGGTAAACTCGCTGGCTTGTGTTATTACTTGACGTAGTAGGGGATCATTAACGTCTCCTGGTACCATACGACGAATGAATGAACGAGGAACACGCAGGGCAAATAAGCGGCGTGCATCAGCGCCTGCTTGGAGTTCAGGATGGTGTGAAAGATTTAAAAGTTGCAGTAATTCAGCAGGTTCTGTCACAACGTCTGCAAGTTGCTGCAACCAATCTTCTCTCGCAGGGGTATTTAGGGTTACAATGTTTGCCATTTTTGGCTTCATACCAGTGATTATTTATAGAGGGCCTTCATGGCAACATATTCTAGCAACGATTTTCGTAACGGTCTTAAAATCATGTTCGACAACGAACCTTATGCTATCGAAGCAAGTGAGTTCGTTAAACCCGGTAAAGGCCAAGCTTTCGCCCGTGTAAAAATGCGTCGCCTGTTAACCGGTAAACTGATTGAGAAAACCTTCAAATCGACTGACACAGCTGAAGGTGCTGATGTTGTTGATGTGACCCTCACTTACCTTTATAACGATGGTGAGTTCTGGCACTTCATGAACAACAACACTTTCGAGCAATTGGCTGCAGATGCTAAAGCTGTCGGCGAGAGCAACATCTGGCTACAAGACCAAGCTGAATGTATCGTTACTTTATGGAATGGTAACCCGATTAGCATTCTTCCACCAAATTTCATTGAAGCTGAAATCGTTGAAACCGATCCAGGTTTAAAAGGCGACACCGCAGGAACGGGTGGTAAGCCAGCTAAACTCACTACTGGTGCAGTGGTTAAGGTTCCATTATTCGTCCAAATCGGCGAAGTTGTCCGTGTGGATACGCGTTCAGGCGAATACGTTTCGCGCGTCAAGTAAGAGTAAGCGCGCCTGTATGGCGCGTTTTTTTAATAGGTAAAGCGCTATGAAATCGTTAATAGTAAAAATGGCCGTTTTATTCCTGTTTAGCACATCGCTCACTGCTTGTAATACGTTTCGTGGGATGGGTGAGGATGTTTCAAGTTTAGGTCACGCTATTTCCCATGTTGCCAGCTAATGGCCCATCATTTTTATTTACCGCTATGTTGAACCCCCTATCACTGTAAGGATATTTTTGATGAATGAATCGGACCTTTGGCAGCCGAGCGCCCCTATTGCGAATTTGCTTAAGCGCGCAAATTTGCTAGCTGATATTCGGCGTTTCTTTGCTGATCGTGGAGTTCTGGAAGTTGAAACCCCCGCTATGAGCCAAGCAACGGTTACAGATATTCACCTGGTTCCTTTTTCTACGCGTTTTATTGGCCCAGGTGCAGCGCAAGGCCGTGATCTTTGGTTAATGACTAGCCCTGAATATCATATGAAGCGTTTACTTACAGCCGGTAGTGGGCCGATTTATCAAATGAGTCGCTGTTTTCGTAATGAAGAAGCAGGTCGTCATCATAATCCAGAATTTACTATGCTCGAATGGTATCGCCCGCATTACGATATGTACCGTTTGATGAATGAAGTGGATGACTTACTGCAACAGATCATTGAGTGTGAACCCGCAGAAACCCTCTCTTATCAGCAGGCTTTCCAGCGCTATCTGGGTGTCGACCCCCTTACGGCGGATAAAGAACAATTAGTTGTTTGTGCAGAAAAGTTGGGTGTTGGCGATCTGGCTGCCCGTGAAGAGGATCGCGATACATTATTACAACTTTTATTTATGCTTGGTGTAGAGACGCAAATTGGTCAAGAGAACAAGCCGGCATTTGTTTATCATTTTCCTGCATCACAAGCGGCTTTGGCCGAGATTAGTACCGAAGATCATCGTGTGGCAGAACGCTTTGAAGTCTATTTTAAAGGCGTAGAGCTGGCAAATGGCTTTCGCGAGTTGACGAACAGCGATGAACAACGTCAGCGCTTTGTTGCTGATAACCGTCGTCGACAATTGATGGGGCTGCCGGAGCAACCGATTGATGAGCGTCTTTTAGCGGCATTGAGTGCAGGAATGCCTGATTGCTCAGGCGTGGCACTGGGTATTGATCGTTTGGTGATGCTGGCGTTAAAAGCGGACTCCTTAAAAGAAGTCATGGCCTTCACGGTCGACAATAGCTAAAAATCTAGCCAGTCATAGTGACTGGTTTTTTTTATAACCCCCCGGCTTGATAGCGTGCTGACTGCATTGCCGCACTGGTTTTGCCCACTTGTTCCATCCTTACTTGTACAGGTGGGTAAGGGAGCTCAATGTTATGCTCGCTAAAACTGCTTAAAATTTGCTGATGTAAGTCGTGGCGCAGTGGCATACGATGGCCGATTTCTGCCGCATAAATCCTTAATTCAAAAAGTTGGATACCTTGATGAATATCAACGAGAAATGCTTCTGCTGCAGGGGTCTTTAAGACGTAACTGCAACGGTTCGCTGCCGACAGCAATAAGTCTGTGACTAAAGCGCTGCTCACGTGGGATGGGGCTGGAATATTCAATACCACACGTGTGTGTGCATCAGATAAAGACCAGTTGATAAACTGTTCAGTAATAAAAGCCTTATTCGGCACAATAATCTCTTTTCTATCCCAGTCAGTAATGGTTGTTGCTCGCGTATTGATCCGTGAAATCGTACCGGTGAGATCACGGAGTGTTACGGTATCACCAATTCGGATGGGCTTTTCAAACAAGATAATTAGACCAGAAATGAAGTTCGCAAAGATCTCTTGCAGACCAAATCCTAGTCCCAGACCCATAGCGGCAACGAGCCATTGTAATTTAGACCAATCGATGCCTAGCATCGAGAATCCCATCATTACACCAATGATCATCAATAAGTATTTGGTCAATGTGGTAATGGCGTACCCTGTTCCGGGGGCCAAATTCAGGTGTTGTAAAATGGCGAGCTCAAGCATCGCGGGCATATTTCGGACTAATTGTAGCGTAACCACTAGGACTAATATGGCGATGAGTACCGCGCCTAAGGTGACATCTTGGACGCTCTCAACACCTTGAATTGATGAGTTAACTCCCCACAATGGGATATTTTCTAGGAAGGCGAAAGCCGAGTGTAGTTCTGACCACAGCAAGATTAACGCGAAAAGTGCAACCAACGTAAGTAAAGAACGTACTAAGCGTAAAGACTGTGCACTAATAGTATCAAGGTCGATAACCGGTTCGTCGATAGTTTCTTGGGCCTCGCTATTACTTCCTATATTTTCATCGTCCTGATGATTACGCGCGCGGCTAGCTAAAATTTCTGCGCGACGTTGGCGCGCGCGGTCGAACTCTATACGACGACGTTGGATCAGCATCCAACGACGAATAATATGGTAGATAATCAGTAATACAAACCAGATACCTACAGAGCTTTCTACCCGTGCCAGAAGCGCTTGTGCTGTTGCCAAATACCCGAGTAAGGAAGCGACGATGGCGACCGGTGGAATAAGGATCATTACATCCCACAGTAAGCGATTAATCATATTATTACTATTGCCTTGCCGGTCAAAGTAGAGCGGTAATCCTGCACGGCGCAGTGCGTTGGAGACGATTGTTAAGGCAATACAAATAAGAATAAAAGTTAACCGTCCTAATGATGCGGTAAAAGGGCGTTCTTCAATATTATCGAAGGTGATGAGCATCATGGTCAGTGGGACAATAAAGCCAATGCTGAGCGAGTAATAGCGTACTGCGCGTGAAACAGCTTGTGGCGGCCACCGGAAATGCGCAATAAATAGTCCGTTTGGGTGGGCGAATGTAGCACTGATCATAAATGCCCAAAGCAAAGGTAGCGTAGCTGTGATTCCATCTCCAACGGCGACAGCGATCGGATAAGGCCAGGCTCTTTGTAGCCCATAACCTAGTGTTGCCCATAGCACTGGTAAGGGGAGAGCGACGAGAATTGACCAGAAAACGGTTCGTAGTGTTAATGAAAAGCGATCTTGTGTCACTTTACCTATACGACTGGCGGAACGTGCTAAAAATGCATGGTAATGCCGACGTGAACTAAGGCTCACAATTACCAAAATGAAAGCGCCAATTACGGGTAAGATTGATTCTCGACTGGTAGCGACCATGACTAGAGCTTTACCCAATTGCCCGAGGCTATCAAGCGAAAGTAAGCGAGTCAGGTCTTGAACAACTTGGAGAGGGTAGTGCAGGGTGATGGGGTTAATATCTGCTGTCCAAAACAGATAACGGTGAGTCGCGTCAGTCACATCCCCTAATGCATCTTGTAACTGTGTATTGGCGACTTTTAGTTTCGTAATTTCTAGAATTAATGCATCACAACCAGAAATTAACGAATTAAGCAGTTCACCTTGGGTATTAAGTTGTGAATCTAAAATGCGTCGTTGTTCATTGGTCAGTGATTGACCACTGATTTGCCGAGTCTCACGTAATGCATGTTGTCGTGCTAATAGATCTTCATAGTGAAGCCGTTGAACACGTAACTCGCCCATTTCGCTATCAATTTGCTGAGATTTCGGCGCATCCGGTAAACGGGCAACTTGAGCCCTAAGAGCTTCACCGAGTAATGTTGACTCGCCTAACCATTGCGACTGTTCTCGCAGCGTAGAAAGGGCTTGCCGAACTTGTTGGGTTTGGTTAGCAACCAGTCGTTGTTGAGAAGAAACAAGCTCCATATGCTGTGCTTGCTGGTTGAGTGCCGCTGACAATTCTCTATTAACAGTGAATTGTTCGTGAATGACCGGAGGTAAGTCACCACTGTTTTCTGCCAACTGCTCTGTCCGTTCAAGTGCGCGCTGCGCTTCATCTTGGCGCAAGCTACTTTGTCGGGTGCGTAATGCTTGGAGATACGCATCAAGCTGAGCAATAGTCTTTTGATGAAGTTCCGCCCGCAATTTAGCCAATTCTTGCCGGTTATTCGCAGAGAGTTGAGCTAATTCCAGTTCATTGACACGCGCTTTATTAGCCGCATTTTCGGCTTCGTAAGCATCGCCGCGAGCTTGACCTATCGGTGTTGAGGAGACTTGAAAATTTTGCAGACGTCGATCACTCTCAGAAAGTGCCCGTCTTGCATCGGTTTGGTTGGTCGGTAGTTGATTTAACGAGTCGCTAATTTCGCGCACACGATCTTGTTCTTGTTGCGCTAAACGGCCCTCTTCTAACAATTGACTACTCACCCGCAGGATTTCTTGCTCAATATCACTGCTGGACAATGCAGGATTAACGCGTTTGCTTGTTTCGTTTAGCGTGGTAATTTGTTGGCGTAGCGTGGCAGCAAGTTGGGGGTAATTATCAATAACTTCTTGATATTGTCGAGCATTTTCTATCGATTGATTACGTTGGTTCACGTAATCCAGCGTGCTTCGTAGTGCCTGTATAACATCGGTTTGCGCCGTCGGGGTTTTGCTGTTTTGCGCCTGTTCGAGTGCTTGCCTAATTTGTGGGGGTTCTGGCAGTGCATAAGTCGCGAAAGCGACACTGAATCCTAAACTCAGTAGAATAACGGTTAGTATACGCACTGCCATGCTCTCCAGAATTAGGCGTCAGTTTGTTCAGACAGGGTATGTCCACTTTGTGTTGGCGGAGTCTTAACGTGCTTGTCGGCAATATTTTCTGCTAAAGGTTGTCCTAATCGTGTAGGGGCTTGAGCTTCTAACGCTTCACTCAAACGTACTTGATTGGGTGGGAACAAGTTGATCACCGTTGATCCCAACTTGAAGCGTCCCATTTCTTGTCCCTTGAGCAACACAACTGCGCCTTTTTCATCGGCGTGAGGGTAGTGCCAGCGTTGAATAATCCCTTCACGGGGAGGTGTAATTGTACCGGCCCAAACAGTTTCGATACTTCCAACAATAGTCGCGCCGACAAGAATTTGTACCATCGGCCCTATATCCGTATCGAAATAGCAGATAACGCGTTCGTTACGTGCAAATAAGTTAGGAATATTTTGTGCTGTTAACGGATTCACTGAGTAAAGATCACCAGGAACGTAAACCATTTCACGAAGGATACCATTGCATGGCATGTGTACACGATGATAGTCACGTGGTGCAAGGTAGGTTGTCACAAATTGACCGTTATAGAAATGGCGTGCACGCTCTTCATTACCGGCAAGCAGTGCCTCTAGCGAATAATAGTGGCCCTTAGCCTGAAATATCTGGTTCTCATCAATTCGTCCACATTGACTGACCGCACCGTCGGCGGGTTGGATCAATATATTCGGGGCATGATCGATGAGCCGTGCTTCATCTTTTAAAGGACGGACAAAAAAGTCATTAAAGGTACGATAGCTCGCGGTATTGGGATTTGCGGCTTCTTGCATATTAACTTTGTAGTACCAGACAAATATGTCGATTACCGCTTTGGTTAACCAACCTGCTTGCCGACTTGCTCCCCAGCCAGCCAGCTCGGTGAGTTGTCTTTTAGGAAGGATGGCGTTGATACCTAATTTTAACTTGTCTAACACGGTCGCCTCCTGGCGTACATAATATCGGTCTAAACCTTCGTAGGGCAAATGCCCCACAATAGAGAAAGGAAATGATGTAAGGACTTAGCCTTGGTAGTGTTTACTCTTTACTGCTGAAATTTTTTCTTATCTTCACCGAAGACATACTTTCTAAGATGCGATGATAATTCTCGAAACGTTGTTCATCAATCTCACCGATTTCAACCGCGTGACGTAACGCGCACCCTGGATCATCAAGGTGTTTGCAATCTCTAAATTTGCACAGGCCGAGATACGGTTTAAATTCGACAAACCCTTGGGTGATTTGTTCCGGCTCTAAATGCCATAAACCAAACTCACGGACACCTGGAGAATCGATAACATCTCCACCCTGTGGGAAATGATAGAGCCGAGCCGCTGTGGTGGTATGTTGACCTAACCCCGAATTATCGGACACATCGTTGGTTAAAATAGCGTTATTATCTATCGCATTGAAACCGAGTAGTGCATTGAGCAGACTGGATTTTCCAACTCCCGACTGACCTGCAAAAATACTTACGCGATCGGTCAGTGCTTCTTCGAGAGGTACTAGGCCTTCACGCTGATGGCTAGAGACTTTCAAAACTTGATAACCAATATCTTGATAAATAGCCATTTGCTCATCGACAAATGCTATGGCCTCATCATCGAGTAAGTCGGTTTTATTTAATACCAGTAGTGGGGCAACATTCAGTGTCTCGCAAGCCACTAAATAACGGTCAATAATATTTAAAGACAACTCAGGCAATATGGCGGAGACAATGATGATTTGGTCGATATTTGCCGCAATAGGTTTGATACCATCATAGTAATCGGGGCGCGTCAGCACAGACTGACGGTCATATACCGCTTCAACAATCCCTTTACCTTGTCCTTCTAAAGGCGCACGCCAGACGACACGATCACCGGTGACCAGCGAACGAATTGTACGGCGTAGATTACAGCGCCAAATTTTGCCTTGTGGATCTTCGACATCCGCATGCATACCGAAACGGCTAATAACGCGGCCATCTTGAGGTTCAGCAAATAGGCTATCATCCGGTTCCGCTTTTCCTTCACGTTGTTGTAACCGACGTTGATGGTTGGCATTAACACGCCTTTGCTGGCCTTTTGATAGTTTATTTTTACTCACATAACCTCTCACATAACATGATATTTCGCCCTAGGTGGGCAAAAGGTCTATGATACACCTTAATGTGAACAAATGGCGAATTTAGCGGGTAAGGGAACGCGATGACAACACAAAGTAAAGATAATCTTGTTTGGATTGATTTAGAAATGACAGGGCTCGATCCGCTTCGGGATAGAATCATTGAGATTGCCACTATTGTTACCGATGCACACTTAACGGTATTAGCCGAAGGCCCCGTTTTAGCGATCCATCAAACCGATGAGCAGTTAGCGTTAATGGATGAGTGGAACGTCAATACTCATACACAAAGTGGATTGGTTTCGCGTGTGAAACAGAGCACTGTAACGGAAGCGGATGCTCAAGCCTTAACGATCGAATTTTTAAAACAGTGGGTACCGGAAAATTGCTCACCGATTTGCGGCAACTCTATAGGCCAAGATCGTCGATTTTTAGTCAACTATATGCCGCAGTTGGAAAGCTATTTCCACTATCGCGCCATTGATGTGAGTACGCTAAAAGAGCTGGCGCGTCGTTGGAAACCCGAAATCTTACCGCAGTTTCATAAAAAAGGTACGCATCAAGCATTGGATGATATTCGTGAATCTATCGCCGAGTTGGCCTTTTACCGCGAAAACTTTATAAAACTGTAGGGCATTAGAATAATAACTATACAAACTGCCGAGTTATTCGGCAGTTGGCACAAAAAAATAAAAAAAGCGGTGTCTGGGGGGTTGCGTAGGTAAATTATTCTCGTATAATTCGCACCCCATAACGGTAGAGAATATTTTACTGTGTCGGTGCGGGAATAGCTCAGTTGGTAGAGCACGACCTTGCCAAGGTCGGGGTCGCGAGTTCGAATCTCGTTTCCCGCTCCAAATTTTTCAAGCATTTTATCATTCCTATGAAGTGACGTTTCTCACGTCTCTCCTTCAATCTTTGTTAGTTTCATTGTTATTTTCAACAGACTTATCCACAGGTCGTTATTCCTTTTTTGTCGTCCACTATTGCGGCTCAATATTCGATAATCAATTGATTTAATTATTATTATTTTTTTTCTCTAAAATAATATTAGGGTTGTCCCCCCTCGAGATAAAAAATCTATTCACAGGACAATTATCTTTGTATTTCTGTCGCTTAGCATAAATTAGACCTATTATTCTTACTTCTATGTGTCGAAAGTTGGGTACTACTTATAAGTGGGGGAGGTAACATGCGTGCAATATCAATGATAAGTGATCAGCTGCCGAGTGATTGTTGGCCTGTACAGCAAATAGCGGAGCTTGAGCAGCATTTGTGCCAGCGCGCAAAGTGTTCTCCTTACCAATTAATGTGGCGGGCGGGCGAGGCATTATTGGCCCTTATCTCGCAACATTATGCGACAACACAACATTGCCTAGTGTTATGCGGTAGAGGTAATAATGGTGGTGATGGGTTTGTCCTGGCATATTTACTCAGACAGGCGGGGGTGAAAACGACTGTCGTTGAGGCGAGTCTCTATCGAGAGCGACCGAGTGAAGCCACCCAAGCCCACTCAATCTGGCAAGTCGGACAGCAGAATCCCTCTCTTACCCCTTACGACCCTTGGCCGACAGATATCGACTTAGTTGTTGATGCCCTCTATGGTATCGGTCTTCGACACGCGCCACAGACAGAAATACAATCTTTGATTGATCGAGTGAATACTCATCGCGCCCCTGTTGTCTCAGTCGATATTCCTTCTGGTTTAGATGCTCAGACAGGACAGCCATTAGGGCGGGCAATTTATGCCAGTTCGACCCTGACTTTCATAACACTAAAACCGGGGCTATTAACAGGTAAGGGGCGCGATCATACTGGAAAACTCTATTTGGCTGACTTAGGGTTTGGCAATTGGTGTTCCGATCTGACCGCACCCATCCAGTGTCTCACCGGCCAAGATTTATGTACTTGGCTACCTCAGAGAGCTGCCAGTGCACATAAAGGGGATATGGGTAAAGTTGTATTAATCGGTGGTGCTGAAGGCTCGGCAGGAGCAATACGATTGAGTGGCGAAGCCGCTTTGCGTAGTGGGGCAGGCTTAGTTCGGGTACTTACGCATCACTCTACTATTATGCCCATCTTGACGGCAAGACCTGAACTTATGGTTGCCGAGTTGACCCCCGAATCTTTAAACGCAGCCCTTGAGTGGGCCGACGTTATTGCGATTGGGCCGGGTTTGGGACAATCCGACTGGGCGAAAAATGCACTAAATCAGGTAAAATTAAGTAAAAAAATCATGTTATGGGATGCAGATGCGTTAAACCTCCTAGCAATCGACCCCGATAAACGTCAAAATCGGGTCTTGACTCCACATCCTGGAGAAGCGGCTCGGTTATTAGGCATTTCGATTGCTGAAGTCGAAGCGGATCGATTATCCGCAGCGAATCGACTGGTTGAACGTTTTGGTGGGATAGCCGTCCTCAAGGGGGCGGGTACTATTATAGCCGATGATTCGTTCTCTCCCGCTATTGCGTATGTTGGAAACCCGGGCATGGCGACGGGGGGGATGGGGGATGTACTGACCGGCGTAATAACAGCCTTTATTGGGCAAGGCCTAGAATTATCCCATGCTGCGAGGGCGGGCGTTGTGGCACATGGCCATGCGGCAGACTTAGTGGCAGAAGATAATGGAATGCGCGGTATGCTTGCTCTGGATGTGGTTGATAAACTAAGAATAAGCGTCAATCCACTTCACGATAACGATGATTAACATGACTACAAAAACAGTGATCCTTGCCGATTTATCGGCAACTTTAGCCTTGGGGGCGCAATTAGCAAAAGCCAGTGATAAAGGCACCATTATTTATTTAGTGGGTGATTTAGGGGCAGGGAAAACAACGTTTAGTCGAGGTTTTCTGCAAGCTTTAGGTCATCAAGGTAATGTTAAAAGCCCCACTTATACACTGGTTGAACCTTACGACATTCACGGCCGTTTAGCTTATCATTTTGACCTTTATCGTTTAGCTGACCCCGAAGAGCTCGAATTTATGGGGGTGCGCGACTACTTTACTGGTGACAGCCTCTGTTTAGTGGAGTGGCCACAACAGGGAGCCGGTCTCCTGCCTTCTCCTGATCTGACGGTAGTCTTACACTATCAAGATGATGGACGAAAAGCTGAAATAACCGCTAGCTCGTCTTGGGGGGATGTTTTGTTACAGCATATAGCTGCCGATGGGGAAGAGGCATGACGTTATTTCGGCGGCTGATTTTAGTCGTCTTGGGTTGCTTAATGAGTTATGTAAGTCTGGCGGCACCACTTTCCGAGATTCAGGTCGACAATCGTGAAATACAATCGATTCTTACGTTGAATTTCGCTGATAAACCAACGGTATCTTGGTTTGATCTCCATCGACCTGAGCGTTTTGTGATGGATATTCATGAAAGTGGAGTCATCAAAGGACTGCCGCTGAATTTTAGTGGGGCAAATTTAGTCACGCGTATTCGCACCAGCCAGCCGCCAAATAATAAGGCGGTCCGCTTGGTCGTTGAATTAACTCAGTCCTCCAAAGCCACAGTTACGACTCAGCAAAAGGGTAAACTCTGGCAGACAGTGATTACCCTAACGAGTAAAACGCCACTCTCGGCGAAAATAGCGACAACAAAGGCCGATAAAAATCCTTTTACTCCGGCTAAAACAATCGTCACTAATTCAAACACTACCAGTTATCCTGGGGGGAAAGTCACTCGCAATCAAGTGGTGATCGTGGCAATTGATGCAGGCCATGGAGGACAAGATCCGGGTGCCATTGGGCAACATGGACTGAAAGAAAAAAATGTCACTATTGCTATTGCCCATAAATTGAAGGCCCTTCTTGATGCCGATCCAATGTTTAAACCGGTGATGACTCGAAAAGGCGATTATTTTATCTCGGTAATGGGTCGCTCAGATGTTGCCCGTAAAGAAAATGCTAGTGTATTAATCTCTATACATGCCGACTCTGCGCCCGTACATTCAGTGAGCGGGGCATCCGTTTGGGTATTGTCGAATCGCCGCGCAAACTCAGAAATGGCAAACTGGCTAGAGCAGACGGAAAAACAATCGGAATTATTAGGAGGGGCGGGTGATTTATTGGCGAATAGTCAATCTGACCCTTATCTCAGCCAAGCCGTACTCGATCTTCAATTCGGTCATTCACAGCGAGTGGGTTATGATGTTGCGGTAAAAGTATTGCAAAATCTTCGTCCGGTCACGCCATTACATAAACGTTTACCGGAACATGCGAGTTTAGGCGTGCTTCGTTCGCCAGATATTCCGTCGCTATTGGTTGAAACAGGTTTTATCAGTAATGCTCAAGAAGAGAAACTATTAGGTAGCCCTGCATATCAAAACAAAATAGCTCATGCGATATACCGAGGGTTACGTGCCTATTTTCGTAGCCATCCTTATCAACACATTGCGACGACTGAAAATCGTCCGCTTACGCCAAGTACGCCTTCAGCGACGGTGAAACTACAATCCACTGTGCATACCGTACAGCGGGGAGAGACATTGTCGGGTATTGCAGCACATTACGGTGTTAGTACCAAAGCTATTATCGTACAAAATCGATTGAAAAAGTCCACGGTATGGGTGGGTCAGCGTTTACGAATCGATACGAGTGCGCCGGTAGTCTCCCCTGCTGCTAAGATGATTAAACATAAAGTCATACGGGGCGACTCGTTAAACGCGATAGCATTGAAATACGGTGTGAGTGCCCAAGCTATCATTGCTAGGAATAATCTGCGTTCCGCAAACGTGATGTTAGGGCAAACCTTAATTATTCCATTGCCTTGATGCATCGAACGTTGCTGAGGATCTAGAATGCCTATTCAGATTTTACCGCCGCAGTTGGCTAACCAAATCGCGGCTGGGGAAGTAGTGGAGCGCCCGGCCTCTGTGGTCAAAGAGCTGATTGAAAACAGTCTTGATGCGGGTGCTACCCGTATCCATATCGAGATCGATAAGGGTGGTACAAAACGGATTGCGATTAGGGATAATGGCTACGGAATAGCTAAAGACCAACTTGAATTAGCACTTGCGCGACATGCGACCAGTAAAATCGCCTCTCTTGATGATCTCGAGGCGATTATGAGCTTAGGCTTTAGGGGGGAAGCGCTGGCCAGTATCAGCTCAGTCTCTCGGTTAACGCTAACCTCTCGTCCTGAAAACCAAAATGAGGCTTGGCAAGCCTACGCCGAAGGACGGGAGATGAATGTTAGTTTAAAACCTGCCGCTCATCCTCGTGGTTCAACCCTTGAAGTTCTCGACTTGTTTTATAATACGCCAGCGCGCCGCAAGTTTTTGCGTACCGAAAAGACTGAGTTTACCCATATCGACGAGGTTATTCGACGTATTGCTCTTGCACGTTTCGATGTTGAATTTATATTGACGCATAATGGAAAACAGACGCGGCATTATCGTGTAGCAAACAATGAGAAGCAGAAGCAGCAGCGGTTGAGTGCAATTTGCGGTTCAAGTTTTGTCTCGCAGGCAGTGCATATTGATTGGCAACACGATAGTTTGGGTATTGAAGGATGGGTTATCTCTCCAAGTCATGTCCAGACAGCCACTGAAATTCAATACTGTTACGTGAATGGCCGAATGATGCGAGATAAGCTTATTAATCATGCTATTCGTCAAGCCTATCAAGAGCATATCGGACAACAGCAAATACCCGCTTATGTCCTTTTTTTAACGGTTGATCCGCATCAGGTTGACGTCAATGTGCATCCTGCAAAACATGAAGTGCGTTTCCATCAATCGCGTCTCGTACATGATTTCATTTATCAAGGCATTACCAGTGCGCTGACACCGGCCGATATTCAATCTGTACATGAAGAGCATCAGGCTTCATCACTTTCTCAGCCGGTTATCGCCGAAAATCGAACAGCGGCAGGCAAAAATATGTTTGCTCAGCCAAGTGGATCTGCATCCGGGCGTCATCATTCCTTGCCGGAACCTTATCGTAAGAAAGAGGCGGAAGTTTACCAACGTTTAGTGAGTTCGACGCTCCAAGCACAAGAGGTCAGTCGTGATGCCTTGTCGGTAGAGTCTAACGCTGAGCCATTAGAGGGACATTTACATAGTTTTGGCCGAGTGCTGACGGTCTGCCAACAGCGTTTTGCGTTGCTTGAAAATAAGAATGGGTTAGCGTTACTGGCACTAGCAAAAGCGGCAAAGTTAGTGCTAACACAGCAGCTTTATCCTGAAACTCAACCCCTTGTTTCGCAACCGTTGCTTATTCCTTTAAGAGTGAAATGTACGGCAAAAGAAAAGCAGATCATTACTGATAAAACAGCGTTCTTACAGCACTTTGGTATTGAGTTACATAGCGATGGTCAATACAGCACGCTACGCGCGGTACCTTTACCTTTGCGCTCGCAAAATTTACAAATTTTGATTCCAGAAATGATAGAGTGGTTGTCTCAGCAAACTGAAGATCGGCCACTGGCTTTAGCGACGTGGTTAGCTGAAAAAAGCGTCACTATTGACGAGACATGGACACATTCTCAAGCGATTACATTATTAGCCGATTTAGAACGGCTTGTACCGGGACATGTTGTATCACCGCCAGCAGGTCTTGTTCAACCCGTAGACTTAGACTCTTATTTTGAAGCATTATTAAATGAATGAATTGATACCGCAATTACCGAAAGCCATTTTTATTATGGGTCCGACGGCTTCGGGTAAAACGGCCTTGGCTATCGAGCTTGCACAAACATTACCCGTTGAAATTATCAGTGTTGATTCGGCTTTAGTCTACCGGGGAATGGATATTGGTACCGCAAAACCAACGGTAGCAGAACAGGCTGCCGCCCCTCATCATTTACTGGATTTGATTGATCCTAGCCAAAGTTATTCTGCGGCGGATTTTCGTCGTGATGCGCTACAAAAGATGGCCGAAATTACCGAGCGTGGAGCGATTCCTATTTTGGTCGGTGGGACAATGCTTTATTTTAAGGCCTTACTCGAAGGGCTGTCCCCGTTACCTTCTGCCGATCCTGACATTCGTCACCAACTGGAACAGCGAGCAAAATTAGAAGGCTGGGAAACTCTTCACCGAGAACTTTGTCTGATAGATCCAAAGGCAGGAAAAAGAATTCATCCTAATGATCCGCAAAGACTGACGCGAGCACTGGAAGTTTTTCGTATTTCAGGTAAAACTCTAACAGAGTTAACTGAAACAGCAGGAGAAGCTCTTCCCTACGAAGTGTTTCAGTTTGCTATTGCTCCTCAAGCTCGTGAGGTACTACACCAACGGATTGAACAGCGTTTCCAGCAAATGCTCGATGAAGGATTTGAACAAGAAGTTAAAGCGCTCTATCAGCGTGGGGATCTTCATGTGGATATGCCGTCAATACGTTGTGTCGGTTATCGACAAATGTGGTCATGGCTTGAAGGCGAAATAGATTATAATGAAATGGTTTTCCGTGGCATATGTGCCACCCGCCAGTTGGCTAAGCGACAAATGACATGGTTACGAGGGTGGGATTCACTTGTTTGGCTTGATAGCCTACAACCCGATCAGGCTCGTGACAAAGTTTTGAACGTTATTCGTGCTATAACTGATTGATTATTTGGAATCTTCAGGCATGGTATGTCATAACGGCTTTTAAACTCTATAATAATTACACTACGAACGTATAAGGAAAAGATAGAATGGCTAAAGGGCAATCACTACAAGACCCGTTTTTAAACGCTTTGCGTCGCGAGCGTGTACCTGTCTCAATTTACTTGGTGAACGGTATTAAACTTCAAGGGCAAATTGAGTCTTTCGATCAGTTCGTCATCTTATTAAAAAATACTGTTAGCCAAATGGTCTATAAGCACGCCATTTCAACAGTTGTGCCATCACGCCCTGTCTCTCACCATACTAATGCACCAGGTAGCAGCAATTATCATAATAATGGAACTGCTGGTACGGGTTCACACCATGATGGCGAGTCTGCAGAGTAATTTTCTTTCGACCAGGGGGTTTAGGCTCTCTGGTTGTCCACCTTTTAGTGAGGTTCTCGCTTGTTTGAGCGTTATGATGCCGGCGAACAGGCCGTCTTAGTTCATATCTGGTTTTCTCAAGATAAAGAAAGTGAAGATTTGCAAGAGTTTGAAACTCTCGTTTCTTCCGCGGGGGTTGAAACCCTTCAAGTTATTACGGGAAGTCGTAAATCCCCACACCCCAAATACTTCGTTGGCGAAGGTAAAGCTGAAGAGATCGCTCAGGCGGTAAAAGCGACCGGTGCAAGCGTTGTCATTTTTGATCATGCTTTGAGCCCTGCTCAAGAGCGAAATGTAGAACGATTATGCGAGTGTCGGGTTATCGATCGCACAGGCTTAATCTTAGATATCTTTGCGCAGCGCGCCCGAACGCACGAAGGCAAGCTACAAGTTGAATTAGCGCAGTTACGCCATTTAGCGACCCGTTTAGTACGAGGATGGACCCACCTTGAACGCCAGAAAGGCGGTATTGGCTTACGCGGCCCGGGAGAAACACAGCTCGAAACGGATAGGCGTTTATTACGTAATCGAATTACGTTGATTCTTTCTCGATTACAGCGTGTCGAAAAGCAACGTGAGCAAGGGCGACAAGCACGTGCAAAAGCGGATATTCCAACAGTTTCGCTAGTGGGTTATACCAATGCTGGGAAATCTACGCTCTTTAACAGTATAACCTCTGCCGACGTTTATGCTGCTGATCAGCTCTTTGCCACACTCGATCCGACATTACGGCGATTGGCGGTCACAGATGTGGGTGAAGTTGTATTAGCCGATACGGTCGGCTTTATTCGTCACCTACCGCACGATCTTGTGGCGGCATTTAAGGCGACGTTACAAGAGACACGTGAAGCGACACTGTTATTACATGTGATTGATGCCGCTGATCTCCGGGTCAACGAAAATATCGATGCGGTCGATGAAGTGCTCGCCGAAATTGAGGCGGATGACATCCCGACTCTTCATATTATGAATAAGATCGATCAATTAGAGGGTTTTGAACCGCGTATTGATCGTAATGAAGAGGGAGTGCCTATTAGAGTATGGTTATCCGCCCAAAGTGGTGTCGGTTTATCGTTACTTTGGCAGGCGCTTTCTGAACGCCTTTCAGGCGAGATTGCTCAGCATACGCTTTGCCTTCCACCGGAAGCAGGGCGTTTGCGTAGTCGTTTTTATCAGCTTGATGCTATTAGAGAAGAATGGAATCAAGATGACGGCTCAATCGGCTTACATGTTCGTTTGCCGATCGTTGAATGGCATCGCTTGGGTAAACAGTATCCTTCATTATCAAGCTACGTTATAAAATAAGTTTTTCGGCCCCTAGTTTGGGGCCTCCACAATGTCACTAAATGGAGATTAGTATGATGTGGAAACACCCGGGTAATCAGGAAACCCGATACCGTCCTCTCGCGCACAATAGCGGCGCTGATTCTCAACATGCAAGTTTACAACATGGCCCGCCGGATCTGGATAAACTGATTCGTCACTATCTGACGAAATGTTTTTTCCGCGTAAAACACCGTCATGGAGGTACCCCCCCGTTAAACAATAAAAACTATCTGCTTTTAGTGTTACCTATCGTCATCGTCCTATCTGGCCTGTGGTTTGTAAGCGGTTTCTATACAATTGGTGAAGCAGAACGTGGCGTCGTCACACGATTAGGAAAATTTCATCACTTAGTTCAGCCTGGTCTTAATTGGCACCCACCTTTTATTGACCGAGTGACGGCTGTCAATGTGGCCTCAGTGAAGGAATTGGCGACAACCGGCAGTATGCTTACAGCAGATGAGAATGTGGTACGAGTAGAAATGAACGTACAATATCGCGTAGTTGATCCAGAGCGTTATCTCTATTCCGTGGTTAATGCGGAAGATAGTTTACGCCAGGCGACCGATAGCGCGTTACGTGGCGTGATTGGACGGTCAACGATGGATCGCGTGCTAACAGAGGGTCGAACGGTGGTGCGTAGTGAGACTCAACGCGAAATCGAACAGACAATACTGCCTTATCAAATGGGGCTAGCGGTCTTGGATGTTAACTTCCAAGCCGCTCGCCCGCCTGAAGAGGTGAAGGCGGCTTTTGATGATGCGATTGCCGCTCGCGAAAACCGTGAGCAGTACGTCAGAGAAGCAGAAGCCTATGCCAATGAAGTTCAGCCTAGGGCCAACGGACAAGCCCAACGTATTCTTGAAGATGCCCGGGCATATAAAGCAAGAACGGTACTTGAAGCAGAAGGTGAGGCTGCCCGATTTAGTAAAATTTTACCGGAATATCGTGCGGCGCCTGCGGTCACCAAACAGCGCCTTTATATTGAAACGATGGAAAAAATTCTCGCAGGTACTCCCAAGGTACTTAATGGCCAGCATGGTAATACGGTAACTTTGCTTCCTTTAGATCAACTCTTCAAACGCCAAGAACATCCACCATCGGTGGGGTCATCCGAAAGTGAAAAAACAGAATTTGGCGTTGATGGACGGCACTTAGGAGATTTCTATCGCCAAGGAGGGCGTGATAATGAGTAAAGTCGTACTGGCAATCTGTTTAAGTGTGTTCGTTGTGTTATGCAATGCATGGTTCATTATTCCAGAAGGTGGCCGTGGCATTGTCGTTCGTTTTGGTAAGGTACTGCGCGATGAGCAAAGTATCCCTGTGGTTTACCAGCCGGGATTGCATGTAAAGTGGCCACTAGTCTCCACTGTTAAAATCTTGGATGCCCGTATTCAGACCCTAGATAATCAAGCCGATCGTTTTGTCACTAAAGAGAAAAAAGATCTGATCGTGGATTCTTATATCAAATGGCGAATCAGTGATTTTAGTCGTTACTATCTGGCTACAGGTGGGGGTGATCTATCACGTGCTGAACTATTGTTAAAACGTAAATTTAGTGATCGGCTACGTTCGGAAATAGGCAGACTTGATGTTAAAGATATAGTGACCGATTCGCGTGGACGGCTGACGACCGATGTGAGGGATACCCTGAATAAAGGCAGTGCTAACGTGGAACAGGATGAGAGCGATCTTGGTATGCCAACACAGGTTGATCCGGCCGAGGTTGATAATCTGCACGTCAACAGTATGGCTGCGTTAGGGATTGATGTTGTCGATGTACGAATTAAGCAAATTAACCTACCCGCAGAAGTGTCAGAAGCTATCTTTAATCGTATGCGGGCTGAACGTGAATCAGTAGCGAGGAGTCAGCGTTCGCAAGGTAAAGAGGAAGCTGAAAAACTGCGTGCTCAAGCTGATTATGGTGTCACTAAAACGTTATCTGAGGCACAGAAGCAGGCTTTAATTCTGCGCGGGGAAGGTGAAGCTGAAGCCGCTGCTATATTTGCTACAACCTACTCTCAAGACCCACAATTTTTTAGCTTTTTACGCTCACTCTCGGCCTATGAAAAGAGTTTTCAATCGAGTAATTCGTTGCTTTTTTTAGATGCTGATAGCGAGTTTTTACGCTTTATGAAATCGCCATAGCACTGTATTTAACTTTAATTCCGAGTAAACTAGAGGGCGGTGATGTTACCGCCTCTTTTTTATGTCAAGGAATCCTCATGCATTCAGCGATATGGACAGCCGTTTCATTGTTTTTAATTGTGGAAGGACTTGGCCCAATGTTACTGCCTAAGGTCTGGAAAAGAGGTATCATTACTCTTATTAGCTCACCAGAAAAGTTATTAAGGCGCTTTGGTGGTGCCTTTGTGGTGGCAGGGTTAGTAATATTTTATATGGTAAATAAGTAGACAGTTGAGTGATCGTGCTAATTACTGTTTTTTTTTGGTGAAAAATTAAGGTGTTAAGAAAAAAGCGAATTTCGACTATTAAAAAAGCTGAAACCGATAAAAGCTGGTGGTAGAATCCATTTTTAAGCAATCAATGGTTTTAGAAAATGGGTAATAATGTTGTCGTACTTGGCACCCAATGGGGTGACGAAGGCAAAGGTAAAATTGTAGATTTGCTGACTGAGCGTGCAAAGTATGTCGTCCGTTATCAAGGTGGACACAATGCAGGTCATACGCTTGTCATCAACGGTGAAAAAACCGTTCTTCACTTAATTCCTTCAGGTATCCTGCGTGATAACGTTACTAGTATCATCGGTAATGGTGTCGTGCTCTCTCCAGAAGCTCTGATGAAAGAGATGAAAGGCCTGGAAGATCGTGGTGTCCCAGTACGTGAACGTTTGCTGATTTCTGAAGCCTGTCCTTTGATCTTGCAATATCATGTTGCTATGGATATGGCACGTGAGAAAGCACGTGGCGCAAAAGCAATTGGTACAACTGGCCGGGGCATTGGTCCTGCTTACGAAGACAAAGTGGCTCGCCGTGGCTTACGCGTTGGCGACCTTTTTGATAAAGAAGGTTTTGCCGTTAAGCTGAAAGAAATTGTTGAATACTACAATTTCCAACTGGTGCATTACTACAAAGAACCTGCTGTCGATTACGACGCTATCTTAAATGATACTCTAGCGATGGCTGACATATTGACCTCAATGGTTGTCGATGTTTCAGACCTGCTCGATAAAGCGCGCTTACGTGGCGACTTTATGATGTTTGAAGGTGCTCAGGGTACGCTTCTCGATATCGATCACGGTACTTACCCTTATGTGACCTCCTCAAACACTACGGCGGGTGGTGTTGCGACCGGATGTGGTCTTGGCCCTCGCTATATTGATTACGTGCTGGGCATTGTCAAAGCCTACTCGACCCGCGTGGGTGCTGGTCCATTCCCGACTGAACTTTTCGATGATATCGGTGAATTCTTAGGTAAAAAAGGTAATGAGTTCGGTGCAACGACTGGACGCCGCCGTCGTACCGGTTGGCTGGATATTGTTGCAGTACGTCGTGCTGTGCAAATCAACTCTCTTTCAGGTTTTTGTCTAACTAAACTGGATGTTTTAGACGGTTTAAAAGAAGTGAAAATCTGTGTTGGTTATCGTTTACCGAACGGTAAAGAAGTTGATACTACGCCGCTAGCAGCAGAAAATTGGGAAGGCCTTACCCCGATTTATGAAACAATGCCGGGTTGGGATGAGACGACTTTCGGGGTAAAAACCCGTGACGGTCTGCCACAAGCCGCGCTGAATTACATTAAGCGCATTGAAGAATTAACCGGTATTCCTGTCGATATTATTTCTACAGGTCCGGATCGTAGTGAAACAATGATCTTAAGAGATCCGTTTGACAGCTAATGTTATAAGAATGGCCGGTCTTAAATCGGCCATTGTTTTTCTGACCTGCCTGATTAAATCTTCCTCGTATTGTTCCCTATGTATTGACCTGAAAACAAAAGGCCCGCACTATCGATATTGGTTTATAATTTTATTGGACCAATTATCTTTTTCTCCGGAATATTATTGGGATTGATGTGCAACTGACCAGTCTTACTGATAACAAGTTATGTACATTAATTTTCATGGTTAATTTACCCGTGGAATCCGCGAGATTAGTCACTAAAACGACTACGCATTATTTTATCCCTTATCAGCAGAGGGGCATCATGATTCCTAAGCTGAGTCGTGAAGCCTTTATTAAATCTAGCCGGCGAAAAACCAATCGAATTGGCCTTACTCGGCTGGTAAAACAGAACAATATCGGGGATGTTCTGGGCACTTTGAAATCCCGACAACAGGTTGATAGCGACCTTTGCTTAATTACATCGTCCTGTCATCTGAGCAGAGTACTCTCAAAAGCGATGAATAAATTTATTGCTAAGCGAGTGAGTGATACCTTGGTAGATATCGCGGGTGGCTGGAACTTAAAACGGATTTTCAATGTTGAAAATACCGTAGAGAACTTATTTTAAAGACATTGGAGGACCCTATGTCACAAGATCCTTTTATACAGCGGGAAACGGAAAAATATGAAAATCCGATCCCTAGCCGCGAGTTTATTCTCGCCCATTTAGAGAAGCGAGAAACACCTGCTCGCCGTGATGAGATTGCGGCAGAACTAAACATAACGAGCGAAGAGCAACTTGAGGCTTTACGCCGTCGATTAAGAGCGATGGAGCGTGATGGTCAGTTAGTTTTCACCCGTCGTCAATGTTATGTCTTACCTGAACGTTTAGATTTGATTCGCGGAAAAGTGATTGGCCACCGTGACGGATACGGTTTTTTGCGTGCAGAAGGCTATAAAGACGACTTTTATCTTTCTGCAGAACAGATGAAGCTCTGTTTACACGGCGATATTATTCTCGCGCAACCGATGGGAGCAGACCGTAAAGGTCGACGTGAAGCGAGAATGGTTAGGGTCGTGGAACCGCGTAATCCACAAATCGTTGGGCGTTACTTTACCGATGCTGGCGCTGGGTTCGTTGTCCCGGATGACAGTCGTTTAAGTTTTGATATCTTAATTGAAGCCGATCCTACTATGCAGGCTCGTATGGGTGCTGTTGTGGTGGTTACCCTAGAGAAACGCCCAACACGTAGAATGAAAGCGATCGGAAAAATTACTGAAATTCTTGGTGATGAAATGGGGACTAGCTTAGCCGTTGATATGGCGCTGCGTACTCATGAAATCCCGAATGAATGGCCGAGTGACGTCGATGCTGAAATCAATCATCTGAGTGAAGTTGTCCCGGAAAGTGCTAAACAGGGGCGTGTTGATTTACGTCAACTACCACTAGTCACCATCGATGGGGAAGATGCACGCGACTTCGATGATGCCGTCTACTGTGAGAAAAAACGTGGGGGTGGATGGCGATTATGGGTAGCGATTGCTGATGTGACTTATTATGTGCGTCCGGGAACGGCCCTTGACCACGAAGCGGAGAAACGAGGGACGTCGGTCTATTTTCCAACCCAAGTTGTACCGATGCTTCCAGAAGTTCTGTCAAACGGTCTATGTTCACTCAATCCTCAAGTGGATCGCCTCTGCTTAGTGTGTGAAATGACGATTTCAGCACGCGGTAAACTTACCGGTTACAAACATTACGAAGCGGTTATGAACTCTCACGCGCGATTGACCTATAATAAAGTCTGGTCAATTTTAGAAGGCGACGAAGCTCTGCGTGAACAGTACGCTGCTCGGGTTAACGATCTCGAGGAGCTTTACGCTATGTACCAAGTGTTGGAGACAGCACGTAGCCAACGTGGCGGTATTTCTTTTGAGACGGAAGAGCCTAAGTTTATTTTTAATGCAGAGCGCCGTATTGAGCGTGTTGAGCGTCTACGCCGTAACCCTGCTCATAAATTAATCGAAGAATGTATGATTTTGGCAAATATTGCCTCCGCACGGTTTGCCGAGAAATATCAAGAACCTGTGCTATTCCGTGACCATGACCGTCCGACAGACGAAAGTATTAAAAGTTTCCGTAAAGTATTAGGGGAACTAGGTTTAACACTTGGTGGGGGGAATAAACCAACGCCGTTAGATTATGCACAACTCCTCGAGGCGGTTGCGGAGCGTCCGGATGCAGAAATGTTACAAACCATGCTGCTGCGTTCTATGAAACAGGCGATTTATGATCCAGAAAATCGTGGTCACTTTGGTCTAGCCTTAACCTCCTATGCACATTTTACTTCGCCAATTCGTCGTTACCCTGATTTATTGCTTCATCGCTCACTCAAGTATTTGATTGCTAAAGCAGAAGGTCAGGCGGTTGAGACGGTTACCGCAGGGGGGGGCTGTCATTATGATATGCAGCAAATGTTACAACTGGGTCAGCACTGTTCATTGACGGAGCGCCGGGCTGATGAAGCAACCCGTGATGTGGCTGACTGGCTAAAATGCGACTTTATGCAAGACCAAGTTGGAAACGCGTTTACAGGTGTTATCTCTAGTGTAACCAATTTTGGCTTTTTCGTTCGTCTTGCGGATCTTTTCATTGATGGCTTAGTTCATGTATCAACCCTTGATAACGACTATTACCGTTACGACCAAATTGGCCAACGATTAACAGGTGAAGCCAGTGGGCAGGTATTCCGTCTCGGTGACACTGTTGAAGTTAGAGTCGATGCGGTACATATGGATGAGCGTAAGATCGATTTTGCATTGATCTCAAGTCAGCGAAAGGCCCGCGGCGAGGGTAAAACCGAAAAGGATCGCGCGAAGAAAGCAACCTCTGACACAGTAAAAAAACGTCGGAAGGGAGCGAAAAAAGCGAATTTCGAGCCAGACAGTACTTTTCGTGGAACGAAGCAAAAAGCCAGCGATAGCCATCCTAAAACGGCAAAGAAAAAATCTAAAAAAGTCTCTGAAAAAACCCGTAAAATAGCGGAAGCTACAAAAGCTAAACGTAGTGCGAAGAAAAGTCGCTCAGAATAAGAGCAAGCAGAATATGCTGGCAATGTTTTGTTGCCAGCCACCTCAAGGTAATTGATAGAAAAACTATGAGTGAAAAAATTTTTGGCATCCACGCGGTTCAAGCCTTACTGGAACGCCAACCTCAGCGCTTCCAACAGGTCTTTATCTTAAAAGGTCGTGACGATCGCCGCCTACAACCGTTGATTCAGCAGTTGGAATCACAGGGTATTACGCTACAAGTTGCTACTCGGCAATGGTTAGATGAAGCATCTGAAGGTGCTGTTCATCAAGGTATTCTCGCGTTAGTAAAACCTGGACGTCAATATCAGGAAGGGGACTTACCCGACCTACTTGAGAATATCGAGAAACCGTTGATCCTTATTCTCGATGGCGTCACTGACCCCCATAATCTCGGTGCGTGTTTACGGAGTGCTGATGCTGCCGGTGTCGCCGCTGTGATTGTTCCAAAAGACCGCTCCGCAGCGTTAAATGCCGTCGCCAAGAAAGTTGCATGCGGTGCAGCAGAAACGGTTCCGTTAATTCGGGTCACTAATCTGGCGCGAACCATGCGATTACTGCAAGAATATCATATCTGGATTGTTGGTACGGCCGGCGAAGCTGATCATACGCTTTATCAAAGCAAAATGACCGGGGGAATGGCTCTAGTGATGGGTGCTGAAGGGGAAGGTATGCGTCGCCTTACGCGCGAGCATTGCGATGAACTGATTAGTATTCCTATGGCAGGTTCTGTCTCTTCGTTAAATGTCTCCGTGGCAACAGGGATCTGTTTATTTGAGGCTGTACGTCAGCGTCAATAGCCGCAGGATTGAGCATTTTCTTTTTACGAGAAGATGCTTAGTCTTTTAATCTGTTCGGAGGGAGTTATCCATTTTAAGGTCAGTTTGCAAACGGCTAAATACGGCTCGATTATTCAGGTACACAAAATAGTTACACTTCTCTTATCGCATCCTCTATTTTCTCTATTTCTTAAAAACTCAATAAGTTTGAACCCTCTGATCGGTAAAGGGGAGAGCTTGCTTCATTATTGAGCAAAGTGTGTATGGTTCAGCCTCTTTTTTATACGGGGGGTTGATTTCATTATGGAATGATTTATGCATGTTTCTGGGTGCACTCTGTGGTGCTACTTTTTTGGAGCTTATTTTGAATCGTTCAAATCAATCCTTAACCCCGTTAGAGTCCACTCAACAGGCATTAGATTTTATTCATAGTGATTATCTCACCTCTGAGCAACTTGCTCTTCTCAATGAACTGACCATTAACGGCTTTCGCCAGCATATTAATCCGGGATTTTTAGAGTACCGCAAATCGGTCACCTCGGGTGGGGGATATGCTGCCGTTGAATGGCGTGCCACGAGTCTAAATACCCTAGCGGATACCCGTGGAAATGAGTATATCGACTGTTTAGGTGGTTATGGTATTTTCAGCGTAGGCCATTGTAACCCAACGGTCGTCGATGCAGTTGAACAGCAATTACATAAGCAACCCTTGCATAGTCAAGAATTACTTGACCCATTGCGGGCTTTACTCGCCCAGACCTTAGCGGGATTAGCGCCTGGTGAACTGAATTATTGTTTCTTTGGTAATAGCGGTACCGAGTCTGTGGAAGCAGCACTGAAATTAGCCAAAGTATATCAGGCCCCAAATGGGAAATTCAGTTTTATCGCTACCAATGGTGCCTTTCATGGCAAGTCATTGGGGGCGTTATCCGCCACCGCAAAACCTGTTTTTCGCGAGCCTTTTCAACCTCTCGTTCCTGGTTTTCACCATGTTGATTTCGGTGATATTGATGATATGCGGGCAAAAGTCGCTGAATGTGCGGCACGAGGAGAAGGAATTGCGGCGATTATTCTTGAACCGATTCAGGGCGAAGGGGGGGTTATTTTACCGCCGGATGATTATTTGCCAGCAGTACGAGCCTTATGTGATGAGATCGGGGCATTGCTCATTCTTGACGAAGTACAAACCGGTATGGGAAGAACAGGTAAAATGTTTGCCTGCGAACATTATGGTGTTGAACCCGATATTCTCTGCTTAGCCAAAGCACTGGGCGGTGGTGTGATGCCAATTAGTGCGACTATCGCCAGTAAGCGTATTTTTTCGGTACTTTTTGATAATCCGTTTTTACACACGACGACATTTGGTGGCAACCCAATGGCCTGTGCGGCCGCGTTGGCAACGATTAATGTCTTATTACGGGATGACCTTGCCCAACAGGCGGAGATTAAAGGGGAGTTTCTACTGCGTGGCTTACAAGAGTGTGCGAAGCGTTATCCACAGCTTATCGCAGAAGCCAGGGGTATGGGATTCTTACAAGCCTTGGAGTTTCGTGATAATGAAACCGGTTATGCTTTTGCGAGTGAAATGTTCCGTCGTGGTGTGTTAGTTGCGGGGACGTTGAATAATGCCCGCACTGTACGTATCGAACCCCCCCTAACGTTAACGCTCGAACAGTGTCAACAAGTTCTTGAGCATGTTGAACATGTGTTAGCTAAGTTATCCTCAATGGTGGAACATGTCTCGGTGACGGAGACATCGACATCAATGTTACATTAATCATCTCCCACCGCCTAATAGGCGGTGGGAGTCTTTCTTAGTGGCTAAAAACAAGCTCTCGTTTCGTCCACCAAAACCATACCATCCACCCTATACCGATAGCGGTCCATACCAAACCCAGTCGCATTGCATCTTGATCTAAGTTCAGCCACATTACGCCAACAGAAAGTATTCCCAAGACGGGAATGATCAGGTGAGTCACCCACTGCGTCACCGTGCGTAATTGTTTTTGTTGGATAGCATAATAGGCAATTACCGATACATTAACAGAAGTGAAGGCCACTAAGGCACCAAAACTAATCAGCGATACCGCTGTATCAAGGTTAAAAAAGACGGCCGACATCGCTAATGCCCCTACGAATAACACACAGTAGAGTGGGCAGCCTAGTTTGGGGTGGATATAGCGAAATTTAGCGATAGGGAAAATACCATCTCTACCCATTATGTGCAGTAAACGTGCGGCACTGGCATGAGAGGCTAAGCCAGAAGCGAATGTGTTAACAAGAATCGCTACTAAAAAGAGTGATTGGAAAAACTTGCCACCGACATATAGGACAATTTCAGGCATCGCTTCAGTGGGATTTTTAAAGGCGACGTTGGTCGGGAAGTAGAGCTGGGTAAACCAAGCGGCAACAAAGAAAATAAGGCCCCCAATCAGCGCCGTTAACATAACTGCTCGGGGAATAGTACGATGAGGTTGGTGAGATTCATCGGAAAGAGTAGTGACTGCATCAAATCCGAGAAAAGAAAAGCAGAGTACTGCCGCGCCACTAATCAAGGGCAGTAAAGTATGATCACCGTTCCACAGTGGTTGTAGTGTCCAAACTGCATCATTACCGTGCTGATGGCCAACACCTTGAATCACCAACCAAACAAATACCGCCATCAACAACACTGGGAGGCCGACAAATAAAAAGTTGAGGTTGGCCAGTAAGCGAATATTACGGCTATTTACCCAAGTGACTAAACTTGTGAAAGCAACAATCCATAGCCAAGATGGAATTTCAGGGAACAATGAACGCAGATAAATGCCTGCTAAAAGTGCATTAATCATCGGTAATAGCATGTAGTCTAACAGTGACGCCCATCCGACCAAAAAGCCCGCTCGGTTTCCACAGGTTTTTCGCGCATAGGTGTAAGCTGATCCAGCATTGGGGAAATTTTTAACCATTTTCCCGTAGCTAAAAGCCGTGAGTAAGACGGCGAAAAGCGCCAGTAAGTAGGCAAGTGGGACGCGACCTGAGGTCATCCCTGATACGATACCAAAAGTGTCGAATACCGTCATAGGTGTCATGTAGGCTATCCCGACAATGACGACCTGCCATAATCCTAAATTACGTTTATATGTTACATTTTGAGTCATTCAATACCACCTTGGACAAGATTCGATAAATAGTATTTAAGCAATTTCTATGCCCAGTGCTTAGTGGAGGCAGCGTAGAAACGAATTTTAGCGAGCTAAAATAGGCCTTTTTTCCAAGGAGTAAAGAATAAATAGACGGGCGAGATAAAGAGTCTTAGGTTGGGAAGATATAGCGGTGTTGAGCTTAACAATTAACCCACTTTAATCAGTGGGTTAGGAGACTTATTTTACGGCTACTTTTTCATCGCCATAATTAAAAGCATCGGGATGGTTGTCAAGGCTACCGCTCAGGGCAGCGTAAAGTACGGTTTTGCCATCAATGGACAGTTCGTCACTAATATTAAGCCATTGCAGGGTTTCGCGATGTGATTTCTCATTATTTTGCAAATAGAGTCCACTCATCTGTTTTAATTTCGCTGAGTAGAGCACGGCAAATTGCTGGTTACCACAGTTATGAGGTTTACAGACAGTATATACCTGATAGCTATTGCCCTTGAGTACTACGGTTTTTGCCGGGGACTCTACTCCTCCAGTTTTAATCCACCTTGGTAAAGATTGGTGGCTAATTAATGCGTTGAGTGCTTTTCCCCCTTCAGGGGTGTTGATTAAGTCACTAAACATCGGGTCAGCAGCAAAGGCGCTGTGTGCGATCATGAATGACGCGATGATACTGAAGCGTTTTAACATACATCCTCCTTTCATTATTGCTGTTAAGTATAGCCACTAAGGCCGTGGTATCAGAAGAAAGTCGTTAGAGTAATAAATAACGGCGTGGTTGGCTTGTATTTAAGCGCTAGTACCAGTATGATTACGCGTCAAATTTTTCAACCGCATTTTAAAACGTTCCTTGCTTCCATGGGCCGCGGTTGACCCTGACAGGAGGCTGAATAATCCGTAAGGAGCAACCGATGCGTCATTACGAAATCGTATTTATGGTTCATCCTGACCAGAGCGAACAGGTTCCTGGCATGATCGAGCGTTACACTGGTGCTATCACTGGTGCAGAAGGCAAGATCCACCGTCTGGAAGACTGGGGCCGCCGTCAGTTGGCTTACCCAATTAACAAATTGCACAAAGCTCACTACGTTCTGCTGAACGTTGAAGCGCCGCAAGAAGTGATTGATGAGCTGGAAACAAACTTCCGCTTCAACGACGCCGTTATCCGCAGCATGGTCATGCGCGTTAAGCATGCGGTAACTGAAGCATCACCAATGGTTAAAGCAAAAGAAGAACGTCGTGATCGTCGTGATGACTTTGCAAATGAAGCCGCTGATGACTCAGATGCTGAGGATTCTGAAGAGTAATTCTTGATGGTGGCTAACCGTCTACAGCTGTCTGGGCATGTTTGCACAGCGGTGGTAAGAAAAACTAGCCCCTCAGGAATCCCGCATTGTCAATTTGTGCTAGAGCATGAATCGATGCAACGGGAAGCCGGTATCAACCGGCTAGCTGTTTGTCGTATCCCTGTGATTATCAGTGGACATGAACATCAGTTAATTACTCAACATATAACGGTCGGTAAGCAGCTTTTACTGCAAGGTTTTGTTCATAGCCATAAGGCGAGAACAGGCCAAAGTAAACTTGTGCTGCATGCCGAGCAGATTGAATTGATAGATTCTGGAGACTAGCCAAATGGCACGTTATTTCCGTCGTCGCAAGTTCTGCCGTTTCACCGCGGAAGGCGTTCAAGAGATCGATTATAAAGATATCGCAACGCTAAAAAATTACATCACTGAAAGCGGTAAGATTGTACCAAGCCGTATTACCGGTACCCGTGCAAAATACCAGCGTCAGCTGGCCCGTGCTATCAAGCGCGCGCGTTACCTGTCTCTGTTACCGTACACTGATCGTCATCAGTAATCGGTAGCTGTCCATTAACGACTTTAAGAGGATAAGGTAATGCAAGTTATTCTGCTTGATAAAGTAGCAAACCTGGGCAACCTAGGTGATCAGGTTAACGTGAAAGCGGGTTACGCCCGTAACTTCCTGGTACCACAAGGTAAAGCTGTCCCAGCAACTAAAAATAACATCGAGTTTTTTGAAACTCGTCGTGCTGAGTTAGAAGCTAAATTAGCGGAAACTCTGGCTGCTGCTAACGCTCGTGCTGAGAAAATCAATGCACTGGGCTCAGTCACCCTCGCAACTAAAGCGGGTGACGGCGGTAAACTGTTCGGTTCAATCGGTACTCGCGATATCGCTGATGCTGTGACCGCTGCAGGTGTTGCTGTTGCTAAAAGTGAAGTGCGTTTACCAAATGGTGTTCTTCGCACCACTGGTGACCACGAAGTTGATTTCCAAGTTCACGGCGAAGTTTTCGCTAAACTGGTTATCAAAATCGCTGCTGAGTAATATCAGTTGTGAGAAAAATGCCGGCGTAAGCCGGCATTTTTGCTTTCATTATTGCACACGTAAAAAACGTCCATCCTTCTGACGGACGAATAATACCTGCCCTTGGGTATTTTCCAGCGTTAATCCCGTCACATCTCCTTGTAATGTCATCCGTATTTTCACCTGCTGACCCGCAGAGAGTGTACTCAATGGTTTATCATTTCCTTGTACACTGACCATGGCATAGAGTGACTCCGTCGGTAATCCATGATCACGGAAGAGTTGTGCTAAGGTTTCGCCTTCAGCCACAGAATACCGATGCCAAACACCTTGTGAATCACTTTCTTCAGTCAGCATGGCTGGAGGATCGATGTGGTGTAACGTAACATCGGGTTTAGGCGTTGGGCCAGGTAGTAGAAGACCAATAATAATGATGAGTAGGGCGATGGCTAGCGCTCGTCGATGCCAAACCGAAAGCGAGGCAACAATGGGGCAAAGTCGGGGGTGTACTTTTGTGGAATAACACTGCTTAATAGTGTTCAGCAATGCCAATATCTTCTCCTTCATCACTGCCTCCATTAGCCTTGGGCTAAGATTTCACTACCGTAATGGTCACTATTGTTAATCTTTCTTAAGAAAAAGTCATTACTCCGCGGATCAATTTTACCAATAGCTCACACACTGCTATTCTTGCGGTTCAATTTATTTAGAGAAAAGGAACAGAAATGACGACTCTTTCTTTTGACAGTGTCGAAACGCAAGCAAGCTATGGCATCGGTCTGCAAGTTGGACAGCAATTATCAGAATCAGGATTACAAGGTCTTGAGCCTGAAGCTCTGCTCGCCGGTTTGCGTGATGCGCTGGAAGGAAACTCGCCGGCTGTACCTATGGATGTTTTGCATCGTGCATTACGTGAGATGCATGAACGTGCTGAAGCGGTTCGAGAAGAACGTACGAAAGAAATGGCCGCTGAAGGTGCTAAATTCTTGGAAGAGAATCGCCAACGTGAAGGTGTTAACAGTACCGAATCAGGCTTACAATTTCGTGTGTTAACACAGGGTGAAGGTGCGATTCCTTCCCGCCAAGATCGTGTTCGTGTTCATTACACGGGTAAACTCACTGATGGCACAGTATTCGATAGTTCTGTCGCCCGGGGTGAACCGGCGGAATTCCCAGTAAGTGGGGTTATCGCAGGTTGGATTGAAGCATTAACGCTGATGCCAGTCGGGTCGAAGTGGGAGCTGGTTATTCCTCAACACTTAGCTTATGGCGAACGCGGCGCGGGTGCATCAATTCCACCGTTTAGCACGCTGGTGTTTGAAGTCGAATTACTCGAAATTCTTTAACAGCAGAATGATGATTAACCGGCCTTGTGCCGGTTTTTTTTCGCCCCTGTAATAAGGTTTACCCTGACCCTTTTTTAGCGTAGGGTCATCGGCAACCTAATAGAGTTCATAACCATAATGCGCGTTGATAGGAGGCTGACAATGTTAGAACAGATTAATCATATTGCACGCTTAGCCGGTGAAGAGATTTTGAAAATCTACCATCGCGCAGAAGGCCTCGGCGTTCAAGTAAAAGCCGACGATTCTCCGGTGACGGCTGCTGATCTTGCAGCGAATAAAATCATTATTGAAGGCTTACAGGCTTTAACACCCGATATTCCTATTTTATCTGAAGAGTCTACTGTTGAATGGTCAGAACGACAGCATTGGACACGTTATTGGCTTGTAGATCCGCTTGATGGAACTAAAGAGTTTATTAAACGTAATGGTGAATTTACCGTTAATATTGCGCTTATCGACAATGGAAAGCCTGTGTTGGGTGTCGTTTATGCTCCTGTGTTAGAAACCTTATATTGCGCAGCAGAAGGTAAGGCATGGAAAGAGGTTAAACAACAAGGGCTTGAGACGATACAGGTAGCCATTGCTCATCCTCCTTTAGTCGTCGTCAGCCGCTCCCATGCGAATAATGATCCGGAATTGAAAGATTATCTCCAACAGCTCGGTGAGCACCAAACGGTCGCAATCGGTTCTTCTTTGAAGTTTTGCCTAGTTGCAGAAGGACAAGCTCAGCTTTATCCACGCTTTGGCCCGACCAATATTTGGGATACCGGAGCAGGTCATGCCGTTGCGCTTGCTGCAGGGGCTCGAGTCACTGATTGGCATGGTATTCCTCTCGATTACACTCCACGAGAATCGTTTTTAAATCCCAATTTCCGTGTTTCACTCTTCTAAATAGTCCGTTTTTTTGTTCCCTTATTTGAGGGAGCAAAAAAATATAGGATTGCCATAAATTTGTCACTCAACTTGCCGATAATCTCCATAAGTTTCTTCTTAGTGAGAAATAAAGCGCTTAGATTTCCGTATCAATCACCGCCTTATACCGATAAGCACTTTTATTGATATGTTAATCAAAGATTGTTTGTATGTGCTTTTTGTGTTTTCTGGATAACAAACTACACTCTATCTCAGAATGCAGGAGCAAAGAGAGAAAGATAAAGTGAAAATTTATAAACGCTATAACCCAATTCAGATCGCCCGCTACGTGAAGACGTTATTTAAAGGCGTGATTTATATAAAAGATATTGGTGAATTTCATTTTGACCAAGGACGGGTATTAAAACCTTTGAACAGTGATATTCAGCGACTCAGCATCATGTCTGAAATTAATCGTCAGGTTAACGAATTACAAATAAAATTTTAGACGTTTGGCCACAGCCCTATGATTGCTGTGGCCGAATTTTCTGGCCGTTTTTTTTATCCCATCCTAGAAATCTTGTTTTTCTCCTACGGATATAGTATTGGATGCGAATAAGTCTTTTCTATTTTTCATATCGACCCATCCGCAAGATATTCCATATTTAATACCTCATAGTGAAATAAAAAATTTACGGTTTTCGATAAGATTATCAGACGGTGTGTTGTCGTCTGGACTAGTCGCAGCAAAGTTAAAAGTTTGGCTTCATCTGTACGATTTATTAATGTTGTTTTCAGAAGATGTTTACGTGATATACGTAGTAAAGTCCCACGGTAGAATAAATTTTAGAGTGAGATTATTTGTGACAAATAGCCAACGTTTGAACTATGCAATTGATCTTAGAAAAAAAGGATTTTTTGAGGAAAGCAGGAATATACTTTTATCGTTATTAGCATCTGATAGTGGGCAAGGTACCCTCTATCTCAACATAGCATGGTCGTATGACAACCAAGGTTTAGAAAAAGAAGCGTTAGAGTATTACACTAAGTCGCTAAATGAAACGCTATCTGAAGATGAGTATTTTGAAGCCAAGTTTGGACTAGCCTGTACACATCGATGCTTAGGTAATCTTCACGATGCGGAGCTAATTTTTGAGATATTGATTAAGGACTATCCGTCTAAAACAGAAATCGTTCCGTTCTTTGCACTTTGCCTAATGTCATTAGATAAAATGGGTCGAGCTTGTGAACTTCTGTTTGAACTTTTAATTCAACATTCACCGACTCAAGCTATTTCTAGCTATCGACGTGCACTCTTGGAGTATTATTCTCCGCGATAATATGGGTTCGTTTTAGGGAGGCCACGAATAGGGTGGAAGGTATAAATCGTTATATTTAGAGGGTAATGTTAATTTTCGTTCTAGGTCGACGCTGATTACTTTATGTGGAACATAATCAAGGACTGTTCACTCAGTTGCTGACTCGGAGCGGTCGGTTTCAGTTTAAATTGCCTGAGAAACCTCGCTCCCCGCGATGGTAAACCATCACGGAGAACGTAGCGGCCGTCGTTAATGATTATTTCCCATTAATTTCGTCGATGACCTGTCCTGCTGGTGTCAACGGAGTAGGGCGTTCATCAATCACGCGTGTAACAAGTAATTGGTCGATGCGGTAATTATCAATATCGACGACTTCAAATTTGTAACCAGAGAAAATGACAAAGTCTGTACGTTTAGGAATTTTACGCAGCATATACATCATAAAGCCGCCAATAGTTTCGTAGTTGCCGGAGTGAGGAAACTCTTCGATATGCAGCACCCGCACTACGTCATCAATCGGCGTTCCGCCTTCGACTAGCCATGAGTTTGCGTCACGGGCGACAATCTGCTCTTCAAAACCTTGTCCCACTAAATCGCCCATTAATGTGGTCATGACATCGTTAAGCGTAATGATACCGACTACTAGCGCGTACTCATTCATGATGACCGCAAAATCTTCACCGGCAGTTTTAAAACTCTCTAAGGCTTCAGAAAGCGTTAACGTATCCGGGACAATTAATGCAGAACGAATCTGAACACCGCTACTTAATGTCATGCTTTGATTGCCTAACACACGCAATAGCAGCTCTTTAGAGTCGACATAACCGACAATATGGTCAATATCGCCGTTACAAACTAAGAACTTGGAATGGGGATGATCGGCGATCTTCGATTTTAGTACCGATTCTTCCTCATTAAGATCAAACCAGACAATATTTTCACGCGAAGTCATTGATGAAGGGACGGTGCGCGATTCTAACTCAAAAACATTTTCAATTAATTCGTGTTCTTGTTTACGAAGCACCCCCGCTAAAGCACCGGCTTCAACCACTGCATAAATATCGTCCGGCGTAATATCGTCTTTACGATCCATTGGAATTTTAAAGAGGCGGAAGACATTGTTCGCCATACCATTAAAAAACCATACTAGGGGGCGGAAGATCAATAAACAGATACGCATCGGGCCAATAATACGCAGCGCAATGGCTTCGGGTGCAATCATCCCGATACGTTTCGGTGTCAGGTCAGCGAAGAGAATAAATAAGCTGGTTACGATGGTAAATGAACAAATAAAACTTAATTGCTCTGATAACTCAGGTGAAAGAAAGCGCCGGAAGAAATCTGAGAAGACCGGCATAAAAGCTGAATCACCGACGATGCCCCCTAAGATGGCGACCGCATTGACGCCAATTTGCACGACGGTAAAAAACATACCCGGTGACTCTTGGAGTTTGAGCACATGCTCAGCACGAATATCGCCATCATTAGCGAGGAGTTTGAGCTTGATTTTACGCGCCGCGGCCAGAGAGATTTCTGACATGGCGAAGAAAAAACTAATAACAATTAATACTAGGATGACAAGTAAGCTATCTAACATAAGAAGTCCGAAGTTTATAAGCTTGTCATTTTTGGCCTGGGCAACTTCTCAACAAAGCAACGTTCAGGCAGTCAGTGAGGAAGAACACGTTATCCGTGCCAAAAATGTCTGTTAGGGCATATTCACTATGAATAATGCTCAGCAACAGAAAAGACAGTAATGACTGCCTACGCAGAGTATAGCAGTTGCGATGATTAAGTCGCTAGAGGGAAATGTGCAGAATTGCAGCATTATCGATTGCTTTACGATCACCGGTTGTAATTTATGCAGGGTTTTTGGACAATGGGATAATCGATTAGAAAAATTATCTTTTGATTTTTGATTTCTCAGGTCCGATAGAGACTATGCTTATAACTCTGTGTATATTTTAATTAATTTACGCGATTTGCTGTTGCAAATGGATGGTTAACAGGAGAGTTCGTGTCACGTTTAACACTTTATAGTATGGCAGCACTTTTGTTAGCCACCCCTTCATTATTGCAGGCAGCCACAGTTAGGGTAAACCTTGAAGGGCTTTCTGGTGAATTACAAAATAATGTCAGGATCAGGCTATCTACCATTACCAGTGAAGAAATCAGTGCAGATGGTCGTTTTCAAGCGCGTCTGGATGCTGTGATTAAACTCGGGCTACGGGCTCTCGGTTATTATCAACCTATTATCACTTACCGACTCTCTCCTGAACAGGCACTACCTTCTGGCCAAGTGTTAACGATTCATGTTGACCCCGGCGTACCGGTTAAGATTGGCGGTAGCACGATCCTGGTGGAGGGTGAAGGGAAGAGTGATACTGATTACCAGCAGTGGGTTGAAAAAGGACGCCCAACAGTTGGGGCAGTGCTTAATCACGGCGATTACGATAAATTTAAATCAGGGTTTTCGAGTATTGCCTTACGAAAAGGCTATTTCGATGGTGTATATCGTAAAAGCGAGTTAGGCGTATCACTTCCTCTCCATAAAGCGTTTTGGGATATTGATTATGATACGGGGCAGCGTTATCGCTTCGGCAAAGTGACCTTTACTGGTTCGCAAATACGGCAAGAGTATCTCGAAAAGTTAGTCCCTTTTCATGAAGGCGACTATTACGATTCGCGTAGTCTTGCCGAATTGAACCGTCGCCTATCTGCAATGGGATGGTTTGGATCTGTCGTTGCTGCGCCTGAATTTAAGGGGTCGCAAAAAACAAAAGTTTTACCGATAAATACAGCGCTTACTCCAGCGGTAAAAAATAGTTTAGAAGTCGGTGCCGGTTTTTCGACTGATGTTGGCCCACAACTTAAATCAACATGGAATCGACCTTGGGTTAATGAATATGGGCACAGTATTACTGCGACCACCTATCTTTCTCAACCTGAGCAACAACTTGATTTTACCTACAAAATACCTCTTTTAAAAAACCCACTTGAACAGTATTACCTGATCAAAGGGGGGCTTAAACGCACTGACTTAAACGATACGAAGGCAGATTCGACAACAATTGTTGGGTCGCGTTATTGGGAAAACAGTAGTGGTTGGCAGAAAGCGATAAATCTGACTTGGCGTTTAGATCACTATACCCAAGGAACCTATACCAATACGACAATGTTACTTTATCCAGGTGTTAGTGTGAATAGGACACGCTCACGGGGCGGATTAATGCCCACGTGGGGGGATACACAGCGTTATTCGGTTGATTTCTCGGATACTACTTGGGGGTCAGGCGCTAATTTCGTTATTTTGCAGGCGTCTAATGTATGGATACGTACTTATGCGGAAAGAAACCGCTTTGTGGTACGTGGAAACCTAGGTTGGATAGAAACGGATGATTTCGACAAAGTCCCACCTGACCTGCGTTTCTTCGCCGGGGGAGATCGCAGTATTCGCGGTTATAAATATAAAAATATCTCTCCTCGCGATAGCGAGAATAATTTAACCGGTGCGAGCAAAATGGCGACGGGCTCTTTTGAATACCAATATAACGTTACCGGTAAATGGTGGGGGGCAGCCTTCATTGATAGCGGTGAGGCGGTTAATAACATCAAAGATACTGATATTAAAACTGGGGCAGGGGTCGGTGTTCGTTGGGCCTCGCCGGTAGGGCCGATTAAATTTGATATTGCCACACCTATTGGTGACAAAGATAACCACAGTCTCCAATTTTACATTGGCTTAGGACCTGAATTATGAGTTGGTGGAAAAAGGGGCTTATCGGCCTACTCGTCGTCGTATTACTCTTAATCACAACGGTAGCCTGGTTAGTGGGCACCACGTCTGGCTTACATCTACTTTTTAAGGGGGCAAATCGTTGGGTCCCTGGTTTGCATATTGCTGAGGTTCAAGGTGGTTGGCGTAATCTCCTTTTGCGTGATATTACCTACCAGATGCCGGGTGTTGCGGTAAGAAGTGGACAGTTTCATCTTGCCGTAAATACGTCATGTCTATGGCATTCGTCAGTGTGTGTTGATGATCTCGCGTTAAGTGATGTGAGTGTGGTGGTCGACACCAGTAAAATGACACCTTCTGCCCCCGTTAAACAAACCGAAAGTACGCCGTTAACGAATATTTCCACGCCTTACCCACTAACACTTCAACGACTCGCTTTGCAAAATATTAATGTGAAGGTTGATGGTACAAGTATTGCTCTGGGAGAATTTAGTACAGGTATCACTTGGCAAAAACGGCAAATTACATTAGCTCCGACTCAGATCACTAATTTCCTGTTGGCGTTGCCAACGGTGACCCAAGTTGCAGTAGAAAAAGCGGCAGAAACGACACAAAAAGCGATAACCCAAACGCCTGAACAGGCTGCACAGCAAAAGAAAGCGGCCGACGAACAAGCCCGGATCGCCGCCCAACAACCGCCGCTGGGGGATACCTTACGAGCGCTATTTGCTAAGCCACTACTCAATTTACCCGCTGTGACTTTACCAGTTGATGTCGATGTGCAGGGAATTACTGCCCATAATTTACAAGTTACAGGTGATACCAATTTAACCATTACTCAGCTTATGCTGAAAGCTAACGCTATTAACAATCATATCGCGTTACAACAACTGCAAGTACAGGCGATTCAAGGGCAACTTCATGCGAGTGGCGACGTCAATTTGGCGGATAACTGGCCTGTGAATCTGACCCTTAATAGCACCGTCAATGTCGATCCCATTAAGGGACAAAAGGTGAAGTTGCAGTTAAAAGGAAACATGAAACAGCAGGTTAACCTTGGTATCAATCTATCGGGGCCAGTCAAAGCCCAGCTTGATGCTATGGCCCAACCTGCCACTATTGGGTTACCTTTCTCCTTAGCCGTTAATAGTCCGCGTATTCGTTGGCCCTTAACTGGGCCTGCTGAGATTCAAGTGGATAATCTTAATCTCAACACATCCGGTAAAGCATCAGATTATCAGATCCACCTGGCTTCCTATGTAACAGGAACCAGTATTCCGCCTGCGCAAATTACGGTAAATGGTAAGGGTGATCTGGGGCAGTTTAATTTAGATCGATTACGTCTGGCAGTGTTACAGGGGAATATCGACCTGACAGCCTTGGTTGATTGGAATAAAGCAATTAGCTGGCACAGTGATTTGACCTTAAATAATATCAATACTACCCGTCAATATCCGGATTGGCCTGCGAAATTGAACGGTGAAATAACCACGAAAGGCAGCTTATTTGGTGGAACGTGGCAAGTAAGTGTTCCGAAAATCGATATAAAAGGGAATGTTAAACAGAGCCCCGTTAACATTGAAGGTAGCCTACAGGGGAATAGTTATATGCAGTGGAATGTCCCGCGACTGCTTGTGGCGTTGGGGCGTAATCACCTTGATATTCAAGGTAAATTGAATGAGACATTAATGTTGGATGCGACGATTGATGCACCAGCATTAGACAATGCGTTGCCGGGACTCGGTGGTACGATTAAAGGCGTGGTGAAGGCAAGAGGAACGCTAAAACAGCCACAGCTCCAGGCCGACCTTCAGGGCCGAGCTTTGCGCTGGCAGCAACTACGCTTACAGTCATTGGCGTTGACGGGGAATGTCACCTCGGCTGAGCAAATTTCCGGTAAGTTAATGTTAAATTTACAGAAATTTCAGCAAGACGGTATCGATATCAATCAGATCTTGCTGAATGCTGGTGGTAACGAGCAAGCCCATCAATTAACGCTTAAGGTTACAGGAAAGCCTGTTGCTGGCGAATTAGCATTAACCGGACATTTCGATCGCCAGCAACAGCGTTGGCAGGGAAGTTTATTGCGTAGTCAATTTACAACCCCTGTCGGTAATGTCACTCTCAGTCGTGCTGTGAGCTTAGATTATCAAAATAGTCGACGCACTATTACCGTCGGGAGTCATTGTTGGTTAAACCCTAATGCAGAGATTTGTGTCCCTGAACCGATTGTTGCAGGGCCAGAGGGGCATGCACACTTACAGATTCGACGCTTCGATCTCGCAATGTTGAAGTCCTTTTTACCTGCGCAAACACAACTCTCTGGACGTTTTAGTGGTGATACCCGTGTAAACTGGACTGAGAAGGGCGGCTTGCCTGATGCTAACTTGAGCTTAATTGGCCAAGGGGTCGAAGTTCGTCAATATGTTCAAGGTAATACTCTGCCTATCGCGTTTGATCGATTAGAGGTGAAAGCAGCATTGGTAAAAGGTAAAGCCCAATTACAATGGCTGATTAAGCTGGTGAACAATGGGCAATTGACCGGTAATGTACAGATTGCGGATCCTGAAAATCGTCGATTACTCGGGGGAAATGTTAATATAGATAATCTTTCCCTAGCACTGCTTAATCCGGCATTGATGAAAGGGGAAAGTGTACAAGGTATTTTAGACAGCCGGTTACGACTTGGCGGATCGTTACAAAATCCTCAAATTTTCGGGCAGCTTAATTTAAAAAATGCGAAAGCGTTAACCAGTGCCATGCCAGTGGAACTGACCGATGCTAATCTCTCGATGTTTTTTAATGGTATGTCATCGACACTGGATGGTCTGATCCAAACGGGACATGGAAATCTCTCTCTTTCGGGGAATGCGGATTGGCGACAGTTAGACAATTGGCGTGCACATATTGCTGCCAAAGGTGAAAAAATCCGAGTAACTGTTCCGCCAATGGTACGAATGGATGTCTCCCCAGATATCACTTTTGATGCAACGCCCGCGGCCTTCAACCTAAATGGTAGAGTCGACATTCCTTGGGCAAGGATTATCGTGCAAGACTTGCCACAGAGTGCAGTGGGCGTATCTTCGGATGAAGTGATGTTAAACGCACAATTGCAACCGATTCAACCGACGACAGCCAGTATGGCGATTAATAGTAATTTAATCATACATGTCGGTAATGATGTGAAGATCTCAGCCTTTGGACTAAACGCCAGTCTCAACGGTGACCTTAGTGTTGGGCAAGGGAAAAATGGATTGGGCTTGAATGGACAAATTAATATTGCTTCAGGTCGTTTCCATGCCTATGGTCAAGATTTAATCGTCCGCAAAGGGCAGCTTCAGTTCTCTGGTCCACCGGATCAACCTTATGTCAATCTTGAAGCTATTCGTAATCCTGATGCCACAGAGGACAATGTAACCGCTGGAATTCGTGTAACAGGATTAGCAGATGAGCCGAAAGTTGAGGTATTCTCTGATCCGACCATGTCACAACAAGCAGCCCTGTCTTATCTATTAAGAGGGCAAGGCCTTGGCGAAGGTGATGACAGTAATGCACTAACTTCGGCTTTAGTGGGGTTAGGGGTTGCACAAAGTGGTCAGGTTATGGGTAAAATCGGCGAGACTTTCGGTGTCAGCGATTTAGCGCTAGATACTTCTGGCGTAGGTAATAGCCAGCAAGTCCAAGTTAGTGGCTATGTGTTACCAGGCCTACAAGTAAAATACGGAGTGGGAATCTTCGATTCGTTAGCAACGCTTACGCTACGCTATCGTTTGATGCCTAAACTCTACCTGGAAGCAGTGTCTGGCGCAGATCAGGCACTGGATGTGCTTTATAAGTTTGAGTTTTAGCTATGCGAATCATTGTCTATGGCAGTTTAAGACGTAAGCAGGGAAATAGTCATTGGATGACCAATGCTCAATGGCTCGGCGACTATCAAGTTGAGGGCTATGAGCTGTATAATTTAGGCCACTATCCAGGGGTAATCCCCGGTGAAGGGAAGATTGAAGGCGAAGTTTATCGTATTGACGCAATGACGCTAGGGGAACTTGATGCGTTGAGAACCAAAGGGGGGGAGTACAAGCGCCAGCTTGTTCCTACACCTTATGGCAGCGCATGGATGTATATTTACCAACGATCTGTTGCTGGCCGTCAGCATATTCCGAGTGGAAATTGGCTTGATAGGGTAGATCACGCGTAAGACAAAAACGCCGTCATTACATTTGACGGCGTTTTTCTTTCTGAAAAAGATTTTACTTCTGTTTTGCACGCTCGAAAGAAGAGACGATTTCAGCTTTCGCTGCTGCAGCATCACCCCAACCTTCAACCTTCACCCACTTACCTTTTTCTAATGCTTTATATTGCTCGAAAAAGTGTGCGATTTGGCCACGTAGTAATTCAGGCAGATCGTTAACGTCTTTAATGTGGTCGTATTCTTTAGACAGTTTGCTGTGTGGAACAGCAATCACCTTAGCATCTTCACCCGATTCATCTGTCATTTTTAATACGCCAACAGGACGACAACGGATCACTGAACCTGGTTGTAGTGGGTAAGGTGTTGGAACAAGCACGTCAACCGGATCACCATCTAAAGAGAGGGTATGGTTGATGTATCCATAGTTGCATGGATAGAACATTGCCGTTGCCATAAAGCGGTCAACAAAGAGAGCGCCTGATTCTTTATCAACTTCATATTTAATCGGTGCCGCATTTGCAGGGATTTCAATAACAACGTTGATATCTTCAGGTAAGTCTTTACCCGCTTCGACGAGGTTCAAGCTCATGGTTGATTCCTATTACCAGTAAAATTTGTGGTGCGTATTATAACGAATTACGCACCGGTATGGTTCGATTTTTTATCTGCCTAGCTATTTTCACTGATAAAACGTTCAACATCTTCAACCATCTGCCGGTTACCCACGTAAAATGGGCAACGCTCATGAATTGTTTTCGGTTTCAAATCGAGAATACGGTTTACCCCATCGCTGGCCTTACCACCGGCTTGTTCTGCCAAGAACGCCATTGGATTGCATTCGTACAGTAAGCGTAATTTACCTTTTGGATAGCTAGCAGTTTGCGGATAAAGATAAATCCCACCTTTTAATAGATTTCGGTGGAAATCCGCGACTAATGAACCGATATAGCGAGAAGTGTAGGGGCGATGAGTCGCAGTGTCTTCCTCTTGACAAAATTTCAGGTATTTTTTTACCCCAACAGGGAAGTGAACATAATAGCCTTCGTTGATCGAATACATTTTACCAATAGCTGGATAAGTAAGACGCTCTTGATTTAAGCAGAATACCCCTAGAGAAGGGTCGTAAGTAAAGGCATTGACACCATTACCTGTGGTGTAAACCAGCATGGTTGACGAGCCGTAGACTACGTAACCGGCGGCGACTTGTTGGCTACCTGGCTGCATAAAATCTTCTTCAGTAATCGGTGTGCCAACTGGCGAGATACGGTGATAAATAGAAAAGATCGTTCCAACAGAGACGTTCACGTCAATATTAGAGGAGCCGTCTAGGGGATCCATTAATACAACATAGCGCCCATCTTCAACACCATCAAAAATAACGAATTCATCTTCTTCTTCTGAAGCAATACCTGCAACAATTCCCCGAGCTTTCAGTGCTGATTTCAACTTTTCGTTAGCATATAAGTCGAGCTTCATTTGCTGCTCGCCCTGAACATTCTCAATACCGTTCGCGCCGAGAATATCTAATAACCCAGCTTTATTGATATCACGATGAATAATTTTCGCGCCAAGTTTAATTGCTGAAAGAAGGGCGGTTAGTTCACCAGTGGCGTGGGGGAAGTCTGCTTGTTTTTCAACAATAAATTCGCCTAAAGTCTTCATTGCGTATCCTGCTTGTTAGTTGGCTAATTTTTTAGTGACGATACAGCCAAGCTACACCGCGGTTAGGATCAAATCAATGCTGCGAGTTGCTCCTGAATGCGATATAGGTAAACTGTACAAAAAACTTAGTGGTAGATCTATTTATGCGAATTCATATTCTCGGTATTTGTGGGACATTCATGGGCGGCCTAGCGATTCTCGCGCGCTCATTAGGGCATGAAGTGACAGGATCGGATGCAAATGTTTATCCACCGATGAGTACGTTGTTAGAGCAAGAAGGCATTAGTCTTACCCAAGGTTATGATCCTCAACAATTAGTACCCGCACCTGACTTAGTGATTATTGGCAACGCTATGACCCGCGGTAATCCCTGTGTTGAAGCGGTATTAGAAAATAATATTCCCTACCTTTCCGGCCCACAGTGGTTGCATGATTTTGTATTGCGTGATCGGTGGGTGTTAGCCGTTGCAGGTACGCATGGTAAAACAACAACAGCGGGTATGCTGACGTGGATTCTTGAGTCTTGTGGCATGGCTCCGGGGTTTGTGATTGGTGGCGTACCGGGTAATTTTAGCGTGTCAGCGCGATTAGGTGAGACACCATTCTTTGTGATCGAAGCAGACGAATACGACAGTGCCTTCTTCGATAAACGTTCAAAGTTTGTACATTACTGCCCACGCACGTTAGTTTTAAATAATTTAGAGTTTGACCACGCCGATATCTTTGAAGACTTGAATGCCGTGAAGAAGCAGTTTCACCATTTACTGCGTATCGTGCCGGGGCAAGGTAAAGTTATTTGGCCGGAACAGGATGCTAACTTACGTAGCGTTGTTGCAATGGGCTGCTGGAGCGAACAAGAGACAACTGGGGCTCAGGGGCAATGGCGAGCACAGAAAAATTGTCCTGATGCTTCACGTTGGACGATTTACCTCAATAATGAAGCCGTTGGTGATATCGAATGGGGGTTAGTGGGCGAGCATAATATGCACAATGGCTTGATGGCAGTTGCTGCGGCTCGACATATCGGTATTACGCCACACGATGCAGCAAATGCATTGAATAGCTTTATTAACGCCCGACGTCGTTTGGAGCTTCGGGGGGTGGTCAATGGTATTGAGGTGTATGATGATTTTGCGCATCATCCTACCGCGATTCTCGCTACATTATCAGCTTTACGCAGTAAAGTTGGTGGCACACGTCGTATTATTGCCGTTTTGGAGCCTCGTTCTAACACCATGAAATTGGGTGTCAGTAAAAATGAGCTTGCTCCTTCGTTAGCTCGCGCCGATGAGGTGTTTTTATTTCAACCCAGTCACATTCCTTGGCGGGTCTCAGATGTCGCTGATGCCTGTGTTCAGCCAGTGCAATGGAGTGCGGATATTAATAATTTAGTCACGATGATTACGAAGTCGGTTAAGCCAGGCGATGTCATTTTAGTCATGAGCAATGGTGGCTTTGAAGGGATCCATCAAAAACTGTTGGACAGTCTGTCGACTTTACACGCAGTGTAATCGAGTTATGCCGCTCAGTGTTGACGCTGGGCGGCAATGAACGATTAGGCTCCGGCCAGTTCACGCAAGTATTGGAAAATCTGGCGCGATGATTTCGGTGGCTTATTCGTTGCTTTCTCTTTTTGTGCATTACGGATCAAGCTGCGAAGCTGTTGGCGATCCGCCGTAGGATACAGCTCAATCACTTCATCCATCGCACTATCACCTTGCTCAATCAGACGATCACGCAGGACTTCTAATTTATGGAAAAGGGCAACTTGTTGGTTGTGTCTGTTTTTCAGCTTATCGAGCGCGAGGCGGATTGGCTGCTCGTCACGTGAACGCAGCATTTTACCAATTAATTGAATTTGGCGACGGCGTCCTTCTTTTTTGATCCGTTGCGCTAATTCAATGGCTTGACGTAGCTCTTCATCAAGTGGGATTCGATCGAGTTCATTTTTACTTAACTCCATCATCTCCATACCGAGACGCTTAAGCTCTTCTGCATCACGTTTGATTTCGCTTTTACTGACCCAGATAATCTCTTCGTCTTCTTCATCTTGCGGATCAGGTTGGTGGTCGAGCCACTCATCGGGCGGGTTAATCATGGTAGGGCTCCTAAAAAAAGTGGCTTATGCTATCAGGTTACAGCCAGACTGCGAAATTGTTCTCTGACTCTGTTAAACTCATTCTACCTTCAGATAACAGCAGATGGCAGAGCAATGAGTGAATCTCTTCAAGTTTTAGAACAACAACAGGTTCTTGAACAAGCAGTCGAACATGCCTTAGCATTCGCAAAAACCCGCACTGACGGCGCAGAAGTTGCGGTAAATAAGACTACAGGCCTGAGTGTGAGTACTCGCTATGGCGAGGTAGAAAATGTTGAATTCAATAGTGATGGTGCGCTCGGCATTACTGTCTATTTAGGACAACGTAAAGGGAGCGCGTCATCGACGGATTTAAGTCCAGCAGCGATTGAGCGCGCGGTACAGGCGGCGACAGATATTGCCCGTTATACCTCTGAAGACCCTTTCTCCGCAGTTGCCGATGCCTCGTTGCTGGCTTGGGATGCCCCAGATTTAGACCTCTATCATCCCGTTGATATTACGCCAGACCAAGCGATTAGCTACGCCGCCGCTGCTGAGCAGGCCGCATTACAAAGTGATTCGCGGATTGTTAACAGTGAAGGCGGAAGTTTTAGTAGTCATGCAGGCATTCGAGTTTTCGGGAATAGTCATGGTTTTCTGAAAAGCTATAGCTCGACGCGTCATTCACTGTTTAGCTCGGTCATTGCGGAACAAGATGGACAGATGGAGCGGGACTATGCGTATACATCGGGTCGTGATTTCGCCGATCTAAAGAGCGCAGAGTGGGTGGGTAAAGAGTGCGCGCGACGCACGTTATCACGACTCTCGCCACAAAAACTGTCGACGCGCAAAGCACCGGTCTTATTTGCACCTGAAGTAGCGAGTGGATTAATCGGTCATCTTGTCGGTGCGATCAGTGGTAGTAGTGTTTATCGTAAATCGACATTTTTGCTTGATAGCCTAGGGAAGCAAATTTTTCCGGAATGGTTATCAATTGTTGAGAAACCACATCTACTGAAGGGAACTGCTTCTTCGCCTTTTGATAGTGAAGGCGTGCGGACTCAAGACCGTACTATTGTTTCTCAAGGGATCCTACAGACATGGTTACTGACTAGCTATTCAGCACGTAAACTTGGCTTACAGAGTACGGGTCATGCAGGTGGGATCCATAACTGGCGTTTAGCTGGCCAAGGTCAGAGCTTTGAGCAACTACTTAAGCGTATGGGAACCGGATTAGTGGTGACTGAGCTCATGGGTCAGGGTGTGAGCGCCATGACGGGTGATTACTCCCGAGGCGCTGCTGGATTTTGGGTGGAGAATGGTGAAATTCAGTATCCAGTTAGTGAAATTACGATTGCCAGTAATCTCCAAGATATGTGGCGTACGATGGTAACAGTCGGGGATGATATTGATGAGCGAGGCAATATCCAATGCGGTTCCATTTTGTTAGAACAGATGAGTATTGCCGGCCAGTAATAAGAGGGAAACAGCGATGCGAACAGTGAGTCTCGTTATACTTAGCACAACACTACTTTGTTCCGCGCTATCGCTTTCTGCTCAAGCTGCGGATTTAGAAGGCGATATGATGAGCCTTTCCGATGGGCTGAGTACGGTGACAAGCAGTAACAATAATCAAGCGATGCAGCAGGCACTGACTGATATGCGTCATGCAGCAGAAGATGCCAAGACGGCAACGCCTCCATCGTTAGCGGGTAGCGCGCCACAAAGCCCAGCGATGCAGGGATGGCGTAGCGCTTTTGACCAACTGCTTGGGAAAATTTCACAAGCCGATCAGCTAGTTAAACAAGGGAAGTTAACCGAAGCGAAGCAAGTCGCACAGCAGATTGCGGTACTGCGAAATGAAAACCACCGTAAATACCGGTAGAGTATTTATCCTATCAGTGACGATTTCTCATTACTGAGATCAGCCAGGTAAGGGCGCGCGTTGTACAGCCAACTTGGGAAGGGTAGGGCTCTATCGGCGTTAGTGGCTGACGAAAAATTCGGCTGAGCGACCAATAAAAAAGAGGTTACTGCAAAGCAGTAACCTCTTTTCAAAAAAAGGTGAAGCTGACCGATAAGCCGGGTTCTGTCGTGGACAGTCATTCCTCTAGGCCAGCAATCGCTCACTGGCTCAAGCAGCCTACCCGGGTTCAGTACGGGCCGTACCATGTGAACCCCTATTTGGCCTTGCTCCGGGTGGAGTTTACCGTGCCACGGACTGTTGCCAGCCGCGCGGTGCGCTCTTACCGCACCCTTTCACCCTTACCTGATCCCCTACGGGCCATCGGCGGTTTGCTCTCTGTTGCACTGGTCGTAGGCTTGCGCCTCCCAGGCGTTACCTGGCACCCTGCCCTATGGAGCCCGGACTTTCCTCCCCTCCGCCCGTCTCCCTTTCGGGACGACGACGAAGCGGCGACTGTCTGGTCAGCTTCGGCGGCGGATGATAGGGGAATTCGCCGCAATTGTCACGTTTTTCTGTTATTTACTCCGCCGATTGTTGTGTTAATGCATATTTATAAAGGGCATTTTTCTTTACTCCGTGGATCTCTGCGGCCAGCGCGGCGGCTTTTTTCAGGGGCAGTTCCGTTTGTAAAAGCGCAAGGGTGCGTAGGGATTCGATCGGCAGTGTCTCTTCCTGAGATTGATAGCCTGCGACAATGAGTACCATTTCACCTTTACGGCGATTATCATCTTCTTGTACCCACGCGAGTAATTCAGCAACTGGGGCACCGTAAATAGATTCCCACGTTTTGGTTATTTCACGGGCGAGAACGACATGTCGATCTTCCCCTAGCTCGGCCACCATATCGGCCAAACAATCGAGTAAACGATGGGTCGACTCGTAAAAAATTAAGGTGCGCGGTTCTTCAACTAATGCCCGTAGTGCATCACGCCGACCTTTACTTTTTGCCGGAAGAAATCCTTCGTAACAAAAACGATCGGAAGGTAAGCCCGAGGCACTTAATGCGGTGATTGCTGCGCATGCACCGGGCAGCGGGACCACTTTTAGACCTGCTTGACGACAGCGCGTGACAAGGTGATAGCCGGGATCGTTGATCAAAGGGGTTCCAGCATCGGAAACCAACGCTATACTTTCACCTTGTTGCAATTTATTTATCAGCACATCTGCTTTTTGCTGTTCATTGTGGTCATGTAATGAGAATAAGCGCGCATTGATGGCGAAATGTTGTAGAAGCATACCGGTATGGCGTGTATCTTCTGCTGCAACAAGATCGACACTGGCTAATATGGTGAGTGCGCGTTGGGTAATATCGGCCAAGTTACCAATAGGGGTAGGAACAATATATAATGTCCCTACAGAAATCTCTGACTGATCGAGTTGTTTCATTGTTTCATCCGAATTGCCGTTTTACTATAAGGCGTTCTGAAAAAAACATAATAGGTACTCTATGCTTTCTTCATGTGTGAATCGTCGTAACGCAGGGCGTTTTGTTCCTGTTGTGTTGGCCGGATTGATTTTGGCGGCTTGTAGTGTAAATCAAGATACTCAAGCCCCGTCGGCTACTGTTCAAGCCACTGCGAATCAAGGGTCTGCCTATTATCTACAACAGATGCAGCATAGCCAAGATGATAGCAGGACTCACTGGCAATTACTTGCAATACGCGCATTGCTGGATGAGGGGAAAATGCCAGAAGCGGCACAGCAGCTGCAACAATTACCCCATTCACTGGCGGGTGAGCAGCAGGTTGAGAGCCATTTACTCAAGGCCCAATATGCGATCAGTCAACAGCAATTTCCCGATGCTGCACGGCAACTCACGGCGTTACCTGTCTCCCAGTTGAATGATAACCAACGGCAGCGCTATTATCATTTACTCATTGCCAGTGCGCCCGCAGAAGCACCCATAGATTTGCTACGTGCCTATATCGCCCTACAACCAACACTTTCCGCCGTTGACCAGCAAAAAAATCTCGACGCTACTTGGCAAGTGTTAGTCACCATTCCTCAGAGTCAAGTGGGCAATATTACCATTAACGCCAATGAGAATATTTTGCAAGGTTGGTTGGACTTACTGGGCGTGTACTATCAAAATCGCGATCAGCAGGATAATTTAAAACGTGCGGTCAAAGATTGGCAGACCCGTTATCCTGACAACCCGGCCTCAAAAACTTTACCGACTGGGTTACTTCAAGTGATGAATCTCTCAGCCGCATCCACCAATACTATTGCCTTACTTCTCCCGTTGACTGGCCCGGGTGCCGTATTCTCAAAAGCAATCGAGCAAGGGTTTGAAGATGCGCGTAACGGCAACTTATCTGCGAGTGTGCCTGAGGTCAATAATGCGGTAATTCAGGCGCCTCAAACGCAGATCAGTCCTACAGCGAACACTGTTGTTAGCCCATCGGCAACGTCTATCCCGACGCAACCCGTCGCATCGGTTACTCCTTCTACTGCTAGCCCAACAGCTTCTGTTCCGGGAACAGCCAGTGCGAATACCGCTGCACAAATTAAAGTGTACGATACCAATGGTCATCCTATCGACCAATTGTTACAACAAGCGCAACAAGACGGTGCCACCTTGGTGGTAGGCCCTTTGCTTAAAGAGGATGTTGCTAAAGCGGTGACTACGCAAACCACGCTGAATATCTTAGCGTTGAATGAGCCGACTGATTTACAAAATCATCCTAATGTTTGTTACTTTGCGTTATCCCCTGAGAACGAAGCTCGGGATGCGGCGCAACATATGTGGGCTCAAGGTAAACGCTCTCCCATTTTATTGTTGCCTAACAACTCGTTAGGGGATCGCGTCGCGAATGCCTTTACCCGTCAATGGCAAGCACTAGGGGGCTCAACAGTACTGCGTCAAACAATTGGCTCAGAGAGCGACTTACGAAGTGAAATTAATAGTAAGGCTGGCATCAGCCTAACCGGGGTTCCCGTGATACCGGCTACAAGCCAAGCGACCTCATCCTCAGCTATAACAGTGGCAGGAATGACCTTTGATGCCCCAATGTCGCAGCCTGTTTCTAGTAGTGGGGATGTCGATTCGGTGTATATCGTCGCCAATCAAGCATCTCTAGATTTAATTAAGCCGCTTATCACGATGAAAATTGGTTCGCAAAGCCATGTCGCTTTTTACGCGAACTCCCTGAGTTCTCAAGCAGGGGCAGGGCCTGATTTCCGATTTGAAATGGAAGGATTACAGTTTAGCGATATCCCTCTTCTTTCTGGTGCTAATCCCGCCTTAAAACAGCGTGTTACTGCGCAATTCGATCAGGATTATACCCTTACCCGGTTGTATGCGATGGGCGTCGATGCGTGGACACTGGCAAACCATTTTACACCGCTTCGTCAACAGGCCGGATACCAAATTCAGGGTAATACTGGACTGCTTCAAGCAACGCAAAATTGTGTGATAAACAGGACGTTATCATGGAACCAATATACCCACGGAGATATTGTGCCCGTCAATTAACCCGTAAGCAGCAAGGTGAGCTAATGGAAAAGCTCGCCTGCGATTATTTACAGCGTGCAGGGTTATACTCGGTCGCAAAAAATGTCACCTATCGACAAGGTGAGCTGGATCTGATTATGCTAGACGGGCTAACCTATGTTTTCGTTGAAGTGCGCTATCGTAAAAATCATCATTTTGGCGGTGCAGCAGCGAGTATTACTTGGCGTAAACAGCAGAAAATTAAGACTGCGGCGGCATACTGGTTATTAACCCAAAATAAGTGTTTATCAACAGCTGATTGTCGGTTTGATGTGATTGCGATAACCGGATCGCAGATTGACTGGATAAAAAACGCTTTTTATTGAGATTAACAAAGTTAGGTGATGGAGTGCAGGATAGAATTAAAGCGTGTTTTACTGAAAGTATACAAACACAAATCGCGGCTGCTGAGGCACTCCCCGATGCTATCTCACGTGCGACGGTGGTGATCGTTCAGTGTTTATTAAACGGCAATAAAGTGCTCAGCTGCGGTAATGGCGCATCCTCGGCAAATGCCCAGCACTTTACTGCCACAATGATTAATCAATTTGAGAATGAACGACCGAGCCTTCCTGCTTTTTGTTTAAGTGCAGATAATATTATGCTGACTGCGATTGGTAATGAACGCCAGCATGACGAAATATATGCAAAGCAAGTGCGGGCATTAGGTCAAGCGGGTGACATTTTATTAGCGATTTCAACGCGCGGTAATAGCCCGGACATCGTGAAAGCTGTTGAAGCAGCGGTAACTCGTGATATGACAATTGTAGCCTTGACCGGTTTTGATGGCGGAGTCTTGGCCGGGCTCTTAGGGCCGCAGGATGTTGAAATCAGGATCCCGTCACACCGTAATGCTCGTATTCAAGAAATGCATATGCTGACAGTGAATTGTTTAAGTGAGTTAATTGATAATTCACTTTTCCCGCATCAGGAAGGTTAAGGAGAAAAGTCATGAAATTACCCTTTGTAGTTATTTTATTAGGTAGCACGCTAGCCCTGCAAGGATGTGCGGCTGTGCTAATCGGATCAGCGGGTGTTGCTACCAAGTCGGCCACCGATGCGCGTACGGTAGGCACTCAGGTAGATGATGGTACCTTGGAGCTTCGTGTTGCGAATGCCTTAGCTACCAATAAAGAGCTTAAATCGACTGCCCATATCAACGAAACCGCTTATCAAGGAAAAGTGTTACTGACAGGGCAAGCACCTAGTCAGGCCTTGGCTGATAAGGCTCGAGAAATTGCGGCGAAAACTGAGGGAACCACTGAGGTGTATAATGAGATCCGCATTGGTAGTAATGTCAGTTTAGGAACATCCTCAACAGATACCTGGATTACGACAAAAATTCGTTCTCAACTCCTCGCCAGTGACCAAGTGAAATCGTCCAGTATCAAAGTTACTACTGAAAATGGTGAAGTTTTCCTAATGGGATTAGTGACAGCAGCGGAAGGACAAGCTGCCGCGGAGCTGGCTAGTCGAGTCAATGGTGTGAAGCACGTCACCACGGTATATACTTTTTTAAAGTGAACCTATGCTTAAAGAGCGCGCATTAACCTTAGAAGCCTTACGTGTGATGGATGCCATTGAACGGCGAGGAAGTTTTGCTGCCGCAGCGGAAGAGCTGGGTAAAGTGCCTTCTGCACTCAGTTATACCATGCAAAAGCTAGAAGAAGAGCTTGATGTCGTTCTCTTTGACCGATCAGGTCACCGTACTAAATTTACTAATGTTGGACGATTGCTGCTAGAGCGTGGTCGCTTTCTTCTTGATGGGGCAGAAAAATTAGCCCGCGATGCGGAAGCCTTAGCAAGAGGTTGGGAACCGCAATTGACCATAGTGTGTGAAGCGTTGGTCAATTGTGAATACCTCTATCCGTTAGTTAATAAGTTGACAGAAAAAAGTCATACTCAGCTCAATTTACTGACCGAGGTATTAGCAGGGGCTTGGGAGAGTTTGGAAGAGGGACGTGCTGATATCGTTATTGCTCCTACACTGCACTATCGGACTTCCACAGAGATCAACAGTCGCAAACTGTGTAGTATTAAAAGCCTTTATGTAGCGAGTGTTGATCATCCTATTCTTCAAGAGCCTGATCCTGATGCAGAATCTGTACGCCTAAAGTATCGAGGAATCGCTGTTGCTGATTCTGCTCGTAAAAGACCGGCGATTACCGTACAGGTTCTGGATAGGCAAAGCCGCTTGACTGTAAGTAGCATTGAAAATAAGTACCATGCCATTATCGCCGGTTTAGGGGTTGGGACTTTACCTTATCCGATGATTGAGGACGATTTGCGTCAAGGACGTTTGAAAGTTATTTCTGATACTTATCAACGTGATATCGATGTGATTATGGCTTGGCGGCGAGACAGTATGGGCGAGGCAAAATCTTGGGCCTTACGTGAGATACCGAAGATTTTTGCCAAGCGATTCCCGCATATTTAGCGGGAGTCGCTTAGGAAGTGTTAGCGAGGAATTAGTTTTTTAATCATTCGCCAGCTACTCCAAAGTCCAAACCCTTTTTTGACTAGCTTACCTAAGGTTTTGGGGCGCCGAGCGACCCATAGCGTGAGTAGGCTTCCACCAATCGCGAAGTATCGGCGGGCGGCATAGGCAGCAGACCATATCTGGTCATAACGTGAAGTGGCAACAATCCACTGCTGCTGACAAGACGCAAGATCCATACGCTGCGTTTGAATAGTGGTTAGCAATTCTTGCTTGCGAGCTTCACGTTGATGACGGTTCATGCTTGCTTCTCCTCGAGTTGTTTACGGTCAGTATCCAACTCCTTACGGGTGTGCTTGAGTAGCGTCGAACGGCGTGATTTCACTAGCGCCCAGACCCCGAAGATTACCGCAAGTGCAAAAAGAACAACGGTAGTGATGATGATGGCATAGAGCCTTGCACTTGGCGGAACAGCAAGTATGACAAGGATCATCAAACTCATTAAGCCAAAGGCAGTAAAGATCATCGTCAGGCCTACCATCAGTAGCATTTGTAAGAGGTTGGCTTTCTCTTCTTCTAATTCAACGATAGCTAAGCGGATACGGGTCTCAGCAATACTGACTAGGGTGGTTAATATGCGTTGTCCCACACCTAGGATCCCTTGTCCTGGTGCTGAGCCAGGTCTTGAGCTACTCATCTTAGCGCCGAGAAATAAGAATGCCGACGACTAAACCGATCGCCGCGCCGAGTCCAACACCATGCCAAGGTTTATCATGAATATAGGTGTCAGCTTTTTGTGCAGCGTCACGGGTAGATTGAGCGAGACGTTCGCTTGAATCACCCAATTGGTCGCGTGTATTTTGCAAAGCATCCTGTGCTTTCTGATGTAAGCGAGAAAGTTCAGTACGAGATTTGTTGCTACCTTGATTTAACACTTCTTCGAGCGTGTCTGCTAATGAAGCTAACTCTGCGCGTAGATCGTTGGAAGCATTATTTTTCGACATCAGAGACTCCTTTAGGGGGGAATTAAGTCCAGTTTACTCAATCCATAGAGACGGGGTTTGCTTGATGGCCCTTTCGCTATGTACTTCAATTAAGTATAGATGGGCTTTTTGAAAGTTCAACGATAGGAATTAATATATTCTCAACATTACTCAATACGATAGCTATCATCAAAAATTCTTTTAAGCACTTTTTCGGCAGCGCGACTGTCTTCCGTCGAATTGAAGCTGATCACTAAGGAATCGCTTCCAGAGGTGATACTTTTTATCGTGATTCCTTCTGCACTGAGGTGCTGGTAAAGGAAAAAGCCATCAGGTAATGAGATACCCCGATTAGTCACATTAATTTTTACTACAGCCTCAGGAGCTTGCCAAGCGTGTTGGTAGGCGAATACGCCCACAGTCAGCAGGATTAAAAAGATAACAGTCCCGAAGATGAGCTGTCGTTGAGAGTGAATCAGAGGTATACGCATTAATGTTGAGGCCTTGAAGCCGCTTTACGTTTACGCCAGAGTAGAACTAATGAACCAATAAACCCTGCCACTAATAAAACGACGGGTAATAACATTAGGCAAAACATTAGCTTATCTTCGTACTTCTGAAATAATGATGTTTTCCCTATCGCATAACCTGCACAAGTTAAAATCATTACCCACAGAAAGCCACTTAACCAGTTGAAGATTTGAAAGCGAGTGCTGCGTAAACCTGAAACGCCGGCTAACGTTGGTAATAACGTGCGGACGAAGGCGATAAAACGCGCAATAAGTAGTGCAGCAAGACCATGACGTTCAAAAAGCGTATGGGTACGTTCATGATATTTTTGTGGAATATGAGACAGCCATTTCTTCACCAATGGGGTATTGCCCAGCCATCGGCCTTGAATATAGCTTAGCCAACAGCCCAAACTTGCCGCAGTGGTAAGGATAAAAATAGTCAATGGGAAGCCCATCGTTCCTTTGGCAATTAATACACCGACTAAGATGAGCAAGCTATCACCCGGCAAAAATGCTGCAGGTAAGAGTCCGTTTTCGAGGCTAATAATAATAAACAAGATACCGTAAAGCGCCCAGACTAATGAGGGGTCGGCGAGTGTGTTGAAATCCTGATGCCAGAGTGCGGTGAGCAGGGCCTGTAAAGTATCCATCTACTTTTCCTAATGAATAAGGTAACTGGCACCAGTGCCAATCTATGACACACTAACGCCTATACACTGTGATTATGTACCGTGAAAACGATATGGTAAGTAAACGTTTATCAACTTCCTTGCTTGCATAATCGGATTAAGTGTAACAAAAATTTAGGTTGATAAACATTTTAATTGTCCTATAGCCGTGAGTTTTACGTAGGGGCAGGTGTTACCCCAATACTTTTTACATAGGCTGACATTTTTCGTTTTTTTTTGACGCAAAAGCAGATAGCCAGAGCCGCACAACACGCGGGGCTCTGGCCAACGACTAGGACTCTTTTTGTGAAGGGGACAGCGATTGACAGACAGTAGCGGTAAATAGGAGGTCCGTGGACGAATTTAATGCAGTTTCTGCAGAGTCTTGTAACACACTAATTAGAAAACCGATGGCGACAACTTGCATAGCAATTTCGTTAGGAATACCAAACATGTTACAGGCAACAGGTACTAACAGCAGTGATCCGCCCGCGACACCCGACGCACCACAGGCACATAGAGAAGCAACTAAGCTCAACATAATCGCAGTTGGCACATCGATAGCAATATGCAGGGTATTTACGGCTGCGAGGGTTAGTATGGTAATGGTAATGGAGGCTCCTGCCATACTGATATTAGCACCCAACGGAATGGAAACGGAGTAGGTATCCTCGTCGAGGCCTAAGCGTTTAGCAATCGCCATATTAACGGGAATATTGGCAGCAGAACTCCGTGTGAAGAATGCAGTCACACCGCTCTCTTTCAAGCAGAGAAAAACTAAAGGATAAGGATTACGCCTAATTTTCATAAAGACGAGCAGGGGATTGACGATCAGTGCCATGGTCAACATACAGCTTATTAGTAGAATCAGTAAGTTGATATAGCTCGAGAGCGCGGAAAAACCATTGGTCCCTAACACCGAGGCGACAAGGCCAAAAATACCGATTGGCGCACAACGGATAACTTTTGCGACTAACCAAGTAATCGCGGATGAGAAATCATTGAGCACATGACGCGTAGCTGCTGAACTATGGCGAAAAGCAAGCCCCAGCGCAATGGCCCACACTAGAATACCAATATAGTTGGCGTGCATTACTGCATCCACCGGATTAACGACCATACTTAATAGTATGCCTTGAGCGATAGCCAGTATTCCTTTCGGGGCTTCGGTTCCTTGATGGACATCAGTCAAGATCAGTGTTTGTGGAAAATGGTAGCTGGCAACAACAGCGACAACGGCAGCAAAAAAAGTACTCAATAAATATAGCGTCACAATAGGGCGAATATTCACTTTTTGCCCTTGCTGATGATTAGCAATCGACGCAATGACTAACAAGAGAACAAGAATAGGGGCGACCGCTTTTAATGCATGAACGAAAAGTTCGCCAAGGAGAGAAACGCCTTGTGCGGCCGGTTTAGAAACAAGCGCCAGCACAATGCCTGCTATAAGCGCCACGATAATTTGTGTAATAAGGTTTCCTGAGCGAATCCAGTTTACCAATCCTGAGGTTTTAAAAGTCATAGTTCTTTCTTAATTCATCATTTTCTTAAAAGAGCTTCATGTGATCACTTATCGCAGAAGCGTGTTTGCCGCGGCAGTATAAGAAAACGAGATTTAAGATAAAGCGATTCTTGATGGTATAATGGTATTGGGAATTATTTTATATGCTGATATTTTAAATAAAATCGGTGTTTTTCGCTATTAATAAGGATTTTCTTGATTAAACCACAAGGGAATTCTCTCCCCTTATAGTTTTTTTTGCTGTTATATTTTTTTTCTTATATTCAGCCAGTGATTGATAGCTAGTGTCGAAATCAAGATAACGGCAATAACACTGAGTGAAATAGTAGTAGGAATGTGCCACACATCAATCAATAGCATTTTAACGCCAATAAAGGTCAAAATAACCGCCAACCCATATTGTAATAAGCTAAATTTTTCGGCAACACCGGCTAATAAAAAGTACATCGCTCGTAGCCCTAAAATGGCAAAAAGATTCGATGTTAAGACAATAAATGGATCAGTCGTTACTGCAAAAATTGCCGGTATACTGTCGACGGCAAAAATAACATCGCTAAGCTCGACCATAATCAGTGCAAGCAGTAATGGCGTTGCATATCGAATACCTTGTCGTACAACGAAGAACTTTTCGCCTTCAAGCTGCTCGGTAACCCGTAACCGTTTCTTTATCCCTTGCAGTAAACGCCCGTCCTCGGGATTGTCATGGTCAGATTTCGACATAAACATTTTTATGCCAGTGATAACCAAAAAAGCGCCAAAAATATAAAGTATCCAGCTAAATTCGTTAACCAGCCAACTCCCAGCAAAAATCATTATGGTTCTCAGCACAATAGCGCCTAATACACCGTAAATCAGAACACGTTGTTGTAACGCCGGCGGAATCGCAAAGGCGCTAAAAAGCATTAACCAAACAAAAACATTATCAACGGCGAGCGCTTTTTCTAATAAATAGCCGGTTAAGAAATTGAGTGTTTGTGCCGATGCTAGGGCACTTCCAGAAAGATGTCGTAGGTAAAACCATAGCCCAGTGGCGAAAGCTAATGAGACACAGACCCAAATTAACGACCATATGGCGGCTTGTTTGACCCCCATACTTCCCGTTCGTCCGGTGCTTTTTAATTTTAAGTCTATGATAATCATCGTTATGACGATAACTGAGAATATTCCCCATAGAAGTGGGGTGCCAACAGTTTGCATAAGAAAATCCCTTAGAGATAGGTCTAGGAGGGTGATGGCAGCGGACAAAATGGAAGCATTGCAAACCTCACCAAGTGGCAAGGTCTCACTTACAATACTTATCATATTGCCTGACGACCGGTGCTTTCACACGTAATGACGATCGGTCAGCGTTGAAGTTACTCCCCTTTGCTGTTAATAGATTAGGAAATTTGTGGTTGTAAGGCAATTAAAGTATGTAATAGTTTTAAATACTTTACGTAAAAAAGAATCATTGAGCGAACAAGCTGTAGTCTTTGTTGAAGGGGATGTCAGCCTTTATGCAGCGAAAAGCTGTAGGGGAGGAATAGGTGAAAATACAGAATAGTTCACTGAGTTGGTATGGATTGTCTCTAGCGGTCCCTATAGGGATTGCCGGCGCTTGTGTGACGCTCATGTTTCGATGGGCAATAGCCCTCTTTAATTTAGCCGTTTTTGGCCGTAGCGATGATATTACTCAGGCCATGCGAGTCTGGCCTTGGTACGATTGGCCGATTATCGTGGCAGTGGGTGGGGCCATTGCTGGAATTTTATTACACTTTGCCGTGAAGTTTGAAAAACAGACAGCCATCAAATCTGATTATTTAGATGTCATCAATGCCCGTTTGAATGCGGTACCGACTCGCTCTTCCATTTTACGTGCCTGCTCATCAATGATCAGCATTAGCAGCGGTGCATCAATTGGTAAAGAAGGGCCAATGGTCCAGCTTGCGGCATTATGCGGAAGTTGGTCAGGGCGTTTTGTGCCGAGAAGACTTGCCATAGCAAACACTGACCTTGTCGCAATGGCCGCTGCGGCAGGATTAGCATCGGTATACCATGCTCCCTTAGCGTCAACCGTCTTTGTGGCTGAAATTGCATTTGGTATTTCTGCGCTACAACGTACGATGCCTATTATGTTAGCGGCAGTTACCGCTGTTTTGACTATGTGGCTATTCGGTTTTCGATCGCCACTGTACCCGTTGATGGATATCCAATTCACTGTACAAATTATTCCCTTGCTTATCACCCTTTTGGTCGGCGTATTGAGCGGCTTCATGGGGGTCGGGTTTATTACGCTCACTCAAAAAACACGGCAATTATTTACTATCATCCCCTCACTACCTGTTCGTTTAGCTTGCGGTGGTGCGGTGGTCGGAGGATTAGCCATTATCTCTCCAGCGATATTGGGTAACGGTTATGAAGTGATCGTCAATCTTTTTGCCGGACACTACTTACTACCTATGTTGGTCGTATTGTTAGTGCTTAAAATGATTGCGACCAGTTGTTCGGTGGGCTCAGGGGCGGTAGGGGGGATGTTTACGCCAGCATTAATGATTGGTGCCACCTTAGGAGGGATTTGCGGTGTAGCGAGTCAGCATTTGGGAGTGACTCTTGCGAGTCCTTGGCTATTTGCGGCAATCGGTATGGCAGCTGTGCTTTCTGCTATTTCTCAGGCACCCTTAATGGCTATCTTGATGGTTATGGAGATGACCCTTAATAGCAGCCTGTTATTACCATTAATGATCGCTTGTGTCGTGGCAACAATGATCGCCAATCAGTGTCACTCTTCTTCCACTTATCCGCTTATCGGAACACATTTTTCTCGTGCAAATGCTAAATTTACCTTTGATCAAACCCGGATTAGTGAAGTTATTATTCCTGGTGCGTGTTTGTTTCCCCAAGATTCCGTAGAACAGGCACTTAATGCTAGCAAACATAAGCGGGAACGGTATGTCTACGTCGTAGACGAAAAAAATACATTTCTTGGTGTTGTCTCTATACATAAAATTGTTGAAAAAGTATTAGCGAAAGAAATTACCCTTACTTCGCCGGTTGAGAAAGTAATGGAAATCGATTTTCCCTATGTTTATCAAGAACAAACATTAAGAGAAGGGTGGGAAGCCTTTAGCCGGGTAACGCTTGAGCGTTTGCCAGTATTAAATGATCCACAGCAGCGACAGTTCGTCGGAGCCTTAACGAAAACGAGCTTAATTCAGCAAGCTGAAAGTTTCTTATAGTTCGGATTCGAGGGCATGTTGGGTTTAGGTGAGAAACTGCGTATACTTCTGAACGTTAACGACTATCCGATTTTACAGAGAACAATGTAATGAATGAACTGCAAGTAAGTGGGCGATCGCTTACCCTTAATCGATTCCCGACCAATGCGACAGATCCTAATTTACAAGCTTGGGATGCCGCAGATGAATATTTACTGCAGCAACCATTACCAGATGGACCCGTATTAGTCTTCAACGACAACTTTGGTGCGTTGACCTGTGCTCTGCAACCTCGGGAAGTATGGCAAGTTAGTGATTCTTTTATTAGCCAGCAAGCCACGTTACATAATTTTTCCACAAATGACTTAGCAGTAGGGCAAGTCCGATTTCTCGATAGTTTAGCGTCATTACCCCAAGGCGTTGCTGCAGTATTAATTAAAATACCGAAAACTTTAGCGCTGTTGGAACATCAGTTGCAGGCTTTGCGTGAAGTGATTACACCGGATACGCTAATTATTGCTTCCGCCAAAGCGAAAGATATTCACCGCTCAACACTCGAGCTGTTCGAGAAATGGATAGGGGAAACCCGTACCTCACTTGCGTGGAAAAAATCTCGCTTAGTCTTTGCCTCGTTGACAGCAGAAGCTCCGGTCGCGACTAGCGGGATATTGAGTTGGCCGTTGGACGGCACTCCGTATGTCTTACATAACCATGCGAATGTGTTTGCTCGCCAATCTTTAGATATTGGTGCTCGTCTCTTTACCCAACACTTACCGCATCAACTAGAAGGTACTATCGTTGATTTAGGGTGTGGTAATGGTGTGATTGGCCTTTTAGCCTTGGAACAAAATCCAGAGGCTCGCATTCATTTTGTTGATGAGTCTTGGATGGCGGTAGCTTCAAGCCAGTTAAACGTCGAGAAAAACCTCCCTGCTGAGATGAGTCGGTGTGAATTCACAGTCAATAATAGTTTAAGTGGCTTTACTGGCGGAAGTCTGCAAGCGGTATTGTGTAACCCTCCTTTCCATCAGCAGAGCGCGATCACTGACCATATTGCTTGGCAAATGTTTAGAGACGCTAAGCGATGCCTCGGATACGGTGGCGAGTTACGGGTGATCGGTAATCGCCATCTGGATTATCATCGTAAGCTAAAAAAACTGTTTGGCAATTGCCAATTAGTGGCTTCAGATGCACGTTTTGTTGTTTTACGTGCAGTGAAGCTGTAATTATTTTTTATTATAAGGTAACTGGCCATGACGTATATTGTAAAATTAATGACTGGTATACTACTGGTCAGTTATCTGAGTGCTTGCTCAACTACTGAAAAAAAAGCTGACCAACGTTTAGCCGACCAATCGGTGATGGCGGTTAACTGGATGCAGCAGTCAGGTGAGTACCAAGCTATAGCGCTGCAAACGTTTCGATTTGCCACCTCTGCGTTTCAGCAATCTGTGGATGCCGGGGTTCGCTCACCTGCGGTGATTGTTGATTTAGATGAAACGATGATTGACAACAGTGCTTATCAAGCATGGGCTGCACAGCAACAGGCCCCCTTTACAGATAAAACATGGTCTCAATGGACACATGCCGAGCAGGCGCTGGCGATTCCGGGTGCGGTTGATTTTGCTCGTTATGTCGACAGCCACGGGGGGACTTTATTCTATGTATCAAATCGCTCTGTACACGATCGCGAAGCGACGATTGCCAATCTACGCGTACTCGGTTTTCCGGGTATTACCGACCAGACACTATTGCTCAGTACTTCAACGAGCAATAAACAAGCCCGTTTCGATACCATTCATGCTGAAGGCTTTCAGGTGGTGGTATATGTTGGTGACAATCTCAATGATTTCGGTGCAGCTACCTGGCATAAAAACAATAGTGAGCGACGGGCTTTTGTTGAAAAAAATCGTGCAAAATTTGGGACGGAATTTTTCCTATTACCTAACCCGAGTTATGGCGATTGGGAATCAGGGTTGAGCAATGGTTACTCTGCAATGCGGCCATCAGAAAAATTACATACGCGTTTGCAGGCATTGCGTGTTTGGAAAGCGCCCCAATAATTATTTTTAGCTGACCAGAGTTTGATGTGATCCATTTAATGAATTTATGATTAAATAACCCAGTAGGCTAACCTTTTTTGGTTACCCGCTTTAAATCACTATAGATGTCAGTGCATTAAGCATTGTCTAATTAGGGAAAAATGTCGTTTCTGAATAAATATCGCAAGATTACTGATACTGTTATTTTGTTTTTATTGACCTTTTTTTTCTGCTATGTCGGCGGTCATCTTCGTTTACCTTTCGTTTTTTCTATGTTTTGGATTGCTAATGCGGTAATTGCCGGGATCTTTGTTCGCTATCCTTCGACTCATCGCCCCATTAATTATCTGGTTTGTGCCCTCGCGATGTTTCTTAACGATTACCTTTTTTCGGGGTGGCTTTACTCGGCTATTTTAATAAACACGGCTAACATTATTTTTATAGCGATAGTTGCACTTGGCCTAAAAGGGTTATGGAAGCATCATTCTAAACAACTGACACCTAAGCAAGTGCTTATCTTATTTCCAGTCTGTTTAGCCGCTGCATTAGCCTCGGGGATTTGGGGGGGGATCGTTAGCACGAGTGGAACAGTCGCGTCGGATATTGTGATCAACATTAGTCTATGGGTTAGTGAACAGTTATCGACCGGGTTGATGATTCTACCGCTAATCCTTAGCTTTAAACGCTCGAAAAAATTTGAATGGCAATACACATCAGTATTAGCTGTACTCTCTGTACCCGTTCTGTTTCTCTTTGCTTCGTTGATTAAAGGTCCTGGTAGTATCGTATTTCCACTGCCGATACTGATCTGGTGTGCATTAGTCCTGCCCGTCTTTATCTCAACACTGATTACTTTTCTAGTTGGCGTGTTAGAAATTATGATGGTGTATGAAGATATTATGAGTAATCACGCTCTCGATAGCTACCCAGAAGCTATGGCACTGGTCTCAATTCGATTAGGTGTTGCTGCGATGGTGCTTACGCCTTTTATGGTCTCAGTAACCATTGATGCTATCACAACGCTTAATAAACAACTTGAAATAAGAGCAAATACCGATTTTTTAACACAATTGCTTTCGCGAGCGGGATTATTTGAAAAACTCAGTAGACTGCCGCTTAAAAATGGGCAATCCGTTGGTATGATTTTGTTTGATATCGATTATTTCAAATCCATCAATGATACCTTTGGTCATCAAGCCGGTGATGAAGTGCTCAGTGATCTGGGTTACCTTTTACGACGCGACTACAAAAAAAAGTTTTATATTGCTCGTTTTGGGGGAGAGGAGTTTGCGATGATAGGGTTAAATATTTGTCAGCAGGCCTTGTATGAACAAGCTGAACTATTGCGTCAACGCGTTGCTCAGCATGAATTTTCTCTTGGCGATCGTTCGCTGTCGATTACCATTAGTCTTGGCTTAGCGATGGGCACCACTAAAAGTAATGAAGGCTGGCAGCAGTTAATTACGCGTTTAATGAGCCAGTCTGATACTCGACTCTATCTTTCCAAAGCGGGAGGACGGAATCAAACTACCCCCAATTGGTCTGAGGGTAGCTTACTCATTAGTGATCAAAGGCAGACATAATTTTCGTTTGTTGCTGATGGCGCTCAATCGCGAGTTCGATCAGCGTGGTGATGAGATCTTGGTAGGGGAGTCCGCTCGCTTGCCATAATTTTGGATACATACTGATATTGGTAAACCCTGGTAATGTATTAATCTCATTGATGATGACTTCATTGTCGGGAGTTAAAAATACATCAACACGTGCAAGGCCAAAACATTCAACGGTTTGGAAAGCTTTGAGTGCGATTCGTTGAATTAAGGCTTCAGTTTGATCGTCAATCGCGGCAGGGACTTTGACTTGCGCGCCTTGCTCATTGATATATTTCGTTTCATAAGAGTAGAATTGATCAGCGAGCTCGATTTCGCCACAACGGCTGGCTTTTGGTTGCTCGTTACCTAATACCGCGCATTCGACTTCTCGGCCAATAATCGCCTTTTCAATCAAAATCTTACGATCAAAGCGTAGGGCTTCTTGAATTGCCGGTAGCAACTGTGCTTGAGTTTCTACTTTGCTCACCCCAACAGAAGAGCCTTGATTTGCTGGCTTCACAAATAATGGTAAGCCCAGTTGTTGGATCACATCATCAAGATTGACGGTATCAACATTACTTGGGGTTAGCGTAATAAATGGAGCAACATTGAGGCCAGCATCACGCAAAAGACGCTTAGTGACATCTTTGTCCATACTTATCGCTGATCCCAGTACGTCGGAACCGACAAAAGGTAAGTTTAGGGTACGTAATAAGCCCTGTAATGTACCATCTTCACCAAGTGTACCGTGTACGATAGGGAAAATAACATCCAGTTTTGCTAAATGGCTCACTGAATTTGAGGTGATAGCCTGAGCATGTCCCGGTTGAAGTTGTAGCTCGCCTTCTTCGTGAGCTAAACTAATACGTTTAGGATCGGTAGGATTCTCAAGGAAATGATCGACATGATAGCTGCACCATTGACCTTGTTTCGTGATCCCTAGCAGAACAACATCAAATTTTGTTTTATCAATCGCCTCTAAAATATTGCGTGCTGATTGTAGTGAAACCTGATGTTCTGCTGATTTTCCGCCAAAAATGATACCGACCCGCTGTTTCATAAACTCTTATTCCGTAACTTAACTGTATGACGACAACATAGCAGGTCAGGCTAGGAGAGACAATGCTCAGCTATAATGATAAGAGTTGTTAATATCCAACGATTAAACTTCGCTCCATTCCCGTAGCAAGTTATGGTAAAGATTGAGTAAATTCATCCGCACTTCACTGCTTCCTTCATGCTTCGCAAGCTGTTGTATATCGTTGTCAAGTTGGCTCAGCATTGCCCGTTTTTTCTCGTCACGCACCATTGATTGGATCCACATAAAGGAGGCGAGACGTTGGCCGGTAATGACCGGAGTTACACAATGTAAACTGCTCGACGGATAGATCACCATATCGCCAGCCGGAAGCTTCACCTTATGTTGTCCAAAGGTATCTTGTATCACCAGTTCCCCGCCCTGATAGCTTTCAGGATCATTAAGAAATAGCGTGGCGGAAATATCAGTGCGTAGCCAAATGTTTTCTTCGCGGCGTATCGCGCCATCAACATGAAAACCATATGCACCGCCCCCTTGGTAACGATTGAACAGTGGTGAGGAGATATTTACTGGGAGGGTCGCACTGAAAAATTGCGGGTGTTGGTTGATCGCCTGTAAAACACATTGTTGTAGGTCGTTGTATAGGGCCGACTGTGTATTGACCTGCTCATTACTTTTTACTGCCGCCCCTTGTACCCCGGTAGTCACTCTACCGTCGATCCATTCAGCATGCGCTAATTGTTGCGTTAGGGCGGTGAGCTGTTCGGTATTCAATATACCTTTAATGTGATGCATCATAATCTTGGAACTCAATAGCAATAGGCTGTGGCAAATTGCCACAGCCATAAAGGAAGATTAAAAATGAACATTCGCTGTTAGCATCCAGCTGCGTTCTGCCCCTGGATGGTAACGATAGCCACTTTTGTTGATCGATTGCACATAGTGCTTATCAAACAAATTATACACGTTTAGCTGAAGATCAAGATTACGATTCACCTTGTAACCCGCCATCGCGTCTGCGACCCAATAATGATCAATAGTATTTGGTGTTCCGACAGCTCCGTCTGTACCACGATGCATACTTCCTACATAGCGAGCACCTGCACCGGCGACCAGTTCAGGGGTTATTTGATATGTTGTCCATGCAGTAAAAGCATGACGCGGAGTATAACTGAGGTATTTAGACCCATCGTTGTTGACCGCGCTACCTTCAGAGACTTTCGCATTTTGCAGCGTATAACCCGCTAACGCATGCCAGTTATCTGTAATATCGCCACTTACCGTTAGCTCGTAGCCTTCAACGCGTTTACGGCCAACTTGTGAATACTCTTTGGTACTGGAGTCTTGTTCGACTTCATTTTTAATATCGGTACGGAAGAGGGCAGCAGTAAGTAATAACCGACTATCCATTAAATTCCACTTAGTACCAACTTCAGCGGTTGCCGCTTTTTGCGGCTTAAAGTCGGTACTATTCGCCGTTTTCGTTGCAGTGGAACTGGCGGTTAGTTGGAAGTTATTCCCTCCAGGAGGTTGTTGCGCAACGCCATAGTTTACATAGACATTCCCCTGTTCTGTCAGGTGGTATAGCGCACCAGCCTTCCAGTTGAATAGATTACCGCTTTTACTTGCATCCACGGTCTTAATCGGGGTTCCTTTAGAAACGCCTGCCGTACAGGCAACAGCTCCACGTCCAGTGCCACCACAGGCAGTGGAAGAGTTATACTCGGTATGGTAACTGTCTACACGTGCGCCGCCATTGATCTCAAACTTATCCGTCAGCTGTAAGGTATCAAAGGCATAAATCCCAAACGTATCAGTGGTACCGTGAGCATCGGCACCATTTCGTGATAGCCCACCGACTAAGATTGAGCTATCCGGATGGTAGATATTTACAGCAGGTGGCGAGAGGGTATTAAGACCTCGAATAGTTTGGCTTTCGTGCGTAAATTCGATACCAGTACTGATATCATGCTTTACTGTTCCAGTCTGAAATTTGGTGGTTAAGTTGGTTTGGTTAGTCAGAATTTTATTGACCGAATCCCGAGTATTCGCCAAGCGACTCCACGTCCAATCGTTCACATTACTCGAATTATTGGTTTGGATATTTGAGGCTCCGCCCATTACGGCGGTCATCAGATATTTTTGGCTGGTTTGTGCCCAACGGGTGGTATTTCTAATCGTCGTGACGTCAGAAATATCATGTTCAAAACGCATCGTTGCGCTATCAGTTGTCGACTTATCGTAGTCAGAATCTGTGCCGTAGAAACTATGTCGGTTAACTTTTCCCGAGTTATTGAGTGCGGAATAACCTTTAGGTGCACTATACCCAGGTAGACCGATCGTTGGGATACCTCCATCGGGGGTATTATTCTGATGCACATGAACATAATCAAGATACAAGCGGGTAGCGGTATCTAAACCGAAAGCGATAGAGGGTGCAAATCCATATTTTTCATGGCTGACTTTATCTCGGGTATTATCATTACCTTTATCGCCCATCATATTGATTCTAAACGCACTATTTTCGTTGATCATTTGGTTATAATCGACCGTTGCGCGTCGAGTAGAAGCACTGCCATAACTCAATGATCCATCAATGCTAGTGGCCAACTGCGGCTTTTTAGTAATCATATTGATAGAGCCTGAAGGCGCGCTGCGCCCATAATCTGATCCTGACGGCCCTTTTAATACTTCCACACTGCTGATATTGAATGTATCTCGGCTCACTGCAGCGATATCGCGAATACCATCGACATAAATGCTATTTGAGGTATCGACGCCACGCATATAGATCGCATCACCGGTCGTGGAGTTTCCATTTTCGCCTGCAAAAAATGCTCCCGCTCCGGCAATATTTTTCATCGCCTCGGTCAAGGTGGTGGCATGTTGCTCTTGTATCACTTTTTCCGGCACGACGGTGACGGTACGCGTAGTGTCGGCGAGTGGTCGTGTAAATTTAGGATCAGAGAGCGATTGCGGCACATACAGAGAAGGAACGGAGGCTTGAACGACAAGTGTATCATCGCTCTTTTTGCCATCATTGGATTGACTAGCTTGTGTAGAAGTGTTGCTAATTGTGTCGGCGATAGCGGGTGTAGTTAAGCTGACACATAATCCGGCAAAAACGCCTAGTGTCGTCATTTCCCTAAATGACGGTGTAATGTTTTTATTCTTTTTCACTCGGTTACCTTATTAATGCCAATGAGAATGGTTATCAGGATCATTCTCATTATTCATATTTTTAAGGAAAAGGTAAAGAGTTGTAACGATTTAATAGGGTGATTTTTAGACTATTGTCATAAATATTTCTATTTATGAATTTGTCTGAATGATTGGCACCGCGATGATAGGGGGGATTGGGAAAGAAAAAGGTGATGCAATATGCATCACCTTGAAGAATATAATGGATTATCTCAAGCCTATAAATTAGGTGAGTTTACGCATTGGTGGTCGGCGAACAGGGGCATCACCGGCAACATAGTAACTCGCAGTACTACGGGGTAAGGGTTGTTTACCGCGAATGATGTCAGCGATTTTTTCACCAATCATAATCGTGGTCGCATTCAAGTTACCGGTAATAATTTCCGGCATAATCGATGCATCCACAACACGAAGTCCTTGCATACCATGCACTCGACCTTCGGCATCGACCACTGCCATCGGGTCAGTACCCATTTTACAGGTTCCGCATGGATGGTAGGCGGTTTCACCGTGGTTACGCACGAACTCATCAAGCTGCTCATCGGTTTGACAATCGAGTCCAGGGCTGATTTCACGACCGCGATATTTATCCAGTGCGGGTTGATTGATGATCTCACGCGTTAGACGAATACAATCGCGGAACTCATGCCAATCTTGCTCATGCGACATGTAATTGAACAGGATTGCAGGATGTTCGTAAGGGTCGGTTGATTTAATTCGCACATGACCGCGGCTTGGCGAACGCATGGATCCGACGTGACACTGAAAGCCATGCTCATTAACGGCATTCGTCCCGTTATAATTGATCGCAACAGGTAGGAAGTGATATTGAATGTTTGGCCATTCAAACTCTTCACGGCTACGGATAAATCCACCAGCCTCAAACTGGTTACTGGCTCCGATACCTTTACCCTGAAATAGCCACTGTGCACCAATTTTTGGTTGATTGTGCATTTGTAATGCCGGGTATAAGGAAACAGGCTCTTTACACTCATACTGTAAGTAGAGTTCTAAGTGATCCATTAAGTTTTCGCCCACACCGGGTAGGTCATGGACGACCGGGATAGAAAACTTATTGAGTAACTCAGCAGATCCCACACCTGAACGTTGCAGAATTTGTGGTGAAGCAATGGCACCGGCACAAAGCAATACCTCACGGCGTGCTTCTGCATGTTGTGGTGTTTTTCCGCTACCGGTTAAATAATCGACGCCGGTGGCGCGCTTACCGCTAAAAACAATTTTATCGGTAGTTGCGTGCGTAATAATGGTCAAGTTACTGCGATCTTTCGCTTGATCGAGATAGCCCCGTCCAGTACTTGCACGACGTCCATTAGGGGTTACCGTACGATCCATCGGACCAAAGCCTTCTTGCTGATAACCATTCAGGTCATCCGTTCTTGGGTAACCCGCTTGCACTCCAGCTTCGACCATAGCGGCGAATAGTGGGTTGTTACCTGTTTTCGGTGTGGCGACGCTAACCGGGCCTTCACCACCATGATAATCGTTCGGGCCGATATCACGCGTTTCTGCTTTACGGTAGTAAGGCAGGCAGTCTAAGTAGCTCCAGTTTTCCAAGCCCGGACGTTTTGCCCAGCCATCAAGATCCATCGCATTACCACGGATATAGCACATTCCGTTAATCAGTGATGACCCGCCAAGACCTTTACCCCGACCGCACTCCATACGACGGTTATTCATGTAGGGTTCAGGCTCGGTTTCATAGGCCCAATTGTAACGGCGACCTTGCAGAGGGAAGGCGAGGGCGGCTGGCATCTGGGTACGAAAATCAAGGCGATAATCCGGACCGCCCGCTTCAAGTAATAGTACAGTGATGTTTTCATCTTCGGTGAGGCGTGTCGCCAGTACGTTACCGGCAGAACCTGCACCGATAATGATATAATCGTATTCCATTATTCGTTCCTTAATTCTGTGGATTAAAATACTGACTGGAAGCGTTCCAGTTCAACTTGTACCGATTTAATTTGGGTATAGTGCTCAAGAGTCACTAATCCATTTTCACGGCCCACGCCAGAGTGTTTGTAGCCCCCAACAGGCATTTCTGCGGCAGACTCCCCCCAAGTATTTATCCAACAAATACCTGCTTCTAATTGATGAATGATACGGTGTGCACGGTTAAGCTCTTTTGTCACAACGCCTGCCGCAAGTCCGAAATCGGTATTGTTTGCACGCTGGATAACGTCCGCTTCATCGTGGTAGGTAAGGATAGACATGACTGGACCAAAAATCTCCTCTTTGACGATTTCCATGTCGTCACGACAATTGGTAAATACCGTCGGCTCCACCCATGCTCCTTGGTCGAATCCCTTGCCGGTCATTCGTTTTCCACCAGCCAATAAGGTCGCGCCTTCATTAATACCAGACTCAATAAAACGCATCACATTGTCGCGATGAACGAAGCTGACTAATGGCCCAAAGTTGGTGTTGGCATCATTCAGGTCGCCCGCACGAATATTTTTTAGGCGATCTAAGATTTTCTGCTCAAATTCCGCTTTATGTTGTTCGGGGATGAACACTCGGGTACCGTTTGTACATACCTGTCCGGAACTATAGAAGTTCGCCATCATGGCGATATCGGCCGCTAAATCAAGATCGGCATCGTCACAAATAATGAGGGGGGATTTCCCGCCCAATTCCATTGTGACATCTTTGAGTGTTGATCCGGCTGCGTTGGCCATCACTTTGCGGCCGCTGACTACGCCACCGGTAAAGGAAACTTTATCAATGCCAGGATGTTCGGTGAGTGCCTGTCCTGTTTCTGCGCCTAAACCCGGTAACACATTGAATACCCCGTTGGGGACACCAGCTTCGGTATAAATCTCAGCCAGTTTTAATGCTGTGAGCGGGGTCACTTCGCTCGGCTTAAAAATCATAGCGTTACCTGCGGCTAACGCGGGTGCTGATTTCCATAAGGCAATCTGGATCGGATAGTTCCAGGCGCCGATTCCGGCCACAACACCTAGGGGTTCACGACGTGTATACACGAAAGAGGTATCGCGCAGTGGGATTTGTTGTCCTTCGATCGCTGGGATCAGTCCCGCATAATATTCTAAAACGTCAGCACCGGTGACGATATCAACGGCAGAGGTTTCACTAAACGGCTTGCCGGTGTCTAAGGTTTCTAACGCTGCCAGTTCGTCATTACGTTCACGAAGAATATCGACGGCCTTACGCAGAATGCGCGAGCGCTCCATAGCTGTTTTTGCTGCCCAAATTTTCTGGCCTTTACGCGCCGCCGCTACAGCTTTATCAACGTCTGCTTTACCGGCAGCATGGACAGTGGCTAACACATCACCATTTGCAGGGTTAACCGTCTCAAACGTGGAACCGCTCTGTGCAGGGACGTAGGTACCATCTATATACAGTAACTGTTCAGCGAATTGGGACATTGTTATTCTCCGTCATTATGAGTGGATACCCGCCAATTGTTGGCGAATAAATTGTCGAGTAATGGTTCTAATCATGTGTGGATCAAAAGGATTTCCGCTGAGTGCCGCGCGTAACCATAATCCATCGATCAATGCGGCTAGCCCATATCCGGCAACTCGAGCCGCATCCTTGTCTAAGACTTTATGAAACTCAGCCGTGAGGGTTGAGTACAACCGACGACTGCTAATTTTTTGTAAACGATGCAATCCCGGTTGATGCAAGCTGCTGGCCCAGAAATCTAACCACGCTTTAGTCACGGCGGGGTGAACTTGCGTTTCGTCGAAGTTTGCATCAGCGATAGCAGCTAATCGCTCTTCAACGGATACTTGGGTTAGGGTTTTTAATCTTCCCAAGATTGCCAGTTGAAGTTTAGACGTAATATCGCGCATTGTGGCTTCGAGTAGCCCATTTTTATCACCAAAGTAGTGACTGATGATGCCGGTTGAGACACCAGCCCGTTTTGCTATCTGAGAAATTGTTGCGTAGTGCAACCCGACCTCGTTAATGGTTGCGAGGGTGGCATCTATCAGTTGCCGTTGACGAATCGGCTGCATACCAACTTTAGGCATCACCTATACTCCGAGATAATCTTTTCACCGCTATTAAAACTTTTTTTGATTGATTGTTCAATATAAAAAAATAAATTGTTATGCTAAGGGGGATAAAAAAGCGTAAACCTTTCAAAAATGCTAATTGATGTAATACTTAGTCAATTGAAGTAAGGCGTTTTGAATTTTGTTTATCCTAGAAAAAGGATTAAGGTAAAGCATGACAACACCACCTGCTACCGGAAATAATAAGATTAACCCGGTTGTTTTTTATACGTCAGCCGGACTGATTTTATTATTTTCGCTGACGACTATTTTTTATAGTGACCTCTCTGCTGCATGGATACTTAAAGCGGTCAACTGGGTATCCGCGACCTTTGGCTGGTACTACATGTTGGCCGCGGTACTTTATATGGTCTTTGTGTTGTATATCGCGGTGTCACGCTACGGTTCGATCAAGTTGGGGCCTGAACAATCTAAACCTGAGTTTAGCTTATCAAGTTGGGCGGCCATGCTCTTTGCTGCGGGTATCGGTATTGATCTCATGTTCTTCTCCGTGGCAGAGCCTGTGACACAGTATATGCAGCCCCCTCAAGGCGTGGGGCAAACGATTGAAGCCGCTCGTCAATCAATGGTGTGGACACTTTTCCACTACGGGATTACGGGCTGGTCGATGTATGCCTTGATGGGGATTGCGCTGGGCTACTTTAGCTATCGGTATAACCTTCCTCTGACCATTCGTTCTGCGCTATACCCCATATTTGGTAAACGTATTAATGGGGCTATTGGGCACACGGTTGATATTGCAGCTGTTATTGGGACTATCTTTGGAATCGCCACTACACTTGGTATTGGTGTAGTTCAGCTTAACTATGGCTTGAATGTTCTTTTCCACATCCCTGATAGCCTTGCTGCGAAAGCAGCGTTAATTGTCCTGTCGGTTGTGATAGCAACGATTTCGGTTACCTCTGGAGTCGATAAGGGAATTCGACTGCTGTCGGAGCTAAATGTTCTGCTGGCCCTTGGATTAATTATTTTTGTGTTATGTGTGGGCGATACGAGCTTTTTGCTTAATGCAATCGTACTGAATATTGGTGATTACGTTAACCGTTTTATGGGCATGGCACTGGATACCTTTGCCTTTGACCGCCCAACCGAATGGATGAATAACTGGACACTCTTCTTCTGGGCATGGTGGGTTGCTTGGTCACCATTTGTTGGGCTATTTCTTGCTCGTATTAGTCGTGGACGAACTATTCGCGAATTTGTATTGGGAACACTTATTATTCCTTTTACCTTCACTCTATTGTGGTTATCGGTTTTTGGTAATGCTTCGCTTTATGAAATTATCCACGGCGATCACGCATTTGCCGAAGAAGTTCTGGCACACCCAGAAAGAGGTTTTTATAGTTTATTAGCACATTATCCAGGCTTTACCTTTAGTGCTTCAGTTGCCACGATCACCGGATTGCTCTTCTATGTGACATCGGCAGATTCGGGATCGTTAGTATTAGGGAACTTCACCACACGTTTAAAGGATATTAATTCAGACTCACCTAATTGGATTCGGATATTCTGGTCAGTGACCATCGGTGTATTAACCCTAGGCATGCTGATGGCGAATGGTATTTCTGCTCTGCAAAATACCACGGTCATTATGGGGCTACCGTTCAGTTTCGTGATTTTCTTCGTGATGGCCGGGTTATTTAAATCGCTGCGCGTAGAAGACTACCGTCGTGCAAGTGCCAATAGAGAAACCGCCCCCTATTTGGCTAATGCTAATGATAGGCTTTCATGGAAAAAACGCCTGACACGACTGATGACCTATCCGGGAAGTCGTTATACCGAGCAGATGCTGGATACTATTTGTTATCCAGCAATGCAAGAGGTTGCTAAGGAACTGGAAGTAAGAGGAGCAAATGTACAGTTACAACGTTTGCCTCCAGAAGAAGAAGGGGGGCTTGGGCATTTGTCTTTGATGGTTCATCTGGGTGAGGAACAAAACTTCCTATATGAGATCTGGCCTCAAAAATATGCAATTCCCGGTTTTACTTATCGGGCACGAAGTGGTAAATCAACGTATTACCGTCTGGAAACCTTCTTGGTAGAAGGTAGCCAAGGTAATGATTTAATTGGTTATAGTAAAGAACAGGTTATTATTGACATACTTGATCAGTACGAAAGACACCTGAACTTTATCCACCTTCATCGTGAAGCGCCGGGGAATCATATTAACTTCCCTAATTTATAATTTGGGCTAAGGGTTGGAGGTTTCCAACCCTTTATTTTAGCTTTCCGTGTCGGCACCATCGTAAACACTCTTTGGAATACTGCTATGCACAAAATTATTAATGCCTTTCTACCTTTATATATTGCGACACTATTATTACTTCTTGGATCGGGGTTACTGACAACGTGGGTATCTTTGCGTTTGACCCACCAGCATGTTTCCGGTGCAATGATTGGTGCCATTACAGCAGCTAACTACATAGGGTTAGTGATTGGCGGAAAGATTGGGCATAACTTAATTGCACGGGTCGGCCATATTCGTGCTTATGTAGCTTGTGCTGGGATTATCACGGCATCGGTAATCGGCCACGGCATGACTGATTCCATTCCAGTATGGATAGTATTACGGTTTATTATCGGTCTATCGATGATGTGCCAATACATGGTGCTGGAGAGTTGGTTAAATGACCAAGCTGAACCACAGCAACGTGGTGTGATTTTTGGCATTTATATGATTGCGACCTATCTGGGACTCTCTGCGGGACAAGTGATCCTGACACTCCACTTTAGTAATCAGATCCTGCCGTTATTAATTGTCGGACTTTGTTTCTCGCTATGTTTAGTTCCCATCGCGTTAACAACGCGAATCAGTGTGCAACCTATGTCGCCAGCACCATTAGAAATCGGGTATTTTTTTAAAAATATTCCCCGTATCTTGCTGATTACCTTAGTCACCGGCATGATTATTGGTGCTTTTTACGGTATGGCTCCGGTTTATGCCAGTAGTATGTCACTGGACACCTCGCAGGTCGGTTTGTTTATGGCCTTGACGATTTTTGCAGGTTTAGTCACGCAATTCCCCCTCAGTTGGCTTTCTGATCGTTATGAGCGTCAGCGTTTACTACTGGGTGCGGCAACTCTGTATGTTTTGGCTTCTCTGCCCTTAGTTTTTTTAGTCCATTCATCTTTTGTTGTCCTTATCTCGATCGCGTTTGTGGCCAGTATGGTTCAGTTTGCGCTCTATCCTTTGGCCGTAGCGATTGCTAATGACCGTATTACGCCAGAGAGGCGGGTCTCTTTAACCGCCTGTTTACTGATGTCTTATGGTATTGGCGCGAGTATTGGCCCATTACTAACGGGAACACTTATCCAATCGTTCGGCGGCAATATGCTCTATCTTTTCTTCGTGTTATGCGGAGGAACGATTTTTGCGTTGAGTTGGAAAACGTTACCTGTTCCCAAGCGCCTACAAGAAGAAGGCGTGGCACACGTACCTCTGACCGATGGATTGGTCAGTTCACCTCTAACGGCGGCATTGAACCCGGTGATTGATGAAGTAGATATTATTAATGCAATGGTGAATACCAGTGATGAGGAGAACAGCGTGGAGGCCGACAGTGAAGAGAATCCGCCTGCGCAATAAGGCTAAGTTGTTCTCAATTACAGAATAACTTTATCTTTATTATTCATTTTTATTAGTGTTAAAAAACGCTTAATGTTATCGACAACGCTAATAATTCTGTTAAGAGGTTGCAATGTCACATCCACATTCCCGTAATCCTGCTAATGGTCAATTGATCAAAGAATATCCTTTTATCAGCCAAAACGACTGTGAAGCAATTGTCAGTCGTACGGCGACGGCACAAAAAGTGTGGCGAGATACCCCGATCGCCGATCGCCGCGACGTATTACTGCAGCTTGCTGCTGCGTTGCGTGAGCGTAATGAAGAATTAGCGTTAATGGCAACCCATGAGATGGGTAAACCAATCAGTCAGTCTCGCGCTGAAGTGAACAAATGCGCACAGGTGTGTGAGTGGTATGCGGAACATGGTCCAGCCGTATTGGCCCCGCAGCCGACCCAAGTTGAGAATAACAAGGCATGGCAAGAATTTAGGCCTTTAGGGACCATCTTGGCGGTTATGCCGTGGAATTTTCCTTATTGGCAGATTCTCAGGGGCGCGGCGGGAATGCTACTAGCAGGTAACACTTATTTGCTAAAGCATGCACCAAACGTAATGGGGTGTGCTTTTTTGATGAAAGATATTTTCGATAAGCTCGATGCTCCAGCGGGTATCTTTGACGTGGTCAATATCGATAATAACGGAGTTTCTTCATTAATTGCTGACCCACGTATTGCTGCGGTAGCAGTAACGGGTAGCGTGCGTGCGGGATCAGCGATTGCGGCACAAGCGGGAGCTGCGTTGAAGAAAACGGTACTTGAATTAGGGGGATCGGACCCTTTTATCGTATTAGCCGATGCAGATCTGGATGAAGCGGTGAAAGCTGCAGTCATTGGTCGTTACCAAAACACCGGGCAAGTCTGTATGGCTGCAAAACGGTTTATTATCGAAGCGGAGATTGCCCAGCAATTCGAGCAGAAATTCACTCAAGCGGTGGCAAATTTATCAATGGGCGACCCTACCCTTGAAAGTACGTATTTAGGGCCAATGGCACGTTATGATCTACGCGACGAATTACACCATCAGGTCGAAAAGACATTAGCGGAGGGGGCTCGGCTGGTCTGCGGAGGCGAAAAAGTGGCTGGCGAAGGCAACTATTATGCACCGACTATTTTGGCTGATGTCAAAGAAGGTATGACGGCATTTCGTGAAGAAGTCTTTGGCCCGGTTGCGACATTGACGGTAGCACGGGATGCAGAACATGCACTCGAACTGGCAAACAACAGTGAGTTTGGCTTAGCCGCCACGGTTTGGACCGCGAATTCGGCGGTTGCCGACTCATTAACGCGCCAATTAGAAACTGGCGCAGTGTTCGTCAATGGTTATGGTGCTTCAGATCCACGCGTCACCATCGGTGGTGTGAAGAAAAGCGGCTATGGACGTGAATTGAATCATTTCGGTTTACACGAATTCTGTAATATTCAAACTGTTTGGGTTGATCGCCGTTAGCCGATCATAGTTTACCTTTCTATAATTCCTTCCTGACAAAGACACTCTCTTAGCGCGGTAAATGCAGTGAAGAGCGTTGGTTCGTCTACACAAGCGTAACCCAATAGCAATCCACGGTCTTGCTGGGGTCTAAAATAGTACTGTGATAGTGCGCGAACGATGACACCCTTATGTAAGGCTCGAGTGGCAATAGCGATATCATCACAGCCATCGGGGAGCGAGAGCACTAAATGGAGTCCTGCATCATGATTATAGCGGGGGAGAAATGCATAGCCTAAGTACCGTGAAATCAGCCCTAAGAGATATTGCCGACGTTGGTGGTAAAGCAGTCGCATCCGACGTATATGAGCGGCAAAATGGCCTTCACGGATAAATTCTGCGATGGCGCGTTGTTTGATTAAATGGCCACCCCGATACAGCTCTGCCGCCGCAGTGCGTAAGGGATGACTTAAACTCTTAGGTACTATCAAATATCCCATTCTTAACGCGGGATAGAGTGTTTTACTAAATGTTCCCATATAGAGAACAGGGGCATTTTCTTCCAATCCTTGTAAGGCTGGATGAGGCGGGTTCGAGAAGCGAAACTCGCTATCATAGTCATCTTCAATGACCCAGAAACGATGACGGCGGGCTATTTCTAATAATTGTTGGCGTCGGGGGAGAGACATCAACCCACCTAGTGGATATTGGTGCGATGGTGTTACAAAAACCATCTTAGGAATAGGAGAGTGGGTTGTATCGGGGATCAACCCATCTGCGTCGACTGGTAGCGCGTGAAGTTGCAACCCGTTGCAACGTAATACATTACGGGTGCCCCAATAACCGGGATCTTCGACCCAGACTGGATCATTGACGTCTGCGAGTACCCTAGAGATGAGATCGACGGTTTGATGAATGCCTTCTGTAATAATAATCTGTTCGGCATCGGCATGGACAGATCGAGTGACGCGTAGGTATTCGCTGAGAGCTTGGCGTAATTGTAAGCATCCACCGCTATTACTATAAATTAACTGGTCTATATCTGGCGCTTTTTGTAGGCGATTTTCGATTTTTCGTAATAATTGATGAGGGAAAGCCGTGACATCTGGTGCGCCGGGGACAAACGCTCCCCACTGGTAAGGGGAAGCATTTGCATAGCCGAGAAGTTCTGAGCCGCGCTTTGATAAACTATGTGCTAGAGAGCTGCGTTGACTATCCTGGAGCTGAGGTTGCACTTGATCTGGGGAAAATTCAGGTAGCATTTTTGCTACCCAGGTGCCACTCCCTGTACGTGCGGTCACATACCCTTCAGACATTAATGCTTCATAGGCATTAAGCACAGTATTTCGCGAGATATTCAATTCTTTGGCAAGATCGCGGCTGGCAGGTAAGCGTGTCTCAGCCGGAAAAATCCCTTCCAGAATCGCCTGCTGTAAAACCTGCAATAATCGATGGTGTAGTTTCCCTTTAGGATTTTTTTGTAATCTTGCCAGCAAGTGATCGGCATACAGTGATCGCAATTGGTACCTTCTTTTTAGTGATAAATGGCTCTCGCTATCGATCTGTATCAAGGATAAATAATGAAGTCTATTTATTTAATTGTTATGGATAAGCACAAATGAGCGAAAGTCACCAAAATTTAAATCAGCGTAAGGCGCAAGCCTTGCCCCGTGGTAGTGCAGTGATGTGTGATTGGTACGTTGATCGTGCAGAGAATGCCACAATTTGGAGCACGGATGGTCGAGAATTCATCGATTTTGCTGGTGGCATTGCAGTATTAAATACAGGTCATCGACATCCCAAAATTACAGCCGCCGTCACGGAACAACTTCAGAAATTTACGCATACTGCGTTTCAGATCGTTCCCTATGAAAGTTATATTACTTTAGCAGAGCGTATCAATCAGCGTGTTCCTGTGGAAGGACCTGCGAAAACAGCTTTCTTTTCCACTGGGGCGGAAGCATTAGAAAATGCGGTTAAAATCGCGCGTAGTGCAACCGGCCGTCATGGGGTGATCACTTTTACCGGTTCTTTTCATGGCCGTACGATGATGACAATGGCGATGACGGGTAAGGTTGCACCTTATAAGCAAGATTTTGGCCCAATGATGCCCTCCGTGTTTCACGCTCGCTTCCCAGATGAAAAAAAGGTGAGTAGCGAGCAAGCCTTAGAGAGTTTGCACGATATTTTTGCTTGTGATATTGCGCCACATAATGTCGCGGCAATTGTGATTGAACCGATACAAGGTGAAGGCGGATTTCGTGTTGTTCCACCTGCATTTATGCAAGCCCTGCGTGATATTGCCGATCAACATGGAATTTTGCTGATTGCCGATGAAGTGCAGAGTGGATTTGCAAGAACTGGCAAGATTTTTGCAATGGAACACTTTAGTGCGAAAGCTGACATCATTACGATGGCGAAGAGTCTCGCGGGAGGCTATCCGCTCTCAGCAGTAAGTGGGCGCGCTGAAGTCATGGATGCTCCGAATCCAGGTGGGTTGGGGGGAACTTATGCCGGTAACCCTTTAGCAATTGCGGCAGCGAACACCGTACTTGAGATCATTGAAGAAGAAGATCTCTGTGCGAGAGCTAACACGTTAGGCAATGAACTTGTTGAAACGTTGACTCGCTTATCTCAGCAATGCTCGGCAATTGAGCAAGTCAGAGGGTTAGGATCGATGATTGCGGTAGAAGTTAGGGATGCTCATACCGCTAAAGCTGTTCAAGATACTGCAATGTCACAAGGTTTACTGCTGTTAACCTGTGGTCAGAAAGGTAATGTGATACGTTTTCTTTATCCGTTAACTATCCCAACTGACCAATTCCGTAAAGGCGTTAAGATCTTAAGTGAAGCGTTAGTACAGCATGCCACATAATTCACGGGGCTATTGACTCGATAGCTTTGAACATTAGTCAGGAAGAGTCAGGATAGCTTTGTACTATCCTGATTCGGGGAACAAGTATGAATGAACTACCAGCTAGTCAAGACAATTTGTCTCAAGGGCTCCAATCTCGGCATATTCGTATGCTATCAATCGGTGGTGTTATCGGCGCCGGATTATTTGTAGGATCAGGTCACGCTATTGCCGCCGCAGGGCCGGCAGTATTGTTTGCCTATATTATTGCTGGAGCATTGGTCGTCTTTATCATGCGTATGCTGGCAGAGATGGCTGTTAACACACCTGATTCTGGATCATTTTCTACTTATGCTTCCCAAGCCTTGGGCCGCTGGGCGGGATTTACGATTGGTTGGCTCTACTGGTGGTTTTGGGTATTGGTGATTCCGCTGGAAGCAAATGCGGCGGCAACGATCCTTAATGCATGGATTCCGCAAGTCGCCATATGGGAATTTACGTTAGCCATTACTCTTATTTTGACAGTCACCAATCTTTTTAGCGTCAAAAACTATGGTGAATTTGAATTTTGGTTATCACTCATCAAAGTCTGTGCCATTGTCGCCTTCCTTGCATTAAGTGCTGCGGCAATATTCGGGGTATTACCGGGAAGTCAGGTAAGTGGTATTAGTCATCTCTACGATAGCGGAGGTTTTATGCCGCATGGTATTGGTGCTGTCTTATCCGCTATTTTGACCACTATGTTCTCCTTTATGGGCACAGAGATTGTCACTATCGCAGCGGCTGAATCACGCAATCCAGGTAAAGAGATATCCCGTGCCACTAACTCGGTGATTTGGCGTATTGCCCTGTTTTACCTTTTATCAATTTTCTTTATCGTTGCTTTGGTTCCGTGGAACACCTCAGACCTTGCTGCGAAAGGATCTTATCAAACGGTTTTAGAGATGATGGGTATTCCTCATGCTCGTTTGATTGTTGATGTCATTGTTTTAACAGCCGTGTGCAGTTGTTTAAATTCGGCCCTTTACACCTCTTCACGTATGTTGTTTTCTTTAGCTAAGAGAAAAGATGCTCCTGCTGTTATTGGGAAAACCAATGCTAAAGGAACACCGTTTATGGCCGTTATTTTCTCAACTGCCGTGGCCTTTTTAGCGGTAATTGCTAACTATCTAGCGCCTGCTGCCGTCTTTGACTTCTTATTGGCAAGCTCTGGTGCGATTGCCTTACTGGTTTATCTAGTAATTGCTTTCTCTCAATTAGTTATGCGTCGTCGCTGCGAATCACAAGGTCAATCACTGGACTTCAAAATGTGGTTATTCCCAGGATTAACCTATGCGATTATCGCGGTGATTATCGGTATTCTGGCGAGCATGCTGTTTATTCCAGGCCATCAGTCAGAAGTGATCTCTACCGGGATTTTGACGATAATCGTTATTGCTACTGGCTGCATTGTGCATCGTCGACAAAAGCGTAAGGTATCAACAACGGTACTCGCACGTAATAGTTAATCGGCGGATATAAATTGCAAAGAGAGCGACATGTCGCTCTCTTTTTTATTGATACTGATTACCACGGTCTTTAACAAAAGACTATCCACATAAAGACCTTAAATACCCCGTCTATAGCGTCCTTTCTTTCTGATAATAGCCACGATCTTTCAGCAATAACTGATCGTCAAATCCCTAACTAATGCTATGATATAAGCCTTAGCCATCACGTCCGTTGTTGTACGGTTTTCAGGTCATCAGGAGTAAGTATGTTTAATTCATTGTCTTCCACCGCTAAGGCGTTACTGGTGGGGCTAACCGTTTCATTCCTAACCGTTAGTTGTGCTGATCATCATGACACCGATGACAGTGAAACTACCGTTAATCAGCCAGCTCCGGCACCTGATGTTCAACAACCTGCGGTTGAGCAACCAGCTCCTTCCGTACCGAGTGAACCTGAAGCGAAAAAGTTTGATGATCCCTTAGAACTTTCGAGCTTTACGGGGGACTTTAAGCAATATCAAGCAGGCGATACCGTACCTGCGATGTATCGGACGGCACAGTACAACATTAGCAAATGGCAGTTACGTAAATTACCTGCCCCCACCGCAGGAAGCCATTGGACATATTTTGGTGGCAGCTATGTATTGATTACTGATGCAGAAGGTAAAATTTTGCGGATGTTCTCAGGTGATATTATTTACCGTTAAGCGGGCGGGGGGCTTTCAGTCTCCCTGCCAATACTGACGTTAATTATCCCCACTTTTTGATGAAAGGGGGATAATGACCTTTCACTCTTTCCCCTCGTTATCTTGTCCTCCTCAGCTTAAGTCCTCTTAAAAAGCTCAGTTAATTGTTACATTTAGTATTTTGTGACGGGCGTTACGCTTTATCTGCCTGCAAATGATGTTATAAATGTTAAATATAATTACAAGGTTCCCGTCGTATTCGCGATAGCGTCGGGCATATTCACTTTTGTGGGTTAGGATAAGACGATGATGGGTTGGACATCAACGCAGCGTAATGTTGCGACCGCGTGTTTTTTAAGCTGGATGCTAGATGCATTTGATTTTTTTATTTTAGTTTTTCTTCTCAGTGATCTGGCCGGATACTTTAAGACCACGGTGACAGATATTTCTATTGCTATTATGTTGACACTGGCAGTGCGTCCAATTGGAGCCTTAATTTTCGGGCGGTTAGCTGAGAAATATGGCCGTCGTCCTATTTTGATGCTCAATGTGGTGCTATTTTCGGTATTTGAACTGCTATCGGCGTGGTCTCCTACTTTTGCCATATTTTTACTGCTAAGGGTTATTTATGGTGTTGCAATGGGCGGAATATGGGGAGTCGCTTCATCACTCGCAATGGAAACTATACCCGACCGTTCACGTGGGGTAATGTCTGGAATTTTTCAAGCTGGATACCCTTGTGGCTATCTTCTTGCATCGATTATTTTTGGACTATTTTACGAGCATATCGGATGGCGAGGAATGTTCTTAGTCGGCGCACTTCCAATCTTTTTACTCCCGTTTATCTATTTTAAAGTACCTGAATCTCCGGTTTGGCTAGCAGCGAAAGCACGCAAAGAAAGCCATGCGCTACTGCCTATCATTAGGAGCAATCTGAAGATATGTGGTTATCTGGTACTACTGATGGCCTGCTTTAATTTCTTTAGTCATGGTACTCAAGATCTCTATCCTACTTTTTTGAAGGTGCAACACCAATTCGATGCACACACAGTGAGTATTATTGCGATTTGTTACAACATAGCAGCGATGCTAGGTGGTGTTTTCTTTGGGGCTTTATCTGAAAAAATTGGCCGTAAAAAAGCAATAATGATTGCGGCCTTTCTTGCACTACCCGTCATACCTTTATGGGCATTTGCAAGTGGTTCAGTGATGGTGGGGCTAGGAGCATTTTTGATGCAGTTTATGGTTCAGGGAGCATGGGGTGTTATTCCCAGTTGGTTAACGGAGTTAGTTCCTGCAAACGCTCGGGCAGTGTTACCCGGCTTTGTGTACCAACTTGGTAATTTGATTGCCTCAGTCAATGCGACACTTCAGTCAAAAATAGCTGCTGTACAGGGTGGAAACTATGGTTTGGCGATGGCGATTGTCGCCGGCACAGTGGCGGTATTAATTTTTCTTTTGGCTGCATTTGGGCGTGAAACGCGAGGGATGAAAATTTCTGGCGCAGAGAGTGTTGAGCGCCAGTAAATTTATAGGCAGACGTCAATCCACTTGGCGTCTGTTAATTCAGCCATACGTTGTGGTGAAAGGCGAACTGCACTGTAAGTTGCGCCAGCAGCCGGAAGGACTTCGTGAAAATCGTTTAAACTTTGGTCACAGTAAACCTGCAGCGGATTTTCAAGCCCGAAGGGGCAGACACCTCCGACAGGATGTCCAGTCGCCGTGATGACTTCGTCAACGGAGAGCATGCGTGCTTTAGCGCCAAACGTCTCTTTAAGTTTTTTATTATCTAATCGTGCATCACCACGCATCACAATAAGTACAATATTATTTTTAATTTTTAGTGACAGGGTTTTTGCAATTTGACCAGGTTCAACGCCATGAACGCGTGCGGCCATATCCACGGTTGCCGTACTTTCATTCATTTCGATAATTTCAATATCAGGGGCATGCTCTGCAAAAAAATCGCGCACAGATTGCAGGCTCATTGGTCTTCTCCGTTGTAATAGGTATGCCTAGTTTCACTATTAGGTGGCAAAGTATAAACGAAATTAGATAAATGTATTACAGAAATAAAGGCCATAAAGCGGGTAAAGGGGAGATTGGTGGTCTGTCGAAGAAAATAGAAAAATAAAAAAGTCATGTGTAACGTTTACGCCTTACTGGCACTATTCACGTAGCATATTCATAAATCATTACCTTGGTACATTTATTCTTATTCCTGTCTACTAAACATATTAACAGGCTGGCTATTGAGTGTGCATCCTATGGCAGATTCTCCGCATTAGGGCGGAGAATCTGTACGGTCTAGCACGTTAAGAAGGAATAATTAACGTTTATTGCGACCCCAAATACTGCGGTAAACGCGAAATTTTCCGGTTTGTGCCAAAATTTCGTAATTGCCGAAGGTTTCTTCCAATGCTTGCGGATAGGGTAAAAAAGCATTCGCGACAATACGTAATTCACCGCCACTGCTAAGATGATTAGCCGCACCTCGAATCAATGCATTGGCTGCCTCTAAACTTGTTTGTAGGCCTTCGTGGAACGGCGGGTTTGATAAAATCATATCAAACCGACCTTGTACGTTTGAAAATACATTACTGGCGAATACGTCACCTTCAATATTGTTGATAGCAAGAGTTGCTTGGCTTGCAGCAATCGCAGCAGCATTCACATCAGTAAGCCATAAGCGTACTTTTGGTGAATGTTGCTTTAAACTGGCAGCTAGTACGCCTGCACCACAGCCGAGATCCAGCACTTTTCCTTTGGTATGAGGGGTCAGTGTTGATAATAACAACGCACTGCCATTATCTAGACCATCACGGCTAAAGACACCGGGAAGTGTTTTAATCGTGAGGTTATCCAGCGGGTATTCGTTATAATAGCTGTCGAGATTAAAGTCGGGGTGTTGATCAAGGCGCCCGTGATACAGGCCGCAGCGTCTGGCGCTGTCGATTTTTTCAAGTTTGCTATACTTCTCAAGAACTGTTTCTGCACTACGTACACCACTACGGTTTTCACCGACAATAAAGAGGTCACTCCCTACTGGTAATAGCGCAAGCAAATTTTCGAGTTGGAAAGCGGCTTCTGGCTTATTTTTAGGCCAGTAGTAAATCAGGGTATCACAGCCGGCTACATGTTCAGCGGTGGCGTAAAGCCCAAAGTGTGCACGCTCTTCTAATGGCTTGCTTAACGCTTGCCAGTGATGATATTGCTGTGTAAAAACACGGGTAGAGGCCGTGGTTAATTGTGCCGGTAACATATCCTGCAGATCACCCGCAAAAATAATATGGCGATGTTCAAACTCTTCCTCGTGGCGCAACAGCACTTCGCTGGCCGGCATATAAGCTGACATGGTAACTCCTCTTTCATAAGTAGAGCGATTATAGAGGTTTATTGGCGTGGGTTCGATGGTTTTGCTAGCATAGCAACGTAAGCATTTGTTGAGTGGATAAAAATGACAGAGAGACGAGACTGGTTATTAGCGCAGATGGGGATCGACCAGTACCGTTTACGGCGTCCTGAAGTGTTACATGGCGAAGTGGCCATCGCCATCAAACCGACAACACAATTGGTCATTGTGGGATTACAACGCGACGAAATTCACCATCCTTTTATTCGCGACGTTTTACAGAGCTTATTGCTCGAATCAGCCTATGTGCTCTATCTTACGGTTGAACAGCTCCCATTATTGCCTCATCCTCTATCTTGTTTATTGTGGTTTGTTGGATATGAACCACAGCAGCACTATGCGGCGCGTCAATTCCACTCTCCATCCTTTGCTACGCTACTTCACAGCGCAGAGGCTAAACGTACTTTATGGCAGCAACTTTGTAATGACGACGATAATTTCCCAACTTCTGCCCGCTGACTTGGCACAAGCCTATAGGCTTGAAAAGCAGTGTCACTCTCACCCGTGGAGCCCCGAGACGTTTCAAACGAATCAAGGTGAGCGTTTTATCAATCTCAAAGCCAATATCAACGGTGAATTAGCCGGTTTCGCGATTTGCCAAGTGGTACTTGATGAGGCTTCACTGTTTAACATTGCCGTTTCCCCTGAATTTCAACGTCGTGGTGTCGCTCGCCAACTGATTACGACATTAAGTGAACATCTTATAGAGCGTGATGTGATGATGTTGTGGTTAGAAGTTCGGGCATCAAATTTACCGGCAATTCGCTTGTATGAGTCCCTCGATTTTAATGAAGTCTCTAGACGTCATCGCTACTATCCGACCGAAACTGGACGAGAGGATGCATTGATTATGGCGTTAACACTGTAACCATTTTGGGAGCACTATGCTGATTAAACACTTTGACTGTATTCTTTTTGATGCAGATGAAACGCTTTTCGAGTTCGATGCTTATCGAGGTCTTAAAAAAATGTTCGCTCAGTACGGAGTGTCGTTCAGTGGTGACGATTACCAAGACTATCAAGCGTTAAATCGGCCATTATGGGAAGCATACCAGCGGCATGAAATCGATGCGGAACAGCTTAAAATACAACGTTTTGACCTTTGGGCACAAAAAATAAATGTTCCTGCCAGTACGTTGAATGAGCAGTTTTTGATTGCGATGGCTGATATTTGTCAGCCTTTACCCGGTGCGAAAGCGCTATTACAAGCGATGGTACCCCATGTAAAGATGGGGATCATTACTAATGGCTTCACTGACTTACTACATGCGCGCTTAGCCAGTACGGGGTTGGCACATTACTTCCAAGTATTGACCATATCAGAACAATTTGGTCTTGCTAAACCGGCAGCAGCGATTTTTCATCATACCTTATCGCAATTTCCAGGCTGTTCTCCTGAGCGTACATTAATGATCGGTGACACTCCTGAATCTGATATTGCAGGCGGAATCAATGCTGGAATGAAGACATGCTGGTTAGATCATGGCGATAAGCAACTTCCTGATACAGTGAAACCTGATTGGCAGGTGCCTACGCTAACAGCATTGCACGCATTATTATTGTAGTACTAGGTTATTGGGCATCCTTTGGACCATGTTGTTTATCGATCGAGCCATAAGTATTCAACAAATAGGCCCTAGGGGCGCTGATCGCCTAATAATGTGCGCGTTAAAATAATCCCAATCCCTAGCGCAAGTAGCAACATCAGGCGTAATACATGGGGGGTGTTGTTTATAGGCAGAACGTCACTGGCTGACGTATGGGTATCAAGCGTTAGCCTCAGGTAGCCTTGCGGTCCATTTTTGGTTTGTAGCGGAACGACTATTTGGCGGGTAGCGTCACAGTCCGCTTGTTTGCCAGTTAAACCGAGCCGTTCACGCACACCGATTGACTGGCCACTGTGAACAAGACGTGTTCCATCAATGTCGTATACAGACGCGTCAATAATACGAGGCTGTTGAGTTAAATGCTGAAGTGCATCGCTAATTGCGGGTAAATCGATCTCAAGCTGTGTGAAGTAAGGAAGCAAACTATATGCTGTTTGATTCGCTAAACCCTGCGAGAGTTCTGCAACTTGGGAGCTTTGTGCGCTCTGATGGTTGGCGCTAAACCATGAGGCGCCTTGCATTAGTACGACTATTAATGTTAAACACGCCAAAATAATCAGCGTCCTATGAAGTTGAATATTAATTTTAGGGCTCTGCATGTGAATAAGATCTCATTTTTTTCTATAAATCATCGGCTCAGATGCGGGTTTCTGTTGCCAGAGCTGGGCCGATCGGGGTAGCCTTTGCCGGGTTTTAATGTTTGTTCAGGAGCACCAATGCCAAACCGATTAAGTTGGTCTGATTTACCCACGGATGTTACAGCATGGCCAGGATTGCCGCTTTCATTGAATGGGGACGAAGTTATGCCCCTCGATTATCGTGCAGGTCGAAGTGGCTGGCTATTATTTGGTCGCTCTCTTGATAAACAGCGCCTTACCGATTACCAGCAGCGATTAGAGGGGGCTCTAGTCTTAGTCAGTGCTTGGCGTGTTGCTGACTATACGGTATTGCGACTTGCCGGCTCACTCACTACTGAAGCGCGTAAATTGGCCTACCAATTTGAACTCGATGTTGCTGCACTGGGTCAACTTCCTGAATTACAACAGCCTGGTCTGTTAGTCATGGATATGGATTCTACGGCAATTGAGATTGAGTGTATTGACGAAATTGCCCTATTAGCAGGTTGTGGCGAGAAAGTGGCAGAAGTGACCGAAAAAGCGATGCGGGGCGAGCTAGATTTTCAACAAAGCCTACGCGAACGTGTTGCACAACTTGCAGGGGCTGATGAAGCTATTTTACAGCAGGTTCTGGATACTCTGCCGTTAATGGCTGGACTTGAGAATCTGGTTAACACCTTACAAGCCCGCGGCTGGCATGTTGCTATTGCATCGGGTGGTTTTACCTTTTTTGCTGACTATCTCAAACAAAAACTAAAATTAAGTGCAGTTGCAGCAAATCAACTTGAAATCGTTAACGGAAAGTTAACCGGGAAGGTTATTGGCGATATTGTCGACGCGAAATATAAGGCAACCTTCCTTGAAAAGTTGGCGAATAGCTATGAACTTCCGCGTACTCAAACAGTGGCTATCGGTGATGGCGCTAATGACTTAGTGATGATCCAAGCTGCAGGATTAGGAATCGCCTACCATGCAAAACCGAAAGTCAATGAGAAGAGCGAAGTTGCCGTCCGTTTTGCAGATCTTACCGGCGTATTGTGTATTCTTACTGGTAGTCTTAACCACGAGTCACGCTAATTAAGGAGTCATTTTGGCCAAAGCAGCAAAACGTGCATTTGTCTGTAATGAGTGTGGTGCTGATTATCCACGTTGGCAAGGGCAATGCAGTGCCTGCCAGGCGTGGAACACCATCACCGAAGTTCGTCTTGCTGCTTCGCCAACTGTCGCGAGAAATGAGCGTTTATCAGGTTATGCGGGCAGCAGTGGCGGCACTAAAGTCCAAAAACTGTCAGAGATAAGTCTTGAGGCTTTACCACGATTTTCAACCGGATTTAAAGAGTTTGATCGGGTCTTAGGCGGTGGTGTCGTACCGGGAAGTGCTATTCTGATCGGTGGCAGTCCAGGGGCGGGGAAATCAACATTACTGCTTCAAACATTGTGTAAGCTCTCCGAGAAGATGAAAACCCTTTATGTCACCGGTGAGGAGTCGTTACAGCAAGTAGCGATGCGGGCACATCGTCTTGGGTTACCTACGACCCACTTGAATATGCTCTCAGAAACGAGTATTGAAGAAATCTGCCAAATTGCCGAGACCGAAACGCCACAATTGATGGTAATCGATTCGATTCAAGTGATGCATATGGCAGATGTACTATCTTCTCCAGGCAGTGTCGCGCAAGTGCGTGAGACCGCCGCCTATCTGACCCGTTTTGCGAAGACGCGTAATGTCGCCATTATTATGGTCGGACATGTGACAAAAGACGGATCTTTAGCAGGACCGAAAGTCTTAGAACACTGTATTGATTGTTCGGTGTTACTCGATGGTGACACAGATTCACGCTTTCGTACCTTACGTAGTCATAAAAACCGTTTTGGCGCGGTTAATGAGCTCGGTGTGTTTGCTATGACCGAGCAAGGGATGCGTGAAGTGAGTAACCCCTCTGCTATTTTCCTTTCACGGGGTGATGAAGTAACACCCGGCAGTTCGGTAATGGTGGTATGGGAAGGCACTCGGCCCTTATTAGTTGAAATACAGGCCTTAGTCGATCACTCCTTAATGGGTAATCCGCGTCGTGTCGCGGTAGGTCTTGAACAGAACCGTTTAGCGATATTGCTGGCGGTGTTGCATCGTCATGGTGGGTTACAAATGGCCGACCAAGATGTATTTGTCAATGTAGTAGGGGGCGTGAAAGTCACAGAAACCAGTGCCGATCTTGCTTTACTGTTAGCGATGGTTTCAAGTCTACGTGACCGTGCCTTACCGTTAGATTTAGTCATTTTTGGTGAAGTCGGCCTTGCTGGAGAAATTCGCCCAGTTCCGAGCGGTCAAGAGCGTATTGCCGAGGCCAGTAAACACGGGTTTACCCGAGCTATTGTTCCTGCCGCTAATGCCCCGAAGCAGGCACCAGGCGGTATGAAAGTCTATCCAGTGAAGAAGTTAGCAGATGCTTTAGCGATATTCGATGAATTAACCTAATGCACTGTTTCGTCAGGGCGTAAAGCAATCAGGAATCGGCGCGATGCAAAACTACGAGTATTTGAAAGTTGCTATACAACAAAAAGGCGTGACTTTCCAACAGGTTGCTGAAGCCTGTGAAATGACTAAGGGATATTTAAGCCAGTTACTTAATCAGAAAATAAAAAGTCCGAGCGCCTCGAAACTTGAGGCATTACATCATTATCTCGGTCTCGAATACCCTTATCGCAATAAAGTCGTGGGGGTTATTTTCGGTAAGTTCTATCCCTTACATACGGGACATATTTATCTGATTCAACGGGCGTCAAGCCAAGTTGATGAGTTACATATCATTATGGGACATGATGAGTCTCGTGATCGGCAATTGTTTGAAGACAGTGCCATGTCTCAGCAGCCGACAACCGCTGACCGGCTACGTTGGTTACTTCAGACGTTCAAATATCAAAAAAATATCCGTATTCACTCCTTTAATGAAGAGGGAGTCGAACCCTATCCTCATGGTTGGGATGTGTGGAGTCAGGAAATTACGGCGTTTATGGCTGAAAAGCAGATCCACGCGCAACGGATCTACACCAGTGAACAAGACGATGCTGAGATGTTTGAACGCTATCTTAATATCGAGACTGTTGTTGTCGATGCACAACGGGTCTTTATGAATATCAGTGGCCATCAGATACGCCAAGATCCTTTCCGCTATTGGGAATATATTCCGACCGAGGTGAAGCCTTTTTTTGTCCGTAGAGTGGCACTACTAGGAGGGGAGTCGAGTGGTAAATCAACACTCGTCAATAAACTCGCAAATATCTTTAATACTACCAGTGCTTGGGAATATGGGCGTGACTATGTCTTCTCGCATTTGGGAGGGGATGAGATGGCGCTACAATATTCTGATTACGACAAAATTGCGTTGGGTCAGGCTCAATATATCGACTTCGCTGTGAAATACGCAAATAAAGTCGCCTTCATTGATACTGACTTTATTACTACGCAAGCCTTTTGCCTAAAATATGAAGGTAAAGCTCACCCATTTGTGCAAGCATTGATCGCTGAATACCGATTCGATCTGGTCATCTTATTAGAAAATAATGTGCCTTGGGTGGCAGATGGCCTACGTAGTTTAGGCAGTTCGGTTGATCGAAAAGAGTTTCAGTCACTACTCATCGACCTATTAACACAGAATGGTATTCCGTTTGTCCATGTCAAAGAAGATGACTATGACAGTCGTTTTTTACGGTGTATTGGCCTAGTGGAACAAGTTTTGCTGAACTCTACGCCTTCGCGCACTGAGTAGTATTTGGGGTAAAGAGTGGTGTAAAAAAATCGTTGAGAGCTAATTCATCGCTCTCAACGAGAAGACTTATTACTTACTCATTTTTTTATACTTCATTCGTTTCGGCTCGAGGGCTTCGTGGCCTAACGTGCGTTTACGATACTCTTCGTATTCGCTAAAGTTTCCTTCAAAAAAGGTCACATTACCTTCATCTTGATAATCAAGAATATGGGTAGCGATCCTATCGAGGAACCAACGGTCGTGCGAGATAACCATCGCACAGCCTGGAAACTCCAGTAAGGCATTCTCTAGGGCGCGTAAGGTCTCAATATCTAAATCGTTGGTGGGTTCATCGAGTAACAGTAAATTACCCCCCACTTGCAGTAATTTAGCTAAATGTAAGCGACCGCGTTCGCCTCCTGACAACTCGCCAACGCGTTTTCCTTGATCAGTACCTTTAAAGTTGAAGCGCCCGACGTAAGCACGGCTTGGCATCTCAAAGTTACCGATACGCATGATATCTTGGCCGCCAGAGACTTCTTCCCATACTGTTTTACTGTTATCCATTGCATCACGGAATTGATCAACGGATGCCAGCTTAACGGTTTCACCCAATGTAATATCACCGGAATCAGGTTGTTCTTGGCCGGATAGCATACGAAACAGGGTGGATTTACCTGCACCGTTGGCACCAATGATCCCTACAATTGCACCTTTTGGAATCGAGAATGATAGATTGTCGATCAGGACGCGATCACCGTAAGATTTAGTTAAGTTATTCACTTCAACCACTTTATCACCCAGACGTGCACCTGGCGGAATAAAGAGTTCACTGGTTTCATTGCGTTTTTGGTATTCAACACTGTTTAGTTCATCAAAACGTGCGAGACGTGCCTTACCTTTCGATTGGCGGCCCTTCGTGCCTTGGCGGACCCATTCCAGCTCTTTTTCGATCGATTTACGACGTGCAGCCTCAGCCGAAGCTTCCTGTGCAAGACGTTGATCTTTTTGCTCTAACCATGAAGAGTAGTTTCCTTCCCAAGGGATCCCCTCACCACGGTCAAGTTCTAAAATCCAGCCGGCAACATTATCGAGGAAGTAACGGTCGTGGGTAATGGCTACGACGGTACCCTCAAAGTCGTGCAGGAAGCGCTCTAGCCACGCCACAGATTCAGCATCTAAGTGGTTAGTCGGCTCATCAAGCAGCAGCATATCCGGCTTTTCAAGCAGCAAGCGACAAAGTGCGACACGACGACGCTCCCCCCCTGAAAGGTTAGCTACTTTCGCGTCCCATTCAGGTAAACGCAGCGCATCGGCGGCACGCTCTAATTGTGTGTTTAGATTGTGCCCGTCATGAGCTTGTATAATTTCTTCAAGCCGACCTTGTTCTGCCGCGAGTTTGTCGAAATCGGCTTCAGGTTCTGCATAGAGTGCATAGACTTCATCGAGGCGTTTCAAGGCGCCGACAACTTCTGAAAGGGCCTCTTCAATTGACTCTCGAACCGTGTGTTCGGGATTGAGTTGTGGCTCTTGTGGAAGGTAACCGATTTTGATACCAGGCTGGGGTCTTGCTTCACCCTCGATATCTTTATCGATACCGGCCATGATGCGTAAGAGCGTCGATTTTCCGGCACCGTTCAGGCCGAGTACTCCGATTTTTGCCCCTGGAAAGAAGCTAAGAGAAATATTTTTTAAAATATGTCGTTTTGGAGGAACAACTTTCCCCACACGGTGCATACTGTATACGAATTGCGCCACGAGATAAGCCTCTTAGTAGTCGTTAAACGTGTTATTTGCTGAGAAGTGTATCTGTTTTCACTGCATATTCACAGCAACAGCGCAGAGGAAAGCGCTATAATCGAGGCGACTGATTGGAAAGCTCAACGAAGTCTTGAAAACATGTTAGCGTAATGACTATTCACTATAGCGACGATAAGGGGTAAAACGTGGCAGACTGGAAGCATTGGGTAGCGGGAATATGTCTTACCGCCGTGAGCTGTACTGCATTTTCTGACTCGTTAGATGAGCAGCGTCAACGCTATAATCAAGTACGTCAAGCCTGGGATGCAAAGCAGATGGATGTTGTGGCTCAGTTAATGCCAACATTAAAAGATTATCCACTTTATCCCTATTTAGAATATCGCCAACTTTCCCAAGATCTCAGCCAAGACACGGCTCTTGGTGTCAGTAACTTTGTGAATAGTTACCCCACATTGCCTGCCGCGAAAAGTTTAAGAAATCAGTTTGTCAGTGAATTGGCTCGGCGTGACGATTGGCAAGGACTGCTTAGTTTTAGTCCACAAGAGCCCCCTACAGACCAAGCGAAATGTAATTGGTATTACGCTAACTATGCGACGGGACATCAACGTCTTGCATGGCAGGGGGCTCATTCTATCTGGATGACAGGACGTTCATTGCCTGCTGGCTGTGATCGGTTGTTTACTGCTTGGCAAAGCAGTGGTGATTTTAACGCAGACCAGTATCTTTCCCGTGTTTTACTTGCCATCAAAGCGGGTAATGATCGCTTGACCAATCAGCTTATTTCACAGTTACCTTCTGATTACGATACGTTAAGCCGCGCACTTAAGGTGCTACAAAACTCTCCTCAAGGAGTATTAACGTTCGCACAAAGCGTTTCACCGACTGAATTTAGTCGTGCGGTAACTATTTTTGCCTTCAATCGCTTAGCACGAGATAACGCCGATCAAGCGCAGGATATGATCCCGCAACTGGTCTCGGCACAACAGATGGATCAACAAGGGACCCAAGCCTTAAAAGAAGCCGTCGCTTGGCAGTTAATGTCTACTGATATCAGCGCGCAGCAGCAACACTGGCGTGATGAAGTTGTCATGGACAGTGAGTCGGAAACCTTATTGGAAAGACGTATTCGTCTCGCGTTAAGCCAGAACGATCGTCGCGGATTAAATACGTGGATTGCTCGGCTACCGATCGAAGCTAAGCAAAAAGATGAGTGGCAATATTGGCAGGCAGACTTGTTGCTAGAACGAGGAAGAAAAGCAGAAGCGGATGATATTCTCCACCAGTTGATGAAAGAGCGCGGTTTTTATGCAATGGTCGCGGCTCAGCGCTTAGGTGAACCCTATTCCCTGCAAATTGATAAAGCACCAGAAGCCGATAGCTCAGTGACACAAGGCCCAGAGATGGCTCGGATCCGTGAGTTGATGTATTGGAATCTCGATAATCTGGCGCGAAGTGAGTGGGCGAGTCTAATTCGTAGTAAAAATCTCACTCAGCAACAAATGCTCGCCAGCTATGCTAATTCTCAAGATTGGTGGGATTTGAGTGTACAAGCGACGATTACTGCAAAAATGTGGAACAGTTTAAAAGAGCGTTTCCCGATTGCTTGGCAAACTTATTTCCAACGTTATGCATCAGGGAAACTCATTCCGACCAGTTTCGCGATGGCAATTTCACGTCAGGAGAGTGCTTGGAATCCGAAAATTCAATCGCCGGTGGGCGCAAGTGGTCTTATGCAAATTATGCCTGGCACCGCCAGCCATATGGTAAGCATGTATGAAATTTCTCAATATAGCGACAGCAGCCAATTATTAGATCCTGAGATGAACATTCAGATTGGTATGCAGTATCTCGATTATGTTTATCGCCAGTTTGATAATAACCGCATTCTTGCCGCTGCGGCTTATAATGCGGGCCCAGGCAGGGTTAATCGCTGGCTAGGGGTAAGCCAAGGACGTTTAGATCCTGTAGCGTTCATTGAGACTATCCCTTTCTCTGAAACACGAAATTATGTCAAAAATGTTTTGTCATACGATGTTTACTATCGATATTTAATGGGCTCACCCGATAAAATCTTCGCAGACAGCGAGTGGAATCGACGTTACTGAGTGTGTTATGCTTCCGTACTCGTTAATGAGTACGGAAGCCATGCTGATGACTATTTCCCAAGATACAACGCTATCGGAGCTAGATTGGTCTCGTTTTGTCGAATTACTTGCGCAGGCTTTCACTTCAGGCCAAGGCGAAGCTTTACTGAATTTAATGCTGACTTCAGACGAGCGCCAGGCATACAGCACTCGTTTATGCATTATCGAAGAACTGTTACGCAATCAGCTCAGCCAGCGACAGCTGAAAGAACAACTAGGCGTTGGTATAGCAACCATTACTCGCGGTTCTAACGGATTAAAATCCGCCTCGCCAGATCTTCTTTCTTGGCTTAGGGAGCAGCTTCTGTGTAAAAAGGATGAATCAGCGGACTAATGGCTAAAATAAGGGCTTGTTGGTAGACAGCACTTCGCGTCAGGATACCCGATGTGATAGCGCCAATTGCGCCGCCCTTATGCTTAATATTATCAATTCCTGTTAGTGTCGACATTAACGGTCCCAATTCTGCCCCTTGCTTAAGCGCTTGTAGGATGGAGGTTGGTAACATGAAACTCGCTGACCGTGACTCGCTGCGTTGAACTCTATTTTCAGCAATAATCCATGCAAAAGCATGATTATTATCGATACCCGCTTCGATTGAAATCCATAACGCTGCATCAGGAGTGCGCTCCTTCGCTGACAATAAACGGTTATTTGCCCCTTGCCAGGTTTCATCATTGGTGAGAGGCTGAGCAGAGACACCACTGGCGACATCAATGCCTTCTATAGAGAGCGGTTGATCAGGAAAGAGTGATTTACAGGCTTCTGATACGGCTAAAATTTTAGCCGGGTTGCGGGTTGCTACGACAACATGATACATAATAGTAGCTCAAGGGCAGTAGAATTTTTTTGATCATATAATGGAAAGGGTTATGCAACAAGTTTTGCTGGTTCGTCATGGAGAAACGCTATGGAATACGGAGCAACGGATACAGGGGCAAAGTGATAGCGGGTTAACGGAACAGGGAATACAACAAGCGAGACAAACGGGACAACGACTCCAAAAAGCAGGAATAACTCATATTATTACCAGTGATTTAGGTCGTACTCAGCAAACTGCAGCGATTATCGCTGAGTATTGTGGCGGTATCTTAATGACTGATGCCCGGTTACGAGAAATCAACATGGGTGTATTGGAAGGTCGAGCTCTTACCAGTTTGACGCCAGATGAAGAGCAGTGGCGAAAATCACTATTAAATGGTGATCCCGCAGGGCGGATACCTCAAGGAGAAAGCATGGAAGAGCTAGCTCAACGAATGCGTGGTGCTCTTGATGCCGTTCGTACCTTACCCGCGGGGAGTCAGCCACTGTTGGTCAGTCATGGTATTGCCTTGGGGTGCTTGTTAGGGACTTTGCTCGGATTACCTGCATGGGCAGAGAGACGTCTGCGATTACGAAATTGTTCGGTCTCCCGTGTCGATTATCAATCAAGCTCATGGTTAGCGGAAGGGTGGATTGTCGAAAGTACGGGTGATATTGCCCATCTTAACGCACCTGCGCTTGATGAAATGAAAGCATAACAATTTTCCCGGGCTCGGCCGGGAAAATACCCTGTTATGCGCTTTTTCTGATAGGGATTAGATAATCACAGCGAATATCTGCTGTGGTTAACCCCTGAGGAGTATAAAAACGCTCAATATCTTGGCCAGAACGGCGTGTCAAGTTCAAGGTAGGCATACAGGTACTGTATAGGACAAGGATAAAGTCTTGTAGTCCCTCTTTTAACCCATCGTAGCTGAACTGTACGTAATCGCCACCCTGTAGAGTAATGACCTCAACAGAATCAAGCGTTTTTGCGAAATGATCATCTGCGATAGCTGTCGTGTAGAGAATTTCTTGCTCATCCTCTTTATCCATACTGCTACGAACTTGATGGAGTCCATACACGACATCGGGAATATTGCTTTTGGCATTATGAAGAAACTGTTGCCAGAAATGTTTTCGCATTTCAGCCCGATGGTTAGAAATTTGTTCTAAAGTACAGGTGTAACACTGAGTGTGCCCATAAAGTTTTATTTCAGGCAGGTTAACCATTGTCGGTTGTGGCATAGAGAAAGCTCCCATCCGAATAGGTGGGCGCAGGCCAAACGATGACCAGTCTAATGCTCGGCGATAACTCGCGGGTGTTTGGGTAAACTGTTTTTTAAAAGCACGTGTAAAGGTTTGTTGAGAGTCAAAGCGATATTGTAGCGCAATATCAAGAATTGGCCTTCCTGTTAATCTTAGCGCAACCGCCGCCTTAGAGAGACGTCGCGAACGTATGTAAGCACCAATAGCGTGACCTGTGATATTTTTGAACATACGCTGTAAATGCCATTTGGAGTAGCCTGCTTTGTGGGCAACATTATCGAGTGACAATGGCTGGTCCAAATGACTCTCTAACCAAACCAATAAGTCTCTGATAATTCCAGCTTGGTCCATACTAAATCCTCTTATCCATTGGCAGGTTGAGCCGTTTTGAGCGATGTATTATACGCTAGATTTCAATTTTCTGAATCTATTGCCAGCTATTATTGAAGCTATTAATATCAATATTTGTCCACGTAGTCATATTCAATAAAATAACTTAACGTTATTATCACTTTTAGTTATTTAATGCTTCTTTTATTAAGGTAATCAATTCGATGAATATTCGATATTCTGCACGTTATTTTAAGCGTCTATTAGCTGCTTCTCTGCTGATACTAACCGTCGCCCCACAAGCCGCTAACAGTGAGGAAATTGGCTCAGTCGATACCACATTTAAAATATTGGGAGCGAATCATAAAATTGTCATTGAAGCATTCGATGATCCCGATATCAGTAACGTGACCTGTTACCTGAGTCGAGCAAAGACTGGGGGAATCAAGGGAAGTTTAGGATTGGCGGAAGATACGGCTGATGCGGCGATTTCTTGTCATCAAGTAGGGCCAATTGTGGTACCTGATGCGATTAAAGCGGGTAAAGAAGATGGTGACGCGGTATTTAAGCAACGAACTTCTCTGATTTTTAAGAAGTTACAAGTTAACCGTTTCTACGATAAGAAAAGAAATACGTTGGTGTATCTGGCTTATTCTGATCGGGTCGTTGATGGTTCTCCGAAAAACGCGTTGAGCGCAGTACCAATTATGCCTTGGCATTAAAGAGACAGCCCAGAAAGTCTGGGCTGTGTTAACGTAATCGTATTACTGGTCAATTTCACCGCAGAAACGGTAACCTTCACCATGTATTGTTGCGATGATTTCTGGTGTACCCGGTGTTGACTCGAAATGCTTACGAATACGGCGAATTGTAACATCCACGGTACGGTCATGGGGTTTGAGATCACGACCAGTCATTTTTTTCAGTAATTCAGCTCGAGGCTGAATTTTCCCAGGGTTTTCGCAGAAATGTAACATTGCTCTAAATTCGCTGCGTGGCAATTTATATTGCTCTCCTTGCGGGCTTATTAAAGAGCGACTATTAATATCAAGCACCCAGCCATTGAAGCGATAGTTTTCAACGTGCTTTTGTTCTTCTTGGCTTGGCGCAAGATTCATAGTGCGTGATAAAAGATTACGCGCGCGAATCGTTAATTCCCGAGGGTTGAACGGCTTAGTAATATAATCGTCGGCACCAATTTCCAGTCCGAGAATTTTATCAACTTCATTGTCGCGCCCGGTTAAAAACATCAGTGCAACACTTTGTTGCTCACGAAGTTCTCGGGCCAGTAATAGACCATTTTTACCGGGTAAATTGATGTCCATAATGACTAAGTTAACAGTATGCTCGGTCAGCGCTTGATGCATTTCTGCACCATCTGTTGCTTCATATACGGTGTAACCCTCGGCTTCAAAAATACTTTTGAGAGTGTTACGAGTGACTAACTCATCTTCGACGATAAGGATTTGTGGGATCTGCATGTTTTGCTACCTAAAATTTGCCAACGAAATTGATACAAGGCCACAGCGCTGATGTTGTGTAGAGTGAGTTAAATCAATTAATGCTGGGCGATGACGTACTGGGTTCGATATTTTGATTTTTAGCACGGACAATAAACATTAATAAATAACCAAAATTCTCTATTTTATGTTTAGTTAGCCAATAGGTTGTGAACCTATCCTAACGCCTTTAACACTCAGCTAACAGCGTGAATAACATTCAGGAAGCAAATAAATGTGCTTCGTTGACTTATATCAAAGCTAAGTGTAGCACGTTAACAGTTGTATGAAAAATGACTATTTTGTTTTCCTTTACTAGTAGAATCAGTAACTTCTGTTTTAACTTCATAAAAAAAACCCCACAATTCTGTAGGTTGCTTACATGGTACCGATTCCTGCAATCGATAGGAAAGGGGGCATGATTGGTGAAAAAATTAACAATATCCTCACCTTTACTAGCGATGTTGAGACGACTAGCCAAGGGAAATGGAGAGGTCTATGATAGCGACTTGCTGAGAACTGAAGGTCTATACATGTTTTTTCCAATAATTTTAGTCGCCCCTGCCCGTGCAGAAAATGTGGGTGCAGCCGCGCGTGCCATGAAAACGATGGGATTCACTCAGTTAAGGATCGTGAATAGCCAAGTTCATCTTGAACCGGCTGCCCAATGGACAGCACATGGTGCCACCGATATTTTAGATAATGTTGAAACCTTTTCGACGTTACAAGAAGCCTTAGCGGATATTGATTTTTCTATTGCAACTACGGCACGAAGCCGAGCTAAATTTCGTTATTATGCGACGCCCACCGAAGTGTTAGAGCAATTGAGTGAGAAACGTCAATGGATGAATCGATTTGCATTAGTGTTTGGCTGCGAAGAGAGTGGTCTGAGCAATGCTGACCTGGAGTGTGTCGATTTACTCACCGGCATACCGATGGCTGTTGATTATCCTTCTCTAAATTTGGGGCAAGCCGTAATGGTCTTTTGCTATCAACTCTCATCGCTACACTTACAAGCAGAGGTTGATAATGAAGAGACTCCATCGCAGCCATTGAGAGCTTTACGCGAAAGAATTTCACATTTACTCGATAAAATTGATGTTAGCAACGATCAAAAGTTGGTGGATTGGCTTGATCAACGGCTAGGATTTGCACAATCGAGAGATACAGCAATGCTACATCGCTTAGTTCAAGATATTGAAAAAAAGCTATCGAAATAAAGTTCTGTAAAGTAGGTGATTTTAAGATTTTAATCTTGCGTTGATCGATAAGGCTACTGTTTTAGCTAACTGATAATCGCTTTTTAAGTGTTTCTGCACGATTTTCGATCAGGGTTTATAGAATAAATTCGTTGACTTAACGTGCAGTTTGCTTTACTTCTGTTACCGACAGATTTCCAAGACAGACAAATAGAGAAAAAATGCGTACAACCAGCCTGAACATTATTATTACAATTACCACCATTACAACAGGTAATGGTGCGGGCTGACGCATAACAGGAAAGATAGAAAAGCCCGCACCCTATTCAGGTGCGGGCTTTTTTTTTGAAATAAATTCAGGAGCTAGAGCCCCATGCGTGTACTGAAATTTGGTGGAACCTCAGTTGCTAATGCAGAACGTTTTCTTCGCGTAGCTGAGATTATTGAAAATAATGGACAACAAGAACAGGTTGCGACCGTACTGTCTGCCCCAGCTAAAATAACCAATCATTTAGTGGCTTTGATTGAGAAAACGATTGTTGGTCAAGATACCAGTGAAAATCTCGCGGATGCACGTCGTATTTTTGATGAATTATTAGTAGGGCTTTCTGCCGTTGAACCGAATTTTGATTTAGCGGCGATGCAATTTGTTGTACAACATGAATTCGCACAGCTTGAACAAGTTCTTTTGGGAATTAGTCTGCTACAGCAATGTCCAGACAGTATTAATGCCGGAATTATCTGCCGTGGAGAAAAACTCTCCATTGCTATTATGCAAGCGCTACTTATTGCACGTGGGCATCAGGTGAGTGTTATTAACCCTGTTGAAAACCTACTGGCACAAGGCCATTATTTAGAATCTACCGTTGATATTGCTGAATCAACTCGACGTATTGCCGCGCGGGAAATTCCTCGCTCGCATTATATTCTTATGGCGGGCTTTACCGCGGGTAATGAAGCGGGGGAATTAGTCGTACTAGGGCGTAATGGTTCCGATTATTCTGCGGCAGTACTTGCAGCCTGTTTGCGTGCAGATTGTTGTGAGATCTGGACCGATGTTGATGGCGTTTACACTTGTGATCCTCGTCAAGTTCCTGACGCTCGGTTATTGAAGTCAATGTCCTATCAAGAAGCGATGGAACTGAGCTATTTTGGTGCCAAAGTTCTCCATCCACGGACTATTTCACCGATTGCCCAATTTCAAATCCCTTGTGTGATAAAAAACACGGCTAACCCACAAGCACCTGGTACGCGTATTTCAGCTCAAGGTGGCGAAGATAAAACGCCGGTTAAGGGAATTACTAACCTTAATAATATGGCGATGTTCAGCGTTTCTGGACCAGGTATGAAAGGGATGGTCGGGATGGCAGCGCGAGTTTTTGCTGTGATGTCACGCAAATTTATCTCGGTTGTCTTAATTACCCAATCCTCATCCGAATACAGTATTAGTTTTTGTGTCCCACAAGCGGAAATGCTGCATGCCCGTCGTGCACTAGAAGAAGAGTTTGTGCTTGAGCTCAAAGAAGGGCTACTTGATCCTATCGATGTGACCGAAAAATTAGCCATTATCTCGGTTGTTGGCGATGGTATGCGTACCTTACGTGGAATTTCTGCGAAATTCTTTTCCGCCTTGGCTCGTGCTAACATCAATATCGTTGCTATTGCACAAGGCTCGTCTGAGCGTTCTATTTCCGCGGTAGTTAGCAATGACAGCGCAACAACCGGTGTTAGAGTCGTACATCAAATGCTTTTTGCGACCGATCAAGTGCTTGAAGTTTTTGTTATCGGCGTTGGTGGGGTCGGTAAGGCATTACTGGAGCAACTTGAGCGTCAGCAAAGTTGGCTAAAGAAAAAGCATATTGATTTACGCGTTTGTGGTATCGCAAATTCGAGCAAAATGCTGACTAATGTTAATGGCATTGATCTGGCCACGTGGCAAGACGACTTGGAAGGCGCTGAATATCGCTTCTCATTAGATTATTTAACACAACTGGCAAAAGACTATTATTTGCTTAATCCGGTTATTATTGATTGTACATCTAGCCAATCTATGGCGGATCTTTATGCCGACTTTTTGAAACAAGGTTTCCATGTGGTTACGCCAAATAAGAAGGCCAATACCTCTAGTTGGAAATACTATCAAGAGTTACGTGCTGCTGCAGAAAAATCACGACGCAAATTCCTCTATGATACTAACGTCGGCGCAGGGTTACCGGTTATTGAGAATCTACAAAATTTACTCAATGCAGGTGATGAGCTGGTGGAGTTTAACGGCATTCTTTCAGGCTCTCTTTCGTTTATTTTTGGTAAATTAGATGAAGGGATGAGTCTTTCAACCGCTACCAATTTAGCACGCGAATTAGGTTTCACAGAACCCGATCCACGTGATGACCTCTCTGGCATGGACGTTGCGCGTAAGCTGCTGATTTTAGCTCGTGAAGCCGGTTTATCGTTAGAGTTATCAGATATTGAAATTGAACCAGTATTACCAAAACGCTTCCTCGATTTACCAGATGCTGAAAGTTTCATGCAACAGTTACCTGAATTGGATGAACACTTTAAAGAGCGTTTAGCTCAAGCACAGTCGCAAGAGAAAGTTTTACGTTTTATCGGTTCCATTGATGAGTCGGGCAAATGCCGTGTGGCATTAGGCGAAGTTGATGCCAATGATCCACTGTATAAAGTAAAAAATGGTGAGAATGCATTAGCCTTTTATACCCGTTACTACCAGCCTATCCCGTTAGTATTACGTGGATACGGTGCCGGTAATGACGTGACAGCGGCTGGTGTGTTTGCTGATTTATTAAGAACGCTATCATGGAAGTTAGGAGTATGAGCGTGGTAAAAATCTATGCACCTGCCTCAATAGGTAATGTCAGTGTCGGCTTTGATGTGCTTGGGGCTGCGGTATCGCCTATCGATGGTTCGTTATTAGGCGACTGTGTTACGGTTGAGGCCGCTGAGAACTTTTCGCTGAAAACCCTGGGTCGTTTTGTCCGTAAGTTGCCGACAGATCCAGAACAAAATATTGTATACCAGTGCTGGAAACTCTTCTGTGAAACTCTCGGTAGAGAAATACCTGTTGCTATGACGCTGGAAAAAAATATGCCGGTTGGTTCAGGACTAGGATCAAGTGCCTGTTCTGTTGTCGCAGCATTGGTGGCAATGAATGAATTTAGCCAATGCCCATTAACCGACCACCAGCTACTCCTTCTAATGGGGGAGCTAGAGGGGCGCATTTCAGGGAGTGTACACTACGATAATGTCGCTCCTTGTTTCTTAGGCGGCTTACAACTCATGCTAGAAGAGCAGGGGATTATCTCGCAATCAGTCCCTGCTTTTGACGAGTGGTATTGGGTAATGGCATATCCGGGAATCAAGGTCTCTACCGCAGAGGCTCGCGCTATCCTACCCGAAAATTATGCGAAGGCAGATATCGTTCGTCATGGTCGACTCTTGGGAGGGTTCATTCATGCCTGCCACTCTCGACAACCTGCACTGGCGATAGCCATGATGCAAGATATTGTTGCTGAACCTTATCGCACACAATTATTACCAAAATTCGCTGAGGCGCGACAACGCTCCTTAGCAGCGGGTGCGCTCGCTTGTGGAATTTCTGGATCTGGGCCAACGCTTTTTGCCGTTTGTGATACGTTATCGGCCGCAGAACACGTTAAAGAACAACTCGTTAACCATTATCTGCAAAATGATGAAGGTTTTGTCCATATTTGCCGACTGGATACTGCCGGCGCACGTAAACTGGGATAAATGATGAAACTCTACAATCTTAAAGATCACAATGAACAAGTTAGTTTCACTCAGGCCGTTAAACAGGGATTAGGATCTCAACAAGGACTCTTTTTCCCCCATGAGGTCCCTGAAATAGAATCTACTGTGATCGAAGAGTGGCTCTCGCTCGATTTTGTGACGCGTAGTAGTAAAATTTTATCTGCCTTAATTGGTGATGAAGTTTCTGAAGAGGAATTATTCCAGCGCGTTAGCACGGCATTTACTTTTCCAGCCCCCGTTAAAGCGGTTTCTGACAATGTGGCAAGTTTAGAGTTATTTCACGGCCCCACCTTGGCGTTTAAAGACTTTGGCGGTCGTTTTATGGCGCAAATGTTAGCACTGGCCAAGCAGCCTGATGAAAAAATTACGATTCTTACGGCGACATCCGGTGATACCGGCGCTGCTGTTGCCCATGCTTTTTATGGTATGGAAAACATTAATGTCGTGATTCTTTATCCAGAAGGTAAAATCAGTCCACTTCAAGAAAAGCTATTTTGTACGCTAGGCGGTAATATTACTACGCTGGCTATTGCTGACGATTTTGATGCTTGTCAAAGCCTGGTGAAGCACGCCTTTGATGACCAAGAATTGAAAAAAGCGATTGGTCTCAACTCGGCTAACTCAATCAATATTAGCCGTTTATTAGCTCAAGTATGCTATTACTTTGAAGCGGTCGCACAGCTTCCTCAAGAGAAACGTAATCAGTTAGTGATTTCTGTTCCGAGTGGCAATTTTGGTGACTTAACCGCCGGCTTAATTGCGAAAGCGATGGGCTTACCCATTAAGCGCTTCATCGCGGCGACCAATGCTAATGATACAGTACCGCGCTTCTTAGCATCCGGACAATGGACCCCAAATAAAACGGTCGCGACCTTATCCAACGCCATGGATGTCAGTCAGCCTAATAACTGGCCTCGGGTTGAAGAGTTATTCCGCCGTAAAAACTGGGCATTGAACACATTAGGTTACGGTGCGCTAAATGATGAGCAGACACGTGCTGCAGTTCGTTCATTGGCGAGTCAAGGCTATGTATCCGAGCCACATGCTGCAATTGCATGGCAAGTGTTGACCGAACAGCTGCAAGAGGGGGAATATGGACTATTTCTTGGAACCGCTCATCCAGCGAAATTCAAAGAAAGCGTCGAAGATATTTTAGGTCAGACGTTGCCACTTCCTGAGCCTTTAGCGGAACGGGCTGATTTACCGCTGTTATCGAAAACGATTTCCGCCGATTTCTCCGTATTGAGAGAGATTCTTTTAGACAGTGTTAGTCACAATTAATATGGTAAGGCGGACAAATGTCCGCCTTAATTATTAGGCCTCGCGGCGACAAAACACCATTTCATGTTCTGTACTACGTTGAGGGTCATAAAAATATCCCTCCATAGCAAACTCAGTTAATTTTTCAGGCTGAGTTATGTTGTTCTCAATAATAAAACGACACATCATGCCACGCGCTTTTTTGGCATAAAAACTGATGACTTTGAAGTTACCGTTCTTTTCATCAAGAAATACAGGCTTAATAAGTGTTGCTTTGAGCTTTTGCGGCTTAACGGCTTTAAAATACTCATCGGAAGCTAGATTGATTACCCACTGCTCATTCTGCTCGGTCAGTGTTTCATTAAGTTGTGCCGTGATAGTCTCCCCCCAAAACTGATAGAGATCCTTGCCTGCCGCATTCGCCAGTTTTATTCCCATTTCTAATCGATAAGGTTGCATTAAGTCCAGCGGGCGTAGCACGCCATAGAGACCAGACAATATTCGTAAGTGCTGCTGAGCAAAATGAATATCTGCTTCAGATAACTGGTTGGCTTGTAACCCGGCATAAACATCGCCCTTGAAAGCAAACAGAGCTTGACGTGCATTTTCCGTTGAGAATGGTGTCGACCATTGATTAAATCGGTCAGCATTTAAGTGGGCGAGTTTATCGCTAACATGCATGAGTGACGCAATATCAGATGGAGAGAGCTTTTTCGCTATATCGATTAATTGCTGAGAGTGTTTGAGCAGTTGCGGCTGAGTATACTCAGACATGGCAACGGGTGATTCATAATCCAGCGTTTTAGCAGGAGAGATAAGCATTAGCATGGTGCGATCCTCAGTGTGTTCAGCATCGAATGACAATATCTTGCCAGTGTAACAAATAAGTTGCACAAATCGACAAATGGGTCTGACACGAACAGGCTATGGTTAAGGTCAATAAGGTTCTTTTTTATCACAATGAACGGGATGACTGTTTTTGCAGTCGATAACAAGACTTACTTCGTCCGTTCGCTTGCGCGATTGACCGTGCGTGATATTATCGAAACAGGCTTTTAACACTTACTGTCAAACAGAAGAGAAGCAAAATATGACCGACAAACTCACATCACTGCGTAAGTTGACAACCGTTGTAGCCGATACTGGCGATATTGAAGCGATGAAGCTTTATAAGCCTCAAGATGCGACGACTAACCCATCATTGATTCTTAATGCAGCTAAAATTCCTGAGTACCGCCGCCTCATTGATGAAGCTATTGAATGGGCGCGTAAACAGAGTAACGACCGCGAAGAGCAGATTGCACTGACTTCAGATCGCCTTGCCGTTAACATCGGCCTTGAAATTCTAAAATTAGTGCCTGGTCGTATTTCAACTGAAGTCGATGCGCGTCTGTCTTATGACACTGAAGCAAGCCTAGCAAAAGCACGTAGTTTGATGAAACTGTATAACGATGCTGGTATTAGCAATGATCGCGTACTGATTAAGCTGGCATCGACCTGGCAAGGGATCCGTGCTGCTGAGCAGTTAGAGAAAGAAGGCATTAACTGTAACCTGACACTATTATTCTCTTTTGCACAGGCGCGTGCGTGTGCTGAAGCAGGTGCCTACCTGATTTCGCCGTTTGTTGGCCGTATTCTGGATTGGTACAAAGCCAATACAGATAAGAAAGAGTATGCGCCACAAGAAGATCCGGGCGTTGTGTCAGTGACCGATATCTACAATTACTACAAGCAACATGGTTATGAAACCGTTGTGATGGGCGCGAGTTTCCGTAACGTTGGTGAAATTATTGAACTGGCCGGTTGTGATCGCTTGACCATTTCACCTGCTTTACTTAAAGAGCTCCATGAGTCTGAAGGTGAGTTAGAGCGTAAACTCAGCTATAGCGGTGAAACTAAAGCTCGTCCTGAGAAAATGACCGAAGCGGAGTTTTATTGGGAACATAACCAAGACCCAATGGCAGTGGCTAAGCTCGCAGAAGGGATCCGTAACTTTGCGATCGACCAAGGTAAATTAGAGAAAATGATCGAAGAACTTCTCTAATCATCTCCTCCGCGGCTGTTCAGCCGCGGTTTTATTTGAAAGAGCTATCATGACGTCACTACGCATTGGAATTGTCTCCATCTCAGATCGTGCTTCGCAAGGGGTTTATCCCGATAAAGGTTTACCGGCTCTAACCGACTGGTTGACGCAGGCGATTATCACCCCTTTTACCCTCGAAAAACGCCTTATTGCTGATGAACAATCACTTATCGAACAAACGCTTTGTGAGCTTGTCGACCAACATGCCTGTCATTTAGTTTTAACGACAGGGGGAACTGGTCCTGCGTTGCGTGATGTCACGCCTGATGCAACCTTGGCGATCGCCGACCGAATTATGCCCGGTTTCGGTGAGCAGATGCGCCAAATCAGCTTACATTATGTGCCAACGGCAATTCTCTCACGACAAACAGGCGTGATTCGAGGGCAATCGCTCATTTTGAACTTACCTGGGCAACCGAAATCGATTAAAGAGACTCTAGAGGGCGTGAGGGATGAGCAAGGCAACATTATTGTCACGGGCATTTTCGCCAGTGTTGCGTACTGTTTACAGCTGCTTAATAGTCCTTGGTTAGACACGGATAAAGCGATTGTGGACTCTTTCCGACCGAAAAGTGCCCAACGACCCGCCTAATAGCAAATGATGAGGCACAGTAATAATCATTAATTTTCTTAATCTTTATATCCCGCTATAGTCGAGACTTCAGCCATCATTTTGGAGACGTTTCGCTTATGGAGCAATCCGGCACTCGCCTTTATTCACTTACACGACATGATATCAAAACGCTGAGTTTAGCCTCAGTGGGAGGTGCTTTAGAGTTTTACGATTTCGTGATCTTTGCATTCTTCGCTTTGGTAATAGGCGAGCGTTTTTTTCCTGCTGACCTTCCTGATTGGTTACGACAGCTTCAAACTTTTGCATTATTCGCCGCCGGCTACCTTGCCCGTCCTCTGGGGGGGGATTATTTTAGCGCACTACGGGGATAAACTAGGCCGCAAAAAAACCTTTACGCTGAGTATCTTAATGATGGCTGTACCCACAACATTGATGGGATTACTGCCAGATTACGGAACTATTGGTATTGCAGCGCCACTCATTATGCTGTTATTTCGGTTATTACAAGGAGCAGCTATCGGTGGTGAGGCACCTGGAGCCTGGGTATTTGTTGCCGAGCACGTTCCTGCATCTCGCGTTGGTCTAGCTTGTGGATTACTGACTAGTGGATTGACGCTAGGTATTCTCTTAGGCTCATTGATTACGCAAGTTTTAACGCATAATCTTTCCGCGAGTCAATTGGCTGATTTTGGGTGGCGTATTGCTTTTTTGATTGGCGGTGGATTCGGGCTAATCGGAGTATTTCTACGTCGTTGGTTACAAGAGACCCCCGTTTTCCTTGCTATGCAGCAGGAGCGCAGGCAGGCTCAAGTGCCTATAAAAACCTTATTCAGTTCTCACCGTCCAGCATTATTTTACTCTATTATTCTGACTTGGCTGCTTGCTGCATCAATAGTTGTATTAATTTTGATGGGCCCTATCTTAGTTCAAAAATGGTTTTTTATTCCTTCTACAGCAACCTTATCCGCGAATACATTAGCGACGTGTACCTTAATGATAGGGTGTGTGTTGGGGGGAATGGCTGCTGACAAATGGGGAATGAGGAAAAGTATAGCAATTGGATGTCTGGGGTTGGCTTGCGCGATCATCGTTTTTTTTAGTTGTCTGACTTATGCACCTACCTACTTCTATTGGTCTTATGCGTGTGTCGGTCTCACCATGGGCGTACTGGGTATCATTCCTGCGATGATGGTGATGGCCTTCCCTGTAGCGATTCGATTTACTGGACTTGCTACGGCTTACAATATTGGTTATGCCCTATTTGGTGGATTAACGCCGCTACTGATTACTTGCCTGATGCCTTACTCCCGACAGTTCCCGATATTTTATCTCGTCGGCCTTTGTATCAGCGCGGCACTGATAAGTGCGAGTGTCAGAAATAAAGAGACGGCATAGTTGAAAAAAATGAATTTTTTTTCTTTTTATCCCTTGATGCCGGATAAACCGCCCCCATCTGGTAACTATCGAACGTTATCAACGAAAAAAACTGAGATCGACGTCTTGAAATTTATCAATTAGACCGCATCTATAGTTTATAACCGAATAAAACAGAATTTACGTGGGAGATGTTTATAATGGGTAAGATTATTGGTATTGACCTTGGTACTACGAACTCTTGTGTGGCTATCATGGACGGCGGTAAAGCGCGCGTACTTGAAAATGCCGAGGGCGATCGTACTACTCCATCAATCATTGCTTATGCACAAGACGGTGAAACTTTAGTTGGACAACCAGCTAAGCGCCAAGCAGTGACCAACCCGCAAAATACGCTATTTGCTATCAAACGTTTGATCGGCCGTCGCTTCCAAGACGAAGAAGTTCAGCGTGACCTAAAAATCATGCCTTACCAAATTGTGTCTGCCGACAACGGTGATGCATGGTTAGACGTGAAGGGCCAAAAAATGGCTCCACCACAAATTTCTGCTGAAGTTCTGAAGAAAATGAAGAAAACAGCTGAAGATTATTTAGGTGAGCCAGTAACCGAAGCCGTTATCACTGTACCGGCTTACTTTAACGATGCGCAGCGTCAAGCGACTAAAGATGCAGGTCGTATCGCTGGTTTAGAAGTGAAGCGTATCATTAACGAACCTACTGCTGCTGCATTAGCCTATGGTTTAGATAAAGGCCAAGGTAACCGTACTATCGCGGTTTATGACCTGGGTGGGGGTACTTTTGATATCTCAATCATTGAGATTGACGAAGTTGACGGCGAAAAAACGTTTGAAGTATTAGCGACTAACGGTGATACCCACTTAGGTGGTGAAGACTTCGATAGCCGTATGATCAATTATTTAGTTGCTGAGTTTAAGAAAGAGCAAGGCATTGATCTGCATAACGATCCGCTGGCAATGCAACGCCTGAAAGAAGCGGCTGAGAAAGCGAAAATCGAACTTTCTTCAGCACAGCAAACTGACGTTAACCTGCCGTATATTACTGCAGATGCTACCGGTCCTAAGCACTTAAACTTAAAAGTGACTCGTGCGAAATTAGAGTCATTAGTTGAAGATCTGGTTGCGCGTTCTATCGAGCCACTAAAAATCGCATTACAAGATGCTGGTTTATCTGTGTCTGATATCGATGATGTTATCTTGGTCGGTGGTCAAACACGTATGCCACTGGTTCAAAGCAAAGTGAAAGATTTCTTTGGTAAAGAGCCACGTAAAGATGTAAACCCAGACGAAGCTGTTGCGGTCGGTGCTGCAGTACAGGGTGGTGTTTTAGCGGGTGATGTTAAGGATGTTCTGTTACTTGACGTAACGCCTCTGTCTTTAGGTATTGAGACAATGGGTGGCGTGATGACGTCACTGATCAGTAAAAACACTACGATCCCAACAAAGCACAGCCAAGTCTTCTCAACAGCAGAAGATAACCAGTCTGCGGTGACCATCCATGTGCTGCAAGGTGAGCGTAAGCGTTCTGGCGATAATAAATCATTAGGACAGTTCAATTTAGACGGTATTCAAGCGGCACCACGCGGTATGCCTCAAATTGAAGTTACCTTCGATATCGATGCGGATGGTATCCTGCACGTTTCTGCTAAAGATAAAAACAGTGGAAAAGAGCAGAAGATCACCATTAAAGCCTCTTCTGGTCTAAATGATGAAGAAGTGGAAAAAATGGTTCGTGATGCCGAAGCGAATGCTGAGTCTGACCGTAAGTTCGAGGAATTAGTTCAAACTCGTAACCAAGGTGACCAGATTGTTCACAGTACGCGTAAGCAACTTGAAGAAGCGGGTGACAAACTGTCTGCAGACGACAAAGCACCTATCGACACAGCGTTAACTGAGTTAGAAACAGCGTTACGTGGTGAAGATAAAGCGGCTATCGAAGCGAAGATCCAAGCACTGGCAGAAGTATCAGGAAAACTGATGGAACTGTCTCAACAGCAGGCACAAGCGGGTCAAGCTGACAGTGCATCGAAAGACAACGATGCCGTTGATGCTGAATTTGAAGAAGTTAAAGATAAAAAATAATTGCCCATGACCGGGCTCAATACAGCCAATCTGTATTGCTAACCAGCACGGGCGTAGGAGTTTCTCCACGCCCGTGCACTCATGTTAAGGGCATGAATAATGGCGAAGAGTGATTATTATGAGATTTTAGGCGTATCCAAGTCTGCGGATGAGCGTGAAATCAAAAAAGCATACAAACGTTTAGCAATGAAGTTCCATCCCGATAGAAACCCGGGAAATGCTGAAGCTGAAGAAAAATTCAAAGAAGTCAAAGAAGCCTATGAAATCCTAACGGATGAGCAGAAGCGTGCCGCCTACGACCAATATGGTCACGCTGCCTTTGAGCAAGGTGGTATGGGTGGCGGTGGTGGCTTTGGCGGCGGCGGGGCTGACTTTGGTGATATTTTCGGTGATGTTTTCGGTGACATTTTCGGTGGCGGTCGTCGTCAGCGCGCTGCGCGTGGTGCCGATTTACGCTACACAATGGAACTGACTCTCGAAGAGGCAGTCCGTGGCGTCACCAAAGAGATCCGCATCCCTACTTTGCAAGAGTGTGAAAAGTGCGAGGGCAGTGGAGCCAAGGCGGGGTCGAAACCGCAAACTTGTTCAACCTGTCACGGTGCAGGACAAGTTCAAATGCGCCAAGGCTTTTTTGCGGTGCAACAGCCTTGTCCAACCTGTCAAGGCCGTGGAACAGTTATTAAAGATCCTTGTGATGCTTGCCACGGACACGGTCGTGTTGAGAAAACAAAAACCTTGTCTGTGAAGATTCCGGCAGGGGTTGATACTGGCGATCGTATCCGTCTTAGCGGTGAAGGGGAAGCGGGTGAGCAAGGAGCACCTTCAGGTGATCTCTATGTTCAAGTTTCAGTGAAGAAACATGCCATCTTTGAACGTGAAGATAGTAATCTTTTCTGTGAAGTCCCCGTTAATTTTGCGATGGCTGCATTAGGTGGCGAAATTGAAGTTCCTACGCTTGATGGACGTGTGAAACTCAAGATACCTGCTGAAACGCAAACGGGTAAGCTGTTCCGTATGCGCGGTAAAGGGGTTAAATCAGTGCGTGGTGGTGCAGTCGGCGACCTACTCTGTCGTGTCGTTGTTGAAACACCTGTGAAGCTGAATGAGAGACAAAAACAGCTGTTACAAGAACTGGGTGAATCCCTCGGTGGACCCTCAGGAGATACAAACAGTCCTCGTTCCAAAAGTTTTTTAGATGGTGTGAAGAAGTTCTTTGACGATCTTACGCGCTAATGACTATAAAAATTGGCCAGCTATTATGCTGGCTTTTTTTTAGCCATATTTTATGGATGAGTAAAATACTCACACAAAATTACTGCGTTACGATAGGTTAGCTTGCAGAGAAAAGAAGTAAAAGAATGGCTAAAAAGGATACAAAAAAACCGACCAGAGGCCGGTTTTTTATAAATATCAACGCGTAGCGATTAAGCCATTTTGTTGATTTGTGCAGTCAAGTTAGCTTTATGACGTGCAGCTTTGTTCTTGTGGATCAGGCCTTTAGCAGCTTGACGGTCCACGATTGGTTGCATTTCGTTAAATGCATTTTGTGCAGCTTGCTTGTCGCCAGTCGCGATTGCAGCGTAAACTTTCTTAAGGAAAGTACGCATCATAGAGCGACGGCTAGCATTGTGTTTGCGACGCTTTTCAGATGTTACCGCGCGCTTCTTAGCTGATTTGATATTAGCCAAGGTCCAACTCCCAAATTAGTTCTTTATGGACAAATCAAAGGTCGAGGACTATGCCTTTTGTCCCTTCATTTGTCAATGGATTTGTGCAAATAAGCGTCGCTTGTTTCACGGCGCTCGGTTACGTAATTGATGGCGCAGGATTCTAACAGTTTCCCTGTCTTGAATACAGTCTTTCGCAACAAAATTGTGCGGAATTTACACCCGTAGCGTGAGAACAGGATAAAAACGACAAAACAACTGCCGAAAGCCGACATCAACGGGTTAATTTTGAACGCTGAACAAGGTATAATCGGGCATTTTCAGCAAATCGAGTTTGCCATGAAGTTTATCCGTGGGCTACATAATCTCACACAGCATCAACAAGGTTGCGTTCTAACGATTGGAAACTTTGATGGCGTTCATCGGGGGCACCAAGCATTGCTTCGTCATTTGCGGCAAGCAGGTTCTCACCTAAATTTACCGGTTGTAGTGATGGTTTTTGAACCCCAGCCCTTAGAGCTTTTCCAAGCCAAAGTTGCTCCGCCGAGATTGACGCGCCTGCGTGAGAAAATAGAAAACTTAGAGAAGTTCGGTGTTGATGAAGTCGTCTGTATTAATTTTGACCAGCAGTTTGCGAAACTCACCGCAGAAAAATTTATCAGTGAGTTATTGGTAAAAAGGTTAAATGTAAAATTACTGGCGATTGGTGATGATTTCCGCTTTGGTGCTGGTCGCCGAGGTGATTTCCTGTTATTACAACAGGCTGCCAAGCAGTATGGTTTTGATGTCGTCAGTACTGAGACTTACATTGAACAAGGCAAACGTATTAGCAGTACATCGATACGTCAAGCGTTGGCCAATAACGATTTTCAACAGGCAGAAATTTTACTGGGCCGTCCTTGGGCGATTACTGGGCGAGTGGTGCATGGCGATGCGTTAGGTAGAACGCTAGGCTTCCCAACGGCTAATGTGCCCTTAAAACGCTTAGTAACGCCAGTAAAAGGGGTTTTTGCTGTTGAAGTTTACGGCATCAGTGATAAACCGATCAAAGGGGTAGCCAATATCGGTACTCGGCCTACGATAAAAGGCATCCGCCAGCAACTGGAAGTCCATCTTTTGGATACAAAGATCGATCTTTATGGGCAGCGGATCCAAGTAGTGATTAAACATAAAATACGTGATGAGCAACGGTTTACATCCCTAGAGGCATTGACGCAGCAAATTGCGCTGGATGTGGAAACGGCCCGAAACTATTTTGTTCAACGAACAACGGTGTAATCCCAAAACCTGGAACTAAAATCAAATGAGTGACTATAAAGCAACCCTGAATCTTCCTGAAACAGGTTTTCCAATGCGCGGTGATTTAGCGAAAAGAGAACCGGACATGCTCAAACGTTGGTATGCCGATGAACTCTACGCATCCATTCGTGCAGCGAAGAAAGGGAAAAAGACGTTTATTCTGCATGACGGCCCTCCGTATGCGAACGGTAATATTCATATTGGTCACTCAGTTAATAAAATCCTTAAAGATATTATCGTCAAGTCTCGGGGTATGGCCGGTTTTGATGCGCCCTACGTTCCAGGATGGGATTGCCACGGTTTACCAATCGAACACAAAGTTGAGCAGATGATTGGCAAACCGGGTGAAAAAGTGACGGCGGCTGAGTTTCGTCAGGCCTGCCGAGAATATGCTGCGGAGCAAGTTGAAGGTCAAAAGAAAGATTTTATCCGTTTAGGTGTCCTCGGCGATTGGGATCGTCCTTACCTTACAATGGATTTTAAAACGGAAGCTAACATCATCCGTGCACTTGGCAAAATTATTGGTAATGGACACCTTCACAAAGGTGCGAAGCCGGTGCAGTGGTGTTTAGATTGCCGTTCGGCGTTGGCTGAGGCTGAAGTTGAATACTACGATAAAACATCATCATCTATCGATGTCTTATTCAACGCGGTGGATGCTCAGGCGGTTGCCGCCAAATTTGGTGTTCAAGACGATGGTCATGCCATCTCGCTAGTCATTTGGACAACGACACCGTGGACATTACCGTCTAACCGAGCCATTTCACTGAATGCTGAATTTACGTATCAGTTATTGTCAGTGAACGGACAGCGAATGATTTTAGCTAAAGACCTTGTTGAAACAGTCATGGCAAAAATCGGTGCAAAAGAGTGGGAAGTGTTAGGCGAATGCCAGGGTGAAGAGCTTGAACTGTTACGCTTTAAACATCCATTTTTAGCGTTAGATGTTCCTGTATTGTTAGGCGACCATGTTACGTTAGATGCAGGTACTGGTGCGGTCCATACTGCCCCAGGCCATGGTCCGGAAGACTATGTGATTGGTCAAAAATACGGTATCGAAACGGCGAATCCGGTTGGTGGTGATGGTTGTTATCTTGCAGGCACCTATCCCTCACTTGATGGTATCAATGTCTTTAAAGCTAACCCGCTGGTAATTGATATTTTACGTGATAAGGGCGCTTTACTTCATGTTGAAAATTTACACCATAGCTATCCGCACTGTTGGCGTCATAAAACACCGGTTATTTTCCGTGCAACGCCACAATGGTTTATCAGCATGGATCAGAAAGGCTTACGCGCGCAATCGCTGAAAGAAATTAAAGGTGTACAGTGGATCCCTGACTGGGGTCAAGCACGTATCGAATCGATGGTTGAGAACCGTCCAGATTGGTGTATCTCACGTCAAAGAACGTGGGGGGTACCAATGTCCCTTTTCGTCCATAAACAGACGGGTGCTATCCATCCAGAAACCTTAGACTTGATGGAAAAAGTCGCGAAGCGTGTTGAGCAAGACGGCATTCAAGCATGGTGGGATCTCGATAGCGCTGATTTATTGGGTAGCGATGCCGACAATTATGAAAAAGTCCTTGATACATTAGACGTTTGGTTTGACTCCGGTTCGACCAGTTGTAGCGTGGTGGATGTTCGTCCTGAATTTAATGGTCACAGTGCAGACATTTATCTTGAAGGTTCGGATCAGCATCGCGGCTGGTTTATGTCATCCTTGATGATCTCGACGGCTATTAAATCAAAAGCGCCTTATCGCCAAGTGTTAACCCACGGATTCACTGTTGATGGTCAAGGCAGAAAAATGTCTAAGTCCATTGGCAATACGGTCAGTCCGCAAGATGTAATGGATAAATTAGGGGCCGACATTTTACGTTTGTGGGTCGCCTCTACGGACTATTCGGGTGAGATGGCGGTCTCTGACGAGATCTTAAAACGTTCGGCAGATGCTTACCGTCGGATTCGTAATACCGCACGTTTCTTACTCGCTAACTTGAATGGCTTCAATCCAGAGACCGATAAAGTTTCCCCTGAACAAATGGTGGTTGTCGATCGTTGGGCGGTAGGCCGTGCATTAGCCGCGCAGCAAGATATTCTTGCCTCCTATGAAAAATATGATTTTCATGAAGTCGTACAACGCTTAATGCACTTCTGTTCTGTTGAGATGGGGTCGTTTTACCTTGATATTATCAAGGACCGACAATACACCGCGAAAGCCGATGGCCTTGCTCGTCGTAGTTGTCAAACCGCACTTTGGCATATCGTTGAAGCGCTGGTACGTTGGATGGCGCCTATTTTATCCTTTACCGCGGATGAAATCTGGGGACACTTGGCGGGTGAGCGAGCAAAATACGTCTTCACCGAAGAGTACTATCAAGGGCTGTTCGGCCTTGCGAACGATGAGCCAATGAATGATGAGTATTGGGATCAATTATTAAAGGTTCGCAGCGAGGTCAATAAAGTTATTGAACAAGCGCGTTCAGATAAAAAAATTGGCGGTGCATTAGAGGCATCTGTAACCCTCTATGCTGATACTGACCTTGCTCAGCGTCTTCAGTCATTAGGTAACGAGCTACGCTTCGTATTATTGACTTCTGAGGCACAGGTGGCTGACATCGCAATGGCTCCAGCGGGTACCGTGGATAGCGAGCATGTCAAAGGTTTGAAAATTCTGTTAGGCAAAGCTCAAGGTGAGAAATGTCCACGTTGCTGGCACTACAGCAGTGATATTGGAACTAACCCTGAGCAGGCACAGATTTGTGGCCGTTGTTACAGCAATGTGGCAGGCAGTGGTGAAGAGCGTAAGTTTGCCTAATGAAAAAATCATTGTGTTCGAGCGGATTACGTTGGTTATGGGTCGCACTTTTGGTCATTGTCGTCGATTTATCTAGTAAATACTGGGTTATGACGACGATGGAATTGCATGAATCGCGGGCACTCATACCGTTTCTCAATCTCTTTTACGCCCATAATTACGGTGCAGCTTTTAGTTTTCTGGCTGACAAAGGGGGATGGCAGCGTTGGATGTTTGCCGCAATTGCGGTTGCGATTGCGGTTTCACTATTAGTGATGATGTATCGTGGTCGTGCGGAACAAAAACTGACTAACATTGCTTATTCCATGATTATTGGCGGGGCTTTAGGTAACCTCTTTGACCGTGCATGGCACGGTTTTGTGGTCGACTTTATCGATTTTTATATCGGTGATTGGCATTTTGCGACATTTAATATTGCAGATTGTGGTATTTGTGTTGGTGCTGCGCTTATTGTGTTGGAAGGTTTTTTACCTAAGCGCCAGAATGATGCTGAGTCAGGAGAGCCGTCATGAGTGAATTAACCGTTACTGCCGACAGTCGGGTACTCGCACAGCTGGTACTGACACTGGCTGATGGCTCCGTCGCTGAATCAACACGAGTTAATAATAAACCGGCATTGCTGACATTGGGTGACCAATCCCTATCACCTAAATTAGAAGCTGAGTTGATGGGATTAACCGTGGGTAGCCAGCATAAATTTAGCTTAGCGGCTGAAGATGCATTTGGGCCAACGAATCCAGATCTCGTACAATATTTTTCCCGCCAAGCTTTTCTTGACGCGGGAGAACCTGAGGTCGGAACAATTATGTTATTTGGTGCTATTGATGGTAGTGAAATGCCCGGGATTATTCGAGAAGTTTCCGGCGACTCGATTACCGTTGATTTTAACCATCCGCTAGCCGGTCATGACATCAGCTTTGATATTGAAATTGTCGAGATCAATCCGGTGTTGGAGGAGCAGAATGAAAATCTTACTGGCTAACCCACGTGGATTTTGTGCTGGCGTTGATAGAGCCATCAGCATCGTTGAACGCGCACTAGATATGTATGGTGCGCCGATTTATGTGCGTCATGAAGTTGTCCATAACCGCTATGTGGTCGAAGGATTACGAGCGAGAGGGGCGATTTTTATTGAAGAGATCAGTGAGGTACCGGATGGTGCTATCCTCATCTTTTCAGCACACGGCGTCTCACAAGCAGTTCGTGCTGAAGCGAAAGCGCGGCAGCTGACCATGCTCTTTGATGCAACCTGTCCATTGGTCACTAAAGTCCATATGGAAGTTGCAAGAGCAAGCCGTAAAGGCACAGAGGCCATTTTAATCGGTCACGCTGGGCATCCTGAAGTTGAGGGTACAATGGGCCAATACAGTAATCCGCAAGGAGGAATGTATTTGGTTGAGTCACAGGAAGATGTTTGGACATTGACGGTAAAAAATGAAGCCAATCTCTGCTTTATGACACAAACTACCTTATCAGTCGATGATACCTCGGATGTGATCGATGCATTACGTCAACGCTTTCCACTGATCATTGGTCCTCGTAAAGACGATATCTGTTATGCCACGACCAACCGTCAAGAGGCGGTAAGGCAGTTAGCCACGGAAGCGGAAGTGGTGCTAGTCGTCGGTTCTAAGAACTCCTCGAACTCTAACCGCCTAGCTGAATTGGCGCAACGCGCAGGACGACTGGCAAGACTTATTGATAGCGCTGAAGATATTGATCCAAAATGGTTAGAAAATATCGCCTGTGTAGGCGTTACTGCCGGGGCTTCTGCGCCAGATATCTTGGTTCAGCAAGTTATTGAACGCCTGATGCAGCACGGTGGAGAGCCTGCTATTGAGCTTTCCGGCAGAGAAGAGAATATCTTTTTTGAGGTGCCTAAAGAACTGCGCGTGCCTGTTAAAGAAATTCACTAACCGATTATTCGCTAACATCAAAACCCGCCTCTTAATCGAGCGGGTTTTTTCTTATTGATGGCCTGAATTTCCTATAATTTACGCTGGAGTTAGCTCCACAGCCCCGTTATGCTGCATCAAGAATTTAATACAGATAGGGTTAATGTTATGGGTGTAACACGTATTGCCATCATCGGCGCATCGGGACGTATGGGAAAACAATTAATCGAAGCGGTGCAGGCGAACGATTCGGTTGAATTGGGTGCGGTGATTGTTCGTCCAGGTTCCTCGTTAACAGGATGCGATGCGGGAGAACTTGCCGGTATTGGAACGTTAGGACTTCAAGTCGTTGATGATATCAACGCTGTCATTAACGATTTCGATTTAGTGATTGATTTTACCCGACCTGAGGTCACTCTGAATTTATTGACGCTTTGCTGCCAACATCAAAAAGCGATGGTTATCGGTACTACAGGTTTTGATGAGCAAGGTAAACAGCAGATTGCCGATGCGGCTAAGCAGATCCCTATCGTATTTGCTGCAAACTTTAGTGTTGGTGTAAACCTTGTACTTAATCTGCTTGATCAGGCGGCAAAGGTTATGGGTGATTACGCAGATATTGAAATTATAGAAGCACATCATCGGCATAAAGTGGATGCACCCTCTGGCACGGCATTGGCAATGGGGGAAGCGATTGCCAATGCGATGGATTGGTCGCTCAATGAGCATGCCGTGTACGCGAGAGAAGGCATTACAGGTGAGAGACAGGCTGGGACTATCGGTTTTTCAACGATTCGAGCCGGTGACATTGTCGGTGAACATACCGCAATTTTTGCCGATATAGGCGAGCGAGTAGAGATTACCCATAAGGCTTCAAGTCGTATGACCTTTGCAAAAGGCGCTGTTAAAGCATCAGTATGGCTAAGTTGCAATAAATCCGGTCTTTACTCAATGAAAGATGTGCTAGGTTTCTAGTTATATTTATTTTTATATATAAATAAGCCATAGATATAAAAGAGTTTTTTTATTGAATTTGTTATATCTATGGTGTTTGTATATTTTTTAACATATAGCCATGATAATTATATTTTTCAGAGAAAAATTTTACCAAATGGTCTATTTTTTTAGTGCGTTTGGTGGTTAATTGTACTTTTTGTTGACTCTAAAATGGTTTATCGAAAAATCTTGCTTGGTAAACGATTTTTTTTTGGAGATAAGGTTAACTTTTAATGCGATATGCTGAAAATGCCCCTGAGAGGCGTAAAAAAAATAAATTAATTTCGTTTCAGTATAGACATCAGGTACAGGGATCATTAGAATGCCGCCAATTTGCCAAAATCCAGATAGGCAGGCATTTTTGCGTTGATTTGATCCTATTAATTGAATTAATATGCATGCACAGTGACTATTTATTCCCTGGAGGAAGTTTTGACTAAGTCAGCAATTTTGGTTCTGGAAGACGGAACCGAGTTTCACGGCCGGGCGATCGGCGCATTGGGATCGGCAGTTGGAGAGGTCGTTTTCAATACATCAATGACCGGTTATCAAGAAATCCTTACTGATCCTTCCTACTCTCGCCAAATCGTCACTCTTACTTATCCCCATATCGGTAATGTCGGTACTAATCCTGCTGATGAAGAAGCCTCTTCAGTTCATGCTCAAGGTCTTGTTATCCGTGACCTACCGCTAATTGCCAGCAACTATCGTAGTACCAATGATTTATCGTCCTATCTAAAACAACATAATATCGTGGCCATTGCGGACATTGATACGCGTAAACTGACTCGTCTTTTACGTGAAAAAGGTGCACAAAATGGTTGCATCGTTGCTGGCGATAATCCAGATGTAGCATTAGCTTTACAGAAAGCGAAGGCCTTCCCTGGATTAAAAGGGATGGATTTGGCCAAAGAAGTCACAACGCCTGAACGTTATAGTTGGAAGCAGGGAAGTTGGACATTAGAAGATGAATTACCGGCTGCGCGTGATGACGCAGATCTACCCTTCCATGTCGTTGCTTACGATTTTGGTGCGAAACACAATATCCTACGGATGTTAGTGGATCGTGGATGCAAGCTGACTGTCGTACCGGCACAAACCTCTGCGAAAGAAGTCCTAGCGCTCAATCCTGACGGTATCTTCCTATCAAATGGCCCAGGGGACCCTGAACCTTGTGACTATGCGATTAGCGCGATTCAGGAATTCCTGAAGACTGAGGTCCCTGTATTTGGAATCTGTTTAGGTCACCAACTTCTCGCCCTCGCCAGCGGTGCTAAAACCGTAAAAATGAAGTTAGGCCATCATGGTGGTAACCACCCCGTTAAAGATTTCGATAATAACGTTGTGATGATAACGGCTCAAAACCACGGTTTTGCCGTAGATGACCAGCAACTGCCAGACTGCTTGCGCGTCACCCACCGTTCATTGTTTGACCAGACGGTACAAGGGATCCATCGCACAGATAAACCAGCATTCAGCTTCCAAGGTCACCCAGAAGCGAGTCCTGGCCCGCACGATGCGGCACCGTTATTTGACCACTTTATTGAACTTATTCATGCTTACCGTAGTGCAAAAGCATAATCAGGAGAGAAGCAATGCCAAAACGTACTGACCTCAAGTCTATCCTGATCTTAGGGGCTGGCCCAATTGTTATTGGTCAAGCCTGTGAATTTGATTACTCAGGCGCACAAGCCTGTAAAGCGTTGCGGGAAGAAGGTTACCGGGTCATTCTGGTTAACTCTAACCCGGCAACGATCATGACTGATCCTGAGATGGCGGATGCCACTTATATCGAGCCGATCAATTGGCAAGTCGTAAGAAAAATTATCGAGAAAGAACGCCCTGATGCCGTGCTACCGACGATGGGTGGCCAGACGGCACTGAACTGTGCATTAGAACTTGAGCGCCAGGGTGTGCTTGAAGAGTTTGGTGTTACGATGATCGGTGCGACGGCGGATGCGATTGATAAAGCAGAAGATCGCCAACGCTTCGATAAAGCGATGAAAAAAATTGGCTTAGACACTGCGCGCTCCGGTATTGCCCATAATATGGAAGAAGCGCTGGCTGTTGCCGAAGATGTTGGTTTCCCCTGTATTATCCGTCCTTCCTTTACGATGGGAGGCACCGGTGGCGGTATCGCTTATAACCGTGAAGAATTTGAAGAGATCTGTGAACGTGGTTTAGATCTCTCTCCGACCAATGAGTTATTGATTGATGAATCGCTTATTGGCTGGAAAGAATATGAAATGGAAGTGGTGCGCGACAAAAATGATAACTGCATCATTGTTTGTTCGATTGAAAACTTCGATGCGATGGGTATTCATACCGGTGACTCTATTACGGTTGCCCCCGCGCAGACGCTGACTGATAAAGAATACCAAATTATGCGTAACGCCTCGATGGCGGTGCTGCGTGAAATTGGTGTTGAAACCGGTGGCTCAAACGTACAGTTCTCCGTTAACCCGGAAAACGGACGTTTAATTATTATTGAAATGAACCCACGGGTTTCACGTTCTTCCGCCTTGGCGTCCAAAGCAACAGGTTTCCCAATTGCTAAAATTGCTGCAAAGTTAGCGGTGGGGTATACCCTAGACGAATTGATGAACGATATTACGGGTGGTCAAACGCCAGCTTCGTTTGAACCGTCTATCGACTATGTCGTTACCAAAATTCCACGTTTTAACTTTGAAAAATTCGCAGGAACAAATGACCGTCTGACAACGCAAATGAAGTCTGTCGGCGAAGTGATGGCGATTGGTCGCACTCTGCAAGAATCTATGCAGAAAGCATTACGTGGCTTGGAAGTCGGCGCAACGGGCTTTGATCCGAAAGTGGATGCCGATGATGCCGAAGCCTTGACGAAAATTCGTCGTGAATTGAAAGATGCGGGCGCCGATCGTATTTGGTATATCGCTGATGCTTTCCGTCACGGAATGTCTGTCGAGGGTGTTTTTAACCTGACCAATATCGATCCGTGGTTCCTCGTACAAATTGAAGAACTTGTTCGCTTAGAAAATCAAGTGACTCGCGGTGGTGTACAACTGTTAACAGCTGATTTTCTGCGCCAACTAAAACGCAAAGGCTTTGCCGATGCACGTTTAGCAACCTTGACTGGTGTAGCCGAAGCGGAAATTCGTAAACTGCGTCAGCAATATAATTTATACCCTGTCTATAAACGTGTTGATACCTGCGCGGCTGAATTTGCGACGGATACTGCTTATATGTATTCGACCTATGAAGAGGAATGCGAAGCTCAACCCGATACTGATCGTGAAAAAATCATGATTTTAGGTGGTGGGCCAAACCGTATTGGTCAAGGTATCGAATTCGATTACTGTTGTGTCCATGCGGCCTTAGCATTGCGTGAAGATGGTTATCAAACCATTATGGTTAACTGTAACCCAGAAACGGTATCAACCGATTATGATACTTCTGACCGCCTCTACTTTGAACCCGTGACTTTTGAAGATGTGTTGGAAATCGTCCGTATTGAGAAACCGAAAGGGGTTATTGTCCAGTACGGCGGGCAGACACCACTCAAATTAGCCCGTGCGTTAGAAGCGGCAGGTGTTCCGGTGATCGGAACCAGCCCGGATGCGATTGATCGTGCAGAAGACCGCGAACGCTTCCAACAAGCCGTTGACCGCTTAGGCTTAAAACAGCCAGCGAATGCCACGGTGACAGCACTTGAGCAAGCAGTTGAACGCGCAGCAAACTTAGGTTATCCGCTTGTCGTTCGTCCTTCTTACGTGTTGGGCGGTCGGGCTATGGAAATCGTTTATGACGAGCAGGATTTAAAGCGCTATTTCCAAACGGCAGTTTCTGTTTCAAATGATGCGCCGGTTCTCTTAGACCGCTTCCTCGATGATGCTGTTGAAGTTGACGTGGATGCGATCTGCGATGGTGAACGCGTATTAATTGGCGGCATCATGGAACATATCGAACAAGCCGGAGTTCACTCAGGTGATTCAGCATGTTCACTTCCTGCTTATACCTTGAGCAAAGAAATTCAAGATGTAATGCGTAAGCAAGTTGAGCAACTGGCTTTTGAACTGAACGTTCGTGGCTTGATGAATGTACAGTTTGCGGTTAAAAACAACGAAGTTTACTTAATTGAAGTTAACCCACGTGCTGCACGTACTGTCCCTTTTGTTTCTAAAGCGACAGGGGTACCGTTAGCGAAGGTAGCTGCTCGGGTCATGGCGGGTAAAACACTTGCTGAACAGGGTGTAACCGAAGAAGTCATCCCACCGTATTACTCTGTAAAAGAAGTGGTATTGCCCTTCAATAAATTCCAAGGGGTTGACCCAATCCTTGGGCCTGAAATGCGCTCTACAGGCGAAGTGATGGGTGTGGGGCGTACGTTCGCAGAAGCGTTCTCTAAAGCGATGCTCGGTGCTCAAGCGATCATGAAAAAGCAAGGCCGTGCGTTACTCTCTGTACGCGAGGGTGATAAAAAACGCGTGGTAGATTTAGCCGCGAAACTAGTAAAATTCGGCTTTGAATTGGATGCAACGCATGGTACCGCAGTCGTCTTGGGTGAAGCGGGAATTAATCCTCGTCTCGTCAACAAGGTTCACGAAGGTCGTCCACATATTCAAGACCGTCTGAAAAATGGTGAATATGCTTACATTGTGAATACGACTGCAGGTCGTCAAGCGATTGAAGATTCACGTCTCATCCGTCGTAGTGCGCTGCAATATAAAGTTCACTATGACACCACCATGAACGGTGGCTTTGCAACTGCCATGGCGCTTGATGCAGATCCTACTGAGCGGGTAATCTCTGTACAAGAGATGCATGCTGAGCTTAAAGCTTAAGTCTAATCAAAAACGGCCTCGCAATGAGGCCGTTCTTTTTTCCAAATTCTAATTTCTTTTGCCTCTCGACTAACGTCATTGCTTCTCGTATGATTGCGCGTCTTTTATGCAGAGAGCACCACTATGTTAAGCCTAATTGCCGCGATGGCAATCGACCGTATTATCGGTAATGAAAATCAAATGCCGTGGCATTTACCTGCCGACTTCGCTTGGTTTAAACAGCAGACTCTTGGTAAACCGATTATCATGGGGCGTAAAACCTTTGAGTCCATCGGGCGTCCGTTACCAGGGCGTAAAAATATCGTTATCAGTCGCCAATCTCAGCCCGCACAAGAGGGGATTTTCTGGGTAACTTCTGTGGAGCAGGCTTTAGCTGCTGCAGGAGAAGTTGAAGAAATTATGGTTATTGGTGGCGGAAATCTTTATCAGCAATTCCTGCCTTATGCCCAAAGACTATATTTGACTCATGTGGATGCTGAGATTGAAGGGGATACACAATTCCCGGAATACGATGCCGATCAGTGGGAATCTGTCTTTAGCGAATTCCGGGATATGGATGATGCAAATTGCTATGGTCTATGTTTTGAGATCTTAGAACGACGTCAAGAGTGTTAAGGATACCGATATAGAGATATCCTTTCCCGATTATTCATCGGCCTTCGGTTGTAATGAGGGCTGATGAAAGTAGCGACCATCTTCCCAGCGTAACAGTGTTAATTCTCCCCCCCAACAACAGCCGGTATCAAGTCCGATAATTTGAGTCGGCGTTCCTTTTCTCTCTAACGATGCCCAGTGTCCAAAGACAATCGTGTAGCCATCGGGTATTTGTCGTGGAATATCGAACCAGGGTTTTAAGGGCGGAGTCGCTGCGTCAGGTTTTTCTTTACAAATCATATCTAACTGGCCGCCCGGAAAGCAGTAACGCATACGCGTCAAAGCATTAGTACTGAAGCGTAAACGCGCAAGCCCGGTGAGATTTTCTGACCAATTGTTAGGCATATCACCGTACATGGCATCCAGTAATAGCGGATAACTATCACTCGCTAATACTGCTTCGATATCCTTTGCACAGCGTTGAGCTGTGTCTAAATTCCACTGCGGAGTGATTCCAGCATGTGCCATGATAATTTTTTTATCATGGTCAATTTGTAGTAAAGGCTGACGCCGTAACCAATTAATCAATTCGTCGCAATCTTTAGCATCAAGCAAAGGATTTAAGCGATCTTTTGTCTTATTCTTACTGATCCCAGCAAAAACCGCTAATAAATGTAAGTCGTGATTCCCTAAGACGATACGTGCTGAGTCACCCAAGGACTTGACTTTCCTTAGCACATTTAAGGAATCAGGACCTCGGGCAACAAGATCACCGGTTAACCACAATTCGTCATGGGCGGGATCAAAATTGACTTGTGCAAGGAGAGCACAGAATTCTTGATAGCAGCCATGAATATCGCCGATTAAATAGGTACTCATCTTTTACCTTTGAGACAAAATTTAAGCTTAGTGCAATGCGCCGTCTACGGCTAATAGAAAAATAGGGATAGGTGCTTTAAATTCGCTCCCATCTTCATTTCTCATGAGATAGTGGCCTTGCATCGTGCCAACGGGGGTTTCTAACATCGCGCCGCTTGTGTATTGAAACCGTTCACCGACATTAAGATGAGGTTGTTTACCGATGACACCTTCACCTTCAACTTCGATAACTTTTTCATTACCATCAGTAATTAACCAGTAGCGCTCGAGGAGTTGCACGGGTTGGTGGCTCTGGTTCTCAAGGGTGATGGTGTAGGCAAATTGATACTGATTAGCTTCCGGCGCTGAGTGCGCCGGAAGATAGTGAGTTGTCACACTTATTACCACTGCAGTGTTCTCTGACATTATTCCTCACGGCTTTGCTGAGGCGGGTTTTCTGCCAACCAAAGCGCAAGCTGACAATATTGGGCAACCGTGACATTTTCCGCACGCAGTGTACCGTCGATACCAAGCTGTTCTAACACATCAGCACTAAAAAGATGACCCAGACTATTACGCAATGTTTTACGCCGCTTACCAAAAGCCTCAAGGGTAATACGACCCAGTACGCGGACATCGACCTCTGGGTAAGGCGACTGTGAGTAAGGGACTAAACGCACAACAGCGGAGTCGACTTTTGGAGGAGGGGTAAAGGCATGAGGAGGCACTTCTAATACCGGAATAACTTGGCAATAATATTGCGCCATTACGGTAAGACGTCCATAAGCTTTACTATTAGGGCCAGCGACTAGGCGATTTACTACCTCTTTTTGCAGCATAAAGTGCATATCTTTAATCGCTTTGGTGAAGCTAAAAAGATGGAACATCAGAGGCGTTGAAATATTGTAGGGTAAGTTACCGAATACGCGTAGCGATTGGCCTTTTTGTTCAGCCAATTCACCAAAGTTAAACGTCATCGCATCTTGCTGAAAAATCGTTAACTTAGGACCTAGAAAAGGATGGGTTTGTAAGCGTGCTGCCAAATCGCGGTCTAATTCAACCACGGTTAGAGCGTCAAGTCGCTCACCGACAGGCTCGGTTAATGCTCCGAGTCCAGGGCCAATTTCCACCATAGCATCCTGTTTGGTCGGATGAATAGCGGCAACAATGCTTTCAATAACATAGCTGTCATTGAGGAAGTTTTGTCCAAAACGTTTGCGGGCAAAATGGCCCTGATGTACGCGATTATTCATTACTACTCTTAATCATAGTGATAGCAAGGCGAAGGGCAGTGATAAAGCTCCCTGTATCCGCCTGATGTGTGCCGGCTAAGTCGAGGGCGGTGCCATGATCGACTGAAGTCCGGATAAAAGGTAAGCCGAGTGTAATATTAACGGCACGACCAAACCCCTGATATTTCAGTACTGGGAGTCCTTGATCGTGATACATCGCGAGTACGGCATCGGCATGTTGTAAATATTTCGGCTGAAACAAGGTGTCTGCGGGTAGTGGGCCACTCAGCCGATAACCGGCATGACGTAATTCGGCCAATACTGGTTCGATAACATCGATCTCTTCACGACCCATATGCCCATTTTCTCCGGCATGAGGGTTCAGCCCGCTTACTAAGATGTGCGGATTATCAAGACCAAATTTGCTACGCAAATCACGATGTAGAATCGTAATGACCTCGCGCAAACTTTGCCGGGTAATGGCGGCTGAGACGTCTTTTAACGGGAGATGAGTCGTAGCGAGTGCAACACGTAACTCTTCTGTCGCAAGCATCATCACGACACGAGAAGTTAACGATCGTTCGGCAAAGAACTCGGTATGGCCAGTAAAGGGAATGCCGGCATCGTTAATAATCCCTTTATGTACGGGGCCTGTGACTAAGGCATCAAACTCACCGTTGAGGTTACCATCACAAGCGCGCGCGAGTGATTGTAAGACGTACTGACTGTTCGCGCTATTAAGTACACCCGGCGTTGTCGTTTCCGCTAAGGTGATAGGGCAGAGAGTCAGGCTCCCCGCAGCTTGGGGCTGTGCCGGTAAATGTGACCGATAATCATGTAGAACCAGCGGTACATTCAATTGGTTGGCTCGTTGAAGAAGTAACTGGCGATCGGCACAGACTACCAGTTCTGCAGGCCAGGCCTGCTGTGCTAATTGCACAATCAGGTCTGGACCAATCCCGGCGGGCTCGCCGGGAGTTATCGCGATACGAGGGATCTTAGCCATTAGGATCTAAGATTTTGACATAAGCTGAAGCACGCTCTTCTTGCATCCATGATTGCGCTTCTTCGGCAAACTTACGGTTGAATAGAATACGGTAAGCCCTGTCTTTCTCTGCTTCATCGGTTCTATCGACTTGGCGTGTACCCAACAATTCAATCAGGTGCCAGCCAAACGAAGAGCGAACCGGTTGGCTTAATGTATTTGGCGAAAGGTGCATTAATGCATCACGGAACGCTGGGTCATAAATCGTCGGTGAAGCCCAACCTAAGTCACCGCCTTGGTTAGCTGAACCGGGGTCATCTGAATATTGACGTGCAGCATTGGCAAAAGTCGTTTTACCACTGCGAATATCAGCGGCAATTTGCTCAATTTTAGCGCGTGCTTGAGCATCATTCATGATCGGTGATGTTTTGATCAGAATATGGCGAGCATGCACTTCAGTGACGGAAACATTTTTGCTTTCGCCACGCATATCGTTAACTCTCAGAATATGGAAGCCAACACCTGAGCGGATTGGACCAATGATATCGCCTTTTTGCGCGGTGCTGAGTGCTTGGCTAAATAGGGAAGGGAGTTCTTCAATTTTTCCCCATCCCATATTGCCGCCTTTCAGTGCTTCAGGTGCAGCAGAATAGGTCACGGCCATTTTTCCAAAGTTAGCGCCGTTACGCAGTTCACCCACCAATTTTTTCGCTAAATCTTCTTCATCATCCACCTGTTGCTGGGTAGGATTTTCAGGGAGAGGCAGCAAAATCATACTCAGGTTCATCTCAGTACCTGGAACATTCTGAGCGGCGACCTGTTTGGCTAAAGCATCGACTTCTTGGGGCAGAATAGTAATACGACTGCGTACTTCATTATTTCTGACCGCAGCTATCGTCATTTCATGGCGGATTTGTGTACGGTATGTCTGATAGTTCATGCCGTCGTAGGCTAAACGACTACGTAGTTGATCCAACGTCATATGGTTTTGATCCGCGATATTTTGAATCGCTTCATCTAACTCTTGGTCACTGATCGTGACACCTGCGCGTTGACCTTGCTGCATGATAATACTGTCCATGATCTGACGCTCAAGGATCTGATGACGCAGTGTCGCATCATCCGGCAATTGTTGACCGGCTTGACGTGCTTGGCTCTTGACTGACGCCATCATATTATCTACATCACTTTCTAGTACCACACCGTTGTTAACAACGGCTGCAACTTTATCAATGACCTGAGGTGCAGCAAAGGCAACGCTTGCATTCGCCATTAAGGCACCTAGCATCAGGAGTTTCCAATTCTTCATACATTTTCCATCGTTAAGACCGCAATGCGGAAATTACCGGTTATCGACTAATGATTAAAACGTTGGCTGATAAGGGATAATTCCCTGAGTCCGCATTTCTGCGGTGCCTAAACCGTAGTTAGTCCCTAATCCTCTGAACTCAATATTAAATGAGATTTGATTATCGTACTGACTGGTATTGTTTTGCCAGCCATTGATTTTCCGTTCATAACCTAAGCGCACCGCATAGCAGCATGAGCTATATTGGACACCAAGCAGCTGTTCCGCAGGCTTACTGTTACGAGTATCGTAGTAGTAAGCCCCGACGACTGACCACGCATCGACAATTGGCCAGCTGGCGGTGCCCCCAACTTGAGATATCCCATTCTTATAAATTGCGCTCGTTGCATAGACAGAGTTGTTCATCGCACGGGCGATATATTCAGGACTGCTATAGCGATAGCCTAATTGTACGACGCGATCATTGTCTTGGCGGTATTCTATACTCGCATTACCTTGAGCTACGCTATTGAGGTGGGTGTCATACTGTAACCCCCCGCGTAACCCCCACTGATCAGTCATACGCCAATAGGTGTCTCCTGCCCAAACAATCGTGCCTGTATCGCTATCATCTGTCGTATCACCCGTCCGAGAACGTGTGAAAGCGTAGATTTGACCTATAGAAGCATTAAAACGTTCAACTAAATTTTCATCATAGATGCGGGTCGTGACACCGGTCGCTAACTGGTTAGTCGATGCAATACGATCTAATCCACTATAAGTACGGTCACGGAAGAGGCCCGTATAGTCGGTTTGCAGTAACGTGGAGTCGTACGGATAGATATTGCTTTGATTACGATAAGGGGTATAGAGATACTGAACACGCGGCTCCAACGTCTGAGTATAGCCTTGCGCCCAGTCCATATCGCGGTCAAAGACAAGTTTGCCATCCACTTTAAACTGCGGCAGCGTCCGGTTGACAGAGCTTTTTAAATTATAATCACCGCCATTAGGAAGCTCGTCGGCGTGCTGTAAGTTATCTTGCTGGTAGTGAGTTGCCAGCAATTTTGCTTCGGTATTTAAACTTGCCCAGCCATTAGAGAGCGGTAAATCAATGGTGGGTTCGATATGTAGTCGTGTGGCGCTCGGTAAGCGTGAATTGGTATTCGTAAAGCGAGCAAATTGACCGTACACATGTGTATCAAAGGGGCCAACATCATTTTGATAGAGGTTGACATCCAGTTGTGGCAGGGTGCGGTAAATACTGGTGTCTAACTTATTGAAAGTTTGGAAATCGCGCGTTGAAAGTGTCGCATCCCAGTTTTTATCTGCATAGCCTAAACTGAATTTTTGATCAGCGTAGCCGTCGGTTGAACTGTAATATTTAGAGGTGAGATCATTAAAATAGTATCGGTCGCTAACCTTGGTGTAGTTCGCGTTAAAGCGCCAATGCTGATCGTAGACACCACTGTGTTGCCAATAGAATAACCAACGTTTTGAACTGTCGGAGTCCGAAAGGCCACGTGCACTTTTTTGTTTGTCGTACTGGCTGTCTGATCCTAAATAATCAAATTCCATCAAGCCCGCACCGATGGTCGATAAATATCGGAATTCATTCTGTAACTGTGTGCCCCGTTTACTCATATAGTGTGGAGTAATGGTGGCGTCCATTTGCGGGGCAATGTTCCAGTAATAGGGCAACATAAACTCGTAGCCATTTTTACTGTCATATTTCGCATTAGGAATAAGAAAACCAGAACGGCGGCGGTCACCAATTGGCATTTGAAGGTAGGGGCTGTAAAACACAGGTACTGAGCCGATTTTAAAACGAGCGTTCCAAATTTCGGCAACCTCTTCTTGACGGTCTTCAATAATTTCAGAGCCTACAACACTCCAGCTGTTGGTGTTGGGTAAACAGGTGGTAAAACTACCCTTTTCGAGGATAGTGTAGCGGTTATTACCACGTTGCTTCATTTCCGCACCGGTACCTCGACCTTGGCGGTCGACCATTTGGTAATTACCGTCCCAGACATTGGTATCTTTGGTATTCAGGTTAGACCAGGCTTTGGGGCCTTTTAAAATAACCTGATTATCGTCGTAATGAACATGGCCCAATGCATCGACTGTTCGCGTCGGTGTTGTTTGTCCGGCGGCTTGTCGCTGATGGAGCTGAACTTGGTCAGCAAGAAGTCGACTGTTACCTTGATTAACGTCTACCTTACCAGTAAAAACAGCGTCATCCGGATAGTTGCCCTTAACACTATCGGAATGGATAGTGACTGGTTGAGTATTCGGATCGCTGTTGACCAGCGGACGGTTATAAGAAGGCACGCCCAGCATACATTGCGACATCAGATCGTCAGCAAGCGAATACTGGCTGTATAGGGCTGTTCCAATCATAGTGGCCAGCAATGTAGGTAGTCTTTTATTCATACGCGGTATCTAAGATTCCGTTAGTTCTGGCAAGGGGCCAGCAGTCCGATAAAGAGTAACTTACCGAAAGTATCAGCGCCAGCGATAATCGTGATTAAGCTGGTTTAGCGATAGGCGGTTTAGTGAATGACGGGTATGATAATCGAAAATGAAAATATTAGCATGGCGAATTGAGGAGTTTATGCGCTACCGAGGCAAAGTAATTGGTTTTCTATTAGGGCTATTTTCCGGTATTGGATTTTGGGGAATTATTGGTGGGCTGCTCCTCGGACATCTTATCGATTCAGTGATGGCTAATGCTGGGCTGGGCTTCAAAAATAATGCGAATTCGCGACAGAATTTATTCTTTATTACGACCTTCCAAGTGATGGGGCACCTTACTAAATCTAAGGGGCGCGTGACAGAGGCTGACATCCAGTTGGCGTCAAGCATTATGGATCGTATGCAGCTACAAGGCGAGGCTCGACAACTGGCACAACAAGCCTTTCGTGAAGGGAAACAATCCGAATTTCCTCTGCGGGATAAATTACGGCAATTCAGACAAGCCTGTATGGGGCGTATTGATCTGATTAAAATTTTTCTGGAAATTCAGATCCAAGCCGCACTGGCTGATGGAGAGCTACACCCTAACGAGCAACAGGTTCTCTACATTATCGCTGAAGAGTTGGGGATTTCTCGCCAGCAGTTTGATCTGTTTATTAGCATGATGACTGGCGGTAATCATTTTGGCCAACAAGGATATTCCCAGCAAAATAGCGGTTTTCGTTCTGCCTCGCCAGGGCCAACATTAGAGGATGCTTGCTCTGTACTGGGTGTTTCAGTCCAAGATGATGCGCTAACGATAAAGCGTGCTTACCGCAAGTTGATGAGTGAACATCATCCCGATAAGTTAGTGGCAAAGGGGTTACCGCCAGAGATGATGACTCTTGCAAAAGAGAAGGCGCAGAAGATTCAATCCGCTTACGAGCTAATTCGTACACAGAAAGGATTTTGATTTTCACGCCTGCGTCAATGATGTGGGCTAAAAATCAGCAGGCTGTTTAAACGTCATGCTGTTTGCAAAAGCAGGATGGATAATGGTTAAACGCTCAGCATGCAGTAACAACCGAGGTGATAGGGCTTTTGCTTCGGGGGAAGCATAAAAATTATCGCCTAAAATGGGGTGCCCTAACGCTAACATATGCACGCGTAACTGGTGAGAGCGGCCGGTAATGGGTTTAAGTTGTACACGACAACTGAGCGTATCGCGGGCTAAGACTTCCCATTGCGTTTGAGCGGGTTTGCCCGTTTCCATGCAGACTTTTTGTTTAGGACGATTTGGCCAATCACAGATTAAGGGTAAATCCACCAGCCCTTCGTCAGGCTGTAATTGTCCCCATACTTGTGCAATATAGGTTTTTGACGGCTCTCTTTCGCGGAACTGACGTTTTAACTCTCGCTCCGCCGCCTTCGTCAAGGCGACTACCATCACGCCACTGGTTGCCATATCAAGCCGATGTACAGACTCAGCATTAGGGAAGTCACGTTGTACGCGCGTCATAATGCTATCGTGATGTTCCGGCAAGCGCCCTGGCACCGATAGTAAGCCACTGGGCTTATTCACGACTAAGATATGCTCATCCTGATAAAGAATGTGCAGCCAAGGTTCAATCGGAGGGTGGTATGGTTCCATTTTCTATCCTAGAGGGGGATTTTTCCCCCTCGTTTATCTTACTGATGGGTAACAACAATCAAGCGTAATGCGTCCAAGCGCCAATTAGCTTGCGATAGGCTTTCAAGCACCTCTTGACGGTTATCTCGTAGCGCATCTATTTCGTCTTCACGAATGTTCGGGTTAACGGTTTTTAAGGCTTCTAAACGCGCTAACTCGGCAGTTAATTGTGTTTCTGCTGCGTGTTGTGCTTCGAGAATGACAGCTTGAGCACTTGCCGCAACCTGTTTTTCACCAACAGTTAAAATTTGGTGAACATCTTGCTGCACGGCATTAACCAGCTTACTTCCCGTATGGCGATTGACGGCATTAAGTTGTCGGTTAAAACTTTCAAACTCAACTTTGTCAGCGAGGTTGTTCCCTTTACTATCCACAAGTAAACGCAATGGAGTCGGCGGTAAGAAACGCGTGAGTTGTAAATGTTTAGGGGCTTGCGCTTCAACAACATAAATAAGTTCAAGCAATAAGGTTCCTACCGGGAGAGCCTTATTTTTTAGCAACGATAATGCACAACTGCCTGTATCCCCAGACAAAATTAAATCAAGACCATTGCGGATAAGAGGATGTTCCCATGTGATGAATTGGGTATCTTCACGAGATAAGGCTTGATTACGGTTGAAAGTGATAGTGCAGCCTTCTTCTGGTAACCCTGGGAAATCGGGTACCAGCATATGGTCTGAAGGGGTGAGCACAATCAGATTATCGCTCCGATCTTCCTGATTAATTCCGACAATATCGAATAGATTAAGCGCGAAGTTAACTAACGCGGTATCGTTATCTTGCGCTGCGATTTCATCCGCCAATTGCTCGGCTTTTTCGCCCCCATGCGAGTGCAGTTCCAATAAGCGGTCACGTCCCGACTCTAATTGGGCTTTTAAGCTATCATGCTGGGCGCGGCAAGTTTGAATAAACTCGTCTAATCCCTCATTTTTTTCTGGGGCGACTAAGAATTCTAATAACTGTTCATGCACACTGTCATAAAGGGTGCGGCCAGTCGGGCAAGTGCTTTCAAAAGCATCAAGTCCTTCATGGAACCAACGTAAAAGTACGGCTTGTGCTGTATTTTCTAGCCAAGGAACCATAATTTCTATGTCGTGCAGTTGGCCGATACGATCTAACCGCCCAATACGTTGTTCTAACAAGTCGGGGTTAAAAGGCAGGTCAAACATCACCATACGACTCGCAAACTGGAAGTTACGACCTTCTGAACCAATTTCTGAGCAGAGTAGGACTTGTGCTCCCTCTTCTTGTGAAGCGAAGAACGCTGCGGCTTTATCGCGCTCAATGATCGATAAGCCTTCGTGGAATACCGCCGCACGGATGCCTTCACGCTCACGTAATACTTGTTCCAGCTGCAACGCGGTGGCCGCTTTAGCGCAGATGACTAAGACTTTCTCTTTGCGGTGTTCAAGTAAGTATTGCGTTAGCCATTCAACTCGCGGATCAAAGGCCCACCAAGTACCGTTATCCCCTTCAAATTCTTGATAAATTTGCTCAGGGTAGAGAAGATCACGCGCTCGTTCTTCTTTACTTTTCCGCGCCGACATGATGCCTGATACCTTGATAGCCGTTTGGTACTGGCTTGGTAATGGTAAACGAACCGCATGGAGTTCGCGCTTAGGAAAACCTTGTACCCCTTGGCGAGTGTTACGGAACAGAACTCGACTAGTACCATGACGATCAGTAAGCATGGCGATCAATTGCTGACGAGCGAGCAAGCGCTCATCACTGTCACTATTAGCTTGTAGGATCAGTGGGCGAATATCTTGTTCTTTGATGAGCCCGTTAATGACGGCGATCTGCTGATCATCAAGTGATTGCTCGGCCAATAGGCTGGCTACCGCATCGGCGACAGGTTGATAATGACGCTGCTCTTCGACAAATGCGTCAAAGTCATGGAAGCGGTCAGCATCAAGTAGACGTAAACGGGCAAAGTGACTTTGCATCCCTAGTTGTTCCGGCGTTGCGGTCAATAGCAGCACGCCCGGTACAACTTCCGCGAGTTTCTCAATGACTTGATATTCCCGCCCGGGTTTACCTTCTGACCAAGCAAGGTGGTGGGCTTCATCAACCACCATCAAGTCCCAATCGGCTTCGAGCATATCTTCTAGACGTTGCTTGTTTTTGCAGACAAAGTCCAAGGAACAAATCACTAACTGCTCAGTAAAAAATGGGTTACTGCTGTCAAACCGAGCTTCATTGTAACGCTCATCATCAAATAGCGAGAAGTGCAGGTTGAAGCGGCGCAGCATCTCGACAAGCCATTGGTGTTGTAGCGTTTCAGGAACAATGATTAATACGCGTTCGGCACGTCCAGCCAGTAGCTGTTGCTGAATAATCATGCCAGCTTCAATAGTTTTTCCAAGCCCAACTTCGTCGGCAAGTAGGACACGGGGGGCATGACGACGGCCAACGTCTTTTGCAATATGGAGTTGGTGAGGAATGAGGTTGGTACGCATACCTCGCATTCCGCTGGTGGGTAACCGGTACTGTTCACTTTGATATTTTCTGGCACGAAAACGTAACGCGAAGCGATCCATCCGATCCAGCTGTCCAGCAAATAAGCGATCTTGCGGCTTACTAAAAATTAATTTGCTGTCTAGCATAACTTCGCGTAGCAGCACACCGGTTTCTTCTGTGTCGCATCGGGTACCGATATAGGCGATTAGACCATTTTCATCTTGCACCTCGTCAACCACCATTTGCCAACCTTCGTGGCTAGTAATGGTATCCCCTGGATTAAACATTACACGAGTGATTGGAGAATCATTACGGGCGTAAAGTCGGTTTTCGCCGGTGGCAGGAAAAAGTAGGGTTACCATACGTGTATCAATGGCAACGACCGTTCCCAGTCCAAGTTCACTTTCTGTATCACTAATCCAGCGCTGACCAAGTGTAAAAGGCATAAATTTGCTCGATTCTCTTAATTATAGGGATGTATTCATTTATGGATAACGGGCCGATTGACGTTTACCACCCTGGTAGTGGTAATCGGCCTACTTCATTTTTAAGGGCGCTATGGTACTGGAAGGCAACAGATTCGTCACCTATCAAAATAGCCCCATTTGGCCGGTCATCACATTTTCAAAATTTCCACCGACAAAACCGAGAATGGCTTCTGCTATCGGTTGTAGCTGCTTGGTTAAGTAATGAGTGTAGTCAAGCGGTGCTGTGATCGCACTGATCGGCTCAGGTCCAGCCAGGGTAATCACATAACGTATTGCGCTACCTCGGCGATAAGTTTTGCCTTGTCCTCGGGCGATAGCGGCTTTTTCCGCGAGGCGAGCAGCTCGTACATGGGGGGGAATATTTTTTTCATAATCGGCAAGGGGGCGACGTAGCCGTTTTTTGTAGACAAGTTGATCGTCGAGTTGTCCTGCAAGTAATTGTTGCACAGTACGTTGTACATAGGCTTCCCAGGGTTGATCGCGAAAAATTAGACCATAAAGGGTTTGTTGGAATTGTTGGGCAAGAGGTGTCCAGTCAGTACGTACTGTTTCAAGACCTTTAAATACGAGCTTTTCCTCGCCATGCTCAACGACTAATCCGGCATAACGTTTTTTACTGCCTTGCTCTGCTCCGCGTATAGTCGGCATTAAAAAACGGCTAAAGTGGCGCTCGTACTCAATTTCTAAGGCACTGGTCAGCCCAAATTCTTGCTGAAGTTTTTCTTGCCACCACTGATTGATCATCGTAACCAATTGATGACCTATTATATCAGCATGTTGTTGATCACACTGTTTACCCAGAGAGATAAAGGTAGAGTCGGTATCACCGTAGATAACTGAATAACCTTGTTTTTCAATTAATTGTCGTGTCTGTTGCATTATTTCGTGACCACGCAGCGTGATAGATGAGGCGAGGCGTGGATCAAAAAAGCGGCAGGAAGGCGTTCCCAGTACGCCATAAAAGGCATTCATAATGATTTTGAGTGCTTGTGACAACGGCGCATTTTTCTCTCTTTTGGCTTTTTCTCGCCCTTGCCATATTTGCTCAACAATGGCCGGTAAACAGTGTTCGGTTCGAGAAAATTTAGCCCCCAGAAAACCTTCTACCGCATTATCAGGATTAGCTAAACCCGCGACTAAGCCAACAGGGTCAATCAAAAATGTACGAATAATCGAGGGGTAGAGACTTTTATAATCTAATACAATAACTGAGCGATAGAGGCCGGGATGTGAATCCATGACAAATCCACCGGGGCTATGTTGTGGCGGAATATCGCCCAAATTCGGCGCAACATAGCCTATACGATGCATTCTCGGTAAATAAAGGTGCGTAAACGCCGCAACAGATCCTCCATGGCGATCAGCCTGAAGGCCATTTGTACTTGCTCGCTCAAGCAGAAACGCCATTAATTCAGTTTTTTGAAATATCCGTGTGACTAATTCGCAGTCTTTAAGATTATATCGGGCAAGTGCCACTTTATCATTTTGAAAGCGCTGATTAATTTCCGCCATTCTGTCATGGGGCGTTGCGCTGTCTTTCCCTTCCCCCAATAATGTCTGTGAAACATTTTCTAAACTAAAGGATGGGAAATCCCAAAAAGCAGATTTTAGTGCCTCAATACCATCTACGATCCAGCGTCCTGCAGCCTGAGCACTAAATACACCGGGTTTAAACCCCTGCTCGTGCCAGATTAAGCGGCTGTTCCCGCGCCCAAGTAACAGTGGCTGACCAAAGCGTTCGGCTTCACGATGTAGAATGCGCAGATCAAACTGAATAACGTTCCAGCCAATGATGACATCAGGATCGTGATGCGCCATCCATCGATTTAATGCTTGGATAAGCTCGCGCGGATGGGAAAAATAAGTTAGTTGGAAATCAGGAGCTTCACTGTTTGGTGTTGCAGGCCCCAACATAAAGACCTGTCGTTGGCCGCATCCATGTAAACCCATACAATAGAGTTCACCGTGTTCATTGGTTTCAATATCTAAAGAAACCCAATTAAGTTTAGGGCGGTAATCAGGATGAGGTTTTAGACGCGTAGGAGTACGGGGGACTGGACGGCTTACCCATACTGGCGCGGTAATAAATCGCTCCATCATATAGCGATCGGCTGGTCGAATATCCGCTTCATAAAAAGGAATATTATTTAATGACAGCTGCTTTGATACTGTTTTCAGTAAGTTCTGCTGGGGCAAATAAAGAATCGTTTGTGATCGCCCGGAAAAATCTTTTAGCGATGAGTTTTGTAAGGTGGCACCCTGGAAATCGGCTAGCAGGCGCTCTACGTCGGGTCGATAAATTGATGGAAAGAATGCCGTAGCACGCTGCAAAGGAACAGTTATCGCTAACGGACCATTATCGGTTGCCAGCCAAAAAGAGACCTCAATACCTTGCGGAGTATCACGCCAATGGCGAGTTAAGATAAAACCTGCTGTGATACTGTCCACTTTGCCCCCTCAATGTTCTACGTTCACAGTGTAGTCTAGTTCGACTTCCGCAGACAAAAACCATTTGGCTAATAGAGGGGGCAGTTGCCTGACTCGTCTTTTCTATCAGGGAATCACTTAACCTTTAGCCGCGCTATCGTTGAAGAGTTACTAGGTGCTTAAATAATCAAAATGAGACGGTAAGGCATAAGTCAATCGCATCTCAATGAACGTAAGATTTATTCAGGTGCGATATTTGTCCTCAATATTTATCAGTTATAGTCGTGTTCATTGTATTAACTCTGTTCGCGAGCAGGTAATGCGTCGCCCTAAATGATCGTTGAGGACTTATGCGTAAATTAGTCTTGTTGTGCTTATTAATGATGGCGGCTACGTGTCATGCCGAAAGTACCTTTGTCTTTTTTCGCCATGCGGAAAAACAGATGAATTTTAGTGGTCAACTCTCCTGCCAAGGGATGAATCGGGCACTACGTCTGCCGAAAGTTTTATTAAGCCGTTTTGGTGAGCCGGATCAATTATACGCATCGGCACCTATAGAAGAGAAAGAGGGCAGCTCGGTACGGGCGTTAGCGACACTTATGCCAACGGCTATTCAAATTTCTAAAGATATTATTTTAAAATATCATGCCAATAATACTGATGGGCTGATTAATGCTTTAAAGGCAAGAGGTAACCATCAAACTATTTTTATTGCTTGGGAACATGAACATCTTGTTGAGGCGGTGAAATCATTAATTACGACGACTGGCGGTGATGCGTCATCGATTCCGTTTATTTACCCCTTTGATTATGATTCTATCTATGTGGTTAAACTTGATAAAGTCGGACATTTTAAATCCTTCACACTGGAACAAGAGGGCTTAGACGGTCTGTCATCAACCTGTGTGGATTCAGTCAATAATTAATATTGAAATCCACTCATAGCACTTTATGATTTCAGTGAGACTATCTATAACGAATTTGTATCGGAGTGTTTAATCCCTCGAACTTCACTTGACGTAGCCATGACAGATCGCAACAATCCGGGCTTGCGAATTAAGAGGATAGTTAATGGAAGCCTGGATCCAACATCTATTGGAGCAATCGGTCGGCTGGGCGATAGGCGTCGTAGCAGTTGTCACTTTTTTAGAATCTCTAGCGCTAGTCGGTCTCATTTTACCGGGAACGGTGATGATGGCCTCGTTAGGTGCGCTTATTGGTAGTGGGCATATCAGTTTGTATCCAGCGTGGGGGGCAGGTTTAGTCGGCTGTTTAGTTGGTGATTGGCTCTCATTTTATATTGGCTGGAAATTTCAAGGCCCGTTACATCGTTGGAAATACTTACAAAAATACCAAGCTCTGCTTAGTAAGACTGAGCATGCATTACATAATCATAGTATTGCCACGATTATTATCGGCCGCTTTGTCGGGCCGACGCGTCCTCTCATCCCGCTAATAGCGGGGATGCTGGAGCTTCCTGTTAAAAAGTTTCTACTTCCGAGTATCGTTGGCTGCCTATTATGGCCTCCCGTCTATTTACTTCCAGGGATCTTAGCCGGTGTTGCAATTGATATTCCAGCAGGTACACAGGATAGTCTATTCAAATGGTACCTCGCTGGCGTTGCAGTATTAATCTGGTTAAGCGTCTGGCTAAGTTGGCGTTGGTCTCGCTCAAGTAAAGTAGCAAGCACTCCGAGTGTGTTAACGGCCACCCGGTTACGCTACTTGACCCCATTGACTCTACTTGTCACGATCGTTGCTTTTGTTCTATTACTCCGTCATCCCATGATGCCAATTTTTGGGCATTTGGTATGGAAAGTTTTTATTGGCCACTGATCGGTGCGATTCCCAGTAGTGTGGCGGCATGATTGTCGCCACCTGCGAGTTGCTGCCAGTTCCCTTCCCAAGCCACCTTTCCTTGATCAATGACCATACAGCGGTCAGCAATTTCCTGTGCATCCGTCAATTGGTGGGAGACCATCAACAAGGTTAATTGATTCTCACGACACAATTCATCCGTTAGCATTAACATCTCTTGGCGGAGTGCAGGATCAAGTGCAGAGAAGGGTTCATCCAACAACAATAAAGGTCGATTACGCAATAAACAACGCGTTAGTGCGACTCGCTGGCGTTGGCCTCCAGAAAGCTGATGCGGTAGCCTATCTAATAACGAGAGGAGTCCCGTACGCTGCGCTAAGGCAAGCATACTGTCTGTTTGTTGTGATGAAAGATGCATTGATGGAGTAAGGCCGAGAGCTAAATTTTGCCGAACACTGAGATGAGTAAAAAGATTATTTTCCTGAAATAGCATCGATAGCGGCCGCTTTGCTGGGGGATAGTCAGTGATATTCTCACCCGCGATCCAAATATTGCCGTGCGTTGCTGGAATAAAGCCAGCGAGTAAATTGAGCAGGGTACTCTTACCGGCACCGCTAGGCCCAAGAAGTACGATTCGTTCCCCCGCCGATACCGAGAGTGTAAAGTTCAGGGGGAATTGTGGATAGTGGCAACTGAGTTGGTTAACTGTCAGCATGAGGGTCCGCCAGTGTCTCGATAAGCATAAAGAAGAGAAAGCAGATCGCAAGTAATAGTAGGGCGGTTACCGCTGCCTGCTGACTGCGATAGGCACCAATTTGTTGATATAAGTAGAAGGGAAGTGTTTGAAAATCCTGACTACCGAATAAAGCAATGACACCGAAGTCGCCAAGCGACATTAATGCCGAAAAGGCAAAAGCTTGCAATAGGGGGTGTCGAAGTGCCGGTAATTCGATATGTCGTAGCCGTTGCCATCCCCGTATATCAAGTGAAAGACACAGTCGTGCATACTGACTGGCAAGATCTCGCATAGGACTTTCCAGCAATTTGGTGGCGTAAGGTAACGCCATTAAAGTGTTAACGACAATCACTAAAAACATTGGCGAGCGGGGCAGGCCAACCGTGCTGTTTAAGAGCAGAAACGCACCGGTCGCCAAAACAATACTGGGTAGCGCTAATATGGCCAGAGCACTCCCTTCAATACTGATTGCAGCAAGCGTTTGTTGGCGCAACCGGTATTCGCGCGACGTCCACACCAGCATTAAGGTCACGCAGGTGCTAAATACCCCGGCGAGGACGGCAATGCGTAACGATAACCATACGGCTTGCCATAGGGCGGGCTCTTTAAGCGCATCAAGAGTGTGTGAATTTATCCCTGCGCTGACAACAGCGATTAACGGTGGGAGTAGTAATAAGCTAAAAAAGAGTAAGGCGAATGAATCGATAATAAGTGCGACTTTTCCCTCAACCTTGGGCTGCCAGCGAGTACGATAACTAATGCTATGTGACCGTTGTGGTGTTAGCCAATAAGTCACTAGGACTAAGAGTACACAGCATAATAATTGTATCAGGGCCAGCAGTGCAGCTTTCCCCGGATCGTAATCGAAGGTTAGGGCTTGAAATATGGCTAATTCTAATGTTGTGGCCTGGGGGCCTCCGCCCAAGGTCAATACGATAGCGAAGCTGGTAAAGCAGAGCATAAAAATTAATGCGAAAGCAGGAATCAGTTGCCGTTTTAACCAAGGCCATTGAAGAAATCTAAAGAGATACCAGCCGCGCATACCGAGTTGATCGGCGAGTTGCCACTGTTCGCTGGGGATTGATTGGAAGGCCTGCAAAAGCAACCGAGTCGCCAAGGGTAAGTTAAAAAAAACATGCGCCAGTAAGATGCCAGAAAGACCATAAGGACTTAAGCGATAGGGAATATTCATTGCTCTGCATAGAGAGGCAATCCAGCCTTCGTGGCCATAGACGGTAAGTAGGCCAAAAACAGCCACCAGTACGGGTAAAATAAGCGTCATACTGGATAGGCGTAGCAGTAGTGTTTTACCAAAGAAATGACGGCGGTGTAGAGCACGTGCGACAGGGATTGCCATAAGCGTAGCAAGCAGTGCAGAGAGTGTCGCTTGTTTAAACGAGAACACTAAGAGATGGTGCAAATAAGGATCACTCAGCACCTTGCTGAGTGAAGGGAGTGGCGCTGAAATAAACAGCGCCGCAAGGGTTGTGCAAAGCAGCGTGATGATGAGGAGTGCTGCAATGCTACCCGGAATGCGCCAAGCATTCATTAATGGGAAACAGCCGTTTGCCAGGTTGCGATCCACGACGAGCGCGATGCTTCGACTTGTTCAGCGCTGTATTGTAATGCTTTTTGAGGGATAGGCAGGCGCTTGATCTCATCCGGTAATGGTTGATGAGTGGCGGGATACATCCAGTTTCCTGTCGCAAGATTTTTTTGGAAATCATTAGAAAGAATAAATTGCATAAATTGATGAGCGAGTACAGGTTGTGGGCTATTCGCTAACTGTCCGGCGACTTCTACTTGTAAGTAGTGCCCTTCGGAAAAATCTGCTGCGGCATAATCGGGATTATGTTCCTCGATGCTGTGGTAGGCAGGAGAGGTGGTATAACTGAGTACAAGGTCAGCTTCACCTTTCAAAAATAGGCCATAAGCTTCGCTCCAGCCACGCGGAATGGTCACCGTTTTTTTCGCTAATTGCTGCCATGCTTGCGCAGTTTTATCGCCAAAGACTTTATTCATCCATAATAGTAGTCCCAATCCTGGGGTGCTGGTACGCGGATCTTCGTAAATGACTCGCCATTTTTTAGGGCTTTCCACTAATTCGTGTAAACTTTTTGGCGGATCAATTAATCTTTTTTTGTTATACACAAAGGCAAAATAGCCATAGTCATAGGGTACAAAAGTATCATTATGCCAGCCATCAGGTAATGCTAAGGCCTTCATGTCGACGTGTGCAGGAGCAAATAGCCCGGTTTTAGTGGCTGAGTCCAGTAAATTATTATCCAGTCCAAGCACAACGTCTGCCTGACTCCGCTTACCTTCCATTCGTAGACGATTGAGCAGTGAAACACCATCTTCAAGTGTAACGTAATGCAGCTCACAGCCACAATTTTTCTCGAAAGCTTGTTTTATTGCAGGACCGGGGCCCCATTGAGAAGCGAATGAATCATAGGTATAGACCGTAAGCACAGGCTTGGCAGCGAGTGCGGGCATGGCTGATAGTGTGAGTAACAATCCTGAGATGATTTTCTTTGAAAAATACACTTTGCGCTCCTTACTATGACATTGCCAATTGGCGCAAAGGATCTGAGTGGTATCGCCTCAAATCCCTCCGCCGGTATTAACCGGATCAGGTTCTACGGGTCTCTCTCAGCAGTTTTCACTGCACCCCGTTGAGTCAGAGCATTCTAGGTAATTATTGATTAGGAGGGAAGTAAAGATCGTTATGCTGTCGCGCAATATAGGAGCTTGCGCGACAGAAGGTCGGTTAGTGCGTTAATTGTTGCAGTGCGTGGTCGAGGGCTCCGACCAGCCAATCAATGTCTTTCGCTTGGAATGCCAGTGGGGGGCGGAGTTTAAGGACATTTCCATAAGGTCCTGCAACTGATGTGAGGATACCTTGATCGCGCAAAGATTCTATGAGATCCAATGCCAAGGCTTTATTCGGCTTCTTACTTTCGGGGTCCGTGACCAATTCAAAACCGATAAATAATCCAGCACCGCGTATATCGCCAACACATGAATATTTTTTCTGTAAGCTACGCAGTTCTTGTAAAAGCATCGCACCCATTTCACGGCTATGTTGCTGCAAATTTTCTTCTTGAATAACTGTCAATACGGCCTGTGCCGCAGCCATTGAAACCGGGTTTCCGCCAAAAGTATTAAAATAAGGAATGTGATCGCTAAAAGAAGCTAACACATCACTTTTTGCGAACAGAGCAGAGACCGGGATACCATTCCCCATAGGTTTTCCAGTAGTTATAATATCGGGCACAACGCCGTGGCGGGCAAATCCCCAGAAGGTATCCCCGGTACGGGCAAATCCGGGTTGAACTTCATCAGCAATGAAAATCCCACCATTTTTATGCACAACCTCTATTGCTGCTTTTAAAAAGCCTGGTGGATTTGGTAACACACCGTCGGATGAGAATATAGAGTCGGCTAAAAAGCCCGCAAATTTAATTCCATTTTTCTGCATATCATCGATCTGTGCCTGAATGTGGTCAGCAAACCACTTTCCGGGATCGTTGGGTTGTAATCGGTAGAAATCGGGAGCCGGTACAACACGGGTCGTCGAGGCGAGCGCTTGACCGCTGCCTAAAGCAGGTGAGGCACCGGATGTTAATTCACTGGTACCGTGGTAAGCCTCTTGCGTAACAATGATCCCGGTTCCACCACTGAATGATTTGGCGACTCGAATCGCGAGATCATTAGCTTCTGAACCTGTACACATGTACATCGCGCGATCGATATCATCGGGAGTAGTGGCGAGAATTGATTCGGTATAATTTAAGATATTTTCATGTAAATAGCGGGTATGAGTGTTCAGTTGCTGCATTTGTTCAGTTACTGCTCTAATAACAGCAGGGTGGCAGTGGCCGATACTCGCGACGTTGTTATACACATCCAGATATTTACGTCCTTTGGCATCCCAGAGATATTGGCCCTCTCCTCTAACAAGGTGTACCGGGTTACGGTAAAACAAGCGATAAGATTCACCCAGTACGCGATCGCGTTTATCCGTTAATTCACGAATTTCCGGACTTAAGGCTTCGGCATGTTCAGCACGAAAACTGTTGGTATCCATTATTGTGGAACGTGTAGCCATCATTAACTCCTTGTACTGCAATCTTAAATAATAAATAAAGGGACGGTAAGGTGTTGTCTTCCTAGGCAAAAGGCCTTATTTGGTGTCGACAGTTGTCAGTCTCAGTGACGGGCTTGATTGACGTCTTACTTTAGTGGTTAAGAAATAGAGGTAGCCGACTACCATTAATCCGATAAATAGAGCACCGATCACCGGGTTGAACCATAACATGGTGATAAAACAGAGAACTGACAGCAGTAGAGCGATTCCGGGAATCCAAGGATAACCTGGGGCACGATAACTACGCTCAAGTAGCGGGGCCGTTTTACGCAAGCGAAAAAGACTTAACATACTCATGATATACATGACGTTCGCACCAAAAACGGCCATAGTGATCATGGCAGCCGTGAGACTCATTCCCTGTAATGTCATCCCATCATTTAGGATAATGATCATACCAATAATGCCCCCCACAATAATTGCACGGTGTGGAGTTTGGAAACGATTAAGTTGACTCAGCGATGCAGGAAGATACCCACTGCGTGATAGTGCAAAAAATTGACGTGAATAACCGAGAATAATGCCATGAAAACTGGCAATCAATCCGAAGAGCCCAATCCAAACCAGCATGTGCATCCAAGAAGAGTGCTCACCAACGATCATTTTCATCGCTTGCGGGAGTGGATCGTTGATTCCAGATAATACTCGCCAATCTCCAGCTCCTCCGGCAAACAGCATGACACCTAGAGCTAAAAAGACTAAGGTTAAAATCCCTGTAATATAGGCGATAGGAATGGTTTTTTTAGGGTTTTTAGCCTCTTCTGCTGCCATTGCAGCCCCTTCAATGGCGAGGAAAAACCAGATAGCAAACGGAATCGCAGCAAATATACCGGGAAGTGCAGCCATCGAAAAATGGTCATGGCCAGCCCAGCCATGAGCAGTAAAATGACTGAGGCTAAAGCCCGGAGATACCACGCCCATAAATACGAGCAGTTCAAAAACAGCCAGTACGGTGACCACCAGTTCAAACATGGCCGCAAGTTTTACGCCAAGAATGTTTAGGCCCATAAATACGAGGTATGCGCCCAAGGCAGCATATTTGGGGTCGAGGGTGGGAAACTGAATATTTAAATAGGCACCAATTGCCATCGCGATAGCCGGAGGGGCAAAAACGAACTCAATTAAGGTGGCAAGGCCTGCGATGAGTCCACCAGTATCACCAAAGGCAGCACGACTATATGAAAAAGGACCACCAGCTTGCGGTATTGCGGTAGTAAGTTCGGTAAAACTGAAGATGAAGCAGGTGTACATAATTGCAATGATAAGTGTCGTCACTAAAAACCCTAGGGTGCCTGCAACCCCCCAGCCATAGCTCCAGCCAAAATACTCTCCTGATATGACAAGTCCTACGGCAATACCCCACAAGTGGAGAGCACCGAGTGTCGGTTTTAATGTTTTTATCATAGTGAACCCCGTTAGCATTATGTTGAATATCGTCGAAGGTGAATGACTCACTAAGAAAGATAATGCAGTGACTAAAGGGGATAAACTTGACCGTAGAGAACAGTTTATTGTCGTTAACGGTAAAATAACCGGCCACATGGAATAATTTGTTCTCTGCGGTCAACTTTTACTATTTTCTCGTCAAGCTCAGGTTTGCACTCTAATAGATGCTAGGTCCCAAGTTAGAGTCTTAATACCGTTTAGGAGCAGATGATGAGTGTTAAACAATATGATGACCTTGACCAAGCGGTACTCATGCATATCGCCAATTGTGTCGTGCAGGCCTACCCACAACTTAACGCCGCGCAAATCCGTTTGCTTTGCCGTTCAGAGAATGCAACCTTTCTAGTAACCGCACAGGGTAAGCGTTATGCCTTACGTTTACATCGCGGTAACTATCACGATAAGGCCGCGATTGAAAGCGAACTATTATGGCTTGATGCACTCCGGGAAGAAGGCCTTCAAGTCCCGGAAGCTTTGTTCGATGGAACAGGAAAACGTATCCAAACCTACGTTTTGTCGGCGAATGAGCAACGACACGCTGTTATTTTTCACTGGATTGCCGGTGAGATGCCGACCAGCGAGGTTTCAGTGAGTGCTTTTCGTCAACTCGGCGAAATTACTGCACGTTTGCACCAGCATAGTCGTCAATGGCAACGACCAGAAGGATTTCAGCGCCTCGCTTGGGATCATGCTTCAATGGTAAGTGCTTCAAGTCACTGGGGAGATTGGCGTGATATCACTGATATGTCATCGAATGACCATCAGTTATTAGAAAGTGTACTCGACGATGTTCAAGCTAAACTCACTCGTTATGGAAAACGAGGCGAACGCTTCGGACTGATCCATGCCGATCTGCGGTTAACAAATTTATTAATAGAGCATGGTGAGACACGAGTCATTGATTTTGATGATTGCGGTTTTGGGTGGTACTTACATGATTTAGCCGCGGCTATCAGTTTTGTCGAACACCATGCGAATGCCCCATTGTGGGTAGAAAATTGGATTGAGGGCTATCAAAAAATTTGCACGCTTAGTGACGAGGATTTTGCCATTCTACCGGCGCTGTTTATCCAACGTCGAGTACAACTAACAGCTTGGCTGGCATCGCATCACGAGACAGAAATGGCGAAGAGTGTGGCGAACGGCTGGTCAAGCCAAACGGTGGCACTCTGCCGGACTTATTTGGACGGTAAGCATCTACCAATCGGTGGCGGTATGCACTACTAAGAAGCAGATTGGGGGTTGGTTTATGAATGAAATGTATTGATAGACTGATTTTTAAAGATTTTATTTTTGGTATGAAACTTGCTGACTGAATAACGAATTTTATTAATCTTTCTTTTGAGGTCAGTACGATGCCATCACTCTTCTCAATGTCTCATCAGGCTGTTCATCATGGCGTACTGGCAGCCGCTGCCAGTGGCCTGAGCCAATTTATTGCCCAGCAGGGTGGGGATGTCGATCGCGTTTTTGGGATGAGTGGAATAAACCCAGAGCTGCTCGGCAATCCCACGATGAGTTTGAGTTTGGTTAATTATTGCCGTGTGATGGAGGTCGCTGCTAAAAATTCAGGTATTGATAATTTTGGACTTTATTATGGTAAGCAGTTTAAACCCCAATCTCTTGGCTTGATTGGTTACATAGGGATCTGCTCTGAAAATGTTGAGCATGCATTACGTAACGTTGTCCGTGCATTTCCTTATCACCAACATGACACACTGGTACAGCTTGTCGATAAAGGTGATTGTTGGCAACTGCACTATCAAGTCCGACATGGTGCAATTTTACAGCGGCGGCAAGATGCTGAATTAACACTATGTATGTTTTTAAACCTTATTCGTCATGCTCTTGGGGGGAGTTGGTCACCACGTGAAGTGCATTTCGAGCATCCTCGTCCTGCTGCTTGGCATGAGCACTGTAAAATTTTTGACGCGCCTATCTGGTTTGAACAACCGACGAATTGTTTAGTGATCCCTAAGAACGATGGTTACCGTATGATGCCAGACAGTGACCCTATACTATTAACGGTCACGCAAGATGCTATCCGCCAATTAAATTGTCAGGCATTACATCAACCTCTGATTGATCAAATTAGAGCACAAGTACAACTCGCTATTGGTCAGGGTGAACCGGAGCTTGAACGGGTGGCCGATCAAGTTAATATGACCCCTTGGTCACTTCAGCGTCGTTTACGTCAGGAAGGATTAAGTTTTTCAGCTATGGTTGACAAAGTACGCAGCGAAATGGCCTTAAGCTACCTTGAACAGCGTCAATTGTCGGTCACTGATATGGCGTTATTACTTGGTTATTCGGAAGTTAGTGCTTTTTCACGGGCGTGCAAACGCTGGTTTGGGACCAGTCCGCGTCAGTGGCGACAGGCTCAACGAGAAATGCATTTTGATCATGTTTCGATGACAGGCTAACTGCTATGATAACCGGTACCTTTTGACCCATATCTCGCTAAAATGAGGTATATCAGTTTGAATTAGGCCTATCATGCAACCTTATATCCCTCCTTCTCCAAAAGGGAATAACCCTGTTTTTATGATGTTTCTGCTGGTCACTTTTTTTGTTAGCATCGCGGGCGCTCTGCAATCTCCGACGCTGAGCCTTTTCCTTAGCCAAGAGCTCAAAGCTAAACCTTTCATGGTGGGCTTATTCTTTACGATTAATGCCGTCACAGGAATTATCATTAGTTTTATTCTGGCAAAACGTTCAGATAGCCAAGGCGACCGCCGCAATCTTTTGATGTTCTGCTGCGTAATGGCAATAGCGAATGCGCTAATGTTCGCCTTTGTTCGCCAATATTGGTTACTGATTACCCTTGGGCTAATACTCTCAGCATTGGCCAGCGTAGTGATACCGCAACTCTTTGCATTAGCACGGGAATACGCAGATCGTACCGGGCGAGAAGTTGTGATGTTCAGTTCAATAATGCGCACACAAATATCGCTAGCATGGGTGATCGGCCCTCCCATTTCCTTCGCACTGGCGCTTAACTACGGTTTTATTACTCTATATTTTGTTGCGGCAGCCTTATTTCTGTTCGCACTCATTTTAATCAAAACAACGTTACCTTCCGTTACCCGTATCTATCCGGCAGAAGATCTGGCTAAAAGCGCGGTCAGTGGTTGGAAAAGGGCGGATGTACGTTTGCTGTTCATTGCCTCGGTATTAATGTGGATATGTAACTTGATGTATATCATTGATATGCCTCTTTATATTAGCCAGCGCTTAGGTATGCCAGAAAGTTTTGCTGGCGTACTGATGGGAACTGCCGCAGGGCTTGAAATTCCAGTCATGCTACTGGCGGGCTATCTTGCTAAGAAGTTTGGTAAACGGTTATTGGTCATTATTGCTGCCGTTTGTGGGCTGCTCTTCTATCCTTCAATGTTGCTATTTACCCATCAAATTGGCTTGTTAGTGGTTCAATTGCTGAATGCGGTGTTTATCGGGATTGTGGCCGGATTAGTTATGCTGTGGTTTCAAGACTTAATGCCCGGTAAAGCCGGGGCGGCAACGACGTTATTTACCAACTCCGTTTCGACAGGAATGATTTTCGCCGGTCTGTTTCAAGGTGTATTAAGTGATTGGTTCGGTCATCAAGCCATTTACATGCTAGCGACGGTATTAATGGTGATGGCATTGGTATTGCTTATAAGGGTAAAGGAAAAAGTGTAAGAAAGCGGGGAGCAATGCTCCCCGATAGCCTTAGTCTAGCGAGTGACCACGGTTAGGCGCTAATGAACGAATATCCGCACTGGTCGGTGATTGATGGACTCGCAAACCAAAAGCCGGTAAGGCTGCATAAATATAGTCAAAGATATCACTTTGAATCGCTTCGTACTCTGCCCAGATAACGGTATTAGTAAAAGCATAAATCTCAATAGGTTGACCATGATCGGCCGGCGCTAATTGGCGAACCATTAAGGTCATATCTTGACGAATTTTAGGATGCGATTTTAGCCAGCTTTCGAGCCAAACTCGAAAAGTACCAATATTAGTGAGGGCTCGGTGATTCAGCAGCGAAGCGCTATCGACCCCTTGTTGTGCATTCCACTCGCTAATTTCCTGCTGCTTATCTCCTAAATAGGGAGTAAGTAAGCGTGCTTGCGCGAGCTGTTCAATTTCCGTCTGAGAGAGAAAGTGGATACTGGTTGTATCGATATTCACGCTACGTTTGATTCGCCGTCCGCCCGATTCAGACATACCTCGCCAATTTTTAAATGAATCAGAAATTAACGCATAAGCTGGAATGGTGACGATAGTTTTGTCCCAATTATGGACTTTGACCGTAGTTAAATTAATATCGATTACTGCCCCATCGGCGCCATATTTGGGCATATCTAACCAGTCACCAATCTTAAGCATATCGTTGGCAGAGAGTTGAATACCCGCGACAAGCCCGAGGATGGGATCGCGAAAAACGAGCATTAATACGGCAGTCATTGCGCCTAATCCGGTCAATAAACTGCCAGGTGATTTCCCTAATAGCAAAGAGATCATCAAGACGACGACCAAAATAGCCATGATTAATTTAATACTTTGAACAATTCCCCGTAATGGAATTTGTTGGGCAAATGCGCTTTTTGATGTAATCGCTTGAATAACATCCAGCAATGAAAAACCGATCAATAAGCATAATAGCATCATCCACAGCTGGCAAAGGGTGGTTAGCGCGGTGAAGAGTATACTGTGGGGATCAAAGAGTAGCTGTAAAAGTAACTGAAAGAGTACAGCCTGTAATAACCAGGTTGCGCGGTTAAACAGTAAATGTTTAAACAGCGATTTAGACCAAAGATGTGGGCTTTTATCAGACTGTTTTTTTAAAATAGGTAATAAGACTTTATGTAGCAGAACATGGATGACTAAACACAGCCCCCCCATTGCGGCTAACATTATTAAGGTAGCGATAATATCGGTATAGCGGGTTAGGCCGTATGCCTGAAGCCAATGTTGTAGAGAGAGTTGCATAATCATCCTAGAAACCGCAACGATTTAAAGAGCGGAAGAACAGTCGAGTAAAGATTACCCCCTAACGTCTTAGGGGGCAACGCAGTTAAAGTTTACCTGCGTTTTGTGACAGATATTTGGCAACGCCTTCTGGTGAAGCACCCATACCTTCTTTACCTTTTTCCCATTGCGCCGGGCATACTTCGCCATGCGTTTCATGGAATTGTAGTGCATCAACCATACGTAACATTTCATCGATATTACGTCCTAATGGCAAGTCGTTGACGACTTGATGGCGTACGACACCTTCTTTGTCGATTAAGAATGAGCCGCGCAGTGCAACACCGGCTTCAGGATGTTCAATACCGTAGGCTTGTTGAATTTCGCGCTTAATATCTGCGACCATCGCATATTGAACGTTACCGATACCGCCGTTTTCGATAGGGGTATTACGCCATGCGTTGTGAACGAATTCAGAATCGAAGGAGACGCCAACGACTTCCACGCCGCGTTCTTTAAAGTCAGCATAACGCTTATCAAAAGCAATCAGTTCTGATGGACAGACGAACGTAAAGTCCATCGGCCAGAAAAAGAGTACGGCAGGTTTGCCGGCAATGTGTTCATGGAAATTAAACTTCTCAACAATTTCACCATTACCTAAAACTGCTGCGGCGGTAAAATCAGGGGCTGAACGGGTCACAAGTACCATACATACTCCAAGTATTAATGAATAAAATCGTTTAAGGATCCCGCTACGATTTTGCGCAGGGGATCTCGTCTCTCACTCTGCTCAGGCAGTGTATCAGAACCGAATCAGTCGCGGGGGGTTAAAGGCGATTTTCTTTGGCACGTTGCATGAGTTGTGGATAAAAGCGGTAGAACAGTGCTTCAAGGTCGGCATAGTGTGTGACGAAATCGTGATAACACTCGGCAAGACTAGCCAGACGAGGTCTGCGCTGTGCCATCTGCCTTAGGACATTTTCCAAATTCTCAGCGTGGGCATAGCGCTCTAACCAGTGCTGTGACCAAATTAGTTGGTTTAACTGACGGAAATTTTCTGGCGTTGAAGCTAAGTCGCTACTGATGCTCTGCTCAGCCATAAGACAAAAATCTGACAGTTTTATTTCTTTATGAAGGATTGACCAGTCACGCGCTAGAAAATGATCCCAGATGACATCAAGTGCAATCGGTGCGACTCGCCGCGTGGGTAGAGTAAAAAGTTGTTTTGCTTCACGGACTTCAGGAAGTTTATCTGAAAGGCTATCCAGTCGTCGATGCATATGAATCCCATCGACTACGGCTGCTGTCCAACGACCATTAGGGTCACCCCGAACAAAATCGGCCAGTAAGTTACCCGTCAATGAGCTCTTCGCAAGATGCGCTAAGTGTAAATGTGCAAGAAAATTCATGGCTCTATTATCGCTAGAGTTTCATTAAAAGCCAGAGGTTCTGTAATACACGCTTTTCCGTTACACTGTGCGCCTAAATTTTTACCGGAATAAGTCACCATGCGTGTTGCTGATTTTAATTTTGAATTACCTGAATCGTTGATTGCCCATTATCCACAACCTGAACGTAGTGCTTGTCGGTTATTATCGTTAGAAGGTGCGTCAGGAGAGTTGCAACATGGCGTTTTTACGGATGTACTCGATAAGCTACAAGCCGGTGATTTATTAGTTTTTAATAATACTCGGGTTATTCCTGCGCGGGTATATGGGCAGAAAGCCAGCGGCGGTAAATTAGAGTTGCTGGTGGAAAGGATGCTTGATGATAAGCGTGTCTTGGCCCATGTCCGAGCGTCAAAATCCCCTAAGCCAGGTGCGCAGTTACTCCTTGGTGATGCATTAGAAGTGCGCGCTACAATGGTGGCTCGTCATGATACCTTATTTGAAATTGTGTTTGATGATCCGCGCGACGTGCTGGATATTCTTAATCAAATAGGCCATATGCCACTGCCTCCCTATATCGATCGTCCCGATGAAGAGGCTGATCGTGAGCTGTATCAAACCGTGTATAGTGCAAAACCCGGAGCGGTAGCGGCTCCCACCGCAGGTCTGCATTTTGATGAGCCGTTATTGAATGCACTTCGTCAGAAAGGCATTGAAACGGCATTTGTTACGCTTCATGTAGGAGCCGGAACTTTCCAGCCAGTGCGTGTTGAGAGTATTGAAGACCATATTATGCACGCGGAGTATGCGGAAGTTCCACAAGAGGTTGTTGATGCCGTTCTAGCCTGCAAGGCACGAGGGAATAAAGTCGTAGCGGTGGGGACAACTTCAGTACGATCACTTGAAAGTGCAGCTAAGGCGGCAAAAGATGCATTGATTGCCCCATTTTTTGATGACACGCAGATATTTATTTATCCCGGCTACCAGTACCAAGTGATCGATGCATTAATCACCAACTTCCATTTGCCGGAATCGACATTAATCATGCTAGTGTCAGCGTTTGCTGGGTATAAAAATACCATGCATGCTTATCAGCAAGCAGTGGCCGAACAATACCGCTTCTTCAGCTATGGCGATGCCATGTTTATCACTAAGAATCCGCAAGCAATACACGAAATATCAATAGATTAAAATAAAGCTATAGCCAGCATTAAGAGCTAACCGTGACAACAATTTTACGCGTTTGTCACAAGGGCGTTGTAGAAGAGAACCGGAGGATTTTCAGCATCCCGCATTATCGTATCGGTTCAAAAATGCATGCAGTCTTTCATTATAGGCAGTGGGTTGCTCAATAATCGGCTTGATAAAGCCTGTGGAATAGGGAAATCGCTGCGATTGTGATAGCATCTTTCACGCAGAATTTAGGTGTGTCGACGGGGTGTCAATCCTAAGTCGAATCTTGGCATAATAGTGCAAAATTCTATGGAGGCGATTTAGCGTAGGCTGGCTAAGTCGCGGGTTTAACGGGGTTTTTACTTCGTATTTATTAGCATCTAATCAGACTGTTTCTCTGATGGAGAGTTGTTGTGAAATTTGAATATATAAAGCGTGACGGCCGAGCACGTCGCGGGCGTCTGGTCTTTGATCGTGGCGTCGTTGAGACACCTGCGTTTATGCCTGTCGGGACTTACGGTACGGTAAAAGGCATGACACCGGAAGAGGTGAAGGATACCGGCGCACAAATCCTTTTGGGAAACACCTTCCATCTTTGGCTACGACCTGGCCAAGAGATTATGAAACTGCACGGTGATTTACACGATTTTATGCAGTGGCAAGGCCCAATTTTAACCGATTCTGGCGGTTTTCAAGTATTTAGCCTAGGTGATATTCGCAAAATCACGGAAAAGGGTGTTCATTTCCGTAATCCGATCAACGGTGATCCGATCTTCCTTGATCCTGAAAAATCCATGGAAATCCAATATGACTTGGGTTCTGATATCGTGATGATTTTTGATGAGTGCACACCGTATCCGGCCGATTGGGACTACGCTAAACGCTCAATGGAAATGTCATTGCGTTGGGCGCAGCGCAGTCGTGATAGGTTCGATGAGTTAGGCAATAAGAACGCCTTGTTCGGTATTGTGCAAGGTGGTGTTTACGAAGATTTACGTGATATCTCCGTCAAGGGACTGGTAGATATCGGCTTTGATGGGTACGCTGTCGGCGGTTTAGCGGTTGGTGAGCCTAAAGCCGATATGCATCGTATTCTTGAGCACGTTTGCCCACAGTTACCTGAAGAGAAGCCTCGCTACCTCATGGGAGTCGGTAAGCCTGAAGATTTAGTGGAGGGGGTTCGTCGCGGAATCGATATGTTCGATTGTGTGATGCCGACACGTAATGCACGTAATGGACACTTATTTGTGACCGATGGCGTAGTCAAAATTCGTAATGCTAAGCATAAAAGTGATACGTCACCGCTTGATGCTGAATGCGATTGTTATACCTGTAAAAATTACACACGTGCTTATCTTTATCATTTAGACCGTTGTAATGAAATTCTCGGAGCAAGACTGAATACCATTCATAATCTACGCTATTATCAGCGACTTATGGCTGGTCTACGTCAAGCGATCGACGATGATAAGTTAGACGCTTTCGTGACTGACTTTTACCAGAAAATTGGCAAAGAAGTGCCAGCTTTACCATTTTGATTTTCAATTAATGAGGGATAGTTAATGAGTTTTTTCATTTCTGATGCAGTTGCTGCCGCTGGAGCTCCAGCACAAAACAGTAGTTTTTCGATGGTAATCATGCTGGTCGTTTTCGGTCTGATTTTCTTCTTTATGATCCTACGTCCACAGCAAAAGCGTGCTAAAGAGCATAAAAAGTTAATGGAATCTATTGCGAAAGGTGATGAAGTCATGACGACCTCAGGTTTTGTGGGTCGCGTTACTAAAATCTCTGAGACGGGATATGTTGCTATTGCGCTCAATGAAACCAATGAAGTAGTTGTTAAGCGTGATTTCGTCGCTGCCGTTCTGCCTAAAGGCACAATGAAAGCATTATAATTGAACTCTTCCTTAGGGAACTGCCGTGTTAAATCGTTATCCTTTATGGAAGTACATCATGCTGATCGTCGTGCTATTGGTCGGCTTGTTGTATGCACTTCCAAACCTTTATGGTGAGGATCCGGCTGTTCAAATCACTGGCGAGCGCGGTGCCGCCGCCAGTGAGCAGACGTTGGATCAGATCCAGACCGTACTTAAGCAACAACATATTGATACGCGCTCCATTGTTTTAGAAAACGGCGCAATTCTGGCTCGCTTTTCTAATACCGATATCCAATTACGCGCTCGTGAGGCATTGGTTAGTGCATTAGGAAGCAACTATGTGGTGGCTCTTAACTTAGCGCCGGCCACACCACGTTGGCTCGCGGCACTCTCAGCTGAACCTATGAAGTTAGGCTTAGACTTACGAGGTGGTGTGCACTTCCTAATGGAAGTGGATATGGACACGGCTTTAGATAAGTTACAAGAACAGAACACTGAGACGCTGCGCAGTGATTTACGCACTGCTAAGATTGGTTATACCACAGTCGGGAAAATGGATAACTATGGCGTGCAGATTCAGTTTCCTAACTCACAAACGCGTGATGCGGCTATTAGCTATTTAAGTCCACGTCATCGTGATCTCGTGATCCGTAGCCGTGGCGATAACCAGCTCACTGCGGTAATGACCGATGCGCGTTTAAGCGAAGCGCGTGAATACGCGGTACAGCAAAACATCACTATCCTACGTAATCGTGTCAACCAGCTCGGTGTCTCTGAACCACTTGTTCAGCGTCAAGGTTCTGACCGGATTGTAGTCGAGTTACCGGGTATTCAAGATACGGCGCGTGCTAAAGAGATCTTAGGGGCGACAGCAACCCTAGAGTTTCGCTTAGTTAACACCTCTGTCGATCCTGCTGCTATCGCTGCGGGGCGCGTACCGGGTGATTCTGAAGTTAAAACCATGCGTGATGGCCAACCGGTCGTTCTCTACAAACGCATAGTCTTGACCGGCGATCATATTACCGATTCTACGTCTACGATGGACGAGTATAATCAGCCGCAAGTTAACATCTCGCTCGATAGTGCGGGGGGGAACGCGATGTCTGAATTTACTCGTAATAATATCGGCAAACCAATGGCAACGCTGTTTGTTGAATATAAAGATAGCGGTAAGAAAGATGCAAATGGTCGTGCTATTTTAGCAAAACAAGAAGAAGTGATTAACGTAGCCAATATCCAATCACGTCTGTCTAATAGCTTCCGCATTACCGGTATTAATAACGCTAATGAAGCACACCAGCTCTCCTTGCTGTTACGTGCGGGCGCACTTATCGCACCTATTCAGATTGTCGAAGAGCGCACCATCGGCCCGACAATGGGACAACAGAATATCCAACAAGGCTTACATGCTTGCTTGTGGGGCGTTGCTGTATCGATTCTGTTTATGCTGGTGTTCTACAAGAAATTTGGTGTTATTGCGACTACGGCGTTGATTGCTAACTTAATCTTGATTATCGGTATCATGTCATTACTTCCTGGGGCGACCTTGACCATGCCAGGTATTGCTGGGATTGTCTTGACCCTTGCGGTAGCCGTCGATGCGAACGTATTGATCAATGAACGGATTAAAGAAGAGTTACGTAATGGTCGTACTGTACAGCAGGCTATTCACGAAGGCTATCGCGGTGCATTCTCCAGTATTGTTGATGCAAATGTGACAACGCTGATTACTGCCATCATTCTTTACGCTGTGGGAACAGGCTCGATTAAAGGGTTTGCTATCACGACAGCGATTGGGGTGGCGACCTCCATGTTTACGGCGATTGTTGGTACACGAGCGATTGTGAACCTGCTTTACGGCGGTAAACGTATCAGCAAGCTGTCGATTTAAGGAGCCTGTTGTGGCACAAGAATATAGTATTGAACAACTTAACTATGGTCGGAAAGTGCATGATTTTATGCGCTGGGACAAGTTAGCGTTCGCGCTGTCAGCGTTGTTGTTAATCGCATCTGCCATCATTATTGGTGTTCGTGGTTTTAATTGGGGTCTCGATTTTACTGGCGGTACAGTGATTGAGATTACGCTTGAAAAACCCGGCGAGCTTGATGTGATGCGAAGTGCATTACAGCATGCCGGCTTTAGTGATCCACAAGTTCAAAACTTCGGCAGTAGTCGTGAGGTGATGGTACGTCTGTCTCCTCATGATGGTAATGCTGGACAAGAACTTGGCACCAAAGTGATTAGCGAGATCAACCAAGCGACTCAGCAAACGGCAATCGTAAAGCGTATTGAGTTTGTTGGGCCGAGCGTAGGTAGCGATTTGGCGCAAGCCGGTGCTCTAGCGCTACTTGCGGCATTAATTTGTATTTTGATCTACGTCGGTTTTCGTTTTGAATGGCGTCTGGCACTCGGGGCGGTATTAGCGCTTGCTCATGACGTCATTATCACGATGGGTGTCTTATCACTGTTTCATATTGAGGTTGATCTGACGATTATTGCCTCACTCATGTCAGTGATTGGCTATTCACTGAACGACAGTATTGTGGTTTCTGACCGAATCCGTGAAAACTTTCGTAAGATCCGTCGTGGCACACCTTACGATATCGTGAATATTTCTCTGACACAGACCTTGAGTCGGACATTGATGACCTCAGCAACTACTTTAGTCGTTGTACTGATGCTGTTTATCTTTGGTGGGGAACTGTTACGCGGATTCTCTCTGACAATGTTAATCGGGGTCACTATCGGTACGATTTCTTCTATTTACGTAGCGTCGGCGTTAGCGTTGAAGCTCGGCATGAAGCGTGAACATATGTTAGTGCAAAAGGTCGAAAAAGAAGGCGCGGATCAACCTCGTATTCAGTAAGTTGTTGGTGGTTAGCGTGAAAAAGCCCGGTGAATATCACCGGGCTTTTTTTTAATATCGGATAAGCGAGTCGCTCAGTATCTTTTATCGATGATTGACCATTTATTCCCTTACCTGACGTCTCTCTACCATGCGTTATTTCTATCTTTCGCCACTCAACCCACCCGAGTCGAGCAGCTTTCAGCATAGAGGCGCTGATTGATGCAGGAGAGGGTGATTCATTGAGGTAAAGGACCGATAAAAAAAAGGGACATAAAAATGTCCCTTATTAAAACGATAGGTGTACGACGTTATTGCAGAAAAGCTGGCTGTTTTGCTTCATAAGCATCGATTGATGCTTCGTGCTGCAAGGTCAGTCCAATACTATCTAAACCATTTAACATACAGTGACGACGGAAGCTATCCAAATCAAAGGTGTATGTTTTGTCTCCAGCCTTAATGGTCATTGCTTCTAAATCCACTGTAAAGTGAATTCCTGGTTGTTGCTCAACCAGTTGGAAGAGTTCATCTATCTGCGCTTCGCTTAATTTCACCAAAAGTAGTTGGTTATTAAAGCTATTGCTGTAGAAAATATCCGCAAAAGAGGGGGCGATAACGACACGAAAACCAAAGTCCGTTAATGCCCAAGGTGCGTGCTCACGAGAAGAACCACAGCCAAAGTTCTCACGCGTCAATAAAATACTGGTGCCTTTATAAACAGGTTTATTAAGCACAAAATCAGGATTAGGGATATTGCCTTGATCGTCAATAAAGCGCCAATCATTGAAGAGATGCTGGCCAAAACCGGTACGGGTAACCTTTTGTAGAAACTGTTTTGGAATAATTGCATCCGTGTCGACGTTGGCCGCATCAAGCGGTGCGACCAGTCCAGTATGTTGGGTAAATTTAATTGCCATGATGCAGTTCCTTAGTTCAAGGTACGGATGTCAGTGAAGCGTCCGGTGATAGCAGCTGCTGCGGCCATAGCTGGGCTGACTAAGTGCGTGCGTCCACCACGGCCCTGACGTCCTTCAAAGTTACGGTTACTGGTTGAGGCGCAACGCTCACCGGCATTCAGTCGATCGTTGTTCATCGCTAAACACATTGAACAGCCAGGTAAACGCCATTCAAATCCAGCCTCTAGGAAGATCTTATCTAATCCTTCCTCCTCCGCCTGAGCTTTAACAGGGCCTGAACCTGGCACTACCATTGCAACGATACCCGGCGCGACTTTACGACCTTTCGCAATAGCTGCGGCCGCACGTAAATCTTCGATACGTGAGTTGGTGCATGAACCAATAAAGACTTTATCAATAGCCACATCGGTTAGACGAATACCACCTTCTAATCCCATGTAGGCTAAGGCTTTTTCTGCAGAAGCTCGTTCAACCGGATCACTGAACTCTTCAGGACGTGGGATCGGTTGGTCAACAGCGATCACTTGCCCGGGGTTGGTTCCCCAAGTGACTTGTGGTGCGATATCGGCGGCATCGAGCGTTACGACGGCATCAAAGTGTGCATCGTCATCCGACTTTAACGTTTCCCAATAGGCAACAGCTTGATCCCATTGTTCGCCTTTCGGCGCAAACTGACGCCCTTTTAAGTAGGCGAAGGTAGTTTCATCTGGAGCAACTAATCCCGCTTTTGCCCCTAATTCAATCGCCATGTTACATAAGGTCATGCGGCCTTCCATACTTAGCGCTCGGATTGCCTCGCCACAGAACTCAACAACATAGCCAGTACCGCCGGCACTGCCTGTTTTACCGATGATGGCCAACACAATGTCTTTCGCCGAAATCCCGCCGATCGCTGAACCGGTGACTTCGATTTTCATGGTTTTCGCTCGGCCTTGTTTTAAGGTTTGCGTGGCCATGACATGTTCAACTTCTGAAGTACCGATACCAAATGCTAAGGCGCCAAAGGCACCGTGCGTTGCGGTGTGCGAGTCACCACAGACAATAGTCATACCGGGTAGGGTAATCCCCTGCTCTGGTCCAATAACGTGCACAATCCCTTGGAAAGGATGATTTAAGTCATAAAGGCTGACACCAAATTCCGCGCAGTTTTTAATTAGTTCCTGCATTTGGATACGAGCCATCTCACCGGAAGCATTAATATCTCGAGTTTGTGTTGAGACATTATGATCCATCGTGGCGAATGTTTTCGATGGCTGGCGAAGTTTACGGCCGTGGGCTCGTAGACCATCGAAAGCCTGTGGTGAGGTGACTTCGTGAACCAAGTGACGATCGATATATAGGATGGGCGTCTCTTGTGGTGCTTCATACACGACATGTGCATCAAATAACTTCTGGTATAAGGTTTTGCTCATTTTATTATTTTTCCTCGGCAATATACCGGGCAATGATATCACCCATTTCGTCAGTACTCACTGCGTGCCCTTCACCGGCTAAATCGTGGGTACGGTGGCCCGCTGCTAGGGCTTGACTGATGGCTTTTTCAATGGCATCAGCCGCATCGTTCTGCTGTAAACTGTAGCGTAAAAGTAGGGCTAACGATAAAATTTGTGCAATGGGATTAGCAATATTTTTTCCAGCAATATCTGGCGCGGAGCCTCCTGCTGGCTCGTAAAGGCCGAAGCCTTCTTCATTAAGACTGGCTGACGGTAGCATGCCCATTGAGCCGGTGATCATGGCACACTCATCGGACAGAATATCCCCAAATAAGTTAGAGCATAGCAGGACATCAAATTGCGAAGGGTCTTTGATTAGCTGCATCGTGGCATTATCAATGTAGATATGCGATAGCTCAACATCAGGGTAATCTTTCGCAATTTCTGTTACCGTTTCTCGCCACAAAATGGATGATTGTAAAACGTTCGCTTTATCAACCGAGGTCACTTTATGACGACGTTTACGGGCTGATTCAAAGGCCAAGCGCGCAATACGTTCAATTTCGTAACGGTGATAGATTTCTGTATCAAAAGCACGTAATTGGTCGCCACTTCCTTCGCGCCCTTTAGGTTGACCAAAGTAGATGCCACCAGTTAATTCCCGAACACATAAAATGTCAAAGCCCCGTGCAGCAATATCACTACGCAGCGGACAGTAGGCTTCTAAGCCTTTATAAAGGGCAGCAGGACGTAAGTTGCTAAATAATTTGAAGTGTTTACGTAAAGGCAGCAGGGCACCACGCTCAGGTTGCTCATCGGGAGCGAGATGTTCCCATTTCGGGCCGCCGACTGAACCAAATAAGATAGCGTCAGCATTCTCACAGCCACTAACGGTTGCCGCTGGCAGCGGTGATCCTTGATTATCAATGGCTATGCCACCAACATCAAAATGTTGGGTATTGACCTGAAAACCAAAGCGTTGGCTAACAGCCGCCAGCACTTTTTCGGCCTGTGCCATGACTTCTGGCCCAATCCCATCACCCGGTAAAACTGCAACATTATAGTGAGTCGACATAATTACACCGTTTCCTTAATTTCATTCTGAGACTTACGCTTCAATTCTTGTTCGACCTGGCGTGCGCGCCAAATTGTATTTAAGGCATTAACCATCGCTTTGGCAGAGGCTTCAACGATATCAGTCGCTAGGCCAACCCCGTGGAATTTGCGGTCATTGTATTTTACGACGATATCGACTTGGCCTAACGCATTTTCGCCTTGGCCCTTCGCTGTCAATTTGTAATTCACCAATTCAGTTTCTAAGCCTGAAATACGATTAATGGCTTGATAGACCGCATCAACAGGGCCGTTACCCGTAGCAGCTTCTTCTTTTGTTTCGTTACCAATGGCCAATTTGACTGAGGCGGTGGCAGTAATGCTGCCGCCGGACTGCACAGTAAAATCGTGCATAACGAAGTTATCACTTTCATCCGCTTGGTTATTAATGAACGCTAATGCCTCTAAATCGTAATCAAATACTTGGCCTTTCTTATCGGCTAATTTTAAGAATGCTGCGTACAAGGTATCTAAATTATAATCCTGCTCTTGATAGCCCATCTCCGCCATACGGTGTTTGACCGCTGCGCGCCCGGAACGTGATGTCAGGTTTAACTGAACTTGGTGTAAGCCAATGGACTCTGGGGTTAAAATTTCGTAGTTTTCACGATTTTTTAAAACACCATCTTGGTGGATGCCAGATGAGTGAGCAAAAGCATTACTGCCAACGATAGCTTTATTTGCTGGGATGGGCATATTACAAATTTGGCTAACGATTTGGCTCGTCCGATAGATTTCTTGATGATTGATTCCAGTATGGACATTCATCATGGCTTGTCGGGTTTTAATCGCCATAATGACTTCTTCCAAGGCACAGTTACCTGCACGCTCACCTAATCCGTTTAAAGTTCCCTCGACTTGACGAGCACCCGCCATGATAGCTGCCATTGAATTTCCTACGGCCATCCCTAAATCATCATGGGTATGGACGGATAGTATGGCTTTATCAATATTTGGTACGCGTTGAATTAACGAGGAGATGATATGGGCATATTCGTGGGGCAAGGTATAGCCAACGGTATCAGGAATGTTGATTGTTCTTGCGCCAGCATTAATCGCAGCTTCGACAACACGGCACAGATCATCAATAGGAGTCCGTCCGCCATCTTCACATGAAAATTCTACGTCATCAGTATAATTACGAGCACGACGAATCATAAACTCAGCGCGTTCAATGACTTCAGGTAAAGTTGAGCGTAATTTTGTCTCGATATGCATCGGTGAAGTTGCTAAAAAGGTATGAATACGAAAAGCCTCTGCAACCTTTAAAGATTCATACGCCGCATCAATATCTTTTTCCACACAACGAGCCAATGCACAGACACGGCTATTCTTAATGGTACGAGCGATGGTTTGTACTGATTCAAAATCGCCCGGTGAAGATACAGGGAAACCGACTTCCATGACATCGATTTTCATTCGCTCTAGGGCCAGCGCGATTTGTAATTTATCCTTCACACTTAAACTCGCCTGTAAGGCTTGTTCACCGTCGCGTAAGGTAGTATCGAAGATAATAACTTGCTGGCTCATAATTGCTTCCTTAAATTTCTTATATTTAATGGCCTTAGCGCATAAAAAAACCCGCGCTGTTCGGCGCGGGTTTTTCAGTTCTTCAGGCTTTAATCTTTATTCGTTTTCGCCCACAGAACAACCGCGCTGGTATTTAGCGAGGAGGAGGAGTTCTGTGAGTGAAGTAAAACGAATCATTATTAGAGCCTGTAGAAACAACGTGTGCCTATATTGGTACGTGAATAAGCGTGCAGTGTCAATAAAAAATAACGTTAGCCTTGTATTTATTGATCAGAAAAATTCAGTGTGAAATCTTGTAAAAAGCATCACATAACGAAAATTTTAATATGCTGATTTTTAATGAATTATTTCATCATGGGGGATTTTTAATAGATGAATACTCTGCATTTTAAGTCATTTTTAGATATTTTAATTGCTAATATCAAAATAATCCCGATAGTCAGCTTAAGGTTTTTTTTACTCTGAGAGGTATAAGTCTTCCTCTATTTCCACTTTTATGTCGAGTAATACCCTGATTAAATTGCTCACTCTAGTTTTTAATTTAAGCTGAATAAAACTTTAATAGAATAATTATCTATTAATGAGATGCCTGGTTTTTTTTCACTTATTTTCTCTGCCGAGAAGTTCAGGGGTATGTTAACGTACACCTTCGCGCGCGCGACCAATAAAAACGAAAATTGGAGTCTTGATGCGCAAAACCGTTTTGATAAAAAAACATGAGTTATCTTGAGAAATTCACGAGCCGTATGAGTGAGAAGCCGGAGGCAGTAATGCAGATGTTGTCAGGTGCGGAAATGGTCATTCAGTCATTGATTGACCAAGGTGTGAAGCAGGTATTTGGATATCCAGGGGGGGCTGTACTGGATATTTATGACGCAATAGAGACGGTGGGGGGCCTCGACCATATTCTTGTGCGTCATGAACAAGCTGCTGTGCACATGGCGGATGCGGTAGCGCGCGCTACCGGTGAGCCAGGAGTTGTGTTAGTCACTTCTGGGCCTGGGGCAACGAATGCGATTACCGGTATTGCGACCGCTTATATGGACTCTATTCCAATGGTCGTGCTTTCTGGCCAAGTCGCCTCTTCTTTGATCGGCAGTGATGCGTTTCAAGAGTGCGATATGATTGGTATTTCTCGTCCAATCGTAAAACATAGCTTTTTAGTTAAACGTACTGAAGACATTCCGGAAATGATCAAAAAGGCATTCTGGCTAGCGTCTACAGGCCGGCCGGGACCCGTGGTGCTCGACCTTCCGAAAGACATCCTTAATCCTGCAGTCAAACTGCCTTACCAGTACCCGGAAAGTGTTAGCTTACGCTCTTACAATCCAACGGTACAAGGGCATCGCGGACAGATTAAGCGTGCGCTCAGTACATTACTCGACGCAAAGCAGGCAGTTATTTATGCTGGTGGCGGTGTGATTACTGCAAATGCTGAGTCGGCATTGAAAACCTTAGCAGAAAAAATTCGATTACCGGTAACTACAACGCTGATGGGCTTAGGGTGCTTCCCAGGGACTCATCCGCAAAGTGTTGGGATGCTAGGCATGCATGGTACCTACGAAGCTAATATGACGATGCATAATGCGGACGTGATTTTTGCCGTAGGGGTACGCTTTGATGATCGTACCACCAACAATATTGCGAAGTACTGTCCTAATGCGACGGTGATTCATATTGATATTGACCCGGCTTCGATCTCCAAGACCGTCAATGCGGATATCCCTGTTGTCGGTGATGCTCGTCAAGTGCTGGAACAAATGCTGGAGTTACTCGATAAAGTGCCTGCGATTTCAGAGACGAAAAATGCAGAGTGGTGGGCAAAAATAGATCAATGGCGTGCACGTGACTGTCTGGCTTTTGATACTGATGCTGAAAAGATCAAACCCCAAGCGGCAATTCGTGCGTTATGGAAACTGACTCACGGGAAGGCTTATGTTGCGTCGGATGTGGGGCAGCATCAGATGTTTACTGCTCTGCATTATCCGTTTGACCAATCGCGTCGTTGGATTAACTCCGGTGGACTCGGCACGATGGGATTCGGATTACCCGCAGCTCTAGGGGTAAAGCTCTGCTTACCCGATGAAACCGTCGTCTGTGTAACGGGTGATGGCAGTATTCAGATGAATATTCAGGAGCTCTCTACGGCATTGCAGTACGGATTACCGATTCTCGTTCTGAACCTAAATAACCGTTACTTGGGAATGGTTAAGCAGTGGCAAGATATGATCTATTCTGGCCGTCATTCTCATTCATATATGGAATCATTGCCGAATTTTGTCAAAATTGCTGAGGCTTACGGACATGTCGGGATTGCGATTACCTCACCCGATGAGCTTGAGGAAAAGTTACAGCATGCCCTCGATTTAGTGGCCGAAGGGCGGTTAGTTTTCGTGGATGTGATGGTGGATGGTAGTGAGCATGTCTACCCAATGTTGGTACGGGGTGCTGGGATGAATGAGATGTGGTTAAGTAAGACGGAAAGGAGCGAATAATGCGGCGGATACTATCAGTACTTCTTGAGAACGAATCTGGAGCATTATCTAGAGTGGTGGGGCTTTTCTCCCAACGCGGTTATAACATCGAAAGTTTGGCTGTGGCACCGACTGAAGACCCGACACTCTCACGTATTACGATACAAACGATCGGTGATGAAAAGGTTTTGGAGCAAATCGAAAAGCAGCTTCATAAACTCGTTGATGTCTTACGTGTAAACGAATTGGGGCAGAGTCCATTTGTTGAGCGTGAAGTGATGTTGGTAAAAATTATTGCTGAAGAGTCAGTTCGCGACGAGATTAAACGTTGTGCTGATATTTTTCGTGGGCAAATTGTCGATGTCAGTCCACGTTTCTATACCGTGCAATTGGTAGGTAGTGCGGAAAAGCTGGATGCATTTTTGACGGCAGTCAGGGCGGTAACCGAGATTGCTGAGGTCGTGCGCTCCGGTGTTATCGGTATTTCCCGCGGAGATAAAACACTGAATTAGTCGTGATAAAGGGGGAGTTGATCTAACTTCCCCGTTTCGCCAGTTGCCGGTTAATCCTATCATAAGGTATATAGTCTGAGTGTTGAGTTGGAAACGCACTTTAGCCGGTGATGAGTGAGGGAACGGTGAAATTAGAGGAAATAGCACGACTAGCTGGGGTTTCTAGGACGACCGCGAGTTATGTGATTAATGGGAAAGCGAAGCAATATCGAGTCAGTGATAAAACAGTCGAAAAAGTTATGGCCGTTGTCCGAGAGCATAACTACCATCCCAACGCCGTGGCCGCAGGCCTTAGAGCAGGTAAAACGCGCTCTATCGGTTTAGTTATTCCTGATCTGGAAAATACCAGCTATACCCGTATCGCTAAATATCTTGAAAGGCAGGCCCGTCAGCGTGGTTACCAACTGCTTATCGCGTGTTCGGAAGATCAGCCAGAAAATGAGATGCGGTGTATCGAGCATTTATTACAACGAAAAATTGATGCTTTAATCGTATCGACGTCGCTTCCGGCACAACATCCGTTTTATCAGCACTGTGCGGAACGGCAGCTACCTATCATTGCGTTGGATAGACCGTTGGACCAAACTTTATTCTGTAGTGTTGTCGGTGCGGATCGTGATGATGCCTTTGAGCTCGCCAATGCACAACGTACACAGCCGGTGAAGAACGTTTTATTCTTTGGTGCACTACCGGAGTTATCCGTAAGTTTTTTACGAGAGCAGGGATTTCGTGAAGCGTGGCACAGTGATACACGCACCCCTCAATTTTTATACAGCGAAAGTTTTGATCGTCAGTCAGCCGCTCAACAGTTCATCGCGTATCTCGAAAAAAATAGCCTGCCTGATGCCATTTTTACGACTTCCTTTGGACTTTTACAGGGGGTTATGGATGCTTGCCTATCCACCCTCGGCGAATTACCTTCCGCTCTTTCGATTGCCACTTTTGGTGACCATGAGTTACTAGACTTCCTCACTTGCCCTGTACTTTCTGCTGGCCAACGTCATTACGCTATCGCGCAATCTGTTTTGGAATTGGTAATGAAAGAGCTTGAAGAAAATGAACGGCCGCAAGCAGGAATGACTATAATTCGCCGACATTTATATGCGCGAGGCGCTTTGCTTCGTGTCACACGCCGATAAAACACCCGCTTATTCCCACTATCTGCTCAGTGTAATAGGAGCGAGATGATTTGTAGGAATTTACAGAATATCTCCCGTTACAGATTATTCTGTTACTTGGAAACCTCTTCTAATAAAAATCATTGAGTTATCTTTGTTTCTGGTAAGAAAAGCTATTTTCTTCTAAAAAAAATGGCGCCAATAATATGAAATATTACATAGCGAGAGTCGAAGCCGCTTGACAAGGTTTTCCTCCGCTCCGTAAACTCGCCTCGTGGGAAAATGTGGGGCAAAGTGGTATTTTTTCCAAAAAATAAGGTCAAGTCATGTTTCGTGGGGCCAATTCTGTCAATCTCGACAGTAAAGGACGAATTACGATTCCAATGCGCTATCGTGAGCAACTTCACACGCTGTCAGCCGGAAACGTGGTCTGTACTATTGATATACATCAACCTTGTTTATTACTTTACCCTTTGCCGGAATGGGAACGTATTGAGCGGAAACTCGCTAATCTATCATCAATGAATCCTGCTGAACGCCGTATACAGCGTTTATTACTCGGGCATGCCATAGAAGGGCAGCTCGATAGTGCCGGAAGAGTGTTGTTAACTGCCCCATTACGAACCCACGCCACGCTGAATAAACAGATTATGTTGGTTGGCCAATACAATAAATTTGAAATTTGGGACGAACATGCTTGGTATCACCAAGTAAAGCAGGACATTGAGGCTGAGCAGCATGCTCAGGGTGTATTATCTGAGCGTTTGCAGGACTTATCGTTATAATGACGTCTGAAAATTTTAAACATACTACCGTACTTCTTGATGATGCCGTCAATGGATTAAATATTCATCCTGATGGTATCTATATCGATGGCACTTTCGGCCGTGGAGGACACTCCCGACTCATTCTTTCCCAGTTAGGTGAGAAGGGGCGCTTAGTCGCGATTGATCGCGACCCACAGGCAATCGCTGCGGCTGCTGAAATCAATGACCCACGTTTTTCGATTATTCATGGTCCGTTCTCTCAGCTTGGCGACTATGTAGAACAACTCGGCTTGGTTGGAAAAATTGACGGCATTTTACTCGATTTAGGGGTGTCTTCCCCACAATTGGATGATGCCGAACGAGGCTTCTCGTTTATGCGTGACGGGCCATTAGATATGCGTATGGACCCTTCACAAGGGGAATCTGCCGCGCAATGGCTAATGCGAGCCGCGGAAGAGGACATCGCTTTCGTTATTAAGACTTATGGCGAAGAGAAATTTGGTAAACGTATTGCGCGAGCGATCGTTGAACGTAACCGTCTCGCGCCGATGACGCGCACCAAAGAGCTCGCTGAAGTCGTCGCTGCGGCAATGCCCGTGAAAGATAAACATAAACATCCTGCGACACGTAGCTTTCAGGCGATTCGTATCTGGATTAATAGTGAACTAGACGAGATTGAGCGAGCATTAACGGCTTCCATTAAAGCCCTTGCACCACAAGGACGTCTTTCAATTATTAGTTTTCATTCTCTGGAAGATCGATTAGTGAAACGTTTTATGCGTTCGCATAGCCGAGGTGTCCAAGTGCCAGCCGGCGTCCCTATGACTGAAGCGCAAATTCAAGCACTAGGAGGACGTGAACTTCGCGCATTGGGGAAATCGGTACCAGGCCCTGCAGAAGTGGCTGAGAACCCACGAGCGCGTAGCTCAGTGTTGCGTATTGCTGAAAGGAGCTCATCGTGATCAATAATGAGCGTCATAGCCTGCCTGCGGTGATTGGTGGAGATTTACTACGGCATGGAAAAATTCCACTCATTTTACTTATTGCGGTGCTGGTTACGTCGGTTATGGTCGTGATTATTACGCAAAAAACACGGTTACTTACGGCTCAACGTGAGCAAATGGTACTTGAAAAAGATTCACTTGATATAGAATGGCGGAATTTAATTCTCGAAGAGAATGCGTTAGGTGATCATAGTCGTGTTGAACGTTTAGCAGTTGAAAAACTACATATGCAGCATGTTGACCCATCTCAGGAACATATAGTGGTTCAACCATAGGAATAGAAAGCTGATGGCCGGCGCAAAAAGAACGCTGAAAACAAAAAAGCATGATATCAAAGCCAACTTTATCCGTTGGCGTTTTGCATTGTTATGCGGCGTAATTTTATTAGCATTATCAGGCTTGCTAATGCGTGTCGCTTGGTTACAAGTCGTAAAGCCCGAGCGGTTGGTAAAAGAAGGGGACATGCGATCGTTACGCGTCCAATCGGTCCCCAGTTCACGTGGAATGATCAGTGACCGAAATGGCCGTCCTCTTGCTGTTAGTGTACCCGTTAGTGCCATTTGGGCGGATCCTAAAGAGATAAATGCCCAAGGGGGTATCGGTTATGATAGCCGGTGGAAAGCGTTGGCTGACGCGCTATCGCTCTCTTTAGATCAACTTTCTTCACGGATCGACGCCAATCCTAAAGGGCGCTTTGTTTATCTCGCTCGTCAGGTAAACCCCGCTGTGAGCAGTTACATCAAGCAACTAAAGCTGCCTGGCATTAATTTAAGTGAAGAATCTCGACGTTATTATCCCGCAGGGCAAGTGGCTTCTCATCTAATTGGCTTTACCAATATTGATGGCCAAGGGATCGAAGGGGTCGAGAAGAGTTTTGATAAATGGCTAACCGGAACGCCGGGGGCTCGAGTGGTACGTAAAGATCGGCAAGGACGAGTCATCGAAGATATTTCCTCGACGGATAGTCGTGTTGCGCATCATCTTACTCTCAGTATCGACGAGCGGCTGCAAGCTCAAGTTTATCGTGAATTAAATAATGCAGTGGCTTTCAATAAGGCGGAGTCTGGCACCGCGGTGCTGGTGGATGTCAACACTGGAGAAGTGTTAGCGATGGCTAATAGCCCTGCCTTTAATCCAAACAATTTAGATAACACGCCTAGCGAAGCCATTCGTAATCGTGCGATTACCGATATTTTTGAGCCGGGGTCGACCGTTAAGCCGATGGTCGTTATGACGGCCTTAAAACGTGGAGTAGTACAAAGGAACAGCGTTTTGAATACCGTTCCTTATCGGATTAATGGCCATGAAATTAAAGATGTTGCACCCCGAGCAGAATTAACCTTGACGGGGGTATTGCAAAAATCCAGTAACGTCGGGGTTTCCCGTTTAGCGCTGGCTATGCCGTCGTCAGCGTTGGTGGAAACCTATTCACTTTTTGGATTAGGGCAGCCGACAAAATTGGGATTAGTTGGAGAGAGCAAAGGGATCTATCCCAATAAGCAACGTTGGTCGGATATCGAGCGTGCGACGTTCTCCTTTGGCTATGGATTGATGGTCACCCCGCTTCAGTTGGCACGGGTGTATGCCACCATTGGTAGCTATGGTATTTCAAGACCACTTTCGATTACTAAAGTCGATCCTCCTGTAGCCGGTACGCGAGTCTTCGATGAGGCTACGGTAAAAACCGTGGTGCATATGATGGAAAGTGTTGCATTGCCTGGGGGCGGAGGGGTAAAAGCGGCTATCAGAGGCTATCGTATTGCGATTAAAACCGGTACTGCCAAGAAAGTCGGCCCTGATGGTCAATATATTAATAAATATATCGCTTATACCGCTGGCGTGGCTCCGGCGAGCCGCCCACGATTTGCATTAGTTGTGGTGATTAATGATCCGCAGGGCGGCAAGTATTACGGAGGGGCCGTCTCTGCCCCAGTGTTTGGAGCCATTATGGGCGGAGTTTTACGTACCATGAATGTTGAACCCGATGCACTCACCACACAAAATAAAGACTTAACGACAATCAATGAGGGATCCAGTGACAGATCGTAACCTACAACAGGTATTGGCACCTTGGGTACCCAATGCTCCTGCTAAAGAGCTAAAGGAAATGACACTCGATAGCCGGAATGTGAAAACCGGCGATCTATTCGTTGCCGTATTAGGCCACCATAGTGATGGACGCGAGTATATTACTCAGGCTCTGGCACAAGGTGCAGCAGCGGTTATTGCCGATGCAAAAAATTATGCCGATGACGGCGAAATTCGCTTTATCAATCAGGTTCCAGTCGTCTATCTGGCTCAGTTAACTGAGCGTTTATCCGCTTTAGCGGGACGTTTTTATGCACGACCTTTAGAGGCTATGCGAGTTATCGGTGTTACGGGCACTAACGGTAAAACGACGGTGACACAACTACTTGCGCAGTGGGTGGCACTGCTCGGTGAATCCAGCGCAGTGATGGGAACGGTCGGTAACGGGCTTTACGGTCACTTAGTCCAGAGTGAGAATACTACAGGTTCTGCCATTGATGTTCAGCGTACACTGGCTCAATTTGCATCGCAGCACGTTACAACGACCGCAATGGAAGTGTCTTCTCATGGGCTTGTCCAACATCGTGTGGCAGCGCTACCTTTTGCTGCCGCGATTTTTACCAACCTCAGTCGTGACCATCTTGATTATCATGGGGATATGGAGAGTTATGCCGCGGCTAAACTCTCCCTCTTTACCGAGCACCGCGTAGGCGTAAGTATTATTAATGCCGATGATGCAGTCGGCGAACAATGGTTGACGCTATTAACCAACTCGGTTGCGGTCAGTTGTCGTGGATTAACGTCGTCACAACGTCATGGTCTTTGGTTAAGTGCTACCTCTATTACCTATCATGATCAGGGTGTTTGTGTTGCGTTTGATTCGACATGGGGGACGGGCACTTTTATTAGTGCATTGATGGGTGAGTTTAATGTCAGTAACTTACTTTTAGCCTTAGCGACATTATTAGCTTTGGGGTATCCCTTCGAGGCCTTAATGGCAACAGCAGCACAACTCTCGCCTGTGTGCGGAAGGATGGAAGTCTTCAAAAAAGAAGGTCATGCGGTTGCAGTTGTTGATTATGCCCACACGCCTGACGCGTTACAAAAAGCATTAGAAGCCGCTCGTTTACATTGCCAAGGCCAACTGTGGTGCGTCTTTGGCTGTGGCGGCGACCGAGATAGAGGCAAACGTCCTTTAATGGGCGCCATCGCAGAAGAGTTTGCAGACAACGTTGTGATTACCGATGATAATCCGCGCAGTGAATCACCGACGGCTATCACTCAAGATATTCTTTCAGGCTTGATTGATCCTGGTAGGGCGAGGATCATTGCGGGCCGGGCTCAAGCCGTTACAACAGTATTAAAACAGGCCGCCGCGCAGGACATGGTATTGATTGCGGGTAAAGGTCATGAAGACTACCAAATCATCGGTCAGCAGCGCATCGATTATTCAGACCGCCAAACGGTCGCAACTCTTTTAGGAATGATGGCATGATCCCAGTTACTAGCGGACAACTTGCGCTGATCACTAAAGGTCAATTGGTCGGTGAGGATATCAGTCTTAGCCACGTCACCACCGATACTCGTAAAATTATTGCCGGAAGTTTATTCGTCGCATTAATAGGTGAGCGATTTGATGCCCACCAGTTTGCTGAACAAGCCATCGACGCTGGAGCTAGCGCATTGTTGGTTAGCCGGCGTTTAGCCGTCTCGGTTCCTCAGATTGTGGTCGAGGATACACGTATCGCCTTTGGTAATATTGCGGCATGGGTTCGTCAGAATGTGCCTGCAAAAGTTGTAGGATTGACCGGATCATCGGGAAAAACATCAGTGAAAGAAATGACCGCTGCGATTTTAAAGCAGTGTGGTAACACTCTGTATACCGCCGGTAATTTGAATAATGATTTTGGTGTTCCGATGACACTGCTTCGCCTGACACCTGAGCACCGTTATGCAGTGATCGAAATGGGGGCAAACCATCAAGGTGAAATTGCTTATACGACAGCTTTAGTCAAACCTGATGTCGCCTTGGTAAACAATTTAGCCGCTGCACACTTAGAGGGCTTTGGTTCTCTTGAGGGTGTTGCTCAGGCGAAAGGTGAAATATTTCAAGGGTTACCCGCGAATGGTATTGCCATTTTGAATGCGGAGAGCCATGACCGTGAACGTTGGCAACCGGTACTTGAAAATAAACAAGTTTTGACCTTTTCTGCCTGCCAGCACCATGATGTAGATTACTACGCGACGCATATAGACGTTACGCTTGAAGGCACCGCATTCCAGCTACATACCCCGCAAGGGATATGTGACGTGATTTTACCGTTACCCGGTCAACATAATATTGCCAATGCATTGGCTGCCGCTGCATTGGCGCAATCCGTTGGTGCACCGTTATCGGCCATTCGCGACGGACTAACGATGTTAAGCGCAGTGCCCGGACGGCTTTACCCAATCAAGCTGTCTGAGTCTGTCTTATTACTTGATGACTCTTACAATGCGAATGTTGGGTCGATGAAGGCTGCGGCTCAAGTATTATCTACCCAGCCGGGCTATCGTATTATGATTGCCGGTGATATGGGGGAGTTGGGCCACGATACTGAGTCCTGCCATCGCGAAGTGGGTAAAGCATTACAACAGGCGGGCGTGGATAAAGTTTTAACCGTAGGAAAGTACAGCCAATGGATCGCCGAAGAGAGTCAAGTCGGTGAGGTCATGGCGACTAAATCAGCGCTTGCAAAGCGTGCATGTGAATTAATCCAGACCCATCAAGTCGTGACGCTACTCGTTAAAGGCTCACGGAGTGCGGCAATGGAAGATATCGTCGAATTATTACAGGAGAAAGACGTATGTTAGTTTGGCTAGCCGAACATCTGGCTAAATTTTATTCAGGATTTAACGTCTTCTCATATTTGACGTTTCGCGCCATTGTGAGTTTGTTAACCGCTCTGTTTATTTCGCTATGGATGGGACCGAGGCTTATTGCTTGGCTTCAGAAGTTACAGATTGGACAAGTTGTGCGTAATGATGGTCCTGAATCACACTTCAGTAAGCGGGGAACCCCAACAATGGGGGGGGTGATGATCCTCACCTCCATTACTATTTCTGTACTGTTATGGGCCTATCCTTCAAACCCCTACGTCTGGTGTGTATTAGTCGTTCTAATCGGTTATGGCATTGTCGGCTTTGTTGATGATTACCGTAAGGTAGTGCGTAAAGATACTAAAGGCTTGATTGCGCGCTGGAAGTATTTTTGGCAATCAGTCATTGCATTAGGGGTGGCCTTTGCACTTTATGCGATCGGGAAGGGTACACCTGCAACGCAATTAGTCGTTCCTTTCTTTAAAGATATCATGCCGCAACTGGGTCTGTTTTATCTGCTTTTAACCTACTTTGTTATTGTGGGTACCAGTAATGCGGTAAACTTGACTGATGGGCTGGATGGTTTAGCGATTATGCCGACTGTTTTTGTGGCGGCAGGCTTTGGACTGGTTTCATGGGCGACAGGGAACGTTAATTTCGCCGAATATCTCCATATCCCTTATCTGCGTCATGCGGGAGAATTAGTTATTGTCTGTACGGCCATTGTCGGCGCAGGGCTAGGTTTCCTCTGGTTTAATACCTATCCAGCTCAGGTCTTTATGGGGGATGTTGGTTCTTTAGCACTCGGCGGCGCGCTTGGTACTATAGCCGTATTACTGCGCCAAGAATTTCTCCTAGTGATTATGGGGGGGGTATTTGTGGTCGAAACCTTGTCGGTTATCTTGCAGGTAGGATCATTTAAATTGCGTGGGCAGCGTATTTTCAGAATGGCACCTATCCATCACCATTATGAGCTCAAAGGATGGCCAGAACCTCGGGTCATTGTTCGATTCTGGATCATTTCATTAATGTTAGTGTTAATCGGTCTCGCCACTCTGAAGGTACGTTAATCATGGCAGAATACCAAGGTAGAAAAATTGTTATCGTTGGTCTCGGTATTACCGGGCTTTCTTGCGTTGATTTTTTTATTGCGCGAGGTGTTGTACCCAAGGTTATTGACTCGCGTAACACTCCACCTGGTATTGATAAACTGCCCGAATATGTTGAACGTTGGGTGGGGGAGATTAATCAGCAATGGTTGCTGGAGGCCGATCTGATTGTCCTTAGCCCAGGTGTTGCGCTCTCTCATCCGGCAATCAGTGCTGCTGCCGCTGAAGGTATTGAAATTGTGGGCGACGTTGAGTTGTTTTGCCGTGAAGCGCAAGCGCCTATCGTCGCCATTACCGGTTCTAATGGAAAAAGTACCGTAACAACTTTAGTGGGTGATATGTCCCGTGCAGCGGGATGGAACACGGCAGTAGGGGGGAATATAGGCCTTCCTGTACTATCTCTTCTTAACCCACAAGTCCAACTCTATGTACTTGAATTATCGAGTTTTCAGTTAGAAACCACTCATAGTTTACAGGCAGCGGCGGCGACTATCTTAAATGTTACTGAAGATCATATGGATCGTTATCCATTAGGGTTTCAGCAATATCGTGCGGCAAAGCTACGAATTTATGAGAATGCAAAGCACTGTATTGTGAATGTGGATGATGCGATGACAATGCCTATTCGCGGCGTTGACCGTCGCTGTATCAGTTTCGGAGTAACGTTTGGTGATTACCACTTAAATCAGCAGCAAGGCCAAACTTGGTTACGAGCCAAAGGCGAGAAAGTGCTGAATAGCGAAGAGATGCCTATTACTGGACAGCATAACTTTACCAATGCGTTAGCCGCGTTAGCGCTTGCTGAAGCTGTTGGCATTCCTCGAGCTAGCTGTTTAAAGGCATTGACGACCTTTAATGGCCTTCCTCACCGTTATCAACGCGTCCATCGTAACGCGGGTGTCGATTGGATCAATGATTCCAAAGCGACCAATGTTGGTAGTACGGAAGCGGCACTAAAAGGTGTACAGTGCGAAGGAACATTATGGCTATTACTGGGTGGTGATGGAAAATCTGCGGATTTTTCTCCGCTGGAACGATTAATACAAGGTAACAATATAAAGGTTTACTGTTTTGGTCGAGATGCGGAATTGTTATACGCGTTGCGTCCCGAGGTCTCGGTCAAAGTTGACCGTCTGGAGGATGCGATGCGCGCGATCAGTCAACAGGTCAGTAAAGGTGATGTTGTATTGTTGTCCCCTGCCTGTGCCAGTCTCGATCAATTTAAAAATTTTGAACAACGTGGCGAACGGTTTGCCGCGCTTGCGAAGGAGTTGGGCTAATGCATATCCCAGGGCTGAACCTCTTAGGACGCGGTATTGCCGCAGTTTCAAGACGGTTACAAGATTGGGTAATGGGATCACGGGAAAATGATACTTCCACAGTGGTACTTTATGATCGCACCCTGTTATGGCTAACCTTTGGTTTAGCCATCATCGGTTTTGTTATGGTTACCTCTGCCTCGGTTCCCGTTGGACAACGGATGAACGATGATCCTTTTTATTTTGCTAAACGTGATGCATTTTATCTTGGTTTAGGGTTTGCCATATCGTTAGTAACCTTACGTTTACCCATGTCTTTTTGGCAAAAGTACAGTAACGTCATGTTACTGCTTTCGGTGGTTATGCTACTGGTCGTGCTGGTTGTCGGAAGCTCAGTTAACGGTGCTTCACGTTGGATTGCCCTCGGTCCGCTGCGTATTCAGCCGGCAGAGTTCTCTAAACTTTCGCTGTTTTGCTATCTCGCCAGCTATCTGGTCCGCAAGGTAGATGAAGTCAGAAGCAACCTGTGGGGATTTCTAAAACCGATGGGCGTGATGGTTATTTTAGCTGTACTCCTACTGGCTCAGCCTGATTTAGGGACGGTTATTGTACTCTTCGTGACGACGCTTGCTATGTTGTTTCTCGCTGGCGCTAAGCTCTGGCAATTTTTAGCCATCATTGGTTGTGGACTGTTTTCGGTTGTACTACTCATCATGGTAGAACCTTATCGGATGCGTCGTGTGACTTCGTTCTGGAACCCTTGGGCAGACCCTTTTGGTAGCGGATACCAACTAACCCAGTCTCTGATGGCATTTGGTCGCGGAGAATTTTGGGGGCAAGGCCTAGGTAATTCGGTACAAAAATTGGAATATTTACCTGAAGCGCATACCGACTTTATCTTTGCAATAATAGGTGAAGAACTCGGCTATTTTGGTGTGGTTCTTGCACTATTAATGGTATTCTTCGTGGCTTTTCGTGCGATGTCCATTGGCCGTAGAGCCCTAGAACTCGATCAGCGTTTTTCAGGCTTTTTGGCCTGTGCAATCGGGGTTTGGTTTAGTTTCCAAGCCTTAGTTAACGTCGGTGCGGCGGCTGGAATGTTACCGACGAAGGGACTGACACTACCATTAATTAGTTATGGTGGGTCGAGTTTAATTATTATGTCTACGGCAATTGTACTGCTGTTGCGTATCGATTTTGAGACGCGCTTAGCGAAAGGCCATGCAGTAACTCGAGGTAATCGATGAGTAGTAAAAAACTGATGGTCATGGCGGGAGGGACGGGAGGACATGTTTTTCCAGGTCTCGCGGTCGCTCATCAATTAATGGAAGAAGGTTGGCAAGTTCGTTGGTTGGGTACTGCCGACAGGATGGAAGCTGATTTAGTCCCTAAGCATGGTATCGAGATCGATTTCATTACAATTAGTGGGTTACGGGGGAAGGGGATTAAGGCATTACTCCAAGCTCCGTGGCGTATTTTTTCTGCATGGCGGCAAGCCCGAAAAATCATGAAGCAATGGCAGCCTGACGTTGTGTTGGGAATGGGCGGTTATGTATCGGGCCCTGGCGGGTTAGCGGCGTGGAGCTGCGGTATTCCGGTGGTATTACATGAACAAAATGGCATTGCCGGACTTACCAATCAATGGCTATCGAAAATTGCCCGTAAAGTCATGCAGGCTTTTCCCGGTGCTTTTCCCCATGCTGACGTCGTTGGAAATCCAGTACGTAAAGATGTATTAGCCCTACCATCGCCGTCACAACGATTCGAGGGTAGAGAAGGGCCAATAAGAGTATTGGTTATGGGGGGTAGCCAAGGGGCTAGAATCCTTAACCAACAGTTACCGGAAGTGGCGCAAACGTTAGGTGATCAAGTGACGCTTTGGCACCAAACGGGGAAAGGCAATCAACCTTCTGTTGAACAAGATTACCGTCAACGAGGAATGACTGGCCATAACATAACTGAGTTTATTGATGATGTTGCCGCGGCGTATGCTTGGGCGGATGTCGTCGTTTGTCGCTCAGGTGCTCTGACAGTAAGTGAAGTTGCAGCAGCAGGGGTTGCTGCTATTTTTGTTCCTTTCCCGCATAAAGACCGGCAACAGTATTGGAATGCTTTGTCATTAGAAAAAGCTGGCGCTGCAGTTATCTTGGAGCAGCCACATTTTACGGCTAAAGCAGTGGTGGACTGCTTGCAGCGCTGGAACCGTGAAGCACTCTTGGTTCAGGCAATTAATGCCCAGAGCACCGCTGTTAGAGATTCTACGCAACGCGTCGCACAAGAAATTAACGTTATTGTCACTCACTAATTTTGAGGGATGAGTCGATCATCTCTCTCGTAAGTTATAGGTAAGAAGTTATTCATGAATACTCAACAATTAGCAAAATTACGTTCCATCGTGCCTGAAATGAGACGAGTGAAACACATCCATTTCGTCGGAATTGGCGGTGCGGGTATGGGCGGTATTGCTGAAGTGTTGGCCAATGAGGGGTATCAAATCAGTGGTTCTGATTTGGCTCCCAATGCAGTCACTAAACATTTGACGGGATTAGGTGCGACGATTTACTTCAATCATAGCCCAGAAAATATCGAAGGTGTCAGCGTGGTGGTGGTATCAAGCGCTATTGCTGAAGATAATCCCGAATTAGTTGCGGCACGTGAGTCTCGTATCCCTGTTATTCGTCGGGCTGAAATGCTGGCGGAACTGATGCGTTTTCGACATGGTATCGCCATTGCCGGTACCCACGGAAAAACCACGACAACCGCGATGGTATCGAGTATTTATGCAGAAGGTGGACTTGATCCGACTTTTGTTAACGGTGGCCTCGTTAAGGCGGCGGGAACACATGCGCGACTAGGAAGCAGTCGTTATTTAATTGCTGAAGCAGATGAAAGCGATGCCTCATTTCTTCACTTACAGCCGATGGTGGCAATTGTCACTAATATTGAAGCTGACCATATGGATACCTACCAAGGTGATTTTGAAAATTTAAAACAGACTTTTGTTAATTTTCTCCATAATCTTCCTTTTTACGGCCGCGCAGTACTTTGCGTGGACGATGAGGTTATTCGTCAACTCCTTCCAGAGGTTGGCCGTCAAGTAACCACCTATGGTTTTAGTGCTGACGCGGACGTTCGCATCGCTAACTATGAACAAAACGGTGCAACTGGGCGTTTTACTGTTTATCGCCAAGATAAACCCGAAATGCTCGTTACGTTAAATGCGCCTGGCCGTCATAATGCGTTGAACGCGGCAGCCGCCATTGCCGTTGCGAGTGAAGAGGGGATTGACGATGCTGATATTTTGATGGCACTCGAAAGTTTCCAAGGAACAGGTCGTCGTTTCGATGTGCTAGGGGATTATGCGACGGAAGCAGTCAATGGTCCAAGCGGTAGCGCAATGTTAGTCGATGACTATGGGCATCATCCAACGGAAGTCGACGCCACTATCAAGGCAGCAAGAGCAGGTTGGCCAGATAAAAAATTGATTATGGTGTTTCAGCCCCATCGTTATACCCGTACTCGTGATTTATTTGACGATTTTGCCAATGTGCTCTCGAATGTTGATGTATTGTTAATGCTCGACGTCTATTCTGCGGGAGAAACACCCATTGCGGGAGCAGACAGTCGAACACTCTGTCGTTCGGTTAGGTCTCGTGGAAAGGTCGATCCTATTTTAGTGACCGACCAAGAGGCATTATTAGATTTTCTCGCTCCAACATTGAGTGGTAATGACCTTGTGCTACTTCAAGGCGCTGGCACAGTTGGGCGTATCGCACGGCATTTGGCGGAAAATTGGGCAGTCCCTGTTTCTCAGGCTAACAGCTAGCCTACTGCCGAGCGCTATTGTGTCGATGAGAGGCAGCTTGCTAGAGCAAGCCCTCTCGTTACCGCTAAGACGGGGTCTTATCGACGAATATAAAATAGAGATGTCGGTAGAACTGGAATCGATACCTGAAAAAATTAATCAATTAATTTGATAAAAATAAGGCTGAATTGGTAGCTTTTGATTTCGCCGCTGGGTAACAGTGACGAAAATTGAGAGGAGGGGACGAGACTGACAAAATACTCCCCCAACTTCATGACTAAGGTGATAGTCTTTGTCACGATGAGGTCATTTATGATAGAGAGAAAATACTGAAGCCAAGTGGCGGCATAGTGATCGACGATCGATTAACGACAGTTCACCTGTGGTCAATCAGAGTATTAATTATCACTAAAGGTTGATATCACGCTATTGATCGAAGGTTTTTTAAGCAGTACTGAATATACGAGTGCAATAATTAGTGACAAAATATTGCCATCGATACAGATTCGGACTATTAATGAATTTTATGATTATAATGCAAACTATCATTTTGATGAGACTCGATATTTTGTCCTTCGCTGCAGACAGTGAATGAAGAACAATAATTAGCGCGATCAGCATGGTAAATTATTGGCTGCCAAGGATGGGGGAGAGTAGATGTGATGCGAATTGATAACGACAATTTTCAGCTACTTGAGATGAAAGCCTCCCAGGGTATGACAAACCTAAGTTTGCCTCCCATAGCAGCCAAGCAAGTTGAAATCGATATTTATCAGCTTGTTCAACAGATTCTGGAGTAAACAGACTGATATGTCTCAGGCTGCACTAAATACGAAAAATAAAGAAACGCAAAAACGCTTACGCACAGGTCGGAGTAATGGCACTCGTCTTTTTGGCGTTGTTTTTCTTCTGATGGTGGTTGGGACCATCGTGTTTGGTGGAATGGCGGTCGTAAATTGGATGAATGATGTTTCGCGATTACCGCTTTCAAAACTGGTGGTGACGGGGGATAAACGTTACACCTCTAATGATGATGTACGCCAAGCGATACTCTCATTAGGGCCTCCAGGTACTTTTATGTCGCAAAATGTCGACATTATTCAGCAACAGCTTGAACGGTTACCTTGGATCAAACAAGTTAGTGTGCGTAAGCAATGGCCAGATGAATTAAAGATTCATCTGGTTGAATATGTTCCCGTAGCAAGGTGGAATGACCAGCATGTTGTCGATGCATCCGGTACCTCTTTCACACTTCCTTTCCACTCTGGCGCACCTAAGCAAGATATGCCTTTGCTATATGGGCCTGAAGGAAGCGAGAACGAGGTCATGGCCACCTTTTACCAAATGGCCGACAAATTGCGTACGATACACCTAACGCTAAAGGCGACGGCCATGACGGCGCGTCACTCTTGGCAACTTATTACCAGTGATGGAATGAGAATTGAATTGGGTAGAGGGGACGATGAGAAACGGCTAAAACGTTTTATCACCCTCTATCCGGAACTGGTTAAACAGGCACAAGCTGATAATAAAACGATCAGCTATGTTGACCTCCGTTACGATTCGGGTGCCGCAGTAGGATGGGGCCCCGCACCCGTAGAGATGCAAGCAGGTAATCAGCAACAAAATCAGGCACAGGCTAAACAACAATGATCAAGGCAACGGACAGAAAACTGGTAGTAGGACTAGAGATTGGCACCGCCAAGGTTGCTGCCTTGGTAGGGGAAATTCTGCCCGACGGTATGGTCAATATTATTGGGGTTGGTAGCTGTCCTTCTCGTGGCATGGATAAGGGTGGTGTTAATGATCTTGAGTCGGTTGTAAAATGCGTACAACGTGCGATTGACCAAGCAGAGTTGATGGCAGATTGCCAAATTTCATCTGTTTATCTCTCCTTATCGGGCAAACATATTAGTTGCCAGAACGAAATCGGCATGGTGCCAGTTTCGGAAGAGGAGGTAACTCAAGATGACGTAGAAAATGTCGTGCATACCGCGAAGTCTGTTCGAGTACGCGATGAGCATCGCATTTTGCACGTCATCCCACAAGAATATGCCATCGATTACCAAGAAGGTATTAAAAATCCTGTTGGTTTATCTGGGGTAAGGATGCATGCTAAAGTACACCTTATAACCTGTCATAATGATATGGCAAAAAATATCGTTAAAGCGGTAGAACGCTGTGGGCTAAAAGTTGATCAGCTTATTTTTGCTGGTCTGGCTTCAAGTTATGCTGTTTTAACGGAAGACGAGCGCGAACTAGGCGTCTGCGTGGTAGATATCGGTGGCGGTACCATGGATATGGCGGTCTATACTGGCGGTGCATTACGTCATACGAAAGTGATACCTTATGCCGGTAATGTGGTAACTAGCGATATAGCCTATGCTTTTGGTACACCACCAACAGATGCCGAAGCAATCAAGGTTCGTCATGGTTGTGCACTAGGGTCGATTGTCGGCAAAGACGAAAATGTCGAAGTGCCAAGTGTCGGAGGGAGACCACCGCGTAGCTTGCAACGCCAAACTCTCGCCGAAGTCATTGAACCGCGTTATACCGAACTATTGAATCTGGTTAATGACGAGATTCTGGAAATACAAGAACAATTACGCCAACAAGGTGTAAAGCATCACTTAGCAGCGGGCATTGTGTTGACAGGGGGCGCAGCTCAAATCGAAGGATTAGCAGCTTGCGCCCAGCGAGTTTTTCACACCCAAGTGAGAATTGGGCAACCTTTGAATATCACAGGTTTAACGGATTACGCCCAAGAGCCTTATTACTCAACAGTAGTCGGGCTTTTGCATTACGGTAAAGAGTCTCATTTAGGCAGCGAATCAGAGTCGTCTAAACATTCACCTGTTGGTACTTGGTTCAAAAAATTTAATAGTTGGTTAAAAAAAGAGTTTTAATTTTGATTAAAGAGGATCATCCTACGTCTATTAAGTGATCCTCTGGCAACAGGCACATAACGGAGAGTAATCATGTTTGAACCTATGGAATTAACCAACGATGCGGTGATAAAAGTCATCGGCGTCGGGGGTGGTGGCGGTAACGCTGTCGAGCACATGGTACGTGAGCGTATCGAAGGTGTTGAGTTTTTTGCAGTGAATACCGATGCCCAAGCATTACGTAAAACAGCCGTCGGTCAAACAATCCAAATTGGTAATAATATTACTAAGGGATTAGGCGCAGGGGCAAACCCAGAAGTGGGACGTAACTCCGCCGAAGAAGATCGTGAAGCGTTACGTGCAGCTTTGGACGGTGCCGATATGGTATTTATCGCAGCAGGAATGGGCGGTGGTACCGGTACGGGTGCCGCACCTGTGGTTGCTGAGGTCGCTAAAGACCTTGGTATCTTAACTGTAGCTGTGGTAACTAAACCGTTCAACTTTGAAGGCAAAAAGCGTATGGCATTTGCTGAACAAGGAATTGCGGAACTGTCTAAGCACGTTGATTCCTTGATCACCATACCGAATGATAAGTTACTAAAAGTATTAGGCCGTGGTATCTCTTTACTAGATGCTTTTGGTGCAGCGAACGACGTGCTTAAAGGTGCGGTGCAGGGTATCGCTGAGCTGATTACCCGTCCGGGTCTGATGAACGTCGACTTTGCCGATGTGCGTACTGTGATGTCTGAAATGGGTTATGCCATGATGGGATCGGGTATCGCTTGTGGTGAAGATCGTGCTGAAGAAGCTGCTGAAATGGCGATTTCCAGTCCATTACTTGAAGATATCGATCTTTCAGGCGCACGTGGCGTGTTGGTCAACATTACCGCTGGCTTTGATTTACGCCTCGATGAGTTTGAAACTGTCGGGAATACTATTCGCGCCTTTGCTTCAGACAACGCGACAGTTGTTATCGGTACCTCTCTGGATCCAGAGATGAACGATGAATTACGCGTAACCGTTGTTGCCACGGGAATTGGTATGGACAAGCGTCCAGAAATTACCTTAGTGACGAACAAGAATAACGCACAACCTGTGGTTGACCATCGTTATCAGCAACATGGCTTAACGCCTTTACCGCAAGAGAACAAAACTGCGGCAAAAGTGACCAATGAGCCAGCTTCACAGCCGAATAAAGAGCCGGATTATCTCGATATTCCAGCGTTCTTACGTAAACAAGCTGATTAAGATATTACTGAAAATTGGCGGCTGCCGCTTTTTGTGCTAAAGTCTCCAACCGTTTATGGGGTATATTCCCATTTGGAAAAGTAATTTTGCGAGATTGATACGATGATCAAACAAAGGACATTAAAACGTATAGTTCAGGCCACTGGTGTCGGTTTACATACCGGTAAGAAAGTGACGCTGAACCTGCGGCCTGCGCCAGCAAATACTGGGGTCATCTATCGCCGCACTGACCTGAATCCACCGGTTGATTTCCCGGCTGATGCTAAATTTGTGCGCGACACGATGCTTAGTACTTGCCTTATCAACGACCAAGGAATTCGCATTTCTACGGTTGAACATCTTAATTCAGCATTGGCTGGGTTAGGGATTGATAATATTATTGTTGAAGTCGATGCGCCTGAAATTCCTATTATGGACGGCAGTGCAGCTCCTTTCGTGTACTTACTGATGGATGCTGGCGTCGAAGAACTCAACAGTGCGAAGAAATTCTTACGTGTTAAACAAGCGGTTCGCGTTGAAGATGGCGATAAATGGGCTGAAGTTAAGCCTTATAACGGTTTTTCACTCGATTTCACAATAGACTTTAAGCACCCGGCTATTGACTCGAGTTCACAGAACTATCGACTGAATTTTTCAACGGAAGCCTTTATTCGTCAGATTAGCCGCGCCCGTACTTTCGGTTTTATGCGCGATATTGAGCAACTACAGTCTCGTGGCCTGTGCCTGGGCGGAAGTCTTGACTGTGCAATCGGACTGGATGATTTTAGAGTCTTAAACGAAGAAGGCCTGCGTTTTGATGACGAATTTGTTCGTCACAAGATGTTAGATGCGATTGGCGATTTATTTATGTGCGGCCATAACATGATTGGCGCTTTTTCAGCATATAAATCTGGGCATGGTCTTAACAATAAACTACTTCAAGCTGTTTTAGCTAATCAAGAAGCCTTTGAATGGGCAACGTTTGAAAGCGAAGCTGAAATTCCACAATCGTTTAGACTGAAAAACTTCGTCCTCGCGTAATATTATTAACGGTTTATTCCGTGACTTAAGACGGGCCATGCTGATTTCTCTCCGTTCAGCTGGCTCGTTTTTATTTGTACGAAATCTATGCGGTTAAACGCTTTTTCAGTTGCTCACTGTAATCATTAGTGTGGCATGAGTAGATTGATGCTACTATCAACGTTATTCTGTAGGCAGGAAAATCAGGAAAAGACTTCACCTATCCTTAATAACGATAATAGAAGATATTTTTCAATATCAATGGATGACTTGTGATTGGTTTGATTTCGCGCTGGGGACAACTGGGTAGACGTTATTTGTGGCCGCATCTCTTATTAGGGATTGTTGCGGCAGGATTAGGTTTACCTTTTACTAGCGGCCTGATAGCCAATACCAACGATGTTGCCGTATCCAACAGACTCTCATTGTCCGCGCAAGCGCAAAACGACAATATTATTCGATTGCGTGAACTGGTCTCTCGCCCAACTTATATCCATCATTTTTGGCATCAACAAACCTTGCGTGCGGTTATCCGTCACCTTTCTTTCTCACTACCCAGAACGACGACGGTAGATACTGCTTATACCAAGTTAACGGTAAAAAGCCTGACGGCTCTTTATTCATTAATTGCCTTATTGACGTCAACAGCTGCCATTCAGTTAAACAGACGTCGTCGTACCCCCCTACAAACAAGACCCTATAATATTTTTTCCACGGGGCATTGGTTAGCTCAAGTTCAAGGTATACGAGCTGGCCCACTTCACGGTTAAAAAATAAAAATAATGTTAGTTAGAACACGTGAAATTGTTGTCAAAATAGAGAATTTATAATCATGGTAATGAAGTTATTAACAAAAATATTTGGTAGTAGTAATGATCGTACCTTACGTCGTATGCGTAAGGTGGTTGATGTTATCAATAAAATGGAACCTGACTACGTTGCGCTGAGTGACGAGCAGCTGAAAGCAAAGACGACTGAGTTCCGTCAACGCCTTGAAAAAGGCGAAAGCCTCGAAAGCCTTATTCCTGAAGCCTTTGCGACGGTACGCGAAGCAAGTAAACGTGTTTTCAACATGCGTCATTTTGATGTGCAATTATTAGGCGGCATGGTATTGAATGAACGCTGCATTGCAGAGATGCGTACTGGTGAAGGTAAAACCTTAACCGCCACCCTTCCTGCTTATCTTAATGCGTTAAGTGGTAAAGGTGTACATGTCGTCACTGTCAACGACTACTTAGCACAGCGGGATGCTGAAAATAACCGTCCATTATTTGAGTTTTTAGGCCTGACAATCGGGATTAACTTACCGGGTATGCAAGCGCCAGAAAAACGTGCAGCTTATGCCGCCGATATCACTTATGGGACGAATAACGAATATGGCTTCGATTATCTTCGCGATAATATGGCATTCAGTCCAGAAGAACGCGTTCAGCGAAAACTTCATTACGCCTTAGTCGATGAAGTTGACTCCATCTTGATCGATGAAGCGCGTACGCCGTTGATTATCTCTGGACCAGCGGAAGACAGTTCCGAGCTTTATATTCAAGTAAATAAAATTATTCCTCATCTAGTCCGCCAAGATAAAGAGGACTCCGATACTTTCCAAGGGGAAGGCGATTTCTCGGTTGACGAAAAAGCCCGTCAAGTGCATCTGACTGAGCGTGGTTTGGTAAAAATTGAGCAGTTGCTTGTTGCACAACATATCATGGAAGAGGGCGAGTCACTTTACTCACCGACGAACATCATGCTAATGCACCATGTAACGGCGGCGCTACGTGCTCATGCGCTTTTTACCCGTGACGTTGACTACATTGTCAAAGATGGTGAAGTGGTTATTGTTGATGAACATACCGGACGTACCATGCAAGGGCGCCGCTGGTCAGAAGGGTTGCACCAAGCCGTTGAAGCGAAAGAAGGGGTTGAGATTCAGAATGAAAACCAAACCTTAGCCTCGATCACGTTCCAAAACTATTTCCGTATTTATGAAAAATTGGCGGGAATGACCGGTACTGCAGATACAGAAGCCTTTGAGTTTAGCAGTATTTATAAATTGGACACGATCGTTGTTCCGACGAACCGTCCGATGGTACGTAAAGATAACGCTGACTTGGTCTATATGACCGAGAAAGAAAAAATCGATGCGATTATTGAAGATATTAAAGATTGTACTTCTCGTGGACAACCGGTGTTAGTGGGTACGATCTCGATTGAAAAATCAGAAGTCGTCGCCGATGCGTTAGCGCGAGCAGGTATCAAACACAGTGTATTGAATGCGAAATTTCATGCAAGCGAAGCTGATATCATTGCACAAGCCGGTCAACCTGGCGCCGTGACTATCGCGACTAACATGGCTGGCCGTGGTACGGATATTATGTTAGGTGGTAGCTGGCATGCAGAAGTTGATGCTTTAACTGATCCAACTGAAGCTCAAATCGCTGAAATTAAAGAGGCTTGGCAAAAACGCCATGATGCGGTACTTGACGCAGGCGGCCTACACATTATCGGTACAGAGCGTCATGAATCACGTCGTATCGATAACCAGCTTCGTGGACGTGCGGGACGTCAAGGTGATAAAGGATCATCACGTTTCTATCTTTCGATGGAAGATGCTCTGATGCGTATTTTCGCCTCAGATCGCGTGTCGGGTATGATGCGTAAGCTAGGTATGAAACCTGGAGAAGCCATTGAGCATCCTTGGGTGACTAAAGCGATTGCGAATGCACAACGTAAAGTTGAAAGCCGTAACTTTGATATTCGTAAACAACTATTAGAATATGATGATGTTGCGAATGATCAACGTAAGGCTATTTATTCACAGCGTAATGAACTGCTCGATGTATCTGATGTGAGCGAAACCATTAGTAGTATCCGCGAGGATGTTCTGAGCTCAACGATTAGCCAATTTATCCCACCACAATCGTTAGAAGAAATGTGGGATGTATCAGGTTTAGAAGAACGTTTACGTACTGACTTCGAGTTGCACTTGCCTATTGCTGAATGGTTGGATAAAGAACCTGAGCTGCATGAAGAAGTGCTACGCGAACGTATTTTGCAACAGTCGTTGGAACAATATGCTGATAAAGAAGCGGCGGTGGGTGTAGACACTATGCGCAGCTTTGAAAAAGGGATTATGTTGCAAACGCTTGATACGCTATGGAAAGAGCACCTTGCAGCGATGGATTACCTACGTCAAGGTATCCACTTACGTGGTTATGCGCAAAAAGATCCTAAGCAGGAATATAAACGTGAATCTTTTGCGATGTTCGCTAATATGCTTGAAGCGCTGAAATACGAAGTTATCAGTACGTTGAGCAAAGTACAAGTACGGATGCCTGAAGAAGTGGAAGCAATGGAACAGCAGTTTCGTGAAGATGCAGAACGGTTAGCTGAGCAACAACAACTTAGCCATGTCGATGATGAAACCGCTGTTGCTAATGAGCTGGCTAATCAAGTGGGTGAGCGCAAAGTCGGACGCAACGATCTTTGTCCTTGCGGTTCAGGTAAGAAATTTAAACAATGTCATGGACGCCTAGCATAATTTTATCCCGTCATGGCAGATAATAAGAAAAAGGTTCATGGAAACATGGACCTTTTTACTGTCCGTAATATCACAGTGGTTGTTCAGCGAGGAAGTGAGTAATGAAACATCTCCAAGTTGCGGTAGGTATTATTCGTAACGATAAAAAAGAAATTTTTCTCACACAACGGGCATCAACGTCGCATATGGCGAACAAGTGGGAATTTCCGGGTGGAAAAATCGAAGCTGGCGAGTCAGCGCTAGAGGGATTAACGCGCGAGTTGATGGAGGAGACTGGAATAGTGGTTACCGAGGCGCTAGCGGTCGGAACGGCAAACCATACTTATCAAGAAGTCAGCGTTATCTTGCATTTTTATTTAGTGGAACAGTGGGGTGGAGAACCATGGGGCAAAGAGGGACAGCCTCAGCGCTGGGTCCCCCAGACTCATTTAAATGCTGATGAGTTCCCACCAGCGAATATTGAAATGGTTGAACGATTAGTAAGAGGAGAACTGTAGCGAAAGTTATTGAGTTCTATGACTCAGGGTCTTGTTCGCTCCATGCTTCATGATCGAAATGTGTTGGTTGGCCTGGAATAGATTTTTCTTCAGCGGCCCATTCCCCTAAGTCGATCATTTGGCAACGTTTAGAGCAAAAAGGACGCCAAGGGCTTAACGCATCCCAAATGACATCTTTTTGACATTGTGGGCAGTTCACTGTGGTAATTTCTGGTTGCATAATATCTCTTAACAGCAAGCGAGCTGGAACAATAAAGTTTCAGGGACTCTACCATCGTTTTCAAATGGAAAAAAGCGAATCGAAAAACGGGTCTTGTGGCCAGAGAGTAGCGGATAAATTTCATCGTCACGATTGAGGAATAAACGAACCAAATCTTTATCCTCAGCGGAATGTTGATAAAATCCTTGTTGAGCTTGTACATCATGAAGTCGGCTACTTTGCCTGATTAAATGTAAAATCGTCTGCAAACAAAGATGTAACGATGCCAATTCAGAATACCAATGGTCCAGTTGTGCTTGGCGTTTTTCTACTGGGAGATGCTGCCAAAGATGGAGCGTTGGTGTATCAAAATTACAGTAGCCTCCGGGTATAGACAAACGTTGACGTAGTTGACCGATAAATCGGTCTTCTTTAAAAGTGCTACCAAATTTGGGTGCAATATTAATTGTTTGACTATGAGTAATCAGCCGGTTGATCAATTCGTGAACGGTTTGGATATCAATACCTGGAACGTTTAACCACTGATTTAATTTCCCCTGTTGTTTTTCAAGTTCTTTAAGTAAATCAGCACGCAGTTCATTACGCTCAAAAATATCAAGAAGTTCGGTAAGGGTACGTAGGAACAGTAAGCAAGCCTGTGGCGAATCTGTATCTTTTGAAGCCACTAATTGTTGCAGAAGATATTCGACACGTAGCCAGCTACGCATTTTTTCATTAAGTGGGTATTCAAAACAGATTGTTGACTGAGTCATAGGTTGCGCCCCTTATATTCCGATGCCAATTGATTATAAGTCAAAATAAGTTGAGCAACTTTTTCGGCTAAAGCGCTTTGAGGCAAATTATTATCGATAATATCATCGGCGATGGCTAAGCGTTGTTGTCGTGTTGCTTGTGACTGAATAATCGCAATGGCTTCTGACTTCGTGATGTGGTCACGTTGACAGACTCGTTCAATTTGCCGATCTTCATCGCTATCGACGACTATCACTCGCTGTGCCAAAGAGTGAAGGCGATTTTCGACTAAAAGTGGTACGACCCACAAACACCATTCAGCGGAACATTGTGCAATTTTTTGCAGCGTTCTTTGTTGAATTAATGGGTGGAGTAGCTGATTCAACCATTGTTTATGCTCAGGATCGGAAAAAATAATAGTCCGTAAGTGTTTACGATTTAGGCTGCCATTTTCTAATAAAATCTGATTACCGAAGTATGTAGTCATTGCCTGTAACGCTGGCTGTCCAGGTTCAACCACTTCACGCGCAATTACGTCTGCATCAATAATGTCGACCTGATGTTCTGCAAAAAGATTAGCGACTGTCGATTTACCACTCGCAATGCCACCCGTTAGCGCCACAATATACGTCATCTTTTATCGTCCTAATTTTGTTAATTAGTCTTACTAATGCGCTTAATTCCTCAGTTATTGGGTCAGTATGAAGATGATATGCAGGCGTGTAAACCTCGGGTGTAAAGGGATTAACTTAATGCCTCGCCTAGATAAAAGATAGGGAGATAGAGTGCAATGACGACGCTACCGACTAATCCACCACTGAGTGCCAGTATCACCGGTTCTAGCCCCTGAGTGAAACGTTGTCGCAGGGTAGTTGCCTGTTGAGAATACCAATTTGCCAACTGAAGAAATGCATTTTCTAATTGCCCAGTTTCTTCTGCTGAACGAATGAGTAGTAAAGATAATGCAGGATACTCCTCATAATGAGCCATTGCTTGAGATAATTTTTCCCCACGATGCAGGGATTCGTAAATAGCTTCAGTACGTTTTTTCCAAAGTGGAGAAGTAAAAATTTCAGTGACCAGCTGTAAACCATTAACTAGGGTAAGTCCAGCTTGCTGGGTACTGGCTAGCGTCGAAAAAAATAATGAAAGCTGTCTGCTTTGCCATAATCGCCCTAAAACAGGTACTTTCAATAACCGTCGATGACGAGTCAATCTCCATTTAGGGTATCGTTTATCCAAATAGTAGATGGTAGAGAGTAATGGAGCCAAGATAATGAAAAATAGCGGGGTGTAATGATTTAAAAATTGAGAAGTCGTTAAGAGCCATTGCGTAAATAGAGGGAGCGGTGTATTGAGCGACTGATACATAAGTGCGAATTCAGGTAGGATAAAAAGCAGCAGCCCGCTAGTTGTCATTATAAGGAAAAAAAGGGTGATACAAGGATAACGTAAGGCGGCAACCATCTCTTCGTGCATTATCTGTTGTTGTGTTAAAAGGTTAGAAACTTGTCGGCAGCTGTTAGGAAGATGTCCAGTAAACTCACCCGCACGGATTAATGCTGAAACCGTTGGCGAGAAAATTTGTGGCCATTGTTCAAGAGCTGTAGACAATTTTTCACCGGCTGAAATTTTTTTAACTAGAAGCTCTATCATTATCCGCCAAGGCAGAGATGACTGGTTCTCGATTAATAATTCAAGACTGGCGGTTAACGTCAGCCCGGCATTAAGCATGGATTCAAGTTGTTGAAAAAAGATGATGAGCGTTTTCCGATGCCAAGATGTGAAATAGCGATAATGTATGCGTGTGAGTTGATAGGGAATAATTCCTTCTGCGAGTAAAAGAGCCTCAGCGCGATATCGATAAGGTGAAAATTGATAGCCTGTACAATATTGTCCATCCATATCAATGCCGTGCCATCGATATAAATTAAGATTCGACATCCTGTACCCCTATTACTCTTATAATTTCTTGATATGTTGTTGTTCCTTTGGTCACTGCATCGATGCCTGCCTCGTATAAGTCCTTTATCTTCTTTTCTTTTAAGAGATCTCGTATCTGTTGAGGGGGGAAATGCTGAATAAGGGCATTTTGGATTACTGCATCTATCGGGAGTAATTCAAACAATGCTACACGACCACTATAACCAGAAAAACAGTGTTGGCACCCTTTGGCCAGCCAATGTTGAGATGATGGCTGAGACGGACGGAATGCTAACGGCTCAGGAGAGGGAGTACGGCAGCGAGGGCAGAGTCGCCTCACCAAGCGCTGAGCGATGATAAGTTTTAATGAGCTGGCAAGGAGATACTCAACAATTCCCATTTGAGTCAGCCGGCTTAAGGTATCGACAGTAGAATTAGTATGTAGAGTACTAAGAACAAGGTGGCCGGTTTGTGCGGCCTTTATTGCAATATCCGCCGTTGGGTTATCTCGAATTTCACCAATCATGACGATATCAGGGTCTTGGCGTAGGAGCGCACGTAGGATGAGCGGAAAATCGAGGCCCGCCTTGAGGTTAATTTGTGTTTGGTTAATTCCCGCAAGAACGAGTTCAATCGGATCTTCCACACTACAGAGATTACGCTCAGTACTATTCAGCGAGTTGAGCGCACTATACAGAGTGGCGGTTTTACCGCTCCCTGTCGGACCGGTCACAATGATGAGTCCTTGTGGGTTATTTAATGCTTTTTTAAGCAGATTCAGTTGTTCAGTAGGCATGCCTAAATGATCTAAAGTTAGATCACCTTTAAAGGTTTCAAGCAATCGCAACACTACTTTTTCACCAAACTTTGTCGGTAATGTGGCTAATCGAAAAGAATACTCGATCTCTTGGTGCGTAAAACAGAGTTGGCCATCTTGAGGTCGTCGATTTTCTGCGATATCGACACCGGCTAAAAGTTTAAACCGGCTCTCAATCGCGGTTGTTTCATCTAAATTGAGATGTGTATAAGGGTGCAAAACGCCATCGATTCTAAAGCGAATTCTTGCTCCTTTCGCGTTAGGTTCAATATGGATGTCGGAGGCTTTTTGTTGCACGGCTTGCAAGAGAATTTTTTGGCAATACGCTACGGTAGTCAATGGCTCGTCTTCAATAGGATCTAGATAAAACGTGGCTGACCGAGCTGTAGTTAAAGAGTGATATTGTGTCTCTGGTACACTTTCGATATGAATTTCTTTCTGACATGAAAAAGTCAGTTGGGCAACCTCTTCAGCTGAAGGGAAAGAGACCACAATGAGATAGATGGCATCATCATCTTCCTTAACAAGGATGGCAGGATGCCCATCACAAAATCCTTTTAGAGCCTCGGCTTTTGTACTCATGGTTTATTTCCTGCATCATCATAACGTAGTTGCTGTTCGCAATTTTCACGCAATGTTTGATTTGCTGCTCTACAACGTCTTTGCCAACTGAGTGCACCTTGTTCTGCATTCAGTGTCGGGATTAATTCAGCGCTTAATCCCTTTAGCGTGTTTGTCCCCTGTGCGCTGATCAGTCCCTGATTAATAGTCAGCTCTGCAATATAACGTGTTGTGCGGGTATGCGGTATTCCCTCTTGTCCGGCGTTACAATGGTTGAGTTGTCCTTTTTCCAATGCGCACAGTTCAACGGCGGTTTTATAGGGCTGAAGCACTTGAAGCAAATCGGTCAGTGCCGCTTTTTGTAAATAGCCTTGGTAGGCCGGTATACCCAGCGAACTTAAAATAGCGATAATTGCAATGACGATCATCAGTTCGATCAATGTAAATCCCTGTTCCATTCTTATCCTCCTGAGTAAATATTACTTCAGTAATAAGGGGATAATAGGGTATTAGGAAGTGCTAGAGTCAGGGGGTGCGAGTTATCTCTAAGAAGCAGCATTGATTTTCTAGAGCACTAATATAAAGCTTGTGAGTTATCCTGAAATAGCTGTGGTAATCTTGTCCGCAAACTGGCTACGACTCAGCCAACCTTAATGACTAAAAGGGCCACTTAGACGAGTGGTTAACGATATTGACCATGTTGAAGATAAAAGATCATTGGTTAACGCTAGCGCGTAGAGTTCCTTCTACCCATTACAATGAGCGACCTGAAGGCGTGACACCGAATTTACTGGTTATCCATAATATCAGTTTACCCCCTGGTGAGTTCGGCGGGCCCTATATTGACCAGCTATTTACCGGGACCTTATGTGCTGATCAGCACCCTTATTTTGCTCAGATAGCACAGCTACGCGTTGCTGCACATTGCCTGATTCGCCGAGAAGGTGAGATAGTGCAATATGTGCCATTTGATAAACGAGCATGGCATGCCGGGCAGTCAGTTTATGAGGGTATTGAAAATTGCAATGATTTTTCAATCGGGATTGAACTGGAAGGTACCGATGAATTGCCCTATACCGAAAATCAATATCAAGCATTGACGGCTGTTACTCACGCACTTATACAGACTTATGCGTTAAAAAGTAAAAACATAGCCGGGCACTCTGCTATATCACCGGGTCGTAAAACTGACCCAGGCGAGTCTTTTGATTGGAATTATTTTTATTCACTTATTGCATCATCACGATAGTTATCCAAGGGAGTCGAATTACCCCATGACGTTATTTACACTTTTATTAGTTCTTATTTGTGAACGTTTATTCAAGTGGGGCGAGCGTTGGCAGCTTGAGTGCCGACTTGCACCTTTATTTCGCCAACAACATCATTTTTCAATGACGCGGACTGTCGGATTGGTCGTTTTAGTAATGCTGGTATTTACGCTTATTCTTCATGCGATTTCGGGTCTATTATTCGGCATATTATCGTTAATCGTCTGGATAGTCGTCGGTGTCTTATGTATTGGCGCAGGAGAAAGCCGTCAGCATTACCGTGATTACCTCCGCTCTGCAAATCAACAGGATGTTACTGGACGTCAAGCTATGGCTGAAGAGCTGAGCGCGATACACCCCATGCCGAGTAATACCACAGATAAACTCTATTTACGCGAACTCCAAAATGCGCTTTTATGGATAAACTACCGTTTTTACTTGGCTCCTTTGTTTTGGTTTGTAGTAGGGGGAAGTTATGGTCCCGTATGCTTACTTGGCTACGCGTTTTTACGGGCTTGGCAGGGATGGCTAGCGAAACAAAATCCGTTAGACCGTGATAAATCGGGTATTGACCAGCTATTATTTTGGATAGATTGGATCCCCGTGAGGATTGTTGGCTTGGCCTATGTCTTTCTAGGACATGGAGAAAAGGCGCTTCCTGCATGGTGGCGTTTTATGACTGATTTGCGACATAAACCTTATCATGTACTGTCAGTCCTCGCGCAATTTTCTCTGGAACGTGATCCCTGTAAAGATAACGTCGAAATGCCCCGTATTGCTGTTGCTCTAGCAAAACGTATTACATTAGTCGTCGTGTTGGTCACAGCATTACTGACTTTGGCGGGGGTGATTTTTTAAAATATGGGGGGGAGTCCCCCCCGTTATATCTATTTGGCTGTTTTTTTCTTGATAAAATAACCAACACCTAAAATAGCGATCCAAATAGGGATTAACCAGACGGAAATTGCCATCCCCGGAATCGTCAGCATAATTACCAAAATCGCAATCATGAATAGCAGGCATACCCAGTTACCAAGCGGATAAAATAGTGCTGGGAAGCGCGGGGTAATTCCTTGGCGAGTTTTCGCTTGACGAAAACGCATATGAGCCAAACTAATCATCGCCCAATTAATGACCAGTGCGGATACGACAAGCGACATTAATAAGCCAAATGCTTGGCCGGGTTTAAGATAGTTCAGTAGAACCACTAAAGCGGTGGCTAATGCGGATACCCCTAATGCAACGTACGGTACACCGCGTTTATCGACATTAAGCAGAGCCTTCGGGCCATTCCCTTGTTTGGCTAGACCGTAGAGCATCCGGCTATTAGAGTAGACACAGCTATTGTAGACGGATAAGGCGGCTGTCAAGATGACAACGTTCAGTGTATTCGCGACCAGTTTATCGCCAAGTTCATGGAAAATTAAGACAAAAGGGCTGGTACCCTCAATAACTTTTGTCCAAGGATAAAGCGATAGCAGAATAGCTAATGATCCGATATAGAAAATCAAGATACGGTAGATCACTTGATTAGTGGCTTTAGGAATACTTTGCTGTGGATCGGCAGCTTCTGCTGCAGTGATGCCAACGAGTTCTAGTCCACCAAAGGAAAACATGATGATGACCATCGCGGTGATTAATCCCGATGCACCATGAGGGAAAAATCCACCATAAGCCCAGATGTTAGTAATAGAGGCTTGTGGACCGCCGTGACCACTCAATAGCAGCCATGCACCAAAACCAATCATTGCAATGACCGCGGCAACTTTAATGATTGAGAACCAAAATTCTAACTCACCGTAAATTTTGACATTAGCGAGATTGATGGCATTAATCAGGATAAAAAAGACTGCTGCGGAGGCCCATGTTGGAATTTCTGGCCACCAGTATTGGATATATAGGCCAACCGCTGAGAGTTCCGCCATGGCGACTAACACATAGAGAGCCCAGTAATTCCACCCTGAAGCAAACCCAGCAAACCCGCCCCAATATTTATAAGCAAAGTGACTGAAAGAGCCTGCAACTGGCTCTTCAACGATCATTTCACCTAATTGGCGCATAATCAGAAAGGCGATGAAACCACCAATCGCATACCCCAATAGCACGGATGGGCCTGCCATTTTAATCGTCTGGGCGAGACCTAAGAACAACCCTGTACCTACTGCTCCCCCTAAGGCTATCAACTGAATATGCCTGTTTTTCAGCCCCCGTTTTAACGAACTGGTTTGTTGCTCGCTCATAAATTCCTCTCGCGTTATTTTCTTATACCTTATTTCAGGCTGTAAGGAGAATGTGACAGACTGTGTCATTTATTTTACGGGGTTATGGGACTGAATTACTACGCTGAAATTAAGGAATTGTCAGATAAATGCAGTACACACTAAGTAAAATAGTGAGCAGGAAAAGTGTATTTGTCTTTCTATTTACTATTTATACTGGATAATATTATGATCATATGACAATAAATAGTTTTTAATTTTATCCGATATGGATTATTCAGAGCTTGATGTTGTGGTTTTTTTCGAGGATTGGACGATTTTTATGACAAGAAGCGCTTTTGGTATTCAGTGAATAGCAGATAAATTTTTTGATCTGTCGCTAAGTTCAGTGAACGTAATATAGACAGTAAGTAAATGTTTTGTTAGCTTACACCGTCTTGTGGAAAATTGGTATGACCAATTCAAAAGAGCAACAATGACGACGAGTATAATGGCTTATAGTAAAATCAGGCAGCCGAAGCTTTCTGATGTTATAGAGCAGCAAGTAGAGTCCTTGATTCGAGAAGGGACCCTGCGACCTGGTGAAAAACTACCGCCAGAGCGTGAACTTGCTCGACAATTTGATGTTTCTCGTCCCTCTGTACGAGAGGCTATCTTGCGTTTGGAGGCAAAAGGATTATTGTATCGTCGCCACGGTGGTGGCACGTATGTTCAAGACAGTCTTTGGCAAAGCGTGAGTGATCCGCTTATAGGACTATTGGCACAGCACAGTGAATCTCAATTCGATTTACTTGAGATGCGTCATGCATTGGAAGGTATTGCAGCCTATTATGCAGCCCTAAGGGGCACAGAAGACGATTTACTGAGAATCAATCATTACCATCTCGCGATTCAAAAAGCGCAAGACAGTGGCGATTTAGACGCTGAAGCGGATGCGGTTATTGATTATCAAATTACTGTGACTGAAGCCGCGCATAACGTAGTTTTGCTGCATTTAGTTCGGGCTATGGGCCCAATACTCAAGCAAAACGTACGCTCGAATTTTGAATTACTCTACTCTCGTCGTGAGATGTTGACGAAAGTCAGTGGGCATCGTGCCAGAATTTACGAAGCCATTGTTGCACGACAACCTGAAAAAGCCCGTGAAGAATCTAATTCACACTTGGCCTTTCTTGAAGAGATTTTATTGGAAAGAAATCGGGAGCAATCCCGGCGTGAGCGCTCGCTACGTCGTTTACAGCAAAGAAAAGATTGAGTTATCGAGTTACAAAGAGTGAGAATGGGTTAATAGCTAAACTGTGGCCTCTTCTCAGCAATATTATCAATTTCAATGTACAGATACAGATAAGGAATCCCCCATGTCAGACCATCTACAAAATGACGTGGATCCGATTGAAACTCGCGACTGGCTACAGGCGATTGAATCGGTCATCCGTGAAGAAGGTGTTGAACGCGCACAGTATTTGATAGACCAAGTATTGAGTGCGGCTCGCAATGGTGGTGTCAATGTCGCGGCTGGTTCAACAGTCAGAGATTATATTAACACCATCCCAACGGAAGATGAGCCAACCTATCCAGGTAATAGCAGTTTAGAGCGTCGCATTCGTTCAGCCATTCGTTGGAATGCGATCATGACTGTACTGCGTGCTTCTAAGAAAGATTTGGAGCTGGGCGGGCATATGGCTTCATTTCAATCCTCAGCGACTATTTACGAAGTTTGCTTTAACCATTTTTTCCGTGCACGAACCGAAAAAGATGGCGGTGACTTAGTTTATTTCCAAGGTCACATTTCCCCAGGGGTTTATGCACGTGCTTTCCTTGAAGGACGTCTGACGGAAAAGCAGATGAATAACTTCCGCCAAGAAGTTGACGGTAAAGGTCTTTCATCTTATCCGCATCCTAAATTAATGCCTGATTTTTGGCAGTTCCCAACAGTATCGATGGGATTAGGGCCTTTGGGTGCGATTTATCAAGCTAAATTCTTGAAATACCTTGAACACCGTGGCCTCAAAGATACCGCAGCACAGACTGTCTATGCCTTTTTAGGTGATGGCGAAATGGATGAGCCGGAATCTAAAGGTGCAATTACTATCGCAACGCGCGAAAAACTCGATAATTTAGTTTTTGTGATTAACTGTAACTTACAGCGTCTGGATGGACCTGTTACAGGTAATGGTAAAATCATTAACGAATTAGAAGGTATCTTTGGTGGCGCGGGTTGGGAAGTTATCAAAGTCATTTGGGGCGGTCGTTGGGATGAATTGCTACGCAAAGACACGAGTGGCAAACTGATCACCCTAATGAACGAAACCGTTGATGGTGACTACCAAACCTTTAAATCTCGTGATGGTGCCTATGTGCGTGAACACTTCTTTGGTCGCTACCCGGAAACAGCTGCCTTAGTTAAAGATATGTCAGATGAAGAGATCTGGGCATTGAACCGTGGTGGCCACGATCCGAAGAAAATCTATGCAGCGTTTAAAAAAGCGCAAGAGACTAAAGGTAAGCCAGTTGTCATCCTTGCTCATACCGTTAAAGGTTATGGCATGGGAGAAACAGCAGAAGGTAAAAACATCGCTCACCAAGTGAAGAAAATGAACATGGAAGGGGTACGTTATATTCGCGACCGCTTCAATGTTCCTGTAGCTGATGAGAATCTTGAAAAACTCCCTTATGTGACGTTCTCTGAAGACTCTGAAGAGTATAAATATCTGCATAAGCAGCGTGAAAACTTGGGCGGTTATTTGCCAACACGCCAAGCAGAATTTACTGAAGAACTTCAGATGCCAGCGTTAAGTGAATTCCAATCTTTGTTAGAAGAGCAAAACAAAGAGATTTCAACGACCATCGCTTTCGTTCGTGCGCTGAATGTGATGTTGAAAAATAACTCTATCAAAGAACGTCTCGTCCCGATCTTAGCGGATGAAGCGCGTACCTTTGGTATGGAAGGTCTATTCCGTCAAATTGGTATTTATAGCCCGAATGGTCAGCAGTATACGCCGCAAGACCGCGAGCAAGTGGCTTACTATAAAGAAGATGAGAAAGGCCAAATTCTACAGGAAGGTATCAACGAATTGGGTGCAGGCGCGTCATGGTTAGCGGCCGCGACTTCTTATAGCACGAACAATTTGCCCATGATCCCATTCTATATTTACTACTCAATGTTTGGTTTCCAACGTATCGGCGACTTGTGTTGGGCAGCCGGTGACCAACAGGCACGTGGGTTCTTAATTGGCGGAACGTCAGGACGCACGACCTTAAACGGTGAAGGGCTACAGCACGAAGATGGCCATAGTCATATTCAATCGCTAACCATCCCTAACTGTATTTCTTACGATCCGGCTTATGCTTATGAAGTCGCTGTCATCATGCAAGATGGCTTAGAGCGTATGTATGGCAAAGCGCAAGAGAACGTTTATTATTACATCACGACCTTAAACGAAAATTACCATATGCCAGCAATGCCTTCAGGTGCTGAAGAGGGGATTCGTAAAGGGATCTACAAGCTTGATACGTTAGCGGGTGATAAAGGTAAAGTTCAGCTACTCGGCTCAGGAGCGATTCTTCGTCATGTCCGTGACGCAGCGAAAATCCTCTCTGAGGAGTATGGGGTGGGCTCAGATGTTTATAGCGTAACCTCTTTCACTGAATTAGCCCGTGATGGTCAAGATTGTGAGCGTTGGAATATGCTGCATCCGGCAGAAGAGCCACGTGTGCCTTATATTGCTCAAGTTATGAGTGACGCACCTGCTGTCGCCTCAACCGATTATATGAAGTTATTTGCTGAGCAAGTCCGTACCTATGTTCCAGCCAGTGACTACCGTGTATTAGGAACGGATGGTTTTGGTCGTTCTGACAGCCGCGAAAATTTGCGTCACCATTTTGAAGTAGATGCTTCCTATGTGGTGGTGGCAGCATTAGGCGAACTGGCTAAACGTGGTGAAGTTGATAAACAAGTGGTTGTCGACGCGATTAAGAAATTTAATATTGATGCAGACAAAGTCAATCCACGTCTGGCGTAAGAGGTAAGAGTAGATGTCAATTGAGATCAAAGTTCCAGATATCGGTTCTGACGAAGTCGAAGTCACCGAGATCTTGGTCAAGGTTGGAGACAAGGTTGAAGTCGAACAGTCTCTGCTTACTGTTGAAGGCGATAAAGCTTCAATGGAAGTGCCTTCACCTCAAGCAGGCGTGATTAAAGAGATCAAAGTTGCGACGGGTGATAAAGTCGAAACTGGCTCGTTAATCATGATTTTTGAAAATGAAGAAAATGCAGCAGCCCCAGAGGCTGCTCAACCTGCCGTAGAAAAAGCGCCTGCTTCGGCTTCGGCAAAAGACGTGATGGTGCCAGATATCGGTGGTGATGAAGTGGAAGTCACCGAGATCCTTGTTAAGGTCGGCGATACCGTTGAACTTGAACAGTCGCTACTTACCGTCGAAGGCGATAAAGCCTCGATGGAAGTGCCTGCACCTTTTGCCGGAAAAGTGAAAGAGATTAAAGTGAGTACCGGTGATAAGGTAAACACCGGATCGCTCATTATGACATTTGAGGTTGCGGGTGAAGCCTCAGCACCTGCTAGTACGTCCTCGAAGGAAGACTCCGCGCCTGCTGCAACGACAGCTGCGTCTAGCCAAGTGGTTAACGTTCCGGATATCGGTGGTGACGAAGTTGAAGTGACGGAAATTCTAGTGAAAGTCGGTGATAAGGTTTCACTGGAACAGTCACTGATCACCGTCGAGGGCGACAAAGCATCGATGGAAGTTCCAGCACCTTTCGCCGGTACGGTTACCGAAATTCAAGTAACTGTTGGCGATAAAGTCAGCACGGGTTCTGCCATCATGGTCTTTAGCAGCGATGTTCCAGCCGCTGAAAAAGCGCCTGCGGCTACGCCTGATAAATCTTCCGCACCAACCACGGCCCCAGCTAAGGCTGCCTCGACTACGGCACCTTCCGTTGCACCTACGGCGAAGGATGAATTCGCCGAGAATAGCGCCTATGTACACGCGACGCCGGTTATTCGTCGTCTAGCACGTGAATTTGGTGTTAACTTAGCGAAGGTTAAAGCGACTGGGCGTAAGGGACGTATCGTTAAAGAAGACGTTCAGTCTTATATTAAAGATGCACTAAAACGTGTGGATGCAGCACCTGCGGCGGTAAGTGGCCTTCCAGGAATGCTACCTTGGCCGAAAGTCGACTTCAGTAAATTCGGCGAAGTCGAGGAAGTGGAACTAGGTCGTATCCAGAAAATTTCTGGTGCTAACCTCAGTCGTAACTGGATGGTGATTCCGCACGTTACTCACTTTGACGAATCGGATATTACCGAACTAGAAGCTTTCCGTAAGCAACAAAACGTTGAAGCCGATAAACAAAAACTGGATGTTAAAATCACGCCAGTCGTGTTTATTATGAAGGCGGTTGCTAAGGCACTGGAAGCTTATCCGCGTTTTAACAGCTCTTTATCTGAAGATGCTCAACGTTTGACCTTAAAAAAATACATTAACATTGGTGTTGCGGTCGATACCCCGAATGGATTGGTCGTACCAGTATTTCGCGATGTTAATAAGAAAGGCATTATTGAGCTTTCTCGTGAACTGATGGAAGTCTCTAAAAAAGCGCGTTCTGGTAAATTAACTGCGGCTGATATGCAAGGAGGATGCTTTACCATCTCAAGTTTAGGTGGCTTAGGCACAACCTCCTTTACACCTATCGTTAATGCCCCAGAAGTCGCGATATTAGGGGTTTCAAAATCGTCCATGAAACCCGTGTGGAATGGAAAAGAGTTTGCACCGCGTTTAATGCTGCCACTTTCACTCTCGTTTGATCATCGAGTGATAGATGGTGCTGACGGTGCTCGCTTTATTTCTTACATTGGCCAAGTGCTTGGCGATATTCGCCGTCTGGTGATGTAATACTTTGAGGTCGGCGTTTGCCGGCCTCAATCTTATTAGGGAAGAGTGCAATGCCTCGATTGGAATATTCATCTGCGATTCCCTAAAGTATTTAACCTTTACGCAATCTGGTTTGCACAATTTTAACGATTATGTAAACTCTTGCATTACACAGGTTCCGGGACAGTATGGGCATGAACGGTAATTGCACTATCACGCCCGGAGAATCGAATAAGAGGTCATGATGAGTACAGAGATTAAAGCCCAAGTTGTAGTACTTGGAGCCGGTCCTGCAGGTTATTCTGCAGCATTTCGCTGCGCCGATTTAGGCTTAGAAACCGTTTTGGTTGAGCGTTACAGCACTCTTGGTGGAGTCTGTTTGAATGTCGGGTGTATTCCATCTAAAGCGTTATTACATGTCGCGAAAGTGATTGAAGAAGCGAAAGCCTTAGAAGCTCACGGAATTGTCTTTGGTAAACCTGAAACCGATATCGATAAAGTACGTTCTTGGAAAGACAAAGTTATTGGTCAACTTACCGGCGGCCTCGCGGGTATGGCAAAAGGCCGTAAAGTCACAGTAGTTAATGGAGTGGGCAAATTCACTGGGGCGAACACCTTGTCTGTAGAGGGTGAAAGCGGTACGACCACTATCAACTTTGACAACGCTATTATCGCGGCGGGTTCACGTCCTATCACGCTGCCGTTTATTCCGCATGATGACCCACGCGTATGGAACTCAACTGATGCGCTTGCGCTGACGACTGTCCCTGAGCGTTTACTGGTGATGGGCGGAGGCATTATCGGCCTAGAGATGGCTACTGTCTATCACGCATTGGGATCATCGATCGATGTGGTAGAGATGTTTGATCAGGTTATTCCTGCCGCAGATAAAGACGTTGTTAAAGTCTTTACTAAGCGTATTAGTAAGCAATTTAACCTCATGCTTGAAACGAAAGTGACTGCTGTCGAAGCTAAAGAAGACGGTATTTACGTCACAATGGAAGGTAAAAAAGCGCCTTCCGAGCCACAGCGTTATGATGCAGTACTTGTTGCGATTGGTCGTGTACCGAACGGTAAAGGCCTTGATGCTGAGAAAGCGGGAGTTAATGTCGATGAGCGTGGCTTTATTCGTGTCGATAAGCAACTGCGTACTAACGTACCGCATATCTATGCTATCGGTGACATTGTAGGGCAACCGATGTTGGCCCACAAAGGTGTCCACGAAGGTCATGTTGCCGCGGAAGTGATCGCCGGTAAGAAACACTACTTTGATCCGAAGGTTATTCCATCGATCGCTTACACTGAGCCAGAAGTTGCTTGGGTCGGTCTGACTGAGAAAGAAGCTAAAGAGCAGGGGATTAGCTACGAAACGGCTACATTCCCGTGGGCAGCGTCAGGCCGTGCCATTGCTTCCGACTGTGCTGATGGCATGACAAAGTTAATTTTCGATAAAGAAACACATCGTGTTATTGGTGGAGCGATTGTCGGAACTAATGGTGGAGAATTATTGGGCGAAATTGGCTTAGCAATCGAAATGGGTTGCGATGCGGAAGATATCGCATTAACCATTCACGCTCACCCAACCTTGCACGAGTCTATTGGGTTAGCCGCTGAAGTGTTTGAAGGTAGTATTACCGACCTGCCAAATCCTAAAGCGAAAAAGAGATAATTCTTGCTTGTTTTGTTACTAAGAGCCGCAATGATTCTATTGCGGCTTTTTTATTTTTACAATTCGCGAAATGTTAAGCATTTTTAAAGAAAAAAGCTCGACAGCTTTAGAAATTAGGCGTTTAGTAAATGATAAATTTTTAAATGAGAAGCCAGTGTGTTTAGCGTTTGTGTGGATTTTCTTTAAGTGGCTATATAACCAGTTAAGGTAAAGAGACCTCTATTCATTGGATTATTTTATGCTGGGTACAGCATGATTCTCTAATACCTCATAAAAAATGATGACTTTTATAATGATTATGCTTTCAATGAGGTAGTAATTATGTTGTGTTTTTGTAAACGGATTAACAAAGGTTAAAAATACTGCTATTCTCAATAGGCTAAACTACCCATCAAAAATCCATAAAATGATGATAATTTATCGGTAGAAGATGGTCGTAAAGCTATAACAATGTGAGCGAGGAGAACGTCGTGCTAGAAGAATACCGTAAGCACGTTGCTGAACGTGCTACCCAAGGGATCGTGCCTAAACCTTTAGATGCTACCCAAATGGCTGCCCTAGTGGAACTACTTAAAAATCCACCGCAGGGTGAAGAAGAGTTTCTGATCGACTTATTAGTAAATCGAGTTCCACCTGGCGTTGATGAAGCCGCTTACGTAAAAGCCGGTTTTTTAGCCGCGATTACGAAAGGTGAAACAACATCTCCATTAGTTTCTCGTGAGAAAGCCACTGAACTGTTAGGAACGATGCAAGGTGGGTACAATATCCATCCCTTGATCGAGCTATTAGAAGATGATTCTCTCGCCCCTTTAGCGGCAAAAGCCCTATCCCATACTCTTTTAATGTTCGATAATTTCTATGACGTTGAGGAAAAAGCGAAAGCGGGCAATCCCCATGCACAGCAAATTCTCAAGTCGTGGGCCGAGGCTGAGTGGTTTAACGCTCGCCCTGAATTAGCTGAAAAAATCACTGTTATAGTATTTAAAGTAACAGGCGAAACGAACACTGATGATTTATCCCCTGCACCAGACGCATGGTCTCGTCCTGATATTCCATTACATGCTTTAGCCATGTTAAAAAATGAACGCGAAGGCATTGTTCCAGACGAGCCTGGGAACGTCGGCCCGATCAAGCAAATTGAACAACTAGCGACTCAAGGTTACCCATTGGCTTATGTGGGGGATGTTGTTGGTACAGGATCGTCGCGTAAATCCGCCACTAACTCTGTATTATGGTTTATGGGTGACGATATCCCATATGTTCCAAATAAAAAGGGCGGCGGCGTTGTTCTAGGAAGTAAAATTGCGCCAATATTTTTCAATACGATGGAAGACGCCGGGGCATTACCGATTGAAGTTGATGTCAGCGATCTTAATATGGGAGATATCATCGATATCTACCCTTATAAGGGTGAAATTCGCCGGCATGACAGCGATGAAGTCCTTGTTCGCTTTGAATTAAAGACCGAAGTGTTGTTGGACGAAGTTCGCGCGGGTGGCCGTATTCCGTTAATTATTGGTCGTGGATTGACGACAAAAGCTCGCGAATCGTTAGCATTACCGGCGAGTGATGCTTTCCGAATTGCTAAGCCTGTGGAAAAAAGTACCCGCGGTTACTCTTTAGCGCAGAAAATGGTTGGAAGAGCGTGTGGGGTAGAAGGGATCCGTCCTGGTGAATATTGTGAACCTAAAATGACTTCTGTGGGTTCACAAGATACGACAGGTCCAATGACGCGCGATGAATTAAAAGATCTTGCTTGTCTAGGATTTTCAGCAGATTTAGTCATGCAATCGTTTTGCCATACAGCGGCTTATCCTAAACCCGTCGATGTTCAAACCCATCATACATTACCGGATTTTATTATGAACCGCGGTGGCGTTTCGCTCCGTCCGGGAGATGGTATTATTCATAGCTGGTTAAACCGTATGTTACTCCCTGACACGGTAGGAACAGGGGGAGATTCCCATACACGTTTCCCAATTGGTATCTCGTTCCCAGCCGGTTCAGGACTCGTTGCCTTTGCCGCTGCCACGGGCGTTATGCCATTAGATATGCCAGAATCGGTATTAGTTCGCTTTAAAGGTGAACGTCAACCGGGTATTACCTTGCGTGATCTCGTTCATGCAATTCCTCTTTATGCAATTAAACAAGGTTTATTAACCGTAGAGAAAAAGGGTAAAAAGAACGTCTTTTCGGGGCGTATTTTGGAGATTGAAGGCCTTCCTGACCTTAAAGTTGAACAAGCGTTTGAGCTTTCTGATGCTTCAGCAGAACGCTCGGCAGCAGGATGTACTATTAAGTTAGATCAAGCTCCTATTATTGAATACCTTAACTCGAATATCGTTCTATTGAAGTGGATGATCGCGGAAGGCTATGGCGATCGTCGGACGATCGAACGTCGCATTCAAGGTATGGAAAAGTGGCTCGCTGATCCACAGTTGCTTGAGGGTGATGCCGATGCTGAGTACGCTGCAGTAATCGAGATTGACCTTTCCGAAATTAAAGAGCCTATCCTCTGTGCGCCAAATGATCCTGATGATGCGCGTACTCTCTCTGATGTACAGGGCGAGAAAATCGATGAAGTTTTCATCGGCTCGTGCATGACTAATATCGGCCATTTCCGTGCGGCAGGTAAACTACTTGATAAATACAAGGGGCAACTGCCAACACGCTTATGGGTTGCGCCACCGACGAAAATGGATGCTGCTCAACTGACCGAAGAAGGCTATTACAGCATCTTTGGTAAGAGCGGAGCGCGTGTTGAAATACCGGGTTGTTCACTGTGTATGGGTAACCAAGCGCGTGTTGCTGAGGGAGCTACGGTGGTATCGACATCAACGCGTAACTTCCCGAATCGTCTTGGCCAAGGGGCTAATGTGTTCTTGGCCTCTGCTGAGCTGGCAGCTGTTTCCGCACTATTAGGAAAATTACCAACAGCTGATGAGTATCAGGCTTATATGAACGAAGTGGATAAGAGCGCTGAAGATACCTATCGTTATCTGAATTTTGATCAGCTTAATCAATATACCTCAAAAGCGGATGAAGTTATTTTCCAAACAGCGGTGTAATCGTCGCTAGCTTGTGAAATAATATTTGTAGAGGGGAGCCACTGGCTCCCCTTTTTATATTTAGCCACTGCATAATATGGCCACTACACCATAAAATACGTCTACGTCCAAAAGGGGATAGTGTGGATTACCAGTTTGTAAAGGATATTGATGGAACTATTCGTGTCCAAGTTTCGATGGATCACGAGGTCATCGGTCAATGGTTCAATGAAGAAGTTAAAGCAACGCCTACCTTGTTAGACGAGGTTATACTCGCTGCTGAGTCAATAAAAGGGACCGAGAATCAATGGCAGCATATTGGGCGCGAATATACGATAGCCCTTCATGACGATGAAGTCATGATTCAAGCTAATTTGCTCGCAATCAGCATCGATGAGCTGGATGAAGGAATGAGTTACTACGATCAAGAATCCCTCGCATTTTGTGGATTTGAGGATTTCTTTGCCTTAGTTTCTGCCTACCGCCAATTTATAGGTCAGTAATATTGCTGATCAACCATAGGCTAACAAGCCTAATGTTTTTTCTGCGAGAAGACGGCACTTATCTTCATTCTTAATATGGATACCACGTAAGTCTTCATAACTGCTTTCACCACGTTGTTGCATATTAAAACTATTGTAGTTACTTAAATTCCAGCCATTATGTTGTGCAAAATAGATAAGCGCATTACGTATTTGCGGATCGGGAAGATCATGATAGCCACAGTCATTTTTTAAATAGATGAAAACCGCGGTTAAATCCGCCATATCATCGGCTTGTGAATCATCTAAAGCGTAGCAATAACTGGATAACAAAAAAAATAGAGGAAAAAATAGAATCTTAGCTAAGATTTTCATGGGAATTCTCATCACTACAAATATCTCCAAACGTTAGCACAAAATAGGGAAGAATGACGAGATGTTTACGTTGGGAGACTTGACCTTCCCTTAAGGGAATAGCGTAACGTTTAATGACTGGATATTTTGAGGGGATACGCATGCAACGTCGAGACTTTTTAAAACTTAGCTCGTTATTGATCGGCGCCGGTGCTCTGCCAGCTTGGAGTCGAGAGGCAATGGCATCACAACGCCCGCTACTGACTACACCTATTTTGCTTGAACCCGATTTGCATCAACGTATTGATATCACGGCGATGGCAGGGAAAAGTCTCTGGAATAATAAAACTGTTTCGACGTGGGGCTACAATGGTGCTTATTTAGGGCCGACGATAAAACTGCGCCGTCACCAGCCGGTTTCCTTACGTGTTTATAATCAACTCCCTGTGGAGACTACTGTTCACTGGCACGGATTAGTGGTTGGGGGGGAGGTAGATGGTGGCCCACAAGAGGTCATCAAACCCGGAACGTATCGTGAGGTCGCTTTTACGCCTGATCAGCCAGCCGCGACCTGCTGGTATCACCCACATCCTCATATGACATCTGGTTTTCAAGTCGCTAAGGGGTTAGCTGGACTTCTAGTTATAGAAGATGAGCCGATTAAGACGCTCCGCATCCCATCACAATGGGGGGTTGATGATATCCCTTTAGTTTTTCAAGATAAAAAATTGACGGCTGAAGGTACGGATATTGATTATCAACTGGATATTATGCATGCGTCGGTAGGATGGTTTGGCGACATGATGTTAACCAATGGCAGCCAGTACCCTCAAATTGGTTTACCTAGTGGTTGGGTACGTTTACGGCTATTAAATGGCTGTAATGCTCGCTCTATGAATTTAGCACTGAGTCACGGAAAACCGATGTATGTCATCGCCAGTGATGGGGGATTATTAGCTGAACCCGTCAAGGTTGAGCAGTTACCGATATTACCCGGTGAGCGTTTTGAAGTGATGATTGAGCTTACGGATACGACCCCTTTTGATCTTGTTACCTTGCCTGTCACCCAAATAGGCATGACGCTCCCTCCTTTCGACCAGCCTTTGCCGGTGTTAAAAATTTTACCGCTGCGCATTGAGGGTAGCGCAGAACTCCCTGATAAATTGGTAACACTTCCCTCTGTACCTAGCACGGATGGCTTGATACGACGTCGTGTTCGCTTGTCGATGGACGCACAACTTGATGCAATGGGAATGCAGCAGCTAATGCAGCGTTATGGGCAAAAAGCAATGGCGGGCATGCCGATGCATTCGATGTCTTCGATGCCGGATAAAATGAGTGACTCAATGCAGAATAGCCATGCTTCGATGCCAGGCATGGCTAGCGGCCAGATGGCCGATCATAACTACGATTTTCATCAAGGTAATAAAATTAATGGTAAGGCCTACCAGAACAATGATATTTCTTGGCAAAGTTCACAAGGGCAGCACGAAATTTGGGAAATAAGTGGTGAAGGAGACATGATGCTACATCCTTTCCACATTCATGGTACGCAATACCGTATTCTTAGCGAAAATGATCAGCCTGTTCCAGCTCATCGTCAAGGATGGAAAGATACTGTCCGTGTTGAAGGTGGCGTAAGCCAAGTCATGGTATTGTTCCCGCATACTGCAGATCGTCAATCTCCTTATATGGCGCATTGCCATTTATTGGAGCATGAAGATACAGGAATGATGATGAGTTTCACTGTAGGCAAGAATGTATAGTTAAGGGAATAACAGGGTTTTTATCTCAAATAAAATCCCTGTTATACTCCACCCTTTAATTTTTAGCGTTAAATTCTCAGGAAAATGTGTATTCCTATAAAGCCTTTACCGCTAAGCGTACAATAAAAACTGAGTGTGCTCAGTGAGACAGAAATTATGAAACATACCGTTGAAGTGATGATTTCCGAACAGGAAATAAAGAGCCGTATTACAGCATTAGGGCAACAAATTACCGATGCTTATCAAGATCGTGGCAAAGATATGGTATTAGTCGGCTTACTACGCGGTTCATTTATGTTTATGGCCGATCTCTGCCGGGCGATAAATGTCTCCCATGAAGTCGATTTTATTACTGCCTCAAGTTACGGTAATGGCATGTCATCGACTCGTGATGTGAAAATTCTCAAAGATCTCGATGAAGATATTCGTGGCAAGGATGTTCTAATTGTCGAAGATATTATCGATTCAGGAAATACACTGAGTAAAGTCCGCGAAATTTTACAACTACGTGATCCAGCTTCGCTGGCTATCTGTACTTTGCTGGATAAACCTGAGCGTAGAGAAGTGGAAGTTAAAGTGGAATATGTTGGCTTTTCTATCCCTGATGAGTTTGTCGTTGGATATGGTATTGACTATGCTCAGCGCTATCGTCACCTTCCTTACATTGGACGGGTTGTACCAGAATAAAAGTGCGAACCGCACAAAGTTTCAGGCCAGCATTGCTGGCCTGTTCTATAATTGAGGTCGAATAAATATGCTCTGTATGTGTAAGACTCTGATGTAGTAGGGAATACACTATATTTATTGTGGGGTATTGTGATCTTGACGACCGTACGCTGATAGTTTTTAAGTCGAGCGGTAGAAGTCTTTCCTACACAGCGTTGTTATGTCGCATTTGCACTGCATACTTCGTTTATTATTGCGAGAAAGCCTAGGATGACTGATTTATCGTTCACCGCCCCCTCTCTGTCCGTATCGGAATATCAATCAATATGATTATGCTTTTATGCGGTATTGGGGGAATAACCTAACGGGTTGCTCCAGTCATTAGCGGGTGATGAGGTATAGGACGGCAATAACGATAGTGTGAGCAGTGCTATTTGTCGTCATTCATCATGGCTCTAAGTATTTTCAACCTTAACAAGTCAGGCTTATGCCGACCAAATTCCCCTTTGTGCAAGACAGGGGGATAGCGCGAACACCCATTATTCATAATAGGCATGGAGTTGATATGAATTTTGCACTGGAAATTTCCGGGCTAACGAAAACCTATGGTAATCAAGTTAACGCATTGAAGGGTATCGACTTAACCGTTGAAGCAGGCGATTTTTATGCATTACTAGGTCCTAATGGTGCAGGAAAATCAACGACGATCGGTATTATTAGCTCCTTAGTTAATAAAACCTCTGGAAGCGTCAAAGTGTTTGGTTATGATCTCGATAGCGATAAAGTGAGAGCAAAACTACAACTTGGTTTAGTCCCACAAGAGTTTAATTTCAACCCGTTTGAAACCGTGCTTCAAGTTGTCACCAATCAAGCCGGTTATTATGGCGTAGAAAAAAAACTGGCCCTAGTGCGCGCAGAAAAGTACCTGCGTCAGTTGGACTTATGGGAAAAGCGCCATCAAAAATCACGTATGCTTTCCGGAGGGATGAAGCGACGTTTGATGATAGCGCGGGCTTTGATGCATGAACCCAAACTTTTGATCTTAGATGAACCCACCGCGGGCGTCGATATTGAACTAAGACGTTCTATGTGGGGATTTTTGAAACAGCTCAATGAGTCGGGTACCACTATTATTCTCACTACTCACTATCTCGAAGAGGCCGAAATGCTTTGCCGTAACATTGGCATTATTCAGCGTGGCGAGCTGGTCGAGAATACGAGTATGAAAGCATTGCTGGCAAAAGTGGAATCGGAAACTTTTGTACTTGATTTAGCCCCCCACAACTCAGTTGCAGCCTTAGAGGGATTTCGTTATCAAAATATTGATGCAACTACCCTAGAGGTTGAGGTTCAGCGTGAACAGGGGATGAACGAAGTGTTTAGCCAGCTATCAGCCCAGCAGATACAAGTGTTGAGCCTGCGTAATAAAGCAAACCGTCTGGAAGAATTGTTTGTTGATTTAGTCAGCAATACGGGGAAGAGTAATTAATGGCACACTTATATTGGGTCGCACTTAAGCGGCTATGGGCGAAAGAAATCCATCGATTTGGCCGTATCTGGATTCAAACGTTAGTCCCACCTGTCATTACCATGACGCTCTATTTTATCATTTTTGGTAATCTTATTGGGTCTCGTATTGGGGATATGCATGGCTTCACATATATGCAGTTTATTGTACCTGGCTTAATTATGATGTCGGTGATCACCAACTCTTATTCTAATGTAGCCTCTTCATTTTTCAGTGCTAAATTTCAGCATAACATCGAAGAGTTGCTCGTTGCTCCGGTACCCACGCATGTGATTATCGCAGGTTATGTGGGGGGGGGTGTGGCTCGTGGTATCTGTGTTGGCGCGTTAGTCACGGCTATATCGCTCTTATTTGTGCCTTTTCACGTCTTTTACTGGCCGATGGTTGCCTTGACCATCTTACTGACCGCTATCGTATTTTCCTTAGCGGGATTATTAAATGCAGTTTTTGCACGCAGTTTCGATGATATTAGTTTAATCCCCACTTTCGTGCTGACACCGTTAACCTATTTAGGAGGCGTTTTTTATTCACTATCACTGCTCCCTCCTTTCTGGCAAGGGGTTTCAAAATTGAACCCGATCGTGTACATGATCAGTGGGTTTCGTTATGGATTCCTCGGTATTCAAGACGTTCCTGTGGCGTTAACCTTAGTGATACTCGTGATCTTTGTGGCAGTATTTTATGCCATTGTCTGGGGATTGATTGAGCGTGGGAAAGGATTGCGTAGCTAGCCCCCCACACTAAGTACCCATAGTGTGAGGAGGCCGATCACTCATGCTATGGGGAGTATGACTTGTTGATTATCGATCAATCGGGCTTTACCTAACCAAGCGGCCATGAGGATAATGGCCTTGCGGCTCTTATCAGTCAGTGGCATTAAGGTATCTGCATCGCAGATTGCAATACCGTCAGGCTGCCAACCTCTACATCTTAGGCGCTCTTCTGCGCGGCTAATTAGCGTGGCAAGCTCTTTTTCACCTTGGCTTAAATGCTCAGCCATCCAGTGCATAGTTTGACTCAATTCAACCGCTTGCAGCCGCTCGGCTTCAGTTAGATAGCCGTTACGGGAACTTAAGGCTACGCCATCTTCTGCACGAACTGTCGGTACGCCTACGATAGTAATCGGATAATTGAGGTCGATCACCATCTTACGAATAATAGCGAGCTGTTGAAAATCTTTTTCGCCAAAACAGGCAATATCAGGTTGAACGATATTGAAGAGCTTACTGACTACCGTACTGACACCTTTGAAGTGACCAGGCCGGCTTGCGCCTTCTAACAGTTCAGATAATCCTGGAACAAACACTGACGACTGTTCATCGAGTCCAGCGGGGTAGAGCGTACCCACATTAGGAGTAAACAAAAAATCGGCTTTTCCTTCCAATAGCTGTTGATCATTTTCCAGAGTACGTGGATAACGAGCCAAATCATCTGGCCGATCAAATTGCATCGGGTTAACAAAGATAGACACGACAACGACTTCAGCAAGCTCCTTTGCCTTCTCGACTAAGGTAATATGACCTTGATGAAGGTTACCCATTGTTGGTACAAATGCGATGGTTTTTCCTTGACGACGCGCGTTTGCTAAAGTGCGTTGTAGTCCGGGGATATCGTGAAAAGTTTGCATGAGCGAGACCCTTTATCCTTTAAAACTATGTTCTAGGCTTGGGAAGGTGCCGGCAAGAACTTGGCGTTGGTACTCTTCAACAGCAGCGGCAATTGACCCCGTTTCGGTCAAGAAATTTTTTGCAAACTTAGGCACATATCCTGATGTAATGCCTATCATATCTTGCATCACCAATATTTGTCCGTCGGTCTGGGTACCAGCACCAATTCCTATAACCGGAATAGAAAGCGCTTCGGTAATACGTTTGGCCAAGGAGAGGGGGATACATTCTAAAACCAGTAATTGCATGCCCGCAGCTTCTAGGGTAAGAGCATCGCTTAATAGTTGGTCAGCGTGTTCTTCGGTTTTACCTTGAACCTGATAACCTCCGAAAATATTGACTGATTGAGGGGTTAAGCCAAGATGTCCACAAACAGGTACGGCGCGTTCAGTAAGGTAACGAATGGTATCAGCGAGCCAGGCTCCGCCTTCAATTTTAACCATGTTTGCCCCAGCTTGCATGACGCGTGCTGCATTATGGCCTGCTTGTTCTTTCGTGGCATAGCTCATAAAAGGGAGATCCGCGAGCAGTAGGACGTTGGGGGCACCCTGACGAACATGGCGAGTGTGATAAACCATATCATCGACGGTAACTGGAACCGTCGAATCGTGGCCCTGTATGGTCATCCCTAAGGAGTCTCCGACGAGTAAAACCGGAATTCCCTGCTCTGCAAATAAGCGCGCAAAGCTATAATCATAAGCGGTCAGTGAGGCGAATTTTTTACCTTCAAGTTTCCACTGACGTAAATTCTTCAGGGTAATAGGTTTCATTTTACACTCTTGTCAAGGATCAGCATGACGCGGAGTTTACATTAACTCTTTCTACTCGGGAATCCCTCCGCGAATTTTGCTAAATCCTTAGCGACTTACCAAAGTGTAATGGCAGAGGTGTCGAGTGAAGCGAGGTAATGTGAGACGGTTTTATTCTCACCAATGGTGAGATCACCACTCGCAACTTCTGCGAGCGGCACCAGCATAAAAGCGCGATTGTGCATATCGTAGTGCGGCAGTATCAGTCTCTCGGTGTTTAACGTCAGATCACCGAACAGTAGCAAGTCGAGATCAAGTGTGCGCGGTCCCCAACGCTCATCTTTACGTTCGCGGCCTTGCTCTTGTTCAATACGTTGAGTGTGATCAAGCAACGCTAAGGGAGATAATGCGGTATCAAGTACGACCACTGCATTAAGAAAATCCGGCTGATCTTGCGGGCCGTAAGGCGGGGTTCGGTAGAAAGACGACGTGGCGACAAGTGTTGACATCGGCAACGCCGCAAGGGCGTCTATCGCCCTCCGACATTGCTCTAATGGGTCACGTAAGTTACTACCTAGTGCAATATAAACCCTAACCATTGTCTAGCTCTCGTTACGGCGTGGAGCATGGCTTTTAGTTGTACGTTTACGCGGACGGTTGTAGCGTCGACGTTGCGCCGGGTCACTGCCTAAATCTTGTAACATTGCGGCCTGATCATTTGCACTCTTGGCTTGGAATTCCGTCCACCAATCGCTTAAACGTTGTAGTTCGACTGAAGATTCCACGCTTGCACGAAGGACGAGAAGGTCGTAGGCGGCTCTAAATTTCGGAAGTTCCATCAATTTCCAAGCACGTTTTCCATGTCGCCGTGAGATTCGTAACTGTAGTGTCCAAATATCACGAATCATAGTGGTGAAGCGTTTTGGAATAGCAATCGCCCGACAGGCTTCATCTAAGGTGTCGTTCATTGCTAAAGCAAAGGCTTCAAAAAAGGGTAGGCCACTTTCTTGGGCAATTTGTTGTGCTTTTTCCTGTAATGGATACCAATACATCACCGAAAAGAGAAATGCCGGATTAACACGCTGATCATTGTGCAGTCGATGGTCGGTATTCTTTAGTACTTGCACTAAAATTCGTTCCATTGGGCTGTCGCCACTTTCGGTGAAGCAATGGTGAATTAAAGGAAATAACGGTTCAAATAAATGATACTTACGCAATAGCGGATAGGTCTGTTCACCGTATCCTGATTGTAAGAGCTTCAATGTCTCTTCAAAGAGTCGAGCTGGTGGAATATTCTGTAAAAGTCCCGCTAATTCAGGTATCGGTGCAGCAGTTTCTGGAGCGATTTGCATACCTAATTTGGCGCTAAAGCGGATAACTCGTAGCATCCGTACTGGGTCTTCGCGATACCGTGTTTCAGGATGACCAATAAGACGAATAATTCCTTGTTCTAGGTCTCTTAACCCATTGACGTAGTCGCGTACGGTAAAATCAGCCGCACTGTAATAGAGGCTGTTGATGGTCAGATCACGACGCTGGGCATCGTCTTCAATACTTCCAAAAATATTATCACGTAAGAGCATTCCATTTTGCCCTTGCTGCGATGTATTACGGTCGACAGCCTCTTCCTGTTCATGGTGGCCACGAAAGGTGGCGACCTCAATCACTTCTGGACCAAACATGACGTGGGCAAGACGAAAACGGCGGCCGACTAACCGACAGTTACGAAATAATTTTCGCATCTGTTCGGGGGTCGCATTGGTCGTAATATCGAAATCTTTCGGTTTGTTACCCAGTAATAGATCGCGAACACCACCGCCCACTAAATAAGCCTCGAAACCTGACTTATTTAGACGATGCATCACTTTCAGTGCATTATCACTGATATCTCGACGAGAGATGGTATGTTGATCGCGTGGAATGATCGTTATCGGCGAAGGGACGTCTTCTGCAGAGGTGTTCTCCTCGTCACGCGTGAGGATTTTTCTGCAAAATTTAGCGACTCGGGTAAAAATAGTACACCTCAACAATAAAAGTAAACACTGTTCTAAATTAATCACTCATCATAGCCTGTTGTGGAGCATTTTAGAATGTTGATAACACATCTGTAGTAACGAAAGTGTTATTAATTGGGATTTTTGTTCTGTCCCACTGTTCTATAGCCTGATGAATGAGTTGTTCTACGCTGAAATCCTGCCACTCATCGTTGACGGTTTGTCCTAATGCAGATAACGCAAGAATGAGGATGCGTTGCGGTGATGTGACTGGTAGGGCGGGTGCACGGTTTTGCTTGGAGAGTTTATTACCAGCCTGATCGAGAGCGAGGGGCAGATGTAGATAATCAGGAATTGGCCAGCTAAGCTGTCGATAAAGCGCGATTTGACGAACTGTTGGCTCAATTAAATCTGCACCACGCACTACTTGAGTGATCCCCTGATCGTGGTCGTCTATCGTTACGGCTAGGTTATAGGCAAATAAGCCATCACGACGATGAATAATAAAATCTTCTTGTGCTAGTCGAAGATCGCAGTTCACGGTGCCGCGTAACATATCGTGAAAATGCATCACGGGAGATCGTTGATAGAATCGTAGGGCGGCTCCATGGCTATTATGCTGTTGATCGCGACAGCTCCCTAGATAGTAACCTCCGGATTGTTGAATTGATTTTCTCGTACAAGTGCAATAGTAGCTATGATGGTGGGAGATAAACCACTGCAATATTTCTCGATAACGAGCATGATGTTGCGATTGCCAACTGACCGAACCATCCCATTCTAATCCATAGACTTCGAGTTGTTCCAATATCCGCTTAGACGCGCCCTTGATTTCTCTAGGAGGATCAATATCCTCAATACGAACAAACCAGCGGCCTTGCTGTGAACGAGCGTCAAGATAGCTTCCGAGTGCGGTCATTAATGAACCGAAGTGAAGGTCACCAGAAGGTGATGGCGCGAAGCGGCCAGTAATGGGAGATTTATGGGTCATAATGGGAGTCATGGCACAGCCACTTGCAAAAATGCAGTGCGGCCGTGCAATAAGGTATATCCTTGGTCAGATGGAAGATTAACCAGCCATCTGTTTTTCACGAATTTCTGCTAACGTCTTACAATCGATACACATATCGGCGGTAGGACGGGCTTCTAAACGGCGAATACCGATTTCTACACCACAAGCGTCACAAAAACCGAAGTCGTCATCTTCGACTTTTTTCAGCGTTTTTTCTATTTTCTTAATTAACTTGCGTTCACGATCTCGATTACGCAGTTCCAGACTGAACTCTTCTTCCTGTGTTGCGCGATCTGCCGGGTCAGGAAAGTTAGCCGCTTCGTCTTGCATATGACTGACTGTACGGTCTACTTCATCCCTGAGTTGATTACGCCAAGCAACAAGAATTTTCTTGAAGTGTTCCAGCTGGGCTTCGTTCATATACTCTTCGCCCGGTTTCTCCTGATACGGCGCCACCCCAGCGATGGCGAGGATACTCAGAGACGATGTTTTACGTTTTTGCCCTTCTTGCATGGTGCTTCTCCTGGATAACACGCACTATCGATTCCTGATTCCCTTAAGGGGAAAAAAAACAGGGCGCTATAAATATCAGAATCTCTAGGGGTTGGCAATTACTGATAACGATGAGTTTTGTGTTCTTGATAATATGTTTATAATAAAAGAGAGAAAAGTCCTTAAAGAAAACATTTCACACGTTATTTAGTAAATGGTATCGGATCCACTAATGTTAACTGTTGATGAGTGACTTGTGCGCGATAAGCGATAACTTCTACGCCAAGCTCAATGGCCTCATACAAAAGATGAGCATAAGCCGGATCAAGGTGTTGTGCTGCCCTAACTTGAGTAATACCGGTATGCAAAACGGCAAAAAATAATACTGCACGTTTTCCTTGTTTGACGATAGACATCAATTCCCGTAAATGTTTTTGCCCGCGTAGTGTGATGGTATCGGGAAAGTAACCTGAAGAATTCTCTAATAACGTCACCGATTTCACTTCAAGATAACATTGCTCCCCGTCTTTATTTGATAGCACGAAATCAATTCTGCTTTTTTCATCACCAAACCGGACTTCTCGTTGCCAATGTGTAAAGTGGCTCAGTGACGGAATTTTCCGATGCTCAATAAGTTCTTCAACCAGCTGATTCGCGCGAAGTGTGTTGACACCTATCCAATGATCGTTGGCCGTTTGCGTTAGCTCCCAGCTACAAGGATACTTACGCGTTTTTGAGGAAGAGAACGAGTACCATACGGTATCACCAGGGGTGGCACATCCAGTCATTGCCCCAGTATTGGCACAATGAAGGGTGGTTATCTCCCCATTAGGGAGACGAACGTCTGCTAAGAAACGTTTATAACGTTTAATTAATTGAGCCGGCTGGAGTGGGGGGATAAATTCCATTAATTATTATTCCCGAAAAGTGGGTAATCATGCTCGGTATTGAGGATAACTCGGCCTTGGTGGTAACGGCTGCTTAGCAACGAAAACTGTCGGCAATGAACTGGCCAAGAGAAATCCGGTTTGGCGAGTGTCAGTGATGGGTTAGCCTGTCGTAAAAGCGTGATATGTGGGTGGAAAGGTTGAGAAGGTTGTGGGCAGCCAACTCTCGCTACCCTTGATCGTAATAATTCGGCCAATTGTAATAAACCACGGGGGGCTGGCCGACAACCTACCCAAACCTGTCCAGACCGAGACCAATACCCGGCATCATTAAGTGTAAAAGAAAATGCAGGCGGGCGCAGTGATTCCGTCAGCGAGTGTAGTTGCGCGAGCTGTGTCATACTGGGCTGCGTCATCCAAGCTAACACCATATAAAGATGTTCTTTGGCAACCGGTCTACCTTCATCAGCCGGCAGTGCCGTTGACCGCCAATTGACGATCTGTTCAGCCACTGTGTTAGGCAGGGTTAAGGCAAAAAAATAGTGGCAGTTGGCAGTTTTTCTCGGAGAAGGCACAGAGTTCCTCATCGTGCTCAAGGGGAAAATAAGAACGCGAAACGAATTGATGGTATTATCGTTATAGTATCATAATTTTATATGGAGCGAATATTGAGCCTCCTTCCTATCCATGATGTTCTTGATGAGTTGCTACATTCTCTCATTCACTCTCCACAAGTTATCTTGCAAGCGCCCCCTGGTGCGGGTAAATCGACGTGGCTACCCATTCAATTACTCCAGCATCTTCCTCTTACCGGAAAAATTATTATGCTTGAGCCTAGGCGAGTCGCGGCGAAAAATGTGGCGTATCGTCTTGCACAATGCTTAGGTGAAGTACCGGGCGTTACGGTAGGTTATCGAATGCGAGCCGAGCAATGCGTGGGGAAAGAGACGCGATTAGAGGTTGTCACTGAAGGAATATTAACTCGACGGCTTCAGCAAGATCCAATGTTAGAAGGCGTGTCGCTCGTTATTATCGACGAATTTCACGAGCGGAGTTTGCAGGCTGATTTAGCCTTAGCATTTTTGCTTGATATTCAAAATGGTTTACGCGATGACCTTAAGCTACTGATTATGTCAGCAACATTGGATAATCGCCGCTTAGCTGAGTGCTTACCCGATGCACCCACCATTTATTCTGCGGGAAGATATTTTCCGGTTGAGCGTTTTTATCAGGCACTGTCTTCTCAACGGCCGTTTTCGACAACTCTCGCCAGTAAAATTATTGAAGTACTGAAAAATGAAGAAGGCGATATGCTGGTCTTTCTACCGGGAGAGCGTGAGATCCACCAAGTTATCAATGAGGTGGCAGCACATTGCCCAGCAGGTATCGCATTAACCCCTTTGTATGGTGCTCTCTCGATTGACGAACAGCAGCAGGCGCTTAGCGTCTCAATGGCCGGACAGCGAAAAGTGGTATTCGCTACCAATATCGCTGAAACCAGTTTAACCATTGAGGGGATCCGTTTAATTATCGATTCAGTGTTAGAACGAGTTTCGCTTTTTGACTTACGAGCAGGCTGTCATCGCTTAAAAACGCAATTCATTAGCCAAGCTTCAATGACACAACGTGCCGGACGTGCGGGACGCATAATGTCTGGAAAATGCTGGCATTTGGTCACGCGTGAACAGGCCGAACGGTTAGCAGAGCAAGCAGTTCCTGAGATTTTACGTACTGAACTTACTGGAATGTTGCTCAATGTATTGGCATGGGGATGCCAAGATGTCGCGAGTTTACAATGGATTGATCTCCCTCCACAGGCGGCCCTTCGCCACGCTCAAGGACAATTATACCAACTAGGTGCCGTTGACCTATCCGGTAAACTTACGGCGAAGGGACGGCGAATGGCAAATCTCGGGGTAGCTCCACGTCTCGCCGCGATGCTAGTGGCAGCCGAAGGTCTTGAAGGAAGTCTCTCCACCGCAGCGTTACTCACTGCGATTATTGAACAGCCGGAACGGCGTGGTGAGGGGGATTTACGTGATAGTCTTGCTGCCCCTAGTTCATTATGGAATAAACGCGCTCGGCAAATGACACAACGACTAGGCCAAACCTTTACTTCTGTTAAGCCGGACAGCGTTATTCCCTTATTATTGAGTGCTTTTGCTGATCAAATGGCTTACCGTCGTGGTACGAGTCACCGCTTTCAACTGGCGAACGGACGTGGTGCGACCTTAGCATATGAACATCCACTTGCAGGTTATACATGGCTTATCGCTCTACAGTTACAATTAGCGACGGATCGACACGATGCGAGTATTCAGCTTGCGATGCCGGTTACTCTTGATCAGATTCGTTGTGACGCTCCCGAGCTGATCACTTTTCGCCATGGATTGGAATGGGATGAGCGGCTCGCTCGCTTTACGTTCTGGCAACATGAAGTTATCGGCGAAATTATTATTAGCTCACGTCGTGCAGAGAAGCCTGATTCACGGCAGTTGATTGCGGCTTATTTGACGTGGGTGAAAGATAAAGGGCTTACTGCATTACCTTGGGACAAACCAGCCATCGAATTACGGGAACGCTTACGTTTCGCCCAGCGATGGCTGCCTGAAATAGCCTGGCCATCAATGGCTGATACGGATTTACAAGAAACCTTGGCTCTGTGGTTAACTCCAGAATTAGAAAAGCTCCCCCCAACGGGCGATTTTTCACGTATCAATCTTTATGAAGCGTTAAAAGCGCAGCTCACATGGGAACAATGGCAATGCCTTGAGACGGAAATCCCGACGAAAATCCGTGTCCCTACAGGACGTTATGTGGCCATCGACTATACTTCTCCCCGAGCGCCCCTGTTATCGATCAAAGTACAAGAAATGTACGGTCAGTCGCAGGAATTAACTTTAGCACGGGGTCGAGTGGCTCTGGTGATAGAGTTATTATCGCCGGCACAGAGACCTATACAAATTACTCAAGATTTAGCGGGTTTCTGGCAAGGGAGCTGGCGTGAAGTTCAAAAAGAGATGAAAGGGCGCTATCCTAAACATCTTTGGCCAGATGATCCGGCTAATACCTTACCAACGATAAAAACACGAAAATAGAGACGTTGAAATTTAGTAACGAATCTTTCGGAAGGTTCTGTATTTTTGAACCTAAAATAAAGATAAAGTATGTCGCCGATTATGGCAAAGCTTGGAGAGAGAATCCATGTCTGGGAATGATCGTGAACCTATTGGACGTAAAGGAAAATTAACGTCCAAGGGGAAAAGCCAATCGGCTTCACAGCGTAATACGCAGTATCAAGAAGATCAGGATAGCTATGATGAGGAGAATACGTCATTGCCTGCAACTAAAAAACGTGGAAAAACCCCGCGAAAAAGCCAAAAGAAAAGAAGTTGGCTAGGTCTACTACTTAAAATTATCTTAGTCGTCGCTGCGGTTATCGCCGCATGGGGTGTTTATCTTGACGCTGAAATTCGTCATCGGATTGATGGACGCGTTTGGGATCTTCCTGCGACCGTCTATGGACGGATGGTGAGTCTTGAGCCGGGTATGGCTTTTGATCGTAAAGATATGATTGCACTCCTTGAGGGCACGCAATACCGGCAAGTGACGAAAATTTCACGGCCTGGTGAGTTCTCAGTAAAAGGTAATAGTATTGAATTATTACGTCGCCCTTTTGATTTCCCCGATGGGAAAGAAGGACAAATTCATACTCAACTTAATTTTGCTGACGGCGAACTGAGTGAGATAAAAAATCTCGATACCGGACGTGACTTTGGTTATTTCCGTCTTGATCCACGCCTTATCACAATGATGCAATCACCTAATGGTGAGCAGCGTCTATTTGTGCCTCGCTCAGGATTCCCGGATCTATTGGTTGATACACTTGTGGCAACTGAAGATCGCCATTTCTATGAGCATGATGGGATCAGTTTGTACTCAATTGGCCGTGCCTTTGTTGCTAACTTGACGGCAGGTCGTGCCGTTCAGGGAGGGAGTACGCTTACCCAGCAGTTGGTTAAAAATTTATTTTTGACCAACCAGCGTTCACTTTGGCGTAAAGTTCGTGAAGCCTATATGGCGGTGATTGTTGATGCTCGCTATAGCAAAGATCGTATCCTTGAGCTCTATCTGAATGAGGTTTATTTAGGTCAGGCGGGTAATGACCAAATTCGAGGCTTCCCTCTGGCAAGTCTGTATTATTTTGGGCGTCCGGTCGATGAGTTGAGTCTTGATCAACAAGCGTTGTTAGTAGGTATGGTTAAGGGGGCTTCACTGTATAACCCTTGGCGCAATCCAAAATTAGCGTTAGAGCGCCGTAATTTAGTGCTTAGATTATTGCAGCAACAGAATGTCATTAATCAAGATCTGTACAATATGTTGTCGGCGCGTCCGTTAGGAGTGCAGCCAAAAGGGGGCGTGATTACTCCTCAGCCAGCCTTTATGCAAATGGTACGTAACGAACTACAACAAAAATTGGGAGATAAGGCCCAAGATCTTTCTGGGGTGAAAATTTTCACTACGCTTGATCCAATATCTCAAGATGCTGCAGAAAAAGCCGTAGAAGAAGGGATCCCAGCTTTACGTAAGCAACGGCATCTTGCTGATCTTGAAACGGCAATGGTCGTTGTAGACCGTTTTAGTGGTGAAGTGCGTGCCATGGTAGGTGGCTCGAATCCACAGTTTGCCGGATATAATCGGGCTATGCAGGCTCGTCGTTCAATCGGTTCACTGGCTAAGCCTGCCACTTACTTGACAGCACTGAGTCAGCCACAACTGTATCGATTAAACAGTTGGATCGCGGATGAGCCTCTGGCACTAAAACAGTCTAATGGTCAAATATGGCGTCCTGAAAATGATGACCATCAGTTTAGCGGTAAAGTGATGCTTGTTGATGCACTGACACGTTCTATGAACGTGCCGACCGTGAATCTAGGGATGACCCTCGGCCTAAAAAGTGTTGTCGACACATGGACAAAACTGGGTGTTAACCAAGATCAGCTTTCACCAGTACCTGCGATGCTATTGGGTGCCCTAAACTTAACGCCTGTTGAAGTTGCTCAAGCCTTCCAGACGATTGCTAGTGGTGGGAACCGCGCTACGCTTTCAGCGGTAAGGTCAGTGATCTCTGAAGACGATAAAGTCTTGTATCAAAGCTATCCACAAGCTCAGCAAGTCGAACCTACTGAAGCCGCTTACTTGACGTTGTATGCTATGCAACAAGTTGTGGATCATGGTACGGCTCATGCTTTAGGTAGTGAGTACAGTACGATGCATCTTGCGGGTAAAACTGGAACAACCAATGATTTAGTCGACAGCTGGTTTGCCGGTATTGATGGCAAAGAAGTGGCAATAACGTGGATCGGTCGTGATAATAACCAATCGACCCGGTTATACGGTGCAAGTGGTGCGATGCAAATTTACCGTCGTTATCTTGCAGGACAGCCTCCAACACCATTACAGTTGACACCACCGGACGATGTTTCAATGATGCCTATTGATTCTGCAGGAAATTTTGTCTGTAACTCAGGGAGCAGCACCTGGCGTAGCTTGCCTGTATGGACAACGGATCCTAATACATTATGCCAACAACAACAGCAGCAAGTTGAACAGCAGCAACAGCAATTACAGCAACAAGAGCAACAGGAACAACAAGGTAGTCAAAGTAACGGCGTTGCGGGTTGGATAAAAGACATGCTTGGCCACTAAAACGGTCAATCTTAAAAAGATGTTGTGTTAAACGGCTCAAACCATTTGGGTCGTTTACTTAATCAAAGACGGCGTTCTGTAAAGGATGCCGTTTTTGTCGTTTTAGGCTTGTGAACGTAACAACAGGAAAAGCAAAAGAGGACTATAAACTTGGTGTGAACTAAACCACACCCCAGGGGTTGGGGTGTGGTGGGTGACTTAACGATGGCTTACTACGATAATTTTGCGAAACTACGGCTTGCTGCCTCAATGGTACGGTCAATATCCTCTTCGCTGTGTGCTAAAGACATAAATCCAGCTTCAAAGGCGGAAGGGGCAAAATAAATACCTTCTTCAAGCATTAAGTGGAAAAATTGCTTAAAGCGTTCAGTATTACAGCGTGTTACCTCTGAATAGCAGGTGACTTGCTTATCTTCCGTAAAGAAAATACCAAACATAGCTCCGACTTGATTCGTTACCAGTGGAATATGGTGCTGCTCAGCAACGCGTTGAAGACCATTACAAAGGCGCTCGGTCAGTGAGGTAAGCGTACTGTGCACCCCAGTCTGAGACAATTGTTGTAAGCATGCATAACCGGCTGCCATTGCCACAGGGTTACCAGAGAGGGTACCTGCTTGGTAAACGGGGCCAATAGGTGCGAGGGCTTCCATCACTTCTTTACGTCCGCCAAATGCTCCCACAGGCATCCCCCCACCGATGATTTTCCCTAAGCAGGTTAGGTCAGGTATTACGTCGTAATAGGCTTGTGCCCCGCCGAGTGCAACGCGAAAACCGGTCATTACTTCATCAATAATAAACAGTGCACCAAATTCATCACATAACTCGCGCAATCCCTGTAAAAAACCAGGTTGTGGTGGAATACAGTTCATGTTTCCAGCAACAGGTTCGACGATAATACAGGCAATATCATCAGGATACTGCTCAAAGGCTTGGCGTACTGAATCGAGATCGTTATAAGTACAGGTTAATGTATGGCGTACAACATCTGCCGGGACGCCTGGTGAGTTAGGTTGCCCGAGAGTGAGAGCGCCAGATCCTGCCTTCACTAACAAATGGTCGGCATGGCCGTGGTAGCAGCCTTCAAATTTAATTAACTTATCACGTTGGGTATAGCCTCTTGCTAAGCGAATCGCGCTCATGGTTGCCTCTGTACCTGAGTTAACCATGCGAACCATATCCATAGACGGAACGAGTTCGCAAACCAATTCGGCCATTTTGACTTCCATTTCTGTCGGTGCGCCGAAACTTAGCCCGCGTTCTGCCGCGGCGATGACGGCATTACGGATCGCCGCATTATTGTGTCCGAGCACCATTGGCCCCCATGACCCAACATAATCGATATAAGCCTTTCCGTCTGCATCATAGATATAGGCGCCTTCGGCCCGCTCAATAAAAAGGGGCGTGCCGCCTACTCCGGAAAAGGCACGAACCGGAGAGTTCACACCACCTGGAATAACAGATTTGGCTTCTTGAAACAGTGTTTCGGACTTGTTCATGAAAAATTCCTGCGTAACAGAGAAAGATTATCCTACAGTGTAATGGAAAATTGCTTTTGCTGTTAATGGCATGAAAGAGGGACTTGTATGAATAACGGCACAGTCCGTTTAGTTGGGCGCTTGATTGCTAAGCTAGGCTGACTGATAATGGGGAATAAGGTTGATACTTGACCCTCTCTTGTTGGAGCAGAATAATGAGCGATGATATGGCGAGCGTGCCGTTACAATTTACCGATGCGGCAGCAAATAAGGTTAAAACCTTAGTTGCCGACGAAGAAAACCCTGAATTGAAATTACGTGTTTATATCACCGGTGGAGGCTGTAGCGGCTTTCAATACGGTTTTACTTTTGATGATAAAGTTAACGACGGTGATATGACGATAGAGAAACAAGGCGTTGCCTTGGTTGTTGACCCTATGAGTCTACAATATTTGGTTGGCGGTTCGGTGGACTACACTGAGGGCCTTGAAGGGGCGCGTTTTATCGTGACTAACCCCAATGCTAAAACCACCTGCGGTTGCGGTTCTTCCTTTAGCGTATAACGGTTTTCTTACTTGCATCTATGCTTAGTGCCTCGTGGCACTAAGCATTTTCTCTCTTTTCTCATCACAGCATCTTGAACCCTTCTCGTGGTTCGCAACCGCTGTTGTTAGCCTTATCTCATCTTATTTTTGTAGTGTTATCGATAACTTCATACTCTCTTCGCATCAAGAGAATAAAAAATGAAGGCGGCGAAATGACTTTAAAAATATGTCGAGTTATTGTGAGTTTTTTTGAGTTATTTTGAACTGGCGTAAAGTTTTATAGGTGATAAATCCCGCATTTTGCGGGATCTTAGTGACCAAGATTAGCCAAGTTTTTTTACAATAGCTTCGACTAATAACGACGATTGTCGCGCAGCTGTTGTTAGAAACTCATCAAAACTCAAATGAGATTCTTGATCAGCAACATCTGAAATGGACCGCACGACCACAAATGGTGTCGCAAATTGATGGCATACGTGGCCAATCGCTGTCGCTTCCATTTCGACGGCAATCGCCTGTGGGAAAGTAGTACGAATACGCGTTAACGACGCAGCTCCGTTAATAAAGGCATCACCACTGACGACAAGGCCAGTTACTGTATGCAGTGCTAAATCGTTAGCGCAGGCTTTTACGCTAGCAATAATACTTTCATCCGCCGTGAAGGCCTCTGGACAACCTGCCATTTGACCTGGTACGTAGCCAAAAGCAGTCACGTCGGCATCGTGATAACGGACTTCATTCGATACCACGATATCACCAATTTTCAGGCTACTTTCCAAGCCACCCGCAGAACCGGTATTTATGACAACGTCCGGTTTACAGAGTTGAAGTAAGAGGGTGGTGCCTAAGGCTGCGGATGTTTTACCTATTCCAGATTTGAGTAATGCGACTTCAACACCTTGAAGTTTCCCCGTATAAATTTCGCAACCTGCCAAACTAAGCGTCTGTCGTTGTTCGATTTTTTCACGTAACAAGGTAACTTCTTGTTCCATAGCTCCGATAATGCCTATTTTCATGGTATTCCCTACTAAAACGGTGGATTCATTTATACGAGTTAGCATAGTCTATCATGGCAAACGCAGGAATTGATGCCGTCTAAATGGAGGAATAGGTGAGGATTAATTTTAAAGACAAAATCAGTGTAAAAAGACCTTTTAATCATGGACGGACTCCTGAGACGGAGGAGCAGATCAGTCGTGTTTTTGAAAGCGATCGAGGTCGTATTATCCATTCCGCGGCACTGCGTCGCTTACAGCATAAGACTCAAGTATTTCCTCTAGAGCGTAATGCCTCCGTCCGCTCGCGATTAACTCATTCTCTCGAAGTTCAACAAGCCGGTCGCTATATAGCGAGAGAAATTTTACTAAAATTACAGAAGCAGGCGGGTCTCGCCCATTATGGTTTAGAAAACTTTGCCCGGAGCTTTGAAAGTCTCGTCGAGATGGCCTGCCTACTGCATGATGTTGGAAATCCTCCTTTCGGTCATTTTGGTGAAGCTGCATTAAAAGATTGGTTTAAAGAACACCTTGTCGCAGGCATTCCTAATTTTAATATTGAGGATAGCTCTTTAACTCCATTGGTGTCGCAAGTTTGTACGGATCTGAGTAATTTTGAAGGGAATGCTCAGGGGATCCGTTTAGTGCAAACAATTTTGCAGCTGAACCTTAGTTATGCTCAAGTGGCTTGTATTATGAAGTACACTGCCCCTGCTTGGTGGCAAGGAGATAAACCGCAAGCCTACTCGACGTTGATGAAAAAACCGGGTTTTTATCTTTCCGAAAAAAGCTATATCGAAAAATTAAGAGAAGAGACGCAACTTACTGAATTTCAGCGTTTTCCTTTGACCTATATTATGGAAGCTGCGGATGATATTTCTTATTGTATTGCAGATTTAGATGATGCCGTTGAAAAAGCCATTTTTAATGTTGATGCGCTATATGGCTATTTAGTGTCGGAGTGGGGGGCTGTTCAGGCGAATGATCTTTTTTCACGAACGGTAGAAGAAGCATGGACAGAAGCTCGCACGAAAAAACGTCGTAGTAAAGGTGATCAATTCTTTATGTCTCTACGAGTCTCTGTGCAGCGTGAACTGGTCAAACATGCGGTACAGCGTTTTATTGATCATTTACCTGATATTTTCGCCGGAACGTTTAACCACGCATTACTAGAAGATCAAGGCGAGTCAGGACGTTTATTGGCAATGTTTAAAAAAGTAGCGCGTAAATACGTTTTTCGACACTCCGAAGTCGAGCAGCTTGAATTACAAGGATATCGTGTTATTCGGGGATTACTGGATATTTACCGACCGATGATGTTGCTTTCTTATGAGCACTTTAATCGCTTGATCACTGATGATGAATTGCCGGGATATCCGATTGAAACCCGATTGTTTCATCGCTTATCCGATAAACACTGTAAAGCCTATTGCCATCATCTACAGCAGTGTAAAAATCTACCTCGGACAGAACTCATGTTATGGGAGCGTTATTACCGTTATCGGTTGATCCAAGACTATGTCAGTGGAATGACAGACCTCTATGCGTGGGAAGAATATCGTCGTTTGATGGCGGTCGATTTCGTCTAGGAACTGTCAACGGTTCAAATATATTTTTACGATTTTACAGGGAGTTGAGAAGGAACTAATTGGTATACATTCATTCTTAGATCACATCACAGCAATGATTCAGGAAAGTAAAAATAAGAGAATCCGATTATGAAAAAAAGCACATTAACACTCAGTATGGTTGCACTCAGTTTAGGCTTAGCATTCAGTTCGATGAATGTAACGGCGGCGCAAACGGCTTCAGCAGATAGTCAACAAATGCCCAGTTTGGCACCTATGCTACAAAAGATAATGCCATCTGTAGTTAGTATTAATGTCGAAGGCTCTGCAACAGTTAAGAATCAAGGTAATCAACAGTTCCAGCAATTTTTCGGTAATATGGCTCCCTTTTGCCAAGATGGATCACCCTTTCTGAATTCTCCTTTTTGTCAAATGCCTAATCAAAGCCAGGGTAGCCAAAAAGAGAAGTTCCAAGCATTGGGGTCAGGGGTAGTGATTAATGCTCAAAAAGGTTATGTCGTAACGAATAACCACGTGGTTGAGAATGCTTCAAAAATCACTGTACAGCTCAGTGACGGCCGTCGTTTCGATGCTAAAGTCTTAGGTAAAGATCCTCAATCAGATATTGCGCTTCTTCAGCTCAAGGATGCAACAAACCTGACTGAAATAAAAATGGCTGATTCGGATAATTTACAAGTCGGCGATTATACCGTTGCCATTGGGAACCCCTATGGTCTTGGCGAAACAGTGACCTCAGGTATCGTTTCTGCATTGGGTCGCAGTGGGTTGAACGTCGAAAATTATGAGAACTTTATTCAAACTGATGCGGCGATTAATCGGGGCAATTCAGGCGGTGCACTGGTCAACCTACGGGGTGAGTTGATTGGAATTAATACCGCGATTTTAGCACCGGATGGTGGCAATATCGGTATTGGTTTTGCTATTCCAAGTAATATGGTTAAAAACCTTACTGCACAGATGATTGAGTACGGTCAGGTCAAACGTGGCGAGCTTGGGATAATGGGTACGGAGCTTAACTCTGAGTTAGCTAAGGCTATTCACGTTAATGCACAACGAGGGGGTTTTATCAGTCAAGTATTGCCAAATTCATCCGCAGAGAAAGCAGGTATTAAACCGGGTGATGTGGTTGTTTCCATGAATGGTAAGCCTTTAAATAGTTTTGCGGCGCTGCGTGCGGAAGTAGGTTCGTTACCGGTAGGCACTAAACTGGTATTAGGGCTGATTCGTGATGGAAAACCGCTTGACGTCACCGTCGAACTGCAACAAAGCCGTCAAGATAATGTTCCTTCTGCCACTATTTATGCAGGGATCGAAGGTGCTGAGTTAAGTAACTCAGTTAGCGATGGCGCGAAGGGAGTGAGAGTTGATGCTGTTAAAGCCGGTTCAACGGCAGCTCGAATTGGTCTGCGTAAAGGAGACATTATTTTAGGTGTTAACCAACAGCTTGTCTCGAATCTTGGTGAGTTACGTAAAGTCCTCGATAGTAAACCGCCGGTATTGGCGTTAAATATTCAACGTGGTAACGCTGTGCTGTACCTACTTGCCCAATAAAATACGATTACTCGCAGCTCACTTAAGAGTGTGGGCTGCGTCATCTTAGGTGATTTATTATGTTTACCCCAAAAGATAGGTATTTTTTGAAAAAAAGGTTGTGTAATCATATCGAGTATGTCTATTATAGATGCATCGGTTTGTAGTACAGACCTTATGAAAGCAATTTTAGTAAAGCAGTCTTCAGTTCAAGCGTTATCCATCGATATCCTTCCTCATGAGTCTCCTTTTAATTGAACATAAGCTATTTACTGTATAGCAGATCAGATTCGCCATTCTGAGCGGATCGTTAAGTAAGGATTCAACAACGATGTCTAACAAAATGACTGGTTTAGTAAAATGGTTTGATGCAGGTAAAGGTTTTGGTTTCATCTCTCCTACCGATGGTAGCAAAGATGTTTTCGTACACTTTTCTGCTATTCAAAGCAACGATTTTAAAACTTTAGATGAAGGCCAAAAAGTAGAATTCTCTATCGAGAATGGTGCTAAAGGTCCATCAGCGGCTAACGTTGTAGCGATTTAATTTACGCTTCATCAAGTGATGGTTACGATAGCGATGATGGCCAATGACCGGAGCAGTTAAGCATCACAATAAAATCCCGCACTAAGCGGGATTTTTTTTATCTTGATTAACCTTTATTTGTGGCGAGTGAGGCGATCAAGGTCAGCTTCGATTTCCGCAATCTTATTCGATACGACCGCTTCTAAATGGCGTAAATCCTCAAGGATTTTATTTTTCAAATCGACTTCTAAAGGGTCTTGCTGGCATAACTGATCCAGCTCTTCAATCACATAAGCCAGATTTGGATTAATTTCTGGTGCCGCATTCTCGAACAGACTATCAACCGCTTTAAGTTGACGAGGATATTTAAACTTTACGCTTTTAGCGAAAAATTCACCTTTATCCTTCCTAAAGTAAATTTTTAAAATATCGTGATGCGCTTCTTGCCGTAAATTATAGCGGTCAATCTCTTCAGGGTGGGTGATCCCTAAACTTTTTAAATTATCAAACATAGTTGTTAACCTCTTGAGTTCACCCTTGTCCAAGATGATTCACATGCTAGACAAGAAGCGAGTGGATCAATTAATCGTTAATGCTACGCAAGAGTTCGTTAACGCCGACTTTTGCACGTGTTTTTGCATCAACCCTTTTTACGATAACCGCACAATAAAGACTATGGCTACCATCTTTCGCTGGCATGCTACCGGAAACAACCACGGAGCCGGCAGGGACACGACCATAGAAAATTTCACCGGTTTCGCGATCATAGATACGAGTACTTTGGCTAATATAAACGCCCATTGAGATGACTGAACCCTCTTCGACGATAACACCTTCTACAATTTCAGAGCGGGCACCGATAAAGCAGTTATCTTCGATGATAGTTGGGTTTGCTTGTAGCGGCTCCAATACACCACCAATTCCGACGCCTCCCGATAAGTGAACGTTTTTACCAATTTGTGCACAAGAACCCACAGTTACCCAAGTATCGACCATAGTTCCTTCGTCAACGTAGGCACCAATATTCACGTAAGAAGGCATTAACACGGTGTTGCGGGCAATATAGGCCCCTTGACGCACTGCGGCAGGGGGGACAACCCGTAATCCTTCTTGACGAAAGCGCGCTTCATCGTAGTTGGCGAATTTTAATGCAACTTTATCGTAGTAGCGTGTCTCTGAACCTTCCATAACTTGGTTATCATTGATGCGAAACGAGAGAAGAACTGCTTTTTTAAGCCACTGATGCGTGACCCATTCCCCCTCGATTTTCTCAGCGACGCGTAATTCGCCTTTATCGATCAGTTCGATGATTTGCATGACGGCATCACGAGTTTCACTATCAACATTATTAGGGGTGATCTCAGCACGGCGTTCAAAAGCAGCTTCAATAATTTTTTCTAACTGTTGCATCATAATTTCCCAAAAATTCTCATTGTCTAAGTAAGCAGTAAATAAAATTTAACTACCAGTGTGGGCACAGTAAATATCTTTGCCCGTTAAAATCTTCCATGAACTATGTTTTATCGGTTGGATTGAGGGTCTCTGTCAACCTTTGACGTAACTGCTCGCGCATTTTTTTACTTAAACCGCGGCGTTCGTTGTCAGCAAGGATAAATAAATCTTCAACACGCTCACCGATTGTACTAATACGAGCACCATGAAGTGAAATATCGAGCTCGGCAAAAATTGCGCCGATTTGCGCCAATAATCCTGGCTGGTCGAGGGCGACTAGCTCTAAGTAGGTACGACGATCTGTATGTCCCGGTAGATAGTGAACGCGGGTTTCGACAGTAAAATGGCGTAGTCGAGATGATGTTCTGCGTGTTTTCGGTATTATCCACGCTTCCTGCTGTAGAGATTGGGTGAGCCCTTGAATAATAGAGGCGTGTCGATCAGCGGCCAGAGGGTTTCCTTCAGGTTCCAGTACGATAAACGTGTCCATCGCCATACCGTCACGATTAGTAAAGATTTGCGCATCGTGAACGCTCAAATTCCGCCTATCAAGCTCCCCAGCAACCGTGGCAAATAAATAGGCGCGGTCAGGACTCCAAATAAAAATCTCTGTTCCGCCACGCGCCGATTGCGGACTGATTAATACTAACGGGAGGCTTAAATCATGCTTCAATAAATTTTGAGCATGCCACGCCAATTGTGTAGGAGTATGGCGTAGAAAATAGTCGGCCCGACAGCGGTTCCATAGATGAAAGAGGCGGTTCTCATCAACATCATTCATCCGTAGCAGCGCAAGTGCTTGTTGACGATTATGACGTACCCGCGAACGCAGATCTGGACGTTTATCTTTTCCTCGGCGTAACTGTTTTTCTGTTGCAAAGAAGAGTTCGCGCAATAGGCTCTGTTTCCAACTATTCCATAAACTTTCATTCGTAGCACAGATATCTGCGACGGTTAAACAGGTTAAAAATTTTAGCTGGCGTTCATTTCCCATTATTTCAGAAAATTGCTGTATCACTTCGGGATCTTGAATATCTCGACGTTGAGCAGTCACTGACATCAATAGATGATGCTCAACAAGCCAGGCAATCAACTCGCTATCGCGTGAATTGATCTGGTGGAGCTTCGCAAAAGCCAGAACATCTTCAGCACCGAGCAGACTATGATCCCCCCCTCTACCTTTAGCAATATCATGGAAAATTGCTGCAATAATCAAAATTTGATGATGGGGTGAACGTTGCCAGATTTCTACACATAAGGGATGCTGCGGACGATTCTCTTCGCGGCCAAAACTCTCTAGCTTTTGGAGTACACGCATCGTGTGTTCATCGACGGTATATGCGTGGAACAGATCGAATTGCATCTGACCGACTATTGATTGCCATTGCGGGAGATAAGCGGCAAGCACCCCATGATGATGCATCGGCATTAAGGCGCGGCTTACCGCACCATTACTGTTGAGGATTTCAAGAAATATGAGTCTAGCTGCGGCGATATTACAAAGGGGGGTTTCTAGCTGCTGTAACGCAAGGCGAAGTTGTCGTAAAGTAGCGGAGTAAATACCTGTAATTTCTGGATGCTTTACCATGACCGAAAACATTTTTAATATCGTTTCCGGTGCTGTTACGAAACTCTGACTATCGCGTAGCTCAATTAAATCGCCTCTTAATCGAAAAAGTTCATCGATTGGGCGTGGTCGTTCAATAGTTGGCAGCGTCAGAATGGCTTCATCAAACAACTGCAGTAACATAGTGTTAAGTTCGCGAATACGGCGTGTAACGCGGTAGTAATCCTTCATCATTTTCTCAACTGGCACATTTCCTTCGCCGTGATAATTCAGGCGAGTTGCCACTGAGAGCTGGCGATCAAAAAGTAACCGGTTGTCATAGCGTGTTAAGGTTTGATGAAGAGCAAACCGTAAGCGCCATAGAAAAGATTGACACTCTTTAAGCTCATCGCGTTCCTCAGCAGTAAGGAAACCAAATTGCACCATATTATCAAGAGACGTCGCGCCAAAATGACGATGAGCGACCCATTGTAGGGTGTGGATATCACGAAGCCCACCTGGGCTACTTTTAATATCCGGCTCGAGGTTATAGCTTGTACCGTGGTAACGAAGATGACGTTCAGATTGTTCTTTGATTTTTGCTGAGAAAAAATGCACAGAAGGCCAGAATTCCTCACTGAAAATATTCTTTTGAAGTTCTAGAAACAGTGATACATCGCCAATTAGCATTCGTGATTCGATTAAATTAGTGGCGATGGTTAGGTCAGAGAGCCCTTGATTAATACATTCATCAAGAGTGCGTACACTTTGGCCAACCTCAAGTTTCACATCCCACAAGAGCGTGATCAATGCACTGACCTGTTGGGCTTGGTTATCATTAAGAGGATGGCGGCTAATGATAAGTAAATCGATATCGGAAAGAGGCAGTAACTCTTCTCGGCCATAACCACCAACCGCAACTAACGCTATCTCTGGCGATTCACTTAAAGTGTAGAATTTCCATAACCGTTGCAATAAGTGATCAATAAAATGGCTGCGTGCAGTAATCAAATTATCGACCGGTACGTGGTGATCAAAAGCCTCGGCGCAGAGCTGTTGAAAACGGTCAAGAGCAGCTTTGATAACATCACGATGAAGCTGGTCATCTTGCCAACTGTCGGGAGCATGGATTAATGCTGTCAACGCTTGAGGTAAAAGATCACTCATTACTCATTCTCATTATAAAAAAACCGGCTTATAGCCGGCTTTATTCTTATTTCAGTAAGATTTTACTTAGTTGACGAGAACCGCAGGTAGGGTTTCATCTTTACGAAGCGTTAAAATCTCACAGCCCGTGTCTGTGACCACAATAGTATGCTCATACTGTGCAGACAAGCTCCGATCTTTAGTTTTTACCGTCCAGCCATCTTTCATGCTACGAATACGATAATCACCCGCATTGACCATAGGTTCAATAGTGAATGTCATACCAGTCTGTAACACCACACCTTGGTCATCAGCATCGTAGTGCAGAACTTGAGGTTCTTCATGAAACCCTTTACCAATCCCGTGGCCACAGTATTCGCGGACAACGGAAAAGTTATGGCCTTCAACAAATTTTTGAATTTCTTTGCCCAGTGTCCGTAAACGAATACCAGGTTTAACAAGGCGCAGTGCAAGGTAGAGACTTTCTTGCGTAATTTTACAGAGACGTTCGCCCAAAATCGTTGGTTTACCGACGATAAACATCATTGAGGTATCGCCGTGATATTCATCTTTAATCACGGTTACGTCGATATTGACGATATCCCCATCTTTAAGCAGGCGTTCATCGCTAGGGATACCGTGGCAGACAACCTCATTGATGGAAATACAGACAGATTTAGGGAATCCATGATAGCCAAGGCAAGCGGAAATGGCCTGTTGTTGTTCTGTAATATAAGTATGGCAAATACGATCTAATTCGCCTGTTGAGACGCCAGGTTTGACGTAAGGGGCGATCATCTCAAGTACTTCTGCAGCAAGCCGTCCGGCTACACGCATTTTTTCGATTTCTTCAGGTGTTTTAATTGAAATAGCCATAAGTAGGGTTTCCATAGTGGCCAGAATTAATATCGCTGGCAATTACGTCATAATATATCGGCCATGTTAACAGGACGCTCCTACGCTGCCAATACGCCAACCGGAAAGCAGGAGGATGCCAGCTAAAAGTGAACAAAATATAGCACTGACGCTCGTTTTATGGTATAAAGCGCGCCGATGATTCTTTAACTGTCGCCTTGATAGTTAAAGACTCGCAAACACTCATTTTGTGAAAGGTGATTTTCACTTTTTTTGTGGAAGTCAAACCAAAACACACATGTACCGACACATACCCCGGGGTGCCTGCAAAGGTCGGTGGTATGGGGTACATGGAGGCTCAACCCCAACTCAAATTTTAGAGGTTATAATGGCAACTGTTTCAATGCGCGACATGCTGAAGGCTGGTGTTCACTTTGGTCACCAAACTCGTTACTGGAATCCAAAAATGAAACCTTTCATTTTTGGTGCTCGTAATAAAGTTCATATCATCAACCTTGAGCAAACTGTACCAATGTTCAACGACGCTCTGGCTGAGTTGCACAAGATTTCTTCTCGTAAAGGGAAAATTCTGATGGTTGGTACTAAGCGCGCAGCAAGCGAAGCTGTTAAAGAAGCAGCACTAAGCTGTGACCAGTACTTCGTTAACCATCGCTGGTTAGGTGGTATGCTGACTAACTGGAAAACTGTTCGTCAGTCAATCAAACGCCTGAAAGATCTTGAATCACAATCACAAGACGGTACTTTCGAGAAGTTAACTAAGAAAGAAGCGTTAATGCGTGGTCGTGAGCTGGCTAAACTGGAAAACAGCTTAGGCGGTATCAAAGACATGGGCGGCCTGCCTGATGCACTATTCGTTATCGATGCTGATCACGAGCACATCGCAATCAAAGAAGCAAACAACTTAGGTATTCCAGTATTTGCTATCGTTGATACCAACTCTGATCCAGATGGTGTTGATTATATCATCCCTGGTAACGACGATGCGATCCGTGCTGTGACCCTGTATCTGACCGCTGTGGCGACTACTGTTCGTGAAGCGCGTTCACAAGATCTGGCTGCACAAGCAGAAGCTGCATCTTTAGAAAACGCCTGATAATCTTTACTCGTAAGAGTACTGGCATCAGATGTAATCTGTCAGGGGCCAGCAATGGCCCCTTCGTATATTTAATGTATTGAACGGTTTCTCTGACACGTTTGATACATAATCACTCCTACGAAAATGATGCTATTGACCACCCAATGTGGGGATAAATAGATCACAATTAACCGAGGAAAATAGAATGGCTGAAATTACCGCTGCTCTGGTAAAAGAACTGCGTGAGCGTACTGGCGCAGGCATGATGGATTGTAAAAAAGCGCTGACTGAAGCGAGTGGCGACATCGAGCTTGCAATCGAAAATATGCGTAAGTCTGGTGCGATCAAAGCGGCTAAAAAAGCCGGTAACGTAGCAGCTGACGGCGTGATCAAAACTAAAATTGCTGGCGATTTCGCTGTCATTTTAGAAGTTAACTGCCAAACTGACTTCGTTGCTAAAGATGCGGGTTTCCAAGCATTCGCTGATAAAGTATTAGAAGCTGCGGCGGCAGACAAAGTGACTGATGTTGAAGTCCTGAAAGCGCAATTTGAAGAAGAGCGCGTTGCACTAGTTGCAAAAATCGGTGAGAACATCAACATTCGTCGTGTTGCAGTACTAGAAGGTGACGTGTTAGGTAGCTACCTGCATGGCGCACGTATCGGTGTTGTTGTTGCTGCGAAGGGTGCGGACGAAGAGCTGGTTAAGCAAATTGCTATGCACATTGCTGCAAGTAAGCCAGAATTCGTTAAACCTGAAGATGTATCTGCAGAAGTTGTAGAGAAAGAGTACCAAGTACAACTCGACATCGCGATGCAATCTGGTAAGCCGAAAGAAATCGCAGAAAAAATGGTTAAAGGCCGTATGGAGAAGTTCACCGGTGAAGTATCACTGACTGGACAAAGCTTCGTTATGGATCCAAGCAAAACCGTTGGTCAACTGCTGAAAGAAAAAGGCGCTGACGTTACTGGCTTTATCCGCTTTGAAGTGGGTGAAGGTATCGAGAAAGTTGAGACTGATTTTGCTGCTGAAGTTGCGGCAATGTCCAAGCAGTCTTAATGCTAAAAGGAACCGCCCGTTAGGCGGTTCTTTTTTACCTTAAGTGATACTCTCTGATTTTTTCTTATTCTGTATTTACTTGTGAAAAATATGGAATAATCAACCCGAAAAATACTCCTATTATTCAGCCAATTTCCGGGAATAAATTATTATGGCGACGAACGCAAAACCTGTATATCAACGTATTCTTCTTAAACTGAGTGGTGAAGCGCTTCAGGGAACTGAGGGTTTCGGTATTGATGCGAGCATTCTAGATCGCATGGCTCAGGAAGTTAAAGAGTTAGTGGAGCTTGGTATCCAGGTCGGTGTCGTTATTGGTGGCGGCAATTTATTCCGTGGTGCAGGCTTAGCAAAAGCAGGCATGAATCGCGTTGTCGGTGACCACATGGGGATGTTAGCAACCGTGATGAATGGTTTGGCAATGCGTGATGCACTACATCGTGCCTACGTCAATGCACGTTTAATGTCAGCAATACCGTTAAATGGCGTCTGTGACAATTATAGTTGGGCTGAAGCAATTAGCTTATTACGCCAAAATAAAGTGGTTATCTTTTCAGCAGGAACCGGGAATCCTTTTTTTACAACTGATTCAGCAGCTTGTTTACGCGGTATCGAGATTGAAGCTGATGTCGTGCTAAAAGCAACGAAGGTTGATGGCGTCTATTCTGCAGACCCTGTCCAATGCCCGGATGCAGTGTTATATGATAAGCTCAACTACCAAGACGTGTTAGAACGTGAATTGAAAGTTATGGATCTTGCGGCATTTACCTTAGCTCGTGACCATAATTTACCTATTCGTGTATTTAATATGAATAAGCCCGGTGCACTACGCCGTGTAGTAATGGGTGAAAATGAAGGTACATTGATCTCACAATAATTCCTGTGCCCGACAAAATAAGGTATATTCTGGTGTATAGCGTTTCGGGGCTGTCGGCCAGAGTGACAGGTAAAGTGAATTACTCCGAGAATTATCGGAGCGCATTAACTAATCCAAGGGTTTCAAAGTGATTAACGATATTAAAAAAGATGCTGAAGTACGTATGGATAAATGTGTTGAAGCATTTAAAACTGCGATCAGCAAAATTCGTACTGGACGAGCGTCACCATCACTGCTTGATGGGATTATCGTAGAATACTACGGTACGCCGACGCCATTGCGCCAACTAGCCAGTGTAACCGTTGAGGATTCTCGTACTCTGAAGATCAACGTTTTTGATCGCTCAATGGGTCCGGCTGTTGAAAAAGCAATCATGGCTTCAGATTTAGGACTTAACCCGAGTTCTGCTGGCGCGGATATTCGTGTACCTTTACCAGCACTGACTGAAGAGCGTCGTAAAGATTTGATCAAAATCGTTCGTGCTGAAGCTGAACAAGGTCGTGTCTCTGTTCGTAATGTCCGCCGTGATGCGAATGATAAAGTCAAAGCGTTATTAAAAGATAAAGAAATCAGCGAAGACGATGACCGTCGTTCACAGGATGATGTTCAAAAGCTTACCGATATCAGTATCAAAAAAGTGGATGCTGCATTAGCGGATAAAGAGAAAGAACTGCTCGATTTCTAATATTTTATTTTGTTTTATAACGCCGTAATGAAGGCTCAGTCACTGGGCCGTCTTACGGCGTTTTGTTTATGTTTTCAGTAATTATGCAATTCTCACCTGACAAAGAGAATGGAAAAGTAATGCAACGACTAACGATACTGGGTTCAACAGGCTCAATTGGCACGAATACACTGGACGTAGTGAGAAAAAATCCAGAACTTTACGAAGTTAGTGCGCTGGTAGGCGGAAAAAATGTTGCTTTGATGGCTGAGCAATGTGCTGAATTTCGTCCAAGTTCAGTGGCGATGGCTGATGAAGCCGCAGCTAGTGAACTGCGTGAACGGTTAACGGCATTGAAACTAAATATTGATGTTTCCTCTGGAATACAAGCTGCATGTGATCTTGCCGAATTACCAGACGTCCATCAAGTTATGTCGGCGATTGTCGGTGCTTCAGGATTACTTCCCACTCTTTCTGCAATAAAAGCGAGTAAACGTGTGTTGCTCGCCAATAAAGAGTCTTTGGTGACCTGCGGTCAATTATTTATGGATGCAGTTGAGCGTCACAATGCCTGCTTGGTACCGGTTGATAGTGAGCATAATGCTATTTTCCAAAGTCTACCTGAGGCACTACAGCATCAACTCGGTTATGGCGACCTTAACGAACACGGCGTTGACTCAATTATTCTGACCGGTTCTGGAGGACCTTTTAGAGAGGTCCCCGTTCATGAGCTCGCCAGTAAAACCCCCGATCAAGCCTGCGCTCATCCAAATTGGACCATGGGAAGAAAAATTTCTGTCGACTCAGCTACCATGATGAACAAAGGGTTGGAATATATCGAAGCAAGATGGCTATTTAATGCTCGACGTTCACAGATGGAAGTAATACTTCATCCCCAATCAGTCATTCATTCGATGGTGCGTTACCGAGATGGCAGCGTGATTGCACAACTGGGAACACCCGATATGAAAACCCCGATTGCGCATTCCCTTGCTTGGCCTCATCGTATACCGACTGGGGGTAAAACATTAGATTTTACAAAATTAGCACCGCTATCTTTTGAACAACCTGACTTTCAGCGTTATCCCTGTTTGGCACTGGCTATTGCAGCATGCGATAAAGGACAGTCGTTCACTACCGCGTTGAATGCAGCCAACGAAGTGGCCGTCGCGGCTTTCTTAGAAGGTAGGATTTTATTTACTGATATCGCTCGCGTTAACACCGATGTTTTGGATCGGATTAGCATGATTGAACCCCGCTGTATCGATGATGTCTTAGACATCGATGCAAAGAGTCGATCGTTAGCCGCTGAGCAGATTGCACGATTATCTTAACACGGCTGGAAGGGTAACAGATTTGTCGGCCTATCAGTAAAATGGTATAGTCGCTCGCCATCTTTTTCTGATTCGAGTTTTTGCCTAGATAAGTTGTTTTCGGCAAACAGGGAAGGGTTGGGAATAAATTGATGCGTTTTGATAAGAGAGTATAGCCCTATATGTTTTCACAAGGCGGAAATGAAGCGACATGGCTGCCCCCGATTTTACCTCAACACGTTGCCATTATTATGGACGGGAATGGTCGTTGGGCAGAAAGCCGTGGAAAGTTAAGGATGACGGGCCATAAAGCTGGGGCTAAAGCGGTCAGAAAAGCAGTGCGTTTTGCAGCAAATCAGCATATAAAAGCGCTGACTCTTTATGCTTTCAGTAGTGAAAACTGGCGTCGTCCACTGCAAGAAGTGACGGCTTTGATGGAGCTTTTTATCTGGGCGTTAGAAAGTGAAGTCAAATCTTTGCATAAGAATAATGTTCGTTTACGAGTTATCGGTGATATTTCGGGCTTTGATCAAAAAATTCAAAGTCGTATCGCGAAAGCAGAACAGTTAACGGCCGGTAATGATGGATTAACCTTAAATATAGCGGCTAACTATGGCGGACGATGGGATGTCGTTCACGGCGTAAAACAGTTAGCAGAACAAGTTAAAAAGGGAGTACTACAACCAGAAGATATTACGGAAGATAGGTTGCACTCACACCTTTGCCTCGCGGATTTACCCCCTGTAGATTTAGTCATTCGGACCGGTGGTGAATACCGAATTAGTAATTTTTTAATATGGCAAGTGGCTTATGCTGAGTTATATTTTAGCCCGGTACTTTGGCCGGATTTTGATGAACAAGAATTTCAAGGTGCGTTGGATGCATTCTCTCAACGAGAACGCCGTTTTGGCGGTGTTGTGTCCAATGAAACCTAAAACCCGGGGGTTTTTTTGTTAAAGTCTCGACTGTTAACGGCACTTATTCTGATACCACTCGTCATTGCTGCGCTGTTTTTTTTGCCGGCTAATGGATTCATCCTGATTGTACTAGCAATCACCATGCTCGCAGCGTGGGAGTGGGGGCAGTTTGCAGGGCTAACAACGCCTTTATCACGTATTTTACTCGCGCTGGTGTTTGGTTTATTACTGGCCGGTATGGTGTTTATGCTTCCCCCCTATCAGCGAGATGTTCATCAACCTTATGTTGCGCTCTCTCTATGGATTTCACTGAGTTGGTGGTGTGTCGCCCTTTTGATGGTCCTTGTTTACCCCAAATCAAAGGCTTTATGGCAACACTCGCGTGTTTTACCTATGATTTTCGGCGCATTGACACTCGTTCCTTTCTTCTGGGGTATGCTCGTTCTACGCCAATATCATTATGATTTTGACCGCTATGCTGGTGCGTGGTGGTTATTGTTTGTATTACTTCTGGTGTGGGGGGCTGACTCCGGTGCCTATCTCTTCGGTAAACTCTTTGGTCGTCATAAGCTCGCACCAAAAGTTTCTCCTGGTAAAACCCTTGAAGGTTGTTTAGGTGGTCTATTTACTTCAGCAGTTATTGCTTGGATATTTGCTCATTATGCGCCCCTCAATGTTGCGTCAACGAGCCTTATCTGTAGTGCGATTATTGCGACACTGGCCTCTGTGTTAGGGGATTTGACCGAAAGTATGTTTAAACGTGCCGCTGACATCAAAGATAGCGGTAATTTGATCCCAGGTCACGGCGGCATATTGGATAGAATTGATAGCTTAACGGCAGCCGTCCCTGTTTTTACGTGCATGTTGTTACTCATATTTCAGGTGAAATAAGGAGTTGACCTTTGGGAAGTTTTTTCTGGAGTCTTGCGGCTTTTATCGTTGCGATAGCAATATTGATCACCATCCATGAATTTGGTCATTTTTGGGTCGCACGGCGTTGTGGTGTATGGGTTGAGCGATTCTCGATTGGGTTTGGGCCAGCAATATGGCGGCGTAAAGATAAAAAAGGGACAGAGTTTGTCGTCGCGGTGATTCCTCTTGGCGGTTATGTCAAAATGTTGGACAGTCGCGTCGAAGCCGTTCCAGAAAGTCGCCATCACGAAGCTTTCAATTTTAAAACAGTGGGGCAACGTAGTGCCATTATTGCGGCAGGCCCTATAGCAAATTTCCTATTCGCCATTGTTGCTTATTGGTTAGTCTTTATGCATGGTGTTCCTGCGTTAAAGCCAATAATAGGTCAAGTTGTAAGCGGCTCGATTGCAGAGCAAGCGCAATTAATCCCGGGAATGGAACTTAATGCTGTAGACGGTATCGAAACGCCTGATTGGGATGCTGCCCGTTTAGCCTTGATATCAAAAATTGGTGATGCTTCAGCTGAACTTAAGTTCACATTACATGGTCAACAGGGACAGATTGAAAAAAAGGTTGATTTACAGCAATGGAAATTTGACCCTGAGAAGCAAGATCCGTTAATCAGTTTGGGCTTAGTTCCTGTTCAACCCAAAATTGAACAAGTCTTGGCAGAAGTACAAAAAAACTCTCCGGCAGATAAAGCCGGTTTGCAAGCCGGTGACAGGATCGTTAGAGTCAACGGCCAGCCTATTATTGATTGGGCCTCTTTTGCCAAAACGATTAGAGATAATCCACGTCAACCCATACCGTTAGAGGTAGAGCGTCGCGGCGGTGTTTTGGCTCTTACCTTAACTCCTGAGGTAAAACCAGGTTCCAGTCAAGAGGGGTTTGCAGGGGTAATACCTCGTGTTGAACCATTGCCTGATGCTTATAAGACAGAGCATCGCTATGGTCCATTTTCAGCCTTGACAGAAGCCACGACAAAATCTTGGCAACTGATAAAGCTGACTGTAACAATGCTGGGTAAGTTAGTCGTGGGTGATATTAAGCTGAATTCTCTTAGCGGGCCAATTTCAATTGCGCAGGGTGCAGGAGCTTCAGCAGGATATGGTATGATTTACTACTTAATGTTTTTGGCATTAATTAGTGTGAATCTTGGGATCATTAATCTTGTTCCCTTACCTGTGTTAGATGGTGGACACTTGCTTTTCTTATTGATGGAAAAAATCAAAGGTAAGCCTGTGTCAGAGCGAGTTCAGGAGTTCGGTTATCGTATTGGTTCTTTATTGCTAATACTGTTAATGGGTCTTGCACTTTTCAATGATTTCTCTCGCTTGTAGAGTATTGACTCTGCCTGTGGGGACTAGTTAGGAACACGCATAAAAACGATGGCGATGAAAAAATTGCTCATAGCGTCGCTGCTGTTCGGCAGCGCCACCGTGTACGGTGCAGACGATTTCGTAGTGAGAGACATTCATTTCGAAGGCCTGCAGCGAGTCGCTGTCGGCGCGGCCCTGCTCAGTATGCCGGTACGTGTTGGCGACACAGTCAACGATGATGATATTAGAAATAGTATTCGTTCTCTCTTTGCAACGGGTAACTTTGAAGATGTTCAGGTTCTACGTGACGGGAACAATCTAATTGTTCAAGTTAAAGAAAGACCGACCATTGCAAGTATTACCTTCTCAGGTAATAAAGCAGTCAAAGATGATCAACTTAAGCAGAACTTAGAAGCTTCTGGTGTGCGTGTAGGCGAAGCCCTCGATCGTACAACTATCTCTTCCATTGAGAAGGGGCTAGAGGACTTTTATTACAGTGTGGGTAAATACACTGCGAGCGTTAAGGCGATAGTCACACCACTGCCGCGAAATCGTGTTGATCTCAAATTCGTCTTCTCTGAAGGGGTTTCTGCCAAGATCCAACAGATTAATATCGTGGGTAATAAAGCTTTCAGTTCAGACGAACTGATTTCACGCTTTCAGTTACGTGATGAGGTACCGTGGTGGAACTTTATTGCCGATCAAAAGTACCAGAAGCAAAAACTGGCCGGTGACTTAGAGACATTACGTAGCTTCTACTTAGATCGTGGATATGTCCGGTTTAATATCGATTCGACACAAGTCAGCTTAACGCCAGACAAAAAAGGAATCTATATTACGATTAATATCAACGAAGGCAGCCAATACAAAATTGCTGGTGTTGATGTTAACGGCAATATGGCAGGTCACTCTGCTGAAATCGAAAAGCTGGCTAAGATTGCACCGGGTGAGCTTTATAACGGTACCAAAGTTACGCAAATTGAAAACAACATTAAGACGTTGTTAGGAAATTATGGGTATGCCTACCCGCGCGTGATGACTCAACCTGAAATCAATGACACAGATAAAACTGTCAAATTGCATATTAGTGTTGATTCAGGTAACCGCTTCTACGTTCGTAAAATTCGTTTTGAAGGTAACACAACGTCCAAGGATTCTGTTCTACGCCGTGAAATGCGTCAGATGGAAGGGGCTTGGCTTGGCAGCAGTTTAGTCGATCAGGGTAAAGATCGTTTAAATCGTACCGGTTATTTTGAAACAGTAGACGTTGATACACAGCGTGTACCAGGAACGACTGACCAAGTTGATGTCATTTACAAAGTGAAAGAGCGTAATACAGGTACCTTTAATATTGGTGTCGGTTACGGTACATCAAGTGGCGTTAGCTTCCAAGTTGGTGTAACTCAAGATAACTGGATGGGAACAGGTAATACGGTAGGAATTAGCGGTACAAAAAATGACTACCAAACGTATGCCGAACTTTCCATGACCGACCCATATTTTACCGTTGATGGGGTAAGTCTAGGCGGCCGTCTTTTCTATAATGACTTTAAAGCGGATAATGCGGATCTCTCCGATTATACCAACAGAAGTTATGGGCTAGACGGTACTCTTGGTTTCCCTATTAACGAAGATAACTCCTTACGTGTAGGTTTAGGCTATGTGCATAACGATTTATCGGATATGCAGCCTCAAGTTGCTATGTGGCGCTATTTCAATTCGGTAGGGAAAAATCTACCTAAGACTAATGATGGCAGTAGCTACTCTACCGATGACTTTACGCTCAATCTTGGTTGGACCTATAATACTCTGGACCGTGGCTTCTTCCCAACGTCAGGTAACCAAACAAACTTGAACGGTAAAGTGACTATCCCTGGCTCAGATAATGAGTTCTATAAAGTCACACTGGATAGTCAGCAATACATGCCTTTAGACAAGAACCATAGCTGGGTACTATTAGGGCGTGGCCGCTTAGGTTACGGGGATGGATTAAGCGGTAAAGAGATGCCGTTCTACGAAAACTTCTATGCGGGAGGCTCAAGCACCGTTCGTGGCTTCCAAACGAATACCATCGGTCCTAAGGCAGTTTATTATAACTACGGTTCAAGTTCTAACTGTGGCACTTCAACGAGCTCTGTTTGTAAGTCGAAGGATGCTGTTGGTGGTAATGCGATGGCGGTTGCGAGTCTAGAGTTGATTACGCCTACGCCATTTATTAGTGAAAAGTATGCAAATTCGCTAAGAACATCTGTATTTGTTGATGCGGGAACTATTTGGGATACAAACTGGGATGATACTGCACAGATGCGTGCATTAGGTATTCCTGATTACAGTAAACCTGGTAATATTCGCGTTTCTTCAGGTGTCGCTTTACAATGGATGTCTCCGCTTGGTCCACTAGTATTCTCTTATGCCTTGCCGATTAAGAAATACGAAGGCGATAAATCGGAACAGTTCCAATTTAATATCGGTAAAACGTGGTAATATCTCGTCGATAAATCAATTGCGATGACAGGGAATACTCCCTGTCATTTTGCATTAAATGGTGTTTAAGCACTCAAGGTAATGGAAAGGAGTATATAGTGAAAAAGTTGTTATGTGCTGCAGGTCTTGGATTGGCATTAGCTGCATCAGCTGCATCAGCTGCTGATAAAATTGCAGTCGTGAACGTCTCCAGTATTTTCCAACAGTTACCTCAACGTGCAACCGTTGCGAAGCAATTGGAAAATGAATTTAAAGGCCGTGCAACGGATCTTCAAGCACAAGAGCGTGCAATTCAAGCTCAAATGCAAAACTTGCAACGCAATGCTTCAACGATGAAAGCCAGCGAGCGCGCAAGTTTAGAGAAAGATATCATGGCTAAACGCCAAGATTTTGAAGCTAAAGCCCAAGCATTTGAACAAGATAATCGTAGTCGTCAGATGGAAGAACGTAATAAGATCCTAACAACCATCCAAGCTGCAGTGAAAAAAGTTGCTGTGAGTGAGGGTTACGACGTAGTTCTAGACGCTAATACCGTCGCGTACGCAGCTGATTCAAAAGATATTACTTCTGACGTATTAAAACAGGTTAAATAACCAATGGCATCTATAAGTCTGGCTGAACTAGCCCGCCAATTAGATGCAGTGGTGCATGGAGATGGCAATATTGCCATCTCCAGCATTGCTTCGATGCAATCTGCGGGAGCTGAGGATATTACCTTTCTTGCAAACAGTCGTTACCGCGAGCAACTCTCTCAGTGCAAAGCTGCAGCTGTGGTGCTGACGGAAGCTGATTTAGAATTTTGTAAAAGTGCAGCGCTAGTGGTAACCAATCCCTATCTCACTTACGCAAAATTAGCGCAAGTTCTTGATACAACTCCACAACCAGCAGAAAATATTGCCCCCTCTGCAGTCATTGCTAGCGATGCAACGCTGGGCGATGGTGTGTCTATTGGAGCTAATGCAGTGATCGAATCGGGCGTAGTGCTTGGCGATCATGTTGTGATTGGCCCGGGGTGCTTTATCGGTAAGAATACCGTTATCGGTTCGCACAGCCGTCTATGGGCAAACGTTTCAGTTTACCATGAAATTAAAATCGGTCGTCATTGCTTGATTCAGTCTGGTACGGTTATTGGTGCAGACGGGTTTGGCTATGCTAACGACCGTGGTAATTGGATTAAAATCCCCCAGCTGGGTACGGTCGTGATTGGTGATCGTGTTGAAATTGGTGCTTGTACTACAATTGATCGCGGGGCGCTGGACAATACGCAAATCGGTAATGGCGTGATTATCGATAATCAATGTCAGATTGCACATAATGTCATTATTGGCGACAATACTGCCGTTGCCGGTGGTGTTATCATGGCTGGTAGCTTAAAAATTGGCCGTTATTGCATGATTGGCGGTGCCAGTGTCATTAATGGCCATATGGAAATTTGTGACAAGGTTACAGTAACGGGAATGGGCATGGTGATGCGACCAATTAGCGAGCCGGGTATTTATTCTTCTGGCATCCCGTTGCAAACGAACAAGCAGTGGCGGAAAACGGTTGCTCTGGTCATGAATATCAATGAAATCAACAAACGTTTGAAAACGCTCGAACGTCAAGCTACTCCAAAAAGCGACACTTAAGAGCTCAAGGCCATTCCCACATCATCGTTGCATAATTAGACTAACAATGAAATGTGTGCGGCCTTTTTTACCCTTTGCGACCGATTAACTTTTTCATCGTGTCGTGTTTTTGCTAACATTTTTTAGAGCAGGAAGAGTATCTTGACTACTGAAACACGTACTCTGGCGATAGAAGAAATCTTTGATTTACTTCCACACCGCTATCCGTTTTTACTCGTTGATCGCGTTTTAGACTTTGAACCGCATACCTACTTACGTGCGGTGAAAAATGTCAGTGTGAATGAACCTTTCTTTCAAGGTCATTTCCCTGGCAAGCCTATTTTTCCAGGTGTACTTATTTTGGAAGCTATGGCTCAAGCGACTGGGATCCTCGCGTTTAAAAGCGTAGGTGGACTTGAACCTGGCGAGCTTTATTATTTTGCAGGTATTGATAGCGCACGGTTTAAAAAACCGGTTGTTCCTGGTGATCAAATGGTAATGGAAGTAACCTTTGAGAAAACCCGCCGTGGATTGACCCGTTTTAAAGGTGTCGCAACGGTTGACGGCAAAGTCGTCTGTGAAGCGACAATGATGTGTGCCCGTAGCCGGGAGGCATAAAGTGATTAATCAATCAGCTCACATTCATCCCACCTCAATCGTAGAAGAGGGTGCCGTCATCGGCCCCGATGTGACGATTGGTCCGTTTTGTATCGTTGGTCAACATGTTGAGATTGGTGCCAGAACGGTATTAAAGTCTCATGTGGTGGTCAATGGTTATACGCAAATAGGGGAAGATAATTTAATTTTTCAATTCACTTCTATTGGCGAAGTTAACCAAGATCTCAAATATGCGGGAGAAGATACTAAAGTGATCATTGGTGATCATAATAGTATCCGTGAAGGATGTTCTATCCATCGCGGCAGTGTTCAAGGTGGTGGTATTACCCGAATTGGGAATCATAATCTTCTAATGGGAAATACGCATATCGGACACGATGGGTTGATTGGTAACCACTGTATTTTTGCTAATAATGCCACCCTTGCAGGCCATGTCACCGTTGATGATCATGCGATTATTGGCGGCATGACCGCGATCCACCAATGGTGTACCATTGGTGCACATGTCATGGTGGGGGGATGTTCAGGCGTTGTTCAAGATGTACCGCCTTATGTTATTGCACAAGGCAATCACGCATCACCTTACGGGGTAAATATCGAAGGATTAAAGCGCAGAGGCTTTAGTAAAGAGGCACTGCATGCTATTCGCAATGCTTACAAGCTGCTTTATCGTAGTGGTCGTCCCCTTGAGGACGTCAAACCTGAGATAGCGGCTCTCGCGCAGCAACACAGTGAAGTTCAACCTTTCTATGATTTCTTCGCGCGTTCCACGCGTGGCCTTATACGATAACAGGTTTTCATGCGTCCTTTGACTGTTGCCCTTATCGCCGGAGAAACCTCCGGCGATATTTTAGGTGCCGGACTGATCCGTGCACTGAAAGCGAAATATCCTACTCTCCGATTTGTCGGTGTTGCCGGTCCTCTCATGCAAGAAGAAGGCTGCGAGGCTTGGTACGAGATGGAAGAGTTAGCCGTTATGGGGATCGTTGAAGTGCTGGGTCGCTTAAATCGCTTATTACAGATCCGGCGTGATTTAGCACAGCGACTAACAGCACTGAAACCTGATGTTTTCATCGGGATTGATGCCCCTGATTTTAATATCCCATTAGAAGGGAAATTAAAACGCGCAGGCATACCGACGATTCACTATGTCAGCCCCTCTGTTTGGGCATGGCGTCAAAAAAGAGTATTTAAAATCGGGCGTAATACTGATTTAGTTTTAGCATTCCTCCCTTTTGAAAAGGCATTTTATGACCGATTTAATGTCCCTTGCCGATTTATCGGTCATAAAATGGCAGATGATATTCCCTTACATCCGAATAAACTTGCGGCTCGAGAAGCTCTCGCAATTGCACCTGAAGCAAGATGTTTAGCTTTATTACCGGGAAGCCGTAGCAGTGAAGTTGAGATGCTTAGTGCAGACTTTTTACGTGCGGCCATGCTTTTAAGAGAGCGATACCCTGATCTTGAAATAGTCGTCCCAGCCGCGAACGCACAGCGCGCTGAACAATTCCTTGCTATTAAACAAGATGTTGCCCCAAATTTATCGCTGCACTTGGTACAAGGAAAAGCACGTGAAGTCATGATTGCCAGTGATGCCGCTATCCTAGCGTCAGGGACTGCTGCATTAGAATGTATGCTAACGAAATGCCCGATGGTTGTGGGCTACCGCATGAAACCTTTTACTTTTTGGTTAGCTAAACGCTTAGTGAAAACAGAATGGGTGTCATTACCGAATCTTCTTGCGGGTAGGGAAGTTGTGAAAGAACTTTTGCAAGAGGATTGTACGCCTGAACAATTAGCCAGTGCGCTCGAGCCTCTATTGCACGAGGGGAACAAGCGACAGGAACTCCTTATGACCTTTGAAGCCTTACATCAGCAAATACGTTGGGACGCTGATAATCAAGCCGCCCAAGCCGTTCTGGAATTGATCAATGCCTGATTTTATTTATCCTACTGCCCATTACATTGCAGGTGTTGATGAAGTCGGGCGAGGGCCTTTAGTTGGTGCAGTCGTTACAGCGGCAGTTATTCTCGATCCTAATAATCCTATTTTGGGATTAGCCGACTCAAAAAAACTAAGCGAAAAAAAACGTCTGTACTTATACGATGAGATCAAAGAAAAAGCGTTAGCGTGGTCGCTAGGACGCGCTGAACCAGAAGAGATTGATCAACTTAATATTTTACATGCTACGATGCTCGCTATGCAGCGTGCAGTGGCGGGATTATCGATTGTCCCTGATTATGTACTGATTGACGGAAATCGCTGTCCAACACTTCCTATGCCAGCCCAAGCAGTGATTAAAGGTGATAATTTAGTGGCTGAAATCAGTGCCGCATCTATTTTGGCGAAAGTCACCCGTGACACAGAGATGGCTCTTTTAGCTGAAAAATACCCTGAATATGGTTTTGCTCAACATAAAGGATACCCAACGGCTATACATCTTGAGCAGCTTGCTCGCCTTGGTCCAATACCCGAACACCGCAAGAGCTTTGCGCCAGTTAGACATCGATTGACCTCTGAATCAAAATAATTAACGACCCGTATACCCGACAAGCGAGCATTATGGCTAATCCACGTTTTATTCATCTTCATGTCCACAGCGATTATTCTATGATCGATGGCATTGCGAAAACCGGCGCTCTCGTTAAAAAAGCCGCTAGTTTTGGGATGCCTGCTCTGGGGATCACTGATCATATGAACTTGTGTGGTTTAGTGAAGTTTTATGGTTCAGCTCAGGGGGCTGGAGTTAAGCCTATTATTGGGGCAGATCTAAAGGTACTTAATCCGTTGCTCGGTGATGAGCCTACACAATTAACGGTACTTGCGGCAGATAACCAAGGTTATCAAAATCTGACTCTCTTAATCTCCAAAGCGTATCAACGTGGTTATGGACACCAAGGGCCGCTTGTCGATCAGTCTTGGTTAATAACACATTCTGCGGGATTGATTTTGTTGTCAGGGGGCTTTAAAGGCGATGTCGGTTATAGTCTTTTAAGGGGAAATGTTGCACTTGCAGAGCAATGCCTCGTTTTTTACCAACAATACTTCCCAGATCGTTACTACCTAGAATTAACTCGTACTGGTCGTAGTGAGGAAGAGAGTTATCTGCATCAAGTTTTACCCTTAGCGGTTAGTCACCAGATACCCGTAGTCGCTACCAATGATGTTTGCTTTCTCAGTCGTGACGACTTTGATGCTCATGAGATTCGCGTTGCTATCCATGATGGCTATACACTCGAAGACCCTAAACGGCCAAAATTATATACTGAGCAGCAATATCTTCGCACAGAAGAAGAGATGTGTGAACTGTTCGCGGACATCCCGCAAGCCTTAGCAAACAGTATCGAAATTGCTCGGCGCTGTAATGTCACTATTCGATTAGGTGAGTATTTTCTTCCTCAATTCCCTACTGGTGAGATGACGACGGAAGACTTTTTGGTCGCTCGCTCAAAAGCCGGATTGGAAGAACGACTTCAGTTCTTGTTTCCAGATGAAGAGATTCGTGCCACCAAGCGTACTGCTTATGATGAACGTCTTGATATTGAATTAACCGTTATTAATCAGATGGGTTTCCCAGGCTATTTCTTGATTGTAATGGAATTTATTCAATGGTCGAAAGATAACGGTGTCTCGGTGGGACCAGGTAGGGGATCGGGAGCCGGTTCATTAGTCGCCTATGCGCTGAAAATCACGGATCTAGATCCATTAGAATTTGACCTGCTTTTTGAACGTTTTCTTAACCCTGAACGTGTCTCAATGCCAGATTTCGACGTTGACTTCTGCATGGAAAAGCGTGATTTAGTTATCGAGCACGTTGCTGAGATGTATGGCCGAGATGCTGTATCGCAAATCATTACGTTTGGAACGATGGCTGCAAAGGCGGTTATTCGTGATGTTGGCCGGGTCCTCGGCCATCCTTACGGCTTTGTTGATCGTATTTCCAAGTTAATTCCCCCTGATCCTGGGATGACTTTAGAGAAAGCCTTCATTGCTGAACCTCAATTACCTGAAATTTATGAGGCTGATGAAGAAGTTAAAGCGCTTATTGACATGGCGCGTAAACTCGAAGGGGTTACCCGTAATGCGGGGAAACATGCAGGTGGCGTTGTTATCGCCCCGACCAAAATTACCGATTTTGCACCGCTATACTGTGATGAGTTAGGGCAACATCCTGTCACCCAATTTGATAAAAATGATGTCGAATATGCGGGCTTAGTTAAATTCGATTTTCTCGGTCTGCGGACATTAACGATCATTAACTGGGCATTACAGATGATCAATGCTCGGCGAGAAAAGCAGGGGGAACCCCCCATTAATATCGATGCTATCCCGCTGGATGATAAAAAAAGTTTTGATATGCTTCAGCGAGCGGAAACGACAGCGGTATTTCAGCTTGAATCCCGAGGCATGAAGGATTTGATTAAACGGTTAAAGCCTGACTGTTTTGAAGACATGATCGCATTGGTCGCATTATTCCGCCCGGGTCCATTACAATCAGGAATGGTGGATAACTTTATCGACCGTAAGCATGGACGGGAAGCGATTTCTTATCCTGATATACAATGGCAACATGAAAGCCTTCAGCCAGTGCTCGAACCCACTTATGGCATCATTCTTTATCAAGAACAGGTCATGCAGATAGCACAAGTACTCTCAGGTTATACCCTGGGCGGTGCGGATATGTTGCGTCGAGCGATGGGTAAAAAGAAACCGGAAGAGATGGCGAAACAGCGTTCCGTGTTTAAAGAAGGTGCGGAGCGGATGGGAGTCGACGGTGAACTGTCGATGAAGATTTTTGACTTGGTAGAAAAATTTGCCGGTTATGGATTTAATAAATCCCACTCTGCCGCTTATGCTTTAGTTTCTTACCAGACGCTCTGGTTAAAAGCCCATTACCCTGCCGAATTTATGGCCGCGGTGATGACGGCAGATATGGATAACACCGAAAAGGTCGTTGGGCTGGTCGATGAATGTTGGCGTATGGGCTTAAAGGTCTTACCTCCCGATATTAATGCCGGACTTTACCCCTTTCATGTGAATAATGAGGGGGAAATTGTTTATGGTATCGGGGCGATAAAAGGAGTTGGTGAAGGTCCAATTGAAGCAATACTTGAAGCCAGGAATCAAGGCGGTTATTTTAAAGAGTTATTTGACCTGTGCGCACGCACGGATATCAAAAAAATAAATCGCCGTGTGATGGAAAAACTGATAATGTCCGGTGCCTTCGACCGATTAGGGCCACATCGGGCTGCACTAATGAGTGCGTTAAATGACGCGCTTAAAGCGGCTGATCAGCACTCCAAGGCGGAGGCAACAGGGCAGTGTGATATGTTTGGGGTGCTAGCTGAAGAACCTGAGCAAATCGAACAGTCTTATGCCAGTATAAATCGTTGGCCAGAACAGGTACAGTTGGATGGTGAAAGAGAGACGTTAGGGTTATACCTGACAGGGCATCCGATTAATCAGTACCTGAAGGAAATCGAACGTTATGTTGGTGGTATGCGGTTAAAAGACATGCATCCGACGGAACGAGGAAAAATAACCGTTGCGGCAGGATTAGTCCTTGCAGCAAGAGTCATGGTTACCAAGCGTGGTAACCGAATTGGTATTTGTACGCTTGATGATCGTTCTGGCCGTTTGGAAGTAATGTTATATACTGACGCGCTAGATAAATATCAGCAGTTACTGGAAAAAGATAAAATTCTGATCGTTAGTGGACAGGTCAGTTTCGATGATTTCTCTGGTGGTCTTAAAATGATTGCAAGAGAAGTGATGGATATTGATGAAGCTCGCGAAAAATATGCTCGCGGGCTTGCACTCTCACTGATGGACAGGCAAATTGATGACCAGCTTTTACACCGTCTTCGTCAGGCTCTTGAACCTCACCGTTCAGGAACCATCCCAGTAAATCTCTACTATCAGAGAGAAGATGCTCGGGCGAAATTACGATTTGGGGCAACTTGGCGGATAACTCCAAGTGATCGTTTACTTAATGATCTACGCCTTATCATCGGAACGGAGCAGGTTGAACTGGAGTTTGATTAAAACAGGAACATTATGAGTCTTAATTACCTGGATTTTGAACAGCCTATCGCTGAACTTGAAGCGAAAATTGATTCACTGAAATCCCTTGGCCCTCAAGATGAAAAACATGACATTAATCTTGATGATGAAATTCAACGTTTGCGTGGCAAAAGTGTCGAGCTAACCAAAAAAATCTTCGCTGATTTAGGTGCTTGGCAGATTGCTCAATTGGCTCGTCATCCAATGCGTCCTTATACCTTGGACTACGTGCGTAACGCGTTTGACGATTTCGATGAGTTAGCCGGTGATCGGGCTTTTGCTGACGATAAAGCTATCGTAGGTGGAATTGCGCGTTTAGATGGACGTCCAGTGATGATCATTGGTCATCAAAAAGGCCGTGAGACGAAGGAAAAAATTCGTCGTAACTTCGGCATGCCTGCTCCAGAGGGATATCGTAAAGCATTACGGTTAATGGAAATGGCCGAACGCTTTAAAATGCCGATCATTACTTTTATTGATACGCCAGGTGCATATCCCGGTGTTGGTGCAGAAGAACGTGGTCAAGCTGAAGCCATTGCGCGTAACCTTCGCGAAATGGCCGGTCTTAAAGTGCCGGTGATCTGTACTGTTATTGGTGAAGGTGGCTCCGGTGGAGCACTTGCGATTGGTGTTGGGGATAAAGTGAATATGTTGCAATACAGCACATACTCTGTGATCTCTCCTGAAGGTTGTGCATCAATCCTGTGGAAAAGTGCCGATAAAGCCCCACTGGCAGCTGAAGCAATGGGGATCACGGCTGATCGCCTTTCCGAACTTGAGTTAATTGATTCCGTTATTCCAGAACCTTTGGGTGGCGCGCATCGTCATCCTAAAGAAATGGCTGCAGCTTTGAAAGAGCAATTATTGTCGGATTTGGCTGAGCTTGATGAATTAACAACGCAAGAGTTGTTAGATCGTCGTTATGAGCGTCTGATGAGTTACGGCTACGCGTAATCGTCACACGATGAATAAGGTCGCTTTGGCGGCCTTTTTTTATCGCTGAAAAGAGGAGCGAGATGATGCTAAATCTCAAGGCTATTCATCATATTGCGATTATTGCGTCTGACTATTTCAAAAGTAGAGATTTCTACTGCGAGATTTTGGGGATGACACTACTTAATGAGAGTTATCGTGCAGAACGACAATCATGGAAAGCGGATCTTGCCCTCGCTGGCCATTATGTAATCGAGCTTTTCTCCTTTCCCGATGCACCACCTCGAATCAGTTATCCTGAAGCCTGTGGATTACGTCATTTGGCCTTCTCAGTAGAGGATCTTGACGAGGCAATTACCTTGTTGAGTCAGCATCAAATTCAATGCGAACCGATCCGTATCGATCCTTTAACAGGGAAAGCGTTTACCTTTTTTAATGATCCAGATGGGTTACCTTTAGAACTTTATCAAGAGGGGTTAGGTTGTGGCGGGTGATTTACAGCTCAACGGCCATCAGCAATTATTGATTGGTTTTAGCGGGGGATTGGATTCTACCGTATTAGTGCATCAGTTAGCGGAGCTTCGCCATAAACAGCCACTGACTTTGCGGGCCGTGTATATCCATCATGGACTTAGTCACTTTGCAGATGAGTGGTTAGACCACTGCCAGCAGGTTTGTAATAATCTACAGATCCCTTTTATTAGCCGACATGTTCAACTACTTGGTGGCAAAGGTGGTATTGAGGCGGAAGCTCGAGCCTTACGTTATCAGGAGTTTAGCCGATTATTGACCCCAGGCGAGGCTCTAGTGACTGCACATCACCAAGATGATCAGTGTGAGACTTTGTTGCTAGCGTTAAAACGTGGCAGCGGTCCTGCTGGATTATCGGCTATGCCAGTTAGTCGCCAAATCGGGGACCATTGGCATCTACGTCCGCTCTTAAATTTTTCTCGGCAGGCGTTGGAAAACTATGCAGATAAACATCAACTCAGCTGGATCGATGATGAGAGTAATCAAGATGATCGTTATGATCGTAATTTTTTGCGCTTACACATTTTGCCGTATTTGACGCAGCGGTGGCCGCATTTTGCACAAAATGTGGCAAGAAGCGCTGAATTATGTGGTGAACAAGAAGCCTTGCTTGATGAATTACTTGCTGCAGAGTTGCAAAGCAGTATTGCCGTAGATGGCTCAATTTCTATTGCCCCTCTAGCTGACTGTACAGAACCTAAACGTAATGCGTTACTGAGACGTTGGTTAACGCAGAGGGGAGCGCCTTTACCGTCTCGGCAAGCATTAATAGGGCTTTGGCATGAGGTGGCATTAAGTCGGAAAGATGCTTCTCCAGAGCTTAGAATGGAGAAAAACGGTTATCTTCGCCGTTATCAACAGCGCCTCTACTATGGAAGAGCTTTTCATGGTCTACAAGGAAAAATACTGCCTTGGGATAACATTTCAAATTCGCTCGTGTTACCTGACAATCTTGGTATGTTATGTTTCCAACCTATTAAAATGCAGGGTAAACATTTACGCCTGCCCACTGCTGAACAGTCCGTGAGTATTCGTTTTGGGCAATCTGCCCATTTACATCTTGTTGGGCGTCATGGCGGTAGAAGTTTAAAAAAAATTTGGCAAGAAAAAGGGGTTCCTACATGGCTAAGGACCAGTATTCCTCTTGTTTATTACGATGAGGAGCTTGTTTGTGCACCAGGAATATTTATAACACAGGCGGGGATATCTTCAGGTGAGGGCGGGCATTGTCTGCAATGGTTGGACATAGAGCCAGAGCTAAAACCATGGATCAATTTTAGCTCTGAGCAAAATGTTAATTTTGAGTGATAGTAATAGTACCTATTTCAGGGTGGCTAAAACTTTCAATATTGTCTAACCGAACTTCATGCTGCTCGCCATGACTTTTGTACAATAGATACTCGACTTTTTTTCGCAAAAATAAATCAGCCGCTTCTGCTTTCAACGTTTCACCATTTTTTAGCGTGAGTTGGAGCAATAAGTGATGCTGGCAGGCGAGTTCGAGGTTGTCATAGTCATCACAATTAATGGGCTGATAGGTATCATTGATTGACATAATTGCTCACCTGTAAGTAAATGGCGGTTTTCCGCGGGCCTTACACAAACATATCGACTAACGATGTGTCACTGAACTATAAACTTATGGCAATTCGGTATGCCAACTATTCTGAGATGATACGAGGACTTAACCTCTGTTGTCATCATATTTATCTTGAGCATTAGCCTAGGCTTTTACAACACGTAATGCAAGTCAGCCCACACATCCTGTTAAAGAGTATTGGGCACGATTGGAGAACTTATGGCACTGAAAGCCACGATTTTTAAAGCAGTCATTGATATTTCTGACCTTGACCGACATTACTATGCTAACCATACTTTGACGTTAGCTCGTCATCCTTCAGAAAACGACGAACGAATGATGCTAAGACTGTTTGCATGGTGTCACTATGCTTCAGAACGGTTACTGTTTACACGTGGTCTTTCGTCCGATGAAGAGCCTGAAATTTGGCAACACCATGATCACGGGAGTCCTGAGTTATGGATTGAATTAGGCCTTCCAGATGAAAGACGCTTAAAAAAAGCGGCGAGCCAGGCCTCTGAAGTCGTGCTTTTTACTTATCAATCTCGTGCGGCGGCAGTTTGGAAACAGCAAACCTTACCGAAACTGGCAGCACTACGTAACCTCACTATTTGGCATGCTAACGATGAGCAGCTGGCGCAATTAGCAGCGTTAGCTCAACGTTCGATGGCGCTACAAATTACTCTACAGGAAGGCGTAGTATGGTTATCGGATGGGGTTCATAACGTAGAAATAGAGCTAGAACTATGGCAGAAAACAACCTAATCATTATCAACGCACATCAACATATTCAGAGCAATGACATTGAGCTCTCCGCGATACGTGCACAGGGCGCGGGGGGGCAAAATGTTAACAAGGTGTCGACAGCTATTCATTTACGCTTTGATGTTAAGCGTTCAAGTTTAACTGAGGAAGCAAAAGCACAAATTATGGTTAAGCGTCATCATCTGCTAACGGATGAAGGCATGATCGTAATCAAAGCACAGAGTGCTCGAACACAAGAAAAAAATAAAGCCCTAGCGATTGAACGATTACGAACTGTCCTTGCGCAATTGCTGGTGGTCTCGAAAACAAGGAAAGCAACAAAGCCGTCTAAAGCGTCTAAACTGCGTCGTCTCGAAGGGAAAAGCCGCGCGGCGTCGAAAAAGAATTTACGTGGTAAGGTTTCTTTTGATTAAAAATAAGGCCCTCATAATAAGGGCCTTATGACAAAATAATTAGCGTTTAATCTGTGCAATTAAGCGCTCTACAATTTCTTCCGGTGATAGCATCTCTTTCTCACCCGTTCTACGATTTTTATACTCAATCTCATTATTATCTAAATTACGATCCCCGATAACAATTGAGTGAGGAACACCGATCAATTCCATATCGGCAAACATTACGCCAGGACGCTCTTTACGATCATCTAGGATCACGTCTAGACCTGCTGCACGAAGTTGATCGTAGAGTTTTTCAGCCAACTCTTGAACACGGAAAGACTTGTGCATATTCATAGGTAAAATAGCGACATGGAAAGGGGCGATAGCTTCAGGCCAAATAATCCCTCTGTCATCGTGATTTTGTTCAATGGCGGCGGCAACGACTCGAGTCACACCAATTCCATAGCAACCCATCAGTAAAGTTTGATTACGCCCATCTTCCCCTTGAACTGTCGCTTTTAATGCTTCGGAATATTTAGTCCCTAGTTGGAATATGTGGCCGACTTCGATACCACGTTTAATCAGTAAAGACCCCTTACCATCAGGACTTTTATCGCCGGTCACAACATTACGGATATCTGCATAGCGCGCTTCAGGCAGATCACGTGACCAGTTAACGCCGAACCAGTGCTTACCATCAATATTGGCTCCTACGGCGAAATCACTCATCACTTTTAAGCTATGGTCAGCAATGATTGGCATAGTTAAGCCGATTGGGCCAAGTGATCCCGGTCCTGCACCGACGACATCACGGATTTCTTGTTCGGTGGCGAAACAAAGTGGTGATGCTACGATATCTATTTTTTCCGCTTTAACTTCATTTAGTGTGTGATCTCCGCGCACTAACAGTGCAACGAGGGTATGCCCACTTTCTTCTGCTGCTTTAACAATAAGCGTTTTTACTGTTTTGTCGACAGGCAAAGAATATTGCGACACCAGTTCAGCGATTGTCTTGGCATCCGGGGTATCTTGTTGCATTAATGCTTGTGCGGGCGCCGGGCGCTCGTCAGTTGGTGCAACCGCTTCCGCTAATTCAATGTTTGCGGCATAGTCTGACTGATCGGAAAAGATGATATCGTCTTCACCGCTATCAGCTAATACTTGGAACTCATGGGAAGCACTTCCGCCAATTGATCCGGTATCGGCCTGTACTGCACGAAAATCTAATCCCATGCGTCCAAAAATTTCGCTATAAGCACGATACATGATGTCGTAAGTTTGCTGTAGCGAATCTTGATGGCTATGGAAAGAGTAAGCATCTTTCATGATGAATTCGCGCGAACGCATAACACCAAAGCGTGGGCGAACCTCATCACGGAACTTGGTTTGAATTTGGAACAAATTAAGTGGTAATTGCTTGTAAGAACTTAGTTCGTTACGAATTAAATCGGTGATGACCTCTTCATGAGTCGGGCCAAGTACAAAAGGACGATCATGGCGGTCTTTAATACGAAGCAACTCAGGGCCATACTGCTCCCAGCGTCCACTCTCTTCCCATAAATCGGCAGGTTGAACCACGGGCATTGTTACTTCAACAGCACCGGCATTCTCCATTTCTTCACGAACAATTTTTTCGACTTTACGCAAAACGCGAACGCCAGTGGGAAGCCAAGTATATAAACCTGAAGCTAGTTTACGGATCATTCCTGCACGGAGCATCAGTTGATGACTGATGACTTCTGCGTCAGAAGGCGTCTCTTTAAGAGTCGAAAGTAGGTATTGAGTAGTGCGCATGAATAAAGTTCCAGTTGAACGGAAAAGCTGTTTAAGTAAGTAATAAATAGTTTATCAGTGAGTGTACGACGTAAAAAGCCTAATTCGTCGGCTCAATAGCAATCACTTCTGTTCCCAACGATGTTACTCGCCAGCGTACAGTAAAATCACTTAAACTGGCAGCATAAAAATGATCATCTTCTTTCCCTCGGCGGTAAGCAGGGCGAGGATCTTGAGCCAATACTTGTTGGATAAACTCGCCTAAATATGGGTAAGTTCCTGCTTGCGTCATGAGTTGTTGCTGAGCCGTAGGCGAAAAAAAGATGGGCATGGTCGCCTCAGGGGGAGATTGAGCATAACCCGCATGGGCTTCAGGCAGAGATTCGGCAAAGGGTAGATAAGGTTTGATATCGATAATGGGTGTACCATCGACAAGGTCAACGCTACCTAATTCAAGAATTAGCCGTTTTTTTTCTTGTCGTACTCCTCTAAATTCAACCAACGACATCCCTATAGGATTTGGTCTGAACGTTGATCGGCTAGCAAAGACACCTATTTTATCGTTACCACCAAGCCTCGGCGGCCGTACTAAAGGTTTCCAGCCTTGTTGGCGAGTATGGTGAAAAATAAACAGTAGCCATAAGTGACTGAAATTTTCGATTCCTCGCAATGTATCAAGCTGGTTATAAGGGGCAATAAGCTCCAATTCAGCGCCCATGGCGGTGACTAATCCAGGTTGGCGCGGAACCGCAAATTTTTCTTTCCAAGGGGAGTGAATGACACCTATTTGCTGGAGAGAGAATGTGTTCATTGTGTCACTTTTAAAGCAGAACCTTGGCAAACTGCTTCTCGATAGCATACGGAATTCGTGGTGATGACTTCACACTGGTGCACGAGTATCGCATTCGCTTTCAATGTTGCAGCTTTTAGTTGCATGCGTTTGCGCGCGATGCTCAAATTAGCGGGAGAGTTCTGTATACTGGCCTGACAGTCTTCGCCGGACACTTCACCTAAATCCCGAAAGGGCTTGTTAATCAGATCAGCGGGATCGGTATACAGTTGTACAGAGGATGCGCGATGCATTTTATGTACTCTATCATGATTCTGCGTTAAATTTTTTTCAGGAAATGGCTCAACCGGCTTGTAAGCAGTTGTACAGCCGGTTAGTCCTACAATTACCATACAGAGTGGCAATAAACGTAAACGCATTGAATCATCCTCACTCAGCTCTTTGAGAAAGCTATAGCATACCAATATCGATAGGGTTAAAAAAAGAAAGGCGACTTTCGTCGCCTTTGCATTCTATATTACCAGTATTTACCAACCTTTGACGGCACCGCCGTTAAAAATTTTATCTGCGGCTTGTTCCACTTGCTCTGACTGATAAGCACTAATAAATTTCTTAACATTTTCTGCATCCTTATTGTCTTCGCGTGTAACGATAAGGTTGGTGTAAGGGGAGTCTTTATCTTCGGTAAATAGTCCGTCTTTAACCGGTGTTAAGCCAATTTGGCTCGCAAAAGTCGTATTGATAATTGCGATGGCGATTTTATTATCGTCTAAGGAACGAGGAAGCTGAGGAGCCTCAAGTTCAACAATTTTAATATTTTTAGGGTTTTCAGTAATGTCTAGCGCAGTAGGTAATAACCCAACATTGTCTTTCAGTTTAATTAACCCAACCTTTTGTAATAGCAACAAAGAGCGACCTAAATTGGTGGGGTCATTAGGAACGGCGATTTGCGCCCCGTCTTGTAATTGGTCTAGCGATTTAATCTTCTTCGAGTACCCAGCGATAGGATAGATGAATGTTTTTGCTACAGCCGTGATCTTATAGCCACGATCTTTGATCTGTTGGTCTAAGTAAGGTTTATGTTGGAAGGCATTGGCATCAATGTCACCTTTGCTTAATGCTTCGTTAGGCAGAACATAGTCCGTAAATGGGACGAGCTGGACGTCGAGATTGTACTGATCTTTCGCAACTTTTTGAGCGACCTCTGCAACTTGTTGTTCAGGGCCTGCAATCACACCGACTTTGATATGATTAGGATCTTGTTGCGCCTTTTGATCGCAGCCGACCAATGCTAAGGTGGCGATGACTGCACTGACTGTAGCGAATTTTTTTAGTGTAAAAATCATACTCTTTCCTTAATGATTATTAAGACTGATTATTATTTGTGAGTGACAAGTCTAACAACACGATCGCCGATAACTTGGATTAGATAAACCAAAATAACCAATAAAACTAACACGGTATTCATGATGGTCGCGTTATAACCAATGTAGCCGTATTGAATACCAATTTGTCCTAATCCGCCAGCACCTACAGCCCCCCCCATCGCGGAGTAACCAACAAGTGTTATGAGTGTGATCGTTGCAGCATTAATTAGCCCAGGTAATGCTTCAGGCAAAAGGACCTTACGAATAATTTGTAAAGGTGTTGCGCCCATCGCCCGCGAAGCTTCAATTAATCCAGAGGGTAATTCAAGAAGAGCATTTTCTACCATACGTGCGATAAAAGGTGCCGCGCCAATAGTCAGTGGGACAATCGCTGCCTCTAGGCCGATAGATGTCCCGACTAACGCACGGGTAAATGGAATCATCCATACGAGAAGAATGATAAAAGGGACCGAGCGAAAAATATTAACTATTGCCGAAATAATACGGTAAAGGATTTGACTCTCTTTTATCTGCCCCGGGCGAGTAATATAAAGTAAAACGCCGATAGGTAATCCGATTACAAAACCAAAAAAGCCTGAGACAAATGTCATGACTAAGGTTTCCCAAATGCCGCCTGCAAGTAACCAAACCATTGCCTCAGACATAACCTAACACCTCTGCTTTTACTTGTTGTTGTTGTAGCCATGCTATCGCTTGTTGGCATTGTTCCGTTTCACCGGCCATTTCTGTGAGCATAATTCCAAATTTAACCCCACCGGCATAATCCATTTGTGCACTAATTATGTTGCAATCAACATTAAAGCGTCGTGATATATCGGAAAGAAGCGGTGCATCCACTGATTGCCCGGTAAACTCCAACCGAATTAACGGTATTTTTCCAGCGCTAAGTTGTGGCGTAAGGCGTTGTTGGTAATCTTCTGGGATATCAAGATGCAGGGTAGATTGAATAAATTGCTGAGCAAGAGGTGTTTTCGGATGGGAAAAAACTTCACTTACTTTATCGTTCTCAATCAACTCCCCTTTACTGATCACTGCAACTTGATCGCAAATACGCTTAACAACATCCATTTCATGTGTAATAAGAAGAATAGTTATTCCTAAACGGCGGTTAATATCTTTGAGTAATTCAAGGATAGAGCGGGTTGTTGCGGGATCTAAGGCGCTGGTGGCTTCATCACATAACAATATTTTAGGATCACACGCTAATGCACGGGCGATAGCGACCCTTTGTTTTTGTCCGCCTGATAAGTTGCTTGGCCGGGCATCGTATTTGTCCGATAGGCCAACCAATTCTAAAAGTTCGGTGACTCGTTGTTTAATTTTCGCTTTGCTGTGGTTCTCAAGCTCGAGAGGGAGTGCAACATTGCCAAACACAGTACGAGAATTGAGGAGATTGAAATGTTGGAAAATCATTCCAATTTCACGGCGAGCAAGCGTTAACTCATGAGCACTGAGTGACGTTAAGTCGCGATCACCTACAATTACCCTTCCTGAGGTTGGGCGCTCAAGTAAATTAACACACCGTATTAAGGTACTTTTTCCTGCCCCTGATGCACCAATGACGCCATAAATCTGTCCTTGCGGAACGTGGAGCGACACATCCTTCAATGCATGAATGGTAAGATTTCCCTGTTGAAACCTTTTCGTTATATTTTCAAGTTTTATCATTATAGTAGTTTAATTAATATCGTTATGCCGCTAAAGCAGTGGTACCAAAAATCGCTTTTGGTGTTTTGGGGGATGTTAAGCTATCTAGACGGCTAAATCAATCTGGCCGTATCATTCTAAGTACAAAACACACCTTCAAATTTTCGCTAATAATAGTACTTATTAATATAAGGACTACAATCGCTGGTCAGTAAAGACCGTGATCATTGTGCAGGGTTCGTGCGATAATAGCAGTCTGACTTAAATGGAGTAATTTCTGCTATGAAACCCGCAATTTTTCTAGACCGTGATGGAACAATTAATCTTGATCATGGTTACGTACACACCAGTGATGACTTTCAGTTCATTGATGGTGTGATTGACGCCATGATTGAATTAAAAAAAATGGGCTACCTCTTGGTTCTCATCACCAATCAGTCGGGTATCGCAAGAGGCCTATTTACTGAAGAGCAGTTTATGCATTTAACTGAATGGATGGATTGGTCTTTAGCAGATAGAGGCGTAGATCTCGACGGTATCTATTTCTGCCCGCACCATCCGCAAGCTGCCGTTGAGACGTATCGTCAAGATTGTGAATGTCGTAAGCCTAAGTCTGGAATGTTTTTGGATGCCAAAGCAGAATTCGATATAGATATGAGCGCTTCATATATGATTGGTGATAAGAAGGAAGATATGTTGGCGGCGTTAGCGGCCGGTGTAGGGCATAAAATATTGGTGAGAACAGGCAAAGAAGTCACCCAGGAGAGTGAATCTGTCGCTGATGGGGTGATTAATAGCTTAGCTGACCTTCCCAAATACCTTGCAAATAGGCATAAATAGCTGTCTTTCTCATCATAATGAGTGAAGTTTGAACGCTTAAACGTTTTTTTTGAAAAAAAACCTCAAAGGGTATTGCGCCTTTTTCTTAACTCCCTATAATGCGCATCCACTGACACGGCAAAGCACGATACGCAGCGCGGTGACAGGGACTGAAGCGATTTAGTCCGGGAGAAAAAATCAAAATAATGATTGACTCCTGAGGTGAAGCGAGTAATATACGCCACCTCGCGACAACGAGTTAAAACGTTGATTCGCAATGCTCTTTAACAATTTATCAGACAATCTGTGTGGGCACTCGCAGGATTGATATCGCAAAAAACTTTGTAGTATCAAGTCTTGAAGAGTGACACTGAAAATTCATTTACGAATAACAGAATAATTTCTTTGAGC
>NZ_JABBFO010000020.1 GCF_018494035.1 Rosenbergiella australiborealis
TTTTCATAGAGATCTCCCCTGTTCAGATTACGAGAAAATTCTACTTATGAACACACCGGTTTTTCGGGGGGATTACCTAATGTCGGACACGGTAGAATGTTAAGGCCTGCTTCCTGCGGCGAACGGACTCTGTTTACGGATGCGGTCAAAACAGGTGTTCCAAGAGCGCATTTCACACTCTGCAAGGGGAAAATCCCCAATATAGGGATAGATATGACGAATCAGATGAGAGATATATTTATGTGGTTATCGGTAATATAGCCGTTGAGCCAATCATCGATAACTGCGCGCAATATAGTCGTCACCTTATAATGACCAATATGCGATAAGAGTTATTACATTTCATTGTTTTCGATAAAGGTAGGTCAGTAAGTGGATTAAAATCCACCCTTAACGTAACTAGCAAAGAATACAGCAGGCGAGCATCAGTAAGACGAAGTAGAAAGTAGACCACCGGAGCCAACTGCACTCCGGTAGGTGATGTCATTCTACTTAAAGGCGGGGTAATTAATTTTTCAAACCACCGTGAGACATAGAGTGATGGATATTTGCAGTCATACGAACATAATTCTGTGAACTTGCACCAGTAATTTGGTAATCACTGCCGGTCTGTTGCGCGATTGCCGCAATTTGTGCCTCAGCACCGTCTAGGGTTGAATCGGTCACCGAAACGCTCTGTGCGAAGCTACCAAAAGAGAGCAAAGATAATGCAGCAGTAGAGGCCAATAATACGCTTTTTAGATTTTTCATGATAACTCCCAGAAAGATAAATTTTGTTGAATTTATGTAACTGAGATAATAGTAACTTACGTTATTATAACAATATTAACTATAAGTGCGATTTATATGTAGCCCGCTCAGTTTGAGAAGATAACAGCCAACGGTACTAACTTCTCAACGAAGAAAGCACTCGAAGCCAATGTATCATTGAGATCAGTTGGGTATTAAAAAGCTCGCCCGACAACACGAGTTTGCGGTCGGGCGGTTAGACACCTACTGGCTACCGTGGCCAATTTGCCAAACAAATGTGGGGCTATTCTTGTTGACGATCCAATCCCCTATATTACGTAATTTATAAATCATAGGGTTATGAGAAGACAGCGTACGTGCATTACGCCAGTGGCGATCCAATGCCTTACTTAAACGCGTATCGGAAGCCCCCAACGCATTGAACAGTTCAGTCGCCGCGCGGGGGACTAAATCGGTTGCAATCACTTGAGCTTTTGCCACTTCAACTTCTGCATTGATATTCGCTTGATCAATAAGCGCGTCATCACCACTGTCGTGAACATAATAAGCATACTCTAATGCTTCAGAAGCCCGATTGACGGTCGCTTCAACAGCATAAGACCAACTGGCCAACTGCCCGACGACCTGTAACACTTGAACATCATGTCGCACTAACTTGGCATTACCGTGGCTAAAGACACGTTGTCGATTCGCAACACCCTCACTCGCGTCACGCGTCAGGGCTTTACTTATGCCAGCCAACGTCGCTAAAAGAACCTGCTGATAGAATGCAGTTTGATAGCGAAAACGCTGATTAAAGGGATAAATATGTGCGCTATCGACCTGTGCTTGAGTAAAACGAGTCGTTCCACTTCCGGTTAATTTCTGACCAAAACCATCCCAATCGTCGCTACGTTCAACACCAGATTGATGAACATTCACTAGTGCAATCACATCGCTACCGTCATCCACCCGCTGCGCATATACATCGATCCAGTCAGCGTATAACGTTCCTGTACTATAAAATTTTTCGCCGTTAAGCCACCAGCCGTCGCTGTGGGGAGTCACTTTGGTGATCACCTCTCCAACCTTCACGTCTCCGATTTCTGTCCAGCCACTCCCGACTAACTCCCCAGCGACAAAACGCGAAAACCAGCGTCGACGAACCTCACTATCGGGCTGATTCAGTAAATCCTCAACAAAAGCGAAGTGTGCACGTAAAGCCTGCGGAAGATTTGAATCAGCCTCAGCAAGTTCAGTCAATAGTATGAATAATTGCGGTAAGGTAACCCCATATCCCCCCTGCTCAACGGGAATACGTAAAGCCCCGAATTTAGCCAATTTTAGCCAAGCCAAGGGTTGATAAGGAAGTTCTCGATCGCGCTCACGCTGCAAGGTCCCCTCTGCAATCTGCGAAAATACCGGGCGAAAATGCTCGACGAGTTGTTGAAATGATGGGTGCTGACTCATATTAGGCTCCTAGTTCAGAATCAATATCGTGTGCAGTAGGTTCAAATCGGATAATGAGCAAAAAAATGATAGGTAACGCGGCGCTTAGCGCGACAAACCAAAACATATTGGTACCGAACTTCGCCTGCAGTATGGGTAAGATAAATAATGCTAACGCACTACCGATCCCCGAGAGTGCGCGACTAAAACCGACACCCGTTGCCCGAATATGCGTGGGATACGATAGTGAGGGATAGACCATAATCTGAGCCCCAGGCCCAAACCCTTCGGCAAACAACCACAACCCTAGCATCAGAATGGCTACAACTATCGCAATGGTGGATGTCGGGTGCCCGGTGATCGCAAGAATAGTCAGCGCGATAAACTGTAAAGCGAATCCCGCTATCGCCACATGCCGACTGGCAAATTTCCAGGCTAAACGCATCCCTAGCAATCCGCCCGTCAAGGCAAAGAGAGCATTAAGCCCCAATGAGGCTGAAATTGTCTCGAACACACCGGCTCCCAAAAACTGGGCAAGAATGGAAGGAAGAAAAAAAGCAATCGCCGTGTATTCAAAGGATACACAGACGTTCATGACCGATGAAACCAGCGTACGTTGGCGGTAAGGGGCTTTGAATAATTCACGATAACTGATCTTAGGAAGCTTAGGTTCAGACGGTGTCTCGTGAGTTGCCACATTATGCGCGTCAATTCCATAGGATTTTTTTAAAATTCTTGCTGCGCCATTTAAGTCCCCTTGATTTGCTGCCCACAGAGGAGACTCGTTCATAAAACGGCTACGTACAGCAATAATGACGAGCGCGGGTACGGCGCCAAAGAGTAATGAAGCACGCCACAGCCAATCGATATGTTGTTGAGGGAGCAGAAAATAGAGGCCAAAAATCAGCAAAAAACAGACCGTGGAAGCGGCGTACCACATCGGACACCACGAGGCGACACGCGAGGCTTTATTAGCTTTTCCTGTAAATTTCGAGAACTCGGCTAAGTAAGCCATAGCAACAGGAAGATCAATCCCAACCCCAACGCCCATCAAAAAGCGAGCCCCAATCAATACCCAAACATTGGGGGCCAAACCAGCAGCAATCGCTGAGACAACGAAGAACAACATATCCGCCATAAAAACTGAATAGCGTCCATATTTGTCAGTAAGCCACCCCCCCAATAAATTACCGATAATCGTCCCGATCATAATTGCCGAGGCAACGAATCCGGTTAAGGTCGGCGTCAAACGAAATTCCCGTACCACATCATCAATTCCATAAGATAATGTAGTCAAATCATAGGCATCTAAAAATACCCCACCGAGCGCAAGAAAAACAATCCAGCGTGCATAGTGGTTAGTTTGACTCGACGAATTAATTAACGCTGCCACATCGCTTACTGAGCGAATAGGCGTCGATGTAGGGAGTGGAGCGACTGACGGTTCCGACTCAATATGTAATGAACTCATAACACCCTCTTAATAAACGATAAATAGTGGCTACAGAGTCTTTTATAAAACGACATGCGCGAGTTACGAAATAGTAAATAAAGATATCTATTTCATTAAATTCAATAAGTTAATAAAATTTTGACGAGAGGATCCCTAGGCCTCCCTAAGCCCACTTTATGAAGACTATTCACGCATTACTGCTGAGAAATTGGGACTAATATCCCTTTAACTTTGGGATCGTCGGTGGTCGCTAACCACTGCTGTAATCGCTTATCGGAAAACGCTTGAGTAAGGTATGAATATCTTGCCAAGGTGTATCTTGACTCATTACCTCGGGCGCTTTCATCCAGCCTCCTGAAACTTAGTAGGTGTTCTACCCGCCCAAATTGAACCAGTTTCCCCTGCTCAATACAGGCGACGGCATCGGCTGCTTGACGTACCACATCCATCTCATGAGTGATCACGACGATCGCTAAACGGTATTCGTCTCTAAGCCGCTTAAGTAACGCGATAATCGACTGCGTTGTCTGCGGGTCGAGGCCAGAAGTCGCTTCATCGGCTAAAAGTACCTTTGGATTAAGCGCCAAGGCTCGTGCAATGCCTACCCGCTGCTGCTGCCCACCAGAAAGTTGCGCCGGATAGGCGTTGGCCTTATGGGCCAATCCGACACTCTCTAAGAGCTGATTAACGTGCGAGGTTATTTGATGTGGCACGACCCCTAGCCACTGTAATGGCAGAGCGATATTTTGCCAGACAGTTTTGCGCTGTAATAACGCGGCCGATTGAAATACTGATCCGATCAAGCGCCGTTGGCGTCGCAATGCCTCACCCGATAACGTCGATAAATCGATACCGTCGACAAAAATCCGCCCTCGGCTCGGTTTCTCAAGTAACGCAATACATTGCGCTAAGGTCGACTTTCCAGCGCCGCTCGGCCCGACGACGGCCGTGATCAAACCGGAAGGAACATCCAACGAGATATTTTCAAGGAGGGTGTGCCGCTGGCCTTGCGCAGAGAGATACTCTTTCGAGAGATTTTCAACACGGATCATGTCACCTCCTGTTGCGCAGTCACAGGGCTTGCTGCGATGTGACGACGATAACTAACAGCAGGATGCGGAGATTGAAGACGTGGGCTCTTAGAAAAGAGCTTTTCACGCAGCGTACCGGACTGGTAGTCCTGTTTATAAACACCGCGTTTTTGCAGCTCAGGAACGAGAAACTCAACGATATCGCTAAACGTCTCGTGTGTTACCGCATAAGCGAGATTGAACCCATCCACGTCGGTCTCTTCAACCCAGCTTTGTAGCTCATCGGCGACAGTTTGTGGGCTTCCCACGAGTAAAGGACCCAACCCGCCAATCCCTACCCAATCGGCAAGCCCTTGGACGGTCCATTGTCGAGAAGGATCGGCGCTGGAGAACGTCTCTACCGCAGATTGAATCGCATTAGTATGAATATGTTTCAACACTTGGTCAGGCTGGTACTGACCAAAATCGATACCCGTCCAGCCGGAAAGTAACGCGAGTGCTCCCTCGTCACTGACGTATTGCTTATACTCTTGCCATTTCGCCTGCGCTTTTAGGTCAGTCTCATCGACGATCAGCGTTTGGAGATTAAAAATTAAAATACTATAGGGGTCTCGACCCACCGCAGCGGCCCGTTGGCGAATATCCGCGACAGTTTTCTTAAGCAGTGCCTTCGAGGGCGAGGCGACGAAAACACATTCCGCATGCTCGGCGGCAAATTGTTTACCTCGACTCGAGGCACCCGCTTGGTAAAGGACCGGGGTACGCTGCGGTGAAGGCTCACACAGATGGATCCCAGGGACTTGGAAAAAGTACCCTTGGTGATTGATGGGATGGATCTTGCTAGGATCACTGAAGATCTGCCGTTGACGATCCCGTAATACCGCTCCCTCTTCCCAGCTCCCTTCCCAGAGCTTATAGACAACCTGCAGATATTCCTCCGCATAATCGTAACGCGTATCATGGTCAGTCTGCGTCGATTGCCCGATATTACGCGCGCCACTCTCAAGGTAAGAAGTCACAATATTCCAGCCAATACGCCCCTGCGTAAGATGGTCAAGCGTAGAGAGGCGTCGGGCGAAAGGATAAGGGTGTTCAAAGGAGAGAGAGGCCGTTAACCCGAACCCTAAATGCTCGGTAACCATGCCCATTGGGGTAATTAAGGCAAGAGGGTCGTTGACCGGTACCTGCGTTGCCTGCCTTATCGCGGCTTCGTTACTGTTATCCAAGACGTCGTACACACCCAGCACATCAGCTATAAAGAGGCCGTCGAATTTCCCTTTCTCTAGGAGTTTCGCTAGATCGGTCCAATAGGAGAGATCTTTATATTGCCAAGATCGGTCACGGGGATGTGCCCACAGCCCAGGGGATTGATGACCGACACAATTCATATCGAAAGCATTGAAGCGAATTTCACGTTTTACAGACATCGTTACTCCTTGATAGCACTAACGGCGCTCTCAGTAATAAATCAATAAAGGGTGCGATAAGCGTTTGGTGATTATTGGACGTCGTGGGGACATCGCTCACTGATAGGCTGGTATGATCTGTTGACTAACTGCATGGCGACAGATTGCGCATGATCTGCCACTTGCGGTAAGCCCATCAACTCGCCAAAGCGGCCTCGTGCCGCAGGTCCCACCACAAAAAGGCGGGTATTGACCTCCCCCGCGGGGGTAATCGCTTGTGATTGAGCATTGACAGCAATTCCTAACCCGAGCGGATCAGGTGTAATCAGCTGCTGCGCCTGCAGACTCGTCAGTAGAGGTTGGCTTGCGATAAGCTGTTGATGAGCCGGCCCAGTCGTTAACACAATGTTGTCCACCAACAGCTTCTTGGTACCGCCTCGCCGAAGATCTAACGTCAACGCGAATTGATCAGCGACACGGTACACGGCGCGAAGCCGGGCAGCATGAATCTGCAGTTGAGAAGATGCCAAACAGTCCGCTAATACACGGGCAACTTGCGGCGCGATTCGATAGCGATGAACATCCCACCATGGACGAAGATGGCGTAAAAATCGACGCTGTTCAGCGAGATCAAATTGTTGCCAAATTGCCTGTCCCTGACGCCGCACATCATCTACGACAACTTGCCAAGGTAACTGCTGCTGTGCAGCAATAACGACATTCTGTCGAACATACTTTAACCACTCTCGCACCGTTCTCGGCGAGGGCGAGAGTGGACTTAATCTATATTCTGGATAGGAGGGCCCACTGAGATTGCTACGCGGTAATTGTCCCCGTCGAGAAATAGCATGAATACGGCCGCGGTGACCTTGTCGCCGTAACGAGGCCACAACGTCTGACATCGTCAGGCCCGTCCCAATAATCGCGATGCAGGCATCCTTATCGATAGATGTCAACGCATGAGGTTGCCAAGGATCAGTTACCACATTCGCATCAGCAGATACCCCTTCAAAAACACTTGGGATGACCGGGGCAGGATGACTTATCGCGAGGACTAATTGGTCTACCGGATAGTGAGCACCGCGCTCGGTATAGAGATAGCCATCACGATAATCTCGCGCATAATCGTGAATGTGCTGAAAACTTACCGATGAACCCTGCAACGCATGACGTAATTGAGCACGGAGATATTTAGCGAATTGGCGGCGTTGAGGGTACACCGCCCCGTCTTGACATAGCGAAGCAGGATCAGCAGAAAATGCCGGTTGCTGACGATACCAACGATCGAAGTCCCCTTGTTCGTGTTCGGATAGCTGCATGCGAGCAGCAGGAACATTTATTCGATGAGCCGGATCCTGGGTACTATAAGCGACGCCCTCACCAAGATCGTCACGCGGCTCGATCAAGGTGATCGCGACCTGATCATTATTCTGACGCAACAACTGTATCGCTAAGGCCGTACCCGAAAATCCCCCCCCTACGATAACAATCTGCCGTTTAATCATGCGCTTGCTCCTGACGCTCAAGCTCACGTACCCGAGGAAGAACTTCACGGCCGAAGTACTCAACTTCTTCTTGAAAATGTAAAAATCCAAGGAGTAGCAGGTCGACACCAACCTGCTTTAAGGCAACTATTCGTTCAGCAATCTGTTGTGGCGTACCGATCAGGTTCGTCTTAAAGCCATCATTGTACTGCACCAGATCTTCAAAGCCTGATTTTGCCCAGTTACCTTCTCCCTCTGGCGAAGCACTCCCGGCATTTTTCACCTCTGAAGCAAAGCCACCGACCGCCTGGGGGTTCGCTTTTGCAATAATCTCATGCAGTACCTGTTGTGCCTGCTCTTCGGTCTCTCTGGCGATCACGAATCCATTTACGCCGATACGTACTTTATGGTCGTTATCGACTGCTTTTTGCTGTATGTCTAAAACTTGCTGACGGATTCCCTCCAGATCATTACCGTTAGTAAAGTACCAATCAGAAACACGTGCAGCCATATCTCTCGCCGCACGAGAACTACCACCTTGAAAGATTTCAGGTAATGGCTGTAGAGGTTTAGGCTTCATCACATAATCGCGATAACGATAGAAATCACCATTAAAGGAGAAAGCATCTTCTTGCCAAATCCCTCGTAGGCAGCGAATAAACTCTTCGGAACGTAAATAGCGTTCTTCATGATCGAGCCAAGGTTCACCGATCGCTTTAAATTCACCACGAAACCAACCACTAACAATATTTACCGCGATTCGTCCCGCAGTAAGATGACTAATGGTGGCAATCTGTTTAGCGGCTAAGGTAGGATTCCAAGGCCCAGGCAGTAATGCGGCAATCACTTTAAGTTTCTGTGTTGCCCCGAGTAGTCCTTGCGAAAAACTTACCGATTCATGTTGGTTATCAGCGCCGTATCCCGCAGTAAAGCGGATCTGCGTCAAGGCATACTCAAACCCTGCATGTTCGGCTAATTGAGCAAGTTTACGGTTATAATCAAAATCCCAAGACGTGCGTTGTTCAATATCACTAATTACCAGCCCCCCGGAGACATTCGGTACCCAGTAGGCAAACTTAAGCGGCGCTTTTTTGACTAACGTTGTCATCATCTGTTCCTCTTAGCGGAGATTCGTCTTCATGGCTGGACGGCTATCGCCCCCAATCGTTTCACCAAATGGCCCTGTATTAATTGTGGTATCTCGACTTTTCGCTCCGGGAAAATGTGGCATGACCAGTTCAGCAAAACGGTGTGCCTCTTCAAGATGGGGGTAACCGGAAAAAATAAAATTATCGATACCCAGTGCTTGGTATTCCTTAATCCGTTCAATGACTTGTTCTGGGCTCCCCACCAGCGCTGTTCCGGCACCTCCCCGCACCAATCCCACACCGGCCCAGAGATTAGGTGAAATCTCTAAGTTGTCACGCGAGCCGCTGTGTAAGGCACTCATGCGTGATTGTCCTGTTGAGTCCATACGAGAAAAAATCTTCTGTGCCGCAGCAATCGTTTCGTCATCAAGGTGGGCGATCAGTTTTTCCGCTGCTGCCCACGCCTCGGCTTCGGTTTCCCTGACAATCACATGTAGACGAATCCCGTAACGCAAAGTCTTCCCGCTCTGTTGGGCTCGCTCACGTACTACGGCTAATTTTTGCGCGACATCTGCTGGGGGTTCCCCCCAGGTGAGGTAGGTATCAATATGCTTGGCGGCAACATCAATCGCCGGTTCTGACGACCCGCCAAAATAAAGCGGCGGCCCGCCTTGCTGTACCGGTGGGAAGAGAATTTCAGCGCCTTCAACATGCAGATGTTCGCCCTGATAGTCGACCTTCTCGCCATTAAGCAACCGTGTATAAATATCGAGAAATTCATCGGTCACACGGTAACGCTCCGCGTGAGAGAGAAAGATCCCATCACCTTTGTTCTCTACCGGATCGCCACCAGTCACGACATTGATTAATAGCCTGCCTTCTGACAACCGATCCAGCGTAGCCGCCATCCGTGCTGCCAAGGTGGGAGGCTGTAACCCAGGACGAACGGCTACTAAGTAGCGTAATTTTTTAGTGACCGGAACCAGCGCAGAGGCTACCAACCAAGCATCTTCACAACTTTTTCCAGTAGGGATCAATACCCCATAAAACCCTAAGTTATCGGCCGCAATAGCGACCTGTTGTAAATAAGCAAGATCGACCGGGCGTCCCCCTTGTGCCGTGCCCAGATAGCGGCCGTCACCGTGGGTGGGTAAAAACCAGAAGATATTGGGAGGTACGGCGGATTTATCGCTCATTATCACTTTCCTATATAACGTTATCTATTTTTTTTAGATAGTTAAATTCCATTAGGTTATAAGAAGTGTAAGCAGGAAGCGTGCCAGTCTTAAAATGTATTTTTACTGTTATTTTTCATAGAGTTAATAATATTTATTTTTTACCCTGATGTTGCATTTACAACAATATTCGCTCGGTGACTGCTGCAAATGCAGCAACTGTCCCCCTCGTATTCTGAGAGTGAACCGAGTAGGGTGAGATATCGACGAAGGCGATATATAGGAAGGCGATAATGATAAATTACGATTATGTCGCATTAAACGACCCCGTTTCCCAACAGCTACAACAAGATATTATGCGTATTGCGCCTAGCGAAGCGACGACCTTAATTACTGGTGAAACCGGTACTGGAAAAGAGGTTATAGCGCGTGCCATACATCAACATAGTCGCCGCAGTAATAAGCCTTTTCTTGCCGTAAACTGCGGGGCACTCACCGAAAGTTTGGCGGAATCAGAACTTTTTGGCCATGAGAAGGGGGCATTTACAGGCGCCACTGACAGTCACCAAGGCTGGTTTGAAGCGGCAAATGGAGGCACCCTTTTACTCGATGAGGTGGGTGAATTAAGTCGTCATTTACAAGTCAAACTCTTACGTGTTTTACAACAACGTGAAGTTATTCGGGTGGGCTCTCACCGTGCAATCCCGATTGATGTCAGAGTGATTGCTGCAACACATGTCGAGTTAACGCAAGCCATCCACGCCCGTCGTTTCCGGGAGGATCTTTACTATCGTCTCAACGTCACCGCAATTAATTTACAGCCATTACGTAATCGTCAGCAGGATATCCTAGTATTGGCACACCATTTTTTAACACACTACGCCAATGAACGGAAAAAACCGGAATTACGCTTTACGCCTGAGGCACTCGATACATTAACAACTTATAGCTGGCCTGGAAATATTCGTGAACTTGATAACGCGATTCACCGTGCCGTCCTACACAGTCAAGGTACAGCAATTACCCCGGAACTGTTGTCGCTTAACTCACTCACGTCATCTCATGAAATAAAGGCGTCATCGGAGTTGACCACCTTTATTCACGAACAGTTACGTCGTGGTGAACCGCAGCTTTATCAACGAACGCTTGAGGCACTGATAAGTCGTGCCTTTGAATTAACAGGACAAAATCAAAGTCAGGCTGCAGCGATGCTGGGTATTTCTCGCCATACTCTTCGTACACAACTTAGTCATCTAGGCTTAATTAAATCACGTAAAAAGATATCCACCCTTGGGGATTTTGAGGTAGAACGCCATAAAGGCTATCGGGAACGAGAGTTACGTATCGGTTATCAAAAGTTTGGTAATCTTGGCGTACTAAAAGCACAACGTTATTTAGAACAGCAGTTCCAACCCTTGGGAATAAATGTTCTGTGGAGTGAGTACCCCGCAGGCCCACAGCTCCTACAAGCGCTGAGTCAAGGAGAAATAGACTTTGGGACTACGGGTGAAGTCCCCCCCATTTTCGGACAATCGAGTAATCATCAGCTCCGTTATATTGCTTGGGAACCCGCGGCCCCCAGTAGCGTCGCACTAATGGTCCCTCAAGACAGTAGTATTCGTACACTTGATGATTTACGAGGAAAACGGATCGCGGTGAATAAGGGGTCGAATGTCCATTATCTATTACTGCAATTATTAGATGAAGTCGGAATATCACTGACTGATATTCGTCTTATTTATACGCCTGCTAAGTACCCCCTGACCCAAAGTGATACTCTTTCTGCCGATGCTTGGATGATGTGGGATCCATTACTCAGTCATGCAGAACTTGATGGCCAACTCAGACGTATCGAAAACGGTGAAGGAAGAGTTAATAATCATCAATTTTATCTCTCTAATCAGAATGTTATTGATGAGTTTGCTGATATATTCCCTGCATTAATAGATGCATTAAGAGTAACAGGTGAGTACATCGATACACACCGCTATCATGCTGCACAGCTGCTATCAAAAGAACTGGCTATCAATTCCACGGCACTAGAAGCTGCCCTATCAAGACGTAGTCACCAAACACAGCTTATGAATAGTCGAATTCTTCGAGAGCAACAAATCATTGCAGACCGCTTTTATGCCTTAGGTCTATTGCCTCGGCCGATTAACGTTCGCCAAGCAGTATGGAATAGTGATTAATCTATATTGTTTTCCAGATCAACTTGGCAACAGGAATTTCCATTTTTCTATTTGCCCTGCAGACAAGTAGAATGTTATCGCTTTCCAGAAGTTAACGCCTCGATTTAGCTTGAGTAATACAAAATCGCTATGATGAGCACGCACAGATAGTTAGTAAGCCCCCCCTTTCCTTGTCATCATTAGGCAAAAAATAGGCCGTCAATAAACTTGACTGTGTCAGTCAACGTCTGTCGGCTTTCAGTTGCTCAACATAAGGTTGCAGCGCCACTGCCTCTGTAATTACCGCCTCTTCACAATATTGCGTCTGCTATTCGCTTTCACGCAGAAGGCGATTGCTATCATTTAAAAAATGATTTCTGGCGAGAAAAATATCTATCTATATAAAATTCTAATAATAATAGTGTTCGATATTAATCGTGACCAACATCATATATTTATAATTGCTTTACATTTCTTTAATTTTTAACTTCTTAATAATCAGTAATTTAATAAAAAAATGCCACTATATGCTAAAAAATGTTGTTGCATCATTTACCAATATAACGTTATGTTCATGTGGTAAGTCATAAATAAATCGGTACAAAAACAATAAAACCGAGTCAGTTGCTTATTTTAGACACTGATAAGAGTGATTTAACGATTAACTCTATGAATATATTATCGCTATGGAGACAGGAAGTGGTGAATAAACAAAAATTTATAGCCTTAAGTGGCAGCTTGATAGCCTTAGCAATTGCAGCGCCCACACACGCAGAAATAACTATTTTAGATAAAAACCCACAAAGTAACTCTTTGTTGGCTCCGTTAAGTGTGCAGTTTGGAGGAAGTATTCGCCCCGAGTGGATATTCACCAACGGCCCAGATTCAAATAAATCTAACAAGCGTGGACATGATGGTGGGTCACGTGTTCGTTTCCGTACCGACTATAAACTAACCGATCATACTTCCCTGATTGGCTACTACGAGTGGGGCTTAAACATCCCTCACGTCTTAAACATGAAAGGGAACTACCAACCGGGAACACTGCGCGACCGCCAACGTCAACTTTATGCCGGTATTAAAGATGATCGTTACGGTACACTGACCTATGGTCACCAATTTGGTATTTACTACTCTGTAGTCGGTATTAAAAGTGACGTTTGGGACAACGACGGCCACGCCTCAGCAACGGGTATTGGATTCAACGGTGACTATGATGGGGCGAATAAGCCTAAAAATAGCATCATGTATAAAAATACGTTCGGAAAAGTTACCCTTTCCGCAAACTACCTGTTACCTGAAGATCAGAAAGATGATGGGAGCGGCACAGGCAGATCTTATCGTCGTAACCATGGCGCAGGCGTTGGTTTTGATTATGCAATTTTACCGACATTATCTTGGTCAGCGGCCTATAGTAGTACTGATGCAAATGTTAAAAACAGTACAACGCAAAAAGGTTACAACCAGCAGGTATCTGGTACTGCATTAACTTGGCAGCCAGGTAACTGGTACCTCACCTCAACGGCGAGCTACTATAAAGATTTTGTTCCTTCAACGCGTAACCACAATGTCTCCCACTATTTTGCGGGTAGCGGCTACGGCGTAGAAGAGTTCGCTGGGTACACCTTCAACTTTGACAAGCCATACCTGAAATCTGTTCAGCCTTATGTTGCGGTCGACTCATTACGCCTGAAGGGTGATGAAGAGTATCATGCAAACCATGTGTACTTGGGTGCAGGCACCACAATTGGTCACGGTTTAAGTGTGTATGTTGAAAGAACTATCGCAACGACTACCGATAATGAAGCCGACAGTACTTGGGTAACAGTGTTCTACGATTTCTAATTAATACACCAACTTACCGACGGGTAAGTTGGTTTTCCCTCCCCTATCCTTACTTTCTTATCAACACGATAATTATCAGTATTCCCTTCTACGACTAAAAAATAATTTATGATTAATAATCATAGTATTACCTATTTTAGCTTTAAAACGAATTCTGCTTTGACTGCCAAATCGGCGTAAAAAAATGAAATAAAAAAATAAAAAAACTATTAATTTTCATAGTGTTAATATAAATATACCATCCCTATTAATCCTAAAACATGCCCTCTACTCGCTCTTCCCTTGAAATCGAATTAAAAGGATGTTTACAGTATTAATCGTAAACTGACCTAAACTTAAGAGAATGGGGAAGCCATTTATACTATTTTTTCCCACTATGACGGGATGTCTGGCTGAGAAAGCTATGCATTGCTCTATAATTCCATCGTGAGGAACACAATGTCTATAGAACAACCAACACAACAGAAATCTAAAAAGCATTTCTGGAATCGTAAAAAAGAGAAAGAACTCACGCTTGACGATATTACTATCGTCGATAACGCCATGCTTAAACGCGCCGTCGGTGCTGCGGCACTGGGTAACGCAATGGAGTGGTTTGACTTTGGCGTTTATAGCTATTTGGCTGTAACCGTTGGTAAGGTCTTTTTCCCGGATGCGAGTGGTCCAGCACAGCTTATCGCGACTTTTGGTGCCTTTGCGGCCGCATTTTTGATCCGGCCAATCGGTGGGTTAGTCTTTGGCCCGTTAGGCGATAAAATTGGTCGTCAGAAAGTTCTGGCGATTACCATGATTATGATGGCTATCGGGACCTTCTGCATTGGGCTCATTCCTTCCTACCAAACTATTGGGATTGCGGCTCCGCTCCTCCTATTAGCTGCCCGTTTATTACAAGGCTTCTCAACCGGTGGAGAATACGGGGGAGCTGCCACATTTATTGCAGAATATTCCACCGATAATCGCCGGGGATTTATGGGGAGTTTCCTAGAGTTTGGTACTTTAGGGGGCTACCTTATTGGTGCCAGCTTAGTGACTGCGATGACCTCCGTTTTTACGCCTCAACAGATGCTCGATTGGGGATGGCGTATTCCGTTTTTTATTGCCGCACCGTTGGGTATTTTCGGTCTATACGTTCGTTTAAAGCTAGAAGAAACGCCCGCATTCCAACAACATATGGAAAAACAGGAAGCCCTAGAGCACAGCAAACCCCGATTAGGTTTGTTCCAGCTACTGAGTAAATATCGGGGGCAAATGCTCAAGTGTATTGGTCTAGTTTTGTTGTTTAACGTCTCCAACTACATGTTAACCTCGTATATGCCGAGCTATCTCACTGGTATCTTAGGACTCAGTGAACTGAGTAGCCTACTACTCATTATGGTAGTGATGTTTGTAATGATGCCATTAACGTTAATGTCTGGGCACTGGACCGATAAACTAGGGCGTCGTCCAGTTATTGCTGGCGGAGCCATCGGACTCATTATCTTCTCGATACCCTGCTTACTACTCATTAGTTCAGGCAACATGTGGTTAGTTTTCTTAGGCCTAATTATCTTAGGGCTTATCCATACGTGCTTTAGTGGAACGATGCCAGCAACCCTGCCTGCTCTCTTTGCAACAGATATTCGTTACAGTGCGTTAGCAATTGGGTTCAATATTTCCGTGTCACTATTTGGCGGAACGACACCATTAATTACCGCATGGTTAGTTGATACCACTCATAACCTTCTAGTGCCCGCCTATTATTTGATGGGAGCCGGCGTTATTGGTCTGATTACGGTCTACACACTACGTGAAACTGCACGTAAACCACTCGCTGGATCAGCACCGGCGGTAGCGAATAAAGCCGAAGCAATGAGTCTCTTACGGAGACTAAAACAGAAGAAAGTAAAATAAATTCAACCCAAATAACGAAAAAAAAGAGTAAAAAAAACGTAAAACTGCCGCAACATTGTTGCGGCAGTTTTTTTTCGTAAACAGAAAACAAATCATTTAATATATTGATATACAACAACAAAACATCATAAATAATAACAATATTGAAAAAACATGATCTAAATCAAATAAATTTAAACACCATAAAACCTATCAATTAGCTCAAATCCATCGCCAAGTCTGATTAATATTCATTAAGATTAGTCTTACACTTCTCCACGTTGCAAGGCGGTATCGAGTTCATAACTTATGGCTGAGTCGCTCATGCACGATGACCGGTTTGAATAAAAACCCAAATTTTGATGCTGAGGTGTACTAGTACACCGCGCGGCGCGTCTCCTCAATAAGGATTGAACACATGAAAATGAAAACTCTTGCTTTAGCTTCTATCGCGGCTTTCGGTTTAGTGTCTGTAGCTGCTCAGGCAACTACTAGCACTACTGTTGTAAACGGCGGCACCGTCCACTTTAAAGGTGAAATTGTTTCAGCCGCTTGTGCGGTCGATGCGGGTTCTATTGACCAAACCGTTCAATTAGGTCAAATCCGTGCTGCTTCCCTGACTTCAGGCAAAACCAGCAATCCAGTACCTTTTAATATCCAGCTTGACGACTGTGATCCAACACTGGTTACAAATGGTGTGAGCTTAATTTGGAGTGGTTCAACCGTAACGGGTAATACCCAAGCACTATCTGTACAAAGTGCCTCAGGTGCTACAGCCGCAGCAACTAACGTCGGCATCCAAATTTTAGACCCAAGAAATACACTGGTTACCTTTGATAATAGCACCGCAACAACCGCAACGAAGCTAACGTCAAAAACTAATGTCTTAAATTTTAAAGCACAGTATATTGCGGTTGGTGGTGATGCAACAGCGGGTGTTGCAAATGCAGATGCAAGCTTTAAAGTTCAATATCAATAAGAATTAACTAGTAGGGATACAAAAAAGGCTAGGAAGGCCGATTATTATTGAATCCAGGACTACTCCATGAAAATTAATTATTCAGGAATATTGGGTGCATTATTTTTAATCCTACCCAGAGTAGTTCTGGCTGAGAATAGCGTCAGTAGTAATGATGGTAGTATCTTAGAATTTCGGGGAAGAATCGTCGAATCCTCATGTACCATTGATTTTGATAAACACCATTTCACTCTCATTCTCGATAAGGTTAGCAGTGTACAATTTTCTACTGCTGGTCATGAACTCACCTCGATTGATTTTACTGTCGATCTTGGCATCTGTACTTCCTCCACAAGAAATAATATGTCAGTACTGTTTCAAGGCGATGAAGATCCACAAAATCCGAAAATTTTAGCTTTACGTGAGCAGCCCGATGCAGCAAAAGGATTGGGAATCGCTATTTATGATCAAAACAATAATCTAATTCCCATAAATCAACCTTATCAATTTTCGATCAGAAACGACAGTCTCGTTAACAGTACTGAAACCTTTATTATCAAATATAAATCTACAGCACTTGATGTTACAAAAGGTCGAGTCAACGCTGAAGCGAAGTTATTATTTGTCTATCAATAAGTTTTTCTCAATATTTTTTTCAAAAATTCGCCTGATTGTGGTATTTCTGTTGCCACAAAACAGAGAAGCTGCCAGAGGTTTATATGAACAAATTTTCGTTGAGAAGTCTGCCCGTAATCTTGTCCTTAAGCTGTTCCCTTCTTCTTACCAGCCAAGCTGAAGCTGGCGTTGGTTTAGATGCGACACGGGTTGTGTTTCCAGCTGGACAAAAAGATACGAGTTTAGGAGTACGTAGTCTTAAAGATACTGATTCTTTTTTAATTCAATCTTGGGTTGAAAATGCAGAAGGGAATAAAGTGAATAGTTTCGTTATCACACCTCCGCTCTTTTTAATGCAAGGGAAAAAAGAGAATACCCTGCGGATAATCGATAACACTAATAATACATTACCGACTGATCGTGAAACCTTATATTGGTTAAATGTAAAAGCAATTCCATCAATGAATAAAAACGAAGAACAGCAAAATACACTACAATTTGCGATAACCAGTCGTATTAAAATGTTTTATCGTCCAAACAACTTAACCGTAGCACCTGAAGAGGCACCGAATAAATTAACCTTTTCTCATCAGGGTAATGCCATTCAAGTCAATAATCCGACTCCCTACTACTTGACCTTAGTATCTATAAAGGCTAACAACTCAGCCCTAAAAGATACTATGGTCGCTCCGATGAGTAATTTAACTTTATCGCCGACAATTTCAGCATCCTCGATTAGTTATAGAACGATCAACGATTTTGGTGCACAAACGCCAGTTATTACCGCATCGATCAACTAATAAGCACGCTGATTTAATAGTGATGTCATTTTTTTGTGTGGATAAAATATGAAACAAGACAGACACCAACATCCCTCTTTTCGCATAACTCGATTAGTTGTGTGTCTGTCTCTTAGTAGTGTCAGTCATTCTGTCTTTGCTGATACTTACTTTAACCCCCGTTTTTTGTCTGATGACCCTTCAGCAGTCGCTTCTCTGAGTAACTTTGAAAAAGGTATCGAAGCACCACCAGGCACTTATCGTGTTAATATTTATGTGAATGGAAGTTACACTACTAACAAAGAAGTTAACTTTATTATTAACAAAAATAAAAATCGCCTTGAACCCTGCCTTAGTTTTGAACAACTTCAGCAATTAGGGTTGAATGGTGGGTCGATTAATGATGTCAGTAAAGATAACGTTGCGGAGCAATGCTTCCCATTTACCGATAAAATTAAAGATGCCACTAGTACCTTTGATGTTGGCACACAAAAATTATCGTTAAATATTCCGCAGGCCTATATGCAATCACATGGTCAGGATTATATTTCGCCTGAATTATGGAGCGAAGGCATCCCTGCTGCGATGGTAAACTATAACTTCACTGCCAATAGATCTAGCACTCAGAGTGTTGGGACATCTGATCTTGCCTATTTAAATTTACAGTCAGGTATCAATTTAGGAGCTTGGCGACTGAGAGATAACACAGCATGGAATTACAGTAATAGTAACAGCAGCCATGATAGTAATTGGCAACATATCAACACTTACCTAGAGCGGGATATTATTCCTCTTCGTAGCCGCTTAACATTGGGTGATAGCTATACAGATAGCGATATTTTTGACAGTGTCAATTTCCGTGGGATCAAACTAGCGAAAACTGACAGCATGTTGCCGGATAGTGAACGTGGCTATGCACCGGTAATACATGGTATCGCTCATACCACTGCAGTAGTGACAGTTAGGCAAAATGGATACGACGTTTATCAAAGTACAGTACCAGCTGGTCCTTTCGTTATTAAAGATATCTACTCAGCAAGTAATAGCGGAGATCTACAAGTCACCGTGAAAGAGGCTGATGGTAGTGTGCAGAACTTTACTATTCCTTATTCCTCTGTCCCGCTTTTACAGCGTGAAGGTTATCTTAAATATAATTTAAGCGCAGGTGAATTTCGTAGCGGTAATAACCAGCAAAGTCAGCCTGACTTCGTACAAGCGAGCTTTCTCAAAGGTTTATCCTCAGGATGGACAATTTATTCAGGAACACAGCTTTCTGATCATTATAAATCGTTTAACACTGGTGTGGGTAAAAACCTCGGTCAGTTTGGGGCTTTATCCACTGATTTGACCTACGCTAAGACACAACTGTACGATAATACTGATCACACCGGTCATTCGTTGAGAATTCTCTACAGTAAAGCCCTTTCACGGTTTGGAACAAATATTCAAGTAGTCGGTTATCGTTATTCAACTAAGGGCTACTACTCGCTCTCGGACTCTACGTGGAAAGCCATGAATGGCTATAGCGTTGATACAAATACGACAACAGGTGAAAATACCATCGTCGATGCCTATAACTTGAACTATAGCAAGAAAGGACGATTTCAAGTTAGCCTAACTCAACAAGCTGGAGCTCTCGGTACAATTTTTGCCACCGGTTCAGAACAAACCTATTGGGGTACTGATTCAAAAGACCAACAATGGCAATTGGGATATAGCGGAAATATTACTGATATTTCTTACAGCTTAACCTATGCCCTGACAAAAACCGCATGGGTCAGTGATACAGACAAAAGTATTGCTTTTAGTATTAGTATTCCGTTTAGCCACTTTATGCAATCGAATACTCAGTCTATTTTCCGTAATGCTAGCGCAAGCTACAACATGACTAATGATCTGAAGGGCAACAGTATTTACCAAACCGGGGTCTATGGTACGCTGCTCGCCGAGCAAAATTTAAGTTATAACATTCAAAAAGGGTATAACCAATCAAGCTCAGGCTCGAGTGGTTCCACATCCGCTGCACTCTATTATCGTGGGGGTTATGGTAACACTAATATCAACTACAGTGATAACAGTGGCTCCCGTCAAGTGTATTTCGGTCAAAGCGGCGGTATCCTTTTTCATAGTCAAGGCGTGACATTCAGTCAGCCCCTAAACGATACGATGATTTTAGTCCGCGCCCCCGGTGCCAAGAATGTCTCAATTCTCAATCAAACTGGTGTAAAAACAGACTGGCGAGGCTACGCTGTACTCCCTTATGCAACTGATTACCGTAACAATCGTGTCGCACTCGATACACACAGTCTCGCGAATAACGTAGATATTGAAAATACAGTAGATACAGTGGTACCAACACATGGTGCCGTTGTGGCTGTAGATTTTAATACCCATATCGGTATTAAATTATTATTAACCCTTACGCATAAAGGTAAACCTTTACCCTTCGGCTCAAATGTAAGTGCCACCGATTCCGCAAATAACAGTATTGTGGGGGATAATGGGCAAGTCTATTTAGCAGGAATGCCATTGCATGGGATCGTTAAAGCCAATTGGGGTGATCAGCCAGACCAACAATGTACGGCCTCTTACCAACTTGAAAAAGTGGATACCCGTAACACACTCAGCTATGCAACAGCAGAATGTCAATAATGAGGAAATGATGAGACGTTTATTATTCATGCTAATTGCCAGCTTTTCGTTAATATCTTCAGTACAAGCAGCAGATAGCGTTATCACCATTACCGGACAGTTGAAAGATAATATGTGTACGGTATCGGTAGGCGGAGATGGTTTTACTGTTAACCTTAATACCTACGCAACTAAAAATTTTAATTCCGTTGGAAATACTTCAGGCACGGTTCCATTTTCTATTACGCTATCAAACTGTGGAAGTGCCGTGTCAACAGTCAAAATAAATATTACTGGTACCACTGACTCAGCCAATGCAACATTATTAAAAACATCGACGGATACGGGGTATGCTACGGGTATTGGGGTACAAATTCTTGATTCTTCTCAGACAATCGTACAACCTAATCAAGATAGTAGTTCCCTTTCTGCTATTACTTTAACGGCTAATCAAACCAATGTGATCACCTATTATGCGCGTATGGTCAGTACAGCTAGTCCTGTAGGGGCAGGAACTGTCTCCGCCACCGCTAACTTCACTCTGCAATTTAATTAGCCAAGAGGACGAGGACAAAGTAATGAAAGTAATTTATCTATATTTTAGTGGCCTACTTTTACTATTAGTCACGATATCGGCAGCGAAATGCGCGGATGTTACTATAACAATTAATGGTAAAGTTGTGGCAATGCCCTGTACCGTCTCGACCCCAACCGCCAATATTGATTTAGGGACGTTAGAAAGTTCTGATTTTGTCACGGCAGGCTCGGCTTCCACGTGGAAAACCTTCACGTTAAATCTTACCAATTGCCCAATCGGAACTTCAGCAGTAACGGCGACATTTTCCGGAACATCAGACAGCAGCGCGTCCTATTTTTCAAATACCGGTGGTGCACAAAATATGGCAATTCAGCTCGCTGATGCAAATGGGAATAATATTACAAATGGTGGGACACAAACGGTATCTGTCAGTGATAGTAGTCAATCAGCAGTATTCAATTTAGAGGTAAGAGCTATTTCCACTCAAGGGAAGGCAACTCAAGGATCGATACAATCTATCATTAACGTAATATACACTTATTCTTAAAAGGTAATGTTTTGGCTTATAAAAAAATTCTCTATGTATTTTTCCTTTTTACCTGTTTTATGTCTAAAAGCTACGCATTTACCTGTATAGTACAGGGAAAAACGCTAAGTGGTAATGGAAGTTATACCGCTTCCGTGTATGTTAATTTAACGCCGAAGGTTGAATCGGGACAAAATTTAGTTATTGATTTATCGGAAAGTATTAGTTGTAACAATGATGATCCCGACCACTATCTAGATCCTATTCGTATTGCCAGCTCTTCTGGTTACGCAAATGTATTAAAAGCCTTTACGGGTAGCATTAGTTACTATGGCCAATCTTACTCTTTTCCTTTACAAAGTGCCACCGCTTATGTAAATAACCTTAATAAAAACCCTAGCCCCTGGAAAGTAATATTATATTTGACGCCAATTGCTAATAGCGCTATGACTGGCGTTGTCATTCCTAAAAATACTCTTTTTGCAACGGTCGTGTTGGAAAAAGGACCAAGTGCATCACAAAGTATATACTGGAACTTATACGCCAATAATGACGTTGTCGTACCTACAGGTACTTGTGCGGTATCGAGTAATAATATTACTGTCCCTCTTCCTAATTATTCGGGAGATTCAGTGGGAACAACCAATGTTGGACTATCTGTTCACTGTTATCAAGGTTCAAAACCTTTGGCATTGACCTATTTTAATTCCGGAACAACTACCAACAGTAATGGAACTATTTTTAAAAATATGTCTGACTCTTCACCTGCTGCTGGTATCGGTGTATCAATAAAAAATAAAGGTGGGTTGCTAGCCGCCAATAATACGGTTTCCCTCGGTTATATCAGCTCAACTGACGTCGACCTAGGACTTACAGCAGAATATGCAAGAACATCTGGACAAGTAACCGCAGGTAATGTTAAATCGTTAATTACGGTTACGTTTGCCTACCAATAATAACCTCGCTCAATGAGAGAGAATATGCCTGCTCATTTTTAATGTAATCACTAAAAGAATTAATGAATGAATACAGCCCTAGAGCATAACTTCACTCTGCTTTCATTCTGGATATAGTTTATTGCTTAGCGTTTTCCAATAAATAACTGGTTCTGTACGTTCATAGTTCAGTGACGCTAAGCGCTATATGTCAGATATGAATGGGTGCGATATCTGTTAGGCCCTATCAGCCCCGGTGTTCTACAATCTGATGGTTATTTGTAATAATAGCTAGGTAAACTATAAAAGAGCACTTTATCAGTTTTTTATATATAAACACCAACCCTTATCCTGTCGCTGTAATTAACGATAGGGATACCGGCTAAATGGCAACCCACAAGAAAAAAGATCACTCACCTTGTGTCAGTTCCCAGTAGATCAGCCATCACAATAAATTCGACTTATGGCCTTGAGCTCATAAGCACAGGTAAAATATTGTGATTATCACCATAACCAATCAGCAATAATCTTTCACGCCACTATTGAGCTTCTTGATTCAACCTTCACCCAGGTTCTGCTATGATCGCGTTTATCAACCGACGGTGAGTGAGAATAACAGTATGGTCAGTAAGCCACAGGAGAACGTCAAGACGCTCTCTGTTTTTGATTTTGACGGAACGTTAACGCGACATGATAGCTTTATTCCTTTCTTACGCTTCGCTTTTGGCCGCCGTCGTTTTACTCGTAAGATGCTACACCTCGTCCTACCAACGATACGCTGTTTACGCCACAAACTCACACGTGATGAGTTAAAAGAAATACTCATAAACACTTTTATGAAAAATGTTGACGAGGAGTGGGTAAAAGAAAAAGCTATCGCATATTGTCAAAAATATTTCACAAAATTAATGCGGCCTAAGGGGTTACTTGCAGTTGCCGCTGAAATTCATTCTGGAGCAATTGTTACACTCTGCTCAGCATCCCCAGAAATCGTATTACAGCCTTTTGCGGAGCAATTAGGGATAGGCTTAATTGGAACGCAGTTAGAAGTTATCGAAGGTAAGCTGACAGGGAAGATTTCTGGAAATAATTGTCGCTGTGCTCAGAAGGTAGCTCGTTTAGAACAAGTTTACGGTCCCTTAGAACACTACCACTTACGTGCATGGGGTGACACTCGAGGTGATTATGAACTCCTCAGTGCAGCGCAAGATCCACACTGGCGTCATTTTCACTCCTCCGCAGCACCTAGAAAATCTCCTATTGATCAATTAAAACGCTAGATGAAATACCTGAGTATCAACATATAAAATTTTTTATGCTCAGGTATTTTACTCGTCCTATTGGTCTTCGTAGAGGACTGCAATTTCACCGGGTGTCGTTAGCCAGTACTCATTACGTCTATCAAGAATAGTGTGTAACACCTTTTTTAATCGATGAAAACGAAAAGGCTGCCCCACAATATAAGGATGCAAAGCGATACCCATGACCTGTGGCGTATGCTGGCTTCTCGATAGCAACTCTTCAAATTGATCATGGACCATCTGACAAAACGTTTCGATAGAAGCGCCATTGGGAATTATAGTAGGGATATCATTAATTTCTTGAGGATAAGGGATAGCGATCAGAGGACCATTTTCCGTGTTAAATAGCGTTGGTATATCATCATGCGCCCAATTTAACGTATAGGAAAATTGGTGTTTCACTAAGAGTTCAGGCGTACTGAAACTCTCTGAAATCCACGGCGATAACCAACCTTTTACCTCTTTTTTAAGATAATGATTTAAGCGTTGTTGGCATGTTGCAATCAGTAATGATTCATCATCTTCCTCGAGCTCGCCTTGCCGCTGAGAATTGGTATGGCCGTGAGCAATTAATTCACTACCCGGTATCGCCAACCATCTATCCAATAGTTGAGGGCAGTAATCTAAAATAGCCGTGTTAGCAATAACAGCAGGTGGTATCGATAGCGAGTCAAAAAGTTCGGCAAGATGCCAAGCGCCCACTCTATTTCCATAATCACGCCAACTATAATTAAGGACATCTGGGTAATTAGCATGAGTGGAGAGTTTTGCTCCCTCCTGAGTATCAAAAGCGAAATGCTCAAGATTCATCGCAATATAAACGGCTAGACCTTTTCCATTGGGCCAACATTGTGGATACGGAGCCTTCTCTGCAGAATAGGAATAACGTTGAGGTGTGACTAATTCATCTAAATAGACTTTCTTCGACATTTATTATTTGCCATGGGTAGGTTTATTTAATTCAGTATAGTCAGTTTCCTGTCGATTCAGGTCAATTGGAGGGATTACGTGCTAAAATAACTCAAGTACCAATGAGGAATACGTCCATGATTAAAAAAGTGGTATTGTTAAGTACACTCTTGTTGATAAGTTGTGCCACAAAAAAAGAACATAAATCAGATCAACCTGTACTGCATAATGGGCAGTGTACTAGTGCAGGGAAAGTGATTAATTGCACTTGGCATGATGTTGCCATCAGTAACCAAAAAGCTAATTAATTCCCAATGCAAAAAGGCCATCCGTGAGGATGGCCTTTTTGTCTGTTTGGATGCCTGGCAGTTCCCTACTCTCGCAT
>NZ_JABBFO010000021.1 GCF_018494035.1 Rosenbergiella australiborealis
TGGTAAAGGAGAGACCCCGGAAGTATCCAAAAGCACAGGGAAAAAGCCAGTCAGTTGCTTAACTGACTGGCATTACCCACATAGGTGGGGCATTTTTTTTAAGGAAGAGGACAGAAAACCGTATTCTCGCTTGATTGTGTCTGCTGAACCGCTTGACGCAAACCATGAGCAATTTCCCGCTCTCCCATCACCACATGATCACACCCATGTTCTTTCAGATAGGCCACTTCCTCATCATGGTGAGCGCGAGCAAAGATTTTCAAGTCGGGTCTTTTTTCACGCGCGGCAGAGGCGATTTCACCCGATTCATAGCCGTTAGGAATAGTAAGCAATAGCCATTGCGCGCAGTCGATACGCATTAGCTGCATCACTTCCGGTTTAGCGGCATTTCCATAGATAGCCAATATTCCTTTCTCCCGCAGTTCATCGATACGGCTACGGCTATTTTCGACGACAACTACGGTGATCCCTTCGTCAGTGAGCTGCTCGTACAAGAGTCGACCTACTCGGCCATAGCCGACAATTAAGGCATGATGGCAGATGGTCAGAGGCACTTGCGGTAATTCACAGACTAATTCAGCTTCTTCAACCTCAGGTATATCGAGTTTTTGTCGCTTTATCCAGCGCTCGGCTAAGGTAAACAGGATGGGGTTGAGCATAATCGATAAGATGGCTGCTGCAAGTACGAGGTTTTGACCCTCTTTACTAAAAAGTTGTAAAGACATACCGAGGCCAGCAAGGATAAATGAGAACTCGCCGATCTGCGCTAAACTGACCGCAATCGTCAGTGCGGTTCGAGTAGAATGACCTAACAATTTGACCAGTAACCAAGCGGCAATCGATTTTCCAAAAAGAATAATGATCAATGCGCCGATAATAGCGAAAGGACGCTCTATTAAAATATGGGGATCAAATAACATTCCTACCGATACGAAAAATAGCACGGCAAAGGCATCTCGTAGCGGTAGCGTATCATGGGCTGCGCGGTGGCTAAGTTCTGATTCGTTTAAAACCATACCGGCAAAGAAGGCGCCAAGCGCAAAGGAAACATCAAAGAGTTCTACTGCGCCAAAGGCGATGCCGAGTGCGAGAGCAAGCACTGAAAGGGTAAAAAGTTCTCTTGAACCCGTTGCGGCACTGCGCGATAAGATCCACGGGATAACACGGCGACCGACAATCATCATCAGTAGCATAAAGGCGATGACTTTGCCGATAGTCAGTAACAGGTCCCAGGCTAAAACACCAAAACTCATGTCTCCTTTTTCGAGTACGCCAGCCATTGCAGGAAGGAGCACAAGAGCGAGGACCATGACTAAATCTTCAACGATTAACCACCCAATGGCAATGCGACCCCGTTGACTGTCTAGTAATTGTCGCTCTTCCAAAGCCCGTAGCAGTACAACGGTGCTGGCGGTCGATAGGCAGAGTCCAAAAACTAACCCACTCATCAGTGACCATCCAAGCAAGCTGGAGAGGCCAATACCCAGCAAGGTGGCAACGATAATTTGGGCAACCGCGCCAGGAATCGCTATTGATTTTACCGACATGAGATCTTTGAGCGAAAAGTGTAAGCCGACGCCAAACATCAACAAGATCACCCCTAGCTCAGCTAATTCGGGGGCAAGATTAGTATCAGCGACAAATCCTGGCGTAAAAGGGCCCGCCAGTACCCCCGCTAATAGGTATCCAACTAAAGGAGAGATTCTTAACCGGTTTGCCAGCATACCAAATAGAAAAGCAAGCACCAATCCGCCTACAAGTGTGGTAATTAAGGGGGTTGTTGAATGCATCGGCCTCTCCATTTCAAGAAAAATAATGTTATACCTTAGCAAAAAAATGCACACTTTAGGGAAGTGCATGAGTAAGTATAAGTAAAGGTTACAAATTATTACGCTAAATCGTGTTTAGGGATCAGTAAGTTATCGGTAATGAATCGTTTTTGATTTTAAATAGCGAGTGACCACTGTATCCCAAGCCCAGTTAAAAACATAAGTATAGGGCAAGTAGAAAAATAGTAATCCGATATCCATCGCAAAAGCCTGTGTTAAGGGGATATGCATAGTCCAAGCTGTGAACGGTAGCGCGAGCAATAAAAGCCCCCCTTCAAAGCCGATAGCTTGTAACAAACGTACAAAAAAACGACGTGGCAGTCGCGGTGGAAAGACTCGATCAAAGAAAGCATTGAACAGCATGTTCCACACCATTGCCAGTAATGCGACCCCTAACACGGTAGTACCGATGTGCCCAATTGGATGGTCTAGCAAAAGTGCTGCACCGGGGATAGTGATGCCTAATGCGGTGATTTCATAGATGCTCGCATGTAATACTCGCTCTCTCAGGGATTTTTTATTCATTACGCCTCCGTATCTTATTAACGCTATATCTTTTAGATTAGGAGACTTTAGTGCAAACTAAGTGGTATCGTAAAAATCGATAGGTAAATATGTTTTATTCCCCAGAATCGCTTGACGCTTTTGTACAGTCTGTGACCAGTGGCTCTTTCTCAGGCGCAGCACGAGCGCTTGGTAAAAGCCAATCAACTGTCAGTGTTGCAGTTTCAAGCCTTGAAGATCATCTTGGTTTTGCTCTGTTTGAACGAACCTCACGGCAATTAATTTTAACGGAAGAGGGGAGACGTGTATTGGCGGAAGCTCGTGATATTCTAGCCGCCAATCGACGTCTTGATGATGTCGCCTTACGTCTATCTCAAGGCATCGAACCCCGCGTAACACTTGCGATTTCTGATCACTGGCCAGCGAGTCACCATGATCGATTACTTCATCAATTTGTACAAAAATATCCCGATGTCGAGTTCGAGTGTTTGATTGCTGAAGATGAAGATATTCTCGAGTTACTGAAAACCGGTCGTGCGCAGGTCGGCGTGACCACGCAGCAATCCTATAAGCAGGGTGAGCTGATTAGCCGCCAACTAGCTATCTCCAGTCAGACAGGTATTTATTTAGCTAAAAATCATCCACTAAGCCTACGTACAACGTTGACCTTTGATGATTTGAAAGCGATTCGCCAGTTACAACTTAATACATGGAGTCGAGCGGGTATACAGCGTAGTGAGGGGAAAGTCTGGTCGTCTTCATCCTATCTTCTTTTATTAGATATGGCACAACAAGGCTTTGGGTGGGCGAAAATTCCTTGCTGGATGGTTGATCATTTTGGTGATGGCAGTTTAACACGCTTGCCCTTAGCAGGTTGGCCGGAAAAAAAGAACTTAGAAATTATATGGTCGGCACGTCATGCATTAGGCCCCGCATGCTTATGGATGATCGAGGCGCTAACAGTGGCTAATGATTAATCAATACGTGCAATCGCGACAAATTGCGCCTTGAGTAACGTCGCCAAGGCCTGAGGAGAAAGACTAATATCGAGCCCACGCTTCCCGCCAGAAATGTAGATGTCGGGTAAGGATTCCGCACTAAGGTCAATTAACGTTATTAATCGTTTTTTTTGACCAATAGGGCTTATTCCCCCTACTTTATAGCCGGTGACACGTTCAGCAATCAATGGATTTGCCATCTCTACTTTTTTACACTTTAGGGCTTTCGCCACTTTTTTTAAATCTAATTGGCTCGCTACGGGAGTGACGGCGACAGCTAATTGTTTATTGTCACCATTAATTGCGACTAGCAAAGTTTTAAAAACGGTAGCGGCAGTAAGCCCTAATTTTTCGACGGCCTCCTCGCCAAAGTGAATTTCGTCAGCATCATGCTCATAACTATGTTGTTGAAAGGCTATTTTTGCTTTCTCAAGCTCTAAGATTGCAGGGGTCATAAATATTCCCGATGAGAGGTATCGCTTAAAAGATCAATTAGGCTACTGGGACCCGTTAAATGAAGTGCTCCTACAGCAACTAAATATTTTCCGCGGGGTAACGACAGTAATTGCTTAGCCCATTGTTGGTTACGTTCAATAATAAACGTCTGTTGTAAGTCATGACCAAAACTTAATGATAAGTTAGGGAGTGGGTCTTGCGGAGTTTGGCTTTTAGATAACCACCAATCAATCATCTTTTGGAGCTGACGAGCATTACTTCGCCAATGCGTGAGGCTATCAATCAGCAAACTGAGCCCATTATCGGGAAGGGTTGTTAATAGCTCAAGTTGCTGTTGCGGGCTTTCAAGTGCGATAACAGACTGGTTTGTGCGATGCGCGAGCGTCAGTAATTGATGGTCGATACCAAACTCAGGATGTAATCCCAACAAGTAGGCTTGTTTCTGCTGCAAGGTTAGGCCAATTTGCCATGCAGGATATTGGGCAAGGGTACTATGAGGGAGATGACACTCTTGGCAAATTGTCATAAAGCGCTGCCATTGTTCGGCGGTTAGTTGTTCCTGCACAGTAGAGGATTGTTCATTAAGCTCGGGAGTGTAGTCTAGCGGGTGGGTAATATCCGCTTCTACCACCAATCCGTCGCATTCTGCCAAAGTCTTTATTAGTCCGCTTGAAAGGGGGCTCATTGCGGGAACCCCCATATGGATACTGCCGACCAAAACGAATTGCCTTTCCCCTGTCGGACAGGTAAGGGAAGACCATTGATTTTTCGGCGTTAGCCATCGCCGAAACTGTTTCAGCCAACTATACTTAGTCATCGATATGGGCTTGATAACCTTCATCGTTGATCACATCAATTAAAATATCGGGTGAAGCCGTTGTGACAACCGTAGCATGATCCAAAGTGACTTGGGCTGAGGTAACGTCAGAGCGTTGTTCAAGTATTTTTTTGACTTGAGCTATACAATGATTACAAGATAGGCCACTAAGAGTGAATTGTAATGTTCTAGACATAGTCGCTCCTAATTCAGAGGGTGTAGAATTGTAGTGTAGACCTTCCCCTTAGGGTGAGGTCAAGCCTTGTGCAAAAATCATAGGAGTAAAAAGATGAATATTAGCCAAGCCGCACAGCTAACTGGGCTTACGAGTAAAGCCATACGTTTTTATGAGAATAGGGGACTCTTCACACCGCCGCCGAGAACTCTCAATGGCTATCGCGATTATCATACTCAGCATATCGAGGAGCTGACACTCATTAAACAAGCCAAAGCAGCAGGTTTTTCATTAGAGGAGTGCCGCGAGCTGGTTGGCCTCTACCACAATCCTCAACGTCGTAGTGCTGATATCAAAGCAAAAACGTTAGAAAAAATTGATCAATTGACCCAGCAGCTTGAGGAAATTACTCAGATGCGTGAACGGTTAATTCAGCTTGCGGCACATTGCCCCGGTGATGAAGGTGCAGAATGTCCGATTATTTCTGGATGGACAAAGGGCTGCCACACAGGCAACCCCTGATGATAATTAGTAGAGGAGAGAGTAAAGTTGTCGACGATATTTTGCCGCCAGAGCATCACCAGTTCCTAGTGCTGCAAGAATCTCTTGAAAGGTTTTTCTGATCTGACCCTCTCCACAGCTAAGATCTTTGCGAAGCAAGTTAAATAAAAGTGCTAATGCTTCTTCATGGCGCCCGACTTGTTGCAACTGAATAGCAAGACTATTTGCTACCGCAGTATTCTGTGGATCTGCCTCCAATTCAGTTTGTAATTGCTGAATTTCTGGTGAATCGGCGGCCTGTTTTAACAAGTCTATTTGAGCGAGTAGTCCTTGATATCGACTATCTTGGTCTTGCAATGGCACATGATTTAACACATCTTGCGCCTCTTCGACACGATGTAAATCGAGTAAGGTTTTGGCATAGATAAAGCCAATTTCGCTATTTTGTTCACTAATTTGCCAAGCATCCCGTAACAGCGGCAATGCGTCTAAAAGTTTATTTTCTGCTAAGAGTGCATTAGCTTGTTGTACCTTAAGATCCTCTTCACGAGGAAGGACTTTAGCTAAAAGTTCGCGAATCGCAGCTTCAGGTTGCGGGCCTTGAAAACCATCGACTGGCTGACCATTTTGAAAAAGGTAGACGGTGGGAATAGCACGCAGTCCAAACTGGCTAGCAATATGTTGCTGTTGGTCACAATCGAGTCGGGCTAAAATAAATTGTCCCGCATATTCATTAGCGAGCTTATTTAATACTGGACTTAACTCTACGCAGTGTTGACTGCGCTCAGACCAAAAGTAGAACACCACAGGTAATTGAGTGGATTGTTCTAAAACCTGTTGGAGATTACTTTCGTCAATATCAATAATTGAAGCCTGGGCTGGTATCATGGTTTTCCTCATTGATTAATTCTGCGCTTAATGCTGAACATGGGGATGATTTTGTTCAGCTTCAAGGTAAATGACTCACTTCTTTGTACGATTATTAAGAATAGAATCCATTAAACAGGTTGGAAGCAGGCGCTTTGCGATAGCCATAGCATGGCTTACTAAGGTAACAGGGTAACGACGTCGCGCAGAACGACTCTCAAGCGCATGATGTATTTTCGGGAGTAACGCCTGTGGGGGAAGCGCAAATCGTGCGGCAATTCCTGGATTTTCAACGGGATTATCATGGTCAGCTTGCTGAACATTCTGTGAGAAGTCTGTCGTAATCGGTCCAGGCTCAAGCAGACTGACCTGAATGAGCTCGTTTGCAACTTCCATTCTTAGGGTATCTGTCCATGCCTCTAGCGCATATTTACTCGCGGCATAAGCACCACGTCCGGGGGTGGCAATAAATCCCATCACAGAACTTGTGTTAATAATTCGGGCTGGACCATATGCACGCAGCAGTGGCAGTAACCCCATGGTCAATTGATGAACACCAAAAAAATTCGTCGAAAATTGACGTTCTAATTGTTGACGAGTAATCGTCGTCAAGGGGCCATATTGACCGAATCCTGCATTATTAAAGAGGCCAAAGAGTCTCCCTTCAGTGAGCGTCGTCACGGTGTTGATGGCATGCTCAATCGAATCAGGGTCATCCATATCCAGTTGGATAGCGGTCAGGCCGTATTCATTTAAACGTGTTAGGTCCTCAGGTTTTCGGCATCCTGCTAATACCCGGTAACCGCGCTGGTGAAGATCGAGCGCGCTGATAAGACCTATGCCACTTGAGCAGCCAGTAATAAGGATATTTTTTTGCACAGAATTCTAAGGCTCAATTAGGGGAAGAAAGGCGTACGCTAGCATAGAGAGAGGGAAAAGTGCTAGCGTTGCTGGGGGAGCTTCCCCCAGCTTGGCATTAGTATTGCGATTTTGCCCACTCAACAGCTGCTGCATACTCAGCGGGGAGTCGTGCTGTTAATCGCGTTAACGTCTCGTCTAATCGCGCAGGATCGGCAGAGCAGAGGTTTATGTGTCCCACTTTGCGTCCGACACGGACTTCTTTATCGTACCAGTGAAGATGGACCAGCGCCTCTGACAACCAACGGTAGTCAAGTTTACAGCCAATTAGGTTAATCATTACCGAGGTCGATTCTACGACAGGAGACGGCATGGGTAATCCACAGATAGCACGTAGGTGCAATGCAAATTGACTGATTGAGGCACCATTTTGTGTCCAATGTCCACTGTTGTGAACGCGAGGTGCTAATTCATTGATTAAGAGTCCATCGTCGGTAACGAAGCATTCCATTGCCATCACACCGACATATTCTAACTTATTGAGAATAGCGGTCAGCATGGTTTGTGCTTGTTGCTGATGCTCGTTATCTTTTTGAGGATGGGCGACACTAGCATAAAGAATGCCCTGTTGGTGAAGGTTATGAGTGACAGGATAAAAGACAATGTCACCCGCAGCATTCCTTGCACCGACTAATGATAACTCGCTTTTAAAAGCGATTGCTTTTTCGACAATACATTCGTTATAGCAATCATTCGGAAGTTCTGCGATCGTTTGTGCCGTAAGGCGCCATTGTCCGCGACCGTCATAGCCACCCGTTCTGCGTTTCACGATGGCTAGCTCACCAAAATCAGCGAAAATTGCCGGCCATTGGTCGGCTGACTCGAGTGGTTGCCAAGGTGCAGTCGCTAAGCCTAGCTGATCGAGTAGCTGCTTTTGCGGTAGGCGGTCAGCTAAGCGGGGAAAAATATCGCGATTAATAAAGGCATCATGCTTTGCTAATTCACGGGTTAATGCCGTTTGCGGCCAGCGCTCGATTTCAGCAGTAATAATACTCTGTTTAATAGGAAGTTCCGCGGGATCGGCATCAAGACCGACAGGATAAACAGAAATACCCAGTGGTTCTCCTGCTTGGCGTAGCATTCGACCTAATTGACCATTACCGAGTACACAGACTGACTTCATACGTCCTCCCGTGGATCGGGATGTTGCAGTACAGCGTCGGTTTGCTGTTGTCGCCATTGCGCTAAGCGAGAGGCGATGACCTCATCATGTAACGCAAGAATTTGTGCGGCGAGTAACGCGGCATTTGCCGCACCTGCTTTGCCGATCGCAAGAGTTCCAACCGGAATTCCCTTGGGCATTTGAACAATTGAATAGAGGCTATCAACGCCGCTTAATGCAGCACTTTGCACTGGTACGCCAAGGACTGGAACTATCGTTTTCGCCGCTAACATTCCCGGAAGGTGAGCAGCGCCGCCTGCTCCCGCAATAATAATCTCGATACCTTGTTGTTGAGCATTCTCAGCAAAACTAAACAGCTTATCGGGGGTACGATGGGCTGAAACGACTTCAACATGGTGTTCAATACCAAGCTCGATTAATACTTCTGCAGCAGACTGCATAGTAGCCCAGTCACTTTTTGATCCCATTACAATCGCTACTTTAGCGGGGGTAGGACTTAACGACATGAACTCAACTCCTCGATCCTAAAAACCTACACAAGGTCGTATTTACGCGCGATAATTAGGACGCAAGAATAACATGTCAGGTCGGAGAGGAAAACGGTTGCGTTGTATTATTACCAAGGAAAATCACTGAGGATTAAGCCTTTTTCGCTCCATTCAATCATCCATCCTTCTTGATGCCAAGCCCCTAGAACGGCGCGTTGAGCTTGTAAGGATACCGCCTTAACCGAATGTATTGCTGGCTGGTGGGTATGACCATGTACAAGAAAGGTCGCGTTATGGCGCTCAAATACCTCAATGACTGCTTGCGGGTTAACATCCATAACCGCCATTGCTTTATGTTGATGAGCCGATTGGCTGCGCTGGCGCATTTTACGGGCAATATTGAGACGCACGGAGAGAGGAAGACGCAAAAATAGCCATTGTATCCACGGTGTATGAACTTTTTTACGAAATTTTAGGTAGTCGACATCGTCGGTACACAGAGTATCGCCATGCATAATGACTAAACGTTGACCAAACCGCTCAAGGACATACTCTTCAGGTAGGATCTGCATATTGGCTTGGCGCGCAAATTTCTTACCAACTAAAAAGTCGCGATTTCCATGAATAAAATAGACCGGGATTGAGAGCGCGGCAATTGCTTGTGCAATTTGTCGATGAAGTGGCGAAGGATCATCATCGCCAATCCAGGCTTCAAATAAATCCCCTAAAATATAGAGTTCGCTGCAGGTTTGTGCTTGGTGGGCAAGAAAGCGTAGAAAACCGGCAGTAATTGCCGGTTCTTCCTGACACAGATGGAGATCTGCGATAAACAGGATGCGTGACATTACTCGGTCACGATTGTCTTTTGAATGACAACATCTTCCTTTGGCACATCTTGGTGCATCCCACTACGACCGGTAGCAACCGCTTTGATTTTTTCAACGACATCCATACCTTCGACGACTTCTGCAAACACGCAATATCCCCACCCTTGCACGCTTTCATCGCGGAAGTTGAGAAAGTCATTGTCGGCAACGTTGATAAAAAATTGTGCAGTCGCTGAGTGCGGCGCTGAAGTACGTGCCATTGCTAAGGTACCGCGTGTATTTTTCAGACCATTACTTGCTTCGTTACGAATTTCTGCTTTGGTACTTTTTTGCTGCATACCAGGTTCAAATCCACCACCTTGAATCATAAAGCCGTTGATGACACGGTGGAAAATAGTATTGTCGTAAAAACCTTCACGGCAGTAGCTGAGAAAATTTTTCACGGTTTCTGGTGCTTGCTCATCAAAAGTGTTGATAACGATATCGCCAAAATTCGTTTGGAAGGTGACCATAATGATTTCCTGTCAGGGTTAAAATAACGGGTAACTAATTTTTTCCAGCGGATTTTACCGTTGGAAGTTCTATTTTATAACATAAATTGATGCATTACGTCAGTATTGTCCAAGTCGTGGTGGCAGGACTTGCATTCATTCGCCTGAGGATGAAAAATACGGCACAATACGCAAAAATGTCGCGACACATCAATACGGAAAAGTTACATGCTGAAAATTTTTAACACGTTAAGTCGACAAAAAGAGACTTTCACGCCGATTCATGCCGGTAAAGTTGGAATGTATGTCTGTGGCATTACGGTTTATGATCTTTGCCATATTGGGCATGGTCGTACTTTTGTGGCGTTTGATGTCATTTCTCGCTATTTACGGTATAGCGGCTATCAGCTCAATTATGTACGTAATATTACCGATGTTGATGACAAAATCATTAAACGTGCCAATGAAAATAATGAATCTATTGAGCAACTGACCGATCGAATGATTGCTGAAATGCATCAGGATTTTGCAGCACTCAATATTCTCCCTCCTGACAGTGAGCCCCGAGCGACTCAGCATATTAGCGAAATCATTGCATTAACTGAAAAACTCCTTGCGCGTGGTCATGCATATGTCGCCGATAATGGCGATGTCATGTTTGATGTGATGACTGATAAAGAGTATGGATTACTCTCTCGTCAAGATTTAGACCAGTTACAAGCAGGGGCTCGCGTTGAAGTCGCGGAAGTGAAAAAAAATCCCATGGATTTCGTGTTATGGAAAATGGCTAAACCTAATGAGCCAGGTTGGGATTCACCTTGGGGAGTAGGGCGCCCAGGTTGGCACATTGAGTGCTCGGCAATGAATTGCCAACAGTTGGGTACACACTTTGATATTCATGGCGGGGGATCAGATTTAATGTTCCCACACCATGAGAATGAAATAGCACAATCGACCTGTGCTCACGATGGCCCTTATGTTAACTATTGGATGCACTCAGGCATGGTAATGGTTGATCGTGAAAAAATGTCTAAATCGCTAGGCAATTTTTTCACTGTTCGCGATGTGCTACGTCATTTCGATGCAGAGACGGTGCGTTATTTCTTGATGTCCGGACATTACCGTAGCCAGTTAAACTATGGACATGAAAATCTGGAGCAAGCTCGTGCAAGTTTAGAACGTCTCTATACGGCATTGCGTGGTACTGATCCTCATGCAACACCCATGGCAGATGCACGCTATGAACAGCGTTTTCGTGAGGCAATGGATGATGATTTTAATACTCCAGAAGCCTATTCAGTATTGTTTGACCTTGCACGAGAAATAAATCGTCTGAAAACTGAAGATGAACAACTTGCGAATTTGGCTGCGGCGAAATTAAGAGAATTAGCTGCGGTGCTCGGCCTTTTACAGCAATCCCCAGAAGTCTTTTTGCAACAAGGAGCGAAAGACGAAGAGGTTGCAGAAATTGAAGCACTGATTGAGATGCGAAAAAATGCTCGACAATCAAAAGATTGGGTGCAGGCAGATATTGCACGCGATAGGCTTAATGCATTGGGTGTTGTTCTTGAAGATAATGCTCAAGGCACGACTTGGCGTCGTAAATAATACCGAACGCTACCTAAAATACTGATTTTGGGTGGCGATTGAGATCGCCCATCAATAAAGTCGTCGCTAACTTAGGGACGGCTGGGTGTCATTTTTCTTATTCGAGCTGGTGATTGCGAGATGTTTTCACCCGATTATTTATTCTCGTCAATATGAAGCCCCGAAGATAATGATATTTTTTGATCGAGATAGCGTGATATTTCGATCCTCTATTTATTATTTTCTTATTCTAACAATTATAGGTGTTGGCACACCGAGCAATTTCGCTAAAACTGCCTATTACAGGACACTCAATGGAAACATACAAGTCTGCATCGCCCAAGTTCAGTTGGAAAGCTCTGGGAATTGCACTCATCTTTTTTTGGTATTTCTCCACATTTCTACAAGTCGTCATTGTCGCAAGTGGCTACAGTGGAACAAATGGATTACGGGATTCACTCTTATTTAGTTCTTTATGGCTGATTCCTATTCTTCTTCTACCACGATTAACTAAAGTGCTTGCTGCATTAATTGGCATTGTTTTATGGGCAGCCTCGGTATCAGCATTAGGTTATTATGTTATTTATGGGCAAGAGTTTTCGCAAAGTGTTCTCTTTGTCATGTTTGAAACGAACGCGAATGAAGCAAGCGAATATTTAAGCCAATATTTTAGTCTTAAGATGATTGCTGTCGTGGTAGTTTATACCCTTATCGCGCTATTTTTATGGACGCGCTTACGACCTGTATATTTACCCAAAATGTGGCGTTGGATTGTCAGTATCGGTTTACTTTATGGCTTAATTTTAAATCCTATCGTAGTGAACACTGGAATTAATCACCAGCCGATTGAAAGTTCGCTTAATAGTTTAGCGTCACGTTTAGAACCTGCTGCACCTTGGCAGTTCGTCACTGGGTACTATCAATATCGCCAACAGCTTACAGAAATGGATAAGTTGTTAAGTAAAAATAATCAGTTACCCCCCCTAGCAAACCTAAAAGATAGCTCAGGAAACGCCCCAAGAACATTAGTGTTAGTAATAGGTGAATCGACGCAACGCGGTCGGATGAGCCTTTATGGTTACCCGCGTGAAACAACTCCAGGATTAGATGAACTGCATAAAACCGACCCACGGTTGACGGTATTTAATAACGTTGTGACTTCACGACCTTATACTATCGAAATATTACAGCAGGCTTTAACCTTTGCTGATGAGCAAAATCCTGATTTATATCTGACCCAACCATCGTTAATGAATATGATGAAGCAAGCAGGATATAAAACGTTCTGGATAACTAACCAGCAAACAATGACTGAACGTAATACAATGCTGACAGTATTTTCTAAACAAACTGACCAGCAGTATTATATGAATCAACAGCGGACACAAAGTGCGCGTGAATACGATACAAATGTATTAGGGCCATTCCAAAAAGTGCTGAATGACCCTGCGCCGAAGAAGTTTATTATTGTTCACCTGCTGGGGACGCATATTAAATATAAGTTCCGTTATCCTGAAAATGAAGGTGTTTTCGATGGTAACACTCAGCACCTGCCGGCAGGGTTGACGGCGGATCAAGTTGCAACATATAACGACTATGACAGTGCACAACACTTTAACGATAAAGTTGTCACACAAATCATTAAAGATTATCGCGCGACCGATCCGAATGGTTTCTTACTGTATTTCTCTGATCATGGTGAAGAGGTTTACGATACACCACCACATCAAACGCAAGGTCGAAATGAAGAGACGCCTACTAGACACATGTACACTATTCCTTTCTTAGTATGGACATCGTCATCATGGCAAGCGACTCATCCTCGTGATTTCTCAGTGGATGTCAACCGCAAGTATAGTAGTTCGCAGCTTATTCACACATGGTCTGACTTAGCTGGACTCACCTATCAAGGTTATGACGCGACACGCTCTATCACGAGTCCTGAGTTCGTCCAAGCTACGCGCTGGATTGGCAACCCTTATAAAAAGAATGGGTTAAAAGATTACGATGCACTTCCTTATGGTGACCAAGTCGGTAACCAATAAAAAATATCCCCCCGTTTGGGGGGATATTAATGCCCCCTTCAAACAGACTTCAAACTCTATAATGACTCACCCGGTCTATACTGATGCTTAAGAACGCCTCACTTCTAAACTTATGAGGTAAGGCATTATTCAATACCCTAGCTGTGGAATGAATACGGTTAAAGCGTTATAGGTCTCTAAGAAAGTCTATGTATCAATAGGTCTGCAATCGATAGGGAACAGGTAGTCTTCTGCAATAAGCGACGATTGCAGCTACGCAGACGATATATTACCTTAGTGGTTTGTGGTGGGCTATACATGACGACCTGAGCGAAGGTTGTACAAGGGATCAAAAGATGAATGTCGTAAGGTTTATGCTGTTATGTCGTCCAAGAAGCATCGTGTATGGCTATTCTTTATTATACACTAGTAAGCTAAGCAGTATGCATTTACACCTAGGACGGTTATATGACATTGAATAAAATTTTACACTCACCTGTTGCTGCAGGGATATTACTCATTCTCACCTCGCTGGCGGCAATTATTGTCTGTAATACCGATGGCGAACGCTTTTATACATCATTTATTCATGCATCAGTATCGGGAATGAGCATAGAAAAATTAGTCAATGATGTGCTAATGAGTTTATTCTTTTTGTTAGTCGGATTAGAGATTAAACGTGAGTTTTTGACCGGCCAACTCGCACAATGGTCACAACGTATTTTACCTGGAGCCGCAGCAATTGGCGGCATGATTGTCCCTGCTGCCATTTACCTACTGATCAACCGCCATCACCCGCAAACCTTTTCCGGATGGGCTATTCCCTCGGCGACGGACATTGCTTTCTCTCTTGGGATCCTTTCTTTACTGGGTAATAAAGTACCGACTTCATTAAAGGTCTTCTTAGCCGCCCTCGCGATTATTGACGATTTGGGTGCAGTGGTCATCATTGCGCTATTTTATACTGCCCAGATTGATGTGGTTATGCTAGGTGGGGCGATGCTTACGGTCATTGGGCTCATATTGCTTAACCGACGGGGAGTGATAGCGTTACCTATCTATATCTTTTTGGGGTTATTACTGTGGTATTTCATTGAGCGATCTGGGATCCATGCGACAGTTGCCGGTGTTTTATTAGCATTATGTATTCCACATTCAGGGCAAAAATTGGGACAGCCTTCGCCGTTACTAAAATTGGAACATCGACTTGCCCCTTGGGTCAGTTTTCTGATCATCCCTATTTTTGGTTTCGTGAATGCCGGTGTGAGTTTTATACATACTACCTCTGACCAACTGATCAGTGCGTTACCTCTTGGCATTATGCTTGGCTTATTTGTCGGTAAGCAACTTGGCATAAGCCTAACAGCCTTTATTTTAATTATTTTTGGATGGGCGCAATTACCCAAAGGCGCGACATATTGTCAATTTTATGGCGTGGCAACATTGTGCGGTATTGGTTTTACTATGAGCTTATTTATTGGTAGTTTAGCATTTGCTAGCCATCCAGTTTTGCTCGATGAAGTAAAAATAGGCGTACTGGGCGGTTCGTTTTTATCGGCGATATTTGGCGTGATATTATTACTCTTTGCTGGTCGTCACCAAAGTTCCCAATAAAGGGTATTCAGTTATCACTCATAAAGTAGAGAGATAATCATAGTTTTTTGCTATTCGGCATCAGCGGAAACGGGTCACTCGCTAGTAACATCGGGTGCCTCATGAACTAATTATCTTTCTTAAACCACAATCCACAGGACCGGCAGAGTAAAACGACATCGTCACTGGACGAAATGTTAGTGACTATTGCCGGTTTTAATGAATAGATACCTAAAAAGTGTTCAATATGCTCAAGGAACGATTCAGCAATAGGAAAAATCGCTCTTACAAACCCTGTAGAAAGCTTGCCACACGCAGAGTAAGTAAAATCCGACGTTTGAAATAGCACGTTCAATCCGCTTGCCGCACAGGCTGTTACTCTTTTACTGTTACAAATTCGACATTTTTGCATTGTGAGCACCTCTACCGATAACCATAGTCCAATCAAAAATTATTACCAGATTTAATGTATAGAAATTTAAGCGTTATCTTCGTGTATTGATGGTGGGCAGATTTAGTACTTTTAGAAATGCGAAGTTCGGTAACTCAGCACGCTAAGATTTGGATTGATATGACGACATCGATCGATACAGGGAAGGTGAGTGGTCTATTTTTTATTTACAATTTTCTGAGGACGGTTTGTGTTTTGCTCTATAGCGGTCAGCGTTTTTATGCAGAGATTGTTTAAAATAGCGCGAGCGTAACAAAGGGGGGCGTTCAGTCCAGCTAACTAAAGAGTTATTCAAATAACGGCTAATGGATGAATTTCTGAACCTAGCCTGCACAATAAAACCATCTTTCAGATAAACGTCCTAGTAATGCAAATCACCTATACCGCACACTTCGCTATAGGTGATTACATTCGGCTTATCCTTTTTGATGCGGAGGAATACAGCCCTCTTTTGGAGGAGGAAGCGGTTTACTGTCTTTCCCCATCGGGGGCTTATTCCCTTTAGGCGGTGGTAAGGGTTTTCCATTTACATCTTTTGGCGGAGCAGGGGGTTTTTTACAGGTGATAGAATGGGGGGTGACGGTTTTGTCATCAGCATGGGCAATTGAAAAGCCAAATACTGTCGTCAGCGCCATGGCGCTCGCTATTTTCTTTAACATGAGAATTCCTTTTTTTTTATAAGACAATACGATGCTAGCATTCGTCAGCGTAAGAGATTGACTGCAGTTAGCAATTGTTGGTTAAATTCTCATGTCAATTGATGTCAGTCTTAACACCCTTTATGGGATTTTTATTTTTAAAAACTTATGATAATTAAATAAATTTTTATTTTTCTTGCTTCCCCCTCGCTGAAGTAAAACCTTACGGGACTCTTACCTTAGCTTGATAAGCGAGTAGGCGATCCATGAGAAACGAATGGTTAATGACCTTTTATGGCTGTAGGGTAAGGGTACCGGCAGCAGCGCTCGCAATTAAATACTCAACATACATCACCGATTACCATCCGAGTTTTTTCTTGCTAACGTTATTATTCGTTTTTGATCAAACAGGGCTGAGTTATCCAAGGGATTTTTAATCTACTCATTACTCATAGATTACTCACTAGCTGGTTGACACCGTCATTTGTTTTAAGCGATAGTTCGGCTTATTCCTATTGTTATGAGACTTAGCAAAATGCTTCCCAAGGCTTTGATTGGCGCGTTGGTTGTTGTATTGATTGGTGTGCTCTCTAAATCTCGACATTATTATATAGCTGGACTAATTCCTCTATTTCCTACCTTTGCGCTTATCGCCCATTACATCGTGGGAAGCGAACGCTCTATAGAGGCGCTGAAAACAACGATTATCTTCGGTCTGTGGGCTGTAATCCCTTACCTTGTGTACCTTATATCGCTCTATTTTTTGCTCAATGTCCTCAAGTTACCCTTTGCGCTGATTGCAGCTGTAGGGTGTTGGATGATAGCCGCGTGGGTATTAATCCAATTATGGAATCGCTGGCATCTATAGGTGAAAAGGGCTTAACTTATTTTCCTTACTTTTCCAGCCGAACAATGCCATATTTAGAATCACTAGCAGCTGTCTTCTGTAATAACTCCCAGTACATAATAGAGTGCTTTTATCTGATTGATAGGGATATCCCAGTTATTTTGGTGATTCTTTGTTACTCAATATTCAGCCATTAAATATCAATGCTTGTTCGGTGAAATAGCTATTTTTAGCTGACAGTTTGACTGTGCGGTGTTTGAGTTCAGAATGAGACATAATTTTAATTATCATAAATATACTTTTAGTTAAACTTGAAATTATTATAATAATCTATTCTTGATGTATAATTCTTAATCATACACATATCATAGATGCTAGCGTAAAACCTTGTTTCTTTTTGATAAACATCAGCTTCTGTAAGGCATTCTGCATCAATCCAGGATTCCCATTTTTTCTTTGATAAAGAGAGATCATTATTAAGATCATTGAAGTTTATTACGAATTTTTTTTCGTTTTTTATTTTTATTAAAAGGTTTTTAAAACTTTCTTCATATTGTTTATTCAATATGGATGACTCTTCAGACAAACATACGTAAATATCATTAGTCATCGGTTTAGAGGCACATTTATCCATAATAATCCCTACTTGATCTGCTTGGCATTCAATCATAAGGGAAAAATTAATTATTAGGCATAAATAAAAAATACGTATCATAGTTACTTTTACCTGCCACTAATGAGATTTTTTTGCTTGCTCAATATGAATACCAGCATAACTTAGGTCATTGATTATTGCTTGACTAGTTCTATTGCCCATATCATAACCACGTCCAATGGTTACACCAGATTTTGATTGTGCTGATGAACATTGCTTAGCTGAGTCAGGCCAGTGTATAACGCGAGAATAATCATGGCTTCCCTTTATATTGTTACCTTAGGCTCTAAAGGTTAATTTTCCTTCTGTCGGTTCAAGCATAAATAAATTTCCTTAAAATTTATCTAAAGTTAGTTTTAACTTAAAATTACACTAATGAAATTAAAATGTATTGAGTTAAAACAATTTTTTAAAATGAGTTTTCTTAAAATTCCTTAATATATAGTATTCAAAAAGGCTGTATCAGCTAAATAACAATTTTCCATATTAATTACCTGAACTAAAATAGTTAATTATCCAATTTTTCTCTATTGGGAATATATATTCCGCTACTATCGGAAGTTTTATATAGTTTTACCTTGGGCTTAGTAGCTTTTACTTGCTGTGCTATAAACTTGGTAAATTGGTTACCTATATTGAGGTGTTCATTATAAAAAATTAGAATAGGCGGTACCTATTTTTCAGATAAAGCCATTTAAATGAACTTATAAGGAGCGATCTGCCAGTTAAGCAGATCATTTCCCTTAAAATTTTTACTACGAATCCTGCAAACGTGTCAGCATGTTAACTCGGTAAGCGTACATAATCGTGCAAAGCAAAAGACTTAGTAATGCTGTACAAATAAAGACACCTGCTCCCGTTAGCGCCAATGCTACACCTCCGATCAATGGTCCGATAGCGATACCTAGATTAGATAGCATTGAGGCTCCAAGGTAAGCCCCGCGATGTTCAGGCGGGGCTAAATGGTCAAGCAAAATGTTCAGGTTCGGCATCAAAATTGCTTCTCCCACGCTGAATACACTGGTTGCTGTCAACCATAACCCAATATCCGATGAGCGGATCAGAAAAAATCCGATCTGCGACAAAGCGAAAATAATACTCCCTAAAATAATACGTCTGGGGAGAGTTACCGGTGCTAAAAATTTCATAATAAAAGTCTGAAACAGCAACACGGTAAAGGCATTAGTGACTAGTATCAGAGTCACCAGCTTAATAGCAGCATTGCTATCCAGTAGAAGTAAGTATTGGGGGAGTACAGCTTCGTAATGAATAAAAACAATAGAACACAATATGCTGCACAGAAGGGCAGTAATGTAGGTCTTATCTCTCGCAATGATAGCGATGACTTTATGCATTTTTATCGCTGGGGTACTGCTAACCTGCTCTGTAATCTGTAGTTTACCCGCGGGGATAAAAAGTAGTACGTAGAAAAAGAAAGGAAAATAAGACAGCCCTGTTATTAGAAAGGTATCTTTTTGAGAGGTCAAACCAAAAAACATTCCTATTAGCGGGTAATCCCCCCATTTTTAACGGAGGCGATAAGTAGAATCAGTTAACACGTTGAATATGCTGCATTGGTGTGAAGCCATTCAGTGCCATATTCGGACGCTCGTGATTATAAAACCATTGCCAGC
>NZ_JABBFO010000022.1 GCF_018494035.1 Rosenbergiella australiborealis
GGTGTTAGCTCATTAATTAGCCTAACCCTATTAGATCAAAGTCCTGGCCAAGAGGCCAGGACTTTGTCAGCAATCTGAGGCCATCCTTACGGATGGCCTTTTTGCATTGGAAAGTTTTATTTCAACGACGACTCATCATTAAAATTAGCAAAAGAGGGAAGTTTTTCGCTAAACATTAGAGCCGTACCGTGATCGTTAAAGAAATCTAATACTCGCCGTCTTTCTTGAGAATAAAGAAAATCGTTTAATGCCTCTCTTAATTTTCCATTAATGAGGCAAAAAAGGGGATGATCGCGGCCATTTTGAGATACCCAAGTAAGAGAAAGCTGCTTTTCCTGGGCAAAATGATAGAGTCGTTGTACGTAATTGTGTGGAAAAATTGGGCTATCACAAGGAGCAACGGCAAGCCAAGGTGATTGAATGACCTCAAGACCAACAGCAATACCGGCTAATGGACCCAGTAATTGTTTGGATCTATCTTCAATCACTGGATACCCTCTGCGTTGATAACACGAGTGGTTCCGGTTAGCGTTGATATGCAGAGTGGTCACTTGCGGTAAAAAACCTTCAATAACATGGTCGATTAAGGCTTTGCCATGCCAGACTTCTAGGCCTTTATCCCTGCCTTTCATTCTTGTTCCAGCACCACCGGCCAAAATAATACCACTGATCATAGAACTACCTTGATTTTCATGATTCGCTCAAATAGTCGGGCTGCTAGGAAGTGTTGATGGTATCCTGCTGCTCAGTTTCTTATATTATTGCAGAGATTATGACTGAACCGAGCTTTGATTTCCAAACTCTCGATCCTGAAACCGTTGTTGACTCGTTATGGAACACGGGCATACGTGTAGACTCGGGACTCACTCCACTTAATAGCTATGAAAATCGTGTTTGGCAATTAAGTGATGAAGACCGACATCGTTATGTGGCTAAATATTATCGTCCACAGCGTTGGTCGAAAGAGCAATTGAGTGAAGAACATCACTTCACGCTAGAGTTGGCTGAAGCCGGTATTTCAGTTGCTGCTCCTCTTTCTTATAACAGCTCTACGTTACAGCAAACTCAGGGAATATGGTTCGCGATCTTTCCCAGTATGGGAGGGCGCCAATACGAAATTGATAATTATGAACATCTTGAACAGGCTGCACAAACCTTAGCGCGTATTCACCAAGTTGGCCGACGAAGCCAGTTCCAATATAGGCCGACTTTGGGTCTTGAAGAATATTTCTATCAACCTTTCAACTTGTTGAGTGAAAGTCCTTTAGTGCCGACTGCGTTGAAAGCGAATTTTGTTGCAGTACTTAAAGAACTTGGTGATCAGCTTTCTACGGTCTGGCATACAAACTGGGATTCTTTGCGGTTACACGGTGATTGCCATCCTGGTAATATATTGTGGCGTGAAGGACCATTATTTGTTGATTTAGATGATGCGCGTAATGGGCCTGCTGTACAGGATTTATGGATGTTGGTCACCGGTGATCTGAATGAACAGCGAGTACAGTGGGATATTCTGCTAGAATGCTACACTGAGTTAACTGAATTCAACGTTAATGAATTGTCACTGATTGAGCCTTTACGCGCTATGCGCATGGTTTATTATCTAGCTTGGGTAGTTAGACGCTGGCAAGATCCTGCTTTTCCTAAAGCTTTTCCTTGGTTTAAAGAGGTCGATTTTTGGCATCGACAGATTACCCAGATGAGAACGCAAATTGCGTTATTACAATCGCCACCATCATTAGTGTTGTCGCAATTTTGAATTGATAACTTGGAGATAAGTCAGAAATGAAAAAAGTATTATTTGCTCTCTTTGGAGCTATGCTTGCCTTTGGGGCTTCTGCCGCAACTTTTACTGAAGGTAAACAATATGTAGCCGTAGAAAAACCGGTCAATGGTGCTCCAAAAGTGGTCGAATTTTTCTCCTTTTTCTGCCCACACTGCTACGATTTTGAACGTACTTACAAAATTAATCAGGCAGTAGAGCAAGGCTTACCTTCTAATGTCAAACTGGTTCGCTATCATGTGGATTTTCTCGGTGGCGATTATGGTCCAATCTTAACTCATGCTTGGGCGGTTGCCATCGCACTAGGTGTTGAAGATAAAGTTATGGATCCTATTTTTGATGGTATACAAAAGTCTCAAACCATTAAAGACCAAGCAAGTTTGAAGGCAGTTTTTATCAACGCAGCTGGGATCACTTCTGAAGCTTATGATGCAGCCTGGAATAGCTTTGCGGTTAAGGCTCTAATGAGTCAGCAAGAGAAAGCAGCGGTAGATTTCAACATTAATGGTGTACCTGCGTTATTTGTCGATGGTAAATATCAAATTAATAATTCCGGCCTTGATACTAGCTCTTTAGCAAATTTTGCAGCTGATTACGTTAACGTTACAAAATTTTTGTTAAATAAATAAGCGATAAGCCTCTAGATACCTTGTGATGTAGAGGCTTATTAATCAAACCAGGTAGGGAAGATCCTTTTATTCACAGAAGCATAACGCTATTACAGTGTAAATCGAGAAATAAAAACTAATTTAACTGACTGTTTTAAATGTATTTTAAATGAATGAACAGTTTGTTTCAGGTAAGTTGTAATTAACGTAATAAATAGATCCACAGAGTTATCCACAGGATCTTAACTTTACTCTTGTGTGATCAGACAAGTCAGTATCATGATCAACATTTATCCCACTCTGTGGCATGCTAACGCTTATCCACGGCCCAACGCAGAAATGAATACCTATGGCTCAAATCGCACAAAACCCGCTGATCCTTGTAGATGGCTCCTCTTATCTTTACCGCGCATTCCACGCGTTTCCTCCCCTGACAAATGGTGCGGGTGAACCGACTGGAGCGATGTATGGTGTATTAAATATGTTGCGTAGCTTATTACTGCAATATCAACCTAGCCATGTAGCTGTTGTCTTTGATGCGAAAGGAAAAACGTTTCGGGATGAGTTGTTTGCTGACTATAAATCACATCGCCCACCGATGCCGGATGACTTAAGATCGCAAATAGAACCTTTGCATCAGATGATCAAAGCGATGGGGCTTCCTTTATTAGCCGTTTCTGGTGTTGAGGCAGATGATGTCATCGGTACGATCGCACGCCAAGCGGAGAGCCAAGGCCGAGACGTACTAATCAGTACTGGTGATAAAGATATGGCTCAGTTAGTTAGCCAACATATTACCCTCATCAATACCATGAATAATACAATTCTTGGTCCTGAAGAAGTGACTGAAAAGTACGGTATTCCTCCTGAATTAATCATCGACTATCTTGCGTTGATGGGGGATTCTTCCGATAACATCCCAGGTGTTCCAGGTGTCGGTGAAAAAACGGCGCAAGCGCTCCTACAGGGATTAGGAAGTTTGCAGACTATCTACCAAGATCTGGATAATGTTGCGACGCTCAGTTTTCGGGGAGCGAAAACGATGGGTAAAAAGCTGGCAGAGCATCAAGAGATGGCGATGCTTTCTTATCAATTAGCGACGATAAAAACCGATGTTGAACTTGATTTGACCTGTGAACAGTTAACAGTTCAGCCCTTAGACCAAGGTTTATTACTCGACTTATTTGCTCGCTACGAGTTTAAACGTTGGTTAAGCGATATTGAAAAAAATATTTGGTTAAGTGGCAAGCCTACTACGTCAGTTGAAACGACCGTCACTGCTGAGATCCCTTCATCACCCGCCGTCAACTTATCGGCAGAGAATTACCAAATTATTTTACAGCAACATCAATTGGCTGAGTGGTTAGAGAAACTACAGCAAAGCGAGCTTTTCTCATTTGATTTAGAAACGACCTCTCTGGACTCTCAATCTGCAGAGATCGTTGGTCTTTCATTTGCTACTGCTGCGGGAGATGCCGCATATTTACCGGTGGGCCATGATTATTTAGATACGCCAGAACAATTAAACCGTGATCAAGTTTTAGCACAGTTTAAACCGTTGTTAGAAGATGAACATTTGGCAAAAGTGGGTCAAAATCTAAAATATGATCGGGGTGTATTGCTCAATTATGATATAGAACTAAAGGGAATTCGCTTTGATACAATGCTCGAATCCTATCTCTATAACAGTGTTGCCGGTAAGCATGATATGGATAGCCTCGCTCAGCGGTGGTTAGGTCATAAGACAATTACGTTTGAAGATATTGCAGGTAAGGGCAAGAAACAATTAACGTTTAACCAAATCTCACTGGATCAGGCTGCTCAATATGCGGCTGAAGATGCGGATGTCACTCTGCAACTTCATCAGAAAATTTGGCCTTTATTAGAACAAGAAGCCGGCCCAAAAACCATTTTTGAAGAAATTGAAATGCCGCTTGTTTCGGTAATTTCAAAAATAGAGCGTAATGGTGTGCTGATTGAACCGCTGATCCTTTCTGCACACTCTCAAGAACTTGCCCAACGATTAGATGAACTTGAGAAGAAAGCCCATGAGTTGGCGGGGGAAAGTTTTAATCTCTCTTCACCTAAACAACTCCAAACGATTTTATTTGAAAAACAGGGTATCAAGCCGACGAAGAAAACGCCTGGAGGGGCTCCCTCTACCAGTGAAGAAGTCCTGGCAGAATTAGCGTTGGATTATCCGTTACCTAAAGTGATCTTAGAACATCGTGGACTGTCGAAATTAAAATCGACCTATACTGATAAACTGCCATTAATGATAAGCCCAGTTACCGGTCGACTACACACGTCATATCATCAAGCAGTCACGGCAACAGGTAGACTGTCATCCACCGATCCGAACTTACAAAATATCCCAGTCCGCAACGACGAGGGGCGTCGTATTCGCCAAGCGTTTATTGCTGGACCAGAGCATAAGATTTTAGCCGCCGACTACTCACAAATCGAACTGCGTATTATGGCCCATCTTTCCAAAGATAAGGGACTACTCGATGCGTTTGCTAAGGGGGAAGATATCCATCGGGCTACAGCATCGGAAGTTTTTGGTATCGCCTTAGAAAAGGTTACCGGCGAGCAACGCCGTAGCGCAAAAGCAATTAACTTTGGCTTAATTTATGGGATGAGTTCATTCGGCTTATCTCGTCAGCTAGGTATTGCACCTGGTGAAGCGAAAAAGTATATGGATCTCTATTTTGAGCGCTACCCAGGTGTGCTTACCTATATGGAAACCACGCGCCAACGTGCAGCAGAAACAGGGTATGTCGAAACGATCGAAGGCCGTCGTCTTTACCTACCCGATATTAAGGCAAGTAATGCTATTCGTCGAAAGGCCGCTGAACGGGCTGCTATCAATGCTCCCATGCAAGGAACGGCAGCGGACATTATTAAACGAGCGATGATCGGTGTCGATCACTGGCTGGCGAGTCAAGATCCGAGCAGAATCAAGATGATCATGCAAGTACACGATGAATTGGTATTTGAAGTTCATCAAGACTTGATCGATATCGCGACCCAGAAAATCCGTGAAATTATGGAAAACTGTGTCACGCTCGCCATCCCTTTACAAGTCGATACGGGTGTTGGTGATAACTGGGATCAGGCGCATTAAGCGAGGAGATAAGCATAATGTTATTAGATAATTTTCCAAAAATAGAGTTGGTTGGTGCGCCAACACCGATTGAATATTTACCAAGACTTTCCGACTATGCAGAACGCGATATTTATATTAAACGTGATGATCTAACGCCCCTAGGACTAGGGGGAAATAAACTGCGTAAATTAGAGTTTCTTGCAGCCGAAGCGCTGCAAGAAGGAGCAGATGTATTGTTAACGGCCGGCGCAATACAATCTAATCATGTGCGACAAACTGCGGCAGTAGCCGCTAAGCTCGGACTTAAATGTATGGCGATTTTAGAAAATCCCTTACAGGATGCGAGCGATAACTACCAGCAAAATGGTAACCGTTTATTGTTAGACTTATTAGGGGTGAATATAGTCCCCGCTCATCTCGATACTTCTCTTGCTGAACAGTTAATTGCACAAGCTGACTTACTTCAGGCCCAAGGATTCCGTCCCTATATCGTGCCGGTAGGGGGCTCTAATGTGTTAGGGTGTTTAGGGTATATTGGTTGCGCGCAAGAAATTGCACATCAAGTTGCAGATATTCCCGATTTAGCTTCGGTCGTGGTGGCGTCTGGGAGCGGTGGAACACATGCCGGTTTATCGGTGGGCTTAGAGCACTATCTCCCGAACGTTTCTCTAGTGGGCGTTACGGTATCAAGAAGTGTTGTTCAGCAAAAGCCTCTTGTGGAAGCGTTACGTCAAGATGTCGCTAAGACTCTCGGTGTATCACTGAAACAGCCAGTCGAGCTTTGGGATGATTTCTATAAACCGGGTTACGGCTATACCAACGATACCGGAAATGATGCACTGAATTTACTGGCACAGCTGGAGGGGATCTTCCTTGACCCCGTTTATACTGCTAAAGCAATGGCTGGGCTTTTAACCGGCATCACCACTCAACGGTTCGCACAAGATGGCGCACTGTTGTTTGTTCATACGGGTGGTGCACCGGCTTTATTTGCTTACTCCTGATCGGTCCAAAGTAACTGGTCAATCGCAAACCCCGCCTGCTTTGCTTTAGTTAATAGCATTTGGCGCTTTGCCGGCGTTAAATGAGGCTGGCGGGAAAGTATCCATAAATAGCTTCTGTCTGGGCCGCAGACCAATGCTGTTTGGTAGTCATCATCCAAGGCAATCACGTTATAACTCGCGTAAAAGGGCCCGAAGAAAGAGACTTTCAATGCCGCACGATCTTGGCTACCGGTAAATTTAGCTTTTCCTACACTCTCTGACCATTGGCCTTTTTTAGGATTAAAGCCCCGATTAATGACGGTTACTGTACCATCTTGTTGTAGTTGATAGGTTGCAGTAACATGGGTTAATCCTTTTTCAAAACGATTCTCCAGTCTTGCGACTTCAAACCATTTCCCTTGGTATTTTTGGATAGTAAAGCCAGTAACTGGTTTAATTCCCTTAGGGGGCGTTAGGTTTTGACACGCGGCTAACAGCATGACGGAACCTAGGCCTACAAGGGGAAATAGTAGCTTATTTTTCATTTCTACTGCGCCTTCATTAAACGTTTTAAACAGGCCTTTGCCTCTCTATTTTAAATACTCTTTTTGGAGCCATCATAGAGATGCAACACTAGTTCACTTTTCCAAAATTCACCTAAAAAGATATCCTCTAGTGAAAAGTTACTGTCCTGTAACTTTGTTCTTAGCCACTCTTCATCTTTTGCAATAATTTCCAAGCCATGTTGCCTAATTTCACCGGCTTTTATCAGTAAAACTGAAAACATACTTGCTTCTTTAGTGATGACACTCAGTTGTCCACCGGGCTCGACTTGTGCATACCTTACCTCCTCAAAAGAGTTGATCCCCATTGAGTGTAGCTGGGAGGTAAGGCTTACAATGTCGAGTTTATTACGGCTTTTTAAAATATTATCAAGGATAAAATTTCCATTTTTCATAATCGGAATAGGGTCTCCGATCGTGATGGTACGTATCATCGATATGTGCTTACTTGCGAAATTCAAGGCACTAATGAGTAAGACGCCAAGCAGTAATAAAATAACGTATTGTTGGAGCGGAATTGTATCACTGTAAATGACACCACCGATGATTCCACCTAGCACAAAGTTGCCAATGAAATCGATAGGTGTCATCTGTGAAAGTTGCGTTTTTCCAGTAATATTGAGGTGAGCAATTAATACACAAAAGCCGATTAAAAGTTTGAGGAAGGTGAATTCGTAATACGCCACAAATTGTCCTTAATGTTTCAGTCAACGAATGACACTAAGGATAATACAAATTTTTATTTGGGATAGAGGTAGAAACAAATTGTTCCCAATAAACATATTTATTGGGAACGGCGATAGCACTATTGAGCGTAGGCTTCAGTAGAAATTGTCAGGGTGATGGCATCACTTACCGCAGGAACATATTTATCAATACCAAAGGCTGAGCGTTGTAACGTACCTGTAGCATTAAATCCGACCGCTTGTTTTTTCACCATTGCTTGCTCACCGATCTTATTCAGGGTTGCATGCAAGGTTACCGGCTTTGTGACCCCTTTCAGCGTTAAATTACCTTCGACATCATAGCGATGTTCACCGCGTGAGATGACTTTTGTACTAGTAAAGGTTGCAGTGGAATATTTTGCAGTATCAAAATAGTCACTTCCTTGAAATTCTTTGGTCAGTGCTGGAACGTGAGTATCGATATTACTTACAGGAATAGACACGTTAACTGAAGACCCAGCTGGATGCTGTGGATCAAACTTAATCACGCCAGTTGCACCAGGAATTACGGCAGTAGGGTGTGAAAAACCAAAGTGATCCCAACTGACCACGATAGACGTATGGGGAGAATCAAGCTGATAATCGACGACTGCTGCTTGTGATGCCGCACTATATAAAACGCCTGATGCGACGAGAGGTAACAGGAGTGATGTTATTTTTTTCATTATTTTTCTATCCTCAATAAAGTTAAGTTAATTAAGCATGGCTTATTTATTGAATTACGGATAGTTAATAGTTTTGTTCTTTTTATTCAAATAAATTGTTCAAAATTAGTGCGAAAGATCAAAGAGGCGATGATATGGGTGCCCACTTGGGCACCCGGTAGGTATTAAAAATCGTATTGCAGCGCAACGCGGTTCTGCCAGAAATTTTTGGCATACATCGGAGATGTTTGAACACCGACAAAGTCCGTGAGACTGAGACCTTTTAATGCGCCATCAAAGCTGTAAATACCGTAAATTAGGTACTCTGATTGACGCAAACTTCCATGGCTGCTCGCAGGCTTGAGATCCATCCATGAGTAACGAGAACCAATAGTTACTTGTTCCGTAGCATTGTAATTTAAGCTAGTAGCCCAAGCATTACCATTACCTAAATCTTGAGTACTGGTAAAGAACGGCTGTGCAAAATAAGGGCCTGACGACGTGTTATGAGAATATGGGGTGACCAATGGATATTTGTAGCCGCTGGCGTTATTCGCTAAGTAGTCATAGCCGACTTTCCAGTTTAGACTGCTTAGTAAGTTTAAAGAGAGCTGCCAGCCGATACTTTGGCTATTAACTGGGCCAGCTAAGTCTTTTCCATTTCCTGTTCCGCGAATATATTGTAGCCCTAAGTCTGGTTGTAAAGGGGCTTGATTCCATTGGGCATGACCTTCAGTGTAGAAAATATCGCTATAATCATTATAGTTTTCATACCAAGCGACCCCTTTCAAATGAACATCATTAACATCCCAGTGATGGCCTGCCCCTAATGACCACATACCATTAGTTTTATCTTCGGTATTGTAAGCGGTATAACGCTGTTGACGATCGGTTCCCCAAGATTTGTAACGGAAGACTTTGGTTGCTCGAATAAAATCTTCGTCATGGCCGTATTGGGCATCAATAGCTTGATAAATAATAGGAGTGATACGCCAATCATAATTCCCTAAAAAGGGAGTATTCAGCTGTTGGTTACCTGCAGTGATACGAAAATCATCGTGACGCCATTGTAACCACGCCTCACCAATATTAGTTTGGTTATCACCCAGCTCCGTCACTGTCCGACTTGCTGCGCCGTGATCGATACCGCGCACAAAAATGCCACTCACACCTAGATTAAATCCATCAAGAGGTGCCGTTTCATATTTTAAAAAGCCACCGTAACTGACGGTATCTTGATTAAGCCCCTGAACAAAATAGGCATTGTGTGTTGAGTAGTAGACTGAACGGAGGCTGCCACTGACTTTACCTTGCGTAATAGCATCTTCAAGGGTCGAGGCAGAAGAATCATCACTGGTCGTAGCATAGCTGCAAAGCGGCAGTAAAGCGCTTAACATTAGACAACCTGTAATACGGCGATAATGTTTACCAGATAATATTTTTTTTTGTAGCGATGATGTTGAAGCGTGCATATGTTATTCCCGACTTAAATAAAAAATTATTGTTATAAATTGACCAATTTTTTAGCGGCAGTTCGATGTTGATTAAGTAGTGCATGGAGATCCATGTTGACTATTTCACCGTTAACTACCCGCCAATTTCCAGCTACCATCACGCGATCGGCACGTTCAGCACCACACAGCAGTAAGGCAGCAAGAGGATCATGGCTCCCGCTAAAACGTATATCTTCTAATGTGAATAATGCGAAATCCGCTTGTTTACCGACCTTAATTTCCCCAATATCTCCCCGACCTAATGTTTTAGCTCCTCCTCGTGTTGCCCAACCCAAGACGACTTCTGGCGTAATCGTTTGCGTGCCGTAGCGTAATCGCTGTAAATAAAGTGCTTGCCGAGCTTCATACATCATATTAGAAGCATCATTGGAGGCAGAACCATCGACACCTAAACTAATGATAGCGCCGGCATCAGACAGTTCTTTTGTCCGGCAGATCCCCGAAGCAAGCCGCATATTAGAAACTGGACAATGGCTAATGGCAACGCCTTCTTTCCCTAAACGTGCAATTTCTTCATCATTAAAATGAATACCATGTGCTAACCACGTTCGATGATTTAACCAACCGACAGATTCTAAGTAGTCAACCGTCCGTAAGCCGAAACGTTCTAGGCAAAAAGTCTCTTCGTCTAAGGTTTCAGCTAAATGGGTATGCAGTCGAACATTTTTCTCTTTCGCCATTTTGGCGCTTTCTTGCATAATTTCTGGGGTTACCGAAAAAGGCGAGCAGGGCGCGAGCGCAATATTGATCATCGCGCCGTCATCTGCATCATGGTAACGATCAATTAAACGCAGGCTATCTTGCAAGATAACCTCAGCCGCTTGTACTGTCTGTTCCGGGGGTAATCCCCCTGATTTCTCGCCTAAACTCATTGAACCACGACTTAGTGTCGCACGCATCCCGAGATGGTTGACTGCTGATACTTGAATATCGATAGCGTCTTCCATTCCATTAGGAAAAAGATAGTGGTGGTCGCTGGTGGTTGTACATCCTGATAGCAGGAGTTCAGCTAATGCGACCTCACTACCAAGACGTAACGCTTTTGGGGTTAGCTTCGCCCAAATAGGGTAGAGTGTTTTTAACCAAGGAAATAGTGGTTGATTAACAACGGGTCCCCAAGCACGAGTCAAGGTTTGATAAAAATGGTGATGGGTATTAATGAGTCCAGGAAGCACGACATGTTGGCGTGCGTCAAAAATCGTATCGCAAGGGGACGAAGGAGATTGATGAGGCGCCAGTACCTCAATAATTTTTCCCGCTTCGACAACTATCCCGTTAGTCACAATTTGTTCAGTGCCATCAAAGCAGGCTAAAGGTTGTTTGATCCATACACGGTTAGTCATGATTAACATCCTTTGTTTTAGGTAAAATAAGATTGAGTAATATGGCTAGTGCACCACCGCTCGTGACGGCATTTTGAAAGAGAGTTTGAAAGAACTGGGGCATGGCTTTTAAAAAATCGGGTTGCGATTCGATGCCTAATCCAATACCGAAAGCGAGTGCAATGATAAGCATACTGCGGCTGTCTAACGTTTCACGGGTCATAATACGAATTCCTGCCGCGACGACGCTCCCAAACATCACTAAGGTTGCACCGCCCAGTACAGGCTTTGGTAGCTGTTCAAGGAGTTGACTAAATTGTGGGAACAGCCCTAAAAGAATAAATAAGCCACCAATCCATATTCCGGCGTAACGACTAGCGACTTGTGTCATTTGAATCACACCGTTGTTTTGAGCAAAGGTGGTATTGGGGAAGGAAGAGAAGATAGCTGCCACTAAACAGCTCACACCGTCACCGAGGATGCCCCCACGAATTCGTTTCTGGAAATCTGGGCCGACAAGAGGTTGCTTCGATAGCATACAGTTAGCCGTTAAATCACCCACTGTTTCAATAATCGAAATCAATGACACTAGCGCAATAGGAATAAACATAGACCACGAGAAATTTATTCCAAAACGAAAAGGGATAGGTAAAGCGGGCAATAGGGAATGAGTAAAGTGTGGGTGAAACTTACCTAACGTTATCGCGAACAGGGTTCCGGCAACAATACCGACAATAATACTGGAGAGTTTGCACCAAGGATGGCGGCTACAATTCATTAAAACGATAATGGTAAGAGTGAAAAGGCCTAGTCCTAAATTATGAGGGGCTGCAAAATCAGGTGCGCCAAATCCACCTCCCCAATCACTAATGCTGACTTTAATTAGGCTAATCCCGATAAGCACAATCACAATACCGGTAACTAGAGGTGTTAATACGCGAGAGAAAGTATGAATAAATTGGCTAACAATCAATGGGATAATGGCAGAAACGAGCGTACAACCAAAGATCATAGCCAGTATCTGCTCTGGGTCAGCACCTTGCTGTTTGAGTAATAGGCCGCCTGCAATAATGACGCCGAGAAAAGCGAAGCTCGTTCCCTGTAAGCAGATCATTCCCGCGCCGATATTGCGGAAACGGACAGCTTGTATGACCGTTCCTATACCCGAAGCGAATAATGACATACTAATAAGATAGGGTAACCAGTCGGTGAGTCCTAGAGCATTTCCAATAATTAAGGGGGGCGTCACAATACCAACAATACTCGCTAACATATGCTGGACCGCGGTACAAACAGCAGGTATGAAAGGTAATCGGTCGTTGAGTCCATAAATCAGAGGTTCATCATTATTTTTTTGCATCGGCGTATTTCCATAGTTTTTTTTCTTAATCAGCAAAAACTATTCCAAAACTTTTAGGTATAAAAAAATTCAGATAAAAGCTAATAAATAAAGGGAGTTAGCGGGGTAGGGGTATTTTTCAATTCGTAATTATTGATTCAGTTTGGCTATTTTTGAGACTTATTAGGTCACCTTGCACTACATAGGTGCGCACTAATTAGGAATTTTCTCATTAGGTCATAATTTTGTCATAAAGTGTCGTGATAATCATCCTGCTCGACAATTTCAGTTTTTTTATTACAGGATAATTAAATTAATGAAAACGCGTCTTTTTTCGCCATCTATCTTGGCGTTATGTTTGATGGGATTACCAGCGGTCAGCCAGGCAGAAATTACACTTTTAAAACAAGATCCACAGGCAACTGATCCACTAAGTCGTTTGAATGTTAAAGTAGGCGGTAGTATTCGTCCCCAGTTTAACCATATAACGGGTGTCAATGATAAATCTTTTCGACGTAACGGATTCGATGGCGGGACGCGGTTTCGCTTTAGTGTCGATTATGCACTAACACAAGATATTAATTGGATTAACTACTACGAGCTTGGCGTCAATATCCCTAAAGTCTTCAACTGGGACCATCATTACGCGACGGGAGCCAACAATACAACTCGTCGTCAATGGTTTACCGGTTTTAAAAGCCAACAATATGGTCAATTAACGTTCGGTCAGCAAAACAGTGTCTACTATGATGTGGTCGGCGCGAAGACGGATACATGGGATGATGACATGTTAGCCCAAGCACCGGGTAACGGTGTGAATGGTGACTATGATGGTTCTTATCGTTCTCGGAAAATGCTGAAGTATAAAGGTACGGTGGGTAATGCCGATATTTATGCATCGTATCTCTTCAGTGATCATCCGATTTTCACTAGCGAAAAAATGTTTTATAAGCGTAAAGGCGCTGGCTCAGTGGGTGTTGATTATCACCTGACCAAAGATTTATCGTGGGGGACTGCGTGGAACTATACTAAAGCGCAAGTTTCCAACCATAATGGACAGAGTAAAAATTATAACCAAAATATTATGGGAACGTCTTTAGGTTGGACCCCAGGAAATTGGACAGTTTCTGCGGGCGCCGGGTTCTATCAAAACTTCCTGAAGACAAAACTGAGAAATACTGACCACTACTTTGCTGGTGACGCTTGGGGTGTGGAGTATTTTGCTGGATATAAATTCCCTGTTAAGCAAATGGGCATCAAAGCGATTATGCCTTATGCAATGGGAGATCGTCTTGAGTATGTCAATGGTCGTAATTATCAACGTATTGATAATGGCGTAGGTGTGGCAATCTTTGCGAATTATGGCTTCCGTGTCGATTATGAGCATGTGTTTACCTCTACGACAGATAAGCAAGGTGATCTGAACCTCGTGCGCTTACGCTACGACTTCTAATTATAAGCCCTCAGTATATTAATACTGAGGGCTTGTTTCTGACAAAGGAAAATCGGTCGATTAATTATTACTGCTGTAATGCATCAGTAAGATTGTAAATAGAGGTCGATATTTTCTCATTTCCCTTACCCCTAAATCTTTTTCCCATCTTATCTAACAGCCTTTACCTAATTCAGGCTGCCTAGCCTGAGGTAGAGTTTACTAGTGGTGCATGCCATTAAGAATAATTGACGTAATAATCCCAGTAGTCGCGGCAACCAGTAGGTAATTACCATCAATATAGGCCCAGTGTTGGCCTGGCGGTGGAGAAGGGAGTCCGCGATCGTGCCAATCGTCAACGCGATAGTCGGGACCGCGAAAATCTTCAGGTACTGGACGGCCGCGATCAAAGTTATGTCCTTGATAAGCGAAGTGCCGAGGGCTGTTATTGTGGCGATATTGACCTTGAGGAGAACCTCCACCGTCATAGCCACCACCGGGGCCTTCACCAGGACCGCCTCCTGGGCCATCCGCTAAAACAGATTGGCTCATCATTAATGCTGAGAGCGATAAAAGAGACAGCGTTTTCCAATTAGCGAATAATTTCATAGTAACTCCAAAGTAATCCTAATTATGGATTAACAGCTTCGATAAACATGAACATCATTTAATAATAGTCAGTGTAGGTGATGGCATGTCAGTCGATTTAGAACAAGTGACAGGATTGCCATAAAGAGTATGACAAAGCATGTCAATCTTAACGAATTTCAGTGAATTGAGAAAAAAAGACACATCTTGTTGTATAAAACATCGGTGATAGTCAAAAGAACGATTACGTTTAGAGTAAGAATACTCACTCTATTGAGGCTATGATGATATTAACATCGATTCAGAAAGGAAATCCGCAACACCTACCATTAGTCTTTATGCACTATTTAGGCGGCTCTGCACATACGTGGCTCCCTGTGATGGAGGCTCTGTCTAAACACTATTACTGTATTTCGCTAGATATGCCTGGGTTTGGTGACTCAGCCTCGCAATCTCCTGCTCGAATTATGCAACAGGCAGAATGGGTAAGAGAGACACTGAACGATATAGGCATCGTCGTTAGGCCTTGGTTAATTGGGCACTCAATGACTGGGAAGTTAGCAGCTGTTATGGCACTTCAAACGCCAGAACAAGTTGCTGGTGTCATATTAACGGCTCCTTCACCTTTGTGCCCGCAACCAATGACCGATCAACAATTTGCTATGCAATATGAGTGGCAAGCAACGCAAGAACATGCCGAAAAATTTGTTGCAGGATCTCATCAGAAGCCACTCGCCGATGCTGTTTTACAGCGCATCATCAATGATGTGCTTAGGGCAAATCCCGCCGCATTTCCTTATTGGGCAAAAACGGCAAGCCAAGAAAATTTTGAGCATCGCTACCCAAATGTGTCCCTTCCCGCTTTATTGCTGTTGGGAGAAAAAGACGATAACGTTCCTCGTTTTCCACAGCAGCTAGCCTCCACCTTACATCAGTTTTCACCTTACGAGTATGAGGTGATCGAAGGATGTGGACACTTACTGCCATTGGAGGCGACAGAAGAGCTCGCGGCAATTATTGAGGCTTTTATCAAAAAATATCCGTAACCATTAGGCCGTCCTCGTGGTAGCGTATTATTGCGAGGGCAGGTGTAGAAACAAGTAATAACAAACTCAAGGATATTGATTTAAAGATTGATCAATATCCTCATAACTCGCCTTACTTTAGCAATACTTTATCTCATTCACTGATATTTTCTCATCTTGTAGTAACCGTCTTGAGTTATACGGTATATTCCGCTATCGACCCAGAATTCTAAACCAGAATTTTTCCCGTTTTTTACGGAAAGAAGTGCGTTTTTATCGATACAGTTTTTGGGTAATACGACATCTCTAAAACAAAGACTGTCGTAGCCATCTGTCTCTTTATAGCCATCACCAAAATCCCAAAATATTACTGTGAATGATCCCTGTGTATCTGATTGAGGAATGCCATAATTTTCTTTTAAATACTGTTTGTGGTCTAGCCACCATTTTATTCTTTTTTTATCAGAGTAAGGAAAGTTCCTCACTAATACTGAGCTAAAGCCATTATTATTGTGTATGGCAATGATTGCTACAGGAGCTGTATCAATCATTATTCGATAATATAAAAAAGCGGAAAGAGTAATAATAATGGAAAAAATAAATTTTGTTTTTATTGACACAATTATATGCTCCCGGAAATTTCAATCGTGGTGTGCATATTGGTCATAAACAGTTTGAAGCCAAATTGGTCGTACCGTTGTAGAACAAACCAGAGACGAAAAAATTGGAATTGGCTGAATCGAGTGTTCATTATATCGTCATTATCGAGTCCGAAGTGATCCTGCACGTTGTAGTGTATTTCTGCCCTAAATCGGTTATGTTTGATATTTAACGATTTTAGCGTGATATATGTAGACCAAGTGTCGTGAACACTGATTCCCATACCGTTGTAGTGATCTTGTAGTCTATCGAATTTAGGTAATTTACCTAACGATACTGCTTTGCTTAATTCGTTTTTCATTTCAATTGGGTAAGTTAATTTTTCCCAATTGATATTACTTTCTATAGCTTTAGTAATTAAAATACGTGTACTGTTGTCGTATGATTTATCACCTAATATCTGCTCCTCTAATGCCCTGTCTAACAATCTATCCGTGAAGGGTTTGCCATCACTATATTGCATATGGGTTATCATTTTCCCGATCACCTGCTTATAGGGGCCGTAAAAAGAGAATATGCGAGATAACCTACGGAACTCATCGAATAATAGGTCGCTACAGTGCTGCCGAGTTATCTTTTCGCTCTGGCCACGGAGATTACAACAGAACATCGATTGTGGTTGGTTCATAGAATTTCGTCGAGTGAGCGTATAAGGATCAACGATGTCAGAGACATAATTAAGTCGGTATTGTGAGATCAACTGCGCTGCAGTAAGGTCTCCATAGCGCATGTCTCTAGCACCGTAATCATCCCTTTTATTTCGGGTTTTGAAAATAAGTATCGGAAAAGAGAGTGTGGGCATAGAGAACATTCCTTGTTCAAGGATGAAATAATAAGACTTTACTAATATATGATTATTATCATACAAGTCTATAGCTTCTTACATGGGAAATATTTATCAATTCACTTTCTTAATTTTATTATTACTCTCTATTTTGTACTCTCCACTACTCACAGTGAAGATAGTCCCTCTGTTTTTGCTATAAGTTACTGAAAATATTTTTTCTTTATCAATACAGTTCTTAGGTGGTTTCATATCGATAAAGCAAAGTCTATCATATTTCCCTTTTTCTTTATAACCTTTAGAAATTGAGAAAAATACTATGGAAAAACCACCATAAGGTGCCGGTAATGGAATTCCGTATTGTCTTGCGAGTGAATCTTTATTTTCTATCCACCATGCTATTTTATTACTTTTACTGATGGGGAAGTTTTTTACTAAGACAAAGCTATAGTTTTCGTCTTGATGTATGGCTACTATCTCTACTGGACGATGATTTACTATAAAAATATAATAAAAGAGAATGCAGATGATAATTAATAGTAGTAAAAAATATTTTTTATATATTGATTTCACTGTATATCCTGATGAGTAAGTATTTTATATTAAAATTTATCTGAGATATTCATCAAAACTATAAAAATAGAATGTACTTAAGAAAACCGACTCAATTCATTGACTGATAGGGAAAGACAATGTTGGCGAGTTATCTTTTTTCTCTGACTATTGAGATCACAGTAAGATATTGGTCGTGGTTGATGCATAGAATTTTGTCGGGTGATCCTATAAGCACTCAACGGTACCAGAGAGATATAAGAGAATAACGGTATCGTAGTAAGATCCCCGTAGCGCACACGATTAGTATCGCGGTATTCCATTTTATAAGTGTATCGATAGTATATTTTCCTAACATCGTGGTATGTGATGTGGTAATCCCCCCGAAAAACCGGTGTGTTCATAAGTAGAATTTTCTCGTAATCTGAACAGGGGAGATCTCTATGAAA
>NZ_JABBFO010000023.1 GCF_018494035.1 Rosenbergiella australiborealis
GCTTCACACCAATGCAGCATATTCAACGTGTTAACTGATTCTACTTATCGCCTCCGTTAAAAATGGGGGGATTACCCTCCCTCAGGTCACGCTAATGGCGCAAACTCGATTAACGGGTAGCGAGAACCTTTCTACCTTAACCGATTTTGGCGATCTCTACAGTCAAACCTTATTTATTACGGTGACCTCGCAGCGGGCGAAGCAAGCGGCTAAACGTTTTATTGTTAACACGATAATTTCTGACCAAGAATGCTCTATGCTGCCCCCTACTATTTTGGAACTTTCCACCTTTGAGAACGAATAGATCTCGCTGCTATTTCGTCTTACTTTATGTGAGAAAAATGGTACTAGCGTGTTGGTTAATGGCCTAACCTTACTGAGCCATGCCCCACACTTTACGCCTTCATCGTCTCAATCACGGCACTTAACCGCATAATTACCTGCTGTGCCGCTTTGGATAACTGTCGGGCGGGTGAAACGCTTAAGGCTAATGTTAACGGTTTGACGCTTTTATCGCTCAGTGGAATAAAACAGAGTTCGCGATGGGTCAGGGCATGTAACACATCAAGGCGACTGAGTAGACTAATCCCCCCCTGTTGTTTGACAAGATGGCGAATTAAGGGAATATCGTTACAGATAATTGGGTTATCAGGGATAATTTGACTGCGTTGGTAGAGCGCCATGACTCGGCTATGCACCACTAAGTTCTCTCCGGCAATAATTTGCCGTTCACTGTAAACATCGGTTAAGCGTAGAGTCGACTGCCCACTAAGTGGGTGCTGATTGGGCAATACGATTCCCATCTCCATTTCACAAAAGGCACGCACCTCTACCCCCCTGACTTCCCCTGGGTCTAACAATAGCGCGACATCAATCTCTGCATCACGTAACTGATACGCCAGACCGTGACTCGAATCGCTGGTAATTTCCAGTCTAAGAGCCGGGTAGTCGACGGCTAATTGCGCTAAACAGTCAGCAATGATGCCCTGATTTAACGCTTGTACTAGTCCAATTTTTACTACGCCCCGTTGTAGCCCCTGAATTTCATCAAAGCGCTGTTTTGTAACGTCAAATTCCCGTTGCCAACGCAATAAGTCTGCATACAGCAACTCGCCGGCGGTGGTCATACGCAGTCCGTCGGCTAAGCGCTCAAAGAGCGGCGTACCGAAATCTGCCTCGGCCTGTAGGATTTGGCGGTTAATGGCCGAAGCCGAAATATGCAGTTGTTCCGCAGCTTTACGTAAACTGCCACAGCGAACAACCGCCACATAGTAAATCGCGAAGCGAGAAAATGGGCTCATAATCGGTGTGTACTCTTTTATGCAACACAATACTGAATTCTTAATGATGGATGAGAACAGCTAAAAGGTTTATCACTAACGCTATAAGAAAAACAGTGTTTATGTGATCTGTAAGGAATTTATTATGAGCAACGTTACCCCTCCTGCCCACTGCACCTTCGAGCCTGATGATTGGTTAAAGCTCGCGGCCCAATGGCACCCGGTTGCCCGGTCGATGGATATCAGTGGTGCCCCCGTTAAAGCGGTATTACTGGATGAGCAATTGGTGTTATACCGTATTGCCGGTCAAGTTGTGGCAGCCCGCGATGTTTGTCCACATCGGGGAGTTCCACTGACTTTAGGGTTCCATGATGAAGCGGGGATTGTCTGCCCGTATCATGGTCTGCGCTTTGGGGAAGGGGGAAAATGTAATCGTATTCCGTCGAGTCCTGATCAACCGATTCCCGCGAAACTTAACCTTTCGACCTATGCGGTTGAAGAACGTTACGGGTTGATTTGGGTCTGCTTAGCACCCGATGCACAAAAGCCCGCCGCCTTACCCACCATGCCACATTGGGAAAGCGAAGGGTTCCAACAAATTAACTGCCCGGGCTTTGAGGTCAATGGCTTTGCCGGTCGGCAAGTCGAAGGTTTTCTCGATGTGGCGCACTTTGCTTGGATCCATACCGATACCTTTGCAGATGCGTCAAATCAACAGGTTCCCGATTATCAAGCGGTAGAGCGTGATTATGGTTTCGAGGCTGATTACTGGAGCACCGTCGGTAATTATCCAGCCAGTAGCGAATTTCGTGCGCCGGAAGGGTTTAAATGGCTGCGTCACTTTGAAATGCACCTACCTTTTACCGCTACCTTAACGATTCATTTTCCGGGGGAAGCACGTTTGGTCATTATGAATGCCGCCTCTCCTGTCTCTGCCCGGAAAACGCGGATGTTTGCTCCCATCGCCCGTAACTTCGATTTAGATATTCCGGTTGAAGAGGTTTATGCCTTTAACCAGCGGGTCTTTGAAGAAGACCGCTTGATGGTTGAAACGCAAATGCCGGAACGTTTACCGCTTGATCTCAGTCTAGAAGCGCATATTCCTGCTGATCGCAGTTCAATTGCTTATCGACGTGGACTGAAGAAGATGGGTTTTGGTGATTTCTTTTTGGTGTGAGGGCGTTTATGGAACAGTTATCGGTGATTGTCGAAAGTCTCTGCCTCCAAGGGACGGGGAATCTAGCGGTTAGCTTGCAACGGCCCACACCTGGGGAGCCATTGCCCGAATGGCAAGCCGGTGCGCATATTGATGTACACCTTGCACCGGGATTAATTCGCCAATATTCATTAACAGGCTCTGATGAGGATCGTCATCGTTACCATATTTGTGTCGCCTTAGACGCCGCCTCACGCGGCGGATCACGCTACATTCACCAACAATTACGGCCCGGCGATCGCCTAACGATTTCGCCACCCCGTAACCTTTTCGCGTTGCAGCCTGCAAAACGCGTTGTGCTGATTGCCGCAGGCATTGGTATTACGCCTCTTTATGCGATGGCGCTACAACTCGAAAAACAAGGTATTGCTTTTACGTTGCACTATTACTGCCGTCGCGCAGAGCAAGCCGCTTATCGTCAGGCGCTCAGTGGCGATTGGCATTATGGCCGCTGTCACCTTTGGTACAGTGATAAGGGGAATAGCCCACGACAACATATCGCGGCTGACGTAACTGAGCCACAGGACGATACTTTGATCTACCTGTGTGGGCCTGAAGGATTTATGCAACATCAACAGGCGGTCGCATTAGCTTACGGTTGGCCAGCGCAAGCTATCTACACGGAGGCGTTTAAACCCGCGGCGTTGACCGAGCAGTCAGGGGATAATGGCAGTTTTATGATTACCTTGGCATCTACCGGGCAACAGTGGCCGGTAGCGCCCTCGCAAACTATTGCCGAAGTATTGATTGAGCAGGGGGTATCTGTACCACTTTCTTGTGAAATGGGAATGTGTGGCGCCTGTTTAACGGGGGTCACTGCTGGAGTGGTGGATCACCGTGATACCGTGCAAAGCGAGGAGGAGAAAACGGCGGCTCGTCAACAGATTGCTTTATGCTGTTCACGCAGCCACAGTGACGTTTTAGTTCTCGATCTGTAAAATAGCGGGCCTCTCTTACGACAGGCCCGTCGTATTGACTATGGTGAAATATCGTCTTTTAAATCCTCTGCGCCTTCCTTGGTTTTATCCCAGCCTTTTTCTACCCCTTGCTTTGTGCTGTGCCAGGCTTTTTGTGAGCCTTCCGAAATTTTACTGCTGGTGCTATTCGCTTTACCTTCAGCGGCATGTTTTGCTTTCAGTTTTTGTTGAGCACCGATATTTTGTTCGGCATGTAATTTCTCTTTGGCGGTATCGGCCTTTTTATGCGCGGTAGCCAGGGCTTCTTCACTCGCTTGGGTCGCAGCAAGAGCACCAAAAGAGAGGGTTAAAGCTGAAACTAATAGGGCGATTTTTTTCATCGTTATTCTCCAAAGGAAAAGGCACTATAAAGTAGTATAGATGGTGCTCCGCTAATCGTAGATAGCAGTCAACGAAATACAGATATTTCTGGTATGCATAATAAGATAATGACTGGCAGTGTAGAAAACTGAATTTTTACATCCTATATGCACTGATAAAAAGTCAATAATATATTAAAATTATTTAATAATCAGTATATTATAATCATTTACTCCTTGCATAATGAGGCGTGGTTTAAGTTAATAGTGTCGATATAGATTCTTATTTTAAACACTTGCCAGGGATGTGCATGTTATGAAAATTACCGTTGTCGGTATAGGCTATGTGGGACTTGCGAATGGTATTTTACTCGCCCAGAATCACGCTGTAACATTTTTTGATCTGGATAAAGAGCGGGTAGCGCAAGTGAATTGCCGAATCTCTCCTATTTTGGATACAGAGATACCCCGATTTTTGACCGACAAGCGCTTGAACCTAGTTGCAACGACTGATGAAACAACGGCTTTATGCTCTGCAGAATGGGTAATCATTGCAACGCCTACCGATTATAATCCTCAAGATAATTCTTTTGATACGCGAACTGTCGAACAAGTCGCTACTAAAGTTAGATTGATCAATAAACGCGCAGTCATCGTAATAAAATCAACAGTACCTGTCGGTTTTACGCGTCAATTAAAAAAAAGATTACACACTGAAAATATTTTATTTTCTCCTGAGTTTTTACGTGAAGGCCGTGCTTTAGAGGATAATTTGCATCCATCGCGTATTGTTGTTGGTGGGGAATTTCCGCTTGCCGAAAAATTTGCCCAGTTACTTCAAGAAGGCGCTATTTCACAGCAAATACCGGTATTACTGATGAGGGACACCGAAGCCGAAGCCATTAAGCTGTTTGCTAACACTTACTTAGCATTACGGATTGCCTACTTTAATGAGTTAGACAGCTACGCTGAGCATCATGGATTGGATGCACGACAAATTATTGAGGGGGTCAGCCATGACCCACGTATCGGGCATCATTACAATAATCCTTCGTTTGGTTATGGCGGGTATTGCTTACCGAAAGATACGAAACAGCTGCGTGCTAACTATGAGCAGGTACCTAATAATATTATTACTGCCATTGTGGATGCTAACCGTACTCGTAAAGATTTTATTGCCGAAAGCATTCTTAAAAAACAACCCAAGCGCGTGGGTATTTATCGCTTAGTGATGAAGGCAGGCTCAGACAACTTCCGGGCATCGGCGATTCAAGGCATTATGAAACGGTTAAAAGCGAAAGGTATTGAGGTCATGGTTTATGAGCCAGTGCTGCATGAACCGACATTCTTTAACTCGCCAGTGACCCATGACTTGCAGCAGCTAAAGCAAGAGTGCGATGTGATTATCGCTAACCGTCTGGTGGACGAGTTGCAAGATGTACGGGAAAAGGTATATACCCGCGATTTGTTCGGTAGCGATTAGTTTTCGCCAGAAAAAAGAGGCTGACGCGGGTCAGCCTTTTTTCTTTTGTGGGGTACAATGATCGCTGTTAACGAATGAGGCCCATCACAGGGAAGAAAAATGAAGATAGTGGTTACTGGTGGAGCAGGTTTTATTGGTTCCGAAGTTGTAAGACAAATCATTACACAGACAGAACATGATGTTCTTGTCATCGATGCCTTAAGTTATGCTGGCAATCTCCATTCATTGAGCGATGTTGCACTGCATCCCCGTTACCGTTTTAGTCATACATCAGTCTGTGATCGGCAAGCTATTCACGCGTTACTGACGGATTTTCAGCCGCAAATTATTATGCATCTTGCGGCAGAGAGTCATGTCGATCGCTCTATTTCCGGGCCTGATAATTTTATCGAATCGAATATTATCGGCACTTTTCAGTTACTCGAAGCGACGCGCACTTATTACCAACAACTGTCACCTATCAAGCAAGCCGCTTTTCGTTTCCATCATATTTCTACTGACGAAGTCTTTGGCGATTTAGCGCAAAGTGACGGCTATTTTACGGAGGAGACGCCTTACGCGCCAAGTAGTCCTTACTCGGCATCTAAAGCCGCGAGTGACCATCTTGTCGTACCTATCAGCTACCGATTATTATCACTAATTGCTCAAATAATTATGGGCCTTATCAATTTCCGGAAAAACTCATTCCCCTTGTTATTCTCAATGCCTTACAGGGTAAACCCTTACCGATTTATGGACAGGGAGAGCAGATCCGTGATTGGCTATATGTTGCGGATCATGCGAGGGCGCTACTTTGCGTCGCATTTGAAGGGCACGTCGGTGAAACTTATAATATTGGCGGGCATAATGAACAGCGCAATATTGATGTTGTTCACGCAATTTGCCGACTGTTAGACGAACGATTCGATAACAAGCCACAGGGACTGGACAGCTATTCGCAACTGATTACATTTGTGGCTGACCGACCGGGGCATGATAAACGCTATGCCATTGATGCAAGCAAAATCGCGCAGCAGCTGAACTGGCGGCCGCTTGAGACTTTTGAGTCGGGGCTTCGTAAGACGGTAGAGTGGTACTTAGATAATCCAACGTGGTGGCAAGCGGTTCTTGATGGCAGCTACGCTACCGCTTCTAGTTCCCTTAAAGGCGATCAATAATATGAAAGGCATTGTGCTAGCAGGAGGATCAGGTACCCGTCTCTACCCGATTACTCAAGGGATCTCCAAGCAGTTATTACCGGTTTACGATAAACCGATGATCTACTACCCACTGTCGGTCTTAATGATCGCTGGTATCCGTGACATTCTGATTATCACCACACCGGAAGACGTCGCATCTTTTCAGCGGCTGTTGGGCGATGGCCAGCAATTTGGTCTACGATTAAGTTACGCAGTACAGCCAAAGCCTGAAGGACTCGCACAAGCCTTTCTTATTGGTGAAACCTTTATTGCTGGGGAAAACTGTGCGCTTGTGTTAGGCGATAATGTCTTCTTTGGGCAGGGTTTTGGCAGTAAATTAGTCTCAGTGGCAGAGAATTTAGCCGGGGCCACCGTCTTTGGCTATCAAGTTCGTGATCCTGAACGGTATGGGGTCGTGGAGTTCGATCACCAGTTTAAAGCGCTATCATTAGAAGAGAAACCTCCGGTTCCTCGTTCCAACTGGGCGGTCACCGGTCTCTATTTTTATGATCATCAAGTTACCGAAATGGCGAAGCGAGTAAAACCGTCGGCACGAGGTGAACTCGAAATTACCGCGATTAATCAAATGTATCTTGAGCAGGGGCAGCTCAATGTCGAACGGTTAGGACGGGGTTTTGCATGGTTAGATACCGGTACGCATGAAAGTTTATTGGACGCTTCGCAATTTATTCACACTATTGAAGAGCGCCAAGGTTTCAAGGTTGCCTGCTTGGAAGAAATCGCTTACCGCCAGGGTTGGTTAACGCGCGAACAGGTTCTCGCGCAAAGCCAGCGCCTGGCTAAAACACGCTATGGCGAATATTTAGCGTCATTAATAGAACTACTCTAATTACTATAAAAATAGCGATATTGCGTCGCTATTTTTTATTATCGTTATTGTGGGTATTTCACCAATAGTCACGCCATCTCCCTTAAATAAATAATTCACCACAATATTCTCTGATAGATATAAATAAAATTTATTAACAGGCTAGGGTGATAAAACGTTATATTTTTTATTTAATTTCTATTATTCCAGAATTAATGATTAATAACTTACCTTATTATAAGGTTATTACCTGAATCACTTTTTATGGAATATCTGAAATCGGCTAGGATTTTTCTTGGATATTCTTGTGATATAACGCAAAGAATTGCGTGAAATCACTCAATTTTCTGAAATAGTACTGTATTTGGCCCATATTCGATTGCTAGTGTTGTGAATGAAATTTAATCAGTGCTCGCACCAACGTGTAACAGGATCGTTACGCGCTCAATATGAAAGGGACTCTTGTGGTATACAACTTATCTTATCCTCGACGTCGGCTGTTACTGGCGCTATGGCCACTCTCATTAACGGCACAGAGTGAGGCCTCAACCTCTTCCCTCGATCGTGGATCTCTGCTGATCGGTCAACAAATACAGGCGCCTTCTCTGCCAGAAAGTGATCAGGCGCTTATTCATCAGCAAAACCAGCAACGAGCACTGGAACAACGTCTCGCATTACCGGAACCGACTATTCGCTTATCACTCCCTAATCACTCTGCGCAGCAACAAGGGTTTCCTCAAGAAAATCCTTGTTTCCCACTAACAACCATCACGCTCTCTGGGGGCGATGCATTCCCACGATGGCTTCAACTTCAACGTATCGCCAATACCGCAGCGGGGCAGTGCTTGGGAAGCCAAGGGATTAACCTATTAATGCATCGCTTACAAAACCGGCTGGTGGATCAGGGTTATGTAACAACGCGGGTACTGGCCCCAGAGCAAGATCTGACCCAGGGGGTGCTTCGCCTCACGTTCGTACCGGGTAAAATTAGGCAGCTGAAGATGGCTCCTCATTCCCATCAGGGTATTTTTCTCTCGACTGCCTTTCCAGGACAATCTGGGGCGTTAGTGGATTTGCGCGATCTGGAGCAAGGCTTGGAAAATTTGCAACGCTTGCCAACCACTCAGGCAAGCATGGAGATTGTAGCCGCTGACCAACCTGGGGAGAGTGATATTGTCGTCAATTGGCAGCAATCACGAAAATGGCGACTCGGGCTTTCTGTCGATGATTCAGGCACCCGCAGCACTGGTCGCTACCAAGCCGGGGCGACGCTCTATCTTGATAACCCTCTGAAGTTCAGTGACAGTCTGTATCTTAACGCGGGTAAAGCCTTATTAGCCCGCGGCGGCAAAGGGACGCATAACTACACCGGACAGTACACGCTACCTTATGGTTACTGGCAGGCCGGCCTGACAGGCAGTTATAACGATTACTATCAGACAATAGCCGGTGCATATACTGACTACCGTTATCGTGGGCAAAGCCAACAGCTTGCATTACAACTCGGTCGTATTATTCATCGAGGGACACAGCATAAAACGCGACTGACTGGCGAAGTGTCGATGCGTCAGTCAAAGAATTTTATTGATGATACCGCCATCGACAATCAGCATCGAAAAACCACATCGTGGAAAGCGACCCTTCATCATCAACACTACCTTAAAACGGCTACCGTGGATCTCGTTGCTCGCTACCAGCAAGGCACCCGCTGGTTTGGAGCATTGCCAGCAGGAGAGGAGACATTTGGTGAGGCGACAGCGTTGAGCCATATCGTTCAAATCACCGCCGACCTAACACTCCCTTTTACGATCGGCACACAGCAGTTTCGTTATAACTTGCTTTATCAGCAGCAATTTACCTCTTCGCGCTTAACGCCCCCCGAACAATTTTCGATTGGCGGTCGTTGGACTGTCCGCGGCTTCGATGGTGAGCGCTCGCTCAGTGCGGATAAAGGAAGATTGGTACGCACTGAATGGAGTTGGTCGACGCCCATTACCGCTCAACAACTCTATTTGGGGCTGGATTATGGGGATGTCTGGGGGCGAAGTTCTACTCAACTACTGGGACATCATCTTGCTGGAAGCGTGTTAGGTGTTCGAGGACAAGTGTTATCAACGGCGTATGACACCTTTATCGGTGTTCCTTTATCAGCCCC
>NZ_JABBFO010000024.1 GCF_018494035.1 Rosenbergiella australiborealis
ACGGGCTGCCTATAATTATATGATAGGGCAGGATCAAAAAGGCTTAATCACTGTCTTCCCGAAACCGGATAGAGAACCGACAGACGGTAAGTTGATTAATCCGGATCATAGCGACCAGCAAGGGATAGTTAATACGGGTAACAATCAGCCATTAGCGTCAAGTCCAACACATACAGGTAATAGTGATGATTTAGTAAGTACGGGTGGAACAAGTACAGTAACGCCGCTTCCGGATGGGCCAAGTAAGGATGAATTGGCTTATTTGGCTTTAAAAGGAAAAGAAGCACAGGAGGCTGCTGGAAAGTTAGGCTTCGATAAACGGATACCTGCACCAAAAGTACCATTTAACTCACACGGTCAATCAGCATTCTTTAACGGAAAAGTATATATTACTCCTGATATCGATAGCCATAATGTTACTAATGGTTGGAAAATGTTTGATCGTAAAGGCACACGATTGGGTACTTATGACAGTAATCTAAATAGAATTAAGGACTAACTAATGTTTGGTATTTTTCCTATCGATGGGCTTGTTGAGATAAATGATGAGTTAGTATTACCATGCTCAATAATAGTCGGAGGTTTTGTTGAGACACTTCATATTCCTGTGTCTTACTGGTCGTTTGAGGATTATAAAACGAGCTGGATGAAGTCGCTAGAGTATGGAATTGAAAAAAATAAATATTCAGCTTTAGCTGTTACAATGTATGAACCTGAACTTACTAATTTTATCTTCACTTGGGTGCTATATTTCTGTGGTGATATCGTTTATGTACAAAATAAAATTCTATTTTTGGATGAATATCCTGGGTTTAATCCGGGTAATATAAATAATTTCATAAGTTCCCGGGAAATTTATAGTGAAGAAGGTGTGAAAATATCCGAATGGAAAACTGACCTGAAAAGTGTTGTGGCTTTTTATAATAGTTTAAAAGGCTGTTGAGAATAATTTCTTGAGTGACACATCTTCGGACAAACTCGATAAAGCTATAGAGAAAATAAAGCAAGGCAACACTTCGCTTGCGACGGTAAGCGAACTAATAATACTTGAAAATGCCGATGTCCGTAGTGATGCGCTAGTCTCCAAATTTACCAAAGATCCTTCTCAGATGAACAGAACAGAACGCGCTGAGTTAGCGGGTTATCTAAGAGTTTATGCAGCTGAAATGGAAAATGAATATGGTCGAGCTTTGTCACAGGAATTAGTGAAAGGGTTACTTTCAGGCCAGGATTATATAAAACGTAATCCTGACTCAGAGGTGATGGCTAAAGCGCAAAGTATTATGAATACCTGGGGTTATCATAAATCCAATGCCAGCATTGGTGATGCGCCGCTAAGATTTGGAAGCAGCGTGCTGGGTACCACGATAAAAGAAGGGATGGCGCTGAATGCAGCTATTGGTGTGGGCGTGAATGCAGGTGTTCAGCTTAGCGGAAAAGATCCGTTCAGCTATGTGGATGCGATTATGGCGGGAATAACGTCTGCGGCGACAACCGGAAAAGGCATTAGTGCATCAGCCGGTATCAATATGGGTGGTGCGGCGATTGGAAGTGCAATTAACGGAGAAAATCCGATTAATTCTATAGCTGGAGCTGGGGTAGGTACTGTTGCCGGTGGTATCGGTGGTGAAATAATCAAAGGAGCTGCTTCAAAATTTGGGAAAGATACTGTCACTGATTTAACAGGTGCGATTAGTAGTAGTTATCTCAGTGAAAAATCCGGAAATTTTGTAAAAGATAATTTGGATGATAAGGGAAAAAATAATAATGAAAAGTAATTTTTTCCTATTAATTAAATTGATATTCATGTGCCTTATTTTATTTCTATTTTTCGATGCTATATCAGTGCTACTTTCATCCTTAATTATTTATTTAAAAAGGGGTTTTTTTCCATTCAGTTGGGAAAGGGTTTTTACATCTTTCTTTACGTCTGGATATGTGGGCGGTCTTATTTTAGGTATTGGCCTCTGGATAAAAATCTGGTTACAAGAAAGGAAAAATAAAAAGTCATCATCTGAGTAAACTTTTGCTCCCAGCTGTTAGCGGCTGGGATTGTTGCTGAGAATAATTGGCTGAGCCTGCCATCGGGAATAGCGGACTATGATCAGTCAGCCTATTCATTAGCAATGTCTATGGCTCAGCAAGGCGCAACCCCAGATGAAATCAATACGGCGCTAAGTCAGCATGTGAAGGGAATTTGCCCGAGGGAGCGAATATCACGAAAGCCATTGTGGAAGGTTATACAGATGGCTTAATGATAGGAGGCGCAATCTACTTAGGCCCGGCGGCCTCGATAGGGAAAGTTGTGGGGGGAGCAGTCATCGCGGAAATCGCTAACGGTTCTTATCAGTGGTTTGATATAAACAGTGAAAAAAATCAAAGCCAGCCGGAAAACCAGCAAAAGACCTGGGATTACTGGGGAAGTACTTCTGCTGCTGTAACCGGGGCGTTGGCTCCGGGTCGTAGTATCTGGCAGAACGCAGGAATCGCGGTAGGTGGAACGCTATTTACTGATGGCCCTGATAGAGGTGCTCTAATTGGTACAGGAGCTGGCTGGGCATTTGGTAGTGCGGCTGGAGTGATCTCACCACCTGTATTCAAACCAGTTTTAGGCTCAAGTACTGGTTTTGTAAGTGATGTTATTGGTGCGGTTGGTAGTGAATTTATTAGCAATAAAGTTAAGGATAAAATGAATAAAAAGGATATTAATGATGCTAACAAATAAAAAAACAAGAATATAACATTGATGCTTTTATTTTTAAGTGTTGTTTATCTTTTTATTTGTTGTTTGATTTTTTTCTTTTTATCCAGTGTAGTTATCGATTTTATTTTTGATGGTAGGGTAAATCTTAGCAGAGAAGTAATTATAGATATTATTGTTGTAAGCGCTATCGGAGGTACTGCGGGAGGGCTGGGTTCATGGATTTTTGCCAAAATAGACGAACGTGAAACCAGCAAATCTCCGCCATCCGATCGTGAGTAAACCCAACATTAATTTTTTATATGATACTGAGGACGATTGTTGTTGAGAATAATGCGCTGGCTAATGTCTTGGCAGCGGCGGAAGCGAATAAGAAAGGGATAATAGAGAACTACCTTAAGGCGCAAAAAGCCGTCTGTGAAGGAAATCAGGCAGCTTGTACGCAGATGGTCAAAGATGTTGCGGGAACGGGGCTAGATTTTATCCCTATTGTGGGTGACATTAAAGGTTTTGTAGAAGCTCAGACAGCGATAGACTATTTAGCCGCGGCTGTGGGTATTATTCCCGGTGCAGGCGATGTAGCAGGTAAAGCGATTAAAGCAGCAGAAGCGGCGTTGAAAAAAGGGGATGTGGCCGAGGCATCGAGGCTGATTAATAAGGCTAGCACAGAGATCTCCGCAAAAACGCCTATTGGCTCAAAAGGCAATCCGCTAAATGTAATAGACGGTCAGAATAAACCATCAATGATAGGAAATCGTGATTACACCAAGCATTCATTGGATCGTATGCAGAAGCAAGGCATAACGCCTACTACTGTGGAAAAATGATTTCCATGAATATGGGTTCGTATTAGAGCAAATATATGCTGTTGCTTTATTCAGAAATGAATCTATTTCTTCAGATGATCCTGACTTACTTGATGCTCTGAGACATCTGAATGAGCTATTAAGTAAATAACTCTGAAATCCCGCCCTTTACCCGGCGGGATTTTTTTACCAGTAGTTCAGTCAGTTATTAGCCGAATCACCAGCTGGCCATGCTCAACCGCTACGGTAACTGGTGTATCTGTGGTAAAGCCAGCCTCTTCCAGCCAGTTGCCCTTCAGGCTGATGCTGGGGTAGCGGCTGTACCATGTTGCGGTGACATCGGTGCGGCTTTCATGACGGATGCTGATATATCCGACCTTCAGTTGCCGTAACGCTTTGGAAATACTCCTTTCTGGCTTAGTGTTGGGTTGTTCGTGCACGGCAGAGCGCCGCGTCCCTGCGGCGATCTGCCTTCATCGGGTGCCGTGCAGCGCGGGGTAAATGGCCGTGCAGCGGCATGGGCCACGCACAATATGGCCGTTCAGGCCTGGCCGCAGCCCGGCCATTCAACATAATGTGCGGGTATTATGCGACGCAGATGCTGGAGAACGGCGCAGATCTGCGATGGATCCAGGCGATGCTGGGGCACCGTAGCGTTGAATCCACGCAAATCTATACGCAGGTGAGTATCCGAGCGTTGCAGGCGGTGCATACGAGTACGCATCCGGCGGAGCAGGAAAATGGTCTGCCAGAAGAAAAACAGCTGGACGGAGTGTAATGCACTATGTAATGCTATATGCGTTACAGGAAGAGTATGATGGAGAAAATATTATGGCTACAGTCAATATCCGCCTTGATGATGACCTGAAAAAAGAAGCCTATGCCGTTCTGGACAGACTCAGCGTCTCACCTTCTGAAGCTGTCAGGTTGTTGTTCCAGTATATCGCTGAGAATGAAAGGCTACCGGTTAAAGCAGTCACGGTGAGCGATACAGAGAACGAACTAATAAAAACAGTCCGGGAGCGCCTTGCAAACCCACAGAAAGGGATCAGGGTAAGTCTGGATGAGTTATGAACTGGTCTTTGACCCGAGAGCACTGAAAGAGTGGAAAAAGCTGGGAGCAACCATCCGAGAGCAGTTCAAAAAGAAGTTGGCAGAGGTGCTTGAGCATCCTCGGGTAGAAGCAGCAAAACTGAGGGAGTCTGACAGACTGCTACAAAATTAAGCTGCGTTCATCCGGTTACAGACTAATTTACCAGGTTCAGGAAGAAAAAATCATCGTCTTCGTTGTGGCGATAGGCAAAAGGGAAAAATCAGCCGCTTACGAGGATGCGGCAAAGCGTCTCTGACGACTGTGCCGCCGGACAGCCCGTAAGCCCTCTGTAAGTTGAGTGGTCCCGTGCCCGACAGAGCGAGGCGTCCTTGCCGCGCTCTGCCTTCATCGGGTGCCGTGCAGCGCGGGGTAAATGGCCGTGCAGCGGCACGGGCCACGCACAATATGGCCGTTCAGGCGTGGCCGCAGCCCGGCCATTCAACATAATGTGCGGGTATTATGCGACGCAGATGCTGGAGAACGGCGCAGATCTGCGATGGATCCAGGCGATGCTGGGGCACCGTAGCGTTGAATCCACGCAAATCTATACGCAGGTGAGTATCCGAGCGTTGCAGGCGGTGCATGGGAGTACGCATCCGGCGGAGTGTATAAAAAACGAACATGACAGAAGTGCTGATAATGAGTATGATTAAATCCTACTTAGTACAATGGAGGGACGGGCGATGAGAACAACACAGCAGATGAGTATTACACTACCGAATGAAATGGCAGCACAGATAAAAGCTCGTGTTGCAAGCGGTGAATATGCATCAGAAAGTGAAGTGATCCGTGATGGAATACGTGCGCTGGCAGCACGTGATCGGGCTATGGAACAGTGGTTACGGGATGAAGTTGTGCCGGCATACGCAGCACTCAAAGCCGATCCTGAGCGTGGCATAAGCAGTACGCAGCTTAGGGAAAAACTGGCAGATGAACACAGGAAATCCACTAAAGGATGAAGAACTATCAGGTGGTCTTCGCACCGGAAGCTGAAGAGCAACTGCTTACCCTTTATCGTTATATCGCTAAAGTCGCCAGCGCACTGACCGCTCAAACTTATACGGGAGAGATTATCAGTTACTGTGAAAGTCTGAGTCTGTTCCCGGAAAGGGGAAATCTACGCGACGATCTTTTACCTGGGCTACGGGTGACGAACTGGCGGAAGAGAACGGTGATCGCCTTCGTAGTGGAAGATAATCAGGTTAATATCCTAGGTATCTGGCATGGCGGGCAGCAATACGAAACCGAATTTACCGGGGAGTAAAGTCCCATCAAAAAGCTCGCTAAATTAGCCGGCCCTCTGTAAGTTGAGTGGTCCCGTGCCCGGCAGAGCGCGGCATCCTTGCCGCGCTCTGCCTTCATCCCGTTCCGTGTGCGCGGGGGTAAATGGCCGCCCAGCGGCACGGGCAGCGTACAACATGCCAGTCAGGTGTGACCGCTGTTCGGCCATTCAACATAATGTGCGGGTATTTCGCGCACCACCAAAACGCTCTAGGAACGATTCTGGGGCGTAATCCATGAAATCCCACATCTTACCCCCTAAAAACCGCTCAAAATTGCTTAGGTGAATTCTGACACGATGAATTGTTATGCACCCAAGTGAGTAAGGGATGATTTGAGATAGAAAGTGACAGATCACCCATAAAAAATACAGATAACCCACTCAAAAAAGAAATAATACTCACAAGATAAATAAAAAAATAACCTCCCACTCTTTACCCCCTAAGACCAATTAAGAAGTGAAAAAATTTAATTAAGGTTGGCGCTCAAAAAACAACCAGAAATAAAATGCGAACAAATAACGCGCAATCTGAAGATTACTGATTTCCAAAAATCACTGGCTAATGAACCTATAAGGATCCTATAGGTTCATGCCCGAACATACTCAATATTACCTATAGGTTTTCCTATATGATTCCTATAGTTTTCTTGTAGGTTTCCTATAGGTTTTTTTGGCCTGTTATTTAGGATGTAATTTGAAAAAAGCACCTAAGCAATTGTCCTTGCTAGGTTTTTCCGAAGGAAGCAACCTTGCGTAGGGTGTGTGTTTTTATCCTCCGAATAAGCGGGATCTTCCGACCTTTAAATAATCATTTAGATATGATTACCGGCACCGTAATTAACGGTTTAAGAAAGAAAGGTATTAAGGCCGATTAATTTAATATCGGGTCAAGGTTCGCCGCAGGCGAGCGCGAAGCGACTCGACCTTGATGCGGGATTAAATTAGATAAGCTGGCATGGGTGATGGCTTCGCATAGCGAAACCATCACCTAGAAGACGAAGTTTTGCTCTAGCTCTGCCAAAGCAAGTGCCAGACAAGGAGCTATTTACGCCAAAATACCCAACGGGATCTGAATTTTGTTGCAGCTGTCGTTTCTTGAGGGGGGATTTCTAATTGTTGCTTATGCTCGATCAAAAGCATTGCATGTTTCAAGCTGTCGATATGCGACTGCTGCGAAGATACCAACGTTTTCAGGTGTTCAATCTCCTGTTTTAATCGGTCATTTTCATGTTCACGACCTGTAACATCACCTGTTACACATTGTTCATTAACCTGATCAATTGGCTGTCCAACCGTACTGAGTTTAAGATCGGGAAATACCCTAACAAGCTCAGATATATCAATCATTTTGGCGTTACGTTCACCTGTACTAACAGAAAGTTCACCTGTCTTTATTAACCTGTGCAGAGTTGTTCTGCTTTTTCCCGCAAGCCTCGCAGCCTCACTAATCGAAACTTTAGCCAAAATCATACTCCTTCAGAATCAGGAAAAGCCGTCAGGAGTCGTCGATAGAGTACCTCAGCATCCTCATGAAGCTTTTCACAAAGGTCAGTCTCATTATCGCAGTCCAGCTCATTGGGGTTTCGTCCAAAAACAGGACTGGCTCTTTATCACGGGGTCACTCTTGGTGCCAGTGTTTACAGTATTTTCGGTCTTGTACGAAAACCGGGAGCATGGAGATTATTCAGATGGATGCCGAGTGACTATTATCGCAAAGTTGAGACGATGAGCCGCCCCAAATTAACAATTAAGATTGTTGGTTACGGTGTGAAAGCAAAAGTGATTTTCGATCTTCTGACGACAGATAATGGTAATAATTAACACCTAGCAGATTTAATGTAACGCCATGATTTGTATGAAATAAATAAGGGCTGCATAAACGAAATAATAGTAATAGCGAAGACAATGGCCAGCCCGCCTGCGATTACTTTGATTGGGGAACTAAAAGTAACCAGTAATAGAAAAAAAACAATACATACACCAGTGACCCAGAGCCATGACCTGAATCGGCGAGCGAGATCATTTATAGCTTCCTCAAGAGTTCCGCCATAATTTTCCACGTTACTTTTTATTTTTTGAAGTTCATCATGGCTAAATCCCGACTCCAGCAATGCTGTTTCACTTACTTTCATAGCAACCCACCTTCCATCCTTAAATGTAGATACCTTTCATCAGCAAGAATACACAAAAACCCATGGAAAAGCAGAAGCATCACAACATGGTACTTTGCACACTTGACCTTCAACCCCATTAAAAATCTACAAAGAAACTCGATTATTTACCATAATGCATCATTATGCGAAGCTCGCCGCCCGGCTGCATAGCTCTTCTTCGCCGCGCTCTGCGGCTCGTATCGCATAATACACATTATGTCTTGCGCCCCCGTGTTCGGCGCTGGGTGCGGCCGCCATCCCTGGCGGCTTGTTGCCCCTTCCTCGTGTTCAGCCAACAGCCATAAAGCAGTTCGGCCTTCGGCCTCGGCTTAAAGGCGTTATACCCGCCCGCTGCGTCTGTCTGCGGCGGGTCGCAGTCGTGCCTTTTTGCTCTTTCCCGTCTCGCCAGCCAACGCCCCCGCTCCAGTGTGGTGCGATCATGCACAACTCAACCCCCAGTTATGCAGCAATGCCACAGAGCGCCAAAGGGCGCTAGCGGGCTCTATGCCGCCCACGGGTTGCGGCTAAAAACGAGTCATGACAGGGACAGCAATGTTGTTAAAATACGCGGGTGCAGGCGTGATGCCAGGGTGGGGCGGTAGCGTGTCTGGGGCTGAAAAAGCGCGTCGGGGCAAAAAGAGTTGGTGGGGTAAACGCAGTAGGAAAAACGGGTTATAACTCACGGAAAACACAGGGAAAAATGGTGTAATCTGTTCGGGTGAACGTCGGAGTGAGTTGTTGTTGAGAATAATTATCTGAGTAGCACGGATATAACCACCGTCACCGAAAAGTACGCTAAGGCGATGACAGAAAAGGAGAAGGAGCAGCTTTGGACCGATCTTAAGAAACTGGATGTAGAGCAACAAGGGCAGGCTTTATCTACAGGAATATCGATAGCCGATCAGAAGCAAGTGCTGGCTGATCTTAAAACACTTGCAGTATCGCCAGACTGTAACACTCAGTGTCAGGAACTGGTGACTTATTCCATATCAGAGTTGGAGCCGGTAGCTAACAATACTCAGCTTCACGAAGACAACTTCAAGAAAGGGGTACTGGCAGCTGTTATTTCCGCGTTGACAATAGAGAAACCTATATCCAGTAATTCGCGGCTGCCTTCGTTGACAAAAGAGCAGCAGCAGCTAATCAGAAATGCTGAAACTATCACGACAGCTAAGGGTATACAAAATCCGTTCCCGCGAGATTTGAATGAGAAGGTTCTGTG
>NZ_JABBFO010000025.1 GCF_018494035.1 Rosenbergiella australiborealis
AAAGGGGAGGCTAAGGTTATCCTTAATGAAGTCAATAGTCGTGACCCCTCGCGGCTAAACGGTATGTTGGAGGTAGCAGGTCGCCGCGCCGATATTGTTATCGCCAATCCCGCCGGGATCACCTGCGATGGCTGTGGCTTTATCAATGCTAACCGTACCACCTTAACCACCGGACAGGTGCAGTTATCAGAGGGGAAAATAAGTCATTACGCCGTTCAACAGGGCGTGATTCGTGTTGAAGGCAAAGGGATGGACAGTACGCGTCAAGATAGCACGGAACTCCTTGCTCGCGCAGTCAAAATTAATGCGGCATTGCACGCCAATAGCCTAACGGTAACCGTGGGGCAGAATAAGATTGATGCCACGACCGGGGCGCTACAGGCCCAGGCCAGCGAGGAGCGTGAACGGCCTCAGTTTGGTATCGATGTCTCCGAGCTCGGCGGTATGTATGCCAATAAAATCGTATTGCGTGGTAGCGAGTCCGGGGTTGGGGTTCGCAATGCCGGAACCCTGGGGGCATCCGCGGGGGATGTGGTCATTACCGCTCAGGGTACCTTGACTCACAGCGGGCATATCCAAGCAAGCGAAACCATTGCGTTAACCGCCCGTGGAAATATCGCGAGCAGTGGGGTTCTCGCCGCCGGGATCACCCGTGAAGGTCAAGCGAATCAAACCGGTAACCTTGTGGTGACTAGCGAAGCCGATGTGACGCTCAGCGGTGTGCAACAGGCGAAAGAGCGTGTAACAGTGAGCGCTAAACAGATCACGGCCAATAGCAGCCACACGCAAGCTCAGCATGTTGAGTTGCGCGCCAGCAAAGGTAATGTTGAGACCCGAAAAGCCGTTGTCGTGGCGAAACAGATTACGATCAATAGCGCCGACCAGCTCATTAACGATGAGGGGTATCTGAGTGGCGACGCGCTATCCATTACCGCTCGCCGTCTTTCAAATCGAGCGGGGACGCTAGCGCAGCACGGGGAACAAGCGTTAACGCTGTCACATGAAGCAGGGATCGATAACACCCAAGGCAATATCATCACGCAAAGTCAGCGCTTGCGGTTGACAGGCTCGCACCTCACTAATCAGCAGGGACAAATCAGTGCAACCGATATCGAGGTGAACACGGGCTTATCGACCGTTAATAATGAACAGGGAATACTGAGCGCGAGGCGACGTTTTTCGCTGTTCAGCCAAGGGCTTAATAATGATCGAGGTTTGATACAAGCGGGCGAAGCGGTGGCTATTGCCCTGCAAGGCGGGCGGCTAACGAACCGAGATAATGCCAATAAGGGGGGCATTCTTAGTCAGGGGCGTTTATCTCTTAGCAGCGGTGAACTCGATAATAGCCAAGGCCTTATCGCGACACGAGATACCTCAACCTTTACGACAGCGGCCTTGATTAACCATGCGGGAACAATACTCAGCGGGGCGGATCTGACCCTCAGCAACACGGGGTTGGTGAATACGCAAGGCCTGATCCAAGCGGATCAAACATTGACGCTGACCAGTCAGCACGGGAACGTGACGAATACGCAGGGCGAATTACTCGCCGGAAAAACGTTATCACTACAAAGTGGTGCGCTCTTGAATGATCAGGGGCGCATTGTGGGGCAAGCTGATGTTGCGGTAAATACCGGTGGCCAACGGCTCGATAACGCTCAGGGGCTGATAGCGGCTGGGGAAGGCCTAACCCTGCTGGCAGGTCAGTTGACTAACTCTCGCGGAAACATTCACGCACGGGAAGATGTTCAGGTAAATGTCACCGACCACGTTGATAATACTCAGGGATGGCTACGCAGTGGCCAAGCCATGACCCTGATAGCGACAACGCTTACCAATCGTGGCGATAAATCCGCTCAACAGGGCATCGAAGGGCAGTCGATTAGCCTGCATAGCCAACAGATGGATAACACGGGCGGTGCGGTACGCGGTCAAGGCAACGTAGAGATTCATATCGATAATACCCTTGATAACCGCTCTGGGTTGCTCTCTTCTCAGCAGCAACTCGTTATTCAGGGGAGCCCGGATGCTGTTGTGCATAATGATGCCGGTACGGTGATTGCCGATGAACGCTTACAGATTAGCGCGGGTTCATTAAGTGGCCGCGGTGACGTGCTCTCTTATGATTCGATGGCACTCTCTTTCGACAAACACGTCCTGCATCTTGGCCGGATGATGGCAAATGGCGAGATGACCGCCACTTTTCACCAAGGACTCGATAATCAAGGGCTACTGAACGCAGGGGGGAGCCTGCGTATGCAGCTCCCCGCCCTTACTAACCAAAAAGACGGTGAAATCAGCGCAGGTCAGACCCATCTGCGGGTCGAAACCACCTTGGTTAATCAGGGACTGATTGATGGGGGCGTGACCCACATTCGTGCCGAACACATCGATAACATCGCCGGAGGACGTCTTTACGCAGACCAGCTTGCCCTTGAGGCTCATACCTTGACTCAGCGAGCACAAGACGGGTTGGCTCCCGTTATTGCTGCACGCCAGCAGTTAGCGATTGCCGTTCATCACCTGAATAATCTCGCCCAAAGTCTTATTTTTAGTGCAGGCGAGTTAATGATTGGCGGTCGACTCACGGCACAAGCGGGCGTGGACGGGGAGGCAACAGCCGTCACCAACGTTAGCGCAACCATCGAGTCATTAGGCACTCTGGTGCTCAATAGCCAGTCGGTGACGAACCATAATGAAACCTTAAGCACGGCTCTTGTGATGACCGAAGACGCCCCGCACCATGAGGCGGCGCTCAGTGGTTCGGCGCAGCGTTATGACTGGCGCGATGTTGATACCCATTACAAAAACAAATACGGCGTTCATACGGCAAAAATGCCAGATGGCACTCAGAATGAAGATTTTTATGAGTACGAGTTTCAGCGGACTGTGCTCGAAACACAGATGGTGAAGAGTGACCCGGGTAAAATCCTTGCGGGCGGGGATTTAGTGATTAATAGCCAGCAGGTCACCAATCAAGACAGTATCGTTATGGCAGGAGGGCGATTACTGGGCCTCATCGGGTCACTCAATAATCAGGTGACATGGGGTGAACAAATTATTACGGATGTGGGGACGGTGACCCACTGGTATGCGAAGAAAAAGGATAGACCCATTGGCGGCACGATAACCAGCCAAGGAAAGAAAAAGGGTCGCTATCAGCCATCACCCATTGTCAACACCCTCGACTTTCAGCAAATGCGTTGGCAAGCGCATGCCAATCATGAAGGCAGTGGCACCGTGGTGAATGAGCGTGAGACACAAGGTGTGACCCAACAGGCCAGTGGGGCAAGCCTATTCGATACCGATGCGCCACAACTCCCCGATACTCATCAAAAAATTAACGAAGTTGTCGATGCGACAGGCACGCCTATTCGTTTTGTTCCCGCCACGGTGAACCTGCCTGAGAGTGCCCTCTATCAGTTGCGCCCGGACAATGACGTACCGTTTTTAATAGAAACGGACCCACGTTTTACCCAGCAAAACGCCTTTCTCAGTAGCGATAAGGTCTTCGACCAACTCGCGTGGGCGCAAGGGCGATTGGCTAAGCGCTTAGGGGATGGTTTTTATGAGCAAACCTTAGTCCGTGAGCAAATTATTACCTTAACCGGCAACCGTTTTCTGCAAGGTTATGATAACGACGAACAGCAATATCGCGCACTGCTTGAAGCCGGAGTGGCGTTCGCCAAGCGGTTTCAACTTTCACCCGGCATTGCCTTAACCGCCGAGCAGATGGCGCTGATGACCCGCGATATGGTGTGGTTAGTTCAGCAAGAGGTCACCCTACAAGATGGCTCTCGCCAGCAGGTGTTGGTGCCGCAAGTTTACGCACAAGTGCGTGCGGGGGATGTCACGCGCCAAGGCGGGCTACTTTCCGCTCGGCAGGCTCAGTTGCAGCTAACGGGCGATTTTGTGAATAGCGGCACCTTGATTGGCCGGGAACTGACACAGATTAGCGCAGAGAATATTACCCATCAAGGGGGGATGTTTGGCCGCCATATTGCCCTGACTGCCCGCACGGATATGAATAACCTAGGGGGACGGCTGCAGGGCGAAGAGAGCGTCTCTGTCATGGCGGGGCGCAATATTACCAGTCAAACCTTAGTCAGCGGCGAAGGGGATAACCGTTGGCGTGATCGACCCGCCTCAATATTTGTACAGCAAGACGGGGGACGCTTAACGTTACAGGCAAATAACACCCTCACGTTGGCGGGAAGTGTGGTTCAAAATACTGGGCACGCTAGCCGTACAGACTTAGTGGCGGGGAATGATATTACGCTGACGACGGTCACAACGAACCACCACGAGGGGACAGAATGGGGTAACGGTGACCATCGTTTCGTGACGCTTTCGACCGATATAGGCAGTCAAGTTGACAGTAATGGTCAGATAACGCTGTCGGCGGGGCGAGATATCACGCTACAGGCCAGTAGTGTTAGTGCAGGAGAGGCACTGAGCCTGTTGGCGGGGCGTGATATAACGCTGAAAAGTGGTCAGTCCCAGCGTGACGTCGTCGAAAACAGTCAGCAACGCACCGCCGGTTGGTTATCCCGTAAAACGCTGTCGCGTTATGACCGTGTATCGACCACTCAGGCGCTCAGTAGCGCCGTGGAGGGGGAGCACCTTCGCCTACAGGCCGGACATAATCTTACCTTAGAGGGCAGTCGAGCGATTGCCACGCAGCACGTGGATATCCGCGCGGGCCACGATTTACGGCTGACTCACGCAGAGAATAGCCGGCAAGAAGAACACGATTATCAGGTCATACGCAAAGGCTTATCAGGGAGCGGAGGGATTGGGGTCAGTTATGGCAAACAGTCGCAGCGTAACACGCATAAAGGGGTTTCAGTGAGCCCGCTCGGCAGCTTAGTGGGCAGTAGCGAAGGGAGTGTGCGATTAACCGCGGGGAATGCATTAACCCTAACCGGCGCCGAGCTATTGGCGAAGCAAGATATGCAGCTCACCGCCAAACAGGTGACGCTCTCGCCAAGCGAATCGCACAGTCGTCAGCGTCATTTTTCTGAGCAAAAAAGCAGTGGCTTCACGCTCGCCTTGTCTGGCAGCGTCGGAGGCTTGGTGAACCAAGCAATGACGCAAGCCCACTCGGCCAGCCAAGC
>NZ_JABBFO010000026.1 GCF_018494035.1 Rosenbergiella australiborealis
ATAGGTAAGACAGCGGCTGAAGCCACGGCGGCGAAAGCAGAGGTTGTTGCGGCTAATGCGGCGAAGAATGTCGGAAAAGATACATTGAGTAATGTTTCTGAAAATTTTGCCTTTAGTTCAAAACAGCTGGATAAAAAGTTTAAGCACGCAAGTGATTTTGGTGTAGTTACTACTAAGAAAAATGCTGAAACGATTGCTCAATATCAGGCAGCTATTAAATCTCATTTAGATAATAAGACAACATATGAACATGGTACTTATTTGTTAGTTCCTGAATCAAAAGTATTCTACAATCCTCAGACAAATAATGTTGTAGTGATTGATAAATCTGGTGCTTTTGTAAGTGGGTGGAAACTAGACTCAACAACGAAGCAATATGAAAACTTTATTAAGAATGGAACGTTAAGATGAGTTTTGAACTTAAGAGTTACATTGATAATTTTATATCAGGGAAAACAACAGCGAATGAATTTGTAGATAATTATATGTGCAAATGGAAGCATGAAAGAGATAGTAAATTACTTGGAAATGATGAAGACAACTTAAGTGAGCTATTATCTAGTACTTTTTGTATAGCGGATATGTATAACCCTGATGAAGATCGTGACGAATATGAATTTAACGATGTTCAGCTACGAAATGAAGTTTATAAACTCGTATTAGTCTACGAGGCTAAATGATAGATCCCGGATCTGATCTGGGCTCTTTTTCCTATCAATCAACTCGTGGGCGTATCACCAGCTGCCCGTGCTCAATGGCCACGGTAACTGGCGTATCCGTTGTAAATCCTGCCTCCTCCAGCCAGTTGCCCTTGAGGTTAAGACTTGGGCAGCGGCTGTAATAAGTCGTTCTGTCGCGATTGTCCGCATGGCGTATACTGGTATATCCGACCTTCAGCCGCCGTAATGTTTTGGAAATACTCACTTCTGGCTTAGTATTGTGCTTAGCCATAATCAACTCCTTGCTAGTTGTTGTGGTTAGCGGGCTGAGGTGTTAGAGCATCTCAGTTCCGCGTTAATAATCAGCCGGTTAGCTGATAATCTATTTTAACCTGTCCTGCTTAATCGCCATATCCATAAGGCGACATATCACTTCCTGGTCTTCCTGCCTCAGTGAATCGGCCTGTTTACAAAGCTCTTTTAACCGCTTGTTTTTAATGTTGAGAATAATTGGCTGAGTAGTGATGATATCAAAACCTTTACAGATAAATACGCCAAGGCCAAAACCGATACCGAGAAAGAAGCTCTCATGGCCGAGCTGAAGAAACTCGATGTTGAGCAGCAAAAACAGGCGTTATCTACAGGGATTTCGATAAACGATCAGAAAGAGGTGCTGGCTGATCTGAAAACACTTGCTGCATCGCCAGAATGTACTGCGAAATGTCAGGAGCTGACAGCTTACTCTATTAATGAGCTTGAACCAGTAGCTAACAATACGCAATTGCATGAAGACAATCTGAAAAAGGGAATATTGGCCAGCGTTATCTATGCTCTGACTGTAGAGAAACCGACCTCCGGTAGTTCTGGGTCTGGCTTTTCTTCGCTGACGAAAGAGCAGCAGCAATTAATCAGAAATGCTGAAACGATCACGACAGCTAAAGGAATACAGAATCCTTATCCGAGAGATTTAAACGAAAAGGTTTTATGGAATGGGGTTAAAGCTAATCCATCCAACGGCCAACCACTTAAAGGAATGAATAATGACCCTCGCTTCCCTGCATCTGCTGGTTTTCAGAAAATGCAAGTGAGTCAAAAATTATCAGATGGTTCCAGTATAACGATTCATTACCAGTACAACTCAAATACTGGTAAGGCTTATGATATGAAAATTACTACACCACAAAGAGAACAGAGTAATCCATCTAATTTTATTGATAAAATCAAGGAAACCATGAAATGATAGTAAAAGATCAATATGAAAAAATTGATGTTTTCGCTATTTATTGGATCGGCGGAAAAACTTATTTTTATGGCTTCTCTAAGGGGTATAATGGCCTGTTAGCTTACAATGCAAAAGATGTTGAGATTATTGACCCCGTAATGACTGGTGACTTTGTATTCTATGATGATGGTGTTTTTTTTAAACCCTTGATAGAAGAAAAATTACTTGATGATTTAGTTGAAGGTGATGAGATTGCCTATAAACGTTTCTTAGAAATTCTAAAAGAAGAGGGTCGTAAAGAATAGTAGTAATTTCACTCCTTAAATAAATCCCGCCCATAGTTGGCGAGTTTTTTCTTTGAATCCATCAACAACAGACAAGATGTGTTTTTGGAGTACCGCCATCTGCGCCGGTGCTCCAAAAGACGACATGGTCAGGGCCGCGCCCCGACACCCGATCCCATTATAAAATTTAATGCAACTTAGTGCACTTCAGTGCAACTTTATGAAATTAAGTTGAGAATAACTACCTGAGCACTACAGAAAAGAGCCGCCAGACAGAGTTAAATTATAAACAAAACCTTACTCCTCAAGAGAAACAAGAACGTGATGCCTTAAATCACAAAGATTCAGACAGTGATATGGCGGTCTATCTGGCTTGTAACAAGGGAGGTGGGGACTGTCAGGCAGAAAGAGCGAAAGCGAAGGAAGCTCAAGATACCTATTTCAACCAAACGTATCTTAATCCAAAAGAAGCCCAGGCAGGATATAAACAGATAGAGAATCTTTTGGAGTCAACCGATCCGAATGCGAAGGAAGTATTCAACATTTTGGATGGGTATACTCAAGCGTTTATGACCTTCGGCTATACGGAGGAAGAGGCCAGAGCGCGAGCAGGCACCTATGTTGGCTCAATATATGTCTTAGGTGGGATGAGTGCAGTATTATCTTCAAACTCACTGACAAAGCAGTTTGGTAAGGATGTAGCTACGGAGGCAAAACCTAGCAGAAGTACAACTTCAAGCTTTGATGCCAGTGAAATTCGTTTTTCACAAAATACTGTTTCATTTAATAAAACTGATCGAGATACAGGTACGAAATATACTTACGATAACCTTGTTTCCAGCATGAAAAAAAGTGGCTGGAAAGGTGATCCTATTGATGTCATTAAAATGCCTGATGGTAAAATGACAAGCATGGATAATACCAGAATAAATGCAGCTAGAGACGCAGGTATTAGAGTAGAAGCGAATGTTAGAAACTTTAATGATCCGTTACCAAAAGATATGGTTGATTCTGGTAGGTTCGGTTCTGCAACAACTTGGGGTGAAGCTATCACTGAAAGAATTAATAATCAGAGTGGTAGTTTTAGTAAGAATAATCCATATGGTACGACTAATTCACCTAGAATGATGGGTAAAGAAAAATGATTAATAGAGTCATGATGTATCAAAATTTTTTATACTCAGGATTTTCTTTTCCTGACAGTTTTGTTAAATATTTGTCCCAAATGGAGTTAGAAGATATAGAACCGTGGTGGTTTTTCTGCTGCGCCTCAAATTATGTTGATTTTTGGTGTGAAAAGGTTAGAGATATTTATCCTGAAAGAAGATTAATTCCCTTTGCTAACTGGCGTTACTCTGATGATATAGTTTGCTTTGATGGTGCTGATATATCTGGAAATCCGAAGGTATACTATGTTCACGCCTTTGCTTCAGCTGGCTGGGAAGATAGAGGTTATACAGATAATTTTGACGAATGGTTGAAAATGGCGCGTCTAGAATCTGCCCACCATAAAGCTGAACTGGAAGAAAATCAGGAATAGTTATACCTGAATAAATTTAAAGGGAACGGAGTCTGTTAGCCAGACTCCATTTTCAGCCTGATAGAATTTAAATCCTTGCTCATGCATTTCCATGGTTTTTATTATTAAAATGATAGGTTTTCCGTAACGTTGTCCGACTTGGTATCCTGTACCTTTATCCTCAGAAAGATGAACATACTGACGTTCTTTAGGGATAAGACCCTGTTCTCTAATTGATGATATAAATCGGATAGCTGTACCATGATATAGGATTTCAGGAGGTGTTTTTTCACTATATTGTATGCTAACGTCTTGAGTGGAATGCCCTTGGCTAGCACGAATACGCAATCCATCCTCTGAGATAATGAACCTTTTTTTATCGCTATTTTCGACAATTGACTGTAGAAAGTCATAATTAATTTCGTAACCTTCTTTAGCGGAAAGAAGAATAAGATCGCTTATAACAGCCCATCCTTCTTTATTTAAAGATAAACCAACAGATTCTGGTTGGTGGCGTAATATATAACTTAAGAACTTACTTGTTTCGGTGTATTTTTTATTCATATATGATCTCTACTCAATCCTAGTCTTTTGAAATTATTTCGTCTATTACCTACACCACTTTCTGCCGTACAGTGAGTCGTCGCGCTTCTGCAACTATCTTAAGTTAAGTTTCACGCCTGTCTTAAATTGTAGACTTTACGTCACGTTCAGAAGCCTTTAATAATAATCGGTAGCGAAGACTGATACTCAATGTGGTCCCGTATGTATCTTCAGTATAATGTTTTGATTGAGTTGTGGGTATGCCTGTATCAGCCTTCTTGCTAATGGATTAGCGATTGCAGGTAATAAAAAGAAAAACGATAGCTCAACCACCCACGCGGCGGTAAGCAATAGCACGATAGTGATGTGAAATGTAGAAGGACAACAACAAAACATCGAAAACCTTATCCGCGATGTCGACAGTGCCAATCAGACCCTGAGTCCGATATTTGATAAGGAAAAAGAACAGAACCGTCTGCGTGAAGCGCAGTTAATCGGCAGTATTAGCGCAC
>NZ_JABBFO010000027.1 GCF_018494035.1 Rosenbergiella australiborealis
ATGGTTGCCCTGTGCTTGCAGCAGGCTTATTTAAAACAAAAATACGCTAACCATTCCGATTTTTTAAATCGAAAATATTATCTCTTTTAAATCGAGCGAGGTTTTCTCCGATTAACCAAGATTCTTATCTAAAATGCTATCTCCTTGCTATCTTCCTGCTATCTCCTTGCTATCCTTTTGCTATCTCCTTGCTATCTTCCTGCTATCTTCCTGCTATCTCCTTGCTATCCTTTTGCTATCCAGCCAAAAAACGTGAAAAGTAGTAAGGCACGACACCGATGTATACACGGGAGTTCCTCCCTTTGAATAATCGGAGTGCTAAAGGGTTCCCCTTTAAAACCCAAACTAGGATGCGGTTCTACGAACCTAAATTAAAATCCTACCGCGCCCCTATAGGGCTTGCTCAACGCTGTAATAAATTAAACCAGGTTAAACTTGGCTTAATTTATTACAGCGTTTCCGATAACAACATTTCTTACCCCGATCACCGTTTTCGATGAGGTGATCGGACAGTGTTTTGTGGGGTTGGGTATCAAATCAGCCTGAAATCATCCACTACTCACTTGGATGCATAACGATTCATAGGCTCAGAATTCATCTAAGCCATTTTGAGCGGTTTTGAGGGGGTAAGACGTAGGATTTTAATGGATTACGCCCTAGAATCGCTCTGAGGGCGTTTGAGCGGTGCGCGTAAGATGGGCTTATGTTAAATCAGATTGATTCATAGCATTACGCATTTCTTTAGCAATAGCTGAGATTACAGGCACGCAAACACTGTTACCAAATTGTCGGTAAGCTTGTGCGTTTGATACTGGGATCTCGAAAGAATCGGGGTATCCTTGTAATCTTGCTGCTTCTCTAGGTGTTATCTTCCGTGGGTTTTTCCCTTTTTGCTCTATCAGTATTTCACTACCATCTTTGTAATACCGAGCTGAGATAGTATTTGTATAAGGGGATAGCGTATTGAAAATACCATACCCAAAGCCCTTACCATTGAGTTTGTTTTGGGTTTTTCTTCGTTGATGTCCTTCCCAGAGCTTATCTGAGATGGTGTATTTTTTATCCACATTTTTTTCTAATATAGATCCAACGAACGTTTCGATATTTGTTGGTTTAGGGAATTTAAAATCAACATTCTGGTCTAGAAAACCAACGATAAAAATACGTTCTCTATTTTGGGGTACACCAAAATCCCTAGCTTTTAGAACATCAAAATATACTTTATACCCAGCTTTTTTTAAGTGTTCTAAGATGATTTGTAAAGTCTGACCTTTCTCATGTCCTTTTAATTGTTTAACATTTTCTAGTAAAAATGCCTTTGGTCTTTTCTCTATCAGTATTCTTTCTATATCGAAAAAAAGAGTGCCCCTAGTATCTGAAAATCCTTTTTTCAGTCCTGCTTGAGAGAAGGGTTGGCATGGGAACCCAGCTAGTAAAATATCGTGATCGGGAACATCTTTTTCTGATATTAGAGTTATGTCCCCGTTGATATTTTCATCACCGAAATTTGCTTTGTAAGTTTGAATAGCAAACTTATCTATTTCCGAAGTAAAAACGCATTCAACACCAGAAAACGCCTGTTCAAAACCCAGCCTAATCCCTCCAATTCCTGCAAATAGGTCTATGATTCGTATCATTTTATACAGCATCCCAATATTTCAATGTTTCTGGTAATTCATTTAAAAAGTATGTTTCAAAGTCGATAATGCTACGTTTATCTTTCATCTTTTCTGTATTTTTAAGGTCATTTCTTACTACTAAAACAATATTATGTTTAGCCATTTGCTCGGCTTTACTAACTGATATGCTGTCATCAACTGTAAGTAAATGAATGTTAGGCAAGTTAGATCTCGCTACCTCCTCCACTACTTCCTGCCAGCGTTCTCTTAATGTTGTTTTCATTGTGCCGACAATCGTTTTATCTCTACGCTGATTGAAAGCAGATATACCTGGAAGTATTGAATCTACGACTTTCCCTAAACCCAAATCACTAAATGATTTTTTCCCTATAGATGCTTGAGATTGGAAAGGGTAGGAAAAATATTCGTATAGAAAGTAGATGATACCTTCAAATGTTTTCCCTGCTCTAGAACGTCGAGATTGGGTGTTGCTTAAGCATAGTTGATAGATGTAAGGACTAATGTATCCAGAGTAGTTTCCGAAAAGCTCTGTTATCTTATGAGTTAAGTTATCTAGGTTAGTGAGATCATGCCGAGATAATTCGGTGCATAATTCATCAAGTTTTGACTTTGGAGCTGAAAAATTCTCACCAATTTCCTTCAAAATAACGGCGTTAAATATAGATTCTTCTTTTAAAAACTCATCATAAGCTAGCTCCCTTAGCTGAACTATAGCTTGAGTTATTTCTTGTTTTTCCAACAAACCACATACTAAGTCACGGTTGGCTTCAGTTGCTTTTTTAGCTGCTACTTTTGGAGCTGATATGAGTTTTTTTCTTTTTTCTTTTATGAGGTTAGAGAATTTTTTCTCTTCTTCATCAGATAGTCTTATTAGGGTTTCAATATCTGTACTCATCTTTCGCCTTAGAAATGTAATGTATTTTTATTAGGTAGATCTGTCCTATCTCTACTCTATAGCTATTGAGCGTAATTATCTTCTTGAGATCGGCGCTATCTAGCTGTAATCTTTTGCGCATAAACGAAAAAAGCCACCCTGTAAGGTGGCCTTTTTACTGGATCAGTCAGAGCTGTAACTCGACTGAACCTAGGTAACTTGCTTATAGGGAGCGAAGTCACCAAAACTGTTCGATAAGTGTAGCTGTATCTCACTATGAATATCAAGACCTCCCTCCCTAAAACAAGTTACCAATGGCTACCGCCAGTGGCGATAAGTCGTGTCTGTAAGGGTTGGACTCAAGACGATAGTTACCTTACATGACGTGGTAGTCAGGCTAAACGGGGGGTTCGTGCAGATAGCCAAGCTCGGAGCGAACTGTCTAAGTGGGGTTGAGTGTCAGGTGTGGTATGAGAAAACGCAGCCTTATAATTGCGGGAAGACACCAATAAACCATAAGACGGGAACACAGGAGCGCACGAGGGAGCCGCTAGAGGGAAACGTCTAGCATCTTTAAGCTGTGTCGGGTTTCGCCGCCTACTGATTTGAGTACCGAAAACGCCATGTTTTTGTGAAACTCGTCAGGGGGGCGGAGCCTATGGTAAAACGGGGTTTCTTTTTCGTTTGCTCGCGGAGGTTTCTATGGCTGGTCGTATCTCGTCACTTAACGCATCTGAAAAGAAATTTATTGATGATGCAATTGCTGAGTCTGAGCGTGTCAAAGGTAAATCACTCAATGGTATTGAACGTAAAAGTGTCTTGAGTCGAGCAAGAGAACAAATCCTTTCTCAAAGAAAAGCTGAGTCTGCAAAGAAAGAACGTGAAGCAGAACGTCACGCGAATGAATTCACATGGAACAAACCAAAGCCCCTAAGAAGATAATCTCAACGCTCGCCGCAGTCTTTGAATAGCGAAGTCTTTCAAAGCGAGGAAGCGTAATTTTATAGCTCCCCTGACATTTTCTGCTTACGCCCCGATCTTAAATATTCTCCTGATTGTTTTTATCAGGTTTATTTATGAGCTTACTCCCCACCTATTTTAATCAGCGAAACATTAAAAAACCTCATTAGGGTTTAAAAGGTCTCTCTTTTTGATTTTAAAAAACCGAAACGGGCTATATACGGCAAGGGCTGAGTGGGGGTTGATGCAGGATAGCCCTACTGTCCCAAAATGCTAGCATTTCGATTCATTCGGACGGCAACTTGCGTTGCTTCTCGATTAAATAAACCCCCTCGCTGCGCGAGCATTCTATTTAATATCCCCCACTATTTTTATGCTGATTTTGATAATGGGAGGCATGGGAATTGATGACCCATGCAGGATAGCAACCATGCGTCAAAGGTAGAACCTTCTTGCGCCAAAAGTAGAACCTTTGACCTATGGTTGCCCTGTGCTTGCAGCAGGCTTATTTAAAACAAAAATACGCTAACCATTCCGATTTTTTAAATCGAAAATA
>NZ_JABBFO010000028.1 GCF_018494035.1 Rosenbergiella australiborealis
ATAAGCCTGCTGCAAGCACAGGGCAACCATTAGGCAAAAGTCTACTTTTGACGCAAAAAAGTCTACTTTTGACGCATGGTTGCTATCCTGCATGGGTAATCAATTCCCATGCTTCCATTTTAAAAAAATAGAGTGGGGGATATTAAATAAAACGCTCGCGCAAGCGAGGGGTTTGTTTAATCGAGAAGCAACTGAAAGTTGCCGCCCAACAAGGGTGAAATGGAGCCAAATGGCTCCATTTCACCCTTGTTGGGCTATCCTGCATCAACCCCCACTCAGCCCTTGCCGTACATAGCTCGTTTCGGTTTTTTAAAATCAAAAAAAGACACCCTTAAAACCCTATTGAGGTTTTTGAATGTTGCGCTGATTAAAATCGGTGAGACGAAAGACCATAAATAAACCTGATAAAAACAATCAGGAGAATATTTAAGATAGGGGCGTAAGGAGAAACATTAACAGGGTTATAAAATTACGCTTCCTCGCTTTGAAAGACTTCGCTATTCAAAGACTGTGGCGAGCGTTGGCGGCATATTTTTAGGGCATGATGGATTAAGCATGACAGGGGAAAGAAAACCGAAAGAGGCACGCCCTACAAAAAAACAAGGGCGTTTTTCCATAGGCTCCGCCCCCCTGATGAGTTTCACAAAAACAATGCGTTTTCGGTACTCTAATCAGTAGGCGGCGAAACCCGACACAGCTATCAAGATGCTAGACGTTTCCCTCTAGCGGCTCCCTCGTGCGCTCCTGTGTTCCCGTCTTATGGTTTGCCGGTGTCTATCCGCAATTATGGCTGCGGTTTCTCATACCACGCCTGACACTCAACTCCACTTAGACAGTTCGCTCCAAGCTGGGCTATATGCACGAACCCCCCGTTAAGCCCGACTACCGCGCCTTGTAAGGTAACTATTTCTCTTGAGTCCAACCCTTACAGACACGCAAAAACGCCACTGGCGGTAGCCATTGGTAAAGGGTTTCTAAGACTTTTACAGTGATTACGCTTGAGAAGTATTGCGAGAGAATTCAGAGGTGTTAAACTGAAGAAACTCGGTAACTGCTTACTTGTTCTAGGCATTACCACGGTAATCGGTCGCCAAAACCTTTTACCAAACGGAAAACTGAAGGTGGTACTTCACTTTCCCGATCAACCCACCTTCACGGTGGGTTTTTTCGTTTTACGCCCTTTGAAGATGGATCACAAGAACAAACAACAAAAAAGGGTTAATTTTCACACGGTTTGCGATGGCGATTACCTATGGGCCATTGGAAACGCCGAAAAATGACGCTTCCAAGCGTTAGCCTGGAAGGGGGATTTTTTGGCGTTGGACAAGCGAAGCGCGTCAGATTTGAGATAAAAAAGTGCGGTTTCACGTTCAAGAGCTGCCCCCTTCGGAGTCACTCTTGAGCGTTCTCATTGATCATGGTCACGTCAAGCGTGAGGCACTACTGAGTAGCTATCTGGGAAAGCTAAAATCCTGTCGCAGAAAAAACATGACGACCTCGAAGACTTAACTGTAACTTGATAGAAGGAATCCAATAACTGGCACCATAGCTATCGTCAGCTTTAGAATAACAAAGACCAACCCCACGCTCTCCATCACTACGCTGTATCAGTCCATTATCGGTCAACGATTTCATTTGAAATTTAAACTCTTCCGAATCAATATCGAAACCTAATTCTTTAAAAGAATTGATGTCTAACTGTGCATAATTTGCCTCTTTGAAAATGGCAAAAATAGAGTCGTTATAAAAACTGTTTTGATTCATGTTAAGTCCTAAATATCAGTTGATTTAAAAATCATACACCTAGGAACCAATGATCGCAAGTTATTGTTTTTATTATGCTTTTGCATAATATCGAATTTTATTTAACATAATGGCGTATTTCACGCACCGCCAAAATGCGCTCAGGGCGTTTTAACGCCCTAACCCATAAAATCCCACACCTCACCCTCTAAAACGGCTCAAAATCGCTTAGATAAATTTTGAGGCGATGAATCGTTATGCGCCGAAGTGACTAGCGACTGAATTCAGGGGAATTCGATACCCAACCCACTAAAACACCACCCGATCACCTCTTTAAAAATGGAGATCGGGCAGCTTTTTTTATATCGGGATAATCAAAGTTACCGTTCAATTTAAAATCAGCATGGGATATTTTTTTGATTTTATAAGCCTGCTGCAAGCACAGGGCAACCATTAGGCAAAAGTCTACTTTTGACGCAAAAAAGTCTACTTTTGACGCAT
>NZ_JABBFO010000029.1 GCF_018494035.1 Rosenbergiella australiborealis
TCCATCTTATCGCGCGCGAGATTGACGCTCCCTGAAGGGCTCATGGTGCTAAAGGTACAGCTTTCACCCGCGCTGGCACTTTTTTACTTGGAATAGTAGCGGTTGCTGTCTTGCTCAGAGGTTAGCGTTAAGTTATGGCCAATTTCCGCCGCAATCCGTTTACCATTCACCTGCACACCGGTTAAGGTGGTATCGCAATCGCTGTGTAAAGTGACTTGATGAGTCAGGGAACAGCCATTCTTCTTGTCTTTATTGCTATTGACGCTGGCAGAGGTGCTAATCCAGGCACTATCACTGCTAGAGCAGCCTATTCAGGCATCCCACCACAATTGCTATTACGACGACTGAGTAGTCATCTATTCCCTTTTATCAATAGGATATTTATTTTTAATAGCTTAATAAAACTAATCAGAAAAAGTGATCAAAAAAACCAGCAAAATATGAGTTATGCTATTTTTGTAATTGTCATATTAGGGAGCTTATCCATAACTAGCATTTCCGCATCGGGTAATGATTTTATTAAACTTTCAACTGTCCCTCTGGGAAATCTATTTTCCATAAAGCTACTTTCAAAATCCCGAGTGTAGATAAAACGCTCCTCATCACCATCAAATCCCAGCCAAAAATTACAGCCATAATCATAGAGTTCAGCGACATTTAATGATATCAATTTATCTGGGGTCCCTTCAGAGAAGTCCATTTCATCTAAAGGGTAACCACCAATATCTCCATCTATATCTTTAATCCCCATTTCTAAACTTTCTTTCAACGAAGAGATAACAATATAAAGGTCAGTAGTTACTCCTTTTGCAGGGATCAATACATCGTTAAGTATTAAATTAAAAATCCCAGTTGGAGAACATAGAACATCTAACTGCTCTATTTGTATGGCAATTTGATAAGGATTACCAATTATCATTTGATTTTCCATCCCTCTTGTTTGCGTAGTTGGGCTTTAGTCTTATTGTCTAGCTGCATCGGGTTTTTTAAATCGCCAGTGCTTCCAGACCAATGATATGTGCCTGTATTGTCAGGAAAATAGCGATGAATTGAACCATCATTCCCCATACTATAACGAGCTTTATTACCAATCAGCGATATTGAATTTTTGAATAAGTCCAACGAATCTCTCGGCTCTATACCTGCATTTGGCCTAAACCCTTGAGCGCCTGGAGTATGTTTAGTATTTGATTCGACTTTTAATCCATTACTCGCTACGGTAGATTCTGGAATTGGTAACCTATTATCTCTTCCCTCTGCCAAATAAGCCAATTCATCCTTACTTGGCCCATCCGGAAGCGGCGTTACTGTACTTGTTCCACCCGTACTTACTAAATCATCACTATTACCTGTATGTGTTGGACTTGACGCTAATGGCTGATTGTTGCCCGTATTAACTATCCCTTGCTGGTCGCTATGACCCGGATTAATCAACTTACCGTCTGTTAGTTCTCTATCCGGTTTCGGGAAGGCAGTGATTAGGTTATATTATCGCCATACTTCGCTAATGCAGACTGCGCCTCGTTAACCAGCCCGCCACAGGCCGCGCTGCCTTTATTACCCTGCGTACACGCATCTTTAATGGCCTGATCGCGGTCTTTATCCATCTGTTTTATTCCGGCCAGCTCTTTCTCTTCTGCGAGTGTCAGCGGCTCTTTCAGTATGTCGCGTTTCAGCTCCAGTGCTTTCTTACGCTCGGCTTCATCCACACTCAGCCAGTTATTCTCAGCAATATGTTCGTGATCACATTAAGCATCAGCCTTCACCATCGATTATCCTTAAAGGCCACTGGATGCAGGCGCTGGGATTTGAGACGGACAGGAAGGTTGAAGTCAGTGATCAGCAGGGAGAACTGATTATACGGCTGGCTGAAGAGTGATTAGTCAGTAAAACGATCCCGGCTTGATGGCCGGGATCGTTAAAAGCTAATAGAAGTCTGGATCTAACCTACCTTCAGCTTTCAGGATCTCAAGGAATCTGTTATAAGCGCTTTCATCATATTCAAGTAGATCATCAAGAAGCT